>OZ244618.1:0-1155000 GCA_965218375.1 Alphaproteobacteria bacterium
CGGGAGGCTATGACCCTAGAGGTATTACCGAAAAGTATTTTGGTGGTTGGTTCTGGTGCCATTGGTATTGAGTTTGCAAGTTTTTATAATACCTTAGGCGTTGAAACGACCGTTGTTGAAGTTATGGATCGTATTTTACCCGTCGAAGATCAAGAAAATCCGCATTTGCTTTGAAACAGTTTGTCAAGCAAGGCATAAAAGTTCATACGAAAACCAAAGTCACTAAAGTCGTTAAGTCGAAAGAATCTGTTGACGTTACGGTGGAGTTTGGTAACAATAAAACCGAGGTTATTCGTGTAGATCGCGTTATTTCAGCTGTTGGTATTGTGGCGAATAGTGAAGATTTAGGGCTTGAAAGCTTGGGTGTGAAATTGGACAAAGGTCATATAGTCACAGATGCTTACAGTCGAACCAATGTGCCAGGTGTTTATGCCATTGGTGATGTTACGGGAGCGCCGTGGTTGGCCCATAAGGCGTGTCCCATGAAGCGGTTGTGTGTGTAGAGAAGTTAGCAGGGCGCACAGATGTTCACTCTATTGATAAAAATAATATTCCTGGCTGTACCTATAGTTATCCGCAAGTGGCGTCCGTGGGTCTGAGCGAAGATGCCGCCAAGCAAGAGGGCTATGATATTAAAGTGGGACGTTTTCCCTTTATTGGTAATGGTAAAGCGATTGCGTTGGGGGAACCTGAAGGATTAGTAAAAGTTATTTTTGATGCTAAAAATGGCGCTCTTTTAGGGGCGCATATGGTGGGTGCAGAAGTTACGGAAATGATTCAAGGGTACGTCATTGGTAAGAACGTAGAAATTACTGAAGAAGACTTTATGAATACTATTTTTCCCCACCCAACATTATCTGAAATGATGCATGAGTCAGTTCTTGACGCTTATGGACGTGCAATACATATGTAGGATACCTATATATTATAAAATCAATGTGTATTTTTTTCATGTATGGGTATAATGTTCTGCAAGAAAAGAAAAAGTGAGTTTGTAAGTTTCCATGACTGAGAATATTTCTGAAGATAGTTTTATCAAAAAAGAGAGTAAGTTTCGTCACCCTGAAAAACGAAATAAAGCTGATAATGTAATTCCTACGAAACCTGCATGGATTAGAGTGAAGGCTCCAGTTGGAGCGACCTACAAGGCCACGCGCGATTTAATGCGTCAAAATAAACTTGTGACCGTTTGTGAAGAGGCTGCCTGCCCTAATATTGGGGAGTGCTGGGAAAAGAAACACGCCACCATGATGATTATGGGGAGTATTTGTACCCGTGCATGTGCGTTCTGTAATGTTGCCACGGGACGGCCTGACAAACTCATGCGTGAAGAACCCTATAACGTGGCAAATGCCGTGCAAAAGCTTGGCTTGCGTCATGTGGTGATTACATCCGTAGATCGAGATGACTTGGCGGATGGTGGCGCCATGCATTTTGTGAATGTGGTTAATAAGATTCGTGAAATGAGTCCTGATACCTCAGTTGAGATTCTGACACCTGACTTTAAAAATAAAAAAAGTGCGGTCGGTATATTATCCCAAGGATTACCAGATGTTTTTAATCATAATTTAGAGACGGTGCCGCGGTTATATCCTCATATTCGGCCTGGGGCCCGTTACTTTACCAGTTTGCAGCTTTTATTTGAAATTAAGCGGTTGCACCCCCATATATTTACTAAGTCCGGTATTATGGTAGGTTTAGGTGAAGATTCAGGGGAAGTAGGTCAGGTTATGGATGATTTACGTGCGGCAGATGTTGATTTTTTAACCATAGGACAGTATCTTCAACCTACAGTCAAACATGCTGCGATTGATCGTTTTGTAACGCCAACTGAGTTTGAGACATATGCCACGATGGCACGTGCAAAAGGATTTTTACTGGTATCTGCATCGCCTCTTACACGGTCAAGTTACCATGCAGATAATGATTTTTTAAAGTTGAAACAAAATCGTTTAGCAAAACTAAATAATGAATCTTTAATGTCTTAAATGCTGAGATGAATAAGAATTAATGCCCCAGTTTTCTGATATACGTGTCATAAGCAATAGCATAGAAAATGTTTATGCTGTTGTTGCAGATGTAGAAAAGTACCCGAGTTATTTACCGTGGTGCCATGATTTGCGTATCGTGAAAAAGGAAGACGATAATTTAGTATATGCAGATATGGTTGTTTTGTTTAAGAGGTTTGAAGAAAAGTTCACAAGCCGCATAACTTTTGACAGGCCCTATGCCATTACTGCCGTGTGTGTCGATGGGCCCCTAAGATTTCTTGAGGCGACGTGGAAGTTCTCCTCTATTTCCCCAGAGAGCACCTTGGTGTCAATTCATGTGAGCTTTGAATTTAGGAACAAGTTATTTGATATTTTGTCAAATATTTTTGTTGATAGAGCCATAGAGAAGATGGTGAATGCTTTTGAGAGTCGGGTGACCCTAGGCGCTGCCGGAAAAAGCAGCCCAAGACTGATCAGTTAATCCTTCAATCAGTAATTTTAAAACAGTTTCAAGGGCACTTAGTCGAATTTCTTCACGCCCTATATTGCCGTAGTGTTCCTTGTGGATCTTGCTTTGTTTGCCTTCAATCGAGATACCAAAGTACACGAGGCCAATGGACTTATTGGTACTTTCTCGTCCAGGTCCAGCAATTCCAGTTATTGAGATACCAACTTGGCTCCGGCTCAAGCGGCGTACATTATTGACCATAGATTCTGCGGTTTCCGCACTCACAGCGCCATACCGTTCTGCAATCAGTAAGTTTGGACTGACCATAAGTGATTGGGCTTTAGACTCGTTTGAGTAGGTGACAAAGCACCGGTCGAGGGTTGAGCTTGAACCAGGAATACTTGTAATAAGTCCAGAAAGCAGGCCCCCAGTACATGATTCAGCAATAGAAAGTTTGAAACCTTTTGCCTCCATTAACTGGATGGAATGGGCTGCTAAGTCTAACAGGGGTTGACTAAATATCGACATGAAAAATATTGAAACTTAATTTAATTATTATGTGATAAGAAATAAATGCATACAAAACGGCGAACATATCATCAATCATAATTCCGAAGCCATCGTGTGTGAACTTGTGTTCCAATATTTTAATTGGAAAGGGTTTGATAATATCAAATATTCTAAATAAAATAAAGCTTAAGAGTATGCTTAATGCATTAATTTCAATAAATGCACACATAAAAATAAAGGCTGCAACTTCATCAATAACGATATATGAGGGGTCTTTATCTTTAAGGGTGCCAACATAGCGTTCCGAACACCATACACCTGCACCAAACAATAGGACGGCGCATAATATGGTAATTGTTTGACCGCCATAGGTCATTAAGACAACACCCAAGGGTACCGCAGCAATTGTACCAAAAGTGCCGGGCGCTTTAGGGGCGAAGCCACTCCAAAACCATGTACATAAAAGTGTGATGGGATGAAAAGAGGAATATTTATGAGAGGCTGGTTTAGTCATGTTGATTTATAGTCATAGGGGAGGGTGAGAGTAATGATGGCTTGGGCAGCAATGCCTTCACCCCGACCAATAGAACCCAGCTGTTCTGTCGTGGTTGCTTTGATTGAAATTGCATCAAGGGGAAGCTCCATCATCTTGGCCAGGCTTTCTTGAATTGCCTGGCGGTGAGGTGAAATTTTAGGCGCCTCACAAATAATTACCACATCAATATTATTAATATGTCCACCTTTTTCCCTTACCATCAGCAGCGCTTTATTGAGGAAGATGTGGGAGTTGGCATTTTTCCATTGGAGCATACTGGGGGGGAAATGGGTGCCAATGTCGCCGGCGGCAATCGACCCTAAAACTGCATCTGTAATGGCATGGAGCAGGACATCAGAATCCGAATGACCTTGAAGAGATTGATGATAGGGAATATTAACCCCACCAAGTGTCACGTAATCCCCTGGGACCAGCTTGTGCACATCATAGCCTATCCCCGTGCGTATTTGTGTGGGGGGGTGGAGAATATTAGCCATCATCAATATGTCTTCTTGTGTTGTCACTTTAAAGTTGTCTTTGTCCCCTTGGACGATTGCATAGGGTATGCCTTCTTTTTCCATCAGGGCGCTGTCGTCTGTATGGACATTATGTCCATGTTTTTTGTGGGCATCAAGAAGTATCTTAAAGTTAAAACCTTGGGGAGTTTGGGCGCGGTATAGATTATGCCGCTCAATGGTGCGGGGTGTCTTTGATGCTCCGTCACAGAATTTCAACGTATCTTCAACGGGTATGCAAGGGACCGCCCCTTTATTTCCAAATTTTAGTGCCTCCACAACCCTTTGGATCACCTGGGACGTGATGAGGGGGCGGGCCGCGTCATGAATAAGAACAAAATCAGGTGCCCCAGTGGTCTCTAAGCTTTCAAGGGCATAGCGCACAGAATCTTGACGTTCCTGTCCCCCAAATACTGGTGGAGAAAGAGTTAACCCCGCTGTCGCTTGCTCGTATAACTTCTGATGGTTCGGGTGAATAACAACGGTAATGTCGGTAATTTCAGGACTCTTCTGCAAAGACATTAAGGTCCATCGTAAAAGTGGAAGGCCCGCAACGATTTGATATTGTTTTGGAAGCAATGATGACGCGCGCGCGCCAAGACCAGCCGCAAGGACAATGCTTGTAATTTTTGGTGATAAAATGTCTACCATTAGATATTTTCTTATTATTTATTGTCGTTTAGAATTAATTAACCTTAAAGTGAATAAAAAGTTTAGTGCCAAGGGGGGCTGATAATACTTATGTTTAAGGTTGAGTCTTTAAGAGGGTAATTTTTTGTACTCAAATTTTACGGATTTTTCAAGGGGGGTGTTGACCTGACAACAATAAAACTTTATGTGCTTAAACCTTGATCGCTGTAAACTATTTATAGACTTTAAGGTAAAATAAAAGTAATAAAGTTAATCGATTAATCTTTACAGCTTAAATTAACAATAAAATAGCTTTTGTGTTTTATAATTGTCAATGGAATTGTTATTCTAAGCGTCAAGCTTTGGCAATATGTAGGTATTGTTAATTTTACTAAATCTTTAATGATGCGCGAGAACTTCTATGGCTCTTGAGGGAACACAACAATTAGATCAAAAAAATAAAAGCTCTTTAGGATTTCTCGAAGAGAATAGTTTTATAATTCGACACGCCCCATCCATGCACAAATTGTGTCGTTTGGTGGAGTCTACTTTGGACACAGACTTGACGGTTTTATTGTCTGGTGAGTCTGGAGTCGGTAAAGAATTGTTTTCTAAAATACTTCATGACCACGGACCACGTAAGGCGTTCCCATTTGTCGTGGCGTCGATGACGACGACGCCTCATAATATGATTATGGCGGATCTTTTTGGGTACGAAAAAGGGGTACTTCCCTATGCAGATACCCGAAGTCTTGGGCGCATTGGCCAGGCACAGAATGGGACCTTGTTCATTAAAGAAATTAGTGAGATGCCTTTGGATGTTCAGGCATCTTTTTTACGTCTGTTTCAGTCGGGGACGTATTTAACCGTTGGCGGGATGCACCCCGTACCTGCAAATGTACGTATTATTGCCTCGACCAGTCGCGACTTACGGTGGATGGTGCAAAAAGGGGTGTTCCGTGAAGAATTATTGAATTATTTGTTCGTTGTGCACATGCGTGTGCCCCCCCTTCGCCAAAGGCTTGAGGATATAGACGGGCTGGTACAGATGTTTCTTGAGTGCATTCATAAGGAGGGGTTACCTTTAAAAACTCTCAATACAAAGGCCGTCGATCTGTTAAAGAACTATGTTTGGCCGGGAAATGTGCGCTCCTTTGGTAACCTGATGCGCGCCTTGGTTGTCTCGTGTCACCATGAGGTCATTACCGAGAGTGATGTTGCTGAAGAATTGAAAAATCGGCACGCCACCCATCTTGCCCAGCAAAATATGAATAATACTTCCTTAGCCAATGAGGTAGGCTATTATTTAGATAAATATTTTTCTATGCACGGGGAAGGGTTTTTACCTCCAAACGGGGTGTATGATCGAATTATGCGGGAAATCGAACGTCCCCTTATTGAAAAAAGTTTACAGGCCACGGGCGGTAATCAGGTCAAAGCAGCGGCATTATTAGGTATTAATCGTAATACATTGCGAAAAAAGATTAATGCACTTGGCATATCACTCAAATGATCTCCAGTATTCTATAACTGGTGGAAAATTATTATTTTATTGTGGATAAGTTGATTAATGTTTCTGTCTTTTGGTAAATATTTTAATTGGTTACAGGACTTACTCAATACAACGTGGTTGCCAGTGTTTGTCGGCAGTACCTGTTTATTGTTCGGTATCGCTACGTATTTTACCATAAGCGGTGAGTGGTTTCAGGGTAAATATCATAGTTTTGAGTATATCCTCTATCTCATTGACTTGATGTTAATTTTGTTTCTGGTCATTTTGATTGTCTTCAAAGTTATCAGGATTGTCGTTGATTTTCGCTTTAAAAAGCCTGGGGCACGGTTACACAGTCGTATTGCCCTTTTATTTGGTATGATTTCAGTTGTCCCGATTGTTTTGGTGGCGATTTTTTCAACTTTATTTTTTAATTTGGGTATTCAGTCTTGGTTTAGTTCTCGGGTATTAACGGCTTTGGAGCAGTCTCAAGATGTTGCTGCGGCGTATAAGCAGGAGCATATGGAAATTGTCCGTTATGATGCGACCCAGATCATGTACTTTATAAGCTGGTTAAAGCTGACCTCTATTTCCACTGAGCAGGAGCTGACCTCGTTTTTAGGCGCGCAGATTGGTCTGCGAAGTTTATCAGAAGCCGTTTTTTTTAAGTCAAATGGTGACATTATTGCTAAGGCGGGTCTAAGTCACAGCATATTAATTGACCTTCCTGATATTATTCGCAATCACCTCAGTTATGTGCAGGATGGGTCTGTAAAGATTATTGAAAATGACCGCGGTGATAAGGTGCGTGCCCTTACTATCGTTGACTTTGAGCGTGAAATTTATCTCATTATTGGCCGGTTAGTGGACCCTAAGGTGATTACCTATGCAAACCGCGTAAATGAGGCCACGGAACAGTATTTTAAACTGGAAGGAAAACGGGAAGATTTTGAGCGTACCTTTGCTGTTTATTATCTTGGTGTTGCGTTAGTCCTGTTACTTTTGGCATTATGGTTAGGGTTATTGGTTGCGAATCGTCTTATTTGGCCTATTTCGGCGTTGGTTGGCGCGGTGGAGAAGGTCGGCTCTGAAGGGCAGGACTTGAATATTCAAGTTGCCAATGTGCTTGATAGTGAGGAGATGAGTATTTTAATCCAAGCCTTTAACCGCATGACCAAACGTCTTGACTTGCAAAAGAAGGAACTATTGCGGGTTAATGACTCCTTAGATCAGCGGCGGCGTTTTTCTGAAGCTCTCCTAGATAGTGCGATTGTTGGTATTATGGTTATTGATCATGATAATCTAATTTCAATAAGTAATCGGACAGCAGTACGCTTATTGTCTGGGGGAGGGAAAGAGATTGGTGGAAGCGACCTTGCCCATGTTGCTCCCGAGTTGATGGATCTGGTGCAGGAATCCCGTTATAAGACAGGGCAAACGGTGCAGTCACAGCTTGAGGTGCTGGTTGGTTTTAAGAAAAGAACCTTTTCTATTAATATGTTTGGCGAGCAAACCAAAAGTTCAGTTTTAAGGGTCGTGGTAACTTTTGATGATATTACAGACCTGCTTGCGGCCGAGCAAGCCGAAGCCTGGAAAGATGTTGCCCGCAGAATTGCTCATGAAATTAAGAACCCTTTGACACCAATTCAATTGTCTGCAGAGCGTTTAAAACGAAAATATGGACATCAAATTGTTGAAAATTATGAATCTTTCGAGGGGTGTATTGATACAATTTGTCGTCAGGTATTCTCTATAGGTAATTTAATTGATGAGTTTTCACTTTTCGCACGTTTGCCGTCACCGAGTTTCCGCAAGGAAAACCTGAATAAACTCCTTAAAGAGTCGGTTCTTCTATTTCAAGACATTGACCCCTTAGTTACTATTTCCTTTCAATCGGAATGGGAAGATATTTTTGTTGAGTGTGATGCGCGTCTCATCTCTCAAGTGATGAATAATTTATTAAAAAATGCTGTTGAGTCAATTTTTGATAAACGCAAAGAGGTGACCTTGACAGGGCAAGTGATCGTCAAGCTGATTAAGCATAGTGAGCATACGGTCATGGTTAAGGTTACTGATAATGGTATGGGTATTAAAAATAAGAAAACTGAGACGCTAATTACGCCGTATGTGACGACAAAAAAAGGGGGATCTGGACTTGGACTTGCAATTGTGAAAAGGATTATTAAGGACCATTCCGGTGATTTTGAGATGGGGGCTGGTGAAAATGATGGTGTAGACGCTCACTTTACCTTACCCTATTGGAAAGAGGGGGGAAGATAAGCCATATGGGGTTTAATGTTTAAAGTACATATGATTGTTTTTAGGAGTGATTATGTCAAATAAAGATATCCTTATTGTCGATGATGAAATGGATATCCGTAATCTGCTTGGGGATATTCTTCAAGATGAAGGGTATGGAGTTCGACTTGCGGCTAATAGTGATGAGGTTTTTGTCGAGTTGAACAAGCGTTGCCCCTCGTTAATCTTACTCGATATTTGGTTGGAAAAATCGTCCTTAGATGGTCTTGAGATCCTTAAGCACGTCAAGGAATACTATGCAAATGTTGCTGTGGTCGTTATGTCAGGGCACAGTACCATTGAAACTGCGGTCTCTGCCATTAAGCTTGGTGCCTATGACTTTATTGTCAAACCCTTTGATACCGACCGTTTATTATTTATGCTGGATCGTGCGATTGAGCTGTCCTCATTACAGCAGGAGAACTCTGAGTTAAGGGTGAAGTATTCCCGTGAGACGGCCTTGGTGGGTGTTTCTGCGGCTATGGTTGGTCTGCGGCGCTGTCTGGGGAAAGTTGCGCCGACAAACAGTCGGGTCTTGATTGAAGGGGAGGCAGGAACAGGAAAAGAAGTCGTTGCCCGCTTGCTTCACTCAATGTCGGGGCGTTCTGGAGGCAGTTTTGTCACAATTAGTGCGGCGATTCTCGAGCCTGATTCCTTTGAGCGTGAATTATTTGGACAAGAAATTGATGGCCAAGTGGTGGTGGGGACGTTAGAACGGGCCCATGGAGGAACTCTTTTCATTGATGAAGTTGGCGATATGCCAACAGCAACTCAGGCAAAGATTTTACGTATTTTGACCGATCAGACGTTTTATCGTGTGGGAGGAGTTACTAGCGTCAAAGTAGATGTTCGTTTTGTCTCGGCCTCAAATCAAAGCTTGCGGAAGTTAATTGATAACGCGCAGTTTCGTGAGGACCTGTACCACCGTCTGAGTGTGGTGCCAATATTTATCCCTCCCTTGCGGGATAGAATTGAGGATATTCCAGAATTAGTTTTATTTTTTATTAAGCGTATTGTAGAGCAAACTGGCCTTTTACCTCGGACTATTCCTGAAGAAATCATCATGATTATGCAGTCCTATGCGTGGCCAGGAAATGTTCGGCAACTACGTAATTTAATTGAACGTTTGATGATTATGTGTGATGATTCAGGAAACATTGATCAACACTTACTTCCCGAGGAGTTTCGTAATATTGTAACTGGAGTTATTTACTCTGAAGGTGTGGAGAAGGTGATGAACTTGCCTTTACGCCAAGCCAGAAATGTTTTTGAACGAGAATATCTTGTTGCACAAATAAACCGTTTTGGCGGGAATATTTCCCGAATGGCGCATTTTGTAGGCATGGAACGTTCAGCATTGCATCGAAAATTAAAGTCTTTAGAAATAGATAGCATTGAATATGAAACACTACAAAGTAAATAAGCGATAATTTTTTTTAGATTTTAGATTTTAGATTTTAAGTGACGCCTATTTTGGCATTTATTAAGGCATTTTACTTATGAAAGTAATTATTTGTGGTGCTGGTGTAGTTGGATATAACCTTGCACTACAGCTTGCTTCTGAAAAGATTGATGTTACGGTTATTGATCAAAAAGAAGAATTAATAAAACGTATTTCAGATAACCTTGATGTCCAAGTTGTTAAGGGGTTTGCGTCTTACCCTGATGTGTTGGAGCAAGCGGGGTGCGCGAATGCCGACATGATTATTGCGGTGACCTTTTCTGATGAAGTTAATATGATGGCCTGTCAGGTGGCGCATAGCTTGTTTTCTACGCCCATGCGTATTGCGCGTGTGCGTGCACAAAGTTACCTTGACCCAGAATATTCGACTATTTTCTCCCGAGATAACTTACCCATTGATGTGATTATTTCTCCAGAAAAGGAAGTTGCTAACGCTGTTTTTTCGCGACTTGAGGTTCTCGGAGCGACGAATATAAAACCTTTTGCAGAAGGGAAGCTGCGGTTAATTAGCATTAAAATGTCTGAGGAATCGCCCCTGTTAGACTCTTTTGTTAATCAGGTCTATAAACTTTTCCCCACCCTTGATATCCGTATTGTCGGTGTCTGTCATGACAATGTCATGATCGTTCCCGCGTTAGATTGTCAAATGCAGGTAGGGGATGAAGTCTTTTTCATTGTTCGTACTGAGCACCTCGCCCGGGCTATGGCAGCTTTTGGCTATGGGGAGGGTGAGGCACACCGAGTTGTTATTATCGGGGGCGGCAATGTGGGGCTTTATTTAGCAAGTTTGCTGGAGTCTCCTGCGGTTAATATTAAAGCTAAAATTATTGAGAGCGATTTAAAACGTGCGGAGTTTATTTCAGAAAGATTACAGAAAACCACTGTTTTGCATGGATCTGCTCTAGATTTAGATTTATTGCGGGAAGCGAATATTAATCAGGTAGAGGCAGTAATTTGCGTGACCAATGATGATGAAGTCAACGTCATTAGTTCCTTGCTGGCAAAGCTTGAAGGCGCCAAGCGGTCCTTTACGATTGTGAATAATACCAGCTATGATTCCCTGACAGAAAGTATCGGGGCGGATGTGATGATTAATCCTCGGACAATTACGGTCTCTGGTGTGTTGCGGCATGTAAGGCGGGGACGGGTGAAAGATCTTCATAGTGTCCGCGATGGTGCGGCTGAAGCTATTGAAATTGAAGCTTTAGCCACCTCAAAGTTTGTTGGCAGAACTGTGGGGGAAGTCACGTTTCTAGGGATGGAAATTGGGGGTATTCTGCGCGGGGATACTCTTATTTTTCCCAATGAAGATACTGAAATTAAGGCTAATGATTACGTTGTCATTTTTGCATTAAAAGATGCAGTAAAAAAAGTAGAAAAGCAGTTTTCAGTGACTCTTGACTTCTTTTAGGGGACGAACATGAACTATAGTGTGATTTACCTTTTAGGTTTGATGTTGATCACTCTTGCTATAGGTATGTTAATTTGTGTGGTTTTGGCGTTATTTGAAGGCGCAACAATATGGGTACAAAGTTTTTTAACCAGCGCTTTTTTGACCTGCACCTTTGGGGGAGCCATAACCCTTGGCGCTTTTGGGTTTAAGTCCCGTGAGAAAAAAAATTCCCGTCAAGATGCCATTATTTTTGTGCTCCTTTTCTGGTTTATTGCAACCATATTTGCCATGTTACCCTTTTACTTCAGCGGGTTATTGCCAAATGTATTTTATGCATATTTCGAGTCGGTCTCAGGACTGACAACGACGGGAATGACTATTTATTCCAATCTAGACTCCCAGGCTAATAGTTTATTATTTTGGCGCGCGTGGTTGCAGTGGTATGGTGGCCTGGCGACTATAATTTTCGCGTTATCTTCCTTTAACAGTTTTGAGATTATCATAGATGGATTTTCACAGAGTCATAGCTTTCGTGGGGAGCGCTATAGTATTCAGAGTCGTTTAAAATTAGCGCTCTTAGAGACGCTGCCCATCTATTGCCTGTTGACAGTCATGGCCGTTATCAGCTTGGTGGCCACGGGGGTTTCACCCTTTGATGGCCTGGTGCATGGTATGACCGCCCTTGCAACTGGCGGCATGAGTACCCGTGATGGAGGTATTGCGTCTTTTGAGAATCCGTTATTTACCGCCATTGTGCTCTTTTGGTGTGTTGTCGGTGCCCTCAACTTTACGCTGTATACATCAACTTTGCGCGGGCGCAGAAAGCTTTTTAAGAAAGACTTTGAAACGAAGATTATTTTTTATTTTTTATTGTTGGCCTTTATCCTGTTGTGTGCTCTCCCCGTTTTGGGGGGAGAGGCGTTATCCATTGAGATGGGCATTCAAGCCATTAAGGTTATTGTATCGACCATTACTACGTCGGGTTTTATTGGTATTGAAGGTGAACTTCTGACCATACCCATATTAATATTTCTTTGTTTTTTAATGTTAATTGGCGCCTCCGTGGTGTCAACTTCAGGGGGATTTAAGGCGCTCAAGGCTCTCTTGTTGTTACGCCTTGCCTATCATGGGTTAATTCGTATGACCAATCCCAGAAGCGTACATTTGGTGCGGTATGCCGGCAGTCGCGTGACTAATGATGTGATGCGCCTTATCTGGGTAGTCTTTGTTATTTATATTTTAACGGTGATGATTGGCATTTCCGCCCTTTCTTTATGTGGTCAGCCCTTAAACTCTGCTTTCTTCATTGCCATTATCTCCTTATCCAATACAGGGGGAATATATGGAACTGTTGTGAATGAAGTTCTTAATATAGATCATTTTTCTAATTGTATATTAATGATACAAAGTATATTGATGGTAATGGGCAGGATAGAGTTATTATTTATTCTTGTTTTATTTTCCTATTTATTTAGGCGGGTTTAATCTTGTATGGAGTTTTGATATGACACGTATAGCATATGTAAATGGTCAGTATAGATTGTGTAAAAATGCTCAAGTGCATATAGAAGATCGAGGGTATCAATTCGCTGATGGCGTTTATGAAGTTATCGCCGTTCAACGGGGAGACCTGATTGATGATCAACGGCATATTGACCGTCTGTTCCGGTCTTTGGATGCGATACGTTTATCTTCTCCCGTATCAGAGCCTGTGCTGCGCCTTATTATTGCGCGTGTTATTGAGAAGAATCGCTTAGAGAATGGCCTTGTCTATTTTCAGGTGACTCGTGGGGTGAGTCGCCGTACGTTTGGGTTTCCTAAAGGTGTGCGACCAAGTCTTGTGGTGTATGTGCAAAGGTCGCCTCTGCGAGTATTCACAGAAGAGTCAATGGAAAAAAGCGCAGTTTCAGTCAAGACATGCCCAGACCAAAGATGGGCGCGACGGGATATTAAGTCAATCGCCCTCTTGCCAAATGTCCTGGCCAAGCAAAGCGCGTTGGAAGCTGGATGTTTTGAAGCATGGATGTATGACGAGAATAATATGATTACAGAAGGTGGATCAAGCACATCGTGGATTGTTAATCATGAGGGGGTTCTGGTTACGCGTCAATTGTCATCAACTATTTTGCCCGGTGTGACCCGTCACGCAATTTATGATATTATTAAGGAGTTGGGGCTAAAGTTTGAAGAACGCGCCTTTTCTGTTGAGGAGGCCAAGTCGTCTCGTGAAGCATTCTTAGCCAGTGCGACAACTTTTGTTATGCCAGTTGTGCGTATTGATGAATATTTGGTGGGAAATGGTAAAGTTGGTGAGATTTCTAAACTACTGTTTCAGAAATATCTCTTGATGATAAAAGAAAGCAATAAATAGGTATACATTAATATTAATTTTGTACAGTTTGTTGAATATTTTCGTCCGCCTTTATGTGTGATATTTGTTTTTTGGTCTTAAATTAAAGGTGCATTTACTGGATTTATAGTGTTTAATATATATAAATAAAATAGTACTGTATTTTTTAATGATTCTGGGTTAAAAGAATTGTAATTAATAATAAGTTAAAACTTTCAAGGATAAATAATAAAATGGCATCTGATAAATCTCAGAAATTACAAGATATATTTTTAAATGCGACTCGAAAAAATAAAGTTGCTGTAACTGTTTTTCTTGTTAATGGGGTGAAGTTACAGGGAACCATAACATGGTTTGACAACTTTAGTATTTTGTTACGTCGTGATGGGCAGGTTCAACTTATCTACAAGCATGCTATATCGACAATTATGCCTAGTGGACATCTGCAGTTAAATGATGAAGTAGGTGATGAAGAGAGTTAGCTTTGACACACGGTTCTGATTCTGTAGACCAGGAATTTAAAGTGGTTACGTATGCTGGTGTTGTTAATGTATATTTAAAACATAATAAAGGTGAAATCACACGGTCCCCTGAGAGATTGCATGAAGAGACAATTGGTCTGGCGTTGTCTGTTGGCTTGGAAGTAAAGTTTTCTCAGATATTTCACGTACCTAAGCTTCGTTCTGGAACTTTAATTAGCCAAACAAAAATTGATTTTTTAAAAGAGCAAGTCCAAGAACATGATCTGGGTGTTCTTGTCCTAGATGGTAATTTGTCGCCTGTTCAACAAAGAAATCTTGAGAAGAAAATTGGTGTTAAGGTTATTGATCGTACGGGGTTGATTCTTGAGATCTTTGGCCTGCGAGCGCGCACGCGTGAGGGGGTGCTGCAGGTCGAGCTTGCCCAATTAGAGTACCAAAAAACTCGTCTTGTCCGGTCGTGGACACACTTAGAGCGGCAACGTGGGGGACTTGGTTTTGTTGGAGGTGCGGGGGAGAAGCAGCTTGAAATAGATCGCAGACTGATTAGTCAACGTATTCAAAGTATTAAAAAGAGTATGCAGACGGTCGTAAAAACCCGTGAGCTTCATCGAAAAAATCGAGAACGAAAACCATACCCAACCGTTGCTTTGGTTGGGTACACTAACGCAGGCAAGTCAACGCTATTTAATTTTCTGACGGGGTCTAATGTGTTGGCGCAAGATATGTTGTTTGCCACCCTTGATCCGACTATGCGCTCGATTCAGCTTCCTTATATTAACTCTTTTGTTATTTTATCTGATACGGTTGGATTTATATCGAACTTGCCTACTGGGTTGATTGCTGCCTTTCGCGCAACTTTAGAAGAGGTATGCGCGGCTGATATTATTTTAATTGTTTCTGATGTTTCTGATCCAGAGTGGAGGGAACAATATGTTGATGTTGTGAAGATCTTAAAGGATTTAGGGATTGAAACTGATACTGATAATGGTAAGGCAATTATATTAGATGTTTATAACAAGGTGGACGCGTTGCCTGAAGCAGAAGGCGAGGCCATAAAAGAATTTGCGCGGCGTGATGAAAAAACTTGCGCTGTATCCGCGATTACAGGTGATGGTATTGAGGATCTCTGTAAGGTTATTCAGGAAAAATTAAGTAAAAAACATATTTCTTTCCAAGTTTCAATTCCCGTATCAGACGGAAGTTTGTCGAGTTGGGTTTTTCAAAACTCTACTGTCACTGAGCAATTTATCGACGATACCTTTATCCATTTGACCATAACGATGAGTATTAAAAATATTGGGCGGTTAAAAAAGAAAGCAAAAGAAATTATTCCTAAACATATTTCAACCTACTGTTTATCTTGACTTCTGTTGCTTTGGAAGGCATTATTTTTAAGTGTTGAATGAGGCGTATAAGTCACTGAATTTTCTCTATCGTATATCTTAAACCTCTGCGATGATGGTATTAGTGCAAATACGAATTAAAATACAATTATTGGGGTAAAGGGTAATAATTTGATGCATAAAGGTATTTCAGGGCGGTTTTCTTTTCTTTTATTAAAGATATTCCGAAAAGTTGGTATCTGTATTTTATTATCTAGCGCTGTGATGACTTATTCAGGTGTCTATGGGTTTAAAAGCAGCGGGATAGCTTTTGGTCAAGGTAATGCAAATAACAGCGCTGGTGCCCTTGGAGGCTTAGACCCAAAGGTTGTAGAGGAAAAGAACGTTTTAGGCGATGTGCCTACAGATAATGACCAAGGACTTAAGTCTTTTGATATTTCGAAAGTTAACTCTTTACTCAAGGTGAATGAGTTTAACCGTATGCCGCCCGTATTGGATAGTAGACCTGTTCAAAATATCTTGATTTCTAAAGAGGGTATTCAGGTGGTTGAGGAGGATGAAGCAGCCACGAACAATCCAGTGGGATCAATGCCATACTTTTCATCAAATGTTGAGAATATTACTGTCTATAAGGGACCACTTGTAATTTCTAGTCGGGGCACGGAATTTGATAATACACATAGCGCCCAAGGTCGAGCCTTAAGTCTGGAAGTTTCTAAGATTTTTCAGCAGGGCCTAAATGATGAGAGTATTTTAAAAAAGCAGGAACTTCCTTCACAGATATTTTATTTTGGTAACGGATCTGTGAAGCTTACGAGAAATGTTCGTAAAGGTTTAAACAAGTTGGTAAACCTCTATAACCAAAATGGGGGGGGCGTCTTACGCGTGGTTGGTCATGCAAGTCAACGGACCCGTGATATGAGCTATACTGACCATGTTAAAGTCAATTTTGCCCTCTCCCTGACGAGGGCGCGTGTTGTAAGTGAATTCCTAATTAATCGCGGTATACCGTCAGTTGCTATTATTCTCGAAGCGAAAGGTGCAAGGTATCCCGAGTATTTGGAAATGATGCCCGCGGGTGAAGCAAAAAATCGCAGGGTTGAAGTTTATTTAGAGTAAGTCTGTGTTAAAAATACCCTTTAACTACGTGTTTGTTTCTTTTTTTAGTTTCATCTACGTCCTAGATTTTGTAATTTAAATAGTGTATTTTTTTTAGTTTGTATCTAGAGGGCGGGGCATGGATAGCGATTTCTATATGGTAAAAAGGTTACCACAGTATGTTTTTGCGGAAATTAATAGATTAAAATCAGAAGCCAGAAGTCAGGGGCGTGACATAATTGACTTTGGTATGGGAACGCCTGACTTACCATCACCTCAGCATGTTGTTGATAAGGTTAAAGAAGTCATTCAAGACCCTTCCACCCATAAGTATAGTGAGTCCCGGGGGATTAAGGCTCTGCGAAAAGCAGTTGCAGGATATTATGATCGCCGTTTTGGGGTTCCTTTAGACTTTGAAAGTGAAATTATCGCCACACTAGGGTCAAAAGAGGGGCTTGTGAATCTTGCCCAAGCGATTGCAGCGCCTGGCGATGTTATTCTGACGCCAAACCCTGGGTATCCGATTCATCAATTTGGATTTATTATTGCTGGTGCGTCTGTGCGAAATATACCCGTAGATCCAAATGAAAATTTTATGGAAGCCTTGGATCGTGCTGTGCGTTATTCTGTGCCAAAGCCGATAATGCTGCTGTTGAATTACCCAAGCAATCCAACGACCCACACGGTTGACCTTGAATTTTACGAAAAAGTTGTTCAGTATTGCCTGAAGGAGAAAATTTGGGTTGTCTCAGATTTGGCCTATGCGGAGATTTACTTTGATATTCCGCCGCCGCCTTCAATCCTCCAAGTCCCTAATGGTAAAAAGGTTGCCATTGAATTTACCAGCATGTCGAAAACATATTCCATGTCGGGCTGGCGTGTGGGGTTTGCCTGCGGAAATTCAGAACTTGTAGGGGCTTTAAGGCGGGTTAAGTCTTACACGGATTACGGCATATTTGCTCCCCTTCAGGTGGCGGCGCTGACGGCACTCAATGGCCCGCAAGACTATTTGGTGACCATGCGTGAAACATATAAGAGGCGCCGTGATGTTATGGTGGAGGGCCTCAATAAATTAGGCTTTAATGTCGATTTACCAGATGCAACCATGTTTGTATGGGCACCGATTCCTGAAAAGTTTCGCCATATGGGGTCAGCTGAATTCTCTAAATTACTGCTTGCAGAAGCGGATATTGCTGTTTCTGCCGGCTTAGGGTTTGGAGAATTTGGGGATGGACATATCCGCTTTGCGTTGGTAGAAAATGAGCATCGTATTCGGCAAGCATTGCGGAATTTACGCAGACTATTTGAAAAAAAAAAGAGCGATGAAGAATCACATCTTGATGTGTGTGCTGTGTAATACTCAAAGTTTATTCATTAAATATTTTACAGGTTAGGACGAGAAATTATGTTAAAAAGTGAGCCACTTCGTGTTGGACTTGCTGGTTTGGGGACTGTAGGAAGCGGCGTCGTCAATACATTAAGGCAAAATCAAGAGTTAATTGAAAAACGTGTTGGACGGTCGATTATAATTACTGCTTTTTCTGCGCGAAATATTAATAAAAAACGAAACTTTGATACGGATGGGATTCCTTTTGTCCCATTGGAGGTGTTGCCTGAATTAGAAAATGTCGATGTTATTGTTGAGTTGATTGGTGGTCATGATGGGGTTGCCTATGACCTTGTAAAATCGGCAATTTCTAAATCCAAGAGTGTCGTCACAGCCAATAAAGCCTTAATCGCTTACCATGGTTTAGAATTGGCGCGCCTTGCTGAAATTAATAATGTCTCTTTAGCATTCGAAGGTTCTGTTGCAGGCGGAATCCCCATTTTAAAATCAATTCGTGAAGGGTTTTCTGCGAATAATATTCATAAGTTTTATGGTATTTTGAATGGAACATGTAACTATATTCTCTCGAAGATGGAAGCTACAGGCGCGTCCTTTGAAGAGGTTTTAAAAGAGGCTCAAGAGTTAGGTTTTGCAGAAGAAGACCCGCTTTTAGATATTAACGGGGTTGATGCCGCCCACAAGGTTGCGATCTTAAGTAGTCTTGCCTTTGGGACGGAAATTAATTTTGATTCGGTCTACATTAGAGGCATCGAGTCTATCAAAGCCTTGGATATTAAGAATGCTCTCGATTTAGGGTATCGTATACGATTGCTTGGGTATGCAAAGAAAACCAATCTTGGTATTGTCCAGAAAGTGTGTCCTATGATGTTGTCAAGTACCACGCCAATATCTTCTGTGTATAATGAGCAAAACGCAATTGTCATTGAAACTGCAACAGCGGGCTCTAGTTTTTTCAGTGGACAGGGGGCCGGCTCTACGCCAACGGGATCGGCTGTGATCGCTGATATCATTGATATTGCCCGTATGGACGGACGAACTCTTCCGCCTTTTGGGATTACAACCAGTGAGTTGCAACCCTATAAATCTGTTATGTCTCATATTATGATGACAAAATATTATATCAGGTTAGCCGTACGTGATCGTATTGGCGTTGTTGCGCAAATTACTGCGGTTTTTCGTGATTATAATATTTCTATTGAGAGTTTAATTCAGCGTGGCAGATTGGCCGATACTCCAGTAAATATTGTCTTTGTGACATATTATGCGCAAGAGCAAGATATTAACTTAGCGTTAGGAGTGATTGCTCAGCTGGACGATGTAATTGACCCGCCGCAAGTATTGCCTATTAGCAACTTATAGGACGGGGCTTATCAATAATAAATATAAATGAATAAATGGAGGTATAGATATGGATCGTAATCTGGCATTAGAGGCGGTGCGCGTTACCGAAGTTTCTGCAATTGCCGCAGCTCAGTGGATGGGACGCGGCAATGAGAAATCTGCTGATCAAGCTGCTGTTGATGCAATGCGGCGTTCATTAAATACGATGTTGATGGATGGCACCATCATGATAGGTGAGGGGGAGCGCGATGAGGCACCTATGTTGTATATTGGGGAGAAAGTTGGTTTAGGCGGCCCTAAACTGGATATTGCCCTAGATCCTTTAGAGGGAACGACCTTGTGTGCAACGGGGGGGCCTAATGCCCTCGCTGTTATCGCCTTTGCGGATCATGGCGGGTTTTTAAATGCACCTGATGTTTATATGCATAAAATTGCGGTTGGTGCGGACTTACCAGAGGATGTTGTTGATTTAGATGCCTCGGTAAAAGACAACCTAAACTCTGTAGCTAAAGCAAAAGATGTCAGTCTGAGCAGTTTAGTTGTTTGCGTTCTGAATCGACCTCGGCATAACCTCTTGATTGAAGAAATACGGAGCCTGGGCTGCCGCATTAAACTTATTCAAGACGGTGATGTGGCGGGGGTTATTTCTACCACCGAAGAGGCGTCTGGGATTGACGTGTACATGGGAATCGGGGGCGCCCCTGAGGGGATATTGGCCGCCGCTGCTTTACGGTGTATGGGGGGGCAAATGCAAGGGCGTTTGCTCTTTGATAACGACCGACAAAGAGAACGGGCACGGCGTTTTGGCATTACGGATTTGAACCGCAAGTACCTAGTTTCTGATATGGCTGCTGGAGAGGTGATGTTTGCCGCAACTGGGGTGACGGATGGCACCATGTTAAAAGGTGTCAAGAGAGTCAAGCATAGGTTCTCATGTGAGAGTATTGTCATGCGCAGCAAAACCGGAACAATTCGTCGTATTATCGGGTACCATAACTATGAAGTAAAACATTCTTGGGCACAGCAACTACAAGATAATAATGAGCTCTGATTCTCATAAAAATGTTCCTGATACTGTAAATATACAAGAGAAATTATCGGTTCTTGAGCAGCGATGGGTGCCCCATACCACCAATGAACGATTGGTCATGGCATTAAGCCAGAGGTTTGATTTACCGGATATTGTCAGTCGTGTTTTAGTTGGTCGTGGGATTGGTATTGAGACAGCCCCGCGTTTTATGGTTCCCAGGCTGAAGGAAGAGCTTCCTGACCCAAGCACGCTTCAAGATATGGATAAATCCGTCAAACGGGTGGTACAGGCCATTATTTCTGGAGAACCTATTGGGATTTTTGGCGATTATGATGTGGATGGCGCCACCAGTTCGGCCCTCTTGGTGCGGTACTTGCGCGCTGTTGGTCACCATGAAGTTATGACGCACATTCCTGACCGTCAAAAAGAAGGCTATGGCCTTAACGCTCCAGCTTTACGAGCTTTTGTGCAAAATGGCGCTGGCGTTTGTATTACTGTCGATTGCGGTACATCGTCGTTTGATGCGCTTGAGGATGCTGACGAGTGCGGACTTGATGTGGTGGTGATTGATCACCACACGCCCCATGAAACCCTCCCACCGGCCTATGGCATTATTAACCCCAATCGTTTTGATGATAATTCTGGTCTTGGATATTTAGCGGCAGTGGGTGTGGTTTTTGTTTTTCTTATTGCTCTGAATCGTCGGTTAAGAGAAGAGAATTTTTTAACGAAAGCAACCCAACCGGATCTTTTATTAATGCTTGATCTTGTTGCTTTGGGAACGGTGGCAGATGTTGTGGCGCTTCACGGTTTAAACCGTGTTTTTGTCTACCAAGGGTTAAAAGTTATGGCTCAGTGGCAGAATATCGGGTTGCGCGCCTTAGCAGAAGTTGCGGGAATTAACAAACTGCAAACCTTAGAAGGGTATCATTTAGGTTTTGTCCTTGGGCCACGTATTAACGCTGGCAGTCGTGTGAGTGAAGCCAATTTGGGTCTTAGATTATTAAGCACCCAGGATCAAGAAGAGGCCCACGCTTTGGCGCAGACATTGAATAGTTTAAATACTGAGCGCAAGAGTCTTCAAGAGCAAGTTGAGGCCGAGACAGACGTGTTAATTGAAGAACAAATGACCCCATCTGGCGACCTGCCTGCTGTCTTCTTGGTCAAGTCTTCAGGGTGGCATGTGGGGGTTATTGGTATTGTTGCATCGCGTATCAAAGAGCGGGTCAATCGCCCTGTGATTGTGGGAACGGTCCATGAGGGCTTTATTAAGGCATCGGGGAGGTCAATTGCTGGCCTCGATTTGGGAGCCTTAATCATTAGGGCGAAAAATCAGGGTTTGTTAGAGTCGGGCGGGGGTCATGCTATGGCTATTGGGCTGACATGTGCAGTGGATAAATGGCAAGAGTTCTCCCAGTATCTTAAAGAAAAAGTGGCGGAAAAGGTTAGCCTGATGGCGACAACCCGTCTGCTATACGTTGATGGCGTGGTCGGTGTTTCGGGAGCAAATAAAGCGCTGGTAGATACCTTACAAAAGTTCGGCCCCTATGGCAGTGCTCATCCCCACCCCAAGATTGTCATTAACAGAGTGTCTATTCGGTACGTAACGGTGGTTGGGGGAAATCATGTTTCCTGTCGGTTAGAAGATATCTCTGGACAGTATATCCATGCCATTGCCTTTAGGGCTTTGAAGACTGCTCTTGGTCAGGCCTTGCTGAGCTCTGGTGGAAGGAGTATTGATGTTGCGGGCACATTGAATGTTGACTATTGGCGGGGGGAGCGTCGGGTTAAGCTTTATATTGAGGATGCGCGGTTTTCCTAAGGGGTGACAAGGGCATAATACCCAAGTTTCCCCTTAAGTTAATGGGCGCTGTTCTTTAGCCTCACCATTTAATATTATTCGGGTTTATGGCGCTTATAAGGCTTGTTCAATTTCAGGCAGTGCCTCAAATAAATCAGCAACCAATCCATAGTCAGCAACAGAGAAGATGGGTGCATCTTCGTCTTTGTTAATTGCCACAATGACTTTGGAGTCTTTCATGCCTGCCAAGTGTTGTATGGCGCCTGAAATACCTACGGCTATGTAGAGTTCTGGGGCCACAACTTTACCCGTTTGCCCAACTTGCAAGTCGTTGGGGGCATAATTTGCATCAACAGCGGCGCGACTTGCGCCGATAGCAGCGCCTAGTTTATTCGCCACGGGTTCAAGAAGGCTAAAGTTTTCTGCTGATCCAAGCCCACGTCCACCAGAAATAATAATTTTCGCAGTGGAAAGCTCTGGCTGGTCCGATACATTAAGCTCATCAGACTTATAAAACGATATTGGCTCTTGCGGTTGAGACTCTATGGTCTCAATTGACGCAGAGCCGGTCTCGCTTAACTCCCCACCAAATGCGGTTGTCCGTATGGTTGCAACTTGAATAGGATCAATGCTCTCAACTGTTGCAATAGCATTTCCAGCATAAATAGGCCGTTTAAAGGTAGTGGGTGAGATAACAGCAATCACATCAGATATTTGCTGGACATCAAGGCGAGCGGCAACCCGAGGTAAAAAGTTTTTACCATTTGAAGTTGCAGGCGTGAATATGTGCGTATAATTTTGTGCAATACTTAAAACAACTTCTGCAATATTTTCTGCAAGTATGTGTTCTAAATAGGCGGCATCCGCATTGAGAACCTTAGCTATGCCCTCAAGCTTAGCTGCTGACTCCACCACTTGGGTGTTGTTATATCCAGCAACAAGCAGGTCGATAGGGGCAGCAATATGTTGCGCTGCAAAAATTGCTGATTTTGTCGCATCATGTATTTTTTGGGTATTGTGTTCGGCAATGACTAATACTCTCATGATAAAACTTGAGCCTCATTTTTTAATTTTTCAATAAGTTCAGAAACATTGTTAACCTTGACACCTGCAAGGCGTTGAGGTGGCTCTTCCACTCTAAGAATATTTAAACGATTTTTAATGGTGATATTGACGTCTTCAGGCGTGATATTTTTGATAGGTTTTTTCTTTGCTTTCATGATGTTTGGAAGAGACGCATAACGTGGTTCATTTAAGCGAAGGTCGGTGGTGATAACAGCTGGTAACGTCAGTTCGATCACATTTAAACCGCCGTCAATTTCACGTTTCACAATTGCCTTATTGTCATCTTTGTTAATCTCAAGAGTGTTCGCAAAAGTTCCTTGTGCCCATCCAAGAAGAGCGCTGAGCATCTGCCCTGTTTGATTGCTATCATCATCAATGGCTTGTTTACCCATGATAACCAAGAGCGGTTTTTCCTCTTGGCAAATGTTTTTAAGAATTTTTGCAACTTCCAAAGGTTGTACGTCTTCATCGGTCTGTACGTGTATACCTGAGTCGCCTCCCATAGCTAATGCTGTACGTATGGTATCCTGCGCTTTACTGGGGCCAATACTGACGAAAATGACCTCATCCACAATACCTTTTTCCTTAAGGCGGACCGCTTCTTCAACAGCAATCTCGTCAAAAGGATTCATAGACATTTTGACATTTTGTAAGTCAACACCGCTATTGTCAGACTTGACTCGGGGTTTGACGTTGTAATCAATCACACGTTTGATAGGAACAATAACTTTCATTTTTTATACTCTTTAGTTCATTACATTATTTAGAAATGATAAAGATTATATCATATTTTTAATGGTTTGTTTATCTTTGCTCACCTAAATTTGAAATAATTATATGCCGTAATGCGTCATTTAACAAATATTAAAAATAATATATGACGAATTGTTTTTAATGATGAATAAATATTAACAATTTTTAATATAATATTAAATCTTAAGTGGGCGCATATAGTCGTAATGACTGGCCCCCCTTAAAATTTTTAATGGGGTGGGGGGGGCTTAGGTGGCATTAAATAGGGAGATGAAAATAAAAATAACCACCGCCGCTTGTAACCATACCCGCAATTGCATCAACTTATTGCTGGTGGAAGGGTTGGTCTTTCCATTTAACATGTACGCAATGCCAGTTATTAAAGCTGTTGCTGTTGCTAAAACACCAAAGATAATAATTAAAATGCTAGATCTGGTCATAGTATATTCTCAATATTAATGATAAATTTTATGCTTATATTATACTCTAGAACCATAAAAAAATAAATACTAAAAGGCAAATACAAAACACTCAAAACTTTTTATAAGGTGTTAGCCCTTGCGCCTATGACGGATCATTGATCAGGTCTCCCCTTCGTGCCGGTTCTTGTGCATTATAAAAACAATGCCTCTTGATCTACACCTTGATCGTTTGCCACCAGATTTGACTTTAAAGGGTGCGTTAAGTTAAAAAATTGATATATATATTTTTATTTAACTTTAAAAAAAATATTGATGTGTTATACTAAATATTAAGAATCTGATTATATTATATACAGCAATTTAAGGTTTTATAAATATGGTAATCTCAGTCAATCACAGCCCAATCAGTACTACAATTACAGATAATATGGAAAAAGATCAAGAAAAAAAGCGCGATTATCTAGCGAGTGGTTCAGTAGTACAGGATCAAATTGAAGATAGTATTGATATAAAATCAGTCATCCTCTCAAGGCGAATTAAAACTGATTCAGAGGAGCATGAAAAAGTAAGAGATGAGTTGGAGAGAGCTGATGGAACCATTGGTTACTTTTTAAATACTTTGAAGACGATTGGGGAAAATTTAATTGAAATTGATGATTTTGCACTCCAGGGAAGTAATCATGATTTTTCTGAAAAAGAGCGTGCAGATACCATTTCATCAGTAAAAAATCTAAAAAATGCCATCCAATCCGCAATTGACGTAACAATAAACGACAGACCTGTTCCATTGGGACCTGAAGCGAATAAAAACAAGTTAGATGAAATTAATGTTCCTCTTACTTTAAATCAAGATGACAATGGGATTAGTATTGATGTCAAATCATTACGGGAATTTTTCTCTGGTATTAGTCTTGATAAAATGCAGATTGGTACGGCTGAAGAATCTAAAGAAACGCGTAATATTATTAAAGAATTAAAAGATAAAATAACTAATTTGACTGATGGGTATGCAAAGAATCAAGCTATAATTGGGTCACAAAAAGGTTTTTTTAGGAATTCTATTAAAAATTTCACCGAAAGTATGAATGATCTTCATCAAACTACCAACGATGCTGAGGGAAATGCCAAAGTTCGTTTGGATAGTTTGGATATAAAACAAAAGATATATAATAGAACTTTTTCTCTTATGAATTCGATCTCTGAGGATTTCCTCAAAAATTTTGGCAAATAATTCGGTCAGGTTATGTCTTATCAGAAGTATACGAAGGTTCAAGAAACTGTCGAAACGAATCGACAGTTAGAATATAGGGTGTTTGGTCGCGTAATTTCGCAACTCAAAAAAGCACAAGAGGAAAATAATCCTGTAAAAATTATTAAGGCCGTTTCCTTAAATCGTGACTTATGGTCAGTTTTACAAAATGATGTGGTACAAGCGCCCGATCACCTTCCATCTGACCTGAAAAGTTTGATTGTTACGCTTTCAGTTTTCGTTGAACAATACACTGTAAAAGTGATTAATGAAGACTATGATATTTCGATATTGATTGATATCAATATGGATATTATGGCTGGCTTGGGTCCTGTTACCGAAGAAAACAATATTTCGGAAAATGCAGAAAATTCAAAAGTTAAAATTCCAGATAAAAGGGCGATCTTCCTATAACTTTGGGGTGCTTTTGGAACCTTTTTCCCACAAAAAGAGCCTTCTTTTATAGTCCTGACCCCATCGATAATTCCCCAGTCCATTGTTAGGGCCGATGATGCGGTGACATGGCACTAAGTAGGCGATCCTATTTTTTGCGAGGGCATTGCCAACGGCTCTATAGGCTTTTGGGTTTCCAATTTTTTGAGCAATATCTTGATAGGTTAGCATATGGCTAGTCTTGATGGTGGTAAGCGCGCCCCATGTTTTGAGGGCAAAGCTGTTTCCAATAAGTGTGATGGCAATATTAGGGGCATGCTGATAAAATATTGCGAGGGATTGGGTGCGGGCATACTGGGGCGTGGAGGTGAGGCGCACGTTGGGAAATGCCCGTTGTAAGTGGGTAAAGGCTTCCTCCCTATTATAAACAAACGACAGCCAAAAAATCCCACTTTCATTACCGCTAATCAAGACTTCCCCAACTGGTGACTGACTAAAACCAAAGGACAAGGTCATCCCTTTGTCTATGTTGTCCATGGATGTGCGTGGGGTAATTGTCACCGTCCTCTGCTCAGGGGGAGGGGGCTGCATGGGCTTTGCGTGTCCATGAACCATATTCACCTTTCTTGACAAGAGAATATCCCGATATTTCATCAGGCTGATGCCGGTCCAGTGGTGAAAAACCTTTGTGATCTGGGCGACTGGGGTACCCAGGGCACTAGCTATTTGGTCCAATGACAGATCCTTGTGCGGGGCGTGTGTACGGACATAGTCAAAGATACGTCGCACCAAGTGAAGCTGGGCGTTTTGCGCGCTTTTATACATTTTACCTCAGAGACTTTTAATCAGGAATAACAGCTTACTTTACAACATCTAAGGCGTTTTGTTAATCTTTGTCTCTTTTTGTAAGCGTTGAAAGTACGCGGCACCTGATGCAAACCTAACGGAGTAAGAATTGTTTATGATGCGTTTGTCTGGGTTTTAGGGATAATTTCTATTAAACGTTACTTGGCCACCCTTGAGCTGTCCTGTCTTTTTTAAAAATTGATCTCCCCCGTGCTGCCCCCACCCCTCGTAAAATATAACTCTAGGTGCCTGGGCTATAGGTATGATAAATACAAAAATGTATGAGTAGAACCCAGTACCTTCTGAAAAGTAAATCTCCGTATTTTATTAAATAAAATACTTTACTAATATTTCATAATATATTGAAAATAAATATCTATTCCCACTCAGTAGTTCATAGCGTGTAGGGGGTTGATATTATTATGTTTATTTTTCACTTAGTAACAACTTAGTAACTAATTTTTTGCGTAAAAATCATTGTTCACGAAATATCGAAATGTAAATTAAGTGAATTAAAAGTGGTAATGAGAATCCAATCCAAATTTGAAGAAAATCAATGAAATTAGGTCCACCATAACCAAAATTTCCACCACTCAAACCTAGCGTAAATCCAACGAGTGAGATTACACTAAACACAAACATACATTTTTTTCTCATTTTATTAACTCCTTAATTTTATAATAACTATTCTCATTCAATAGTTTCAACCTTGTAAGTCAGTGTTTTTATTGTACCTTTTTAAGCTTTTCTAACAACTTTCTAACATTTGAATAATTTTTCAGCATTTATTTTCCAAATGTCAACCTACAACATGAACAGTCTTATTTAAGAAGTTATTATTCTCAGTAATGCTTACTAAACATGTTGCTAAATCTGCTCGTGATAATGGTTTAGCAAAATGAATAGTTTTGGGTTTTAGAATTTTATATTCTCCAGTTGCTGCTTTGTCGTTTAAGGCATATGGACGAACTAAAATACTGGGTACGATTGATTGTTCTCTAACTTGTTTATCTGCGGCTTCGTAATCATTAAAGGATTTCTTTCCAGCAACCATTGAGAGCATAGCTTTAATTATCCAAGATGAACCGCCGCATCCTATCGAAGATATAAATATGCATTTGGGAGTTTTATTTTTTCTGGCTGCTATTTTTAAAATATTAGCATGTGATTTTTGCATTATATTTGTGTATTGATTGTCCGCTTTCACATTGCCAAGCAAGCTCACAACACAATCAACATTAGTAATCAATTCTTCAACATCTTTTAAATTTGTTGAATTTCCAACGACTATTGAAACATCACTTTTGTTTTTATATTCAAAAATTGATTTGTTTCTTACCAATACTCTAAGGGAATAGCCTTTATCTAATAATTGCTTGACGAAATGAGAGCCTACTTTTCCAGTTGCTCCTAAAACTGCTATTCGTAGATTTTTATCCATATTATTTCACCTATTGTAATACAATGCATAATAACTCATTCCCACTCAATAGTACCTGGGGGTTTTGAGGTAATGTCATAGACAACACGGTTGATGCCTTGAACTTCGTTGATGATGCGCATGGAAACGTGGTTCAGGAACTTATGGTCAAAAGGGTAGTAGTCTGCTGTCATGCCGTCGGTCGAGGTGACAGCGCGCAGAGCGCACACGTATTCATAGGTGCGGTTGTCTCCCATAACGCCAACGGTGCGTACCGGCAGTAACACCGCGAAGGCTTGCCAAATATCATCATAAAGAGTGGCGTTGCGGATTTCCTCAATATAAATTGCGTCAGCGTGACGTAAAATGGCGAGTTTCTCGTCTGAGAGCGCCCCAGGAATACGGATGGCCAAGCCTGGCCCGGGAAAAGGGTGACGCCCCACCATGGAAGCTGGTAACCCAAGCTCAGACCCAAGGGCGCGCACCTCATCCTTGAAAAGCTCGCGTAATGGTTCGATAAGCTTTAGATTCATACGCTCTGGAAGGCCACCAACATTATGGTGCGACTTGATGGTGACGTGGGTATCTCCCGCTGATGCAATGGACTCAATCACGTCAGGGTACAGGGTGCCTTGGGCAAGAAAGTCTACGGAACCAATCTTGGACGCTTCACGTTCAAAGATATCAATAAAAGTCTTACCGATAATTTTACGTTTTTGTTCCGGATCTTCGATACCTTCTAAGGCGCTGAGGAAAATATCTGCAGCATCAATGTGAATAAAAGAATTGTGAAACTTTTTAGAATAGACGTCAATGACCTCTTGGCTTTCATTTTTGCGCATCAGGCCCGTATCAACAAAGACACATGTGAGGTTATCGCCAATTGCATCCTGAATCAGCGCTGCAGCAACGGATGAATCCACGCCGCCAGATAAGCCACATAAAACTTTTCCTGAACCAACTTGGTTTTTTATTGACTTAATGGCCTCTACGCGAAAGTTAGCCATGGTCCAATTGGGGTGACAGTTGGCAATATTTAGGACAAAGTTTTTTAGTAACTGGCTGCCGTCAGGGGTGCGGACCACTTCAGGGTGAAATTGAATCCCGTAAAAGTGGTTCTCTTGATGAAAAATAGCCGCATAGGGCGCGCTTTTACTGTGGGCGACCACCTGAAACCCAGGAGGCAGCTGTGAGACACTATCCCCATGGCTCATAAGGACCGTCTTTTGCTCACCTACGTTCCAAATACCTGCAAACAAGGGGCAAGACTGGGTGATATGCAAGGTGGCACTACCAAACTCTCGGCGATGTTCAGATGTGACCTGACCGCCTAATTGTTGGCACATTGTTTGTTGACCAAAACAAATTCCTAAAACCGGAATGCCAGCAGTAAAGACAACCTCTGGCGACTGGGGGGGCGTGTGGTCGATAACCGATGCAGGCCCACCCGACAAAATAATACCCTTAGGACGACAGGTGCGGATATAACTTTCAGCCTGATCGAAAGGGATAATTTCACAGTAAACGCCAATTTCTCGAATGCGACGGGCAATTAGTTGGGTAAACTGTGAGCCAAAGTTAATAATAAGAATGTGATTTTCCATAGGGTGCCAAGGTGTTATCTGTTATGAAATTAAGTGTTTGTAAGAGAATTTTGTGTACTTTATACACTTAAAAAGATAAATAAGAAATAGTCTATATATTATCTTACTCATCTTTGCGGGTATAACTTTCAGGGTATAAGAGCTTTATTGTGCAATTCATATTGAAACCCTTGACAGAGAGCAGGGGAATCTTATACCTTTTGTTTTTGAATCTGCCTTCTACTCTAAATTTTACTTTAAAAGGTAGGTATTTTATAGCATCCCCGACCACGTAAGCTTAAGTGATTTTTTAAAACTTAAGTGTGGCGCTTTATGGAAATCATAAAGTGATTATGTAACGTGTTAAGTTATAGATTAAATAAGGGGCAATGGAGAATGTTAATATGACAAAGCGTATATCTGCTAAATATAAAATTGATCGTCGTCTTGGGGTCAACCTTTGGGGTCGTCCAAAGTCTCCCTTCAATAAACGTGATTATGGACCTGGTCAACATGGTCAAGCACGCCGAAGAAAGTTATCTAACTTTGGTTTGCAATTGATGGCCAAACAAAAAATCAAAGGCTATTACGGTAACATTACTGAAAAGCAATTTCACAGAGTATATAAAGAAGCTAACAACATGAAAGGGGACACAAGTGAAAACTTGATTTCTCTTTTGGAGCGACGCTTGGATACTGTTGTGTATCGGATGATGTTTGCCAAAACCATGTTTCAAGCTCGCCAAGCCATTAATCATAAGCACTTTTTAGTCAATGGTAAGCCTGTGAATATTTCCTCATACCGTGTGCGTCAGGGGGATGTTATTGAGGTAAGAGCCAAGTCTAAACAGATCGTGTCCTTCCTCGAAGCCGTTGATTTAAAAGAACGTGATATTCCTGATTATGTGGAAGTTGATGAAAAAAAATTAGTCGGCAAGTTTACGCGTATCCCAACTTTAGCGGAAGTACCATTTCCAGTTCAAATGGAACCTAATGTTGTGGTGGAGTTTTACTCTCGATAAAATTATTTTTTATCTACCCAAAAAAAAGCTGCCTGGTCATGAACGTGATAAGGCAGCTATTTTTTTACGCGTTTTTAGGCCTCAGCACACTAGCCAATCTCTTGAAAGATAGGAAAGGCCTGCAAGAGCCATCCTGCAATAATGTTCAGTTGATTTGTAAAAATCAGAAAACCTGTAACGATTAAAAGACTGCCTGTGGTGTATTTAATTATTACCATATATTTAGAATATTTTTGCATAAAGCTAATAAACTTTTCCGTTGCATAGGCGGCCATCAGAAATGGTATCCCCAGCCCCATGGCATAGAATGTAAGTAACATTATACCTGTATTGACATTTTGGCTTTGTGCTGCCATTGAAAGCACAGTGGCAAGAATGGGGCCCACACAGGGCGTCCACCCCAAGGCAAAGGCCATCCCAATTGGGAGTGCACTATATACACGTATGGGTTTATTGGCAAAGCGATAGCGCAGGTCTTTATTTAACCAAGGAAAACGGATAATATCTAGGGCATAGACACCAAGAATAATAATAAGGACGCCAGAAATCTTACTAAATAAGACGATGTTTTCAACTAGGAAAAAGCTGATACTACTGGCGCCGGCCCCCAAGGCAATAAACACAATACTAAACCCCATGACAAACAGAAAAGACGTTGTCATGATGCGCATTTTTAACTCTTTTGGTATTGCATGGGAGCTCGAATTCTCTCCGTTTTTCTGAACAGGGGCGGTTAAGTCTTCAATTTGAGCGCCTGCAATAAAGCATAAGTACCCTGGAACCATTGGTAAAACGCAAGGAGATAAAAAGCTTAATGCTCCAGAGATAAAAGCAATCCATATCGTGATATTTTCAGTCATACTGTTTTTATACTACCTTTGTTGGGGGGTAAGAAATTCTAGGTATCGCCGAATTTAAATATACCTTATCATTTGAGTCGGTAAAATATTTGCGCCACACTCAAGCCAATTATAGAGGCCAAAACCACAATTGCGATACCGTAAGAAAGTGCAAAGTTTTGTGCAAAATTAGATATGGTTCGCTCAATACCCGTCTTATTGACGAAGAGGGGCGTTGTTTGCGCGCTAACGATTTTTTTATCCTGTACCAGAAAAACTTCAGCGGAATAATTGCCCACAGGAACATTTGCTGGAAAGTAAACTTCTGACCTGAAGGCGATATTGCCTGTAATTGAAATAGATTGGTTGTCTTCACGATAGATTTTTTGACGTATACGAACTTGAATCATAGCTTCTTGGAAATCAAGAATTTCTGAAGGTGTAAACTCTCTAGAGGCGCTCTCTATTTTAGGCTGGATATAGTCGAGGCCTATTTTATGAAAATTTCGGGTTTTTAGAGTGGTGATTTGTTCAAGAGGCTTCGTGCTTAAAACCTTATAATAACTTGGCGTATCCTTAAAGATAATTGATTCGGTATTAATCCAAATATTGGCAACACGATTTTTTTTCCTGACAATAGCCTTTTCATTAGGGCCCTTAATGATAATGATAATGTCAAAGTCTGGCGAGCGTGTCTTTAAAGCGCCAAATAGGATAATCGGCGCGCCCGTGAAACTGCTGGTGATACCTAAGCGATAGTCTGAAATATTCAGCACAATCTCTGGGGATGAATCAGAAATCGACCATGCTTTGTTGGTAAAGCTCAGCAATACTATAATTGGTAGAATCAATATTTTTATATTTTTTATGGGCAAGTTATTGGTATTCCATTTTAAAAGCTTTCTACACTAAAAATATCTCTCGGCGTCATGATTAAATTTATTGCGATCCAGATGCTGACTGAGAGAACAATCAGGCCAAGAGAGCTTCTTAATTGCAAACTTGTGAGCTTTCTTCCAATTCGTGAACCAAATTGAACGCCAACTACTGAACCTATAAGCAGAAACAAACCAAGCACCACATCGACAGATTGACTATTGACGGCATGTAATATGGTTGCAATTGCCATTGTCAGGGAAATCTGAAATAAACTCGTTCCAACCACAAGAAATGTCGGCATATTAAGCAAGTAGATCATGCTTGGAATGATAATGAACCCTCCACCCACACCCATGATGACTGAAACTAATCCGACAAAGAAACTAATAACCAATGGAGGGATAACGCTTATGTATACTTGGGACTTCTCAAAATTTATGGGAAACGGCAGGGATTGCATCCATAAATGGAGCCGCTTGCGCTTGACTTGTTTTTGAGCAATTTCAGAATTCTTCTTGGTACGAGAAGAGATTACCGTGTAAAGGGCTTCGATAGCCATAAGCGACCCTATGGTCCCCAGGAGGAATACATAACTTAGCTTAATAAAAAATTCAATTTGACCTATCTCTGTCAGCCAAACAAAAATACGACTCCCAACAATCAATCCAATGGAGCTTCCTATTATAAAGACAAACCCCATGCGGAAATCAATGGTGTTATGGCGAATATGGGTCACAACTCCGCTTACAGAAAGGGCGACCAACTGCGCAGATTGGGTGCCAACGGCAATGGTACTTGGAACGCCCATAAAAATTAAAAGGGGCGTCATTAAAAAACCACCACCAATACCAAATACACCAGATAATACGCCAATAAGGCCACCGGCGCCTAATAATACAAATATATTTAGCGATGTTTCAGCAATAGGAAGGTAAATCTGCATAATATTAAAAATATGTGTTCTTGAGGATATTTTTCTAATTCTTGATTAGGTTTTAACATAAATAATAAAAATTAATCTAATTACCTAGTTATTTTATCATCTATTTTCTTTAGTCGTTATTAAATAATATTGACAATATAAGTATAATCGATAAAAAAATAAAAATTAAAAAATTTTTAATCACTGTAAGTACTATGTATTGCAATGGCTTAGAAATAAAATCTATATTTTGTAAGCCTTGATTAATTTAAATGTAATATTTAATTGTTGAAATGGCCATATCTTAGGTATACTATATTAAATGAGTTAGTTATTTTTTTTACTGTATTGTCATAAGTATAAAATTTAAGGAACTTACAAAGTATTTTACTTATATTTTTAAAGTGTGGTTTTCTCTTACTGTATTATTTTCTTGGTATTTGGTATAATATATGACATAATTGAGTATAGCATCTTATCAAGCATGAGTTTAGAAAAAACTAAAGGTGATTAAAATGTTTAATTCATTACCACTAGCTTCAGTTACGGACGTTCCAACTAATACTAAGGTGGCTCAAAAAGTTGAGCAATCTGAAGTAAGTAACTTGGTTTCTACTAACGTTAATGGGATAAGTCTGAACAATAACAACGACAAGTATATTGTTGCCGTAAGCGCCGTTGATAAGCTCGACAAAGGTTTAGATAACGCCGCGGAGCGTAATTCGTTGAAGAATTTCAACGAGGAGGAAATTAAAAAAATATCCTCCACTCTTTTTAAAAAATTTGGCAAATTGATTCCAGTTGAAAACAGTATCGGTGATGCCCATTTCAGTGTATCTTTTGATCGTAAATGGGGGTCTCTTGTATTTGAAACCTTCGATAAAGAGACAGGATTTTTAATTTCACGCCATCCAATTGATTATGATAAAGACAAGGTTCAATCTCCTGATATAAAACAAGGACTGATCGTATCTAAGAAGCTGTAGAAACGCCGATAAAGGTCGTATTTGAACTGTTTTATTTTTTGAGCATTTATTATACTGTATTGTATAGTACGTGTGTTTTGTTCGTTTTATATGGGCTTTTAACATTTGCGCATATGGTAACTTTCATCTATATATTTTAATAGCAAATATTTTCGTTAATATTTATACTAATAAAACTTAGAAAATTTAAATTTTTTTTAAATTTAAAACTGATCGTTGGAAAGTTGCCGTGTCATTAAAAATTGTACTTAAGCCTAATGAAAAATGTGTCATTAACGGGGCTATACTTCAGAATTTAGATCGTAGAATCAGTTTTGTTATTCATAATGATTCTTCAGTTTTACGAGAAAAAGATATCCTAACACTAGAAGAAGCGAACACGCCCGCACTTCGCATTTATTTTGCAATCATGATGCTTTATATTGACTTGGGAGCTGATGAAAATGCACCTGATGTTTTCTATAAAGACTTTTTATCTCTGACGGTCGAATTTATTAATGCCATTATAGATGAAGATATTCTTTATAAATGCATAAGCCTAATTGAGTTGGTGAATAAAAAAAGTTATTATGGGGCTTTGCGTATCTGTAAAAAAATTATTGAGTATGAAAAGTCCGTGCTTGAGTACAAACCAAATGCAGATGACAGCTCTGTAGACGCACTTTAGGCAAGAGTTTGATTTAAAGCTTAATAATACCAAAATCCTAATATTTAGCTTTTGCCCAAGGGTCTCTGATTCCAATGGAAGTTAAGGCAGCATCTGCCCCGTGCGTTTCATGCCCTATGCTGTCATTTTGCCGTCACGGCTGCTCCCTTTGTCCACCTGATTCAGATCCCAACATCCTGGGTCTCATATGACCCCCTCCCTTCAAGAGTGCACCTGCGCCCTTTCTCTGGCATGGTTAATAAAACCTTAAACTATAACGTAAGGGCAGTATTATGACGGAAGAAAAAAAATCTTAAAAGGGATAAAGCTATAGCGCTTTGGCTGAAGGGCAAAGACGAGTGGAATGCTTGGGTTGATGAAAACCCTGAGTTACATGTTGATTTTTCCTATGCGAAATGTGATGACCTTTTTGGTTTTAGTCCAAAGCTTGCTAAGCAGATTAGAGCTCTGAGTTTTTATGCTTGTAGCTTTAAAAGCATTTTGATCCTGAAGGGCACATATAATTGTGTTCCTGATTTGCGCAACACCGTTACATCTAGTCATATGGATTTAACGGTTTTGAAGATAGATAAAGAGTATAAAAAACTAGTGTTGCAAAACATTAATTATGATGGAGAGGATAAGTACCAAAAACTGGGGTAGATGAATTAAACGATATATTTGATGACCTCTTAACGACAGAATACTGGGGTTTATTGTTTAATAATACTTTTGAGAAATAAGTTTGTTACAAGCTCATTTTTAGGCATACATTGGGAATTTTTATCTGCGCTCGGAAAATCTTTTTTACTTTGTATATTCAACTAACTTCCGTTCCTAGGATTTGCGCAATCTGGTTTTAATAAGATAATCGACTTAAATCCTAGCTTGTGGCTCTATGTTATCCTTATCCCGCAAAGCTTGATCGCTTTTATCTTTTTATTCTTAATCGGTCTGGGTATCCGCTTCCGCATATAAGTGACGTGTTAAAGGCGTTCTGATGCTTATACGTATTGATAGTCGCCAACTCAATCAAGGCACTTCACCAGGGCTTTAATGGTGGTTTTAACCCGATATTTCCTTAAACTCCGAACAAATCGCCTAGGGGTGGTATCAAAACAAAGCTCGTGAATGCGGGGGAGGGCGCGTAAAATCTCAATCACCTGTCAGTGAGAGGCACCTTGCGGTTTGTGTCGTTTTTCGTCATCAGAGCTGTAATGGTCTTGATTTCACGTGGGTGATTCTGCGGTCTCAGGCTGTTGCTTTAGTTTTAAATGATTTGGATTGACCTATGCCCATGCGGGCAATTTGCGCCTGTAGCTTACTAGAATTTTTAAGTTTTAAGATTGCGACCATACATCAGCTATATTGCGACAAATTAAATCTGAGGATAATTCGTAATTTTTTTCGTAATAATAGGTATTTATCTCAGATGTTTTTTTGCGATAAAAATCAAAAAAATGATTTATTTACAATATCATTGAATGATTCTTAATATTTAAGGTGGTGCCCCTGGCCTGACTCGAACAGGCACTTCCTAAGAAACTCGATTTTGAGTCGAGCGCGTCTACCAATTCCACCACAGGGGCTTACCACAACCCTATTTATTAAATATACATGTTCATTCAGTCAAGAGCTTTTCATAGTTTTTATGTATTATCTGCGATGGGGCAGGTTTTAGTATATGAATCCCTATGATATTGGTGTATGAAAAGTATATTATTTGTATATTTAGACGTGAAAAGTTGTTAATGCTCTATAAAATTTATCATAAAGTATTATCGTGGGCATCTTATCCTCAGGCAGTTTGGATATTGGCCGCTTTGAGTTTCTTTGAAAGTTTTATTTTTCCGTTTCCTGCTGAAGTTTTATTAATTCCTATGATATTGGTTCATAGGGAAAAAGCTTGGTTTTTTGCGGGTATTACAACGGTGTTTTCGGTTTTGGGCGGATATGCCGGTTATTTTATCGGGGCCTTTTTGTTTCAAGAATTTGGGATGAGTGTATTATCCTTATATAATAAGGTTGATGCTTTTATCTCTTTTCAAGAACACTACCAAAAATGGGGCAGCTGGATCGTTTTTGTTGGGGGGTTAACCCCTTTGCCCTATAAGGTCGTAACAATTTCCAGTGGTGTGGTTCAGTTGGATGCCATAATTTTTGGTGTGGCCTCTTTGCTCTCTCGGGGGGCCCGTTTTTTTTTGGTAGCAGGTTTGTTATATTATATGGGCGCTTTCATCAGAGAGTTTATTGAAAAGCGTTTAGGGATTCTTTTGTTATGCGCGATAGCTGTTTTTTTTGCGGGATATATTTTCATTAAATGAGATATTGCCCCTTTGTACTTAGCCTGAAATTAAAGTTATGCATTATAAATCGTCTATATACCTTATTTCACTCGCAGCATTTTTATTATTACTAGGCGCGTTCATTTTTGAGTATGGCTTTGGTTTTGTCCCATGTAAGCTGTGTTATGTGCATAGGTGGATTCATGGGGTCGCCTGTGGCGTGGGGCTTTTAGCTTTTGTGTATCCATCAAAAGCTCGGTTAATCCTTGTTGGTTTAACGGCAATTATGGCCCTTAGTAGTGTCTTTTCCTTATTTCATGTTGCGGTTGAGAATAACTTAATATCAACATTTGGGTTTTGCGCTGGCCCAACAGGCGGACAGGTCAGGACACTGACCGACTTAATGAACCTGCCTGTTGCGACGGGCGTTGAGTGTAATGTGGTTCAATGGTCGTTTTTAGGTATCTCACTGGCTGGATATAATGGGATATCTAGTGTATTATTAATGACCTTGGGGCTTAAATTTGTCTCAAGAGGTCCGTAAGATAGTTTGTTAACATTTATAAATTTAATTGGAAAAGTAATGTCAGATATAAATGCTCAAGAAAGCGCTTTGCATGATGAGAGCGATGCAGAATATCATCAAAACATAGAAAAAATGATTCGTGTTGATCATGCTGGTGAATTTGGTGCAGTGCAAATTTACAAGGGACAGCTCGATGTTTTGCGTGGGACCAAGTGTGCAGAAATGATTGAACACATGTATGACCAAGAAAAAGGGCATTTAGCTACATTCGAAACTTATATGCGTGAACGGGGCATTCGCCCAACGCTGCTATCACCAGTTTGGCGTATTGCTGGCTATGCCTTGGGTGCGATTACTGCACAGATGGGGGAAAAAGCTGCAATGGCATGTACTGCTGCGGTTGAGGACGTGATTGATAAACACTATGGCGATCAACTTGAGCAATTAAGACCAGAAGAGAAAGATTTAAGAGCAATTATTGAGAAGTTTCGTGCTGAGGAAGAAGAACACAAAGAGCTAGCTTTAGATTTTGGTGCTGAACAAGCCGTTGGCTATCCGGTTTTATCAAAGATAATTAAAGCTGGGTCACATATTGCTATTTTCTTGTCAAAAAGAATATAGAATTTAAGGATGACGCCGAATCTTATCTGACAGTTATTTTAAAAAATACGTGCGGGCCTATAGTGGTTGTTATCAGCGTTAACAGACTTCTAAAAAAAGTAAAACTCCCCATTATGATAGGGAGATTTTATAATATTTGGAGTCTCTAGCTTTCCAGAGTTTTAGTCGAGAGCAAGTCCTGCAAAACGCTTCTTAAACTTACCAACACGACCGCCAGTATCAACGATACGATTATCACCAGTCCAAGCAGGGTGGGTGGTTGGGTCAATAGCAAGTTTCATTTTGTCACCAGACTTTCCCCATGTTGAACGTGTTTCAAAGCGCGTACCATTGGTCATCTCAACGGTAATTTCATGGTAATCAGGGTGGATATCTTGTTTCATATTTTTCTCCTAGAGGACATTGACTTTTTTGATATACCTTTCCCAGCAAAAGTGCAAGTTTTTAGTGCACGTCGTGATGAATTTTTTTACCACAATATATACTAAGATAAGGTTTTTTTTATATTTTCAATATTAATTAAGTTTAGAAGCTATGGTAAACAAATTAGTTGTTGAAGTTTGTTAGATATTATTAGATATATGTTATATACAATATAGAAAAAAGATGAAAGCTCATTCTCTTATAATCCTAGCTAAGATTATCATTATAATGATGTCAAATTTAATTTTTTGCAACTGATGTGATCATGAGTATAGAAGATCAAGCCGATAAATTGCACATCCTGAAACAGAGCTCTTTAAAACCTCTATTATTTTTATTACCATTGTTGCGTCCATACATGGTGTGGGTCTTTATTGCGGCCATTTCGCTAATTATTTCTTCGTTTACATTTTTATCTATTGGCTGGTGGCTGCGTCAATTAATTGACCAAGGCTTTGTGGCCAATGATTTGCAGTTATTTGATTCGGTCCTTATGGTGCTGGTGGGGATGGTCGTGGTGCTCTCTCTTTCAACATTCGGTCGATTCTATGCGGTAAGTTATTTAGGGGAACGGGTGATTGCCGACCTGAGGTTGCTGGTATATCGGCATTTTTTATCATTTGAGCCCTCTTTTTTTGAAGATAACCGCGTGGGGGAACTCTCAAGCCGTTTAACAACCGATGCCGTCCTCATTGAGACCATCATTAATTCGAGTTTTTCCATTATTGCCCGCAATGTCATTATTTTTAGTGGTGGTGTTGTTTTATTAATTATTTCCAGTCCAAAGCTGGCCAGTTTTATGCTTTTGTTGGTGCCTATTATTGTTGGCTCCATCATTATCTTTGGCCGCTATGTCAAAAGATTTAGTCGCCGCAGTCAGGCATATATTGGGGAAGTTGCACAACATATAACCGAAAGTTTACGGGCAGTCGGGACGATTCAGGCCTTCAATCAAGAAGACCATAATATGAATTCTTTTCGTTTTCTGGTGCAGAAAGTATTTGCGGCATCAATGTTACGGATTAGAGCCCGCGCATTCCTGGTCATTTTTGTGATTTTAAACGCCTTTGGTACGGTTGGTCTTCTCCTTTGGGTTGGTGGTAAAGATGTCTTACTTGGAAATATGACACCAGGTGAGTTATCTAGTTTTGTCTTTTATGCGATTGTGGTTGCGGGTGCTTTAGGTGCGATTTCGGAATTTATCAGTGATCTGCAGCGGGCAGCTGGCGCGTCCGAGCGTATTACTGAACTGCTTAAAATGAAACCCAAGATTGTCGCGCCTTCATTGGTGAAGACCCTTGCTGTTTCAAGCGTACATAAGTTAAGTTTCAATTCTATCAATTTTAGTTACCCCTCACGGCCTCATCATCTTGCCATTGAAAACTTTAGTTGGGATATAAGAGCAGGGGAAAAAGTTGCGATTGTTGGTCCAAGCGGTTCGGGGAAAAGCACGCTCTTTAATTTAATATTACGTTTTTATGATCCTATTTCTGGATCCATATGCTTGGATGACGTGGATATTCGGACATTGTCACCCAAGTATTTACGTCAGTTTATGTCGATTGTGCCTCAAGACCCTACTTTATTTGCCACCAGCATTTTGGAAAATATTCGTTTTGGTAACACCCACGCCAGTGACGAAGATGTGGTTCAAGTTGCAAAAAAAGCCGCAGCAAACTTGTTTATTGATGCTTTGTCTGATGGGTATCAAACCCAATTAGGGGAGCGGGGGGTGCGTTTAAGTGGTGGTCAGTGCCAGCGTATTGCCATTGCACGGGCTCTCCTGAAAAACCCCTCTATCTTGCTCTTAGATGAAGCCACGTCTGCCCTTGATTCAGAAAATGAATCAATTATACAAACCGAGCTTTTAACCAAATCAACGGAGCGTATGACTATTGTGATTGCCCACCGTTTAAGCACAGTGGTAAACGCAGATCATATTTTGGTAATGAGCGAAGGCAAGATTGTTGCCAAAGGAACTCATGAAAGTCTCTTGCGTCAAGGGGGGTTATATACGCGTATGGTTGACAATCAACTATTAGGTTCTCAACTTAACGGTATTCAAAAATCATCCAATCCAGATTATTGAGTCAGTTTAATTTCAATACGACGATTGCGGCGAAGTGAGATTTCATCTGTACCCTTCTCAAGGGGGTGAAACTCACCAAAACCAGTCGCTGCCAGTTTTTGAGGGGGAATGTTTTGAGAGATAAGATAGTCAACAACAGACAAGGCGCGCGCCGTACTTAATGTCCAGTTATCTTTAAACTTTTCATTATAGATTGGTATCGCGTCCGTATGTCCATCAATCCGAAGCAACCAAGGAATATCTTTAGGAATTTTTTGGGAGATATCCAAGAGTACTTTTGCGAGGGAGAAGAGTTGTTTTCGTCCTTCTTCCCCGAGGCTTGCAGAGCCAGAATCAAAGAGTACTTCTGATTGGAAAATAAAGCGGTCCCCGATGATGCGGATTCCTTCTTCGTCCCCTAATACCCTGCGCAAGCTTCCAAAGAACTGAGAACGATAGGTTTGCAACTCTTGCACCTTCGAGGCAAGGGCAGTGTTTAGTCTTTGACCTAAGCTGGCAATTTGTATTTTTTGTTCTTTATTTTTAACTTCTGAAACATCAAGGGCAGATTGGAGCTGTGTTAATTGGGCACGCAGTTCAGCAGTTTGTTTGTTAAGGACTTTCAGTTGTAATTGGGATTCATTTGTCAGTTGCAGTTGCGATTCTATATTTTCACCAAGAATAATAATTTTATTCTTTTGCTGTTTATTGGCCATTTCAGAATTTGTAAGTGCTTGTTCCAGTTCGTCTATGAGCATATTTTTATCAGTAAGGATACTCATAGTTTTATTAAAGTTTTCTTTTTCGGTATTCAGTTCCTGTCCAATATTGATGTACTGAACTTCTAGGTCGTCGATTTTTTGCTCACTTTCCACCAGTTGAGACTCAAGGGTATTAACCTGAGCCGTCAGGGCGCCTTGGGTGTCTTGGGACTTTAAGAGGGAGGCGGTCAGGGAAGATATTTCAGCTTGAAACTTTTCATTAGACTCTTTTTCAAAGCTAAGTAAGGTGCTGAGGTTCTGCATTTCAGTGACCATAAAGTCTAAAGCTTCATCTTTTTTATTAACAAATTGATTTAAAATAAATTGAGAAAGAAAAAAGACGATGAGGAGGAAAATAACCACAAGCAGCAGACCCGATAAGGCATCAACAAACCCGGGCCATATGAGGTTATTATTTGTTTGTTGTTGGAATTTACGCGGTGACATAAAAATATTTTTCTTATCAGTCGTTAAAACTATTTACTTTAACAATAGTACGCGCCAGCAACTTAATCTCATTGCGTACTTCTTGCATCAGGGATTTATTATTTTCTGATAGGTTTTCAGAAATATTAACCAGGTTTATATCAATTTTGCGTAGATAGTTAATGATGGAAGCATCATAGTTTTTCGTTTCAATATTATTAATATGTTCCGTGAGGCGCTTGACGAGTGAAATCTCTCGGTTGGTATTTTCATTCATGAGAGAGATTTGCGATGATAAATTTTTAAAAGCTTGTTCTATTAATTTATTATACTGCAGGTTTTCGGAACTGTTTAACGACCGCTGGATCTTATCCAGACTTTCAGCTGATTGCTCAAGCAAGGCATAGGCATAGGCAGGCACTGATTTGTTGTTTTCTGAGTCTTCACTTTCAAATGCAGAGGTGATGCGGGTAAAGCTAGATAACCACTCTTCTAAGTCATTATAAAATTGGTTTTGCGCGTGGCCAGATTGGAGGTCAAGAAATCCCAGGATTAGAGATCCAGCAAGACCTAAAAGAGAGGAGCTAAACGCTAAGCTCATACCTTTAAGCGGTGCTTCTAAATCACTTTGGAGTTGTGAAATGAGTTGGTTGAAATCATCAGATGTGGCGCTTAAGCTGCGAATCGCTTGGGTGACAGATGTAATGGTCTCTAAAAGTCCCCAAAAGGTACCAAGAAGGCCGAGAAATACCAAGAGTCCAGTCAGATAGCGGCTGGTCTCACGACTTTCCATCAAGCGTGTATCTATACAATCAAGCAAGTTACGCATACTGGTGGCGTTTAAGGTGAGCTTCCCTTTTTTAGAGTTCATTATTGAGGCCATTGACGCCAATAAACGGGGAGGCTTTTGAATGGAAAGACTCGATGCGCCTGGGTGAAATCCGCGAATCCATGCCACTTCAGGGGAGAGGCTTATGACTCTTCTAACATTAAAGAGAATCCCGATAACCAGAACAGCTATAATAAGACTATTTAAAGCTGGGTTTGCAAAGAAAATATTTATGATAGATTCAAGAAGAATAAAAATAATACCTACAATTAGTACCATAAAAATAATCATAGGCAGTAAGAACCGCGCAGGGGACGCGAAATCGGTGATATGAGACTGAGGTGGTTTTGGTGAATTATTTACGCGTGACGATTCCATTTTGTATTTGTCTCCTTAAAAGGGTTATTCTTGTTTATACTTAAAATCTTCTGGAGATAAAAGAGAGCTCGACACGTTCTGGGAAATTATTATTAGATTTGCCGTGTGCACGCACATCGAGTAGGTTACTCGTCATACCATTTTCAATAAAATATGACCTTACAGCCAAAGCACGACTGAGGGCAAGCCGTTGATTTTTTTCAATTTCGTATTCGGTTACTGCACCATAAGACCGTATCTTTATATGGTACTTCATATAATGAGTTTGCATAACAACTTTTTTAAGTTTTGAAATGGTCTCAGGCGTCAGATTTGCACTTCCTGAATTAAAAAACAATAATATCACCTCATCAAGGTTAAATGGACTCTCTTTTTGTGCTGAAGCTACCTCAACATTATGGGATGTTTGCGGCTTATCCGCATTCAGTTTTGGATCAAACTCATCGAGTTTATCATTTAATTTTTTCATATTATGGCTGCTCTCGTACAAGAGTTTGGAAGGGATCTTGTCCATAGAGTCAACCGCCTGATCCGTTACCTTTTGTTGGATATAATCACTTTGTGTAGCAATGATGGCGTCATCAGTTTTAGGTTCCAGCGTTAAGACAGGTGCAACAGCATCTTGAAGTTCGCTAGTCTTTTGAGGCGCGGCGGTCTCCGCAGGCGCGGCGGTCTCCTCAGGTGCGGCAGTCTCTTCAGGCGCGGCGGTCTCCGCAGGCGCGGCAGTCTCTGCAGGCGTGACGGTCTCCTCAGGCGCGGCGGTCTCCGCAGGCGTGGTGATCTCCTCAGGCGTGACGGTCTCCTCAGGCGCGGCGGTCTCCGCAGGCGTGGTGATCTCCTCAGGCGTGACGGTCTCCGCAGGCGTGGCGATCTCCTCAGGTGCGGCAGTCTCCGCAGGTGCGGCGATCTCCGCAGGCGTTGCGATCTCCTCAGGTGTGGCGATCTCCTCAGGCGTTGCGATCTCCTCAGGCGTTGCGATCTCCTCAGGCGTTGCGATCTCCGCAGGCGTTGTGATCTCCTCAGGCGTGGCGATCTCCTCAGGCGTGGCGATCTCCGCAGGCGTGACGGTCTCCTCAGGCGTGGCGATCTCCTCAGGCGTGGCGGTCTCCTCAGGCGCGGCGATCTCCGCAGGCGTAGCGATCTCCGCAGGCGTTGCGATCTCCGTAGGCTCGGCAGTCTCCGCAGGCGCGGCAGTCTCCGCAGGCGCGGCAGTCTCTGCAGGCGCGGCAGTCTCTGCAGGCGCGGCAGTCTCCGCAGGCGCGGCAGTCTCTGCAGGCGCGGCAGTCTCTGCAGGCGTGACGGTCTCCGTAGGCGTGACGGTCTCCGTAGGCGTGGCGATCTCCGCAGGCGTGGCGATCTCCGCAGGCGTGAGGGTCTCCGTAGGCGCGGCGGTCACCTCAGGCGCGGCGATCTCCGCAGGCGCAGCAGTCTCATCAACTTGAGCGGGCGCCTCAGGCTTTATTTCTGGGGGGGGGGAATTAGGAACCTTAAGCTGTCGTTTACTAACATTATCATAATATAGTCGAAGTTTAATGTCTTTAACTTTTAAAGACTCTCCAGTTTCTTGGGCATAAATAGTTTGATGAATAGAACAAGAAAGAAATACTCCAAGAAAGACAAGTAATGTCCTTATGTATAATATTTTAGGTCGACGCGTTCTGAGCATAACTTAATAACTATAAAATTAAACGAGTATGCAATATTTTTATAATAAAAATCGTTTCTGAATTTTTCTATAAATACCTAATGATAAATTATTATAGGAATTTAACATTTAAATTTCTACGTTAGTTGAACTTAAAGATAAATGAATTGTTATTCTATAACAACATTATTTTTCAGTTAAAATTTTCTTTAAATTTTTATTAATGTGTCCATTCGTTGCTAAAATACTCTTTTCTTGGTCATTAGATAAGGCATCAATCGTTCCGCCGGCTTCTTTGACCAGTAAGACACCCGCGGCAATATCCCAGATATTAATATTTCTATTCCAGCATCCTTCAAGGCGACCTGCAGCAACATAGGCAAGTTCCAGGGTAGGCGTTCCGATGCTGCGGATACTGCCAGAGTGTTCAGAGACGCCAGTAATTTCATTGATGGTCTGTGCCATATCCTTACTATTACGATGGGGGATATTGGTGGCAAAAATACTGTTTGAAATTGTTTGACGATTAGAAACACGGATGCGGCGGTTATTTAGATACGCACCAGTTCCACGCTCTGCAATATATAGCTCTTGGGTGATCGGGTTATAAATAACGCTGGTGATAATATGGTCGCTCTTTTTCATTGCGACACTGATTACAAAATTTGGCACACCATGGCTGAAGTTTTCAATTCCATCAAGTGGATTAATTATCCATAGATTCTCTGGAGTGCTCCCAATTTCTATACCTTTATTTTTCGAAACATAGCCAAACTCATGACGTGCACGTTCAAGCTCTTCTTTGAGGGTTTTTTCTGATTTTTTCTCAGAAATTAAAATAAAGTCGTTAATACTGGCTTTTTTGCTGGTTTGAAGGTTCTCGAGTTCACCAAAGTCACGAATCAGCGCACGTCCAGCCTTTTCAACAGCTTTAATTATAATATTAACATTCGCTGAATACTGAGGCATAATGTTGGTTTCCTATTTTTATAAATTTTTGATTTAATCTGCACGTGCGTTGTAAGTACGTTCGGCGGTATTGACGATGATCTTCTCACCTTGAATGATGAACGGCGGGACCATAACCCGAATACCGTTCGTCATGATCGCAGGCTTGTTGCTGCTGGCTGCGGTTTGCCCTTTAATAATAGGCTCGGTTTCAGCAACCTCTAACACGACTGTGGTGGGAAGGGCGACACTTAAGGGGGTGGATTCATAGAACTCAATCACCACATTCATCTCATCATTAAGAAACGCTATATCATCTCCCATAAGAGTTTTATTGATACTAAGTTGTTCATAGGTTTCATGATCCATGAATGTTAAAGATGTATCATCACCAAAGAGGTATTGATAGTTTTTTTGCTCAAGGCGGACGCGTTCTACAGTTTCAGAGGAGCGAAAACGTTCGTGTAGTTTTGAGCCGTCTGTGATACACCGCATCTGGGTTTGTAGGTATGCTGGACCTTTGCCAGGCTTAACGTGTTCGGTTTTAATCACGGACCAGAGCTTTTTTTGATGCTCTAGCACGTGCCCAATCCGAATTTCATTACCGTTAATTTTCATTTGTTTTTCCAAAATAGTATTAAGTAGGTTGTATAAACGTAGTCTTATGGTTTCGCTATAATAGTAGGTCGCGTTTAAAATACTATATAAAAATTTTTTTTACGTCTCAGAAGATGTTGTACGGACAAGTTCTGCGTTGATAAGGCGAATTGATTCTGCTGCGCCATGTGGGTAATTCCATATTCCATTTGATATAGCAATAAAGTCAGCACCAGCCGCTGCAATTTTTCCTGCGGTGCCAACGCCAATGCCGCCAATGGCCACACATGGAATATTCATCATTTCTTGCCACCAGGTGAGAATATCTAAGGAGATATTTATTGCCTTTGAATCTTTCGTCGCGGACGGGTAGAACGCTCCAAAAGCAACATAGTCAGCGCCCTGCTCTGCGGCTGTCATGGCAAGATGACGACTATCATGACATGTGACGCCGACAATGCGGTCAGGGCCAACAATCTCGCGTGCTTCACCATAGGGCATATCTTCCTGGCCCACATGGACACCATCCGTATTGAGCTGGTGGGCAAGATCAGGTCGATCGTTCAGAACAAACGCAACATCATACTCATGGGCAATTGGCATCAGTTTTGCGGTTGCCTCAATAATCGTTGTATCAGGAACGTCTTTAAGGCGCAATTGAAAGCTTGCCACATCTGCAAGACTTAATACTTGGTGAAAAGTTTCTGAGAAATCAGATAGGTCAATGCGGGGAGGGGAGACAAGGTATAGTTGACTTTTATGCCCTCTGAGGTGCGGTGATATTTCAGGTGATGAATCCATAGAGCCCTAGTCTTCTTGTTGGTAAATATTGATAATATTATTGAGCATTGAGAGAGCTTTATCTTTCGGACGCTGAAAGACATTTCGTCCAATAATAGAGCCGTGACCGCCGCCTTTTTTGATGGCTTTGGCATCAGAAAAAACGTCATTCTCGTGTTTGGTAGACCCTCCAGAAAAAACGACAATACGGCGCCCATTAAAGCAACTACGCACAACCTCTTTAATACGTGCTTCAGGCGTAGAGATATCAATCTTTGCTTTTTCAAAAGCTTCTTTGTTCTCTTTACCTTCTAAGTGGTTATCAGGTATTTTCACTTTAATAATATGTGCCCCAAGCAGAGCCCCCATATGGGCCGCATAGCTAATATTATCAACGGCGGTTTCCCCTTTTTTTGAGACGTTACCCCCTCGGACATAACACCAGATGACCACAGCGAGACCACATGCCTTGGCTTCTTCAGCTAGGGACTTAAACTCCTCATACATTTCAAATTGATATTCAGAGCCAGGATAGACAGTAAATCCAACCGCAGAACACCCAAGCCTTAAGGCATCTGCAATTGAACCGGTCATTGTCTGGTCTTTGACTGTGCTTAACGCGTTTGAGCTGTTCATTTTAAGAATTGTGGGTATGCAGCCTGCAAAACTGTTGGCGCCTGCTTCAATCAGCCCAAGAGGCGCAGCAAACGCATTTAAACCAGCATCAATGGCCATACGCCAATGGTAGTGAGGATCATAGGCCTCTGGATTGACGGCAAAGCTTCGGGTAGGGCCGTGTTCAAAACCTTGATCTACAGGAAGAATTACAACTTTTCCCGTCCCGCCAAGCCGACCATGATTTAAGATGCGGGCTAAATTGGACTTAGTGCCAGGAGTGTCACTTTCGTAATTATTAAGAATTTTATAAATTTTATCATTAATATGCATAAATTTCATTTCCCATAATCTATGCTTCCTGCGTTGTGCATGAAGGCTGTGTTGGTACTTTTAGACAATAATTATTGTCCTGTGCAATGGTTAATAGTGCTGCATATGCAGGATGTTTATTATCAAAAATAATGTTAAATCCTTGCGTGAGAGCTTCATAGGCAACCGCAGGATTAGAACCACAATCTATGTATATTTTCGAGAACGGCGTCTGGGTATGTTCTGCTGCGTGAACCCAATACCAAATTCCCAAAGTTGAACCAGCATTATACCTTGTATAAAAAGTATTTGATGACTCTTTTTGTTCAATAAGATCATGTATCGTATTAATGAGCATGTTTTACCTAGAATTTACTAGATTAGATATCGGTTTTATATCAAGACTCTTGTAAAGCTGCAATACCTGGGAGTGTTTTACCTTCAAGCCATTCAAGAAATGCACCACCAGCTGATGAAATATAATTAAACTGATCAACACAGTTTGCTTGGGAGAGGGCGGCGATCGTATCGCCTCCACCAGCGACACTGGTACATTTTTGCCAGCTGCTTAAGTGGGCAACGTGTTGAGCAATACTCAGCGTCCCCTTATTAAAGGGAGGCACTTCAAACACCCCAAGAGGACCGTTCCAAAGAATAGTTTTACACGGAGAAAGCGCCGTTTTAATGGCCTCAATACTTTTTGGACCAATGTCAAGGATCATACTGTCTGGACTAATGGCATTAACCAGTTCCACCTTATGGGGTGCATGGGGTTTAACCTCTTGAGCGACAACGGCATCAACGGGTAAAATAATTTGGCACTGGGCGTCCACGGCAGCGTCAAGAACAGTGCGCGCCACATCAATAAGGTCATGCTCACATAAAGAGCGCCCAACGGAAAGTGACTGGGCGGACAGAAATGTATTGGCCATGCCGCCACCGATTACCAAAATATCTACTTTTGGTATTAAATTACGCAGGACGCCTATTTTTGTTGAAACTTTTGATCCGCCAATAAGGGCGGCCGTTGGCTTGGTTTGCGTCTCTAATATAGAAGTTAAGGCGTCGAGCTCCGCCAGCATATTCGGTCCCGCACAACTGGGCAACAAACGGGTAAGGGCATCAACTGAGGCATGTTGCCGGTGGGCACACGAGAATGCATCAGAAATAAGAATATCCCCGTTGATACTTAACTGGCGGGCAAACTCTTGATCGTTCTTCTCTTCTCCTGGGTGGAAACGGAGGTTCTCAAAGACAAGAACCTCCGTGGTATTCAGGGAATTGACGGCATCACTGGCAACGTCGCCAATGCAATCTGCGGCAAACTTGACGGAAAAGTTAAACCTGTGCTCTAGGGCTTCAGCAATAGGCTTTAAGCTCATCTCTGGACGATACGTCCCTTTGGGCCGGCCGAAGTGGCTTAAGAGAATAATTTTAGCATGGCGCGCTTTAAGGTAATTAATTGTTCTCATAAGAGAATCAATGCGGGTGTAATCTGTAATGACACCATTTTGCATGGGCACGTTTAGATCAACACGGACAAAGATTCGACTGCCCGGAGCAAAAGGGATTTCTTCAAGAGTTTTTAAGGAAACCATTATTTATATACGTACTTTCTCGCTTATAGTGTTTTGCTTATAGCACCTACCGTATCAAGCATGCGGTTGGAGAAACCCCATTCATTATCATACCATGACATGACAGAGACAAAGTCACCATCAACAACTTCTGTCTGGGTCGCGTCAAAGGTAGAGCTATTGCTATTATGGTTAAAGTCAGAAGAGACTAAAGGCGCCAGATTAACCCCTAAAACTCCTTTAAACTCATTATTAGCGGCGGTGGTTATTACCTGATTTATTTCCTCTTTTGAGGTGACCCGTTCGGCAAGAAATGAAAAGTTAACCGAAGAGACATTCACAACTGGAACCCGAATAGCCACACCGTTCAATTTACCGACCATTTCTGGCAACACTAAGCCCACAGCCTTTGCGGCACCTGTGGATGTTGGCACCATGTTTTGTGCACATGCCCGCGCACGTCTTGGGTCTTTATGCAGGCCGTCAAGGGGGTTTTGATCACTGGTGTAAGCGTGAATGGTTGTCATAAATCCTTTTTTGATACCAATTGATTGATTTAAGACCTTGGCAATAGGAGCTAAACAATTGGTTGTACATGACGCGTTACTGATGATTTTATGGTCTGACGTGATGTCATTATGGTTGATTCCATATACCACTGTAATATCAGCGCCAGTGGCTGGAGCAGACACAAGAACCCGTTTTGCCCCTGCTTTGAGGAGGAGGGAGGCCTTTTCTTTTGATGTAAACAAACCTGTAGACTCAATAGCAATATCAACGTCTTGCCACGGCAACTCTTCGGGGTTGCGAATAGAGGTGGCACGAATATTCATATTATTGACGATCAGGCTTGTGGCGTCATAATCAATCGTCTGCGCTAGAGTTCCATGAATGGTATCATACTTAAGAAGATGTGCATTAATTTCAGGGGTACCAAGATCATTAATTGCAATAACTTCAATATCAGAGCGTTGAGTCTCTATAAGAGCACGTAAAATATTACGGCCAATCCGTCCAAAACCATTAATAGCAATTTTTAGTGTCATGATATATTCCTTAAGATACAACTTTAATTATTTCTCAACTTAAATTTAAGCTCGCCAACCAAATACCACGTGTTTAGTCCAGATTCAACTTTATCGCTCTTTCAAGGATATATCACGTTTTATTGAAGCAGGCGAGAAAGATGAAGATTATTCTTTGTGAGCGGCTATTTGCTCTTTGAGGCGCGCGACAACAGCGGTAACTGTAAGGTTAAAGTGAGCATATAAATCCTTTCCCTGACCTGAGGCACCAAAGTTATCTATACTAATAACTGCGCCGTTGCCTACAAACTTCTCCCACCCAAATGAGCTGGCAGCTTCGATGGCAACGCGGTGCGTTTCAGGGGCAATAATCGCTTCCTTATAGGCTTGACTCTGCCCCTCAAATAATTCCCAGCATGGAACGGAAACAACCCGAGTGGGTATCCCTTGGGCAGAGAGTTGTTCTGCTGCATCAATGGCAATCGCTACTTCTGAACCCGTGGAAAAAATAGTCGCGTCTGCTGTTTCATTGTGGGGGGTAAAGATTTCATAGGCACCGTACGCGCTCTTATTTTCAGGGGTGTGGTGCTTTCTTAGCAGGGGTACGCCCTGACGAGTTAAGGCAAGAATACTTGGCGTTTCTTTAGCGTTAAGGGCTATTTCCCAACACTCTGCAACTTCAACGGCATCTGCGGGGCGAAAAACATTTAAGTTAGGCATTGCACGCAACGAAGCTATATGTTCAATGGGTTGGTGCGTGGGGCCATCTTCCCCAAGACCAATGGAGTCGTGGGTCATAACATAGATAACGGGCTGCTGCATGAGGGCGCTTAATCGAATTGCAGGCCGTACATAGTCGGAAAATACCAAGAACGTGCCTCCGTACGGACGAATGCCTCCGTAAAGAATCAGTCCGTTCATGGTGGCTCCCATACCAAACTCACGTACACCATAATTTATATAGTTTCCGTGATAATTAGGTGCGTCGATAATTGGCGTGTTTTTGACAAATGTCCCATTAGATCCCGTTAAATCAGCGGAGCCACCAATAATATTGTTCCATAAAGGCAAGGTTTGTTTTAAGACAGCTTGTAAAGATTGACGGGTTGCTTTGCCATAGTTTTCTTCAATGAACTGAGTTTTAATTTCCTGAAACTTATCATTTAACTCTTGGGGGACATGACCTTCAAGAGCAGTAAAAAGTTTTTTGCCATTCTCAGAAGACTGGGCTGCTGCGTACCACTCCTTAGCCGAGTTTCTATGGGCGGCAGTATGCCAAGACTCTAAAACTTTTTGAGGGACTTCAAAAGGTGCATAGGGCCAATTAAGTGCTTTACGGGTGGCGGCGACTTCCTCCTCCCCCAAAGGGGCACCGTGGGTTGCACTGGTACCTTGTTTATTTGGGGATCCAAACCCAATAACCGTTTCACAAGCGATTAAAGAGGGAGTAAGTGTGCTTTGCGCCCGAGTAATGGCCGCAGTGATTTCCTCTTGATTGTGGCCATTAATTTCTTGGACATCCCACCCAGAAGATTCAAAGCGCTTTTTTTGATCATCAAGGGTGCTGATGTCAGTTGAGCCATCAATGGTTATGGAGTTATTATCCCAGAAAACAATGAGTTTATTGAGCTTTTTATGACCGATGAACGAAATCGCCTCTTGACTGACGCCTTCCATTAAACATCCATCCCCAACAATAACATATGTGAAGTGATCAATTAAATCACTGCCAAACTTTGCAGCCGTTATCCGTTCCCCAAGGGCAAAACCACTCGCCATCGCCAATCCCTGTCCAAGGGGGCCCGTTGTAGTTTCGATTCCTCGCGCATGGCCATATTCAGGATGTCCAGCGGTGCGATATCCAAGTTGACGGAAATTTTTAATTTGTTCTAAGTCAATATCTTTATATCCGCAAAGGTACATGAGGCTATAAGCCAACATTGATCCGTGACCTGCACTTAAAATAAAGCGGTCTCGATTTGGCCACTCAGGATAATTAGGGTCAAACTTTAAAAATTTTGTGTATAAGACCGTCGCCACATCAGCCATGCCTAAGGGCATACCAGGGTGTCCAGAATTTGCGGCTTGTACCGCATCAATTGAGAGAAAACGTACGGCGTTAGCGAGTTCATTATGTGAAGCAGAAACTTTAAACATGATATTTCATGATCCGAGCCTATATATTTTTTATGTTGGATGAGTATTGGATGAGTATTGTAAGATAAGTATTTTTTTTTAGTAAAGCTAGCATAATTATTTTATAAAGTATAGTGTACTTTTATGATTAGGTTTACTTCCTCTAATGTCTATATAACATAAAAAAATCAACCACTTATGCTTATTAAGGATTATGGTAGGGGGCAGGAGGAAGTGAGATATTCTCAAGAATATCTTCGAGCTCTTATGGGGTTTTAAGAAAAAAAATTTTAAAATAATATGGGATTAAAACCAGATTTGGTATAGTTTAAAGGATGTGATAGAAAATTTAAGAGCAGTATTTAAACTGAGAAAAATATTTTAGGTAGAGTTTTAATGAGCGGGAACCAACAACAGGGTGAAAGAATAACGACAGAGGCTTCTATCAATGCGCAAAAAGACAATCAGCTTGTGCGTCTAAATAGTATTGTCTCTCAACTAGAGGGACACCTCTTGCGCGTAGAAAGTACCAAAATAAATCATAACCAGACTCTTGGGGAATTAGAAAAAGCGCAACTTATCAAGGAGCGTGATTCAGAAATTAATAAAGTGCGCTCCTTAAATGCGGAATTAACAAGTTTACGGGCTGAGCACAACAAATTACAATCATTCATTAACTCTTTAGCACAAAGGGTTGATAGTACAGTTCAGAAATTAGAATATTTTACAGGAAATTGATGGGACAAATTACAGTTTCTGTGAATAATCGCAGCTATGTGGTTGCTTGTGAGGACGGGCAAGAGCAACATATTGACTCTCTCGCTAATTATATTGATCGTCAAACTCGTGAGATGGTCCGCTCGGTTGGGCAGATTGGCGAGGGGCGTATTTTGTTTTTATCTGCTTTGGTGATTGCTGATGAGTTATCGTCTGTACTCAAAGAAATGGAAAAATTAAAAGCCCGTTTACATGATTTAGAAACCTCCAATGAGTCTTTAAATGTTTCTTTGGACTCTATTACGGATCGCTTGGAAATATTGACGCAGAAACTGGAAAGTTCTTGATAATTTCTCCATAAGTTTATAGTGTAAATGTATGGAGTGGTTTCTGTAGATTGCGTGAGTTACCAACTTCTCTGGCCGATGCTTTTTGCTTGGGTGCTGTCCCTGTCATGATCGTGGTCTTGGTATTATGGCTCCCCCCTTTGTTTTAAGGGTCAAGTAGAATTTTATGTAGCAACGAATTTAGCGGTACCATTCCTGAATTTTCTTTCTTGTCGTCTCATGTAGGGTTAAGTGATACCTAGTGAATTTAAATGAAAGCGCACGTCTTATTGCTAAAAAAGTAAGAGCAAGAGAATGTGCCCGTATTTCTAGAAAACTATTGTTTTCAACCATGCGTCATGATGATGTGTCCGAGAAGGCTGCTGCCGTTTTTTTTAAACATATTTCTCTAGGTCCAGAAGATGTGTTTGCAGCGTATCATCCCATAAAGTCCGAGTTTGACCCCCTAACAATTTTACATCAATTAAAAAGTTTCTCTGGCATTTCTGCATTGCCAGTGGTTGTAAGAGAGGCGCACCCTTTAATTTTTCGCAAGTGGACGCCTGGCGATCCTCTGACCCGCTCATTTTATAATATTCAAGTTCCCCTTGAGAGCGCTGAGGAAGTATCGCCTGATGTTGTGATCGTGCCATTATTAGCCTTTGATCTTTGTGGCCGGCGTTTGGGGCAAGGGGGAGGGTTCTATGACAGGACGATTGCCCGCCTACGTCACCATAATCCTGATGTAAAGATTATAGGCCTAGGGTTTGATCAGCAAAGAGTTGATAGGGTTCCTCATGGGCATCATGATAAGGTTCTTGATGGGGTTATTACTGAAAAAAATTTTTATAAATTTTCATAATTATTTAAAAAGGAAACTTTGAGTTAATGAGATTTGTGTATTTAGGGGATATTGTGGGGCGTTCAGGTCGGGATGCTGTTATGCAGGCTGTTCCTGTGCTGAAAAAAGAATTAAATTTAGATATAGTTGTTGTTAATGGAGAGAACTCCGCTGGGGGGTTTGGGATTACCAAGAAAATCGCAGAAGGGTTGTTTCTTGCTGGTGTTGATATTATTACCACGGGTAATCATGTGTGGGACCAGAAAGAAGTCTTAACCTATATAGAGACCGAACCGCGATTAATTCGTCCGTTAAACTATCCCAAAGGGACGCCTGGCAAGGGTGTCGCGGTCGCGACCACACGTCATAATGACAAGTTGGTGGTTATTCAGGTTATGGGTCAAGTGTTTATGGATGCCCTGAATAATCCTTTTACAGCCATTAAAGAGCAATTAGATATCTATAGGCTAGGGATAAACGTGGATGCTATTTTAATTGATATTCATGGGGAGGCAGGTTCCGAGAAAATGGCTATGGGTCATTTTTGTGATGGGCTTGCAACAGCCGTTTGCGGAACGCATACACATATTCCAACTGCGGATGCAATGATTTTCCCAAAAGGAACAGCCTATCAAACAGATTTGGGTATGTGTGGAGATTATAATTCAGTCATTGGCATGGATACACAGGAACCTATCAGCCGTTTTTGTAATAAAAGAAGGTTATCTTCGTTTGAACCTGCGTCAGGTGAAGCGACAGTTTGCGGTATTTTTGTTGAAACTGATAAAAAAACTGGTCTTGCTTTGCAAATTAAACCTATTCGTATGGGCGGAAGGTTAGAGAATACTTTGCTTAAAGTTTAAGGTTTAGACCCGAGGGTGGCCGTCTTCAGTTTTTAGAGACTGCTCTATATAGAAAAGTTCGTTTGTTTTGCTTGCGTGGCGACAATAACGCCTCTGTCATTATAAAAAGTTGTCGTCTTTTGAGACTTTTTATCAATATTATTATCAATCACATGAATAAACTTATCAGTTGACGAGGAGGCAAGCTCCATAAGTTCAACATGTTCTTTAGTGATTTGATTTAAGACAGAGGCTATTTTTTTAAGATCTGCCATTCTTTGTTCATCACGCTCATTCTTTTTAGGCAAGTTTTCAATAAAAAACTTTGTTTGTGTGACATAGTCTTCACAAAGCTTTTGTTTTTTCTCTTGATTGTTTTTTAACAAGTCAATTTGTTCTATGAAGGGGGCGTTATTCTCTTCAAGAACCATTTCTGCAAGGGCGTGATAGGTATGCACGAGCTTATCAATATGGGCCATAGCTTCGTTTTGTGGGGGCGCATAGGTTTTGAGTTCTGGAATAACAATACCGAGCATAGCTGGACTCTCTTCTATACTCATATTTTCAGTTATATTTATTTTTTCTCGAGTATTTTCTAACCTTTTTATTATATCTTCTTTAATTTTATTAAGATTTTTCATAATTATCATCCTTCCTGTAGGGAAAGTAATTGGTCTTGAATGGTCTTAGAAATTCCAAGACCTCCTCTTTCTGTCATAAGTTTTCCATATTCTTGAATCTGCATCGATCTCCATAGTTTTTCAGCAGATCCGCCACCTGTAATCGAGTTAGACGGAATATTATCGAAAACGGAATTTAGCAATGTGGATATAAAGATACTGCTGAACTGTTTAGATACTTTTAGAACTTCTTCCTCATTGGCATTTTTTGAATCAATCAGGTGATTGAATTTGTTTGTCTTATAGTCGTTAATCTGTGACTTCATAACCTGGTATTGTAAGTCAATTGAATTTGATGTATTGATCGTCATTGTCTTCACCTTTTATATGACTTTAAGTTCTGCTTGGAGTGCACCCGTCGCTTTGATTGCAAATAGTATTGAAATCATGTCTTGAGGGCCGACACCCAAGCTATTAAGTCCGTTGATAAGTTCTTCCAAAGAAACAGCTGAGGGCAGCGGAGTTATTTTCTTATCTTTATCCTCTTGAACATCAATAGATGATGTAGGCGTTATAACGGTCTCGCCCCCAATTGCAAAGGGGTATGGTTGACTGACATCTTGCGACTCGGTAACACTGATTTGGAGATTTCCTTGAGATATGGCAACCGTATCAATACGCACATCGTTGCCAATGACTATAATGCCCGTGCTCTCTTCAATGACAACCCGTGCAATTTGATCTGTTTGAACACGAATCTGTTCAATCTCGCTCATCAGTTCTAAAATTCTTCCTTCATACTTTTGGGGGACGATCACCTTAATGGTTGAAGGGTCAAGAGCATTTGAGAGCATGATACCCATATGACGATTAATAGCATCCGCAATCCGTTTACTTGTTGTGATATCAGGGTTCTTTAAACTGATATTAAAGTTAGTGAGGGAGTTTAATTTAAAGTCAATTTCACGCTCAATAATGGCACCGTTAGTGATTCGCCCGTTGGTGGGGGTGTTTTTAGTAATCGTCGCAGCCTTTGCTTGTGCCTTAAAACCTCCAATGGAAACAGGTCCTTGAGCCACAGCATAGGTTTTACCATCTGGACCCCTCAGGGGAGTGAAGATTAACATTCCCGATTGGAGACTTGTGGCATCCCCTATAGAATTGACGCTGACATCAAGACGCGATCCACTGCGAGAAAAAGCGGGCAACGACGCTGTCACCATAACCGCCGCAATATTTTTAGTATTAACGCTGACGCTTTTGTCCACTGTATTAACGCCAACACGCTCTAACATTCCCATCAGGCTTTGATGTGTGAAAGGAGATGAGCTTAAGGAATCACCCGATCCATTCAAACCAATAACAAGACTATACCCCACCAAGAAGTTATCTCGTATGGACCCAAAATTAGTAATATCCTTAATGCGTGATCCCGCAAGAGCAGGGCTGTTTACAACGCTTAGAATACCAACAATGAGTATACTTATGACTTGTAAAATTGAGAATGTTTTTAAAAATTCTTGTTGATGCATTTTTCTATACTTAAATTAAGCCTATTGTGCCAGATTATTGAAATTCTATATTGTTTGCACCAGGTACCTTTTTTAGGGTTGCCGATTGTGGCGTTACAAACTTGTAATAGAATTATGCAATTATGATGCCATTTATGGCAATTTATTTTTTAATTTTTTATTTTATTAGTTTAAGGAGGGGGGATTGATCAGTAAAGTCAGATGCCCATGTTTTGATTTAAGATTGCTTTAATCAATTAAGAAAAATTTTAATGCTAAAAAGGTGTTTAATAATTTGATAGTTATAATATACTTAATGAATGTGTAGTTTTTGTTGGCTTTAGGTGTTTATATGAAAATTTCAGGATCAGGCTCCAGTAACCGTACAAAGGCTTTGGAGAGTAAATCTATCAAAAAAAACTCTCAAAAGGTATCTGAGACCTTTGGTCAAGCATTGGACAGTAAAATGGTCGACAGTGTTTCTGAAGAGGTTTCTGTATCAAGCGATATTATGGCTACAAGCGCGTTGTTGGCAAGTCAAGAGGTCAGCTTTGAGAGCGTTAACCCCGATGACCGGCACCATAAACAATTTATACAGTGGGGGAGCGATATTTTAGACTTACTTGAGAACGTACGCTTGGATCTTTTATCGGGGCGTTTATCAGAGGTTCGTATTCGAAATATTTTATCTCTTATAGATGGTAAAAGTAAGCATAAAATAAATGACCCTCAACTGGAAGCTTTAATAAATGATATTGAAGTTCGGGCGACCGTTGAGCTTGCTAAGCTGGAAAAGTTTATTGAATGACACCTCTGTAAATCACACGTCATAGTACCTATTATCATAAATAATAAACTTTATAATTTTAATTTATAAAAAATTATTTTATTATGCTTTTGTTAATTGTATTTTTGTGTTTATTATCTAAAAAAACATTTTCGGAGTTTTGGGAATATAGATATATTTCATAGCTAAAATTATTTGTAAAATTTTTATTTTAGTGGAGATTATGCGGATATGAGTACAGACCTCTTGCCAGATGGGTACACACCATCCTGTGCATTGCCAGAAAATTACGAGCCGGTGGAATCTGAAGAGTTTATGAATGAGTTCCAAAGGGAGTTCTTTAGACAGAAGTTATTAGTTTGGCGTCAGAATTTATTAAAAGAGTCAAACATGACCATCGAGAATCTGAAAGAGAATAATACGCCTGAGCCTGACAGCTCTGATCGCGCCTCTTCGGAAGTTGAGCGCGCTCTGGAGTTACGATCTCGGGATAGATACCGTAAGTTAATAAATAAAATAAATAATGCTTTGATGTCTATTGAAGATGGAACTTACGGATATTGTGAAGAGACGGGCGACCCTATCAGCCTAAAACGTCTTATTGCGCGTCCTGTGGCAACTTTAAGTATAGATGCCCAAGAACGTCATGAGCGCAGGGAAAAAGTCTTTAGGGATGACTAACGTCTAAGGACCTAAACGTCTAACTTATTAATATAAAAGCGCATTCTTTATAACATATTTTTGTTATTAGGAAATGCGCTCCTATGTTCCTAGGTTGAAATTCTTAAAGAGGTTTTGGTGCATTTTATCAAAGAACCCTGTCGTTCTTCCGAAGGTTGAGGTTTCATTTCTGTTTGGTGGGATTATGAAACTCTCCTCAATGCCAATTTCAGTGATATTTTGAACAACGTCATTTTCATCAAATTCTAAAACGATCGTATGTTGATCTTTTAAAGAGTTACCTAAAGATCCGATGTTTTGGGTCTCAGTAAGAACATAATACCACTTGTTATTATCAAATGAACTGCCAATACCAGGGGTGCCGAGAATATTTACAACGTCTTGTTTAGTGTGCACTTGGGGCTTGACTATGGTGATAAATTTGGGGGCTGGCATGTACCCATAGTTATTTTTTTTCACAAAGGCGCAGCTTGAAAGCGTCACGGCACTTGCAATAATAAATAAGATAAAGAAAGTTTTCTTAACAAGGAGGGAGGGGTCACGAAAATATTTACGCATCAAATTAGAGCACCAAATCACATGTTGAATAATTAAAGATAAAAAACTTTAAAGGTATACTTCGAAAACTTAATCATTTTGACCTAAAATGTAAACTATATTTTTTTATGATATTGACATTAATAAATTAAAAAATAAAAAACTGAAAAAAGCGTGTCAAAGTTATTTACCCTTTTACTAAGAGCGCGTTTGCTTGTAAGTTATTAACAATAGAAACTATCATTGATTTAAGGTTATGTTTTATAAAAAATTATTTAAATTTTTTTCATTTAAGAACTCTGAGCACGTTCAGGCACAGCAACGCGTGGCTGATACCTTATATTTCCAAGCTGTGGAGGCTGCCCGTCACCCAGACTTGTTTCTTGAATATGAGGTTGAAGACAACGTAGATGGGCGTTTTGACTTAATATCACTGTTTGTTATTCTTATTCAAAAACGTCTGTTAATCTTGGACACGGTCTCTGCAAGGGGGTTTTCTCAAGTCTTAGCAAATACGATGTGGCAGGATATGGAGCATTCGGTGCGAGAGCTAGGTGTGGGTGACCTTGCGGTGCCAAAGCATGTGAAGCGCATGGTTGGCGCGTTTCAAGGACGTGCGCGCGCCTATGAAAAGGCACTTAATCAGGAGGCGTCTGAACAACAGTTTGAGTCTCTTAAACATGTTATTTGGCGGAATGTTTACCGTGAAAGTGCTGGTAAAGATGCCCAGATCGAAAAGTTGACGATATATATATTGTCTGTATTTTCCTATTTAAAGGGGACAAGCGAAGAGAAGTTGATGACAGGGAATATTTTCTTTGAAGCGCCCCCAGGTTTTAAAACTTCTGATCAAGAAGTTGTCATTACATAAAATTATGGTATGGAGCGAGATGTTTTTTAGACGAGGTGGAGCCAGATGATATCTGACTTAAAGAGGATATCTGACCTTAATGTGCGGTTGTCAGATATTGGCAACAACCGGTTAGATTTAGCGTTTGCAGGCTCGAAGGCTGTATGTGAAGAGTTGAAAGACAGGTTTGAAGTTAACGAGGTGGTGAAGTTTCGTGTTGATATGAGTCTGTCTACTGAAGTAAAGTCGTTTTTATTAGAGGTGCGTATTTTTGCTAAAGTTATTCAAAATTGTGTGATTACTTTAAATCCTGTCGCGCAAAAGATTGACATTAATTTTAAAAGACATTATAAATCAGCCTTAAATGAAAATAAGAGAGTAAAGCACGATAAAGAAGCCCTTTTGTGTGGTGATAATGGCGACTTTGAAATTATTGAGCGTAATATTTTGAATATAGAGCGCGTAGTAATTGAAGCATTGTCTTTAGAAATAGATTTATATCCGCGATCTAATGGCGCTACGTTAGGTAGTATGTTGGAAGATTCACGGGATAATGAGTCGGTTGATCAAAGTCGACAAAAAAATCCATTTCATGCACTTTCAAAGTTGAAAAGAGGGTGATTTTCTCGTTGGTTTATTCTTGTTTTTGTAACTTTATAATTTACCTATAGATTTGTGATTTTTTTATATGCAAATTAGATTTGGCTTTAAATCGAGGGTTTTGTTTACCTTCGTAACAGGAGGAAAGTAAAAAATGGCAGTTCCTAAGAAAAAGACGTCTCAGTCGAAACGTAATATGCGTCGTGCACATGATTCTTTGTCACCTATCAACCTACAAGAGTGTCAAAATTGTGGCGAGAATACCCTTCCACACCATGCGTGTACTTCTTGTGGACATTATCGGTCTCGTGAAGTTTTTTCCGTCTCTTAGAAAAACTTGATATAATGGTCTCTACTTGTGATAAGCGTTTGATGTTAGTGTTTAAAACTTCTATTATTGTAAATTTATTTAGTTTTTTTATTTTTAAGATAATAACAGGTCATCGAAGGTTAGGCGAACTATTATGATCATTTCTTTAGATGGTATGGGTGGAGATACTGCGCCCGAAGTTGTTGTAAGTAGCGCCCATATTTCTTCTCTTCGTCATAAAGATGTAAAGTTCATCATTTTTGGTGATGGTGAGAGAATTTCTAAGTTAGTTAAGCAGTATGATGGTCTCTCATCAGTTGTAGAAGTGCGGCATACCACGGACGATGTACTCAATGAAGATAATGTGCGTTTTGCTTTACGTAACCGCCGTAATTCTAGCATGTGGCGTGCCATAGAGAGTGTGAAAAGTGGTGAGTCAGATGGTATTGTCTCTGGAGGGAATACCGGCGTATTTGTCTCAATGGCGCTTTTGATTTTGCGCCCCTTAGATTGTATTGATCGGTCTGCGATTGCCTCCTTTGTTCCCCTTGAACATAAATCTTTTGTTATGTTAGATTTGGGGGCAAATATCTCATGTACCCCCCGAAACTTGGTGCAGTTTGCCATCATGGGATCAATCTTCTACAAGTTATTTGTTGATAAAGAAAAACCTAAGGTTGGACTTTTGAATGTCGGTGCAGAGGAATTAAAGGGAACAGATGCTCTACGCGGGGCTGCAGAAGTGCTGAAAAGCGCTGATTTTCCTATGGATTTTTGCGGCTTCATTGAAGGGGATGAGATCCTTACAGGTGAAATGGATGTGATTGTTTCTGATGGGTATGCGGGGAATATAGCTCTTAAATCCACTGAGGGAACCGCTAAATATATCATATCGCTTTTAAAGCAAGCCTTTAAGAGTTCACTGATGTCAAAGATAGCCTACCTGTTAGCCAAATCCGCCCTTAAAAGAAAACTCGGTTTTGTTAATCCCAGTCGTTACAATGGTGGCGTTCTGATCGGTTTAAACGGTTTGTGTGTGAAGAGTCATGGGAGCAGTAATGACTTTAGCTATGCAAACGCGATTGATGTCGCTGTGAATTTGGCGCGTCAAAAAATGGTGTCAAAATTGCAAGATGAGGTCGGTTCTGTTTACTTTCCAGACTTTGGTGACAAAGGGTTAGTTGGATCAGCGAAAAACTAACGTGTTCGTTATATGGTCTGAATTTATGAATAATTTTTGACGCCTCAACCTAAAGGGAAGCAAGATATTTTTTATGGTACTCAATAAGATCGTCTCTTTAGGCTCTGCTTTGCCTCCTGGTATTGTTAAAAACGAAGATTTAGTCAAGTATTTAGATACATCTGACGAGTGGATTCGTACCCGCACTGGAATCTCCCAACGTCATATTGCTGAAGATCATATTGTAACATCAGATTTAGGCGCCGAGGCTGCGTCGATTGCCCTAAAGAGCGGCGGCGTCGATATTAAAGAGATTGATTTAATATTAGTGGCGACGACCACCCCTGATCGAACATTTCCCTCTACGGCAATTTTTGTTCAAGAAAAGTTAGGGTGTTTAGGCATGGCAATGGATATTCATGCCGTATGTTCTGGGTTTGTATATGGTCTTGTGACCGCGGACGCTCTTCTTAAAGCTGGCGTTGCCAGCTGTGCCTTGGTCATTGGTGCCGAGACATTTTCAAGAATTGTAGATCAACATGACCGCTCAACCGCTGTCCTTTTCGGGGATGGGGCGGGGGCAGCTGTTTTAAGACGTGATCCTGAAGGGCGCTTTGGTCTGCTTGCATCAAGCTTGCATGCAGATGGTCAAAAGTGGCCGATTTTATGCACTGATGGTGGACCGTCTAGCACGGGGACTGTCGGTGTGGTGAAAATGAACGGGGCTGATGTCTTTAAGTATGCTGTCGATAATATGGTTAATGCAATGAACTTGACCTTACAAAAAGCTGGTATTACAATTGATGATGTTAATTGGGTTGTTCCGCATCAGGCAAATAAAAGAATTATTGATTTAGTGAAAAAGCGGATGCAGATTGTTGATGATCGCGTTATAGTAACTATTGATAAACATGCAAATACTTCGGCAGCTTCTATTCCTCTTGCGTTGTGCGATGGAGTCAATGATGGTAAAATTAAGAGAGGTGACCTGGTCTTAATGGCTGCTGTCGGGGGTGGATTAACTTGGGGTGCTTGCCTTTTAAGATATTAAATAGTATAAATAATATATTTTTAGTAATTATTACTATAGTCCATCTGGGGTATAGTATCGTTAATGATAATTATTATCAATTGACAACTTATGAATAGGTTGTGGTAAGATGGTTGAAAAAACTATAACACGTGTAGACTTGACTGAAGCTTTATATGCTGAGGTTGGGCTTTCAAGAACTGATTCGGCAAACTTAATCGAGGAAATTTTAGAGATCGTATCCGAGAAACTCGTTAACGGTGAATCTGTCAAAATATCTTCTTTTGGAACGTTTTCCATTCGTTCAAAAAGTGAAAGAATAGGTCGGAATCCTAAAACTGGTGAAGAAGTGCCTGTAAGCTCTAGGCGCGTTGTTGTTTTTAGACCATCGAATATTCTTAAAACTCGTATATATGTTGAGTAAGTTTTAGAATTACTTTGTATTGCGTTAAGTTATATCTATAGATATTTAAGGATAGAAATAATGGCGGAATATCACGATGTTGACCTATTGCCTTTAGATAAGGTGAGTACTGCGAAGTCTCCAAAAGCTTTTAAGACGATATCTGAGATTTCTGAGAGCCTTGATCTCTCGTCTCATGTTTTAAGATTTTGGGAAACTAAATTTAATCAAATTAAACCATTAAAGCGGAGTGGGGGCCGCCGGTATTATCGCCCTGATGATGTTGAACTAATCCGTGTAATTAAGATGTTATTATACGTTGAGGGGTATACCATCAAGGGGGTACAACGGGTCTTTAAGGAAAATGGTGTCCGTGTGGCTTCCCAGGTGGGGAAAATTGCGGATCGCCTTTCAAAGGCGCAGCCCGTTGATGATCATAAACAACAGCAACCTAACCCCCTATCCACTCTCAAGGATGACAATACTGACGACTTAAAGTCGGGTCTTGATGGGGTATTACATGATCTGAAGGATGTTCAAAAATATTTAAACCGTCACCGGTCGGACAAGTCGTAATCATGTAAGCTTGGGTGTCGGGGTCACACCTGATATGGGATAGCTCTTAACTTATATATTGAATAATATTTTACGATTGTTCTTGCGGAGCAAATCTATTATAACGCCGAGCCCACAGACTATTAGAGTTGTTATAAGTATAGATGGTTTTTTTAGATACGAGATTTCACGCAAAATCTGTGACATGACCTAAGGCATCGAATGATGTCCTTCGGTCTCTCCATGTAGCGTCCCTTGGGTAACAACTAACATCATATTTTGGTGAATAAATTTATGTATTATAGATGGTAATCTATATGCATTCTTAAAAAATAATTGTGCAAGAAACCTAACAAGTCACTTTAAAATAGGGAAATTTGAACCACAGATAATCTGCAATTACAAAACTAGCGCCCCCGTGAATACGAGAAATCAAAAATGATGAGATAGTTGAAATTAGAATTAAGTAACCTTAATATGTATAAATATATACTTAGGATTTATAGATGAAACTAAAATGGATAGAAGATTTTCTTAACTTATGCAATTCTGGAAACTTTCGTACATCATCTGAACAACGTTGTGTTTCACAACCTGCCTTTAGCCGGAGAATTAAAGCACTAGAAACATGGTTGGGAGTCGATGTTATTGATCGCACTCGCTATCCCGTCTGCCTTACGCCGGCAGGAGAAGAGTTTAAACCTATAGCAGAACAGATTGTCCGTCTTGCAGAACAGGCCAGAAATGACATCAGCACCCGTATACGTGGCGCTCATCACTCATTAAGCATCGCAACACTACAAACATTGGCTCAATTTTTTGTTCCTTCATGGCTACAAAAAATACAAAAAGATCCTGGTCTTGGCCAAGTTAAAATCCGCACTGACTTCCGTAGCGTAGAGGATTACCTGAATGGCCTTGAAGAACAACTCGTGGATTTTTTTGTATGCTATGAGGATTTAAGCGGTTCAAACTTTATTGATAAAGAACGCTTCCCTTCCAAAATAATTGGACATGACGAATTAATACTTGTCAGCCCCCCTGATGAATCGGGAAATCCTCTTCATTCCATCCCAGCAGGTGGCAAAAGCTGTTCTATTGTACAATATGCTCTGAACAGTCACCTTTATCGCCCAATCCGCAACCACCAAATCCGACACTTCGGTAATATTGAGTTTGTCATTACACATGAGGCTTCTACGACGGGTGTTCTAAAGGCCATGGCACTACAAGGCTTTGGCATGGTTTGGCTTCCAATATCTGTCGCCCAAGATAATCTAGATTCAGGAGCTCTTGTTCCAGTGTGTAATGAATATTGTACCATCCCACTGGATATCACTGCCTTTCGTTGTAAAGACAATACGGAACCGCATGTTGAACGCCTTTGGAACATGTTTAGCGAAGCATCGTAGACTCAGGATTTCGACTTTAAAACCATAATGTTATAAGGTTCTCTTCTCATACCTGTAGAGTTGGAATAAGACTAATTTAGCAGATAATCCTTGCCAAGCGGTCTTTCAGGTTTTCTATATCTGAAGCCACAGAGTTTTCACTTGCTTGGACTTTATTAGATAGTTTGCCAAGTTGGGCAGCTTTATCTGTAATACCTGAAATCTCATTAGTTGCTGCTTGGTTTATCTGATCCTGAATTTTTTTGAGAGGTATAGTTCCTTGGCGTAGCTGGGCTAGGGTTTTTGTTTAATGAAAACCAACCCAAAACCCATGCCATCAAGAGGCCAATAGCAACAACGATCAAACTAAACCCTGTTTAACATCCAAAGCGGAGTAGAACTCTATTACATTTGCTTCTCTAACCACCTTAAACCACGTAGTCACCAGCTGTAGAAAACTATTATTGGATCTGAAGAAAGCCTAATAGATTTCAACGATGGCTTGTTGATCTTGTCTAACTGAACCACGATACATGCCGTCACAATTAAACGGCATGGCAATATTTCCTTTATAATCAATAGCGATTATACCGCCTGTACCCCCATATTTTACAAGGTCATGCATAACAACATGAGAAGCAGAAGATTCAAGGCTTTCTCCTGCATAACGCATACGTGCCGCTATTTCTGAAGCTGCTGTTATGCGTAAAAATATCTCACCATAGCCTGTTGCAGAAACAGCGCAGGTTTCATTATCGGCATATGTCCCTGCGCCAATACATGGCGTATCACCAACACGGCCAGCTTCTTTTGCAGTCATACCGCCTGTTGAGGTTGCTGCTGCTAAATTACCAAACACATCTCGAGCTACAGCACCTACAGTACCATGCTTGCGTGCAGGATCATCATCGGTTACTCCTGCTTTACGCATCTTTAGTGTTTTTTGAAGGGATTGCCACCTCTCCTGAGTAAAAAAATATTCACTCTCTTCAAACGGCAACCCAGCATCTTTCGCAAGTTTTAATGCGTTAGATCCAATAATAAAAACATGATCCGTTTGTTCCATCACAAGTCGTGCCACGCCTATAGGATTCTTTGGACCAAAAATGCCGGCAACTGCACCAGCTTGATGCTTTTCTCCCTCCATAATGGCAGCATCCATTTCTTGTTTACCTTGCACATTGAAAACAGCACCACGCCCTGCATTAAAAAGGGGGTCATCTTCTAGGGTATAAACAGCAGCAGTAACCGCATCTAGGGCTGTGCCGTTTGCGCGCAAAACATCTTCGCCTGCCTTAATTACAAGGTTAAGGCTGTGACGAAATGCAGCATCTTTTTCAGCAGTCATCACTGCCTTGGGCATAACACCAGCGCCCCCGTGAATAGCAAGTGAATAAGTCATATTGTCCTCCTCGTAACAGTATGTTCAATACATTTTTGTACCAAAATCAGGGTTGAATAAAGCGTAATAGTTGGGTCTGTACCTTGACCAATCAAGTTCTCGGTATGGTCAGGAGTTTTTGGGTTCTGTTCGACCAAAACCTTAACATGATCCTGACCTTTCTCTCGAACCGTATTGGAGACAATTTTATCCAAAGAATCTCCTGTCGCAGCTGGGCCGACCCCGTCAACAACACCAATTTTAAAAGATTTAAAGTGGATGGTATCACTTTCACGCAACGCATAAGCAGCATAAATTGAATTCGTATCAACAAGGCTTAAATCTTCAGGTATAAAAAGCTGCGCCATCAATAATGGAATTTCAGTCATTCCAGGTATTACAACTTTAACACCTTTGCTTTTAAACTCGTTCAGAATTTCTTCAATCGGGTTTGTAATTCTGATGCCACGGTTTCCACTTTTAAACCCGTTTTTCCCATAAATACCATCCAGCAAAGCTGCTTCCAGCTCATCAGATGGATATTCTACGCGCACCCCTTCGGGAACAGCATTCTCAAATAAATTGCTTTGTCTGACAAAAGGTGTAGTGATAACACCGATAACACGAGGTTGACGCTCTTGTGTGGCAATATATTTCTTAATTGCCTGCGTAATTCTATTTAAAAGATCAGCACCGGCCAATGCGCCTAACCCTCCTACAATTTCTATTTTTGATGGCTTGATACCAACAATCGTCACTTTGCATTTGCCTCATTTATATTCATGTTTGTGGATGTACCCGCATCACCTTGCATAACATCGACAACAAACTGGTCATGATGCTTTCCTACAATAACTTCTTCAGACACAGAGATAATCGTATTGGCTTGTTCCTTTGTAATTGTTCCTAAATCGAAATTCGCTCGGGCGCATGCAGCCTTAATTTGGGCCAGCGCAACTATCAGCTCTGGATAATGATTAATCCTAACACCAGTAATCGGAAAATTATCGATTGCATGCTGCGTCTGGCTTTCCCAGGCAGCCTCTAAAGAAATAGCGACCTCACCAAGGCTATCCGTTTCAATACGCACATTAGATAAGGTCATATTTATATGCCTTCCTGTTAGGGCTATACACTCTGTAAACACTTAAAATTGTCTAGTGATCGGTTTTCAATTGGCGTTCTAGCGTTAAACTGAAGCGTGAAATCGTAAAGAGAATGACGAAATAAACAAGGGCAACGAAGATATAGACTTCAACGGCATAACGGCCCCATTCATCACTTTCCATGGTACTAATGCCTACGGCAAGGAAATCTAAAAGACCAATAATCGCAACCAAAGATGTATCTTTAAAGAGCCCAATAAATGAATTGAGTAATGCCGGTATTGAAATTTTCAAAACTTGTGGCATGATAATAAAAGTTGTTGTTTTCCAATACCCTACGCCTAAAGCTGCAGCAGCTTCATATTGCCCCTTTGGGATTGCCTGAAGCCTCGCACGGATGATCTCAGCTTTACCAGCAGCAGATACCAGAATCAGTAAAATAACAACACGAACCATTTTATCGAATTCGGTACCTTCAGGTAAGAACAGCTGAAGAATGAGTACGGCCATAAAGAGCCATGTGATCATTGGCATCGCCCGTAAAACTTCGATGACAAAGATACAAAAACTCCGAATGATGGGCATTTCTGAACGCCGACCCAGCGCGAGAAAAATACTGACAGGCAATGATAGAATAGAACCGATAAGACCTAGGAAAACGGTAATTACCAAACCGCCAAAATCGTTACTACTGACACGTTCTAAACCAAAAACACCGCCATAAAGCAAGGTAAATGTCAAAGTAGGCAAAACAAACAAAACGTAGATAAGTTTGATTTGCATGTTGACTTTCTTCCAGACAAGTACGATCAGTGTGAGAAAGCTTGCTAGGAAGACAATATTTACGCGCCAGGTTTCACTATCAGGGAAGAAGCCATAAACGAATAATTTTGCACGGTCCGCAATAGGAAGCCAACAGGCACCGCTGGCTTGTTCACAAAGAGCAGCAGCATCACCGATAAAAACGGCATCTAAAATAGCCCACTGTACAATTTGGGGAAGAACAAGCACGAAAAAGAGAATCATAAAAAGTGTAATTCCCGTATTCAATCTACTTGAAAAATATGTTTCACGAACGCGCTTCCAAAGAACATCCCTGGTAGGAAGAGAGGGGGGGGCTGGCGTCGTATTCATTTCTGTATTGGACATAATAAAGCTCTCTATTAACGCTCTACAATGGCGACTTGTTTGTTAATAATATTCATGACCCACGCAAGGAAGAGGCTGATCGTTCCGTAACTCACCATAAGAATAAGAATGCATTCAACAGCTTGACCTGTCAGGTTCAACGTTGTTCCGCCAGTCGTTGCAGTCATTTCAGTGAAGCCAATGGCAACCCCCAATGATGTGGTTTTCAGAATATTTTGATAAACATTTGTCAATGGTGGAATAATTACACGCAAGGCCTGTGGGATAACGATATAGCGTATGGTGATCCAACGTTTCACACCCAAAGTTTCAGCTGCTTCAGTCTGTCCGTGAGAAACTGCTTGAACACCACCCCGAATCAATTCCGCTACGTGAGTTGCAAAGTAAATTGATAGGGCGATCCAAATGGCAACCAGCTCTGGTACCATGTTGATACCACCTTTAAAGTTAAAGCCTTTAAGGGCTGGGATTTCCCACACAATTGGGCCATCTAAGGCTACATAAAAAATTAAGGTTACGCCCCAAATCATAAGTGTATTTGTCAGAAAAGTAGGACGATATTCACCTGTCATTTCCATATGTTTTTCAGCTCGCTTACGACGAATAAAAGCGACGGCAAGCAATGTGAAAAAAACAAAGGTTACAGCCCACATCATCGGTTCAAATGTTGGCGATGGAAGATTGATGCCACGATTGTTGATAAAAACAGTATCATTAATATTAAAGCTTTGACGTACAGAAGGCAGACGCAAAGTCAGCGCAAACCAGATTACAATATGAACAAGCGACGGGATATTTCTTAAAAGTTCAATTAAGTATCTTATAGTGTTGCTTAAAAGAGGGTTCGGGCTCATTCTCATCATACCAAGAACAAATCCGAGAACACTGGCCGACATAATAATCAAGGTGGTAGATAAAAGCGTGTTCAACAAGCCGACAATATGGGCATGACCGTATGTGTTGTAATCATTATAAGGAATTAAGGAGCCACCGATATTATACCCTGATTGTTCCCATAAAAAGCCGAACCCTGTTGAAATTCCAAGGCGGTTGAGGTTTTCCATAAGGTTATTGCCGAGATAATAGATAATAAAAACAGCAACAACCACAAATATGAACTGGTCAAAAATTGCACGTTTTTTTTCATCTCTTAGGAATGCGAACATAATCACGAAGCCTTTATCATAAAAAAAGGAAAAGTAGGGTTGTAACGGGAAAATACAACCCTACTTGGCACAGAACCGATTAGCGGAATGGAGGTGCAAACATTAATCCGCCATCTTTCCATTGACGGTTTAGATCACGAGGAAGTCCGAGTTTAGAACCCTTACCAACATTACGGTCAAATACTTCACCATAGTTCCCAACTGCTTTAATAACATTCAGTGCCCAATCATTAGATAGACCAAGCATTTCGCCATAAGAACCTGTTTTACCGAGCAAACGTTCAACGCGCGGGTCATTGTTTTTCGCAAGCGCTTCTTCAACATTTTCCTGTGTCAGGCCCAATTCTTCAGCTTCAACCAATACATGGCGTGTCCAGGTCACAATGTCCTTCCAGCGGCTTTCATTTTGACGTGTGTAGATAGAAAGCGGCTCTTTCGCGATGTTGTCAGGTAGAACAACAAAATCATCTGGGTTCGAGAACTTCAAGCGGTTAGATGCTAAAGCAGAAATATCATTGGTAACAACATCACAACGACCTGCCTGGATCGCTGCCAGAATTTCCGAACTAGAGCCGATGACAACCGGTGTGTACGTCATATTGTGAATACGAAAATAGTCCGCAACGTTTTTCTCACTAGTTGTACCTGGGGATACACAGACAGTCGCGCCATCAAGATCCTTACCTGATGTGACACCAATATTTTTTGCAACCAGGAATCCCTGACCATCAAAGAAGAAATAAGCAGCCCAATCGACACCTAACTTGGCATCACGAGAGTATGTCCAAGTTGTGCCTTTAAGCAAAACATCAATTGACTTACTTGTCAGCGCAGTGAAGCGAGTTTTTGATGTTACAGGTACGATTTCTTTTTTAGAAACATCACCAAAAATTGAGGCTGTAATTGCTTTACAGAAATCAATTTCAATCCCTTTCCAGCCTTTATCTTCAGGCAAGGCAAAACCAGATTTTGATTTACTGGTTCCACAGCGCAAGAAACCACGCTCTTTTACTTCGTCCAGTGTATCAGCTTGTGCTGGTGTAGAAAGGGCAACACCCATTGATACAACACCACCAACGAAAATCGCTGAAAGCTTCTTAAAATTAAACATATTAGTCCTCCAAGTTACAAAATCTAAGTTTGATCTTTAAAAATATGTGTGTCTTATTGGTGTCTTTATTTTCAAGTCTTAAGGCTTAATCAACTCAAACACACGGTCCTAAAAGGTCTTCAAAATCTTTAAGTGAGCGACGCATTAACCCATATCTTCCCACAGTTGCCGGTGCTGCAATCATTGAATTCAGAATGGCTTCTTCTGTTACTTCGCTGGCAGCTCTAAAAAACAAGTCAATATTACTTTCGTGCATACGTTGACAGGATGCGATTTGTTCCTGTTCATAATGGGGAACACTATTCTGAGTGCTAAAGGCTAAGACGATTTCACCACTATCGGTGCCAATATATGACCCAGTATGGGCCAACCCGACAACGGCACGTTTAGCCACGCGTTTGAGTTGACGCTCATTTAAAGGAGCATCTGTTGCCAGTACGATGATGATGGAACCCACATCGGGTAATGGATCTTCTTCAATACGGCGAAGAATTTCTTGCCCGATTTTATTGCCTTTGATTGCGAAATCACGCGTTTGCCCCATATTTGACAAAACCAATGCCCCAAGATGATAGGTTTTATCGAGATTTATTTGACGTGATGCTGTTCCGATACCACCCTTTAGTTTATAACAGGACATTCCCGTTCCCGCACCAACAGCGCCTTCATCAAAGTCCTCATCCGCCTGCCTTAGGGCTTCAAAAATATGTTCAGGTCTGACATTAGGTGTACGAATGTCATTGAGGTATCCGTCATTACATTCACAGACAATTGGGTTAACCGTACTTGTCGTCACACCAATATCATTGTTTTGGTCGAGCATATATTCAATCAAGGCATTACAACCTGTACCTATACTCAATGTGTTGGTCAGGATAATCGGTGTTTCAATCACGCCCATCTCTTCAACCTGAAGCAAGCCAACGAACTTCCCAAAGCCGTTAATCACATGAGGTGTTGCTATTACCTTGTTCTTAAAGAGATTACCCTTGTTAGGAATAATCGCTGTGACGCCTGTCTGCACTGCGCCATCGCTCAATGTACAATGACCAACCTTAACACCTTCAATATCTGATATTGCATTGCGAGCACCTGGCGTCATTTCACCAATTTCAATATCGTAATCACGTATACGTTTGTTGCCTACCATACTGTTAATCCTTTAAAGACCAAAGAACTTGACTGTTTTTTAATTGGTTTTTCGCTAGCTCTTAAATCAGTGAATAATCTGACTCAGGAATTCGCGCCCACGATCTGTTTGAGGGTTAGAGAAAAAACTTTCAGGATTGTTCTCTTCCAAGATTTGACCTGCATCCATAAAGATGACACGATCGGCCACCTTGCGGGCGAAACCCATCTTATGGGTCACACAAACCATTGTCATGCCACCCTCAGCTAGTTCGACCATGGTATCCAAAACCTCAGACACCATTTCAGGGTCCAGAGCTGAAGTCGGTTCATCAAACAGCATCACACGCGGTTTCATACAAAGAGCACGTGCAATTGCTACGCGTTGTTGCTGCCCACCAGATAGCTGACCAGGAAACTTATGTGCATGCTCATGAATCCTGACACGGGTCAAATATTCCATTGCTAGGTCACGGGCTTCTTTTGCAGCCATATTAAGTACCCAGCGTAAGGAAAATGTGCAATTATTAAGCACTGTCAGGTGTGGAAACAGGTTGAAATGCTGGAACACCATACCGACATTACGACGAACAGTTTCAATATTTTGAATGTCCGTCGTTAACTGAACACCATCTACTTCAACACTACCACCTTGAAAGACTTCTAGTCGATTTAGGCAACGGATCATGGTTGATTTCCCAGAACCGGATGGTCCGCAAACAACAATGCGTTCCCCCAATGAAACCTCCAAGTTCACGTCTGTAAGTGCCTGAAATGTGCCGTACCACTTATTAAGATTAGTCACTTTAATAATCGGCTCCATAGTGCTCCTCCCCTTATAAATGCGGCTATTGTATCTAGCCATTCAAAGTGTGACCAAAGTAATTTGAGATATACTGATCACAAGCTTCTTAATAAATTAATAATAAGTTTACTGACTAAAAAAAGTCAGTCCAATGCCTTTTTTGCCTTATATCATGCAGATTTTGCATCAACAACGAAAACGTCATTCTGTGAAGTGTTTCGTCTATACAAATGAGGTTACATAATACTGTTTGTTTTTAATGAGTTTGAATAGACGTTCTAAAACGTGTCGATATGTCAGAGATCCGGTTTTACTAGTTTTTGCTGCCAAGACACATCTGAGGACTTAGTATTTCTTTGATGCGGCATATACTTGAATGATGCGGCATATACTTGAAGGGGTCCAAACATTCCCTATGTGATGGAAAGCCTTTTACAGAGCCATAGAGACGGATAAATATGTTGCCTCAGTGAATATATTGTTTAACTTACAGCCCAATCATGACTCAGCGGTCCGCATATGGGCTTCTAGGGTCATGACTGTGAGCTGAGTCTGAGCATCCATTAACTGGGCAAAGAAATTAAATCGTTATCAATGACCTACTTTTGTTTATTTTATTGATATTGATCAGGAAATATTACCATCCGAGGTATCGTTCTGAAAGTTCGCGCATATCTTCAAGACAAAACTATGACGAAGATTGTGAATCCGAACATCAGTTACCCCAACAGGCAAATCAATACTTGCCTTTACGCTAAAGGCCAGAAAGCTGATCATATGAAGGCGCCCGACCTTTATTTTTACGTTGTTGTTCTATCAAAGGTCCCACTAACTCGTCACTCTGCAAAAGCCTTACAGCTGCAGAACTTCTAATTAGAAGCCAAGGTTTTCTCAAATTAACAAGATGAGCACCTTCTTTCTTACCCACCATAACAAATGGATTACCTTTGATCTTTTTAATAGAAGAGAAAACCATCAATCGATGGAGATGATAGATAAACTGATTTTGCACCCGTTTTAGAGGGTGGTAGCTTCAATAAATCATTCTCAAGACCAACATAAGACCAGCGCAAAGAAGTGACTTTACGCACCCTACATCCAGTTAGTATCAACAAACGAATAGAGTAAATGACACTTTGGATTTCAAGTTTGAACGTCTCAGCATCATTTAATGTTTCTGATTAAAGCCTCAAGTTCAGCTGCCGACAGATATCGTTCATGCTTATTTAGCTTGAATTTCTCAATATAAGTACAAGGTGTTTGAATGATCTGAGGGGTATTCAAAAACATTTAAACCGTCACCGGTCTGACAAGTCGTAATCATGTAAGCTCAGGTGTCGGGGTCACACCTGATATGAGATAACTCATAACCCTTATTTTCATATTGAATATAATTTTACGATTGTTCTTGCGGAGTAAATGTATTATGGTGATTTTCCTAAATTGTGGTCATAAAAAAACAGTATATTTAAGAACAGAGCGTGGCGCAGCTTGGTAGCGCACTACACTGGGGGTGTAGGGGTCGTGGGTTCAAATCCCGCCGCTCTGACCATTTTTCAAGTATTGATTATTTAGGCATGCCCTCTTTAATTTTATACAAATATAGACTTTAACAGTGTATAATTTTTAAAATGGGTTTATATTGAGGAGAGTGGTTTGATGATAAAAAATGAATCTGCCTATCGCTTTGTATTGGTATGGCTTGGATTTATGATTTTTCTTTTGATATTCATGATCAGTTTAGGCGGTGTCACGCGTTTGACCGATTCGGGTTTAAGTATGGTGGACTGGAAACCTATTTTTGGTTGGTTGCCGCCTCTGACCTTTGATCAGTGGACAGTCGAATTTAATAACTACAAAAAATTTCCCGAGTTTCAATTAATCAATTATGATATTACCATAAGCGACTTTAAGTATATTTTCTTTTTTGAGTATGCTCACAGACTGTTGGGGCGTATAATTGGCCTTGCGGCAGCTTTACCTTTTTTCTATCTGATTATCAGAAAGTGGATTGAGCCATACTTTAGAAATCGGGTTTGGCTTTTTTTAATCCTAATTGGGGTGCAGGGCATTCTTGGCTGGTGGATGGTAAAGAGCGGCTTGGTTGAAAATCCTCATGTAAGTCATTACCGCCTTGCGTCACATTTGGGGCTAGCACTCATTATTTTATCACTCATATGGTGGGACTGGCTAAGCGTATATAAGCAAGTTCCTGGAGTCGGCTCCGCTAGAGATGGGTCTTTATTAAATATTGGGCTCGTGGTGTATGGGTGTGTTTTTGTCCAGATTATTTTGGGAGCATTTGTCTCAGGTTTAGATGCGGGGAGTGTTTATAATACGTGGCCCCTCATGGATGGGCAATTGGTGCCGAATCATTATTGGCTTTACGAACCCAAATGGCGTGCGCCGTTTGAGCACATTACTGCTGTACAATTTAATCATCGTACTTTTGCTTTCGTTGTTTCTGGGGTGATCCTGACCGTGTTCATTCGTCACCTTAGGCAGAAAAAAGACCTTTTTTGGCCGACAATTTTGTGTATCACGGTTTTGGTGCAAGTGATCCTTGGGATTGTTACTTTGTTGTGGTTTAATGTCATTTTATTGGGTGCGTTTCACCAAGCTGTAGCGGTTGTTATTCTTTTGTCTGCGGTTGGGTATTGGCATCAGGTGACACATAAATCTTTTAACGAGCATAAGGGTGCTGGCGCATCCTAGGGACTAATTTATGAGTTTTTTGGCTAAGGGAGATAAAGTTTAATGAAGGGTCGTGTTTTAATTATTGCCGGTTCAGACTCTGGTGGTGGCGCGGGGATTCAAGCGGATATAAAAACGGTTACCGTTTTGCAGGGGTTTGCAATGACGGCAATTACCGCATTAACAGCGCAAAATACGGTTGGAGTTCAAGGGATTTATCCAATTCCTAAGGGGTTTGTGGTTGACCAAATGGTCAGCGTGATAACTGACCTTGGGGTTGATGCGGTTAAAATTGGCATGATTGGATCCTGTGATATTGTTGAGGCCATCTCGGAAACGCTTGCCCGCTATGCTCCTGATGTTCCAGTGATTGTTGACCCTGCCATGTGCGCCAAAGGGGGGGCACGTCTTACTGATGACCAAACGACCAAAGCATTGATGGCAACCCTTGTGCCTCAAGCGTGTATTGTGACGCCGAATATACCAGAAGCTGAAGTTCTGGCTGAAATGACAATCGACAACTTTACCGATATGCAGTCTGTTGCCAGAAAGATTATTGCTATGGGTGCCCAAGCTGTTTTACTCAAGGGTGGCCATATGAAGGGGAATGAGCTTATTGACCTTCTCTGCTTATCTTCAGGGGAAGAATTCACCTTTAAAGCCCATAAAATAAATTCTGTTCATACCCATGGAACGGGCTGTACGATGGCCTCGGCAATTGCTGTTGGCATTGCTCAACAGAAAAGTCTATATGAATCCGTAAAGTACGCCCAAGCATATGTGCAAAAAGCCATTGTCAGTGCCCCAAGGTTTGGGGCTGGAAATGGGCCTTTGAACCATGCTTTTCATCTTGATGACATAAAAATCGACTTTTGAAAAAAATATCATCATAATAGCTTTAATTTAGCCCTTAAAGTATATTTTTATTCAGATAAAAGTTCCTTTTAGACTGGTGACATAGGTTTTATATGCGCTTTATACTCTTTTAGAGCATATAAAACGTGTTGCGGACTTTTACAAATTATTTCATAGTGTGGAGAGTTTACTGAGCTTGCATATTTTTTATGCACCATGTTGTGAAAGGAATACATCAGATATGAAACCTATCTCTCGTCCTCAAAATCCTAATTTCTCTAGTGGGCCTTGTGCGAAGCGTCCGGGTTGGTCATTTGATGCTTTGTTAGGGGCGCTGGTTGGACGATCTCACCGAGCAAAACCGGCGAAGCAGCGTATTCAAGAAGTTATAGACTTGAGTCGTCAATTGCTTGGGTTGCCGGATGATTATTTGCTCGGGATTGTTCCTGGGTCAAACACCGGAGCATTTGAGATGGCGATGTGGAATATTCTTGGTGAGAGAGGTGTTGACTTACTGGCATGGGAAAGTTTCGGAAGTGGATGGGTAAAAGATGCAATCAGTCATTTAAAACTGGAAGATACCCGCACGTTTGAAGCTGGATACGGAGAGATACCAGATTTTACAAAGGTGAATTTTGATCGGGATGTGGTCTTTACCTGGAACGGAACAACCAGTGGCGTAAAGGTGCCCAATGGCGACTTTATCCCGAGTAACCGCAAGGGCTTGACGTTGGTTGATGCGACCAGCGCTGTATTCGCTATGGACATGCCGTGGGACAAAATTGATGTTGCGACCTATAGTTGGCAGAAAGTTTTAGGAGGGGAAGCGGCCCATGGGGTTTTAATTTTAAGTCCACGCGCCGTTGAGCGCCTTGAGTCTTATAGCCCGCCTAGGCCCTTGCCTAAGGTATTCCGGTTAACAAAAGATAATCAACTTATGACTGATGTTTTTAAAGCGGCAACCATTAATACGGTTTCCATGATCTGCGTGGAAGATTGTCTGGATGCTCTTAAGTGGGCTCAAAGCCTTGGAAGAGAAGTCTTGGTCCAGCGCTCCCAGGATAATTTGGCTGTGATTGAGAGATGGCTTGAGCAGAGCACGTATTTTGCATTTTTGGTCAATGATAAGAATATCCGTTCCAACACGTCTATTTGTCTTAAAATCATTGATCCAGGTTTCCTGTTTTTACCTCTGGAGAAGCAAAAAGGTTTCATTAGCGCCTTAGTGCGTTTACTAGAGAATGAAAAAGTTGCTTTTGATATAAATAGTTATCGTGACGCGCCTGTGGGTTTACGTATTTGGGGGGGCGCAACCGTTGAGAAGTCTGACATTGAATCTTTATGTCAGTGGCTTGATTGGGCGTTCTTAGAAGTTCTTAAAGAAGAATTTTAATTAAAATCATCAGAGAAAAGAATGAGGAAAATTTTATGATAAAAGTACTTATTGCGGATAAAATGGCACATGGCGCTACTAAGATGCTTAAAGATCGTGGTATTCATGTTGATGTGATTACAGGATTAGCCCCAGATGAGCTCAAAGAAATTATTGGGAACTATGAGGGCATTACGATTCGTTCTTCAACCAAAATTACGGCCGATATTTTGGATGCCGCCTCTAACCTTAAGGTGATTGGACGTGCGGGTATTGGGGTTGATAATATTGATGTCAGCTCTGCAACTTCTCGCGGTATCGTTGTTATGAATACACCATTTGGTAATTCTATTACAACGGCGGAGCATACTATTTCCATGATTATGTCGTTGGCGCGTCACATCCCACAAGCAAATCACTCTACCCATGAGGGTAAGTGGGAAAAGTCTAAATTCATGGGTGTTGAGCTTTTTGGAAAGACTCTTGGTGTGATCGGCGCGGGTAATATCGGAAGAATTGTTATTGACCGCGCTATTGGCCTCAAGATGCACGTAATTATTTTTGACCCATTTTTATCTGAAAATTCAGCCTTTGAAATGGGCGTACAAAAAGTGAATTTTGATGAGCTTCTAAGTAAATCTCACTTTATTACGCTCCATACACCCTTAACCGACAAAACCCGCAATATAATAAATCAAGAGGCATTGTCTAAGATGCAAAAGGGGGTTTTTATTATTAATTGCGCCCGTGGTGGATTAGTTGTTGAAAGTGATTTAAAAGCAGCGATTGAGAGTGGGCACGTTGCGGGAGCTGCACTGGATGTCTTTTCGGATGAACCCTCCTATGACAATCCTCTGTTTGGTATGAAGCAGGTTATCTGTACGCCGCACTTGGGGGCCAGCACATTAGAGGCGCAAGATAATGTGGCGTTACAGGTTGCTGAACAATTGGCTAACATGCTGCAAAATGGTGTTATTGAGAACTCTTTAAACGTCCCTTCTATGAGTGCGGACGAAATACCTTATTTGCGACAATACATTAATCTTGCACAATTAATTGCGAGTTTCTCAGGTCAAATAACCAAGTCATCAATTCAGTCTGTTACCTGTGAGTTGCAAGGGGAGGTGACTTCGTTGAAGAATACCTCTGCTATAAAAGTTGCGGTTCTTGAGGGCCTTTTAAAACACATGGTGGCCTTTGTGAATCAGGTGAATGCTCCCTATTTGGCAAAAGAGCGAAAAATTGAGTATAAAGAGGTCAAGTCTGATAAAAAAATAAATTATCAAAGTATGATCAGCTTAACTCTTCAAACCCAGAACCAGACCCGTACCATTAGTGGTACCATCGTCCATGGCAGCGTTCCGAGGATAATTGCCATTAACGGCGTTAAAGTGGAAATTGATTTTAGTGGGAATATGCTCTTTATTATCAACGTTGATAAACCTGGTTTTGTTGGGGCGTCTGGCAGTCTGTTAGGAAAAGCAGGGATAAATATTAGAAACCTTGTCCTTTCCCAATGTACTGATAAAGGGGAGGCTATTTGTGTGATTCAAGTGGATGAACCCATTGATGAATCCATAATTAATAGTTTACGAGACCTGCCTCATACGAAAACTGTTCATCAATTGAGCTTTTAAGATTGATTTAAGTGAAAACCCTTTTATATTTTATTTGTTTGTATAAAGGTTTTTACTTATTATGAATCTTATACTCCTTGAAGCTTAGGGACATATCAATGATAAGCACCCTAAGCTTCAAGCGTGTCAATTATTTGAGGGTTAGTTTAAGGATATATTTGTGAATGATTCCCTGTTACCTGAAGGGCTGCGCGATGAATTACCTCCAACAGCTTTAAAGGAGCATCATCTTGTTTTAGTCCTTGAGAAGTGTTTTGAAAAATATGGCTATAAAAGGGTTAAACCTCCTTTAGCTGAGTTTGAAGCAACCTTGCATCAAGGTAACCAACCTTCAGCAAAAAAGTTTTTAGCTATGGATCCGATTACTCAGCGCACCATGGCCATACGTTCGGACATTACGCCTCAAGTGGCGCGTATTGCGCGGACACGTCTTGTTAATGAGCCGCGGCCATTGCGCCTTAGTTATACGGGTCAGGTTTTACGCGTCAAAGGCGATAGTTTACGGCCAGAGCGTCAATTTACCCAGGCAGGGTTTGAGCTTATCGGGTCAGAGGCAATTATTGCGGATCTCGAAGTTTTAAGTATTGCAATTTATACGTTAAAATCGATAGGAATTTCCCAGCTCTCTGTTGACCTAACCAGTCCTATATTGGTGCCTACCATTTGTGCCTCCTATAATCTTGGTGAGGAGGATGTGGCAATTGCCCGTCGGGTGATGGACCGGAAAGACCTCTCCCAACTTCCTGAGTCGTGGCCGCAAGATCTCGTGACCATGCTTGCCGAATTGATCGCATGTACGGGGCCTTTTGAGGTAGCAATGAAAAGATTTGAGTCCCTGGTTTTACCTGAGAAAGGCTTGAAGATTCGAGAAAGTTTAAAATCATTGGCAACGTTGTTTTCAAAAAGTAATCCTGATGTTGACTTGACCATAGATTTAGGAGAATACCACGGGTTTGAATACCAGACTGGCCTTGGCTTTACCCTGTTTTCTCGGGGTGTTAACTCAGAACTTGGGCGGGGCGGCCGGTATTGTATTGATAGTATTGAAACCGCTGTTGGTGCGTCAATTTATTTAGACACAATCCTTAAGGTCATACCTGACCCAAAACGGAGTTTATCTATTTTGGTGCCGCATAGTTTAAAACTTGAGCAGTATGAGCAGTTGCATGAAAAAGGATATGCGACAGTCTGGTGCCATACTGAAGGTGTGGATGTAGAAGTTGCCCGATCACAAAAGTGTGACTTTATTTGGAATAATGGGCATATTGAGCCTGTAATGCAAGGAGTAGATGTATGAAGAATCTTACTGTAGTAGGATCTCAGTGGGGTGATGAAGGTAAGGGCAAAATTGTTGATTGGTTAGCGGAGCACGTGAATATTGTCGTACGGTTTCAAGGCGGACATAATGCGGGGCACACTATTGTCATAGACGATGTTACCTATAAGTTAAGTTTGTTGCCAAGTGGAATTATGCGACCTGAGCTGGTTTCGGTGATTGGGAACGGTGTTGTTATTAATTTGTCAGCATTGGATCAAGAGATAAGTTTACTACGTGGACAGGGGGTTAAAGTTTCTCCTGATAATCTCGTGATTTCTGAAAATGCGTGTTTGATTTTGCCGTTGCATGTGGAACTTGACCAGATTCGGGAGAGTATGAACAGTAATTCAAAAATTGGTACCACCCAGCGGGGTATCGGTCCTGCCTATGAGGATAAAGTCGGGAGAAGGGCTATTAAAATGGGGCATCTGCAGTGTGATGACCTGAAAAGTAAAGTTGATAATTTAACTTCCTATCATAATTATTTGCGTAAAGGGATGGGTGTTGATCTTGTTGATAGTGATCAGGTTTTCCAGCAACTTAAAGATGTCTCTTGGAAGGTTCAGCCCTATATCAAAACTTCATGGCAGTTTCTGGATAAGGCGCGGCGTGAAAATAAACGTATTTTATTTGAAGGTGCTCAAGGCGCCATGCTTGATGTGGATAATGGAACGTATCCCTATGTTACAAGTTCAAATACCATTGCAGGGCAGGTCTCTCTTGGGGCAAGCGTTGGTCCTAATCAAGCAGGGTATGTGCTCGGAATCACCAAAGCCTACGTAACACGGGTAGGGGAAGGGCCTTTCCCAACAGAGCAAAGAAATGAGGTTGGCGCCCTTTTATGTGAGCGTGGTCACGAGATTGGAACTGTTACGGGGCGTTCACGTCGAAGTGGATGGATCGATCTTGTTTTACTGCGTCAATCCATTGCTATTAGTGGTATTAATGGCCTTGCCTTAACTAAAATGGATATTTTAGATGTATTTAGTGAAATAAAAATATGTATAGGTTATGAGCTTAATGGTGAAAAAATCGATCATATACCTTTCAGCACTACTGAAGTTGAGAAAGTGATACCGATTTATCATACAATGCCTGGGTGGCAGAGTAACACCAGAGGCGTTCGATCTTGGGATGATTTGCCATTGGCAGCCCATGAGTTCATTCAGTTTATTGAAAAGTTTACAGAAACGCCTGTTGTGATTATTTCAACCAGTCCTGAACGTCAAGATTCCATCCTAAAATATGACTTTCTAGGAAATAGTAAATAAATACAGGACTATTGATTTCATAGTATATGTAATAGTATAAATAAATTGTTAGTTATGAATAAAGTGGATTTTTAATGTGATATCCTAGGTTAACGCTATCAAGCTGTTTTTTTCAAATTCATGATATGGATGGATAATCTTTATATACTGATTTTAGCCCATGACAATAGATACTAAAAATGATGATATAGACTCAGAAAAACTATCGGAGGAAACGAATCCTGCTGTCTTACCAGAAAAAAAACTATCTTTTGACAATAATATTTATTCACTCAATAACAAAGTTTCGAGCCGTTATCGCGTTAACTTTGAGGATAATATATTGGCCTTTAGTATGGAAACAGCTGATGCTTATAGCGTTGTTGATGAGCAGAGTTCCTCTAGTTTTCTTGCTTTAGTATGTAAGCCGGATACGCTTTTTCGGACGCGTCCCATTCGTATTCTTCACCAAAACAACATCTTAGGTCTGGTGTATGTTCAAGCCCATGGCTTGGTCATGGATCCTAATAAACTACAGCCCCGCTATGCAATTATTGTAGAATTTCCTCAAGGGGGGCAATTGGTGCGCCCTAATGAGAATTTTATTAACAAGTTTACCCAAAAAGAAGTCCTCGAAGTAATTATGCCTATGCTCCTGAGTGGGCTTGAGAGTTTGGTTAATTCTAACTTAGTTCATCGATCTATTCACTTGAGTAATATTTGGTGTAAGGAAAAAGGGAAAGGGAGCGTTATTTTAGGGGAGTGTTTTATTAATTCTCCTGGGTTTAATTTACCAATTGTCTATGAACCAATTGATCGCATGATGGCATCTAAAATTGGTCGGGGTGTGGGGTCTCATCTTGATGATATTTATGCGTTCGGTGTGACAATAATTGGCCTATTAATCGGTAAAGATCCTGCCCTGGGGCGCAAGGACGAGACGATTATTGTCCATAAAATAATTTTGGGTACATTCATGACGTTGGTAGGTGAAGAGCGGTTTTCATATTCGGTCTCTCACTTTTTACGAGGGTGCGTCGTCGATTCGACCGAAGATCGTTGGAATATTCATTATATCCGCGCATGGCAAGATGGTAAGGTGTTTAGAACACGCCGATTTATGCCTGATAAGAAGGCAAATACCCCTATTCATTTTCTTGGTAAGGACTACTTTTATAAACGGTTGTTAGCCTTTTCTATGTTCGATAAGCAAGAAAGCGCCATATTGTTCATACGAGAAGAAAAAATAGAGTATTGGTTAAAACGTAACTTGAGCGACGCCCAATCTGCCCAAGAAATTAGCCTCAGTGTTGGTTTTTCTGAAGCTGACAACCTCGGTGATTCAGGTCACCTCCTTTTAGCGCAGGTTATTTTGGTGCTTGACCCTTATAGTCCTTTGAGATACCGAAGTCTTTCTTTTTGTTCTGATGGCATCGGGTCGGTTATTGGCGACGCTTACCTAACGAAAAATTATAGTAAGATTAATCAGATCCGTGCGGTCATTAACAAAGGCCTGCTGACGTATATGTCTAAGGTAAGGAGTATTTTTCTTTCTTCAAACAGCAATGACAATCTTTATGAACGTATGCAGAGTCATGTGATTGATAATAAACTATATACTGGTATGGAGCGTCTTTTGTACGACTTCAATCAATCTGTCCCATGTTTAAGCCCTTCCATTACACAATATTATTGTTTTACCATAAAATCTCTTTTACTGGCCATGAATGAAGAGGCAAAGCGCAATCCAAATGCTATATTTATGGAGAAACATATTTTTACTTTCATATGTTCTCATTCCAGTAAAGTTGAAGAACTTTATCGTATTTGGCTTTCCTCCAAAGAAGATAATGCGGAAACAAAGAAAATGTCATATCTTATCCTTATTGCCCTCGCACAAAAAGAGCTCTATCGCCGTCCTCTTCCCGATTTAGCTCTTTGGTTTGTCAATAGTATGGATGTTGCCTTATCGGTGTATTATTCTCACATTAGACGCACCAAAATGATTGAACGGTTACAAAATGTTGCGAAGAAAGGGGAGTTAAGTCAGATTTTAGATATTGCAACCGATAAAAGCTCTATAAACCAAGATCACTTAGAATATGATGATGCTGTTAATAAGTTTTTAAGAATTGATAATGAAATTAATAATTTAAAGATAGATAATAAAACACGTAAAAAGTTAGCTATTCGTATCGGGTATAAAGTCTCAAGCGTTTTAGCTTATTTTTTATTATGTTTATCCGTATTTTATGTATTATTTGTTAAGCAATGAATAGTCTATTGAATAATAAACCTGCGGTTAAACGAAAAAAGGGTTACGCATCAAGCTATATCGTGCTGTTCTGTGTCGTTATTGCGACTTTCGTTTCTATACACTCAGCGATAATTATATTTTTTGGAATGATGCCATCTTTGCTAAATATTATGTATATGCGAGGAAAAGGGTATCAGCCTAAATCGATAATATTAATAATGAATGCTGCGGGTGTTTTTCCCTATTGGGTCGAGGTTATTTTTCATCAAGAGCCCTTAAAGTATGTGCTTGGGATTTCTAAAGACCCTTTTGTGTGGTTAATAATGTGGGGCTCTGTAGTCTTAGGAATATTTATCATGTGGTCTTTGAGTGTCTTAGCAGAGTCTGCAGTTGATGTTTTTGTCAATCGACGTATTATTACGCTTACAAAGAATCAAGAAAATTTGATTGAGGAATTTGGAGAGGGTATTAAAGAAGATGCATTAAAAAAAGTCGTCGACTTATAATAATACTTTCCCTAAAGGGTTCAGCTTTGCGGGGCACTTATATGTGCGTTTTGCAAATTCGTGTGATTTAAAAAGTCTAAAGTGGAGGGGGTGACACTTAAGACTTATGAAAAGATGTGGTTATCATCAGTTTATATATGTTTATTGGATTTTAAGAATACATGGAAAGTAATTTAGAAAATTGTGAAGTTATTGCTCAATTACGACAAAGTACAATACCGCAAAAAATTATCGACCATAAGGGGGGGAAATTAAAGCCTTGTGATCATGAGGTTGTGGGGGTGATGAATCCTGAGGGCAAATCACGTTTTCTGTTGGTCTGTGAGCACGCCTCTTTTGATATTCCTGAGCGATATAATAATTTAGGACTCCTTGATGAAAATCGCTTAAGTCATGCGGTTTGGGATATAGGTGCTCTCAACGTTTCATACTTTATGGCACGTCAGTTAGATGCGCCGTTGGTGGCCAGTAAGGTATCTCGTCTTGTATGTGATTTAAATAGGTATGCTGATGATTATGAGGCAGTCTCCCCTCAAAGTGAGCTGATTTCTGTTCCTGGTAACGTTGGGCTTGATCATCAGGCAAGACAAGAGCGTTTAGAAAAGATATATCAACCGTTTTTTGAAGTCGTTAACGGGATTATTCACGTATCAAGTCCAGAAACTATTTTAGTTACAATCCATAGCTTTACGCCCACTTATTTCGGTAAAAAACGATCCGTTGAAATTGGGGTGTTACATACGCAGGATTCACGATTAGCTGATGCATTGTTGAACAGCTATGAAGCTGAGTATACTGTTGCCCGAAACGAACCCTATGACGCGGGCCATATGCGTTTTGCCCATACATTGCATGTTCATGGTAATGGGAATAATTTACTTAATGTTGCATTAGAAGTGAGAAATGATTTGATTCAAACGGCAGAGCAACAAAAGGAAATAGCGATTTTTCTATCCCAATGGTTAAGGGATGGTATTAAGAGACTTGGGTAACACCGAAGTAGTTATCTATAATTAAAGTATATTTTTCGACATGAAATAAAACAAAATACTTTCTTTAAATATTAACTCTTTACTTTGAGTAGATATTAATTTATTGTTAAATATGTTTTTACTAAGTTTTTCTTTTTACTAATTTTGTCCTTTTACTTTAGGATTATTTCTCAATGTATAATGCATTTGCTTTCGATTTGTATGACGACATTGTTGATCACTCTTCAGTGATTATTGATGCAACGCAATCTGGTTCAATTAATCTTTCCAGCTCGCTCCTTTTTGGGGGAGAGTTTATTCGTCTAGGTGTTGATTTAAAGATCGTCCTTGATGGTGAAACGGTTATTTTGGAAGGTTTTTTTTCTCAGCCTACGCCCCCAGTTCTTGTTTCAGAGAGGGGTGAGTATATTACGCCTACGATGGTTGAAGGGTTAGCTCGATCACATGGTTCAGTCTCATACGCACAATTAAATGCAAGCAGTAATGCCGAAGCTATTGGAACAGTTGAAAACCTGACGGGTGAAGTTATGATTACCCGTGAGAATGGTATAAAGAGCCTTGTTGAGGAGGGAGACCTAGTATATTCAGGCGATTTTATTGAAACCGGTGAATTGAGCACTGTTTCATTAGTTTTTATTGATGAAACTGAATTTTCTTTGGGGGAGAGTTCTGTATCAATTTTGGATGAGTTTGTTTTTGATTCTAGTGCGGGCGTTGGTGACTTTACTATTAGTGTTGTTAAGGGGGCATTTTCTTTTGTTTCAGGCTTAGCAGCTGGTATGGGTTCAGATGCCATGAAAATTGAAACACCAGTTGGGACCATAGGGATTCGTGGGACATCAGGAATGGCCGAGTACAATCCTGTAAGTTTGGGTGGTTCTGGTTTGAGCGTTGCCTTATTATCAGATGCGACTGGTGGAGTAGGTCAGTTATCGATTGTCAATGATGCCGGTTCGGTAAATTTATCACGCGTAGGGGAGTCAACTGTTCTTGAAAGCGTTCTTTCCGCGCCGTCTTCCCCTGTTGTTCTTTCAAATGATAAATTGGTTGAGCAGTTCTCTGGAGCTATTTCGACGGTAAGTGCGTTAAGTGGTGTTGGTGGAGAGTTTAGAGAGCTTTCACAACAATTTATTGAGCAATCAAAAGAGGAAGAACAAGACGAAGAAGGGCAAGACGAGGAAGAACAAGACGAGGAAGGTCAAGACGAAGAAGGTCAAGACGAAGAAGGTCAAGACGAAGAAGGTCAAGACGAAGAAGGTCAAGACGAAGAAGGTCAAGACGAGGAAGGGCAAGACGAAGAAGGTCAAGACGAGGAAGGGCAAGACGAAGAAGGTCAAGACGAGGAAGGGCAAGACGAAGAAGGTCAAGACGAAGAAGGACAAGACGAAGAAGGACAAGACGAAGAAGGACAAGACGAAGAAGGACAAGACGAGGAAGGTCAAGCTGAGGAAGGGCAAGACGAAGAAGGTCAAGACGAGGAAGGTCAAGCCGAGGAAGGTCAAGCCGAGGAAGGTCAAGCCGAGGAAGGTCAAGCCGAGGAAGGTCAAGCCGAGGAAGGTCAAGCCGAGGAAGGTCAAGCCGAGGAAGGTCAAGCCGAGGAAGGTCAAGCCGAGGAAGGTCAAGCCGAGGAAGGTCAAGCCGAGGAAGGTCAAGCCGAGGAAGGTCAAGCCGAGGAAGGTCAAGCCGAGGAAGGTCAAGCCGAGGAAGGTCAAGCCGAGGAAGGTCAAGCCGAGGAAGGTCAAGCCGAGGAAGAGCAGGCCGAGGAAGAGCAAGCCGAAGAAGAGCAGGCTGCGCCAGAGCAAGCCGAAGAAGAGCAGGCTGCGCCAGAGCAAGCCGAGGAAGGGCAAGCCGAGGAAGGTCAAGCCGAGGAAGAGCAGGCTGCGCCAGAGCAAGCCGAAGAAGAGCCACAACCTGTGCAAGAACAAGCTGCGCCAGAGCAAGCCGAAGAAGAGCAACAACCTGTGCAAGAACAACCTGTGCAAGAACAAGCCGAAGAAGAGCCACAACCTGTGCGAGAACAACCTGTGCAAGAACAAGCTGTGCAAGAACAACCTGTGCAAGAACAAGCCGAAGAAGAGCAACAACCTGTGCAAGAACAACCTGTGCAAGAACAAGCCGAGGACAAGCAGGCTGCGCCAAAACAAGCCGAGAAAAAACGTGATGAAGCTGAGCAGCGCCGCCAGCAGGAAGAACGAGAAGCTGAGCTGCGCCGCGAGCAGAAAGAACGAGAAGATGAGCAGCGCCTCCAGGATGAAGAACGTGAAGCAAAAGCCGCCAGTGAGGCCGTGAAGGAACGTGAAGCAAAAGCCGCCAGTGATGCCGCGAAGGAACGTGAAGCAAAAGCCGCCAGTGATGCCGCGAAGGAACGTGATGAAGCTGAGCAGCGCCGCCTGCAGGAAGAACGAGAAGCTGAGCTGCGCCGCGAGCAGAAAGAACGAGAAGATGAGCAGCAGCGCCTCCAGGATGAAGAAGATGAGCAGCGCCGCCAGGATGAAGAACGTGAAGCAAAAGCCGCCAGTGAGGCCGCGAAGGAACGAGAACCCAAAACAATAACAATTAATCAAGACTCTTTTGATACATCTATTAATTCAGATGGAATAAGGCTCTTTAAAGGTGGGACTGGTGAAGATAAATTTATTGTTACATTCAGTGATTGGATGAAGAGTAATGATAACTACACTTTTGATGGCAATGACGGTAGTGATACCTTGGTGATAAAAAGCTTGGACCTCTCAATTCTGCCGCAATATTTTGATCGCATTATTAATATTGAGAAAATTCAGATTGGTAATGTAATTTATAATTACACTACCAATAGTGGGACTGGTAGCGATGATGCTGACATACTGGTTGGTGGCGCTGGTGATGACAAACTGGACGGTCGCGATGGTAATGACATACTGTATGGTGGCGCTGATAATGACGAACTGAACGGTGACGCTGGTGCTGACATACTGGTTGGTGGCGAAGGTGCTGACATACTGGTTGGTGGCGCTGATAAAGACGAACTGTATGGTGGCGAAGGTGATGACATACTGGACGGTGGCGCTGATAAAGACGAACTGCGAGGTGGCGCTGGTGATGATACCCTCACTTTTGATTTAAATGACACTGTGATTGATGGTGGTGATGATATTGATACCTTGGTGATAGACTCAGGTTTTGATCTCCGAACCCTTCCGCAATATCTTAATCGCATTACTAGTATAGAGAAAATTCAGATTGGTAATGTAATTTATAATTACATTACTAATAGTGGGACTGGTAGCGATGGTGCTGACATACTGGTTGGTGGCGCTGGTGATGACGAACTGTATGGTGGCGCTGGTGATGACGAACTGTATGGTGGCGAAGGTGATGACAAACTGTATGGTGGCGCTGATAAAGACCACCTGTATGGTGGCGAAGGTGCTGACATACTGCGAGGTCGCGCTGATAATGACCACCTGTATGGTGGCGCTGATGATGACGAACTGTATGGTAACGATGGTGATGACCACCTGTATGGTGGCGAAGGTGATGACCACCTGGTTGGTAACGATGGTAATGACATACTGCACGGTGGTGCTGGTGCTGACGAACTGTATGGTAACGATGGTGATGATATCTTCTTTTTTGATTCAGATGACACTGTGATTGATGGTGGTAAGGGTAAAGATAAAGTAATAATTGAAAATGAAGAACAATATTTCGCCTTAAAAAAAATCAGTTTAAGCGCAATTGAACAATATGAATATAACGATCAGATTTATAATAATTTTAACGATATTCCAATATAAAGTATATATAAATTCAAGAGACAGATGACCTTAATAAAGGTAATATCGGTTAGGTTTTTTTTGGAGTTAGCTTGCATTCCTCAAGGTTATAAAAAATTATCAATAAATTATATTTACTTAATAAATTCCATAAAAAATAATTTTTGGGGTCATATGTCTCTCCCCTATGGGTTTAAACAGCCTGATGTTAAGTGTATAGAAAATTAATAAACATAAATAACTATTCATGTTATAGCCTTTAAGGGATATTGACATTTAGGTAGCATAATGATATGGTTATCAACCTATGGTTACAGTCTTTGCAGGTAGCACATGGATGTCGTACAAGGGAATTTTCAAGATTTTTTTGGAAACATACATCATGATTGAGTCTTTGACTTAAGCGGAGCCGATAACACAAGAATAAGTTATGTGTGCTCAAACTTCTGATGATGCACTCAGCAAAGACATCTTGGTGTATATTCGATGAATCAAAAAGTGCTAACCTTAAAGAGCGCTTTTCTATGTCCATAAAAATATATTGCCGTACACGACTTGATAGGGTTAGCTTGACATATTAGTGCAACTGTTCAGCTAAAAAATTTTAGAATTATCTTAAAATATTAAATCAGTAACATGAGAGGTCTTTTAGAGTACACGGGCACTTTGGTATGTGTAACATCTTAGCGGATCGAAACAAAGTGGGGTAAATTATGTTTAAAAAAATATTAAGTGGTGGCATTATAAGTGCTGCTGAAAGTGTGGTCAATGTAATTGACAAGTTCGTGGAAACAGACGAAGAAAAAAAAGCTGCTGCTCTTTTGAAATCTAAGATAGAAATGCAACCGCACTTGGCACAAATTGAGTTAAATAAGCTGGAGGCAGGACATCGGTCAGTTTTTGTGGCTGGGTGGCGACCCGCCATTGGTTGGGTGTGCGCACTTGGTTTAATCTGGCACTTTTTTCTTTATGATTTGCTAAACTGGATTATTATCAATACCGTTTCACCTGATATCATTATACCTAAATTAATGGGGGTTGATTCATTAATCTCTCTTGTTGTGGCCTTGCTTGGTTTGGGGGGGATGCGCTCCCTAGAGAAGCTAAGTGGGAAAGCTAGGTGATATACCTTTAAGTTACATCTGCGAGTTGTGCTCTGGCGTGGCCATAAATTACAAAACATGACGACAAATTGAATAGAGTACAACTCGTAATTAGTTCGTAATATTGGGTATAATTTCAAGTATTATTTTGTGATAAAAAAATAAAGAACACGCTTGAATGTAGAAAAATCTTTTATTTACAATGATTTTAATTGTTATGTCATATTTCTCGTGGTGCCCACTCCCGGACTCGAACCGGGACGGCTGTTACAGCCTACGGATTTTAAGTCCGCTATGTCTACCAATTCCATCAAGCGGGCTGAAATATAATAAATTTAATTTTAATAAGAATTATATGTTTTATTTTACAGAAAAATGAAAGAATAAATATTAAGAAATAATTTTAAATACTAGAGACTCCTTCAAATACTGCGATCTTGATTAATATATTAATATATAACAAGCAGTACAGCCTTTAAAGTGGCTCCGGCAGCAGGACTCGAACCTGCGACCCAGCGATTAACAGTCGCTTGCTCTACCAACTGAGCTATGCCGGAAAAATTAAATTTAACAATAACGAAGATATGTTTAGCAGGCGAATCCATGTTTGCCAAGCCTGTTTCTAATATTTTTCAAAAATTTATTTAAAAAAATTTTTAAATCATTTTGTTTTTATTAAATTCAATAATATAATATAGTTTTGGAGGCGCGAACCGGAATCGAACCGGTCTGGTACGGATTTGCAGTCCGTTGCGTAGCCACTCCGCCATCGCGCCATTAACTTAAACAATTATATATTATAGACTTATTATAAATGAATATGTACCTTAAACATCAAGTGAGAATTTATACCAGTGCACAAGTTTTTAGTCAATAAAATTGATAATCGTTGAGAAAATTTGTGTAATTATATTTTATGTGTAATTTAGAATATAATTTTTTTGTCTATATAAAATTCAGGTAATCGTCTTGGAAAAATTTAGTATTGCTCGTAAGAGTATGATTGAAAGTCAACTACAACCGAATAATTTAACTGATGAGCGTATTATTGCTGCTATACAAAAAATTGGTCGTGAAAAGTATGTCCCAGCTGCTTTGAAGGATGCTGCATATATTGATGAAGATATCCCCGTTGCAGAAGGCAGGTATCTCATGGAGCCTGTGAGTTTTGCAAGGTTAGTCCAGGCGGCTGAATTGCTGGAGACGGATATTGTATTAGATATAGCATGCGCGACTGGTTATTCTTCGGCTATTCTTGGGTCATTGTGCCGGACCGTTGTCGGAGTTGAAGAAAATCAAGAGCTAGCACGCCAAGCTGAGCAAAATTTAATTACCGATAAAATTGCTAATGCTAATATATTTGTGAGTACCCATGCGAGCGGGTATGCGGAACAGGCGCCATATAATGTGATTTTCATACAGGGAGCCGTTGAAAAAGTTCCTCAAGAATTGTTTGAGCAGTTAAGCGAAGCAGGTCGGCTGCTGGGGATTGTAAGAAATGGCGTTGTGGGACACGCCCATGTCTATAAAAAAATAAATAATGTTATTACAGATCGAATTTTATTTGATGTTTCTGTGCCTATGTTGCCAGGCTTCGAGAGTAAGTCAAAGTTTATATTTTAGTTTCTAAATTTTCATCAAAGTTTTTTTATAGTAAAACATTAACAAAGAACGAGGTAGTATGTTTAAAATAAAATTTGCAAAGGTTATTAATTTTGTATTTTTTTTAAATTTAATCTTTTTTCTACCTATAGATTATTCTCGTGCCCAAACTCTTGATGAATCTATTTATAATGCGTATCAAATATCTTCTGAAGTGATCAACGCCCAAAGCGATATCCACATATCTGAAAAAGATAAAGACGTAAAGTTTAAAGAAGTTTTTTTTCCAAAAATTAGTGTGAGTACTGAAGCGACCCATAAAGTGTATATTAATCCTGCTCCACGAATAAATACTTGGAACACAAATCTGAGTGCGTTTACTTTTGTTTTAAATCAGAACATCCCAGTCAGCAGTAGGCAGATTTTCTACCTGCAGAAAAAACTTGACAGTCAAATTAGGCAGAGCCGAATCACCCTTTTGATCGAGAAAAAAAAGGTGCTTGAAAAAGTCATCACCAAATATCTTAACGTCTATCAAAGACAAACCTCCTTAAGACTCTATGACAAGAACGTCAAGTCATCACGGGAATATTATGAAGAAGCCCAGCAAAGTTATAATCTTGGAGGCATTACTGAAGTAGATCTTCTGCAAGCACGAACAAATTATCTAACTGCAATTTCCAAATATAATATAGAAAAAAGTAATCTAGGCATTGAAAAGAGTAAGTTTAAAAATATTGTCGGACTGTCAGTCGGGAAGGAACTTGAGTTCCCAGAGATTGCGGGGGATTTGCCTTCATCCCTAGAAGAGGCCATTGAGCGTGGGCTTAATAACGATATGACTTTAGCTAAACTCAATGAAAATCTTAATAGTATTAAAATAGATAAAAGTCTTACATACACCGGTTACTATCCTAAAGTTACCTTCAGAGCTTTTTTAGAAAATGAACGTTATAATTTAAATTCTTCGAAAGATTTGTTTACGCATATGACTGAAAATAATTCTATTAGTGGTGTTTTAAAGGTGGAATATAGTCTATTTAATCCAGAAAAAAAATCAAAAATTAAGATCATAGACCTAAAAATAGTCAAGCAAACAGAATTAATTGTCAAAACTCGTAAAGATGTAAAGGAGATTATTTCTGTATTATGGGAAAAAGGGAGTCAAATAAAATCTAAAATTGCTGAGCAGCAATTAATTGTAGAGCTAAGTGAGTTGACACTTGCAGGCGTACAAAAGGAGTTAAGTTTGGGAGCGTCTTCAATTTTGGATCTTTTAAATGCTGAAGCAACGACCCTTAAAAAGAAAGTAGAGTTAGAAGCGTATATTATTGAAGATTTAGCTCTTAAATTTAAATTGTTAGTTTCCTTAGGAATGATGAGTATATAGACATTTTTAGTATGGTTAATCTTGAATATGAATGTATAAAGTAAATTATCATTGTGAAATGATTTAAGATGTTTAGTATTATTTAAATTTGCACTATTTAAATTTGCACTATTATAAGAAGAAGAATTATGAGTAAAGAGGAAGTTGAATCTGTAGATCCATCAATGGAAGAAATTCTAGCCTCTATAAGACAGATTATTTCTGAACCTGATGAAGACTCAGATCATGAAAATGACCTAAAGCAAGATAATACAGAAGATGGTCACGATAGTGAAGCTGAGAATATAGATTTAGAACACGAGTTTCAGAGTGATGATATGGTTGAATTAGATTCTGATATTAACAAAGAAGATAATAACCTGTTTGAAACGGACAGTCTTGAGGAAAATCTAGAAGATATGGGTGATCAAGAGCATTATTCTCCTGAAACTGACGAAGACGATGATGACGGTGAAGAAATTTTGAGTCTTGATGAAGAGTACGAAGAAGAGCCGATAGATCAAGAAGCCATTGAACGTGCTATTGATGAAGCAATAGAAGAGAAGGATCCAGTAGCCACTCCAGAGGCGGACATGCCTGACCATACTCATGAGCTACTTTCTCCAAATAAAGATCAAGTGAAATCGTTTATGTCTGAAAACTATAACTCTCTTCTTTCTGATCAGCCTGCAACTCAAGCTATGTCAAACTTTAAAAATTTAGTGGATAATATCAAAGACCAAAGAGCCCAGCCCATAGGTTCAGGCGCGCGAACTTTAGAGGAAATGACCAAAGAGCTGTTACGTCCAATGTTAAAAGAATGGCTCGATGAGAATCTGCCCCATATCGTTGAACGCCTTGTTGCCAAAGAGATTACTAAGCTTGTCAATAGCGCTGAAAATTAAACCTCTTAATACTCCTGCCGTGGAACTTCTTCCACGGTAATTATAATATATCTGTCTCACCTCCCTAATATAAGAGAAGTGGTTTGCGCGTCTTGTTCGGGGAGTGTTTGTGATAATCAGCTTAAATAATCATGTTAAGGTACATTCCAGGACGGTACGATCTTGGTAATACAAGCTTGTTATCCTGAAAGAGTTGTTCTATAAGTTTGAATTGTGGTATGCGAATCCACACAATTCCGTTCGGCGGAGTTCTGCTAAACTTTTGCTGGCCTCTGTTTTGATTGGCAGTGCGTTGAGATAAACCCGCTGTTCTATCTTGGTTTATGCTGGCAGGACTAATACCGTATTTCTTTAATTTATTAATATCCATTTTTTTTATTTCAAGAATGCCGTAATAAATTATTAAAAATTAATAATTGATCATAAGTATATCAAAATCTTTGCTATGTTTAAATAAAAATTTTATTTTTATACTTTTTTATATAAGAATTTTTTTATAATATAGTAATATAACAATTTCTATGTTCTTACTAAATTACACGTATGAGTACGTTTTTTAGGTCATTGGTATGTTTTTTGTCTGTGATTTCTCTATATATTATTATAAAGGATTTAGATAATGGTAGGTGTGAATGGAAAGTCAGCTTACGCAAATGATCCACAAGTTAAGATTAATGTTAGTGCTAAAATTCTGAGAACTTCTGTTAAAGCCGAGCGGATAATTGTTCCTTACTTTTACCCATTTTTAATTCAAATTAATCGTAAGGCCCATAAGTACGACTTTTTCCCGCGACGGTGGCTTGAGTCACCAGCTGTTTTGGGGATTTTGAATGGTTTTTCTGACTATCAGTGTGCTAGGGCTGGCATTACACAACCAAAATTAATGCGCATTGTGTTTTACCATACTTTATCGAATTGTTTTAAATGGCCCGTTGATAAATTAGTAAAATATTTAATGAACGCAAGCCTTAAAGCATCGTCTGAATATCAACAGGGCATGAATATATCTAAGTTTCTTTTACAAAGTCCGCGCCCAGACAGCATCAAACATGAGGTACGCTTGTCCGCGATAATATATGATGAGTATTATCGGGTAGCAGCTGTTTTTAAAATGAAGATAAATAATCCCATTTTACAAAAAAAGTATAAGTACCTTGATTTTCAGATTGCCTTAGGGTGGTGATTTAAGAACGGCACAGCTATTTTCCCGATAATCGAATATAATTATCGGGAATTTTCATTGGATTGTATTAGAGGTATTTCAGTATTGTATCGGCGTCAGAGACTTCAAACGGGTCGCTGTCTGCATTGTCACGGTAACCTGATTCAGAAAATATTTTTTCAATTTTTCTATCATTCACGTACATAGAATAGCGCCAACTGCGCATGCCAAACCCAAGGTTCGACTTATCGACAAGCATACCCATTTTCCGTGTAAACTCACCATTACCATCAGGTAAAAGAAACACTTTGTTAGCATTTAGTTTAAGGCCCCATTGATGCATTACAAAAGCGTCATTAACTGATAAACAGATAATTTCATCGATGCCTTTGGCTTTGAATTGGTCGTAAAGCTCGTCATATCGCGGTAAGTGCGTTGATGAACATGTAGGGGTAAAGGCTCCTGGAAGAGAAAAAACCACGACTTTTTTATTTTTAAAAATGTCATCGGTAGAGAGGTCTTTCCACTCAAAAGGGTTGTCTGTTCCTAAAGCATCATTGCGAACACGTGTTTTAAAAATAACACTTGGGACGTATGACATAATTTAAGGCTCCTTTGAAATTTGTATTAAAAAATCACTTATTTTATTAAGGCTAGTTTATTGTTAAATGGATAAGTTGTAAAACAATACTTTCCTTAAGATAAAGTATTTTAGGTGTTTTAAGAAAATAAAAAATCTGCTATTTATGGACGTTTTATGAAACTTAATTGATAAATTAGAAAATACTTCCAATCCTATCATAAGTTTACGCTTAATTTTAACTTATGATATATTTACGAGTTAAATTAAAATTAATCAGTGTTTTAATGTAGATGAGTACATAGCATACTATAGTTGATTTTGGTCTTAAATGGCCAACTCCGAGGGAACTTTAAAGATTAGATAATATGTTGAAAACTTCTTACCAACCTAAAGAAATTGAGTCTCGTGTCTATGAAGCATGGGAAAAGTCAGGGTGTTTTGAGCCAGATACCACATCTCAAGCGACGCCATATACCATTATGTTTCCCCCTCCTAATGTGACGGGTCGACTTCATATGGGGCATGCGCTGACATTTACTTTGCAGGATGTCCTGATTCGTTATCACCGTATGAAGGGACATGATACCCTATGGCAGTCTGGGTCGGACCATGCCGGTATTGCGACTCAGATGGTTGTTGAGCGCCAGTTACAGTCGGAGGGGTTAGACCGGCGTGAGATGGGGCGAGATGCTTTTTTAGAGCGCGTTTGGAAATGGAAAGAAGAGTCTGGAAACCTCATTCAAGGGCAGTTACGACGGTTAGGGGCTTCCGCCGCATGGTCAAGAGATCGTTTTACCTTAGATGAAGGCTTAAGTGCTGCTGTACGTAAGGTTTTTGTGCAACTGTATAAGGATGGACTACTGCACCGTGACAAGCGTTTGGTAAACTGGGACCCTAAATTAAATACGGCGATTTCCGACTTAGAGGTCGAGCAACGGGAAGTTAATGGCAGTATGTGGTATTTACGCTACCCCCTTGCAGAAGACCCAGAACAGTTTCTCATTATTGCGACTACCCGACCTGAGACCATGTTGGGAGATGTGGCTGTGGCTGTTCACCCTGAAGATAGGCGGTATACGCATTTGATTGGTCAGTTTGTTCGTCTTCCTATTGTCGGCCGCTTAATTCCGATTATCGCTGATTCTTTTGCTGATCCTGAGAAGGGGTCGGGTGCGGTCAAGGTCACCCCCGCTCATGACTTTAATGACTTTCAAGTTGGTAAGCGCCATAACCTGCCAATGATTAATATTTTCACGGAGAAGGCGTCATTAAATGAGAACGTCCCTGAAGCCTATCAAGGCCTTGACCGTTATGAAGCGCGGACCAAGGTTATTGAGGAATTTGACAGCCTTGAACTGTTTGTCAAGGTAGAAGAAAATCTCATGGCCCAGCCTGTTGGGGAACGCTCTGGAGTGGTGGTGGAGCCGTGGCTGACCGATCAGTGGTTTGTGGATGCTGCAACCCTTGCAAGGCCGGCTTTAGAAGCGGTTAAGATGCAAAAAACTCGCTTCTTTCCTCAAGTTTGGGAGAAGACCTATTTTGATTGGTTAGAAAATATTCAACCTTGGTGCGTCAGCCGACAATTGTGGTGGGGGCATCAAATTCCTGCATGGTATGGCGAAGATGGGACCGTCTTTGTTGAAGAAAATGAAGAGGCCGCCAATGCAGCAGCAAAGCTCCATTATGGACGCGATGATGTACACTTACAACAAGACAAAGACGTATTAGATACGTGGTTTTCAAGTGCTTTATGGCCATTTTCTTCCCTGGGATGGCCAGAGAAAACTCCAGAATTTTTAAAATATTATTCTACAGATGTCCTCGTGACCGGCTTTGATATTATTTTCTTTTGGGTCGCGCGCATGATGATGATGGGGCTGTACTGTACCAACAGGGTGCCGTTCCACTCCATTTATATTCATGCGCTGGTTCGAGATGAAAAAGGGCAAAAGATGTCAAAGTCTAAGGGCAATGTCATTGACCCCATTGAACTGATTGACGAATTCGGCGCTGATGCGGTGAGGTTTACTTTGGCGACCATGGCGGTACAAGGACGTGACATAAAGATGGCAGCCAGTCGTGTTGAGGGATATCGTAACTTTGGGACTAAGTTATGGAATGCAAGTCGTTTTTGTGAAATGAACCAGTGTTTTGCGCCTGTATCCTTTAACCCGTTGACCGTGGAAAGTGTCTTAGGAAAGTGGTTGGTTTCAGAGACCTACACTGTGATTGACGAGGTGACAAAAACCTTAGATGTCTATAAGTTTAATGAGGCGTCTTTGACTCTCTATCAATTTGTGCGGGGGACTTTTTGTGACTGGTTTATTGAGCTGGCAAAACCTCTCTTAAATGCTGAGGAGGAGGCTCAGGAAATTCGTCATGTTGCAGGGTGGACGTTAGATAATATTTTACGCCTATTGCAGCCGTTTATGCCCCACTTAACTGAAGAAATCTGGCAGAATATTCAAGAGACGAGGGCGAACCAATTAATCGTTGAAAAGTGGCCTCAGGTTGACCATTCCATTGATTATCAAGCAGCAAACAAGGAAATTAATTGGGTAATTTCATCAATTACTGCTGTGCGTTCGGTGCGCTCAGAAATGAATATTCCCGCATCCGTGAAACTTCCCCTGACCATAGTGGGGGATAAGGTGGTTGCTGAACGGGTAAACGCCAACAAACATATTATTATGCGGCTTGCGCGTCTGAGTAATTTAGAGTTCTCAACGGAGCATGTCACCCATAAAACCCTCCAAATTGTATTAGAAGACAAAGCAATTGCTTTTTTAACTATTTTGGATACAATCGATTTTAAAGTTGAAAAAGAGCGCCTTGAGGGAGACCTTGAAAAAATCAACAAAAAAATCGAGGGTCTCAACAAGCGCTTATCCAATACTGCGTTTATTGAAAAAGCTCCTTCAGACGTTGTCTTGGAGGTAAAGAAAAAACTATCAATTGATATGTCCAAACGGGAAAGTATAGAAAATTCTGTCAAGCGGATTTCTAGTTTTCTACTGCAATAAAAATGAACTTTATACAATTAGCAAGATGTTTATTTTAGAGTCTATTCAATATGAATATTGTAAGTTACCAAGCGGGTATAGCCTAAGAATAATACGCGCCAGACCAAAAAAGAATGCGTGTAAAGGGACCGTTTGTATTTTTCCAGGTCGTGCAGATTTTTTGGAAAAATATGAACCTCTTATTGAGTTTTTGACCTCAAACGGCTTTGCGGTTACTGGCCTTGATTGGCGGGGGCAAGGGGGCTCAACCAAAATTTCTGCCCTTGATCAACGGGGATATGTCAATTATTTCAAGGATTTTCTTGAAGACTTTTGGTACGTTCAGCCGCAGATATACCCTGATGCCTGTGGGCCAAACATAGTTTTTGGCCACTCTATGGGGGGGCATATTGCTCTGAGAATACTCCTCGAGCACCCAGACTTTTTTCAGAAAGCGGTTTTAAGCGCCCCTATGACTAATTTGAATTATCACGGTTTGTATCGCAAATTTATTCGTTTTATGTCCGTGTTATTGCCAACTGACCTTCCAGTGCAAAAATTTGCTTTTTCTAAGCGTTCTTATGATTTTGTCCGTGATAGTTCTGGATTATCCGCTGATAATGATCAACTGCAACGCATGACGGATATTTTAAACGCGGATCCTAATTTACAATTATCCGCCGCTAACTGTGGGTGGGTTTATGCAGCATTTAATTCCATTGATATTCTGCAGGAAGAAGGCGCGCCTGAGGGGATACAAACCCCCATTTTGACCATTGCCGGTACCCATGATAAGTATATTTCCGTTGAACAACAAAAAGCCTTTCATCAACGGTTACCTTTATCAGAGCTTCATTTGATAGCGAATGCCCGACATGATCCGTTTACTGAAACCCCTCCCATAAGAGAAGAGTCCTATAACAAGCTGAAAGAGTTCTTGTTTAAAAAATTTTAGGCGATAGGGTTAGGCACTCATAATGGTTTTAAAGGTGCGTAAGTGTACATAAAATAGGTGTATGGTCACTTGCTTTTGTCTTGCCTCGCGGGGTGCGGTCTATGAAGGATTCTTCCAAGCGATCCGCAGCAAGGGGGCTTAAGAGGAAGTGGTCAATGCGGATGCCTTCGTTACGATTCCAGCTGCCTTTTCTATAATCCCAATAGGTGTACTGATAGGGGGTGGGGTTTTTGGCGCAGAAAGCATCAACCAGCCCGAGGTTACAGAGCTCACGAAACTTTTCCCGTGTTTCCAGTTTAAATAGCGCGTCGTTTTCCCATACTTCAGGATCCCAACAGTCATTAGCATGGGGAATGACATTAAAGTCACCTGCAAGAATAAATGTTTCTTCTTGGGAGAGTAATGTTTTGGTATGGGCAATCAAGCGCTCCATCCATGCTAATTTATAGGTGTACTTCTCACTCTCTACTGGATTACCGTTAGGTAAGTAAAGACAACATACGCGCAAGGTTCCAATTATAGCTTCAAGGAAGCGCGCCTGTTCGTCATTATCATCACCAGGGAGGGTGCGACTTTCAATTTCAATGGGAAACTTCGATAAAATTGCCACCCCATTATAGGTTTTTTGACCAACTGTGGCGATGTTGTATCCGAGTTCTTCAATTTCTAAGGCAGGAAACATGTGGTCTTGACACTTAAGTTCTTGTAAGAGCACGATGTCGGGGCATGTTTCTTCTAACCATTCAATGACATTGGGTAGTCGGGCTTTAATGGAATTGACGTTCCATGATGCAATTTTAATTTGGCCTTGCTTGGAAGGCGCGTCTTGGCTTGAGGTCATAGGTATCCGCTTGAATGAGTAACAGGGGGTTTGGGTATAATGAGAGGGGGCTTAAAATACAGAAAAAGAGACGCCACACCCGCATGAGGAGGTTGCGTTAGGGTTGCGAATTTCAAATTTTGAATGGATCAGCTCATTGACATAATGAACTTCAGAACCTTTAAGGAAATTCATAGACACGGGATCTACAACAATACGCGCTTCGTTATTTTCGATAATGATATCATCCTCTGCAATGTCTGAATCAAAGGTAAAATCATACTGAAAGCCGCTGCACCCCCCACCGTTAACCGATATACGCAGGATGACATTATTTTCCTCTTTCTTCGTAATAGAGGTAATTCTTTTTACTGCAGACTCGTTAATTGTGACTGCATCGTTTTCAATTTTATTGAGCATACTGACTCTATGGTTATTAGAAAGTTCCTATCATTAATAATACAATATATTGAATGAGAAAACATAAAAAAATTTCTTTGTTGATAATATATCCATCCTAAATAATGTATCATGAGTATGTCATTAGACAGAATAAAACTTACGAGTTCTTAAAGATAATTGACTAAAATATTTGAAATATCATCATTAAAATTGTAAATAGTGGCTATGGTAAAAAATATATACGGGACGCAGCCTGATTTGTCGAAAGGGCGCGTTTTTCATGAAGACGATCCATGCGCTCTCCGTTCTTGTTTTCAAAGAGACCGCGATCGCATTGTGCACTCTGCTGCATTTAGAAAGTTACAACATAAAACCCAGGTTTTTGTTTATCATGAGGGGGATTACTATCGTTCTCGTTTGACCCACTCTTTAGAGGTGGCGCAAATAGCGCGGACAATGTGTCGTGTTCTTGGAATCAATGAAGACTTGGGGGAAGCCTTGGCATTAGCCCATGACTTAGGGCATCCACCTTTTGCCCATGCGGGGGAGGTAACCTTACAAGAGCTCATGCTCCCTTACGGCGGTTTTGATCATAATGCCCAAGCAATTCGCCTTTTGACGCATATTGAACATCAATATGTCCGGTATCCAGGGTTGAATCTTTCATGGGAAACCTTGGAAGGTATTGCGAAACATAACGGGCCCATCACGGGTACCCTTCCTTGGGCACTGCAAGAATACACGGACAAGCATGACTTAGAACTACACACCTACGCTGGCCCCGAAGCACAAGTGGCTGCTCTTGCAGATGATATAGCCTATGATAATCATGATATCGATGACGGTTTACGTGCGGGCTTTATTTCGATTTCTGACCTCTTGGATGTGCCTTTAATAGGTCCCCACATTCGCCATATTCAAAATACCTACTCTGATTTAAGGCAATCCGAATTAATTTATGAGTCTAAACGCAGGCTGATTAATCAAATGGTCAATGATGTCATTGCTGAAACCAGAAAAAGGTTAGAGGTTTTCAAACCGCAAAGCGTTGAAGACGTCCGTCATATGGGGAACCCTTTGGTAACTTTTTCTGAGTCATTACGCGCAGAAAATAAGATCCTAAAAAAGTTTCTGTTTGATAATGTATATCGTCATTTTCGTGTCAACCGCATGACAAGCAAGGTAAAAAGGGTAACAAAAGATTTGTTTAATTTATTTATTCAAGAGCCAAATTGTTTGCCCCAAGACTGGCAACAAAATACCGCTGGTCCTCAAACCACAGAAACGGCGCGGGTCGTGTGTGATTTTATTGCAGGTATGACAGATCGGTTTGCTTTTGAAGAGCATGATAAGCTGTTCAATTTATTTAGTAGGGTTTAATTAATGATTGTTTTTAAAAAGTTTGAAGACATTATACACAGCATTATTAGAGAGCTTATTGTATCGGGTTCTCTTCCAGATCACCTTTCCTTTAAGGGAGTTACTGTGCAGGCGCCTCGTAACCCTGATCATGGGGAGATAACGTCAAATGTAGCAATGGTACTGGCAAAAAGGGTAAAAATGATCCCCTATGACCTGGCTAAAATGATTAAGGAGCGTTTATCTCAGAATCCAGATATTGAAAGTATAGATATTGCCGGGCCTGGCTTTATTAACTTACGCTTGAAATTAAGTTTTTGGCACCATCAACTCGCAGAAGTTATTACGCAGAATGATCAGTATGGGCGCTCTGATATTGCGGATGGGGCCTTGATTAGCGTTGAGTATGTATCTGCAAACCCAACTGGCCTATTGCACATTGGACATGCCCGTGGTGCTATTTTTGGGGATGCCCTTGCGAACTTACTGGAATTTACGGGTTTTAAGGTGAGCCGTGATTACTATGTCAATGACGCGGGGAGACAGATTGTTGTCCTGGCTCACTCTGCATATGTGCGCTACTCTGAAGCTCTTGGCGTGCCAGTCGAGCAAGTGCCTGAGGAGTTTTATCCTGGTGAGTATCTTATTCCTGTCGGGCACTACTTGGTTGAAGTTTTTGGAGACAAGTACTTAGGTGCAGATCCGGAGGAGTGGGTTCCGGTATTTTCACCTTTAGTAATTGATGCCATGATGAAAGAAATCCGTCAGGACTTAAAAGACCTTGGTGTAAGTCATGATATTTTCTTCTCTGAAAAATTATTTTATGAAAATAATAAGATAAATAAAGTGGTAGAGCTCTTACGGTCAAAAGAATTAATTTATTCCGGCACCTTACCTCCTCCAAAAGGCAAGGTCCAAGAAGAATGGGAAGCGCAACCGCAGATGCTTTTCAAGTCCACTGACTTTGGGGATGATATGGATCGTCCGTTACAAAAATCAGATAAGTCATGGACATATTTTGCAGCTGATATCGCCTATCACTATGAAAAATATATCGGTGGGAGCTCTAATCTCGTTAATATATTAGGTGCTGATCATGGGGGATATATTCACCGTATCAGTGGCGCTGTGAAGGCATTTTCAGATGGCAAGTGCAGCTTTGATGGTAAACTCGTGCAGATGGTCAATTTGTTTAAGGATGGTCAGCCCTTGAAAATGTCCAAAAGGGCAGGGGTTTTCGTGACAATGCGTCAACTACTAGATGAAGTGGGCAGTGACGTTCTGCGCTTCATTATGCTAACACGCAAAAATAATGATGTCTTAGATTTTGATTTATCACGGGTTTTGGAACAATCAAAAGATAATCCTGTCTTTTATGTTCAGTATGCCCATGCCCGCGCCCATTCGGTGATTAAAAAAGCTGAGGACGAGTTTCCTGATATTATGTCCACACCTGCGGACTTGTCTATGCTTAACCGACCAGAAGAAATTGCTGTGATCCAAGAGCTGATCGCGTGGCCACTTTTGGTTACTCAAGCAGCGCGCGCCCATGAGCCCCACCGTATCACGTTTTTTCTAAATGATTTTGCCGCTTTAGTGCATCAATTTTGGGCTTATGGTAAATCTGACCCAAGCTTACGTTTTGTTATTAAGGACAACTTGGCGTTAACACGCGCTCGTTTGGCCTTGGCGCAAGCAATTTATATTGTTATTGCAAATGGATTAAGTATTATAGGGGTAGCGCCTGTAAAGGAAATGTAAATATACTATTATCTATTTTTAATTGTATACTCGAATTATCTTTAGGAGATGTGATTTGAGCGGTAAAGATGAAGAGTCTGATAATGTTGACCCGATATTCATGGGGTTGGCAAGCAAGCGTATGCAAGAACTCCATGAACCAAAACGTAAATTAAGAAAATTTAGTTTTAAATGGTTCTTACGGTTCTTTTTGGTGTTTAGCGTGCTGTCTGGGCTGGCTGCGGGTATTTATTATACGTACATGTTTGGATTTAATGCCGGCGTCAATCGGGAGCCACTTGTTATTGTCAAAGCAGAGAAAGCGCCGATAAAAGCAGAGCCAAAAGATCCAGGCGGCAAACAAATTCCGCATCAAGACAAGCTTATTTATGGCCAATTATCAAGCGATTTTGATGTGGTCAATGATGGCGTATTGGTTGATACTTACGAACAAGCTCAAGAAAAACCCAAGGGTTCAGATCCCTCACCCTCAGATAATTTTCCTGTTGTTGTCGAGAATATGAGCGAGGTAAATGAAGGGTTTACTGATTCAGTGATCGCAATTCTTAAGAATACAGACCCGCCTACAGCTTCTGGTGCTGAAGCGCAGAATGGTCAAGAGCTTAACGGGCAGGCACGCCCAGCCAAGCAGACCCAAGAACAAGCACAGGCCGCCGCCAAACCCCCTCAAGAAGACAGCGCCCCCGCACCCAAAGAACAAGCGCAGGCCGCCCCCCAAGTAAGTGTGCAACAACCTTCCCCTCCAAAGGCGTCCTCAACAAAGGTTGCCCCCAAAAGTAAGATTTATATCCAGCTTGGCAGTTTACCCACCAAGCAAAGGGCAGAGCGGGAATGGCAAAGGCTTAATCGTCAATATCCAGATATTTTGTCTGATTTTGATTATTTTATCCAAGAGGCAGACTTAAAGAATAAGGGAACATTTTATCGTTTATTAGTTGGTGGTTTTAATAGCTATACTGATGCCAAAAAAATATGCCAGGTTTTAAATAAACAAGAAGCACGGTGCCTCGTGAAACAAATGTAGTGACTTTAACCTTGGTGGACAAGAATAATTAAATAATTTACTCGGGTCACTCCAAGGCTTTGTTAGAATACTAAATATATATTGACTTTAATATTTTATGATAACATAGCTAAAACCTATGGCTTAAATATTATAAAATACCTATGTGAGGAGATTAAGATTAATGAGTGTAGGACCATGGCAAATTATTCTAATTATTATATTAGTTATTTTACTTTTTGGCGCAGGAAAAATCCCCCGTCTTGCTGCTGATCTTGCTAAAAGCATCAAAGCATTTAAGCGGGGCATGTCGGAAGAAGAGGGAGCAGAAAAAAAACCTCCACAAGTGACCCAAGGTACGCAAGAAAATGTGCATACAATTATTGAAGCTACTTCCGAAGATAAAACGTCAAAATAGCATAAATTTTATGACTTTACAGAACATAAAGTAAAAGGCGTCATATGTTTGATATAGGTTGGCCAGAAATACTCATTATAATCATATTACTTATTGTGGTTATGGATTCAAAAGAATTGCCTGGAATGTTGCGGACGTTTGGGGGGTTTTTGAATAAAATGAGGTCTATAAGTCGGGATTTTATGGATATTATTAATGATGTTGCCAAAAGTGCTGATATTCGTGACAGTTTGAATATTCCCAAAGATAATTTTAAGTCCCTTGACCCACAGGCATATGTGGAACGCTTATTGGATTCCGAAACTGAGCCTGCGCCAATAGAAAAAGAGAGTCAGCATGCCCATCAAAACCAAGACGAAAATAAAGAACAAAAGAGTGAATAATTCACAATGATAAGTCATTTAAACGAAAACGATGGAAAGCTTGGTGACGTTCTAACAGACTCTCAAGAAGAAAGCCAAATGGAAGAAGGTCAACTTTCTTTTGTTGATCATTTATCAGAATTGCGTCGGCGTCTTATTTATAGTCTGCTGTTTGTATTCGGCTTTTTTATTATTTGTTTTATTTTTGCAGCTGAAATCTTTAATTTCCTTGCGCTTCCCCTTACCCATGCACTTACTGGAGAGGAGCAGAGGCGGCTTATTTTTACAGCACTTCCAGAAAAGTTCTTAACTGAAGTAAAAGTTGCTCTTTATGCGGCATTTTTTATATCCTTTCCCTTTATCGCTAATCAAGTTTGGGCATTTATTGCGCCTGGACTCTATAAAAGTGAAAAGAAAGTATTCTTACCTTTTCTAGTAAGCACGCCTATATTATTTTTTTCTGGTGCCGCAATGGCCTACTATGTGGTATTTCCTTTGGCGTGGAAATTCTTTCTAGGTTTTGAGTCTAATGATGTACGCATGTTTTTGGGAATGGCGCAAATTGAGACAATTCCCGTACAATTTGAGGGTAAAGTCAATGAGTATCTTTCCCTTGTTATGCGGTTAATTTTTGCATTTGGTCTTTGTTTTCAGTTACCTGTTTTACTGACACTTCTTGGGTTAGTCGGTTTTGTTTCTGCAAAATCTTTAGCTGCAAAGAGAAAGTATGCGATTGTGCTTGCTTTTGTTGCAGCTGCCATCCTGACCCCTCCAGATCCGATTAGTCAGATTATATTGGCATTACCGATTATTATACTTTACGAATCTTCCATATGTTGCGTGTGGTTGATTGAAAAGAGAAATAAGAGAAATCAAGAAGAGGATTTTGAAGAATAATATTTTTTCCCCTTTAATATTAAGGTTTTATGGTTCATAAAATAACATATCTATTTTTTATTTGTCATGAGGATACTGTATGCTTGACTTAAATTGGATTCGAAAAAATCCAGCTGCTCTAACTTTGCTTATGAAACGACGTCATATGGAACCATTGAGTACGTCCATTCTTGATATAGATGAACAATATCGATCTTTGCAAACCCAACAGCAGTCGCTTCAAGCACAACGGAACTCTACCAGTAAGATGATTGGTGAAGCTAAACGAACTGGAAGTAATGCGGAAGAGGCCATAGCAAAAGTTGCTCAGATTAAAGAGCAGATTAAAGAATTAGATATTCAGCAGAATACTGTCCAAGAACAGCTCAATAACCTGTTATATTCTCTCCCTAATCAGCTGCTTGATGATGTGCCTGAGGGGGTGAGTGAGGACAATAATCAGGAAATACGAAGAGTTGGGGATATCCCGTCTTTTACCTTTACTCCGTTGGAACACTTCAGTTTAGCAGAGAATCTGCGGTCACACTCCAGCGTGCAGGCTATGGATTTTGAGAGAGGGGCATCTTTGGCGGGGGCACGGTTTGTTGTCTTAAGTGGGCCCTTGGCACGTCTTGAGCGCGCTATTGGCCAATATATGGTTGATGTGCAAACCCAATCGAATGGGTATACTGAAGTTTCTGTACCCGTATTGGTCCGTGATAATGTTTTATTTGGTTCAGGACAACTTCCCAAGTTCACGGAAGACTTATTTATGGTCGGTAGTGACCATTACTTGATTCCCACCTCAGAAGCTCCTTTGGTTAACTTGGTTGCGGATCAAATTCTTGCTGAAGATCAGTTACCTTTAAGATTTACAGCGCTGACACCGTGTTTTCGCTCGGAAGCTGGTGCGGCTGGTCGCGATACCAGAGGCATGATTCGTCAACACCAGTTTAATAAAGTGGAAATGGTCAGTATTACAACTCCAGAGACATCCCTTGACGAGCTGGAGAGAATGACTAACTGCGCTGAACAAATACTTCAAGGTTTAGAGTTACCTTACCGAGTCATGAAACTGTGTACGGCAGATATTGGGTTTAGCGCTCAAAAAACCTATGATATAGAAGTGTGGTTACCTGGAAGAAGTGTGTACCGGGAAATTTCCAGTTGTTCGGTATGTGGCGATTTCCAAGCACGCCGTATGAAAGCACGTTTTAGAACTAAAAAGACAAAAGAAACTCAATTTGTACATACCTTAAACGGTTCAGGATTGGCTGTAGGACGTACGTTAATTGCTGTTTTAGAGAACTATCAAAACCAAGACGGTTCTGTGACGATACCTAATGTTTTACGTTCATATATGGGAGGCATTTCTAAAATAGAAACTGTATAATAGAAACTGTATAATAGAAATAATAATCATAGCAGAGGTTATATGAAAGAGAAATTAAGAAGTCAGATGCGTATTTTAGTTACAAATGATGATGGTATAGATGCGCCAGGATTAGATGTTGCGGAAAAAGTTGCACGTTCCTTTACAGATGACGTCTGGGTTGTCGCCCCCCAGAATGATCATTCTGGTGCTTCTCATGCCATCACGTTAAAATTACCAGTTTCTCTTAAGAAGTTTACTGAGAAACGCTATTCTGTCAGTGGAACTCCGGCTGATTGTGTTATTGTTGCCGTAAATCATCTTTTCCACGATCACAAACCTGACCTGATCATCTCTGGCACCAATTCGGGGATAAATATTGCGGATGACGTGACCTATTCTGGAACTATTGCCGCTGCGATGGAGGGATGTTTAAACGGGATTCCCAGCATCGCCCTTAGTCTGATGCGCCATTATCATACACCAACAAAATGGCATACAGTCGAAGAGTGCGCCCCGCCGCTGATTGAGAAGCTTATTACTCAAGGGTGGCCGTCCCATGTTTTTCTTAATATTAATTTCCCGCCGGTAGAGGCACAAAACGTTGCAGGCGTAAAGGTTTCTCAACAAGGGAAGTTTAACGGTCAAGTGTTTAATGTTAAGGTATGTGACAGTCCTCGAGAAAATGACTTCATGTGGATAACCTCAAATAGGGCTGTCAAAGACGTTAATCAGCAGACTGATATCAGCGCTTTGCAGAACGGCTTTATCTCAGTGACACCTTTGCACTTGGACCTTACCCATTACCCAACCTGTGATGACTTAAAGAATATAATTTCGTGAATTACGCGGCATCTAAAATCAGACTGATTCTTAAGCTACGTCAAGAAGGTATCATCAATACTGAAGTCTTATCAGCAATTGAGAAACTCTCTCGTGAAGACTTTATTCCGAAACCTTACCACACCCAAGCTTATGAAAATATCGCTCTTCCTATTGGTCTGGGTCAAACAATTAGCCAGCCTTATGTGGTTGCCTTTATGACCCAAGCCTTAGAGATTAACTCGCGTAATTTAAAGGTGTTGGAGGTTGGCACAGGTTCAGGATTTCAAGCTGCAGTTCTTGCGCAATTGGTCAGTCGGGTGTATTCCCTTGAGCGTCATCGGGACTTAGCTCAAAGGGCGCGCAATACGTTTGATATGTTGAAAATACATAATATTACAAGTAAAGTAGGGGATGGTTATGCTGGCTGGCAAGAACAAGCACCTTTTGATAGAATCATTACAACGTGCGCCATTGCAGAAGAGCCCGAAACTTTATTAGAACAATTAACGATTAATGGGATTATGGTTCTGCCGAAAAACGATGAAAATGGGGACCAAAATTTAGTCAAGATCCATAAAACTGCGACTGAAATTAAGGAAAAAGTTTTATTACCTGTAAGGTTCGTGCCAATGTTAAAGGGAATCTCTAGAGTACAAGATTAGGTGAGTTAGTTGAGAATAATAATCCAATGTTTTATCTGCGCATAATAGTCTTTTGGTGTTGTGTTTTAATGTTGGTACAGGCATGTACAAGCACGACCATGGCCCCGGTGGAAATTAGAAGTATTATTCAGGGTCAGTCTTTCTCACCCCCCCCAACCACGGATCGTGGTAAGGCGGCCGGCTCAACCTGTGATCATGGGGAACTTAAGGTGAGAAAGGGGGACACCCTATACGGTATTTCAGATAAGTGTCAGGTGTCTTTGCGTGCGCTTATTGATGCTAATACCCTAAAGGCTCCATATAAATTAAGTGTTGGGCAGCGCTTAGTCTTACCTGCAAGCCAATTTCACATTGTTACAGCGCAACAAACACTCTATAGCATTTCCAACATGTATAATGTCAGTCTTATGGAGCTGGTGCGTCATAACAAGTTGAACAAACCATATGTGATTCATATCGGTCAGAAACTGTATCTTCCTGGGGCAAGGGGCACGTCTCAGGCCAAGGTGACAACTCAGGGGAGCTCACCACCCCAGAGCGTGCCGCAACAGCGTCCGTCCGCCCCTCAAACAGCGGACAAACCCATACCCTTTCCAAAATTAGACCAGCGGCCTTTAAATTTTGTCTGGCCAGTAAAAGGAAGGGTTATCTCCCCGTTTGGTCGAAATCCATCTGGTATCCATAACGATGGGATTAATATTGCTGTGCGTGAAAATACTACGGTCAGAGCATCAGAGGCAGGAACAGTTGTTTATGCGGATAATGGCCTTAAAGGATTTGGTAATTTGATCCTAATTAAACATAAACGTGAATATGTTACTGCATATGCCCACAACAGTAAGATGTTATTTAAACGCGGGGACAAAATCAAACGCGGACAAGTTATCGCCTATACCGGCCGTTCTGGCGGGGTCAAAGTTCCGCAGCTCCATTTTGAAATACGTCAAGGCTCAAAGGCTGTTAACCCGCAACCATTGCTGAAAAATTAATCCTAATGGCATCGTAAAAGTGTACTCCGTCAAAATAATAATTTTGCTGTATCTATTGAAAATTTTCGGAGTTATCTTTATATTATCTAACGCATTGATATTATTGTGGTTCCTTTTCAGTAGAAGTTCCCGTAGTAATCTCAATATTTTTAAAATAAAATTATTTATATTATTGATTAACAACTGAAAATTCACTTAGATAAAGTATGTTAGTTAAATAATTAGTTTATCTGTATTTTACATCAATAGGTTTATATTATATGTTGATTTCTTACGCGTATGCGCAGTCAGGTGCCGCAGCAGCGCCTAATACTTTTCTTACCTTTCTTCCATTTGTTGCAATATTTGTAATTTTTTACTTTTTATTGATACGTCCTCAACAAAAACGACAAAAAGAACACAAAATAATGGTTGAGGGTGTCAAGCGTGGTGACGAAATTATTTTTGCTGGAAGTATTAAAGGTAAAATTACCAAAGTTATTGATGATCATGAAGTGAAAGTCAAAATTGCGGATGATGTTGAAGTGGTTGTTATCAAGAGTACAGTTTCTCAAGTTATAAATAAAACTGAACCACGGGCAGTTGAAGCTTCAGGTAAAGATAACAAGTAACGCAACTTACGGTCTGCTTAACCTTTATCCTTCTTCGTCAAAAACTATGTGCAATTTCAAATATTAAACTATGTTACGTGTTTCAAGATGGTCATTATTGACCACCGTTTTTATTTGTATTTTAGGTATTGTCTTTACGATACCTAACTTTCTTTCCAACCAGGGTAAGTCGTACCTTCCTGAATTTCTGTCTAACTATGCGGTGAATCTAGGATTAGACTTGCGAGGTGGGTCTTATATTTTATTAGAAGTTGACACGGATACCGTGATCGGGGAGAGGTTAGATATTGTCGCCTATGACCTGCGCCGTTCTTTGTATAAAAGTAAGGTTAAATTTAATAAAATAACCACAACATCAAAAGATGTAAGGTTTACCTTAAAAAATGTGGAAGAAACCCAAAAAGTAAAAAACCTGATCAAAAATGAGGTTGCCCAGCAGACTATGGTCCCAACGGCTACCCTTGGTACACCTGACCTTGATTTAAATGTGGAAACCTTAGAGGGGGGGGCGTTTATTATTAGCCCTACACAAGAATATATAAATCATCGGCTCTCACAAGTTGTCTCCCAGTCTCTTGAAATTGTCCGTCGTCGTATTGATGAAACTGGAACCATGGAACCTGAAATCCAACGTCAGGGGGTCAATCGAATTTTAGTGCAATTGCCTGGGGTTGAAGAGCCTGATCGCATTAAAGACCTCTTAGGGAAGACGGCTCAACTGTCCTTTAAACTTGTTTATGATAATGTTGATGCCGCTGAGGCGGTAAAAACTGGGCGTTTGCCTCCTGATGGAGAATTATTGTACGGGGAGCCTGATATTCAAGGCATGCGCCAGCCCTATGTTATCGAACGGCGTTCAGTAATTGTTGGTAAGATGTTAAAGGACGCTCAGCCCCGTATGCAGTATGGTCAATGGGTCGTTTCTTTTACCCTTGACAGGGATGGTGCGCGGCGTTTTGCAGACGTAACGCGTAAGAATGTCGGGCGCCCCTTTGCAATTGTTCTGGATGATGTTGTCATTAGTGCGCCTAGAATTAATGAGCCGATTTTAGGGGGACAAGGTCAGATCAGCGGTAATTTCACCGCTCAAAGTGTCAGTGACCTTTCCTTATTATTGCGCGCTGGGGCCTTACCAGCACCCTTAAATATTATTGAAGAGCGAACAGTCGGTCCAAGCTTGGGAGCGGATAGTATTCAAGCTGGTAAAGTTGCGGTATTAATAGCAATTGTTATTGTCCTTTTCTATATGGTGCTGACCTATGGTGTGTTTGGTGTTTTTGCAGCTTGTGCGCTCTTATTAAATATTATTCTAATTGTTGGCACCCTTTCTGCTCTTCCTATAACCCTTACTCTTCCAGGTATTGCGGGGATTGTCTTGACCATTGGAATGGCGGTAGATGCGAACGTACTGGTTTTTGAGCGTATTCGGGAGGAGCTGGCCTTGGGGAAAACGCCAAGAGCGGCCGTGGATATGGGATATCAGCGCGCCCTTACATCTATTCTTGACGCGAACATTACCACTTTAATTGCGGCGATTATTTTATATGCATTTGGAACGGGTCCAGTGCAAGGATTTGCCGTAACTCTTGGAGTTGGTATTATAACATCCGTCTTTACAGCCTATTCGTTAACCCGTCTTTTTGTTGTTTATTATATGCTGAATAAACGTAATAAAACATTGAAATTGTAAAAGTGTGACGCATTATGTTTTTTAAAATTATCCCCGACAAAACTAAAATTGATTTTCTAAGTATACGTCATTTTACTTTTGCAATTTCTGGAATTCTTCTTCTTGCCTCCTGTGCATTGTTTTTTATGCGTGGTCTTAATTATGGTATTGATTTTAAAGGGGGAACTATCCTTGAAATCAAAACGGATACGCCAGAGATTAATTTACAGGACTTGCGGGCTATATTGAATAAGTTGGATTTAGGGGATGTACAAGTTCAAGAATTTGGCGCCCCAAATAATGTCTTGATTCGTATTGAAAAACAATCAGGAGAGTCCGCAGCGCAGCAAAAAATGATCGCGACTGTTAAGGGTGCTCTTGAGGCGAATATGGGGGCTGTGGATTATCGGCGGGTGGAATTTGTAGGCCCCCAGATAAGTGCAGAACTTGCAAGGAGTGCCCTATATGCCGTGAGCATCGCTCTGGTATGTATGTTGATATACATTTGGTTGCGTTTTGAGTGGCAGTTTTCTGTTGGTTCCTGTGTTGCTCTGTTACATGACGTTATCCTGACCATTGGTTTTTATTCCTTGGTTGGGCTTGAGTTCAACCTTAGTACTATTGCCGCAATTTTAACAATTGTGGGATACTCAATGAACGATACTGTTGTCGTCTATGATCGGGTTCGGGAAAACCTGCGTAAGTTCAAGCAAGCCCCCATTATAGAGATTCTTAATAAGTCGATTAATGATACCTTGTCACGTACCAGTATTACCAGTATTACAACTTTTCTAGCGCTCTTCGTGCTATACGTATGGGGGGGAGAAGTTATTCGGAGTTTCACATCAGGAATGATTTTTGGTGTGATCGTTGGAACATATAGTTCTATTTTTATTGCAAGTCCGATTTTATTATTATTAAAAGTCGAATATACTGTAAATGAGGAAGACGGCTTGTCTCAAAATGACATTCAGAGAAAAGCATAAACCCTGATAATTTTATAAACCATACTTTGTAATGCGAGGTTTGCTATGAGTGATATAACTCCACTTGTGTCTTCTGATCATAAACTAGTCGATAGTTATGGCAATAATGGCTTTAAAATCAGTGGGCTCAGGTATCAAGGTTCTGTTTTATTATTTCCGCATCAGGTCTATGAATGGGGTATCTCAGATATAACGCACGCAACTTTTGAAGACTTTATCGATATTATTCGTCTTCAAGAGAGTCCACCTACGGTTTTATTTATCGGAACAGGGAAAACGGTCATTCCGATCTCAACGGAGCTTCGCGCACGTCTCCGCAAAGAGGGGATCGTTGTTGAAGTCATGGGCACGGGTGCCGCCTGTAGGACATTCAATATCACAATGGCTGAAGAGCGCCTTGTTGCTGCGGCGCTGATTGCCATCGACTAATCTAGGTATGGTAAACAAGCATTACCTCGATAATGCTTGTTTTTTGGTATTTCTTTTATTTATTGAATAAAGTTATTTTCTGCAAATTCCCAATTAACAAGTTTTTCGAGAAAAACATTGATATATTTTGGCCGCGCATTCCTGTAATCAATATAATAAGCGTGCTCCCATACATCCATAGTCAGAAGTGGGGTGACGCCTTCGGTTAAAGGGGTGGCCGCATTGGCAGACTTGTGGATTTCGAGTTTATTTTGCTTACTTTTAACCAGCCATGCCCAACCAGATCCAAATTGCGTTAAACCCGCAGCTGTGAACTGTTCTTTAAATTGATCGTAAGAGCCAAAGTCTTTATCAATTTGGGCCGCAAGTGACCCAAAAGGGGTGTGGAGGTCAGGGTTTGAGGTCATTGAGTTCCAGTAAAAAGTGTGATTCCATATTTGCGCAGCATTGTTAAAGATACCGACTTTTGTGGAATCATTCGCTGTTGCACTAATAATCTCTTCCAAAGACTTATTTTCTAATTCTGTATTCTCAATAAGTTTATTTAAATTGACAACATAGGTGGTATGATGTTTCCCATAGTGAAAATCTATGGTTTCCTTAGAAAGGATTGGCTCTAATGCATCAGGCTGATACGGTAAAGCTGGAAGTTCGATGGACATGAATTTATACTCCTAATACTATTATTTTGCACATTTTTATAGATTTCATTATATGATTTATACTATAGTCAATAAGAAAAATTAACTAAAATTTGTAGCATTTATTTATAATTTTTTTTTAATTTATAACTTTCTCTCTCTTCTCATAAGTGGAGCATCTCTGAATTTGTATCAGATGAGGTATTGTCTTGATCAAGCGCGTAATTTTGATCGAGATCGTTTGTTAACTATTTTGTTTGTGCCAAAGAGTGTTCAACAATATTGGTTGACTCTTATATGTCTCAATATAGAGTTAGAGGGTGTGGCCGAGTCTGTCACAGAGCCGGTGCTAGGTCATGTGCGATTTCAATGGTGGTACGACCGTATCTCTGACCTAAAAGGCGATATATCCCAAGATTATCAACACCCGCTTCTTAACAATCTAAATTATATGATAGCACAAACAAGCCTGACATGTGAAGATTTGTTGCCTCTTATTGCCATACGTGATGAATTTGATTTGGAGTCCGTCCCGTTTCAGACCATCCATGACTTGGAAAAATATCTGTATCAAACCGCAGGAAGGCTCCAAACCTTGTGGGCAAAAATAATGCTAGGGGCGTCCCTCTCTAGTGAAATAGAAAGTCTTGCTTCACGGGTTGGTTATCTTTATGGGTTAATGAAAACCATAAAAAGGATTCCTTTGCAGGTATCCCATAAAAGATGTTTGATTCCAAAAGATATTTTAATAGAACACAATATTACTGAGTATTCCATCTTTCAAAATCCCTTTACCCCTAACGGGGCTTCAATTAACTTAGCTCTGCTCAATCAGGCAGCAGGTATTGAGGAAAGCCTTCTCCCGCAGATTAAGCAACATGTAAACCGCAGCAACCTTTCTCTCTTCCTGCTCCATGTTCTCTCTAAAAATTATATGGGATATATAGATCAATGCCAGGGGCAGATGAACAAACTACGCCTATACAGTCACCTGAAAAAACAGTGGCACCTGACGATGGCATGGATATTTAACCGCCTTTAATACTTGACTGTTATTGTGGTGAGGCGCTCACCCCTCGAAGGAGAATACCCTTAATCTAAAGGGACGTGTTAATTTTCAATTTCAATTAGAACCTCGTTGTGCCGTAAAAATGGAAGAGTCCATGGGGCGTCATAGTAGGCGAAAGTAAAATTTCCAACAGTTTTAATATTATTTGCTTCAATATACTCAGCCAAAATTTCTTGATGTCTATTCATATTTCTATTGGTATTACCACCAGAAAACTTAAGAGAAATCAACTTCTTTGAGGGGATTAGTTCAATTTTTAAACGGTCATCGTTAGGCTTGGGCACGGTTTCTATAGTATATTGAGCGGGTATAATGAAACCTAGACGCCATTTTTCCCCATTGCCTTCTTGGAGAACGGGGGCCGTCATCTCAAGTTTTTGTTCTGTGGAATTATTGCCAGAAATATATTTAAACAATATCGGAAACCCTTTGTTGACAACATCTTCATGCTCACGTTTAATATTAACCCATCCAACAATAATTGGTTCATATTGTCTGATTTCTACCTCTTCATTAGATGAAATTACTTGATATGTTGCTGGGTTCTCAAAACTCATTGCAGAGTTTGTCAGAAAAAAACTTAATAAAATAACGCTCCAAGTTAGCAAAGCAGAAATTACCTTCTTATCAGAGCATGATGAAAGAAAACCACTCACACGATAATACATCATGATAACTATAACCTCTATTTTATAGATACTATTAATCCTTTAATAATAGGGCTTTATTAATGGAATGTCTATATATTATCTGCCTTGCAAAAGGGCGCATTGTAGAGAACTCAAGGCGCTCTCTGAGAGCACTATAAATTTAAGCTAAGGTCGCAAGACACCTTATGATAATTTTGTAAATATAATCGTATCAGAACACTTTGTTACCGTTGCGTGCGTATTGGGAAGAATCACGTCCTTTACTTTATCGTTTAAGTTTATATTCTTTTTGAGCTGGATCCAGAAGTCAATAATTTCAGTATCGTTGTAACAAGATATGCTTAAGGCTTTATGGGCATTTTCCCCAAAACTCTGATCAAAAGCCAGGTAAAGGCTCTTAAGAGTGAGGGGCATGCCAATGTTTTTTTGAATGTATTGACCAAAACTAGACTGATTAACCTGTTCAAGGAAACTAACCGCTAAGGCAAAATAGTCTTTAGGATTCAAATATTGACAGGTTCCATGTTTAATCCATTCATACCGGTCAAGGCAAACTTTGGTTCCAGGCATATAGTGGTAGAGGGCGACTTCATCTACACCGTCTAAAGGTGGGTTTTTACATAAATCAGGATTCAGCACTATTGTATCATCACAAAAGCTATAAGCAGACCCATTTTTTTTATCTGGCCACAGCCCATGGAGAGAGAGGTTATTATTAAAATATGCTGATGCATCAGGATCACAGGTATTTAGTTGGGGATTGTTTTTACAAAACCCAGGATACCATTCAAGAGCTAAGGTATTGATATCCCATTGACCAGGCGTTGAAGCAGGTTCAAACTGCTCTAAGGGGGAACAGCTCATCATCAATAAGGTGCAGAGAAGATACAAGACGCTGCGCTTATTCGTTATTGTTTTTAGGCTTTCTATAAACATGACTTTTTTTAAACTCTTGCTAAATTAATAAGTGAACCAATAAGAATGATCTGGGGTAAAGCAACTAAGGGAAGAAATAGCGCTAATTTCCAGCTTTTTGTGGTGTCTTTTAAGATCATGACTTCCGTGTAGTCAGTGGCTACACCCGCCATAAGAAAGACAAAGGCGTTACCTGGAGCATTTGCGAGGTTATGAATGTTGGCAGCAATTGGAGCTGATCCTTCAGAACAGACCTCCAAAATAGTCGCGATAAAAATAGTCACCATAAGACCTACAAACGTCGGTCCAAAGAAATTTTTAAACTGTTCTGGTTCAAGTAATCCTTGTAATAGAGAAGCTAACGTAATTCCAAAGAGAGTCCAGCGTAAAACTATACGAGAATCTTTAAAACCATTTATTGTAATTTCTTTGAAAAATTGTGCGTTAAAATCTGTATTTTTTATATTATTCTTACTTTCTTTCCAGAAATTAAAATTCTGAGGTAACTGAATGGTATTAGGGTTTTTGGGCAGCACATCGGTTTTAATCAAGTAGCTAAATATATATCCAGTAATAATGGCCACAACCATGGATAGGAAGATAAATGCAAGGGTCCATTTGAAACCAATTAATCCGATAAGGATCAATGTCAGGGAAAACGAGTTCCATGGACTTGATAACAAAAATGTGATGACTTTACCAGCACTGACACCCCGCTCATACAGCTTGACGCCAACCATTAAAATTCCATGTGAACATAAATCTAAGAGCACACCAGCCCCAGTCGCGCGTAATAATCCGGTAAAATTATCCTCATAACCAAAAATATAGATGATAAATTCCTTCGGAACTTTTGACAGGAAACCAATAAAAAATATACCAATCAGGAGAGGGAACCATAAAGTGTGTACCATGTGATAGGCTGTTGAGGCTATGCGATCGATCCAATCATAGGGTGCGCCCCCACTTAAATCATAATAAGAATGTAGAACAAATAAAGTAATCACACTTATGAGAGATCCCCAAAGCGTCTTGTCAAAAGAAGCCTGTGAGTGACATGATGTTTGATCTTGATCGAGATTTTTGGGAGTGGGTGAGGCAACCTCACAACAGTTAGTTTTTTTGATCATAGCATTTAATATCCTAATTAATAATTATTAATATTTTAACTAATAATTGTAATATTGATTTACCCTATTTTTAATACTAACTACACCTTTTTAAGCAATATACCCATATTATTCTTTTTAGTATTTTTATTTATCAAAAATCAAAAAATAAATTTTATTTCTGAGTCGTAATGGATTTAAGGCGGGTGAGCCAACATTAATTATGAGTCATATTTAAAAAATAATGTTTCCATTGTGGTAAAAGGCCAAAAGAAAAAGAAAAATCAATAAATTATTAATTATTAAAGACTTAGGAGGATTTATTAATATTGTCCTAATGGTAAAAATCCATTATCATACTCTTATTCTTAATATTGCTTAACTAAAACTAATTTAAAATAAATTTTTTATTAAAATGAATTAATAAAAAGTTATGCAATTATTTAATACTTATGCTTTAGTATGGTTCCTATGAGTAAAAAATATATTATTAGTCATTTGCCCGGAGTCTTTCACAGAAAGTCCACTGTAAATTCGTCAGTATTTAAAAAAGAGGGTGAAATTGTTAATGATGGAGATGTTATCGGGATGATGGAAATTATAAAATCATTTCATGAAATAAAAGCAGACAAGTCAGGGGTTGTGAGTCGTTTTATGATAGAGGATGGGAGTCCTGTTAATCCAGGTGACCCTCTTTTAGAATTAATATAATAAGATTGCATCTTACTTGAATCTACAAATCTAATAAAAATTAATATTCATTATGGAATGAAAATAACTATACAAGTCCAATTTTTTTATAAATTGAGGCATTAACCGTTTAGGTATAAACACAAAAAGTTAGATAGATAATTAATACCTTAACGGTCTTTGCACCATATCACCCAAGTAAAATTAATATGATATAAGGAAATGAGTTTATCATGAAAACAAGGTATACCCATTGTGGTGATGATCAGGTATTTGCTCAGATGAGTGACAGTATGTCACTTGAGGTTTTTTTTAAAGGTTTATCAATTAAAAATAAAATAAAGGAAATGCAGATTCAGGGGTTTAAAGAGGTTATTTTAGGGAATATGACCTTTTTAGTAAGATTTTGCCCAAGTACTATTCATCCCTTGAAAGTTGTTGACATAATTAAGGAGGTTGAAAAATCCATAGAGGATGCTGATCCCACGTTTAATACACGCATTATAGAATTCCCAGTTTTTTATAAAGACCCATGGACGCATTCCTATCTTATGCAATTTCGTGATAATCACCCTGATCCTGGTAAAACGGACCTGCAATATTCGGCAGAAATGAATAATTTTGATAATGAAAATGATTTTATTAAAACCCACCATAGCAGCCCATGGTGCGTTACAATGCTCGGCTTTAGTCCAAGCATGCCGTTCATGTATCAAATGGTTGAACGTGACAGCCAACTCCAAGTTCCAAAGTATATTCATTCTCGTCCAAATACACCAGCTTTGACCGTGGGGTTTGGAGGGTCTTTTACATCTGTGTATTCTGTTCCAAGTTTAGGCAGTCATCAAATGTTGGGTATAACGCCGGTAAAAATTTTTAATCCTGAACAAAAAATAAATTATTTTCAGCACTCTATAGCTTTTTTTCGTTTAGGGGACGTTGTCTGTTTTCAGCCCATTGACAGACGTGAGTATGATTTAATTACACGCTTGGTGGCCAAAGGGCAATATCACCCAAAAATTCAAGAAGTTGTTTTCTCTTTAGATGAGTTTAATAAGGATATGAATGAGTATAATAGGAAACTAAAGGAAGCTATCTATGTCAATTAACATTATAGATCCTGGCTTTACAACGCTCGTTCAAGATTTGGGACGTGAAGGGTATTACCACCTTGGTATTCCTGAATCAGGTGTCATGGATAAATACGCCATGTCCGTTGCCAATATATTGGTAGGGAATGATATTAACGCGGCGGGTCTTGAAATCACGTTTATTGGGGCAGAAATTGAATTTCAAATAGATACTAAAATTGCAGTTACGGGCGGTCATATCGCTCCTAAGATTAATGATGAAATTAAGCCCATATGGACAACTCTTGAGATATCTAAAGATGATATTCTATCCTTTGACTCTGTGAAGTCTGGCTCCCGTTGTTACCTTGCGATTTCTGGTGGGATCGATGTGCCGAAGGTATTAGGGTCGCGTTCAACTTTTGTTTCGGGGAGTCTTGGGGGACAACATGGGCGGTGCTTGCAAGCGAATGATACGCTGCCGATTTCCTCAACTATACAACGTGAAGTTTCTGTGGGCGTAACGGTAACAAAAAAGCTGCGCCGTCAAGTTGAAGATAATGTGGAAATAAAAGTTATACCAGGTTTGTATTGTGATCGTTTAACTGAAGAGTCTAAAGAAAGGTTTTATACCCAAGAGTGGACCGTCGGAACAGATGTAGGTCGGGTGGCATATCGTTTCCATGGCGGGTCTCCCCTGGAGTTTGTCGAGCGTCAACAACCTTTTGGGGCGTGTCCTGATCCGTCATATGTTGTTGATGGGTGCTATCCTTATGGTTCAATTCAAATTCCTTATGGTCAGGATCCTATTGTATTGCATCGTGATGCAGTTTCTGGGGGTGGATTTTGTATGATTGGCGCTGTGATTACAACTGATATGAATTATATCGGTCAGTTACAACCCAATAAAAAAGTAAAATTTGTGCCCGTTACCCTCGATCAAGCCTTAAAAGAACGGTATAAAATGCAAATTATGTTTAATCAAATTCAACAAATTATAAATATATAAAGTGTGATTAAACCTTAAATATATTAATGGAAAATCGAGTTTAGCAACATTTATCGTTGCTTTAAATTTAAGGCGCAAGTTGATGCGTTCCTGTGGACTCTCTGTGTATTAATCAGGTACTTTGGATCCCAGTTGGTATGCGCGATTGCCTGATTTTGGCCAGAATAAAGGATGTTTTGCTAAATTTCACGTGAAGGCACAGTATAATACTAATGAGACGGATTGACAGTAAAGTACAGCTCTGCTAATTTTGGGGCAATTATTGTTAAGGGGGGGGCAAAAAGAGTTTGTCGTGCTCAGCGCCTAAAATAATATTGACATACTTTGACCTTTCATTATTAAGAGAGAAATAAATCAGAAGATGCATAGTTCATGGTGGAGGCTTTTTGATCGCTTGCGGTTGTGTTCAAGTTTAACACATAAACGGAAGTTATGGCCCATACCAATGATTCCATATACTCTTTTGCATTATCCATGCGACACCAACGGTTTTAGACACGCATATCGCTTGTCAGAAGCCTTCGAATAAATATGGGCTTGCTTAAGCCTTAATACTGGAGTCATATCATCAGAAACAGCCACATTCAGTTGTAAAACAGTTGGGGTAAGACGTGATGGCTCTATAAACATACCATTGAGACTATGTGTAGCTGAAAATACAGGTGCAGCCCCATGTATAATAGATCACTAAATTTTAAGCTATAAGAATTACTTTTGATATCATAAATTTTAGGGAGGAAAGAATTTTAATATAAATTTAATTTTTTCTAAAACTTACACAAATGTGTTAAATTAAGGATATTTAATTAAAAACAATCTAAAAGGTGAGGAAAATACGTGAAATATTCTAGTAAATTATATTTAATATTAGCAGTTCTATGTTTTGGAATGAGTAATCAAGCTTTTGCTGCTAAAGTTCCGCCGGGGACAGTCTTGGCAAAAGAACAAATTTTTATTCGTGCAGAGCCGGCTGAGCATCAAACTCTCGACCCAACCCTTTCAGAAGATGTGGCTGGCTCAAAAATAATTCGTGACGTTTTTGAAACTTTGTACGTTTTAGATAAAAATGGGGCTACTGTCCCAGGTGTTGCCCTAAGACACGAGGTAAGCGATGATAATTTAGTTTATACCTTACACTTGCGTCGTAATGCTAAATGGTCAGACGGCAATCCTGTAACTGCTCATGATTTTGTCTATGCTTGGCAACGTATTGCGAACCCTGAAATGGCAGCTGAATATTCTTGGTTTTTAGAACTGATGTCAGTTAAAAACGCCAGCGAGATTATAGCGGGTGAAAAACCCGTTGATGCCCTTGGCGTTAAGGCACTTGATGATTACACTCTTGTTGTTCATTTAGAAAAACCCGTCCCATATTTTTATAAAATGCTTGCCAATTTTTCAACTTCACCGTTGCCAAGGTGGGCAATTGAGAAACATGGTGATAAGTGGATTGAACCAGAAAACCTTGTGAGTAACGGTGCGTATGTACGAACAGAATATGTTTATAATGAGCGTACGGTGCTAGAGCGCAACAAATATTATTGGGATAATGAAAATACTATACTTGATAAGGTTGTAGTTTTAATTATTGGTAATCAAGTACAAGCTTTAACCCGTTGGAAAGCAGGTGAAGTTGATTTAATACATACACCCGTTGGACAATATCAGAATTTAAAAGATCAGTTTAAAGATCAAGTTATATCGACCCCTAGATTATGTTCATACTATTTGATCTACAATTTGTCAGATTCGGGTCAGGAAGCGTATAAGGACGTTCGTGTTCGTAAAGCTCTTTCCTATGCAATAGATCGTAAAGTTATTACTGAACAAGTTTTAAAGGGAGGAGAGAGTCCTGCCTATAGCATAGTTCATTATTTAACAGATGGTTTCACGCCAACTCCTACTAAATTCTCCACCTTGTCACAAAAAGAATTAGATGAGAAAGCTAAACAGTTGTTAACTGAAGCTGGATATGGTAAGGGCGGCAAGACTTTGAATATTGAATATTTTTATAATACAAATGAAAGCCACCAGAAAGTTGCGCTGGTCGTAGGACAAATGTGGAAGCAAAAGCTTGGTGTGGAAACAACCTTTCAAAACCAAGAGTGGACAACTTACCTTGACAATCGAGGCAATCAAAGATTCGATATTGCACGTCATGGATGGTGTGGTGATTACAATGAGGCGTCTACTTTCTTAGACATTCTTGATACAAAATCTAGTTATAATGACGGTAAGTATTCTAGTGCGCGTGTAGATGAATTATTATCTCAAGCAAAATCTTTAAAAGACCCTTCTAAGTTATATAGTGAGGTTGAAAAAATTGTCGCTGAAGAAATGGCAGTCATTCCAATATACTCCTATGTTACGAATATAATGTTAAAAAACATTGGAGGTTATCCTACAAATAACGTAATGGGAAGATTTTACTCAAAGAATCTTTACAGAATAAAAGAATAAAAGGGAATAAGGAGTTCACCGCTTTAACAGGCGGTGAACTTCGTATTAAATATAAGCTCATGTTAAATTATATTTTTAAGCGTTTATTAGTTGCCATCCCTACAATTTTTGTCCTAATTATTTCTGCGTTTTTTATTTTACGTTTGGCTCCTGGGGGGCCGTTTACTGCAGAACGTCCTTTGCCACCTGTGGTGATGAAAAACGTACTTGAACGTTATGGTATGGATGACACAATCTGGCAGCAATTTTCAACTTACATGAAGAATTTATTTTTTCATTTTGATTTTGGGCCAAGTTTTTCTTTTAGGGACCGTACTGTAAATGAGATTATTGAATCTGGATTTCCTGTAACTCTTACCTATGGGTTTTGGTCAGCAGTTTTTGTACTTGTATGCGGGATTACTATTGGAATAATAGCAGCCCTTCGTCATAATAGTTTTGAGGACTATATAGTGACAGGATTGGCCATATTTTCACAAATTTTTCCAAATTTTATATTGGCTCCCTTAATGGTTCTATTATTTACCTTGAGTTGGCAAGAAGTATTTGGACAAAGTTTGCTTCCCGGAGGTGGCTGGAATGGTGGTCAGTGGCAATTTATAATTATGCCCGCAATTGCCTTAGGTACCTCTTATATGGCCGGTGTGGCGCGTATTGTCCGTGGACAGATGTTAGAGGTTATGAATTCGGCATATATAAGGACGGCGCGCGCTAAAGGGTTGTCTGATTTTCATATTGTGGTGCGTCATGCACTTAAACCGTCTCTTCTTCCCGTAGTTAGTTATATGGGACCGACCATTGTATATATGATAACCGGTTCTGTATTTATTGATATTTTCTTTTCAACTGGTGGAATTGGTCAGTCATTTATCGATTCATCTTACTCACGTGATTATTCAGTTTTGATGGGACTTTCTATTCTGTATGTCATCCTATCAATTGCAATGAATTTAATTATGGATTTAATTTATTTTAGCTTTGACCCTAAATTGCGGAGTACCCTATGACAATATCAGATATAGGTGGTAAGCATCAGAACGGAACTATTGAGCAAAAAAACGACAAAAATCAGTCATTTTGGTTAGGTGCGCGTATACGGTTTTTCAAGAACCGTATGTCGGTTGTCTCATGTCTTATCTTGTTAAGTATTATTCTTTTTGCATGTTTTGGTAATTTATTTGCCCATTGGAACAATGAAGACATTGATTGGTCAATGCTCGGGACTGTTGAAGTTGATGGGATGCCATCCATAAGTAATGGACATTATTTTGGTGTGGATATACTTGGTCGTGATTTATATGCGCGTATGGTTCAAGCTTCAAGAATCTCTCTTTTTATTGGTTTTGTTGTGTCCATTATTTCCATGATTTCTGGGTCTTTTTTTGGAGTTTTAGCTGGGTATTATGGTGCTAAAACTGACAAGATTCTGATTGCAGCCGATCAAGTCACAAAATCAATACCTTATTTAATTATCTTTATTGTTTGGCAAGCGTTCTTTGGTCGCTCTATGTTTCAAATGATTATAGTCATGGTATTGCTTAATTGGTCGGCTGGATTTTTTATTGTGCGCGGTCAAGTGATGACACTTAAAACCAAAGAGTTTGTGGATGCTGCTCGATTAATGGGACAGACCAACACACAAATTATATGGCGTCATATTTTACCAAATATGATAGGTATGATTATAATATACGCTTCCCTTTTTATTCCAGACATAATTATGACTGAAAGTATTGTCTCTTTCCTTGGGGTTGGCATTCAGGAACCCACCACAAGTTGGGGTAAGTTAATCGCAGAAGGTGCCGAGACTATGCTTATGGGGACGACTTGGCAGTTTCTAATACCAGCAACTTTTTTCGCTTTAGCACAAATTTCTCTATACTACATTGGCGATGGTTTGCGTGACGCATTAGACCCAAAGGATAGAATATGACAGAATTATTAAGTGTAAAAAATCTCAACGTTCGTTTTGAGCTTAATAATACGTATGTGCAAGCCGTCAATGATATAAGCTTTGACGTCCATCATAAACAACGGCTCGCCATAGTTGGGGAAAGTGGATCGGGAAAGTCGCAAGTTGCATTTTCAATTCTTAGAATTTTAGCTAAAAATGCCCATGTTGACGGACAAATAATATATAAAAATCAAAACTTACTGACGATTCCTAAAAAGGAAATGAATAAGATTCGATTTAAAAAGATTTCTATTATTTTTCAAGACCCTATGTCTTCCCTTAATCCGTATATGCGGATTGGTCCTCAATTAAGTGAAGTTTTAGAGATCCATGAAGGTATTAAAGGAAATGAGGCTCTCAGGCGCGTCATTGATATTTTGGATGCTGTACAAATTTCAAATCCAAAACTGTGCGTTAAACAGTACCCGCACGAGTTATCGGGAGGAATGCGGCAGCGTGCAATGATTGCAATGGCTGTTTTGTGTAATCCAGAACTGATTATTGCTGACGAACCGACAACGGCGCTTGATGTTACCGTTCAAGCACAAGTTATGAAAATTCTTAATGAGATTCTGCATGAGTTTGGAACATCAATTGTCCTAATCACCCATGATCTTGGTGTCGTTGCCGGTTTTTGTGATGATGTTATTGTTATGAAGTCAGGTCAAGTTATGGAGAAAGCGACTACAATTAACTTGTTTGATAACCCGCAGCACCCTTATTCCAAAGATTTACTGGCAGCAATTCCTAATATTAACAAGTCACGACAGGACGTCTATCCTCTTGCAGAGCAGTAAATTAACTTGGCATAATCTCTGATGGACCTCTCATCCTGCCGCCTTTTATAGGTTAAGGGCGTTTGGAGTGGGGTCTATTAGGTATTATAAATAACTACCACCTATCACGTTTTACGTGTATTTTGAGAAAATAAAAATATGAATAGTTCTATTCTTAAAGTATCTGATTTATGTGTGGACTTTGCCATTCATCAAGGTAAAAAGTTCCCTTGGTCCAAACCTAAAAAATTAGAAGCAGTTAAAAATATCAGTTTTGAGGTTATTCGTGGGGAGTGTCTCGGTATAGTTGGGGAGAGCGGCTCTGGAAAGTCAACGCTGATTCGTGCAATCGCTGGACTCTTGAAACCTTCTAAGGGTGAGATTGTATTTAAAAACAAAAATATCGAATATGAGAAAAAAAATGCCTACAAAGATATTCGTAGTAAAATACAAATGATCTTTCAAGATCCGATTTCATCCCTTAATCCTCGGATGACCATCGGTGAGATTATGGAAGAACCAGTTAATATATTTTTTCCCCACATGTCAAAAAAAGATCGTTATAAAAGAGCCGTAGATTTTCTTGATCGGGTAGGGATTTCTAAGAATTATATGGGGCGCTTTGCCCATGAGTTTTCTGGAGGACAATGTCAACGGGTGGGCATTGCCCGTGCATTAATAGGAGAGCCGGATATTTTGCTGTGTGATGAGTCTGTCTCTTCTTTAGATGTTTTAATTCAAGATCAGATCATTAACTTGCTTATACAGTTGCAACAAGATATTAATTTGACATTAGTTTTTGTTTCCCATGATTTAAGTGTGGTTCATCAAGTTTCCCACCACATTCTGGTTATGAATTCAGGGGAAATGATGGAATATGGACTGGCACCTGACGTTGTTAAAAACCCAACTCATCCTTATACAAAAAAATTATTGTCAGCGATTCCTTTACCTGATCCGCATACCAATAGAGTCTTTTATTAAGATTAAAAGTATATCTCTGTCGCCTTTATATAATCCTTGAAATAACCCTGAGTGATTGTTGTGCTTGGGGTTGTTTTAAGGAGGGCGCTTGCTGTGAAAATCCATGATAGGGGTAAAAAAACATACCCCTTCATGATGAAGATAATAAAGAAAAAATTTGATTAAGAAGTATAATTTGTTTACTTCTTATTATATCTAAGTTTTAAGGTTCTATATTTTAATGTCTGTTTATATATCAGCACTACCTTTGTGCGAAAAAGAGATGATCATTTCATGATAATGTATCTTCTAAGAGATCCTTCCCTTTGTGCGCTTCTTGTATGCCAAACCTTAACCAAGGCAATTTCAGCCATAGTCCTTGTTATCAGTGTAAATGTTGCGTCTTTAATGTTGATAAAAGAAACATTATTTACACTCCCAATTACAGTATATATCATCGGGACATTCTGTTTTTTATATCCAGCAGCATATTTTTCAAAACGGTTTGGACGTAAAGCAACCTTTATTTTCGGTGCAATAATAGGGATAATAGGGGCTACCTGTATATGTATTTCTTTGATTATAACTAACTTTTGGTTATTTTGTTTTGGAACTTTTCTCATAGGTATTCAATATGCACCGCCGCAATATTTTAGATTTGCTGCCATTGAGTTATTTGAAAAAAAATATCAAGCATCTGCCTTATCTTTAGTATTATTTGCGGGAGTGTTTTCAGCTATCTTGGGGGCGGCACTGGCCTTTTACACCAAAGACCTGTTACCGATTTCTTTTCTTGGCGTGGGCGTCACCATTCTCAGCATGTGCGCGATTCAAGTGATTATGCTGAGAATTTTCTATAAACCAGAAAAGGTTTTGACCGAAGAAAAAGAAGGTCAACCCGCCGCCCTCAAAGAGCATAAGCTCCCGCTTCATAAGTTGACTTCACCTGTGTTCACGGCCATATCGGTTGGGGCATTGGGGTCTGCCATAATGATTATAATCATGAACTCAGCTGTTATTGCCTGTCAGCATGATTATGGCCTCTCGTATTATGCAGCGACGCAAATTATTCAGTGGCATATCATATTTATGTATTTTCCGTCCTTAATTACCGGTAAGCTTATTGAACGATATGGTTTTCATTTTGTATGTCTTCTGGGCGGTGTGTTCTATGCTGCACAAGTTTTGATCCCTAATCTCAGTACGGACGCTTTAGGCATGACCATACAGCTGATTTTATTGGGAATTGGCTGGAACTTGACCTATTTAAGCAGCACCTATTATTTAAGTAGAAATACCCACCCGAATAATAAGTCATTTACGCAAGGTATTAACGATACCATCATTTATGCGTCTAATAGTAGTGGGTCGCTTTTATCCGCAGTCCTTTTGCCGTATCTTGGATGGGTAAATTTAAACTTTCTTATGGTGTGTATTCTGGCCATTATTATCCTTATTCTTTTGTTTGATTTTTTTAAGTTATCAAGAAAAAAGAATCATGGGATAATGGCAAGATCATAAAGTACATGAGGAGAGGGTGTTCTCTTTAAAAATAATTGATAACAGGTGACGTTTTCCTTATTTTCGGTGAGGAGGGCGTAGGAGTGCTCCACCTAAATATCAACTAAAGATTGCATAATATCCAATCTTTGCCCCATCCTTAGTCTCTCTCATGAGTTTAATTAAGGAAACAGCAAAGAGTTGATTAATTTTTCATAGATAGCATTAGATTTTTTTTATATTCTTATATATTGTAAAAATATTATAAAAAAATCTGATCTAAATTGGTTAGATTTATAAGAACTAAATAAATTTTATTGCTTCGCATTGATGAGGCGTATTATTACAATATTTATGCGCACTTAATATGAAGCCAGACTCAAGTTAAATTTTTTTAAGTTTTATACCTCAGGAGGCGATTTTGGGAATACAAAAACGTTCATATAAATATAATCCAAGTTTTTATCAATCCTTATTAACTTTTGGTTTGATTATATGTGTAGTTGCTTTTGGCATATTTTATTTTAACATAGCGTTACAAAGCTTGTTGCTGGTTTGTATATGCATAGCTTCTATAAGTGCCTACCGTTTGAGTGAAAATGGATTTACAGCTATTCGTGAAGCAATGGATTCAGGTATAAAAAATGCATTAATAGCAATTTATATTTTTTTCCTAATTGGTATCTTGATCGCCTCTTTTGTTCAAAGCGGCACAGTTGCATCACTTATTTATTATAGCATACAGCTTATTTCACCATCCATATTTTTACCGGTGAGTTTTCTTATATGTTGTTTAATGTCATTGGCGACTGGATCAAGCTGGGGAACAGCGGGAACTATCGGCGTGGTTTTAATGAGTATTGGACAGACGCTCGGGATTCCTTTACCGCTTGTAGCTGGTTTGGTAATTTCTGGTGCGTGTTTTGGGGATAAAATGTCACCTGTATCTGATACCACAAACCTTGCATCACTATCCGCAGATACAAATATATACCAACACATTAAAAGTATGTGTTACACAACAATCCCAACTTTTTTCATATGTATAATTATTTATTCCTTCCTCAGCCTGCGCTATGCCAATATAACGCTCGATGTGGATGAATTAAACATGATCCTCAACGGCATTGGGGGCCACTTTAAAGTCAGTCTTATCTGTTTATTACCATTTGCTCTCATGATTGTTATGAGTTTTTCCAGAGCCAGTGCTGAAGTTTCAATGATTACTGTGACATTTTCCGCGGTATTAATTGCACTCTTTTATCAAGGGGCTGAATTAAGTGCTGTTCTAAATGCTTTACAAGATGGTGAAGTTTTCGAAACTGGTGTTTCAAGTTTAGATGCCTTATTTAAATTGGGTGGTATTAAATCAATGATGTGGACGCTTTCTGTGGCATTATTGGCTCTTGCACTTGGGGGTATATTAAACAGTTTTGGTTTCTTGCGTGTCCTGATAATGGGAGTTTTGGTACGGGTTAAACGTGCTGCGAGTGTAATTGCGTGCTCTATTATTACCTGTATTATTGGAAATGCAGCTACGAGTGAGCAATATATCACAATTATTCTAGGAGGACAGCTTTTCAGTGATGCCTATGATGATCATGGTATTGACCGTTCAGTCCTTTCTCGATCTTTAGAAGAGGGGGGAACGCTGACATCAAGCCTTATTCCGTGGACAACCTGTGGTGCTTATTATGCGTCCGTACTTGGGATAAGTACTATTGAGTATTTACCATGGGTATTTTTCAACATCATCAGTCCACTTATGGGTATTACGTTTGCGTACTTAGGCATTGCGTTGTTTAAGGCGAATCCAAAAGATATTGATAAAAGACGTCAAAACATTTTGGTGGATCAAGTTTAAACTCCACCTAAAAAAATTCGTTATATGATGGCGGTTGTTATCTAGACTCTCGACTGAGGAGTGATTTTAAGATAATCACTGCCATCTTTTTTTATGGTGAGAGCCTCACTCCACAGAGAACATTTTAAGGTCACTTTCCCATTGCCGAATTTTATTATAGTCTTCTGTCATAACTTCAGAGCTTGGGTGACTGAGGTAAATAATCCCTGGGCTTGAGAAGGAGTCCACGGTTTTGGTGAATTTATCCCCAACTTGCGGTATGCGTTGAATCCAGATTTTACTTTTAAGTTCTTGGAAAAGTTGGGTATGAAATGACGTCTTCAAGACTCCCGTTTGATGAGAGATAAGTTGCACTTGCCAAAGAGGGTGTCTGTGTCCTTTTTGTTGCATCTTTTTCAGGGTTGTTAATAACCCATTATAATCTGCAACCATTTTGCTCGTAAGATCAAGTTGACTTGACCCAACAGCATAATTAATTGCGGTACGGTCTAAACCTCCTGATAATCTTGATGCACATTCAATGAGGGTGAGCCCATTCTCAGTATCAATTAATTCCGTGTGACTTGCACCATAGGTCACCCCTAACGCATCAAGGACATTCTGGACATAAGTTACAAATGGTTGCATTTCTGGCGTAAAGGGATCAAATAACTTTGCACAATCATAAATCCAATTATTATTAATACTTATAACTTTTTTGGCTTGCCAAATTTCAGTAATTGTATGATCACCATTTACGGTGATGCCATTAATAAAGTATTCAGTCCCAATTAATTTACGCTGCGCCAGCACCACATTATTTTTACTTCCTAATTGATTGGTTTTTCCATGAATACTCTTAAATACGTCTTGTAACATTTGTTCATTATCACAAAAATGAACCGAATCAGTTCCAGCGCTGTCTTGGGGTTTTAGGACGATTGGCCAATCACCTTTGTTTGCCCATTTAAGAAGGTATATGACGTCGTGAGCTAAAAAGTCATCCATACTGCGGAGGTTCGCTTTTTTAAGGTACTGATGCATGACATATTTATTGCGTCGTGCCAAGGTGGTATCAGGGTTATTTCCAGGAAGATTCATCACATGTGCCAGCATATCCGCAACAAAGACTCCCGTTTCTGTACCAGGGAGAATGGCGCGTGGTTTAAATACCATTAATTGTTCTGCCATCTCCACAAAACTGTCTTTATAGGTAAAAGTTGCAATATAATCTTGATGACGAAAACTATCATAATAATATGAATTGAGGTTTTCTGAACTTTGAACGTGTACACACTTCCACTTAAATTCTGCCATGGCTTTTGGAATTTGAGCACCTGAAGAGTATCCGTCGACAATAATTAATATTTTTTCTTTGTTATAATCCATTTTCACGATGATCTACGATTAATAGGTATACTGAATAAACACCGAGACCATAAATTATCGACACCCATTTATCAACAAGAAGCACCATAAACTTACAGCAAAAAATATCATGATCATTTTGGGAAAAGAGTCTATATATTGTAAGATAACAAAATCATTATTTTTGAATTTCAACCATAATCTCGTTACGCCTCAAGATAGGCAACGTCCAACTAGGATTGTAAAATGCATATTTAGGTGACCCAACTGTTAAGATGTTATTATCCTCAATATATTTCAGGAGTTTTACTTTATAGGTGCTGAGATTGCTTTGAGAGGCAAAACCAGAAAACCTAATCACTACGAACTGTTGTGCTGGAATTGATTTTAAAACAATACTGGAATTGACTGGTTGAGGAATTGTCTCCATGGTATACTGGGAAGGAATCACGAAGCTTACGCGCCAAGAGTCATCATCAGATTGCTGCTGAACAGGGGCGGTCATGGGGATTTTTTCGTTTCTCTGCTGCTGAACAGGGGCAGTCATGGGGATTTTTTCGTTTCTCTGCTGCTGAACAGGGGCAGTCATGGGGATTTTTTCGTTTCTCTGCTGCTGAACGGGCGCGGTCATGGAGATTTTTTCGTTTTTCTGCTGCTGAACGGGCGCGGTCATGGAGATTTTTTCGTTTTTCTGCTGCTGAACGGGCGCGGTCATAGAAATATCTTGTTGAACAATATTATTTCCAAAAATATAATTTGCCAGCTGACGGAAACCATCTTCAATGGCCTCTTTGCGTTGCCCATAAGTTTCCACTTCTGCAATAATCATTTCTTCATATTGCCGCACTTCAATATTATTATATTTATCAATGACGCTATAGTCAGGACGTTCAACGTTACTAATAATCGGCCCTGCAGATACTGCCGCAACAATTAATATTCCAAGAATTGCAATAATCATTCTTCATCTCTCTCATTCATATATGACAAACTGAATCGCGTGAAGTGGACTCCTTGATAGACCATGGTGGTCACGAGCCTAATCATTGGGGGAAATAATGGTAAAAGTGTCACGCAATACCTTTTACAAATTCATATCTAAAAAAACAGTCATATTTTGTCGTCTCTTTGATTTTATCAACCCATACCTCATTATACCATAATACGGGAAGATCTTATAAAGTTTTTAAAGTTAAGTAATAGGTATTTTGTGTAATGTCTTTGAATTATATAAACTTTTTATTTTTAATATCAATTTGATCCCTTAAACTTTACCCGTATCTAGGTTGCAATGCTTTTTAAGACGCATCAAGGACTTTTATTGATTGGAACGCGTCAAGTGCTGTTTCCCGTGATTTTTTTAGATCGATAATTGGATACGGGTACGTATCGCCCAATTCAACACGCGCCGCTTGTAATACCGCCTGAGGGGCTTCCCACGGGTTAAAGAGGTATTTATCTGGCATGTCGGCAAGCTCGGGCACGTATGTGCGCACATATTCCCCCTCTGCATCAAATTTCTGCCCTTGGGTGACGGGGTTAAAAATCCGGAAGTAGGGGGCGGCATCAGCTCCACACCCTGCAACCCACTGCCAACTTGCGCTATTATTCGCCAGGTCAGCATCAACCAAGGTATCCCAGAACCATCGCTCCCCATGGTGCCAATGCTGTAAAAGGTTTTTCACCAAGAATGAACCAACAACCATACGCATACGATTATGCATGTACCCTGTTTGCCATAACTCTCGCATGCCGGCATCAACCATTGGAATCCCAGTCATTCCTTTTTGCCATGCGGTGATATGCTCTTGGTTATAGGCCCAAGGAAAGTTATCAAATTTTGACTGAAGGTTTTTATGGGGTAAGTCTGGGTTATAATATAGGAGACTATATGAAAACTCGCGCCACCCTAATTCAAAACAAAAACGCTCAATATGGGCCGTGTCCTCTAGGCTTCTGACGCTATACCAAAGGTAATGGGGAGAGATCTCGCCAAAATGAATGTGAGGAGATAAGCGCGACACAAAAGGCTTGGCAGGAAGGTCGCGGCCTTTGTTATAGGAAGAAAGCCCCTCCTTGAGAAAGTGTTCAAAGCGGTCATGCGCGCCATCTTCACCAATATGCCAATGGGACTCAAGGCTTTTGTACCAAGATTTCTCTGGTAAGAGACCAAGGTCATCAAGGCCATCTTGGGAGGGATCCGTTAGATAGGAGGCATGCTCTGGCTTGGGTAAGGGAAACCGAGGCTGCTCCGTATTAAGGCAGCCAGAACGATAAAAAGGTGTGAAAACCTTATATGGAGCGCCGTTTTTTTGTTTTACATCCCACGGTTCCCACAAGAGTGACCCATTATATGTATGAACCTCAATTCCTTGCTCTTTAAGGTGCTTCATAAGCTGGGTATCGCGTGCAATCCGCCACGGTTCATAACACCTATTCCAGTACACAGCCTGAATATTAAAACGTGTCCGCAGAGTGGCAATAACATTTTGCGGATCACCTTGATATATGCTTAAGGTATCCCCTAGGGAAGCGTTGAGAGCCTGTAACGTGTGGTGCAACCACCAACGGCTTGCACTGCCTGCAGCATGTTCCTGAGCATTGAGATCATCCAGAATATATATGGGCAGGACAACGCCTTGTTGTGCGGCATAGGTTAAAGCTGGATTATCCATTAATCTTAAGTCTTGGCGAAACCAGTGAATGATTACTTTTTCTGTCATAGGAGATATTCTTTTTATAGGTTAATTTTCTAAGGAAACTGATGCAGTAAGAAAGACTTGGAGAGGGGCATATCCCGATACCCCCTCACAAAAAAAGTATGGGGCTATTTAGGCGCGGGATTCCCTTATCCCCCATCTTACTTAAGAGACAATAGCTGAAACAATAAGTGCCACAATTACAATAGTTGAAATATAACAGCGCATTTGAAAATATTGTTGGGGAAATAAATTAATTTGATAAAGACGGTAGTCGATTAAAAGTAAAAGAATAAATATAGATATAAATACGATTGTAAGTACTTTAAAACTTAGAATTAAAAAACTCACCCATAGGTAAATAGCAATCATATTAGTTAAAATCGGAAGAACTCGACTTAAAGAAACTTGGTATATCAGAATCACCCCCCAGTAAGAGCCAGAGAGAAATGTTGCAATTACCAAAGAATATACACTCAGAATGGTCTCGACTGAGCCTAATAACGGTAAGCTTGTAATATCAAAACTTAAAAAAAGGGCGCAAGCAATGAAGGGAATTGCGCCCATATATGTCAAGTAAGGAAATAGTTTGTTCATTGATGTGACTTTCGTAGGTATTCCATATATATCTTTTTTTTCACCACATTATCTTTGAGTATGATAAGTTTATTTATTACCATATTTTATATCATTAAAAGTCAACATATCAGCTTTAATATACCTAAAAAAAATTCTGCTTTTCATTTTATCAAAGAGCAGAATCAAAGCAATTTAATTTTGTATTTATTGGTTAATGGCGTAATTCATCACATGAAATATGACATTTTGCTCAATTGTTCCATTTAAGAGGTGCGCCCATGGCCCAGCTGCGTACACGGCGACATCTTCACCACTGTGGGTTTCTGATTTCATTGGAATCAATGCTTCCTGCTGGTGGGTAGGGTCTTTATGAAAGTCATGCTTGAATTCGTCAGTTTTTCTTCTGCCAGACCATGCAAGTTTTTTTCTAAGGTGCTCGGCAACTTTTTCATCAGTAATGGTTTTATATAAGTCTTCTTCATGGTTTTCATGCAATATTGTGCCAGATCCGTTGGCAAATGAGATAACCTCATAAGGCTTCCCATCAAGGGCAACAATTTCTTTTCCAGTATGCATAGTACCTTCAGGGTTGATTTCCATACAAAAGCCAAGAATTTGAGACCCTCGACCACAATATCCATTGAATGCAACTGCGTGTTCGTGGTCAGCGGTGACAATAATAAGAGTTTCACTTAAGTCAACATTCTCAACTAAATATGCGACGGTCTTTTCTAATACATTTTGTTCAACGACCGCTTTGTACATGTTACCTTCATGTAACCCATGGTCAACACGTCCGGCTTCAATGAATAAAAAATATCCTTCAGGGTTATTTTGAATGTTATTTAAAGCTGCAGTTGTCATTTCAAGAATAGATGGGTCAGAATCACGATCAACCTCATACTCCATGTGGGATGACTCAAACAAACCAAGAATTGGCCTGTTTGTATTTCCTATTTTTTTCAATGACTCAGGGTCATGGGCATAGGAAACACCCAAGCTTTTTGCTTTCTCGATCAAATTAACGCCGTCAGTTCTTTTACCATTCTTACCTTCAGAGTCAACGAAATCCTTAGGAATAAAGTGACGGCGACCGCCTCCTAAAGCAATATCAACAGTGCCGGAAGATAAATTATCAATCAATTGTAAGGCAATGTCTTTTTGTGCACAACCTTCGGGTATTTTTTCATTAGATTCCCAATTACGATCCCCAGAATATGCATATAATGCAGCAGGGGTTGCATGAGTAATTCTAGCTGTCGAGACAATCGCAACTTTTTTATTCATTGATTTGACAATCTTGCTAAATAAGGTTAATTTTTGTTTATCTTTTGTCAAACATTCGCCACGAGGATAGGAGTCATCCATTCCTAGGACGCCAAACTTGGTCTTAACTCCACTAACTATTGCAACAAGAGTCCCTGCAGAGTCTGGTGTCATGGCATTCGTGTTGTAAGTTTTTGCCAGAGCCATATGAGGAAACTTCTCATAAGACATGACATACTCATCACCATACCCACCTTCTTTTTGACCGCGCCATAAACGTGCAGCGTAATTGGCGCCAACACCATTTCCATCTGAAATAATCAATATAACGTTTTTAGCGCGATTCGTGTTATTACGATCACTTAAATTTTCTTCAATTGTTTTACGACCAGCCTTATACCAAGAATTGTTTTTTTGATAAACATTTACATTTCCTGATGCTTGTGAGGCTAATAAAGTAAACCCAACTAATAATAATATTTGCAGTTTCATGATATATTTCCTTTTAGAGATGTAGAATGAAATCGATATACTTTTCTGCAAAGAATGTACAATTTAACCCATGAAAATATGATGAATTAAAAATGAGATTTAGGTGAAATATATATGACATGTATTATGATGTAGACATTTTCCGTATAATTTTATTTTTTTTGACACGCATAAATTGCGTTAAAATACCAAAGACAAGACTAATAGTCTAAATACAATGGTTATTAACGACTCTTAGACTGCAAAAGTATTTTTTTATCTATTGAACGTACTCTATACCTATCCAAAAGTTCCTTAAAGTAAAGATGGTAACCACCTTAATCTAAGGAATATTTTGTAAAATTTTTATTAATTTACATAAGAACATAAATAGAACTTGAAATTAAAGCGTGGCTTTCATATAATTAATATATAATTAACAAGAGATCAATTATAGCGATTACAGCAATCGTTTATTAATAAAAATAAATATATATTTAATTGAGATACAATAATTTTTTTTAGTCACGCAATTAAGGAGACTTCTATGCCCAAACCCTCAGAAAACCTTAAAACTAATATTAAGGTTCTTTATTTAAATCCAATAGGGTTTTCTACGTATGATAAATTATTTGCCAAGATGGTCACAGAATATAAATATCCTTTTACGGATGCTTATGTTGGATCATTAAACCCTGAAACTGTTCCTCATTTGCTGTCAAATTTAGAATACCGGACGTATGAAACTTTTATTGAATTAGATACTATTAAAGCTGCCCGATACTGCGCGAAAAATGAATTTGATGGTTTAGCAATTGGTTGTTTTTATGATCCTGCACTTGATGCAGCTCGTGAAATATCTGATACCTGTATAGTCGTTGCCCCTTGTCAAAGTAGTTGTCAAATAGCAGCCAGCATATCAAATAGATTTTCCATAATTATTGGACGTAATAAGTGGGAAGACCAGATGCGTCAAACTGTTTATAATTATGGGTATAAAGACTATTTGGCATCATTTCAAAGTGTAGGCTTAAGTGTAGAAGACTTTCAAAAAGACGTTGTAGAAACCAAAAGATTGTTAACGGAGCAATCTTGTCTGGCGATTGAACTTTTTAAAGCTGAAAGCATTATTTTAGGATGTACTTTAGAGGTTGGTTTTTTTAAAGAATTGAGTGACAAACTTACTGAAAAATACTCAAAGTATATTCCTGTAATTGATTCATCTATTGCGGCATTTAAAGCCGCTGAGAATGCAGCTATTTTATCTAAAATTGGATTTTCAAACTCTCGAGTTCACGGGATGGAGCCACCTAGTGAAGAGCAAATGAGTGCATTCGAAATCCTACAAGAAGATTACAAACTTGGGAACACGATTCACATTCCGGCTACCCTTAGTGGAAGTTCTCAAGAAACAGACAATGAAACTCTTAATACTATAGACTAATTTAGTATTATGTATTTGATGTTTATATAAAACTTATAAAAGCAATACTTTCTTTATGGAATTTTGCTTTTATTTAAAAAACAAAAAAATTGTATTATTTAAAGCTTTTTAGGTCCTCCTTAGGTTTTGTACTGAATAACTTTATGAAGTTTTCTAAGATAGCCCTAGCCTTTATTTTATACATAAAAATAAAAAAATACTTTATATAAGGACATAATAATAATGAAACAAAAATTCTTTTATAAAAACCTTCTCCTCCTCGCATGTTCTCTATTGATGATACCATCCTTTAGTTCATCTTCCCTAGGAGCGACGGGTTCTAAAAATAAACTTCCAGTCTTGAATTTTAAGTTAGAATTAGGCCCAATAGCTAATTATGGTGCCACCCCTTGGTATACAAGCGAATTACACATGGGGAAGAGCGCAATAAACTTTACCCTTGATACTGGAACAACTCTATTCTGGGCAACAACCACAGACTGTGAAAGTGTTGCCTGTAAAGCACACCCAAGAGTTGATAGCAGTCAATCAGAATATAGAAAATTAATAAGTCCTAACTATCCAAAGACAGTTGATTTTGGACCATGGGGTGAAATGCGTGTAGATCTGGCATCTGTGCCATTAAATAAAGATGGAAAAGAAGTATATAGGGTACAATTTGCTGCAGCTTCTAATTATTCAGGCTCTGAGTTTGAATATCTTAATTGGTCAGGTGGAATTGGTCTGCCATCAGATACTTCTTTCGTTGATTCAGAGCAAACTGCATTTTTGCCTCTGTTATTAAAAAAACAAATAATTAAGAGACCTATTTTCTCTAGATCTGTTGATCCAAAACAGAAAACTGGTAAGTTTGTCTTTGGTGCTGAAAGCGAGAATCGCGATCAAAGGTCAGCTGTTCACCTACCTGCTAAAAAGTCAAATATAGAGGGATTCCGATATTTATGGGGAACTAATTTAATAGGTGTTTCCATAGGTAAGACCAGACTTGCTCCATTAGACGATTCAATTTTATATTTAGACACAGGTTCTTCGCGGTTTAAAGGAAATGCAGAAAATGTTGAGCCGATTTTAAAAGAGTTTTACAAATATGAAAAATATGGAGAAAGGATTTTTGAAGTAATTAATGATAGCGAGAACCAAAATATTATAGGCCTAAAATATGCAAATGGCACTAAGCCCAGTGATTACGAAGGAATTCTTCCTAATTTTAATATCAATACTGGTGTCTCTTGCGGCCAACAAAGGGGATATGTAACCATTGCACTCAGTCCTGAACAGTATTCATATAAAATTGAAAAAGGTGAGTTGAAAGAAGAATAGGCTTTAGCGTTCCATGTATTAGGTGTGGATGGTTTGCTCGTTGGATCAACTTTAATGGACCTAATTACGACGACATTTGAACATAAAGTAAAGCATTCAAATGACAATCCTATTCTCACTCAAGGTGATATGACCATTTATAAAAAATTATATGGTGAGTCACCAGCTGAATATAGCTGCCATGTAAACTTTTAATAAAACAACTTAATACGAGTAAAAATAATGAAAAAAATTAAAATATATTCCCTCCTATTTTTTAGCACCATTTTAGGCTTAAGTACTTCGTTAAGCCATGCTAAGCTGAGCCCACTTAACGGGATTTGGTATAACTCTTATTGTTCACGCGTTGATTTAAATGTCAATAAAAACGGTAATATTAAAGGTCAATATACTTCTCATACTGGAAGTGTTGGAACGTCAAATGTAAATGGCTTTGTTGCATTAGACCATCAGTTCAAATCAAATGAAGATTTCAAGGGGACTCCTTTTTCTTTAGGTATTAATTGGCGTTTAATCAATGTAAATATTTCAGACGTCGATGGAAGTTGGAATTGGACCTCGTCATTCTCTGGGCAACACCATAAAGCTCAGGAAATTCATGGAAAAGGCCAAGACCCATACCTTATTCCTGAAACTTTAGAATTAAACAATTTACTGATTGCAACATCGACATCGCCATATAATGATACTGCTCCCGTGACATGGGCTCAAACTTTAACCTTTAAAAGAGAAATTCCCGTTTACTGTAAGCCTGTCACTCCTGGTGAACCTTTACCTTATACCGCAGAAGCGCAGGATAATGTGAGTGGTAATTGGAAATACTATGGTAATGGAAACCTATTTGAACTTAAATTACTTGCCGATTTAGAAACTGGGAAAGTCAAGGGAGACGCCATAAGTATTGAGGATGGAGTCAGAACTACATACATAGTGAGTGGTTTGTTTGATACAATTGGCAAATCTCATAGCTTCGATAAATTTAAAGTTACCCATCAAAGTTTAAGTCTCTCGCTGCGTTCCAATAACGGCTCTGCGCCACTTGTTACTCTTGCGGGTGGGGTAGACCTTAGAAAAGGTGAACAGATGTTTATCTGGCAAACTAAAAATATTTCCACAACGTATATAAATAGATTTACGCAACAAGAGATTGAAGAGAAATACTTTAAAAAAGATTAAATAATTTGAATCTATAATTTCTCATTAAATATACAAGATAAAATTATACCTCCCTCTCAGGGTAAGCCCAAGAGGGAGGTTGTTTGTATAATTATTATTCAATAAGTTATGTGATAAATTGATTAAAGAGGGCTGGTTACATCTTTAAGCCACAATAAGATTTTATCATCATTAATAAATGGTGATATTTTTTCATAGGTTTGCTTATGATAGTCGTTCAGCCAAAGGCGTTCTTTATCACTAAGCAGAGATAGTTTTATTAATCTCTTATCGATAGGGCACCACGTCAAATTTTCAAATGACATCACAGGTGTTTCATAAGATGTATCAAGTTCCCTGACAGCGATAAGGTTTTCAATGCGAATTCCATACTCACCAGCCTTATAGTACCCTGGTTCATTTGAAAAGATCATGCCAGGCCTCAGCAGTTCAGAACTTTTATTTGACGAAATTCTTGCGGGTCCTTCATGTACAGACAAATAACTACCGACACCATGTCCCGTACCGTGTAAATAATTATATCCCCCATCAAGTAAAAATTGTCGTGCCAAAATATCGAGATTCATCCCTGAGTAACCATGGGGGAATTTAATTGTATGTAACGCAATCATTCCTTTAAGAACGCGTGTAAAACGATCTTGGTGCTCATCACTTATATTTCCAAGGGCAATCGTGCGGGTGATATCAGTGGTTCCAAATTTATACTGCCCGCCCGAGTCAACCAGATACAGGGTATCGAGAGTCAGAGGTTTTGAGCTTGCTTCGTCCACACTATAATGAGGCATTGCAGCATTACTTGCCACGCCTGAAATAGTCTTAAAACTAACATCACAAATATCAGGGTGCTCAAAACGGATGGCTGCTAATTTATTGGCACACATCAGCTCATTTAAATCATCACTAGGCAAACTCTGCTCAAGCCAGTATAGAAACTTAACCATCGCGACACCATCAATGATATGTGCCTGGCGCGCGCCTTCAACTTCTATAGGGTTTTTACATGATTTTGGAACGAGACAAATATCAGTTTTATTAATAACCGTACATTTTTGTTGACGTAAAAACTCAGCTGCTTTAAAAGGCGCCGTATTACTATCAAGTATAACGGTTTTTTCCTTTAACTCTGTATATAAAAAACGATAAAAATTATTAAAGTCATGGATAACCGCAGGTACGGTGAGGGTTGGGGGTACCTTTAAAGGGTCTACAAAAAAATGAATATTTTCTCGCGTAATCACTCCATAACTATGGACAAAAGGCGAAGACTGTATGTCGCCCCCCCTGATATTTAAAAGCCAGCACATACAGTCGGGTAAACACGTAATAGCAGCGTCAGCACCTTCTCTATCTAAAATTTGTTGGAGGACTTTGTATTTTTCAGCTGTCGTTTGTCCCGCATACTTTAAAGGATGTTCAACAATAGGTGAGATTGGTTTTAATGGTTGGCCATGCCAAGCCATATCTATGGGGTCAATGTCCAAAGGTACCAAAAGTATTCCAGCAGACTTTAGATTAGATTTAAAAGTTTGCGCTCTGTCATCGGATATGGTGTGGGCGTTAAAGCCAATACGACTTCCCTTAGGATAAAACTCTTTAATCCATTCACAAATATCAGCATCGGTGAAACTACAATAATCAAAATCTTGATTATTGACCTGTTGTGCCACTTGCGTTGTATAACGACCATCACTGAACACGGCTGATTTTTTTTGTCCGACAATACCAAGTCCAGCAGACCCACTAAACCCTGTCAACCAATGTAAGCGACGCGCGTGGTCACTGATATACTCCCCTTGAAATTCATCGGTAACCGTGACAATGGTCGCGTCTATACCTAACTCATCCAACTGAGAAATTACAGTTTGTTTCCGCACAGACAGATCAGATACATCTTGGGGTTTTACCTTATATTCCTCACGTAAACTGTTGAGGTGGTCATTGAGTTGTTGAGCAATTGTATCGTCAATTTGTGCATCAAATAAAGTTTGCCATAAGAACTGATTCTCAAGAGAGGGAGGTTGAGGAGCAGCCAGCACTCCAGCAACTATTTTATCAATTATTTTATCATCTTGTTTAACACGCGATTGACGTAATAAGTCGTTAATTGACATAGACACTATCCTTTATCACCCTGCTTTATATACAAAGTTTTATGGGTGTTATTTTAAAATAAATTTTGTAAACTCATAAACTATTATACTTTAGAAAAGTACACAATTTTTTTTAGGATTATTACACTAATAAGAGCTTATTTTTTATTAGGTCTTCTTGATCACTCATTGTCGGTAAGGCAGATAATAAAAATGATGTATAGCTATTTTTAGGTCCATGAGTAAACAAGTTCTCAACCGTATTCTCCTCAACTTTTTCACCGCCTTTAAAGACGGCAACACGATTAGAAAAGTTTCGGACGACCCCAAGGTCATGGGTAATGAAAATATATGTTAAATTAAACTTTTCTTTAATGTCAGATAATAACTTCAAGACATTAATTTGCACTAACACATCTAATGATGATGTCGGCTCATCCAGAACAATAATGTCTGGTTTTGATGCTAAGGCGCGCGCAATTGCAACGCGCTGCCTCTGCCCACCAGATAAGCTTCGAGGGTACCGATCAATATAATGACTCGACAATTGCATAAGCTCCAGCAGGTTAACGACAACCTCCCTTTGCTCAGGAACTTTCATATTTTTTTGTACCTGTAAAGGCAAAGCAACATTCTGAAAAATCGTCCGTTTTGGATTTAATGCTGATAATGGATTCTGCTGAACTACCTGAATATTCCTTTTAAGATGCAAGGAACGTTTTTTTGGGATTGGCTCTCCCTTATACCTTAAGGTGCCGGAAGATGGCTGCAGGGTGCCGAGAATAATATTACCAAGTGTGGTTTTACCAGATCCAGATTCCCCAACGATTGCCAAACATTCGCCTTTATTAATATTCAAATTGATATTTTTTAAAGCTTGAAACTCTTTAAAAAACATATTTACCTTTTCAATTTCCAACAAGTGCGACATTTTGAGTTTCTCGTTCTTTCATACATGAGTGGTGAACAGGGGCGGCATTATAAAACGCTTTCACATCATAGGTTGTGTCCATGAAGCCAGTTTTATCCAACGTCGGCACCGCCTTTATTAACGCCTGTGTATAGGGATGTTGAGGGTTTTTAAATAACTGTTGTGTGGTTGCACTTTCAACAATACGCCCTTTATGAATCACATAAACCACATCAGCAAAACTGCGCACAACGCCTAAATTATGGCTGATAAATAAACATGATGATTTTTTCTCTTTAATCAAAACATTCATTAATTTAAGAGTCTGCGCCTGAACTGTGACATCTAATGCTGTACCAGGTTCATCAGCAAGAAGGAGTTTAGGGTTATTGAGCAGCGCCATAATAATCGTAATTCGTTGATTTAAGCCGCCACTCAGCTGAAACGGATAGGACTGTAAAACCCGTTCAGGATCGTTGATTGATATTTTTCTCATTTCATTAATGACAGCCTGTCGACATTCAGCACGATTTTTATACATTTTAGCTGACATAATGATATCAATAATCTGTTTGCCAAGGGTATAGGTAGGATTGAGGGCGCTGGTTGGATCCTGGAAAATCATGCTCATATCTTTTCCACGAATCTTTTTCCATTCTTTTTCTGTATTCTCTAATAGGTTTTTTTGATTATAGATAATTTTTCCTGAGATCTCGACATTAGGGGCATCGAGAATCCCTAAAATGGTACGAATCGTTAAACTTTTACCAGAGCCAGACTCCCCCACAAGGGCCACTTTCTCACTTGGATAAATATCTAATGAAAGATTTTTTAAGACCCGCTCCCGTCCATTAAGAGTGTGGAAATCTATAGTTAAGTTTTGGATACTTATTAATTTCTTATTCATTGTGTCTTGACCTCAAAAATAGAATGCAAGCCATCACCTAATAAATTAAATCCAATGACAATGTATAAAATTGCTAAACTACCAAAGAGCGTTACCCACCACATATCAGGAAGATAATCAATGCCTTTGGAAATCATTGCGCCTAAATCGGGAGTAGGGGGTTGAACGCCCAAGCCTAAGAAACTTAAAGACGCCCCAATGATGATGACAAAACCTAAATCTAACGTCATCTTGGTAATAATTGCACCGGCACAGTTTGCGAGTATATCTTTGATTAAAATAAATCCTACCGATGCCCCAATGATTTGTGATGCCACAACAAAATCTTCCTGACATACAGAACGAGTTAAGTTGTAGACGAGCCGCGTATACCAAGGCCACCACATAAACGAAATAGCAATCATGGCATTTGTGAAAGTTGGCTCTAAAAATCCCATAACAGCAAGGGCAAGTACGAGGGGAGGAATAGACAGAAATATATCCGTAATACGCATTATAATATTATCAATCGCGCCACTAAAATATCCAGCCACAAGGCCAAGGCTAACGCCTATGGGAACCACAATAGATAAAACCATGATGCCCGTACTAAGGCAGATTTGATAACTAAAAATAATGCGTGTAAGCACATCCCGACCAATAACATCGGCACCAAACCAATGGGCGCTGCTTGGGGGAGTTGCTGAATTAGTAAAATCGACAAAAGCGCCAACGTGTTCCGGATAAGGTGTAATCCAAGGAGCAAATACCGCCATAAAAATAACGCTTATTATAATAAAAATACCAACAATAATTGAGGGAGACTTTTTTACATATTTTAGTGTGTCAGAGTTTAAAAAATCTTTAATTTTATTCATTTTCTTACCTTATTTGCATTCTACAAGATTTTATTATCTCTCTTCGCCAAATCGAATGCGGGGATTGATATAACTGACCAATGAATCAATGATAAAGTTTATGATTAAGAAGAAACAAGCCATTACCAAAACAACCCCGACAATAGAATTTAAGTCTTTATACAAAACAACTTTCACCCCATAGCTTGCCAAGCCCGGCCAGGCAAAAATAACCTCAACTAGAAAGGCGTTTCCTAACATACTCGCCACATCTAACCCCAGGATCGTCAACATGGGAATAATTGCAGGACGTAACCCATATTGGGTATAAATTAAATGATTAGAAAGGTTATAGGCACGCACAGTTTCCATATAGGGTTGATTCATGACGGTTTTCATATTGGCAACAGTAAGACGAATTGCTTGACCAATACTTGGGATCGCCAAAGTAAATGCGGGTAAAATAATATGAAGAAGAGCGTCAAAAAACATTGACCAGTTCCCTCTAAACAGAGCGGTCAATAAAATAAAAGGCATATCTTGCGTTAAATCTTCAAAATTATTTGAGATACGTCCAGAAATTGGAAACCAATCCAAACTGTACGCAAAGACCAGCATAAAAATCACTGCCCATAAAAAAGATGGTGCGGCAACACAAGATATAGATAAGAAACGGATAATATGGTCAATCCATTTATTTTCATATCTTATGCTTAAAATACCTAAGGGAATGCCGATAATAATAATAAAAAACGTTGAGACTAAAATCAGTTCTAAAGTCGCAGGTAAATACTTAGCAATGTCTGAAGTTACAGGCATGTGAGAGAATAAGGACTTTCCTAAATCGCCTTTAAGAACACCTTTGACAAAATATGAATACTGCTGATGAAGAGGTTTATCTAAATGTAATTCTTGACGTAACTGTGCCACTTGTTCTTGGCTTGCCCCTGCTCCCAGAGCGAGGCGGGCGGGGTCGCCCGGAATAATACGCGCAATAGAAAAAATTAGAATGGAAACTCCTACTAAAACAAAAAGTAATAGAAGTATACGAGTAATAATTTTTTTTAACATAATTGAAATTTATATCTAGTTAATTGTAGTGACCATAAAGCCGTATAAGGAAAATTAAGAATATTTATTCTCTTAAAACTTCTAGTCTTGAAAAATTCTGGGAGAAAATCCCCCAGAATTATCTTTATAAAATTAATGTGTGGTCATCTAATTTATTCGGATGTCCACTTATTTAACCTCAATATCAATGAAGCGAAAATTATAATCTACCGTTAAATATGATCGGGACGGATCTTCTAATTGTTCCAAGTTTACATACTTATTCATTGCTAAAAGAAAAATCATGTCATAGGCGACAACGGTTGGGGCGGCGTCGGTAATTTTTTGGTTAATTGTCAGATAAAGCTGTTCTCGTTTTTCAAGGTCGTTCTCTATAGATGCGGCTTCCAATAGGGAATCAACCTCAGGAGATGACCACCAAGAAGTATTCGACCACTTTCCTAAGTCAGGTGAATAGAATTGTTGCTTAAGCAATGAATCTGGATCACCGGTTTCTGAGATAACAAAAATTTGAGTTGTATGTGGTGTACTCTCTGCCTTCGCGGATACTTCTTGGAACTTAACCCAAGGGATTGCCACAATATGTGACTTAATTCCAATCTTTTTTAATTCACTATGTATCAGAAGTGCGAAGCGCTCGAGAAGGGGGACTTCTGTTGTCCAGTAAAGCTCAATATCAATCTCATCATATTTACACGCTGCAAAATACTCTTTTGCCTTCTCTAAATCTTGCTTAAATATTGGTTTACTGGAGTCATATCCGATAAGTCCTTTCGGAAGCACACCATTTGAAGGTACCCCACTGGTAACACTACCGACGCTGGTCATTTTTAAAGCCGTTTTATAATTAAATGCGGCAACGAAACCTCGGCGGCAGTTAATATCATCAAAGGGTGCGCGTTGTGTGTTTAACTTCACATACATTTGACCGTTTGCACGAATCTGCGAGATGAGTATATCTTTATTTTTTTCTAAAGAAGATAAAACCTCAGGTGGGAGCCACAAGCTACTAAAAGTATGCTCCCCCTTTTCTAGCTTTGCACGTACGGTTGGTGGCTTTAAACCATAGTAAATACGGGCAATATCTGGGGCTTTAGGGTTTGACTTGGCCCAGTAGGTGTCTCTCTTTGTGAATACCGTCACAGTTTGTGGATCATGAGACTTTAAAATATAAGCTCCTGAACCCGCAGAATTTCTACTCAACCAGCCTTCTGGTTTTGATTGAACGGTTTGACTATCCACAATCCACAGCTTCTTTAATGAAGATAAAAATACTGCACTCTCTTTTTTTAAAGTAAATTGAACTGTGTACGGATCTAGAGCCTTAACATTATCAATTATATTGTTAAAGAAGTAGCTATACCCTTTATTTATCCGGAGCAAACGCTCTAAACTATATACGACATCTGCAGAAGTTAAGGGATTACCGCTGTTAAAGGTTATATTCTTACGTAAAGCAAACGTGTATATATTTTTATTAACCGTATAAGACTCTGCTAACGCATAATCAATGCCGCCCCCTTTCTTGTCTGCCAATAAAATGTCATAAACGTTGTGGTTTATAACAGAGTCTGCAAAGTCACTTGCTAATGCTGGATCAGCCTCCCCTATAGGGGCCAAGTCAATTGAGATACTTGTTTCTTTTGCAGTAGCCAGAGGCAATGCACCCAAGGAGAGTAGCGTCCACACCAAAAAATATTTTAAAATTTTCATATACTTACCCTTAATAATGTAGGTTTTAATTAAATAAAATTAGAAGGAATATCACTGTGAAAGCGCCACACTTTCTTCATAAACCGAAGAAAGCTGATTCACCACTTCCATAAGCTTCTCTAGGGGTGCGTCAGTTTGGGATCCTTCTGCGTCAAGCATGTTTATGGTTCCAACTACTGTACCGGTTCGAGTCATAATTGGAGCACATATAGCGCTACTAAGCCCTAATCTTTCAATGTGTGCATGGTCATAAAAATGTTCAGGATAATCCCGTACACGATTAATTGTAAAACATTGTTTTTCTTGAAAAATAGTTGTATTCCATAGGGTCTCAGTTTGTTGAATTTTTTTTCGTCCTGAAATAGGGAATTCTTCTGGCATTGTTGAAAACACTCGAAAAGCTTCATTTTTATTAAAATCAAAAAAAGTAACGGTAATGAGACTTGCTGGTACTAGGTCCTGCACCCTATGTGCGATATTTTGAAAAAATGTTAAATTTTGTGCACACATATAAAATAACCCCTTCCACGAATAAATTTTACATATATTTAATATAGATTAAATATTATATAATTTACGATCTTTATTTTAAATTTTTTATAGTTAATTAAAAAAAATTTAATTTTATTTTAACATTTAAATTAATATAATATATAATTATTTTTAATAAAAAATAATACTTTGTAATAAGTATATGTTTAATAATAAGTATATTTTTAAATAATCAATATTTTCTGAGAGGTTGTTAGTAATGGCACAAGTTGCAACAGATGTTGGGGGAACTTTCACAGATTTGGTTTCTTTTGAACTGGAAAATCATCAAATTATCAATATTACAACGTCTAAGGTTCATACGACTCCTCCAAATTTTGAGCAGGGAGTTTTAGAAAGCATTACAAGTGCGGGTCTTACATTTAAAGACATTAATTTTTTCGTACATGGGTGTACAGTTGTCATAAACACACTGACAGAGCGGAAAGGCAGTCGCGTCGGGCTCATCACAACCAAGGGGTTCCGTGATATTTTAGAAATAGGGCGGGGGAACCGTCCTGATTATTTTAATTTACGTTTTAAAAAGCCCAAACCTTTCGTCGACCGTCATTTACGCCATGAGGTTGGAGAGCGCATTTCTTACCAAGGGGAGATTTACCAAGAACTCGACACGAGTAAACTTTTGGAGACTCTGGCATATTTCAAAAAAGAGCAAGTCGAAGTTATTGCCGTTTGTCTTTTGAATGCCTATGCAAACCCCATCCATGAGATCGAGTTGGGTAAGATGGTCAATAGTGAATGGCCAGAAGTTAATGTGGTTTTATCTCATACTATTACCCGTGAATGGCGAGAGTATGAGCGAACAAATACTGCTGTTCTTTCAGCCTATGTACATCCTATAGCTAACCGGTATTTAGATAAACTCGCCACTGCTGCTCTGGAGCAGGGATTTAAGAAAAACCTCAATATCATGCAGTCAAACGGAGGAATAGACACAATTGCTGCAACCAAAAAACTGCCCATTAATATGATCGAGTCTGGCCCAAGTAGTGGTTTTCTCGGGGCGCAGGCCATTGGTAAGTTAATCGGGGAGCCAAACATAATTGCGCTTGATATTGGAGGGACAACAGCAAAATGTTCACTGATTAAGGATGGAAATATTTCGATCAATACTGATTATTATGTTGATCGGACTGATATTGAAATTGGGTATCCTATTCTTGTGCCTGTGATTGACTTAATTGAGATCGGTAACGGTGGCGGTTCCCTTGCATGGGTTGATGAGTTTCAAAAACTGCACGTTGGTCCCCAAAGTGCTGGAGCAAAACCCGGGCCTGTCTCCTATGGTATGGGGGGAACTGAACCAACAACCACAGATGCTAATTTAAAACTTGGACGCATTAATCCTTATTACTTTTGCGGTAACGCCTTTGATGCCGATATGGATGCGGTTGAATCGAGTATGGAAACTCTCGGCAATAAGATTGATTTAAACTCATTTGAAGCCGCGGAAGGTGTATTACGTATTGCAAATAATAATATGATTAATGCCTTAAAGTTGGTTTCTCAGAAACGTGGGCATGATCCCCGTGACTTTACCCTGCTATGTTTTGGCGGTGGTGGCGCAATGCACGCAACTGATTTAGCCAAAGAGCTTAATATTAAACGGGTCCTCATTCCCATTTATTCTCCTGTATTTTCTGCGTGGGGCATGTTGATGTCTGATTTACGCCGAGATTATGTGCAAAATAATTTATTACCCCTGAATCAAGATGCTTTTTCTGTGATTAAAGAAGATTTAAAAATAATTGCCCAGAAGGCGGAGGCTTCTTATTTTCAAGAGGGAATTAACAAGTCCGACCTCTACAACGAGGTTTTCTTTAAGTTACGTTACCAGGGTCAAGAGCACTCGATTGAAGTTAAAATTACTCATGATATTAACGCTAAAGAAGATTTAGATCAGATAATAGAAAGTTTTCATAGGTCATATTATCAAGAATATGGGTATAACCTTGACTCTGGCGCTGAGCTGGTCGGTTATCACTATGTTGCCTTTGCAAAGGTTGACAAGTCTACGCCCGCAGAGAAGGTCATAACTGGAAAAACCGTTGCAGATATCACCAAAGGAAAACGTCAAGTGAGCTTTTTACTTGATGGATGGCATGAGGCAACAATTATTGACGCTAACCAGCTAGAACCCGAGATGACCATTGCAGGCCCCGCCATATTTGAAGAGAAGGGGACAACGGTTGTGGTAGGTCCAAATCAAGTCGCAAATATAGATAAGTACGGAAATATTATTATTGATATTCATTAAGTTCGTAATTTCCAGCCGCTTAAGGCGCAGAATTAAGTTTCATATCTGGCGAGGCATATGCAACTATATGGTGCACACCCTGGCTTAAAATAAAGAGATACAACGTCATATCAATAAAAAATATATATTGAAAAGATAGTATTGAGGAGAAAATGCATATGACCACCCAACCCGTAAACCAATTTACTTTGGATATTATCCAAAGTTCTTTCAAGGCGATTAGCACGGAAATGTTTTATACCATGCAAAAAACATCGATTAGCCCCATTATCTATGAAATTTTAGATATGGGGATTGCGATATCCTCTGCGGAGGGAGACTTGTTAAGTTCGGGAGCTGGAATTCCAGCCTTCATTGGCATGTTGGACGCGGGCATATGTAAAACTATTGAAAAGTTTGGTCACAGCGTCAAAGAAGGGGATATTTTTATTACCAATGACCCCTACAATGGGGGCGTCACCCACCTAAATGATGTTGTTTTGTGTATGCCAATTTTTTATAAGGGCAACTTAATTGCGTGGGTATCAAATATTGCCCACTATCCAGATATTGGGGGCATGGTGCCAGGAGGAATTTCAACTGACGCGACTGAAATATTCCAAGAAGGAATTATTATTCCTTGTGTTTTAGGGTTCGAGAACGACAAACCCATACCGAGTATTTTAGATATTATGAAGAGTAATTCTCGAATGCCCAAAAATGTAGAAGCAGACTTGTGGGCGGGTGCTGCTGCATGTTTTGTTGGCAGAAAGAATCTGCTAGAAATGATTGAAAAATATGGATCAGAAACTTTCTTAGTCTCGTGTAAGGAATTACTTGATCACGGTGAAAGGGTTTCGCTTGCTGGTTTAAAGAAACTGCCAAAGACAAAACTTGAATTGACTGAAAATATGGATGACGGCACCCCCTTAAACGTGAAAATTGAAATTAAAGATGATGAGTTTATCGTTGATTTGCGCGATAACCCCAAACAATTTCCCTCTCCTGTCAATGTCAGTCGAGATGGTGTGATTGTCGCCTGTGAAATGATCTTTAAATCCGTTACAAGCCCTTACACAGAATCCAATGGAGGCACTTATCGGCCTCTAACTGTTCTTACTCAAGAGGGAACAATTTTTCACCCCACACTGCCGGCAGCATGCGGTATTTATTATGACACGGATATTCGATTAAGTGATATTATCTGGCGATGCTTATTCCCAATTGCCGAAGATAAAATGACCGTTGGAAGTTTTTCCTCTGTTTGCGGAACTTTTTTTGGAGGTCTTAATCCCAAAGGTGTGCCCTATACTATTGTTGAAGCACATGTTGGTGGATGGGGTGCAGGAAAAGGAATGGACGGGACATCTGCCATGTTTTCCTCGTTCCATGGGGATACCTTTAATTGTCCAGCTGAAATTGCAGAAGCGCGCTATGGGGTTATGGTCAAACAGCTTGCCTTAAACAATGCTGAGGGTGGCGCAGGACAATTCCGAGGCGGTAAGGGAATCGATCTCCAATACATTATTCCTGAAGATAACGCCTGGTTAACTGTGGGGTATTCTCGGTGCGTCGTACCCCCTTGGGGTGCCCGCGGTGGCCATGACGGCACACCAAATTCATGTAATGTTTTGCGTAAAAATGGAGATATTGAAACCTATCATAGCAAAAGTGGTATCATACTCCAAAAAGGTGATATTATCCAAGTTTGTTCAGGGAATGGTGCGGGGTACGGTGACCCCAAGTCGCGCAAGCATGAAGATATTGTAAATGACCTAAAAAACGGCTATATCACTGAAAATGAAGCAAAAAACATCTACGACTATGAAATACAACAACATAATAAAGAAATATTAAACAGTGTAACGTAAAAGTCTTCATAGACTCTTGTTTTTTAATTTTTAATGCTCTTGTTTCCAGATATCCCTGAGTACGCGTGTATGATGGTTATCAAATAAATTGATAAATTTTGGAGGGAACAGGGGCATTAATCGTTGTATACTCCTGAATATGAGGTCAAACTTGCGAGTTTCCTCTCATAATATTGTCTCTATCATCCTTTTTTATCCGTAATCTTAACCTAGCGATACCAGTGCCTAGGGTGCTTGAACACCTTTTACTCTCCCAAGGGCACTAACTGATGCATGCATATTGCGTCATTTCCTTTGAAAAAAGAATGGACTTTTATCATTTTATAGTTGAGGTGTGGTGTATTCTCCTATAAATTTAGTATACGCACTAAATTAAAAAGGACATAGTTTTTCTCAATATTTTGGTCAATTATACTATGCTCAAAGATTTATTAAGGCAGGGCAGTATCCCGTGTCTATAAACAAGTTTTCCTTGATTTGCGTCAAGCCTTGTGGGCCTGTGTCAACGTCAACCACACCGTAAATATTAGTCTTTTTCGCACTGGAAAAATCCAGCATAAATCAAGTTATTGAATATATTACCATTACAAAAAAGTTTATTTTATCATACCAGCAGGATACCAGATGACTAGAAATACCAACTTTACGTTTAACTTTCACAGTATTCGTTTTGATGAAACATATACGCCCTCTGACAATACACGAATAACGACTAATTTTGCGAATTTAGCTCGGGGAAGTAATCGTCAAGAAAATCTTAGAAATGCCCTGACTATGATTAATAAGAGTTTTAATGCCCGCGCTTACTGGGATAACCCTCAAGGGGATCGTTATTCACTAGAGCTTGATATTATTTCAATTGATATGAATATTGATAATGTGGAAGGTCGCTTTCCGCTGATTGAAATATTAAAGACCACCATTAATGACCATCATAATAATGAGCGCATTTCTGGTATGGTTGGGAATAACTTTTCTTCCTACGTCCGCGACTATGATTTCAGCGTGTTGCTTCCAGAACACAACAAGGGACAAGATAAGTTTAGTATTCCCAATGACTTTGGTGAATTACACGGTCAAATATTTCAGTACTTTGTGAAATCTGATACTTATAAAAACAACTTTAATAAACTTCCTGTTATTTGTATCAGCGTTTCAGATAACAAGGTTTATCAACGCACCAACAATTATCACCCCATCTTAGGCTATGAGTATCAGCCTAACGAGCCTTCTTTAACGGAACAATACTTTAAAAAAATGGGACTAAATACCCGTTACTTTATGCCTCCAAACAGTGTCGCACCACTTTCGTTTTACTTTTTTGGTGACTTATTAAGTGATTACACCAATCTTGAAATAATTAGTCTTCTCAGTACAATGGAGACATTTCAAAAGATTTTTCGCCCAGAAATTTATAATGCGAATTCAGCTGCAAGTATTGAGTATAAACCTAATTTGAAAAACAAAAACTATTCAATAACCCAAGTCGGCTATGACCGAGAAGAGCGCACCACACTAGCAATTAAACAAGGCAAATTCGCTGAACAAAACTTTGTTAAACCATACAAGACGATTCTTGATCAGTGGTTAGTAGAAAATAGGCAATAATTTAACAGATAAAGATATTTATTATGACCATACTCTTACCTACGACAACGGCAGGAAGTTTGCCAAAACCCACCTGGCTTGCAGAACCTGAAAAACTTTGGTCTCCCTGGAAACTCCAAGGTGAAGACTTACTGATGGGCAAACAAGATGCTCTTTTATTATCACTTTACGAACAAGAAGCATCAGGTTTAGATATCGTCAGTGATGGGGAGCAAACCCGCCAGCACTTTGTGACAACGTTTATTGAGCACCTCAGGGGTGTGGACTTTGAAAATCGTAAGTCCGTAAAAATCCGCGACCGTTATCAAGCAAGTGTCCCAACTGTAATAGGTAGCGTTTCAAGACCAAATCCAGTTTTTGTTAATGATGCCAAGATGTTACGTCAAAGAACTAAGAAACAGGTTAAATGGGCACTTCCAGGTCCAATGACCATGATCGATACACTTTATGATGCCCACTATAAAAGCCGTGAGAAGCTCGCTTGGGAATTTGCCGCAATTCTCAACAAAGAAGCGAAAGAACTGGAAGCTGCAGGCGTTGATATTATTCAATTTGATGAACCTGCTTTTAACGTCTTTTTTGATGATGCGAATCAGTGGGGAATTGCTGCTTTGGAGAAAGCAATTGAAGGTCTGCAATGTGAAACTGCCGTACATATTTGCTATGGCTACGGCATTAAAGCTAATACCGACTGGAAAAAGACCCTTGGGTCAGAATGGCGTCAATATGAACAGGTATTTCCGAAACTGCAACAGTCTAGTATCGATATTATCTCATTGGAATGTCATAACTCCCACGTGCCCATCCAATTAATCGAATTAATTCGAGGCAAAAAAGTTATGGTTGGCGCCATTGATGTGGCCACTAATACCGTTGAAACACCAGAAGAGGTGGCAGCGACTCTGCGCAAAGCTCTTGAATTTGTCGATGCGGATAAGCTGTATCCATGTACCAACTGCGGTATGGCGCCCCTGTCACGAAATATTGCCAATGATAAGCTCAAGGCCTTGAGTGCAGGGGCTGCGCTCGTTCGCAATGAAATTGCACACTCATAAATAATTACTCATCATGATTATGTAGGAGCTATGACGGAAGAGGGGGGTGAGAAGTCGCTCCCCATCTTATGATAGCTGCCTTATATTTTCACGCTCTTAAGCCATAACACATTATCTCAAGGGGCTGTTTGCGGAAGATAAAATGAGATAAAGCGGTGTACCCCAACAAAAGGGGTTGAACAATAAGAACGCTCACAAGGATGATCACCTGTGCATCGGGAGAGGCTGCAGACTCAATAATTGTCTTATTTTCTGGCCCAATATATGGGAAAAAGCTATAGGCAAGACCACAAAAGTTAAACCCATAAATTCCAATGGTCATGACAAAAGGCAAGAAATTTAAACGACTCTCTGCTAAAGGCATTCGCCTTAAAAACAAATAAAGCCAAATAATCATAGCTCCAGTCAGTAAAGGGACGGGCATCATCCATAACATAGATGGAAAACTAAACCATTTTTCATAAATACGCTCTGAGATAAGGGGTATCGCGGCAAAAACCATACTCCAGCCTATAACCGAATTAACCAAGTGATATTTCGCCCATTTGATAGCCTTTTGTTGCACCCCCCCTTTACACTTCATAATAAGCCAACAGGCACCAACAAGGGAGTATGCACAGACCAATAAGATTGTGATTAACAATGAAAACATAACCCCCAGAAGGGAGGTATCAAAACCAATAAGGTAAGAACCCAGAATATAACCTTGGGCAAGGGTGGCAATGAGTGAGCCATAAAAATACCTATTATCCCATCGCCATTTTTGTTGGAATGGAACTTTTGTCCGAAACTCAAACGCGACTCCACGGAGCAAAAGCCCAAACACCATAATCGCAATTGGAATAGACAAATTGGCTAGAATAAGCCCGTTGGCAATAGGAAATGCCACAAGTAATAAACCTAGGCCTAACATAAGCCAGGTTTCATTCGCATCCCAAAAAGGACCAATCGAAGCGATCATTTGGTCTTTTTCATGGGAAGATGCATTATCAATCAGCATCCCAACACCAAGATCATACCCATCAAGTATGGCATATATCAACATTGAAATTCCCATTATTAACGCTAGGGAATAGGGGAGCCAGTTCATAAAAATATTTTCCATAAGAGTACCTCTTTATTGGCCAGTCGCGTAACCTAATCTGTTAAGACACATCTTAAAAGGTTTACGCGGGAAGATATGCGCATAACTGATCGCCAGGTCTTTAAAGATACGACCTCGCAAGGGCGAGAAGAAATCAAATAAAATATGCGTGGTAAAAAGTGCCCCCCCGAAAAAAGCATGGATCGAGATTCATAGAATTCTCCTCAGTCTTTTTTTTGAGAATTTTTACCACCAGGAATAACAGAAAGTCGCTCTTTCATCTGGTAGAGGTTGTAAACTTTGGCGCCCATCTTTAATAAGTTCACAAGCCTGGTCGTTTCGAGCTTTTGCATGTCATCATACCATTTCGTTAGCATTTCAATCAGATCATGCATTTCTCGCATTTTTTCTTGCGAAAACTTCTCCTCCTCCGAGTTTGGTTTTTCCAGTAAAATAGAACGCAATACAGTTAGTGTCGGGTCAATTTCTTTCTTTTTGCGCTCTTCAACCAGATTTCTGACAATTTCCCAAATGTCGTCATAGGTGATATAGTAGTCCTTCCTGTCTTGAGGTATATGACGCAACATCACCAGATTCATTGACACAAGTTCCTTAATACCCATAGCAATATTAGAGCGGGAAAACCCCAAGGCTTCCACCAATTGATCTGCATTAAGTGGCTTTTCAGATAGGTAAATAAGCGCATAAATTTGCCCCACAGTGCGGTTTATACCCCAGCGAGACCCCATCTCCCCAAAATGAAAAACAAAGGTTTGTATCAGTGGCGACAATTGCATAACCAAATTCTCTTTTTATTTTCTGAATTTTCATTATATACTATAATTACAGTAAATAACAACAAGTTTTCAATAACTTTGGGAGTGCACAAATCATGAAGATAAAAGACAAACTAGAATTTAAAGACAAGCCTAAGCCCATAACATTTTTACCTCACGAAAGCGTTGGCAGCGCCTTGGATATGATATGTAAAGAGAATATTGGCCCAATTGTGGTTGTACATCCTAATAAGAAAATTGCTGGAATTGTAACTGAACGGGATATACTCGTGCATATTATTGGGGAAAAACTAGACCCAGACAGCATAAAACTTGCAGACATTATGAACACGGATATTCGCGTCGCCCATGAAGAGGATAACCTCGCTGATTGGATGCACAGTATGTCCCATAAGCGCTTCCGCTACCTGCCAGTGGTAGATGCTGAGGGGAGACTCATAAATATTATGAGCCAAGGTGATTTTATTGCCCATACATTTCCCAACGTCTATCTCGCCCTCAGACAAGACCTTAAGCAACGTTTAGGCTGTTATGGGTTTCGTGTCATCCTCGTCACTTTCGCCCTGTTCATCCTTGGATTTATTGCCCTTAGTCTTTAAAACCATCTTAATATGACAATTGGTGTAAAAATTATTTTTAATCAAATGCTTATTGATTATTATTAAGTTTATACATTAACTTAAATTCTGGCATCTTTACCATTTACCCCTTCCTCTTGAGAGGAGAGCTTTAAGCGCTGGCAGTATCGTAAAAAACTGCAAAATTAAAGAAGTGTTATTGATTATTTGATCAAAACAGGGTTACATTCTCAGGATATATATTGCAAATAAGAGTCAGTATGTGTATAAAATTTAGCCGGCAAGCGCCGCACTAGGTCTGGGCGCATAGAGAACTGGATAAATAATTATTTATATATTGCATGCTGCAATAACTATTATAAAAAACTTTAAAAGACAAACGAATGATTACATGTAAATCTTTAAGTTGTGGGTATGGTAAATCCATTATTTTCAATGAGTTAAATCTAAATTTTACCCCTAAAAAGATGACTGCTCTTATTGGTGAAAATGGGTGTGGCAAGTCAACATTACTCAAAGCTATTATGGGCTTTATTCCAATTGGTAACGGAGCTGTGATGATTTCAGACAATGAAAAAACCACCGATCTTCATAAAATTAATCCCAAAAAACGCGCTCAATTAATTTCCTACTTACCACAGCACACCTCTTGTCCCGATTATTTAACCGTTGCAGAACTCATTGAATTGGGTCGCTATGCCTATGGCAGCCGTATATTTAACCGCGTCAGCAAGGATGATAAAGAAAGGTTTATACATACTCTTGAGCTAGTGCGTCTCGCTGATATGGCGCACAGGCCTGTAAATTCCTTATCGGGGGGGCAACGTCAACGCGCATGGATCGCCATGATTATCGCTCAAGACAGCGATATTATTCTTTTAGATGAACCTGTTAACCATTTAGATGTGCGCCATCAATACTCTATTTTAGCATTGGTGCGAGAAATTATGATGAGGACCAATAAAACTGTTATCACAGTTTTACACGACCTTAACCAAGCATCCGTCTTTGCTGATGAAATATGCTTGTTAAAACAAGGTGTTGTCATCGCCCACGACAAAACAAATCGGGTTATGACCCATAAAAATATTAAAAAAGGGTTTAATTTTGACAGTAACTTTGTCTCTCAATCGGGTCGTGTGTTTTGTGTGCCCGACGTAACTGAATACCTAGAAGTCCTTCCTTAACAATAGAACATGCACCTATGCTGACACAGAACCGCAAATTGTGGATTTTCATGAGTTTTATCCTCCTTTTAGTGGCCATATTAATTAATATGAGCGTCGGGAGCCAATTTTCTAGCCCAAGGGAAGTCCTGAGTGCCCTTGTTAATTTTAACGATAATTCATACCAAGACTTTATCATTATATACCAACGGCTTCCTCGGACACTGATTGCAATTTTTGTGGGGGCTAGCCTTGCCATGAGTGGCGATATTCTGCAGGGTATATCCCGTAATCCCTTAGCGTCTCCCTCCCTTTTAGGTGTTACGTCTGGGGCAGTCCTGTTTGTTGTCTTTTTTGGGTTTTACCTCGCAGTCCCCCTTGACTACCATGGCATTATCGCCTTTGCAGGTGGGTGGTTTGGGTTTGGGAGTTGTTATTTTGTCGCAAAACTTGCAGGAGTAGACCAAGACCCGCGGGGCCTGACCTTAATTTTAGCGGGAGCGATTATATCGTCACTCTATAGCGCCATTGCCAGCACCTTAGTCTTAGCTGATCCCCAGCTATGGGAATTATTGCGTAGTTGGATTAATGGCGATATTAATCACGCCTATATTGATCGTCTGCAAAATATGTGGGCATTTGGTGTCTTATGTATGGTCGGGCTTTACGGGATTGCCCGTCCCTTAACCCTCGTAACTTTGGGACAAGAGACGGCGCGCGCAACAGGGGTCAACGTCAAAGTATACCTAAGCATTGCTCTTTTCTGCGTCTTAGGTGCCAGCACATCCGCTATTTCAATTATTGGACCTATTGGTTTTATTGGGTTAGTTGTCCCCCATATTACCCGTCCTTTTACGGGGTCACTGTTCAAGTATAGCCTGGTAATTAACGCTCTTATTGGCGGGGCAGTGGGGTGTCTGGTTGATGGGGTTGCCCGTACTGTATTCCTCCCTGTGCTTGTACACAGTGCGGTGATTATGGAATTTATGGGCGGTCTAGTTTTTATCTTTATGGTACGAAAGTTCTATATTACCCCCCAGACACGAGGTGCCGCATAAATGAGCACAGTATTAACCGGCCGCCGTCACCTTAATCTCGGTTTTTGCCAAGTGGATTTAGGTAGTTTTTTGACCTTATGTGGACTGATAGGAGCACTTTTAATCGCCATATGCGTCTCTATTTCCAGTGGAACGACAGCATTAACATTCTGGGATGTTATTCGAGGCATCTTGGGGCAGGAACTGAGCGATAATCAAATGTATGCGATTTTTGACAATCGTCTTCCCCGAATTCTGATGGCAGTTATGGCGGGGTTTATGGTCGCGGTTGTTGGCGGTTTACTTCAAGCGCTCGCCCAAAACCCCCTCGCAGACCCAGGAATTTTAGGGATATCCCAGGGCAGTATTATGGCCATAATGTTGGTCCTCTTTTTCTTTCCCCATGCTCCAGAATATGTCTTTACCATATCGGGAATGGCTGGAGCATTAATCGTTGGTGCTGGACTTTTGTTACTGGTCGGGAACCATCAGCAGGGGGGTATTGCTATTATTCTTATGGGAATTGCTGTAGAGACAACTCTTTCCTCCATTACAACGCTCCTGATCCTCCACACGCCCTATGACGTATCCCGCCAATTAAAGTTGTGGGCCATGGGCTCCCTCAACTATTCTAACTGGGACAAGGTCCACACTATGGTGCTATGGATTGGTTTTTGTATCAGCGCCATTATCCTCTTAGGAAAACGATTGCGCTTGTATGACCTCGGGGATCAAGGTGCTGTCTCCTTAGGGGAAAATATCCGATTCAGCAAGCCGATATTAATTTTTATGGCCGTCTCTATGACTGCATACAGTGTTGCTGCGGTTGGCCCCCTGACATTTCTTGGAGTAATCGCGCCTAATTTAGGAGACTTTATATCCAGTGCGCGTGGAGGTATGCGCTTGATTATAGGTGGAATTATTGGTGCATTCATTCTTGTTTGCGCTGATTTTATGACCCGTATCATCGTCTTAAATACATACATGCCCGTTGGAATGACCCTCATAATAGTAGGTGTTCCCCTATTTATTATAACGATGCGCCTACGGAATTTACGTAGTCGCTTAATTTCAATGACGTAAATATAAGGAAAAAACTATGAAAAAAAGACTTATCCTCGCCCTAACTTTTGCTCTCTGCGGATGCATCACCCCTGGTGCTTTCGCAAACCAGACACAAACCGTACAAGATGATGCTGGACGAACGGTCACAGTTCCAATCAATCCAACAAGTATTATCTCCAGTCACGATGCTATTATCACCATAACATTAATAGAATTAGGCCTGCCTGTTACAGGGTCATACATGCGTAAAGAGAAGACCACAAATAACGTCACTATTTTTGGGCTCAAAGAGCTTTTTGGTAAGGAAGTATCAGACTATGGCATTCACCACGTCAGTGGTGGCAAGGAAATGGACTTTGAGGCCATTCGCGCGTTAAACCCTGACCTATACTTAGGTCATGAAGGAGCGCAAAAGCATGAGAAAAACTTTGAAGGTATAGCCCCAATCTATATTGTTAAGTCCCGCAAAAGTAAAGGGAATGAAACCGAGTACTTAATTGCAAAAAGATTCAACAAATTAGACAAGTATAACGAACTAAACGCCACGTACCAACAAAGACTCTCTGAAGTGAGAGCTAAACTGCCCTTTGACCCCTCCACTAAAACCTACGTTGATGTTTCTATTAGTGATAAAATCTCTGCGGTCAATTATATTGGCGGCATTAACAAGGTTATGAACAATCTTGGTTTTAAAACGCCTGGTTGGTTAAAGGATACTACTGGACGGGTGGATGTATCCCCTGAAGAGTTGAAAAAAATTGATGTTGATTTGGTATTTATGTCGAGTATGTACTTCAAAGAAAACCGCAATAATGCTGATACGGATATGGCCATGTCCAAGGTTGCCCCAGGGTGGGAGAAGTTTATGAAGGCAAAGAAAGAAAATCGTATTATCTATTACGACAGCTACAAAACCCTGACACCCACCTTTGCATCAGCCATGAATACTTTAGACTATTTAGAAAAATATTATGCCCAATAAACCCTAGAAACATTCTCTCACTTGCCCTTGGGTTAAATATTGCATAGCTGCGGGCAGGTGAGGGGGGTAATACGTATAAATTCTAGTGTATGTAGTGCTTTTCCAGCACCTCTTTAGGGATAAACTCAAGCGCTTTCTCATGAGTTGCCTCTGGTTTTAGAGGAGGGGCCACACCAGCCTCATATGCTTCTTTCCAGCGCATTGCACACAAACACCAGCCGTCACCAGCTTGCAAACCAGGAAACTGGAATTCAGGGCGTGACGTGCTGAGGTCATTCCCCCGTGACTTGGTAAACTCTAAAAATTCTTCCGTTAGAACAACGCATACGACATGGGAACCCTGATCCATAAAATTTGTATTACAGTACCCATCCCTAAAAAACCCCGTCATCGGTTCAGTACAACATGATTGCAGCGGATTGCCGAGTATATTTTTTACTTTTTCCATTACAAAAACTCCAGACATTTAAATGTTAACAAAATAAATCATGAATGACGCTTAAAGCTTTTTTCTGGCTAAATTGCCAGCCACAACCAAGAGGAACCATGCACCCATAATGGTCATGCCACCGAGAGGAGTTATATTTAAAAGAGCTGGTAAATCAAAAGTTACAGATAAATAAATGCTAAAGCTGAATATTACTGTGCCAATAATAAAAAGGAGGGCGCTTAACTTAAGTGTTGGAATATTACTCAGTTTACCACCATTGGCGAACACTAAACCAAGAGCCGTAATCACAACTGCATGGACTTGATTATACCTAAGCGCCGTCATCAAATATCGAAAATGCTCATCTGTCACTATGTTGCGTAAACCATGTTCAGCGTAGGCTCCAAAAGCGACAGCGACAAAGCCCAATAAAGCACCCAAAATTAATATCATACCTATTTTTCCTACGTGACTTCCACCTGGCAAGATTCTCATCGCCTAAAGCGCCAGTTAGCAATATGACGAATAATAAAAATTTAACCCCCGCGCAGCACACTTTAACCTGCCGCGACAGTTTAAGTGCTTCCTAACAAGAAAAAATCATCAAAACACTGCGACCATATTATTTCTTATTTTTATTTCCACTGCAACGTTTTGAACAATACTTTACTTGGTTCCATACTTTTTCCCACTTTTTTCGCCATGAAAATGGTTTATGACAAACAGGGCATATTTTAGTAGGGAGATCAGATTTCTTTTTCACGAGAGACGACTCAAAAATCGTTGACTATCATCGCGGATGGCTTGTTGCTTTTCTTCCCCCATCCTATCAAATGTCTTATACATCATACCAATACGAGGATTACCAGCAAGTTTACCACGATTGCGATCCAAAAAATCCCAATAAAGATAATTAAATGGACACGCCAGGGGACCATTTTTTTTAAGGACTTGATAGCTGCAACTTTTGCAATAGTCAGACATTTTATTAATATAGCTGCCTCCTGCCGCGTATGGCTTGCTGGCTAAATAGCCGCCATCTGCAAATAAAATCATGCCAGAGACATTCGGAAGCTCTACCCACTCATAAGCGTCAGCATAGACAATTAAAAACCACTCGTTCACCTCCTTTGGATTAACCCCAGAGAGCAACGCAAAGTTTCCCAGCACCATCAAGCGCTGTATATGGTGTGCATATGCATTTTGTTTGGTCTCAAGCACAGATTGGCGCAGGCAGTTCATTTTCGTATTTGCAGTCCAATAAAAACTCGGTAGTTTTCGATTAGCCTCAAAGAAGTTTTGATGTGCATAGTCCGGCATTTTAAGCCAGTAAATACCACGAATATACTCTCGCCATCCGATAATTTGACGAATAAAGCCCTCAACGGCATTTAGCGGTGCTCTGCCTTTGGAATAGGCCACTTCTGCGGCACGAACACACTCAAGGGGGAGCAGTAAACCACAATTTAAATAAAAGCTAATATGTGCGTGATACATCCAAGGTTCCCCTTGAATCATCGCATCTTGATAATCACCAAAATAAGGTAACCTTTCCTCAATAAATTGATCCAGTACCTGTAATGCATCCGCGCGCGTGACTGCAAAATAAAACGGCTCAAGATTACCAAAATGATGATCAAAGCGCTCCGAGACTAAAGAGATAACCTCTTGGGTTATATGATCAATCTTACCCATATAGGGCGGTGGGATCTTAAGGCCTTCTTTGGGAGGTTTGCGGTTTTCAGCGTCATAGTTCCAGTGGCCACCAACGGGAGCGCCAGCTTCCATCAGAATGGAATACTTCTTGCGCATCTCACGGTAAAAGTATTCCATACGCAGGTTCTTCCTATCCGAAGCCCAAGACGCAAACTCATGGGGTGAACATAAAAAGCGATCATCTTCTCTGATTTCAACAGGGATATGCGCTGTGCTTTCTATGCTCTGCAACTCCTTAAGCAGGCTATATTGACCAGGGTGGGTGATAATGATGCGCTCTCCCCGATACTTAGCAAGAGTTCGCGCCACTTCCCCATTGAATGAACCGGTATTGTTGGGGTCATTTACTGTGATATATTCAACCTTAAAGCCTTGATTTTTTAGCATTTCAGCAAAATGGCGCATGGCTGAAAAGAGAAACGCAATCTTTTTTTTATGGTGTTTGACATCAGTTGCATCATTCCAAAGCTCACACATTAAGACCACGTCAGTATCTGCATTATAGCCCTTAAGGCTGGAGATTGACTCTGTGAGCTGATCACATAAAATAAGTCTTAATGTTTTCACAAGGGCAGCTCCCCTTGAGCCTTATTACGGATCTTTGTTTTTGGCGCATTTTTAGATTGGCTAGACTTACGACTCCCATGTTTGCTAACAATTTTTTTAGCCGTATCTTGATGGGCCTGATTATTTCTTCTGAGGCCATAAAGCTGGTCTGCTGCAGATTTACGGGCGGTCTTCTCATCAACAATGGGCATAGGGTAACCATTCATTTGTGACATTGCCTGCCATGGGGTATGAATATGTGCGTGATCCATCTTGCGCAGTTCTGGAATCCAATGACGAATGAAAATACCTTCTGGATCGTGATCTACCCCTTGCTTGATCGGATTATAAATACGAATGATATTTATTCCCGTTGTACCTGATTGCATTTGAACTTGGCTGTAGTGGATACCAGGCTCATAATCAATAAATAAATTTGCTAAGTGCAGTGCTGGTTTTCGCCAGTGGAGCCAGAGGTGGTAACTTGCAAAGCTCATAAGCATGGCGCGCATACGAAAATTCAGCCATCCTGTGGCCCTTAAGGCTCTCATGCAGGCATCCACCATCGGGTAGCCCGTCATCCCCGATTTCCAAGCTTGAAAATAATCGTTATTAAAGTCCTGCCCTCTAAGGACGTCATAGGCAGGATGCATATTTTCAAACTCAATACGAGGTTCATCTTCAAGTTTTTGAATAAAATGACAATGCCAGCGCAAACGCCCAGAAAAAGAGCGCATACTGCTTGGCCATTTTCCTTTTTCGCCGCGGGCCATTTGCTTTATCTCTTGAGTACGCTTCTCGCAGGCTTGAAAAACTTCGCCCATTGATAATGAACCAAATGCCAAGTGGGCTGAAAGCCTGGAGCAGCTCTTAAAGGCGGTTACAGGTGATGACATCTCTTGGGTATATCCTTCTCCACGCTCATAAAGAAAACTATGCAACAGCTTGAGCCCTTCGGTGCGGCCCCCTTTGGGCACATCTTGCAGGCCATCGATACCCAGCCCCAATTCCCTCTGGCAGGGCAAATCATCGGTGGGCTCATGGATGGAGGTGAGGGCAGGGGGGAGGGTGGCCCCAGATTTTTGCATCTTGTGGTACCACCGCGTCGCCCATCCATTGCGGTCCTTTAAACACCGAATTACACCGTTGTGCGCTGGTTCATGCCACGGAATATTATTTAACATGCACCAGCGTTTGACAGCTTTATCACGTTCATAGGTCCAGCCATTCCACGTTTCCTGATGGGACCACAAACCTGTAATGGGATGGCGCGTCTGCAACGCCTCTAAAACATCCACCGCGTTGCCGACTTTGATAATCAACTTTTGGCCAAGTTGCCCTAAAGATTTGTCAAGTTCACGCAAACAATCTTGTAAGAAAGCGTAATGCCGATAACTCATATCAGGCTGACGCCAGAGGTCTGGCTCGAGGATATAAAGGGGGAGAACAGGCCCCAACTCAGCAGCGCGTGCCAACGCTTCATGATCCTCTGTGCGTAAGTCTCTTTTGAACCAGATAATTTGCATTTATGGCAAAACCTCCTGACCATCCCATGCGAAACACTTCCCAGTTTGCTCAGGACTAAGGTGTGCTAAAACGTCCAATAGTTTGCCCGCTGAATATTCAGGCGTAAATAGCTTACCCTCAGCAACATAGTTTTGAAATGGTTTAGATAAATTACTATCGACGGTGCCTGGGTGCAGTCCAACAATGATAGCGTGCTTATTGCGTCTTCCAACTTCGATGGCGGCATTTTTAATAATCATATTCAGGGCCGCTTTGGAAGCGCGATAGGCATACCACCCACCAAGTTGGTTGTCTGAGATGCTGCCCACACGGGCCGACATAGCTGCAAAGATTGATGGGTGTTCTTTATTGAGCTTCGGGAGAAAGTGTTTAGCTATCAGCGCAGGTGTAATAGTATTGACTTCAAAAATATGATGAAATTTCTCTGCTGATAAGTCACGCAAAGATTTTTCAGGCAATACCGTGCCATCGTGTAAAATTCCCCCCGCAAAAATCACCAAATCCAAAGGTTTCTCTTTAGCCGCGCCATCAGCGGCTCTTGCCAGTGAATCCTCGCAATCATACTCAATGGGATGCTCGCCATTTCTAGAAAATGCAAACACACGCGCATGGGGATATTTTGCGGATAAGACCCTGGTAAATGCGCTGCCAATGGCACCTGATGCCCCAAGAATCGCTATGTTTTGTGGATCAAAACTCATGATAAATACCCTTTCATAATTAATGATAAATTGTAAGCAGATGTGAATGCACCCTCAACGCGCCCACCAAGACACCAATCACCACAGGCCGCCAGCTTATGCTGCTTATCTAAAAATACCGCAGATTTTTGATCTCTTGAGGCATTGTTGGCGTATCGCCACCCATGAATGGTTTTATAAGCTGCAGTCCTAACATCATATCCGATAATACGATGGGTCTCCGCCATTAAATGCTGCATCACCTGTCCACGGTCATCATCAATATGAGCCTCCGCATAAGCTTCAGAAGAATGAATCATCAAGGTAAATGGATCCGATCGCTGTGGTTTATGACTATTAACGGCAATCCAGCTTAAATCTGAATCGGTCACATGTGCGGCATCAAATTCGAGGGGAAGCGGTTGTTCAAACCCAAGCATTAACGAAAAACATGCCCGCATCTCTATGGCCTCAATATCAAGATGATACTGAAAGACGTCCGGCAGCAACGCGCGCACTTGGGGCGATGGCGTCGTGCATATGACCCAATCAAAGCCAGAATAGAGCTGGTTATTCTCATCCGTTAATTGCCATGTATCGTGCTGATTCATGGCAACAATTCGAGTATTAATGTGAATATCCAGTTTTGTTGCTAGGAATTTAGCAACCTGATTCATTCCTGGAACACCAACATAGCGTGGTTCATCATCACACCAATTTTTTCGATCAATAATTTGCGCGCCTTTAAACTTAACATACCGCGCCTGCCACGGCTCAATAATGCCTTGATCACGCAGGGGTTGAATAAAGTCTTGAAACGGCTTGGTTCTGGTAGTGAAATATTGGGCGCCATGGTCAAAAGAGTAGGGGTCTGCGTACCGAGTTGACATACGACCGCTTACACCACGCGCTTTCTCAAAAAGCTGAACCTCAGCACACTCTTTTAATAAATGAGCTGCTGTAAGACCAGCGAGTCCAGCTCCAATGATAGCAATTTTTGTCATAGTGTAATCCCTACAATAATGTCAATATCAGAATAAAAAATAATTATTTTAAAACTGATAGTCATAATAATAAATTAAACAAGAACTTTAAGAATGATACTGCACTTTCATATCTTGAAAAACGAGTTGTTCATGATAACAAGTAAAGTACTCAAGAACATAGACATCATGAAATAAAAAAAGATGTTCCTAAAACTTTTAAGATCAAAATGTTACGTCCATATTTAAGCACATTAGACAATATTTTATCTAGTGAAAATTCTGTGAGGAGAGGGGCCGTAAATACCAATTATCGAAAGATATAAGGTAACGCTCAAAGTATATTGCACCTCTCTTGCCTTAAGTTCCGTATGGTCGGCTCATATTTGTGGGGTTCAAGGTGACGCTAGAATTGTAATTGTTCTCAACCTAATATCTTTCTGGTCTATTCCAGAGGTTCTAATCTAAGAAAAACAAAAAAAATATCATTTTTTCAATGACTTAACTCCATATCAGCTCACCATTGATAACGTCACAAATATGCTATTAATATAAATTCTATTTAAAATTTAAAAACCCGCCCAACAATGTACAAACACTTAAAATATACTATAATAAACGAAAAGTTGCCAAGATAAGGAAAAAAGCTCAGTTAATAAAGGTACTCTATACATTCAAACATCAAATAATGAAAGGTTAGTTTCTAATGGCCCTAAAAATACTTATTCTTGGTTTCATGATTCTATTTCCTACTTGGCAATCCTATGCACAAGAAGAGATTCGTATTGTTCCAGATCATCGAATAAAGTTTGGTGAATTAGAGAATGGGATGAAATATGCTATTCTTCCCAATTCTAAGCCCACAGAAGAGGTATCTATAAACCTCTATTTTCGTGTAGGGTCCTTACACGAAAATGATAATGAACAAGGGTATGCACATTTTGTCGAGCATATGGCGTTTAATGGCTCTAAAAATATTCCTGAAAATGAATTTGTAAGAATACTAGAGAGATTTGGCCTGAGTTTCGGGGCTGATGTCAATGCATATACATATTTTGACAAGACTGTCTATAAACTTGATCTTCCTGATGTGAAGGAAGAGACCATTGATACTGCGCTCATGTTATTTCGTGAAACTGCAAGCAACTTAATTTTTGATGAGGAAGCCGTCATTCGCGAGCGTGGCGTTGTTCTAGCAGAATACAATGTAAGTAAAAGTGATAATTTAGATTTGATTATAAAGAAATTTAAAATTTTTTTACCTGATTCACGGATCCCTAAACGTATTCCCATTGGTACACCTGACCATATTAAAAACGCAGATAGTACAAGCTTACGTGCTTTTTATGATGCCTTCTATCGACCTGAAAATGCCTTTCTTGTCGTAGTGGGTGATATTAATTTAGACCAAATGGAAGCAAAAATAGCTGAGTATTTTGAGGACTGGTATAATCAATCTCCTGTTCGTGATTCTTCTGACTTTGAACCGCTGATTATGGAAGAAAAACATCAAGAAACTTTTGCCACCTTCAATAGTCCGCAGGTCGTCGCTGAAGCTTCTATCTCATTCATGCACCCATTTATTAAACACGATGACACTTTTGAGTATAGAAAAAAATTATTTTTTGAGTCCCTCTCACGAAGGATTTTGAGTGCAAGATTTAAAGAAATTTCACAAAGCAATGACGCACCTTTCTCTGAATACAGTATTAGTTCTGTAAGTCTATTTAAAGAAGCTGAGAAAAAAAGTATCTTATTAATAACCACAGACGATGATCTTCTAAAAGCACTTGCTTTGGCTGAGCAAGAACTACGACGCTTGTTAAGGTATGGTTTTACCAAGGATGAGATTGATCGAGAAATTACCAATCTTAGGATTAGATATGAAGATGGTGTAGAAAATGCCGCAAATAGAAGCAACGGATGGCATATCAGTGACATTATAGACAGCCATCATGAAGATTACACATTCATACATCCAGAGCTAGAATTAGAGATCTTCGAATCTGCTGTCAAAGATATCACACCTGAGCGTTTGACGAATATATTTAGAGATAATTGGAAAGGCAAAAGTATATACTTTGCGACAACAACCAAGCCCACTGAAGGAATAGAGCAGGCACTTGTCAACGCTGTCGATGCCTCTCAAATAGTTGCCGTTGCGCCACCAGAAGATCTAACTGTAGAGGAATTTGCCTATACTGACTTTGGACCAGCGGGAGAAATTATACACGAACATACAGAAACAGACCCTGAATATACAAAAATCCGATTCGCAAATAATGTAATGCTCAATATCAAACATACGGATTATTTAATTAATAAAGCATTTATGACTGTACGTTTTGGTGGAGGAGTCATTTCCTTCCCAAAAGAACCTTCCGGCTTGTCAGTTTTGGCACCATTCGGTTTTATTTTAGGGGGGCTTGAAAAACATTCTACTATTGATATAGAACGCTTACTTTCTGGAACAACTGTATCAACTGACTTAAGCTTAGAACTGAATGTTTTCTTTATGACATCCGTCATCAAAACAAAAGATATGCTGAAGCAATTACAAGTTTCTACCGCATATTTAACCGCACCAGCATTTAGACCAGAGGTTATTAAACGATACCGAAAAGAGATAGAGAGTGTTTATCATATGATGCGCAGTTCACCTTACGCGGCACTCTCATATGATATTTACGGTTACATTTTAAAAGAACCACGACTTTCTCTAGCAGAAAAGGAGCACTTATTATCACTCACTATGGACGAGCTCAAACAGGCCATGCTTCCCTCTCTCCAAAAGGGACCAGTAGAAATAACCATTATTGGGGATGTTAATATTGAAGAGGTCAAGCACCATGTTGCACAAACTTTAGGAGCCTTACCTTCATTCCTGGAAATGCCCGATAATCAACAGCAACTAAAGACTATAAAGTTTGCCCCAGACAAAGACTTTATAAAAATTTATCACACGGGAAAACCTGACCAAGCCTTATTAAAAATGTATTGGCCAACAACAGATAATAAGGATGTGGCACTTGACGCAAAACTACGTATGCTCGGAAATATTATGGATAGTAAAATTAGAGAGCTTGTGCGTGAAAAAGAATCCATATCCTATTCAACTGATGTAAGTAGCCTGTCATCTGACGTAATTCCAGACTTCGGTATGTTTACAGTGCAAGCAGATTTAACGCCTGAAGATTTCGATCAAGTAGAGAATTTATTTCTAAGGGTTGTTGAAGATGTCCGCACTAACCTTGTTACAGAAGACGAGCTCACGCGCGCGCTGAATCCAATATTAAATTACTTTAAAAATATAGAACGCCCTCAAGAATGGATGGGTATTTTGCAACGTGCACAAACAGCGCCAGAAACTGTAAGTAATTTCTTTATTTTCGAGGATGAAGTGAAAAAAGTTACGGCTGAGCAAATTTTAGAAGTAGCTAATATCTACCTAAACCCAGAAAACCTGTTTAAGGTTCATGTTGTCCATGACCCAGAAAGCAGTAAGTAACATAAAGATGATAAACTGGTAATCATGTTATTATCAAAACCATACGTCCATACAGATAGTGACATGTGAAGTTGCCAAAGCCCATGAACTTATAAAATGGGGGAGGGCGAGAAACAGCAAAAAAGCCCGAAATATCGGGCTTTTTAAGCTATAACATATTGGGTTTAGACAAGTTCAATTGGTATTAATGGCGGTGTATTGAACCCCTTTGGGTTCGAATCCCTGTTTGGATTCATTGGAAACAGGTTTTATTGCTCGATCATAACCTTGTTGTACCGCATGAGAGGCATCTACTAAGGGATACCTCAGACAGCTTCAGTGATAAGCCTACCTAAAAGCACTTAAGAGATTTTCTAACTAGGCTTCAGTCGGGTTTCAGCTTGGTGAGGTAGTTTGGCCTATGGTCGGGGTTTTCGGCTTAACCTACCAAGGAGATATCCCATGCAAGTAAAAGACATTATGACAAAAGACCCTGCCTTTATCGGCCCCTATGATAGCATTACGGCAGCAGCCCGAAAAATGAAGGAAATAGATCGCGGCGCATTACCAGTGGGTGATAATCCAAAAGACAATAAGGTGAAAGATAGCATAACCAGTGAGGTGCATAGCTGTTAGGAAGAAGATGGCACTGGAGAAAGCGGCTGACCTCATGGGTGAGCACCAGATAAATCGTTTTGTTAATGCGCTTGATAATGGTGACGAAGGGCCAACCTGTCAGAATGCACACAGTACATGCAGTGAGCAGGGTTATTTCCGATTTAAGGATGCCATGACTGACTTTCAGCTACATCACATTAATCAATCTTAACGCGAAATATAAAACTCCTCCTTCAGTCAGGCTTCAGGTTGAATAGCTATCATACAAACCATTCATTTGAAAAAAGGAAGTATTATGCCATTTTATAAAGTTTGTCTGGCAATAGCAGTCACTCGCGCTACCAGCCTTTACGCCTGCATATGCCAAAGACAAAGCAGAAAAACCACCCTCGATCTCTCAGGCTGAACCACAACAGGTACACGATTTCTTTGCCTATCTGGTTAAACTTGGCATCATTGACATAGACACCAAAACGAAATGCCATAATGGAGAAATCATCCCCGATACCACTGCCTATATGCAAGAGCCTTGCACCAGCATAGTGCGAGCAAGCTATAGCCTAATGAAGGCAAAGAAAGCTACACCGCTGAGAGGCGCACCGATTGGCGCTAGGTCTGTGAAATAGAGCTAAGCGGATATAACAGTGATGGTGAGGAGATCGAAATCTCAGGCAACATTACGACCTCACATACTAAAGACATTCTTGCTGAAAAAGCCAAAGCTAACCAGGGAAAATCAACAAGAAAAGCAAAGCTTAAATTCGACTCTTCTGCACCTGCTAAGCGCGCACTCAATACCTTTACATTGCTCAAAACAAATATGACACCAGCGCTGATTACTCTTTCTAAAAACACAAAAACTGAGGAATTATTTTGAAGATTGAAATTGTTACTACATGGAATGATAAGCTTAAAGAAACAGGGTTTGGCTCACGCTATGCCTGTCATTGCGTTCTGCAATCTTTGTTAAATGCCCATCATCAGGCCGTTGTAACGGTCTGTGTGGATGCTGCTGACCTGGCGGCTGTCATCAATAGAAAGCCTGACCTGATTATCGGTGTTGTCAAATATATCCTCCTTGAAAATGGTCAACATCTTTGGCTGTCGGAGTATTTTGAGAATCAAAATGTTAATTATACAGGATCGATTCGGCAGACCCTTTCCTATGATTCAGACAAAGTATCTGCGAAACAGAAAGTAGCATCACAGAACATTGATACGGCAGAGTTCTTTACCGCTATCCCCAATGAATATCTCGACGAGCAATCGTTGCCTTTGTCGTTTCCACTATTTGTCAAACCCATTGACGCTGCCAATGGCAACGGTGTTGATGCCGATTCATTGGTGCATAATTTTAAGGATTTTCAACAGAAAGTGCTGCATCTTTATAATGAATATGCCGAACCTTCACTGGTGGAGGAATATCTAAATGGTAGAGAATTCACAGTGGCGGTGATTGAAGATGGAGAAAAACTTATCATTGCGGCCATTGAAATTATCCCACCCGAAGAAGACGGCATCAGAATTTTAGGAGCAAAGGTCAAAACAGATAATACGGAAACACTGCATGTCATTACAGATAAGGCGGTTTTGTCTAGTGTTATAGATATTGCAAAACATTCTTTCCGAGCACTGGGAGCTAGGGATTACGGGCGGATTGACATCAAGATGGATCAATCTGGCACCTGTCATTTTATGGAAGCGAATTTAGTGCCAGGCATGAAAAAAGGTTCAAGCTATTTCCCCGAAGCCTGCGAAATAAACGCCGGTTTGGAGTATGACGAAGTGGTGCGGTTGATGCTGCAAGGGGCAGTCCAGCGCAACAACATAAGCCCCATTATCCCAGACCAAAAAAAACATCTATTTTTTCTTTGAATGGGGCTTAATTCTAACATAAAAAATACTCTTGCAGTCCTAACATTCATACTGGTTTGCCTCCATCACGATGGGAAACAAAGTACTCAACCTAACGGTTTAAAACCCTAAAAAACTCTGTCAGAAAGGCCTCACTTTTAATTTTTGTGTAGACCGTCACCAAACCGCTTTTGGCACCTATTCGCTCACACTTGCTACCTTCATCGACATAGGTGGTACCGTGATAAGAGTTGTCTGCAGTCTCAACACAGAGCGAAACATCAACGTACTTTTCACTTACTAGGTCAGGGTTGATAGCGGAGACAACCACAGTGGGATCCCAGTAGTAAAGCCCTCCGTCTACTTTTTCCCATCCTCCTAGGTAGCTGACCAGGTCAGCAATTACCTGCACAACAAATCTCGCTACATCGCTCTTCGCTGTGTCTAAAAGCCGTTTATACGATGCCTTGGTGACCGGCACATCTCCAGAGAGATTAAGTGGAATCAAAGTCACTGGCAGACTGGAGGATATGAGTATTTCGGCAGCAGAGGCGTTAGGGTAGATATTCCACTCTGCAGTTGAGTTGTCACTTGGGAAAAGGCCAGGCATGTTGATATTTCCTTTAATATTACGGTTGGTGAGCCGACCTTTGACCACTTCACCAACACTGCCTCCACCCTTAAAGATTTGTTTCACACCCTTTTGAAAATTCGTGAATTCTCCTCCCGCCTTAGCCATCTCGATAGCAGCAGCCAGATTTGTGGCTGAGCCGATGGATATTAACGTCAAAGGTTTCCCCGCCTTTCCTGCATCAACGATAAGATGATGCAGGTGTGCCACAGCGTTGCCGCTATATACAGGCACTCCCTTTATCTCATTGTAGCCCTCCGCCTGCATGGAACTTACATAATAACGAATCATGTTTGGATACTGATAATTTAAAGTCACAGCAGGTTCGTAACCAAAAAAAACTGGAATCTGGCTTCGCTTCGCGATCTCCATCAGACGGGTCACATTAACCGCCCCTGGAAGACAATAGGTCTCACCGACACAGTCAACTGTGATCGCCTTGAGTTCTACAGCAGGATTCTGCAAAAGATAGAGTATCGCCATCCAGTCATCAGACCCCATATCGGTATCTACAATTACCGGAGTCGGCTCTCTCTGTACCTCGGCACTATGAGCTACAGAAGAGGCATAACCATACAGCGCAAAAAGCAACGATAGGATATAGAGGAAAGGCTTATTCATAAGTACTCCGTTTGTAGTCAACAAAAATCTTTAGCAAAATCCAGCTGTTGCCATTCTTGGCCAGCGCCAGATTGACATGAAGCGGTACTAAAGCGTGACAGGTTTAGGGGGGGCAGGGGGCAGCAAAAAATACCGCTTGATAAACAACATAACCGCCAAACTACATGGCTTTTAGTGTTAGCTTGGGCGCGACTTTACAGATTATATAGTCTTTTGGAATTTAAACAAAGGACTTTGTTCAACTTTTAGTTGATAGAGGTAAGCCGCCTCATGCCCTAAGCCTTTTTGCTGCAGCAACTGGCCCGTGGTGCTGACATCAAGCTTGTCCATGCTCGCGCTCAGCGCCTTCATATCAAGGAAACTGGCATGGCGGCACCCCAAAAAGGTGACCAAGTCCGATGGTAAGGTGAGAATCGAAAAGTTCCTGTGCTGCTGCATTGATGTTACTTCCTATTGCAGCTTACCGAATAGGTCTTTCCATTTATTTTCAAGATCGTCGGTTATATCGGATTTGAACTTTTGCTTCACTTTTTTGCTAAGCTCAACTTTCCAGCCTAGCTCAAGGGATAAAGAAATAGGCAAATCACTATTATTGCCATGAATAATAGAAATAACAGGCTTTACGCCCTTTGCCCCGCCCACAGGTATAAAAAAAAGCTCTTTCTTAGGCTTAAATTTGCCCTTTGAAACCAGATAGTTTTTAATCATTGTCAGGTAGAATTGGTCTGAAACACCCTCCACGATGACAATATCACAACCAACAAGCAGGCTTTGAGAGGCCGTGATGCCAATCGCTGCGTTAACTGGTTGGATTGCTTTCTTTTCCTTATCGGCTTTGCTGATGTCGTTCGAGGCTTTTGTAAGGCCTTTTTCTGTGTAAACCGCTTTAACTCTGTCGAGGCTGTTATGATCAACAAGAAAAGGAAGGTGCGTGGTGTAGATAAGCTGATTGTTTTGGGATAACTGCTCGAAAAAGCGGATTAAATCTGTTTGAGCATTGGGGTGGAGGCTTAAACCAGGCTCGTCCAGCAACAATATACAGTCACGATGATTGTCTTTACTTTCAGCCAAGAACACCAGAAAAAAGCTGAAAAACCACTGTAATCCTTTACTTCTGGATTCCAATTCAATTGGTGAAGGCCGCTCACTATCGCTAACAAAAATCCTGAAATATTCGCCATCGGCATTAAAGCGGAATGTGTAATCTCCTTGAGTCCACCAATCTTTAAATTAAGAAGAAAGATAGGTCGCGGCTGATTCAATTTTTGCGAAACGTTCTTGTTTATTACGAGATTCTGTTTCTATCGCATCAGCAGTTTTCTGTTTGGGATCATTATTTGGCTTATTTTCTTGTCCAAGAGCCAATATCTCATCCGGATTCAGATTTAGGTGGCCGAATAATATTTTCAGGGTTCGCGCTTTCATACGCTCTTTACCGCTCAACTTATCTATACGAGCCAAATCTTCTTTAACTCGTGGAAGATAGAGGTCAGAGTCCAGATTGCCGTATTCAGAATGGTAAACAAATCTTGGAATGCGTTTGCAAATTTCATCAAACAGCTTATCTACAATAAGCCCTTGGATATCTTCGGTTTTCTCTTGGCATTTTTCATCAGAGATATGGATGTAGAAATTACCCTCATAATCCTTTTTGATTAGCAGGAACTTTGACAGCGCAACTTTTTTTGGAACTTCTTTTTTAGGGGTATCTTCTCCTTCATCAGATTCTTCTGGTTTCAGGAATTGATCATATTTTGCATTGAAATCGGCAAGCTCTTCATCAGTAATTTCAAAAAGAACCTCAATGAAGGGCTCTGCTTTGCGCTCTCCATCATTTTCATCAATTTTTGAATATTCGTCTCGCGGATAATCTAAAAGTAAGTCGATCTTGGTAGAGTAATCAGCCGAGTTAAACTTCCAGAGCGGAAGTAGGGGGGGGTGCCAGATTCGTTCACACCAACAAAGCACGTCCATTGATCTGTTTCGATCCAATCTGTCCCTTTGACAGAGCGAAACTTATTAACCTTGTACTTCAACAGGCGCATTATTAAACCTCTAATATTAAATTCGTCACTGGCATTGAGATCACTTGCTTGTTCCCATGTTTTTCGTTATTTTAATAATAAGTCTTAATTTTTATTAAGGTTCAATGCACAATAGCAGATTGATGAGATTTTTACTATTAAAGAGGTGGCAGCCTATCTAAAGCTTGCTAAAAAATCCGACAACCTGTTCCTTATGGCATGGAAAAAAGACAAAGACGGGCGTGATGATTATCGGCAGTTAAATCAGAAAATTGTAGGGATATAAACTATGACCGCTGACTTGGTCCTTGTAAAAGAATGTATTGAAAAATATAGAGTGAAACTGCTTGATACGTCTCGCAGAAACAGCCTCATTTCATTTAAACATAGCGAAAGGTCACGCACACATATTCGTGTAATCGACGAGTTACCCGATTTTCTTTATGGCGAATTTTTAAACGGAAAAAAACTGACGTTTTTGGCGTTGCCAGAAAAAGACCAGATCCCGCCAGATGAACAAACACCTAAATTTATGCGCCATCTTGAACAGGCCAAATTGACCGATGAAAAATACATCGAGGCTATTGATTCCGTGGACGAGGGTGAAGAAGGTGAGCTGGACAAAGTTCAACAAATCGAGTGTGAGCTTCGCAACAAGATCCGTAAAGAGTTAAAATTGCCAGTATGGAAAGACCAGAAAAGGCTGACCAACGCCGAGATTGCCAAAAAGCACCATCTTGACCCCAGCTATGAAATGCCGAAGCCAACGCCTAAAAGTCAGGAGTATGCCAAGCGGCATACGGATAAGTTCATCCAGACGCTTTTGAAACCCGAAGAGATGAGCCGAAAACTGAGCTCTCTGAATTCTTTTATCCGTACAGGTATTGAGGAATCCGGTGTAAATACACTCTATGTGGCGTTCGGCTTCTTGGAATGGTATGAGTCCGTCAATTCGGATAAGAAATTCGTTTCGCCCTTATTATTGCTTCAACTCGAAATCGAAAAGAAGCAATCCCGCGAAGGATACACGTACCTCGTGGAAGCAACCGGAGAAGAGCCAGAGATCAATCTGTCTTTGTCGGAACGCCTCCGTAATGATTTCGGTATAGAGCTTCCAGAATTTACCGGAGATGACAGCCCGGAAGATTATATGCGGAAAGTAGGCAATCTTATTCAGGAAGCTAAAGTCCAGAAAAAAGAAAAATGGAATATTCGCCGATTTATCACTATAGGCCACTTCAGCTTTGCGCGACTCGTTATGTTTCACGATCTCAGTTCCAAGAAATGGCCTAGTGGGACTGATGTTTCCACCAATAAGATCGTTCAAAGTCTGTTTGCAGGATCCGAGAGTGAGCCTAGCGGTGCCCATGTCGAGGATTACGATATCGACACACCCGAAGTCGAGGAAGTCGTGCCATTGCTTATCACCTCTGCTGACGCTTCACAACACAGTGCCTTGGTCGATGTGATGAAAGGCAATAATATAGCCATTAAAGGGCCACCAGGGACAGGAAAATCGCAAACAATCACGAATATCATTGCCAATGCGCTTGCGGCAGATAAGTCCGTCCTGTTTTTGGCAGAAAAAATGGCCGCTTTGAACGTAGTGCATGAGCGTTTAAGTGACGTGAATTTAGGGCCGTATTGCCTAGAACTACATTCCACAAAGGCCAAAAAGACTAAGGTATTAAAATCTATAGAGGAGCGTTTAAAACTGTGCTCTGCACGCAAGAACGGCGGCTATCTTGCTTCAAAGATACAGGACTTCAAACGGCACAGAGATCACATCTCGGAATATATCAACGCACTAAATTCCAGCTTCGGCAGACAGAACAAGCCTATCCATGATTATCTGTGGGGCTTTCAGCTCCGCAAAGACCGCATTGGCAATTTAATCTCAATTATCAGCCAGTACAAAATACAGTTTGAACAGGCCGATTTGTCAGTCAGCGAATTAAGCGGTCACACCGACGAACTGGAAACCATAGCCACCCTCAAAAAACAGGTCGATGCAGAGTCTAAAAACGGCAAGCACCCATGGAGCTTTGTCAGCAATGATGATCTAAACCCGTTCCAGCAGGGCGAATTAAAGCCGTTGATTGAAAAATGGAGAAATAGGCTGAAAGACATTCAGTCAGAGTTTCAAGCCTTCAATAAGGGTTTTGATCTCCTGATCGACAATACCATCAAGGGCATCAATGCGTTTTACGATTCTCTCGATGATCTTATTGATTACGACATCAACATATTGAATAAAGATTTCATAGCAGATCTAGGAAATAAAGGAAAAGCAGCTACACTTGTAACTTTTGTCGAGCGCATCCACATTTACAGATCAACGTTAAAAGAAATCCAGTACATACAGAACGTGTCTGCCGCCATTGATAATATCAAAGTTATCGAAGAGCACACACTGGATGCGAAGGAGATGGAAGCCGATAATATGACCGCAGTTGACATACGGGCGCATGTCAAAGATTTGGATGAAGAGCTGAAACTGTGGGACCAAAACCTTAAAACACTTCTCAGAATTGGCGAACAATTGGGCGTATCGAAAAACGAGGATCTGGACAAGATTTATGCGCTGACCGAAGTGCCGGATTATATCGCTTCCGTGACTCGTGATTATTTACTATTCCGCACAAACGATATTATCGATGAAACCAACGCGCCGCGCCTAAAGGCTGCTGCCGACACGCAGGAGCGCATTCAGGCAAGCCTAGAGGATCAGGAGCAACGCTATGACCTCTCGATCATGGGGAAGCCGAACGAAATACGTATGCATGCTGCTGCACTGGATAACGCTGGATTTTTTGCCATTTTTGATTCATCCTACCGTAAGGCGAAAAAAGTCGTAAAGCTGGCCTCTAAACAAAAGACCAAATTTGATCCAGAAAAATCCGCTAACTTACTGCGTGCGATCGCCGATAATAGGGAAGAAAAGGAAAAGATCGAACAGGACAACCAGCTCCAGACGATCTGCGGATCCTCGTTTAACGGCATTCAGACTGACTTTAAAAAGCTCCATCAGATCAATGAATGGGCTTCCAGCGTCAGGAAACGCTACGCGTCCGGCGATGAGTTTTCCCGCAATGTCCGCCAGTGGCTTTTAAAAGGCGATATGGAGGAGCTGGATTCCATGAGGGATCTGGCAAGTGATGATTGTTTTGTCGCGCTGAAAAGCAAATTAGCGGACATTAAAAGAGATGTGGCGCCCGACACTCCCGTCAAAAAATACCTGGACGGCCTGACGGAGAAAGCCAAGAAGTTGAATACGCTCAAAAATCAGCTTCAAAACACGGCCTCCAGCGAGGCGATTACCTTTGCCTATATCGCCGAAGATCTCCCGCGCTTGCAAAACGCCAAGGAAGCACGCGATGTCTCCGATCAAGACAGTGTCATTGAAAATTTTTTCGGCAATGCTTACAAAGGCGCCGAAACCGATATTGAAGATATTGACGCAACCGCGCGCTTTATAGGCGATTGTCTGGCTATACCGGAGCTGGAGAACGGCTTTGACCTGTTCTTAAACAAGGACTTTTCAAAAAAATGGAAGAGCTTTAAAGCCCAACTGGAAGCTATAACCAATACGATCAAGGATACAACGTGCATTGCGACAGATGTCAACGGCCACGCCAATATCTGCTTCGGCTCTCCTTCGGATGAAAATAAATGGCTGGATATTGATCTGGACGATCTTGTCAATCAATTATCACAAGCCTTAAGCAAGCGGGATTCCCTCAATCAATGGGTTGGCCTGAATGGATACTACGCAAAAGCTGCCGATACGATTAAGGAGCCTTTGCTTCAAATTTACGATAAGGAAAATTGCGACTTTGAAACGTTGCCCATGGCTTTTGAATATATAGTTTATAGTGCCGTGGCGCGTGAGATTTACCAGCGTAATCCGGTGATTTCAAAAACAAATGGTTTGAGCCTCGAACAAGCGAGAGCTAGAATTAAAGAGCTGGATCAGGAAATACTGGTGCTTCAGCAGCAGAAGCTTTGTAAAAAACTCAATGCCACCAAGCCCATAGATGGCAATAGATATGGCAGAAAAAACACTTGGACGGAAGGCGCTTTGCTGCATAATGAAATCAATAAGCAACGCTGTCACATCCCTATAAGGGCGCTTATGAAGCGTGCCGGCAAGTCGATCCAAAAGATTAAACCGTGTTTCCTCATGTCGCCTTTGACTGTAGCGCAATATCTTGATCCAGGTAAATTAAAATTCGACCTTATAGTCATCGACGAAGCCTCGCAGATGCGCCCCGAAGATGCGCTGGGCGGTGTTGCGCGTGCAGACCAGATTGTCGTTGTCGGGGATCCCCAGCAGCTGCCACCGACCTCATTTTTCCAATCTGTAAGAAAAGAAGATGACGAAGTTGAAGAAGATTTTACTTCCGAAGCCATTATGGATATGGCTTTATCGTCCTTCAGTCCATCCCGTATTTTGAGCCGCCACTATCGCTCACAGCACGAAAGCCTGATTACATTCTCAAATCGCCATTTCTATGATGAGAGCCTTATATTATTCCCTTCTCCCGTCAAAAACCCCGATGAGCTGGGTGTACGGCTGGAATATGTCGGCGGCACATATGCGAAGTCAAACATGGATGAGGTTGAAGCGGTCTTAAAAGCCTCCTTAGACTTTATGCGGAAGTATCCGGATCGAAGCCTTGGGATTACCACCATGAACAAAGTGCAGAGGGATCTGATTGAAATTGAAATGGATCGCGCTTTTATTGAGTATCCATATGCTGCCAGCTATAAGGCCAAATGGCAAGGCACGCTGGAACCCTTCTTTGTAAAGAACCTCGAAAACGTCCAAGGGGACGAGCGTGACGCGATCTTTATTTCCACCGTCTATGGACCAGACAAGAACGGCACTGTTATGCAGCGTTTCGGCCCTATAAACAGTGCAGGGGGCGATAGACGATTAAACGTGCTGTTTTCACGCGCAAAGAAAAATATGGTCGTATTCACGTCTCTCAAACCGGAAGATATTAAGGTCAGTGATAAATCTTCCAAAGGATTACGTGCATTAAAAGGCTTTCTTGCCTATGCCACCAAAGGCGTTATTGACGAAGGCCAGCGCGATCCCGAAGAAATACCGGACAGCGATTTTGAGGTTTGGGTTAAAGAAAAGCTAGAAAGTATCGGCTGTGAAGCCCACCCTCAAATCGGAGTTGCTCGATACCGCATCGATCTGGGCGTGAAGCATCCCAAATACCCTTACGGCTATCTTATGGGCGTTGAGTGCGATGGAGCCACTTACCACTCTTCAAAATCCGCGCGTGAGCGTGATGTTATTCGACAACAGGTTCTTGAGGGGCTGGGCTGGCGTATTTACCGTATCTGGTCAACCGACTGGTTTTCTAACCCTTTGCAGGAATTTGAAAAGCTCAAAAACTACATTGAAGATCTTCTAGACAGCGTTGAAATAAAGAAAGCTCCTGAAAAGAGTGTGATTATTGACCATAGTTTCACGCCAGAGGAAAATTATAAAGAGTCGGATGATCTATTCGACGCTACTGAAAAAACCTCCGATGCTAAGGGCAATATAGTCGAGTTTTACGATAATGTCACATATTTCATGGTCAGAGATAATGGCAAAAAGGAAAAAAGATCTGTACAGATTGTGCCAACCCGGGGTGACCCTGATTCCGGCACTATAGCCCAGCATTCAGCGATTGGTCGCGCCTTATTAGGTTGTCTGAAAAATGAAGAAACTGAGGCTATCTTACCCATTGGAGAAGTTATCCTCCAAGTAGTAAACATTGATAAATGTAAAGTTTAATTTCAGCGGCCCGCCGCCACACTAATCCACTCAGCTTACGGCCACCAGCCCAAACCCAGCGGATAAATTGCTCTGGTACCTCGGCATGTTCCTCACGGTTAATTTTACGGCGCAGTGTGAAGCGTTGAAGCGCACCGCCCAGATTGTAGGTAAATGACACCAGCGCATCGAACTGGATATCTGTCAGCGGCACATTGATGAGGCGCAGGACGGCGCGTTCTGAAATAACAGCATCTTGGCGCAAGAGTTCCTCGGCCTGCGCTTCATCAATACCTGATGAAAAGTCTTCGTCGTCTTTAACAACATGGCCGTAGCCGATAGTGGGATAGCCAGCCGGACAAAAATAAATGGTCCGCGAGAAGCCCTCGAACCGTTTGATCAGGTCCAATCCATTTCGCGCTATATTCCTCATGTTTATCCTATTTTCTTGTAATTTCAATCGTTACTGATAATATGTTCTGGTACGAAAACTAGAGGAATCGAAGCATGGCGCTAAACTTGGCGAATACTGTCGTTGAATTTTTACAGCAAAACCCAGAGCAAAAATTTACTGCTCGGGAAGTCGCCAATTGGATATTTGAAACCTATCCAGATAAATGTCGCCAAAAGCAAAAGCGCTCAACAGCTACCGTTAATCCGCTCGATAATGAAACAGCATTGCTGCAGCAAATCGTTGCTGAAATTGGTTCCGGGCGTCCACGCCTGCAAAAGCGCCATCCGGAAGTTAAAACCACAGAAGGGCGCCCTCGAAAGTATTATTTCACTGAATCAACTGACAGTGCTGAGATTGATCATGCTGAGAGTCATGAGCCTTCATCCGCTACAAAAGCCAACGGACCTGTGGTAAAAGAGCATGATCTTTATCCGATGCTTTCGAGCTTTTTATGGTCAGAGCTTGAGCTTTACAGCAAACGAATTGATGAAAAGCGATCCCGCAATTCCAGAGGCGCAGGCGGCAATAAGTGGCTCTACCCTGATCTTGTCGGCATGGAAGACCTTAGCGGTGAATGGCACCGTGAAATTAAAGACTGTGTGCAGCAATATGCTGATAAGAAAACCAAACTATGGTCGTTTGAAGTAAAGATACTAATCAACCGATCAAACGTGCGGGAGGTCTTTTTCCAAGCAGTGAGCAATTCCTCATGGGCCAACTTTGGCTATTTGGTTACCAGCGAAATCGAAGGTGCTGATACGCTGAAAGAGCTTCGTATGCTTGCCAGCCTTCATGGCATTGGCTTTATACGGCTAGACACTGAGAACCCCTCAGAGAGCGAAATCATGATTCCTGCCAAGGAGCGCAGTGAAATTGATTGGGATACAGCGAACAGGTTGACGGAAGAAAACAAAGACTTTTTGGAATATATCAAGCTAATCCGTCAGTTTTACCAAACAGGCGAGATACGCCAGTCTGACTGGGACATGAGCGCAGAGCAGGATTAATCCTTTTCCAGTGTTCCTATAACTTTGAGGTTTTTGCTGCCATATTTGAAAACGCCATGCCATTGCTTTTGCCCGAGGACTTCCTTGCGCTCGATCATTAGCGTAAAGCGGTCAATGCCGTATTGTTTAGAAGTGGCGTAATCTTCCAGTGCGTACCAAGCTTTACCGGCCAGTGTGGTACCCATTTTCTTGACCCTGTACTCAAAAAAGCATTCAGCAACGCTTCCAGCCCTGCGTCGGTGCATTTTTCGTTTTGAACATCCTCAATCATGGCCTTGTAGAATAGTTTGCTCATTGCGCTATCTTCTTGTTTTAAATTGCTTTTTACACTTACAGTAGCGCTTCATTCCGAGCACTTATCAAGTGAATAAGATCATGTTTTTCAAGGATTTGAGCGGAACTTGGCTAGGGCGCGTTGACCGAACCAAAAGGACATGACAGCGGCAAATAACGCCTGTGTTTCAGCGTCCCATAAGCGCATCGCCAAGCTGGCTCATCTCGGTGATGGGGAAATGCCGAAGATATTGGAGAGCTTGGCCATGGGCCCGTCAGCTCTGTAGGGCATGATGTCAAAGGCGACGGCCATCTAAGATGCGGTCTTAACAAAAAATCGGGCAAGGCATCTTCTGGCACACCCAGCTGACCTCCTGCCGCTGCAATCTGAGCCAGGCCTGCGGCAGACAGAGGAAGACGATAAGCTAAAAAAGCAGAAGAGGGAATTAGCAAATAAGCTTAAAAAAGCTTTCTGGCAGTCCGATGATCCTATACCTGATGTTAAGGGGGAAGGCATGTAAATGACAGGCATAGACTTATGCGAACTGGCGGGGTGCCAAACCCTTGATTTCTTAATCCTAAAAGCTCCGTACTTCGCTTTTCTTTAGTCAAGTATTTTTCAGGAAAGCGGCATAAAAGCGCGAAAAATTAGAGAAAAATCGGGTGTTTTTATAGAGAAGCAAGTCAATTGTAAACAGCAAAAAAGCCCGCAAATGCTGGGCTTTTGAGGCTATGCCGCATGGGGCACAGATAAGGTCGTTTTAAGTTAGTGGCGGAGGGGGTGGGATTCGAACCCACGGAAGGCGTGAACCCTCGTCGGTTTTCAAGACCGGTGCATTCGACCACTCTGCCACCCCTCCAAGAACCTTATCAATTCAATTGATTAACAATTAAATCAATGAAGCTTGTTAGCATGAGACTTTGTGCATGTCTAGTAAAATTTTACTAAATAGACTTTTTATCGAGGTGTTTTTTATTTTTATTTCAATTTTTATTAGAGTATAAATAAATATGATACTAATCTTGCAAGATAGAATGTACGACTATAACATAAAGCCAATCTTTTAATGATAATGTTTAACTCACTAAGGAATTCAAAGTATGAAGAAGACGTATTTTCTATCAAGTTTCTTTATCATTTTACTCACGTTACCTGGGGTAAGTTTTGGTAATGATAAAGCAACTCAGACGAAAAGCTTTAGCGCGTTCATCCAAGAAATTCATGCTGAAGCCTTACAAAAAGGTATTAAACGTGAAACCTTAGACCGTGTTCTTACAAACTTAGAACCCTTTCAGCGAGCAATTACCCATGACCGCAACCAAGCGGAAGTTAAAGATAGTATTTTAGCCTACAAAAATAGACGCGTAACACCAGCCCTTATTGCAGAGGGTAAAAACAAACTTCTGGAGCACAAGGAATTACTGGACGCAGTCTATAAAAAATACGGTGTTCCACCTCGTTTTATTGTAGCGTTTTGGGGGGTTGAGTCTCGTTATGGAAAGCACACGGGCACATATAACATTATTCAGTCGCTCGCAACCCTCGCGTGGGATCCGCGTCGGAGTTCGTTTTTCAAAAAACAGCTGTTCCATGCTCTCACCATCTTAGACAAAGGCTATATCGAATTTGAAAAATTTAAAGGGAGCTGGGCAGGTGAAGTAGGGGACATGCAATTTATACCAGGAAGCTATCTTACATGGGCGATTGATGCAAATAATGATGGGCGTCGGGACTTATGGGATACCCATGAAGATATTTTTGCTTCCGCAGGAAATTATCTTCAAGATAACGGTTGGAAAAGAAATACCACATGGGGCAGAATGGTCCGCGTCCCAAAAGGGATTGATATTAGTAAATTTTCACGCGAAATCGAAACATCCTTGTCTGAATACCAAGCAATGGGAATTCGGAGAATGACAGGCGCTGACCTTCCAAACGTTGATATCAAAGCAGGTCTGCTGTTCCCCGATGAAAATGATCCGACAATAGCTTTCCTTATATATCATAACTTCAAAGTTATTTTACGCTGGAATAGATCTCTTTCCTATGCCGTTACTATAGGCTCTTTAGCCGATGCCTTAAGATAAAAACAAAGATCGAGTATGTTCATTTTTCGCCTTATAAGAATTTTATGCACCTTATGCGCACTCAGTCTCTTGCTTAGTGGATGTTTGTCTCTGCCTCAGCCTTATAGTAAGAATACACCCACCCCTCCCGCAGAGATATCTACTGATAAAAAAGGACAATATAAAGTCGGCAAGCCCTACAATATTAATGGCAAATGGTACTACCCCAAAGTAGATCATGACTATGACAAGACTGGCTTAGCATCATGGTACGGTCCTAATTTTCATAATAAGCTCACGGCAAATGGTGAAGTTTTTGATCAATGGGCTGTCTCTGCTGCACACAAAACATTGCCGATGCCATCAATGGTAAGGGTGACGAATTTAGAAAATGGCCGTTCCATTGTTTTGCGGATTAATGACCGTGGGCCCTTTGTTGATGATCGGATTATTGACCTTTCACGTGAAGCGGCGCGACTTCTGGGTATGGAGAAGCAGGGGGTGGCTCAAGTACGAGTCAATGTTATGGAAGCTTCAGAGAATTCGTCTGAATTTATTTTACCCCCTGTAGATAAATCTGAGTCCTTGCCGAAATTAAACGCGCAACCAACTGGTGGTGTTGTTGTTGCAAGAGATATTGACCAACCTAATTCTTCTGATACTCAAGTGGTTCAGCCCTCACACTCCGACCAACCATCACAAGATGTCACCACGAATCAGGTTTCAGAGGAATTTACCCAATTAGAGCCTAATCCAGGGAAAATATATGTTCAAATAGGCGCGTTTACCATCCAAGAAAATGCGCAAAGGTTAGGCAAAATAGTACGTTCCTATGGTTTGACTGATATTACGCCCGTCTCTATTAGCGATCAAACCTTCTATCGCGTTCGCATTGGCCCTATTGATGATGTAGAATATGCTGACCATTTAATCAAAATGCTTGACGTCCAAGGAGTAAAAGATGCCCACATTGTTATTGATTGATCAAAATTCATAAGTCAGGTTTAAAAAAATGCTCTCTAGATTTATAATATATAGCATCATAATTTTGTCATTTTCCCTTCCAAGTTATGGTTTGGACTGGCCAAGCATCTCAACATCTGCCCGAGAGGCGATCCTTATGGATGCGGATACAGGTACAGTTTTAATGGAGAAAAATGCTGACACATTAACCACACCAGCATCCATGTCTAAACTTTTAACGATCTTGATTATTTTTGAAAAATTACAAGATAAAAGCCTTTCCATGGAAGATAAGTTTTTAGTGAGCGAAAAAGCGTGGCGAAAAGGGGGCACTAAAATGTTTGTGGAAGTCGGCAAAAAGGTCTCGATTGCTGATCTTCTCTATGGAATCATTGTGCAATCTGGCAATGACGCCTGTATTGTTGTGGCGGAGGGAATTGCTGGAAGTGAAGAAGTATTCGCTGAAATGATGACCCGTAGAGCGGCTCAAATAGGTCTGAAAAAGTCTACCTTTACCAATGCGACAGGATGGCCGGATCCCAACCACCTCTCAACCATGCGTGATTTAGCCCTCGTTGCAAAGTATATTTTTGATAATTTCCCAGAATATTATCATATCTTCTCTGAGAAAGAATTTAAGTACAACGATATTCAACAATACAATCGCAACAGCTTACTTTGGAAAAACTTGGGCGTTGATGGGTTAAAAACGGGACGCTCGAAAAAGTCTGGGTATGGAATAGTTGCATCGGCACAACGCAATGGACGTCGCTTGATTTTAGTTGTTAATGGCTTACAGAGTACAAAAGAGCGGACACAGCAATCTACAATCCTTTTCGAGTGGGGCTTTAGATCATTTGAAAATTATCATGTTGCCAAAAAAGGGGAGGTAATTGCAGAGATTCCTGTCTGGCTGGGTAAAAAACAATCCGTTCCCATAACCGCCAACGATAATATCATTCTGACGCTTCCGAAAACAAAAGACAAAAAAACACTTGTCGACGTCGTTTACAATTCCCCCATATCTGCGCCCATAAAAAAGGGAATGCCTGTGGCAACCCTTAAAATACATAGGTTTAATGAGGTGCTCAGCCAGCATGACTTATTTACCGCAGAAGACGTGAAGCGCCTTAATCTTTTTGGTCGCCTAAAGTCAGTCTTGATTTATTTAGTCTTAGGTGTCATGTAAGTTAAAAGTTATGCCTTATAAATTTATTACTTTTGAAGGATGTGAAGGCGCTGGAAAAACAACCCAAGCCCATCTCTTAATGCAAAAATTGGAACGCCTTCACTTTGCGGTTCATACGACGCGTGAACCTGGGGGCACTTCAGGGGCAGAAAGCATACGGAATTTACTCGTTCATACACCAGAAAACGAATGGTCATCAACTACCGAGCTGTTATTGATTAATGCGGCACGATCAGATCACTTTGAAAAGGTGATTAAGCCAAAGTTAGATAAAGGTGTGTGGGTGATTTGTGATCGATTTATTGACTCAACATTTGTTTATCAGACGGTTGCGGGCAATGCTTCTAAAAGCCTCGTGAATGTTCTTAATTCTTCTATAATTGATGATATGAAGCCATCTCTCACATTATATTTAGATATTCCCGTCACAACAGGTTTGCAGCGGAAAATGGAGCGGGAGGACCAAGAGATTAATATCTTCGAAAATAAAAAAACCGCCTTTCATGAAAAAATACGAAAGGGTTTTCTTGACCTAGCCCAAACTGAAGACCGGATTAAAATCATTGACGCTACCCTTGATATAAAAATCATAGAACAGAAAATATGGACGCAGGTCCAAAACACTTTCCACTTAGAAAATGACCCAAGAGCATGAGCCCTGTCCTTGGGATCCCGCCCATGATCCCAACATTCCCCATCCGTCACGATGTCAACAACTCGTGGGGCACGATCAGGTATTAAATAAAATATTTCACGCTTGGCGTCATCATCGACTTGGGCATGGACTTATTTTATGTGGACCTAAAGGCATTGGCAAAGCAACATTGGGATATAAAATTGCGCAATTTATATTGCACCACGGCCTGATGCCCCCCCTTGAGACCCAAGAAGATACGCCTACGGGTCTCAATGATATTCCTCAAAATAGTCATACAATACGCCGAATTTTAGCGGGCAGTCACGCCGAATTTATTCCCCTTATGCGTAAGGTAGATGTTAAATCACAAAAACTACAAAATGAAATCTCAATTCATACCATACGCGGTATTCATACCCATATCCATAGTACATCTGCGGAAGGAAAGGGGAGGGTGATTTTAATCGACTCCCTTGATGATATGAATATAAATGCCAAGAATGCTCTCTTAAAAACCTTAGAAGAGCCGCCTAAAAATACCATCCTGATTATGATTGCCCATACACCGTGGAATATTATCCCAACCATATTATCCCGCTCTCAAAAAATTAATCTTTCGCCCTTATCCCAAGACGACCTCTTGATTCTGTTTAAAAGAAATAATATAAATACCAATCTTGAGCTTTTTCCATTAATATTAGCGCTATCGATGGGGAGCTACGGTCATGTTCATAAATTAATGACAAAACCTGCTCAAAAAGTTATTCTGCATTTTATAGAGTTGCTGACCAAGATACCTAAACAAGACATACCTGCTGAACATGCCTTTGGTGATATGTTCAGTAAACAAAATGGTGATGATATGTTTTACATATTTCAGGATATAGTCTATTGGTGGTTAAACCATTTAGGAAAAAAATATATTACGACCCCCCAAAAGGGGGATTTATTCCAAGGAGAAAGCACAATAGTCCATATTCTCAAAAGACACCACCCACAAGAGCATTGGTCCGATGTATGGGAAAAGTTGACATACCTTTTTGATCAGACGACCCGTGTAAACTTAGATAAGAAACAAACAGTCCTTATTACAATGAAAGAAATCACGTCTTTATAACTCGTAACCTATACAAAAGATTATGTGACCTATAGGGACTCCATCTAAAGGTTTGATCATTTTATGCACAACAAAACGCCTTATTATATTACAACCCCAATTTATTACGTTAATGACAAGCCGCATATTGGCCATGCCTATACAACGCTTGCATGTGACGTCATTGCACGGTTTATGCGCCTTGATGGTAGAGAAGTTATTTTCTCAACGGGCACAGATGAGTATGGACAAAAGGTTGAAAAATCGGCAAAAAAGAAAAACATGGATCCGTTAAGTTTTGTCAATGACGTCTCGGAAAACTTTAAAGATCTGACGAAAAAAATGAACTTTTCCAATGATCAGTTTATTCGCACGACAGAGACTCGGCATATTAAGGCAGCTCAGGAAATCTGGAAAACCTTAATGGATAAAAATCAAATTTATCTTGGGGAGTATCAAGGGTGGTACTCGGTGCGAGATGAGGCGTTTTATAATGAAGATGAGCTTACAGTTAATGAAAATGGTCAGCGCATCGCTCCCACCAATGCTGAAGTTGAATGGGTGAAAGAGCCAAGCTACTTTTTTCGCTTATCGGAGTGGGGGGATAAATTACTTCAATTTTATGAGGATAACCCCAATTTTATTGCACCTAAAAGTCGCCGTAATGAAGTTATCTCGTTTGTTAAACAAGGGTTACGCGACCTTTCAATCTCAAGAACCAGCTTTAAATGGGGTGTTCAAGTCCCTGATAATCAGGACCACGTTATATATGTCTGGTTAGATGCCCTGACCAACTATCTGACAATTGTGGATTATCCCAATACCAATTCTGAAAAATTTAAGCAGTACTGGCCTGCAAACCTGCACATTATTGGCAAAGATATTCTTCGGTTCCACGTCATTTATTGGCCAGCTTTTTTAATGGCAGCAGATATCGCGCCTCCCCAGAGAGTATTTTCCCATGGGTGGTGGACCAATCAGAAAGAGAAAATCTCTAAATCTCTTGGGAATGTAATTAACCCTTACGAGATTGTTGACCTTTATGGGCTGGATCAAGTGCGTTACTTTTTATTAAGAGAAGTGCCTTTCGGAAGTGACGGGGACTTTTCCCATAATGCGGTTGTCCAACGAATAAATGCCGACCTTGCAAATAATCTAGGGAACTTGTGCCAACGGGTTTTCAGTATGATTTATAAAAACGCCGCTCTGAACATTCCGCAGACCCATGAGAAAACCCAAAAGGAAATTGACCTATTGGACCAAGTCTACCAGCTTCTGCCTAAATCACGGACGTATATTAATGAACAAAATTTCTTTAAAATGCTCAATGAAATATGGGACGTGATTGACCAGTGCAACCGCCATATAAATGAGCAAGCACCGTGGAACTTAAAGAAAACAAACCCAACATATATGCATGTTGTGCTCTATACCCTAGCGGAAGCGTTAAGAAATATTGGGATTCTTCTGCAGCCAGTCATGCCCCAATCTATGGATAACCTGTTGTCCCAGTTAAAAGTACCTCAAGATCAGCGGACCATGTCTCATATAGGTCCAGAACACGCCCTTGAGTTTGGCCTTAAACTGGACAAGCCAGAAAGCATCTTCCCACGCCATGATACCATACCTCAAGAAACTGTCGTTTAAATATGTTATATGATAGCCACTGTCACTTAAATATGGAGGCCTACGCAGATGACCTTAATCAGATTATTGATCGCGCAACCTTGGCAGGTGTCCATACATTATTGACAATTTCCATAAAAATCAGTCAAGTCCCTGACGTTATCGCTATTGCTGAACAATACCCACAAGTGTATGCCAGCATTGGCGTTCACCCCCATGAAGCTGCCCATGAGCCTATAGCAGAAGTCCATGAGTTAGTTACCCTGACCGAGCATCCAAAGGTTGTTGGTATTGGCGAGACGGGCTTAGACTTTTACTATGAAAAATCACCGAGAGACAAACAGGAGGAGAGCTTTAGAAACCATATTGCAGCCTCTCGTCAAACGGGAATACCTTTGATTGTTCATACCCGCAGCGCTGATGGGGATACCATTCGCATTATGAAGGAAGAAGCAAGAGAAAAGGGGGGGTATCCAGGGGTTATTCATTGCTTCAGCTCAGGGGTAGATGTGGCGAAAATGGCCCTTGATTTGGGATTTATGATTTCTATATCAGGCATTATTACCTTTAAAAAGGCACAGGATCTGCAAGATATTGTTAAAACGCTTCCCATTAACCGACTGCTGATTGAAACTGACGCGCCTTATCTCGCTCCCATGCCGTATCGAGGAAAAAGAAATGAACCTGCGTTCATTATTCATACAGCAGAGAAACTAGCCGCTATCATGGACGTTCCTCAAGAAAAACTTATTTCGCAGCTCCATAGCAACTTCCTACAAACATTCTCAAAAATCACTCCCCATAAAGGTGCTTAAGGCACACATGAACTCAGTTACAGCTTAGCTGCTTTTTTAAAAGGATTTTTTAGGCTAACGGAGCGCCTATCTGCGCTTATTGTTTAGATTCAAACCCCTATAGAAGTTCCATAATTATTATTATCGGAATTTAAGGAATGCGTGTGTAGCAAGTCTTCACGGATTCCCTACAAATACCCGCTCTACTCACTTCTCATACCCCTTAGCCAGGCGTTCGCTTGAATAATGGTTTTTCCATGTGCAAGACTTGCCGCGCGCCATCTTTGTTCATTAAGTATTTTTTTTATTGGAATAACTTTTTTTGAAATTCAGATAAATAATAATGCAAGCTATGAATTACCTATTTACCCTAAACGTAAAAATAGCTATTAATATTTGTCTACGCTGACTTGCCCCAATATTCGGATATAATACGGTCTGAATTTCATATGTTGATTGGGTCTTGTCATGGGTACAAATGCTCAAGTCAAGCTTGAAAAATAATTATGTCTATAGAATTACTGGAGTACACATGCTTTTAAACGAGTTCAAAAAAGTCGAAGCCTACCTTAGGCAACGATTTAATAATCAAGAAATAAATATTAATAATAAAATACATTCCGATAATTCTGTTGAATTTAATATTGGTTCCGAATTTATTGGTATCATTTATCGTGATGACGAAGAAGGTAGCGTTTCTTACGCCGTTCACATGAGCGTCCTTGAAGAAGACTTAACCGAGGAATAACCGCCCTCCTCCTTGAACTGGTCGCGCTTATACTTTTATTATTTGATCAGGCCTTATCGTGATCTCTGGTGTTCTTTTGGTGACGTGCTCAATTAAGGACATCAGGATTAGGAAACTCTCGAGAATAAAATACATTCCGATAATTCTGTTGAATTTAATATTGGTTCTGAATTTATTGGTATCATTTATCATGATGACGAAGAAGGTAGCGCGCCACTACTCCGTTCACATGAGCGTCCTTGAAGAAGACTTAACCAAGGAATAACCGCCCTCCTCCTTGAAGGGGCGCTTAACCGACCAGCGCAACAATATCTTGTAAGACCTGTTGCACTATTTTGATGCGTTTTTGAGGCTGGTCACTTATACTTTTATTAATACTGACTTTTTGATCAGGCCTTATCGTGATCTCTGGTGTTCTTTTGGTGATGTACTCAATAAGGGCATCAGGATTAGGAAACTCTCGATTTCTAAACTGAATCACAATTCCTTTGGCGCCAACATCCATCTTTTCGATATTGGCTTTTGCGCATAGCTTTTTAATATTAAAAAGATGGAATAAGCTTTCAGCCTCTTTTGGCAGCTGTCCAAAACGATCAACCATTTCTACTTTTAAAGCTGCAAGATCGTCCTGGTTTTCAGCATCAGCAAGTCGCCGATATATAGAAATACGCAATCCTAAATCTTTGATATACGTCTCTGGCAGCATAACGGCAATGCCAATATTGATTTGCGGTGACCACGGTACGACAAAAATCTCTTGGTCTTGGTTAGCATCTTTGGAAGTGTTTTGTTGTAACCGCACCTTGGCAATAGCTTCTTTCAACATGGACTGATACAGTTCAAACCCAACCTCACGAATATGACCAGACTGTTCTTCACCTAAAATATTTCCAGACCCCCTCAAGTCCAGATCATGACTGGCGAGAGTAAATCCCGACCCAAGGTTATCAAGCTTTTGTAATACGTTTAACCTTTTCTCAGCCACCATATTGACATACCCATTTTCAGGTGTGGTCAAATAGGCATAGGCTCGCAGCTTCGAACGCCCTATCCGCCCCCGCAACTGATATAAATTAGACAAACCAAACATATTGGCGTTATGAACAATTAAAGTATTCGCCGTAGGAATATCCAATCCAGACTCAATAATATTTGTCGAGACAAGAATATCGTATTTATGTTCATAAAAGGCATTCATTTTTTCTTCTAATTCATGGGTCGGCATACGTCCGTGGACAACACATATGGTTAAGTCTGGCGCTAAAGCATGAATATTTTTTTTGATTCCTTCCAAGTCTTTAATGCGTGGACATACATAAAATGACTGACCCCCTCTCATATGCTCTCGCATAAGTGCTTCCCGAATAATCACTGGATCAAACGGCATGCAAAAAGTACGCACAGCAAGACGATCGACGGGCGGCGTGGTAATCAAGCTTAAGTCTTTCACCCCCGTAAGAGCCAGCTGCATAGTCCGCGGTATCGGCGTGGCTGATAAGGTGAGGACATGGACATCTAATTTTAATTGTTTTAGACGCTCCTTATGTTTCACACCAAAGCTTTGCTCTTCATCTATAACCAACAAGCCTAAACGTTTAAAACTAATGCTCTTGGCCAAAAGCGCATGGGTTCCGATAATAATATCAACCAGACCCTCTTTTAAGTCCTTACGGTTTATGGCGCTTTGCTTGGTGGAAACCATCCGTGATAATTGGCAGATATTAACAGGAAGATCCTTAAACCGCTCCGTAAACGTTCTTAAGTGTTGTCGTGCCAGTAAAGTTGTGGGCGCAATGACCGCCACTTGTTTATTGGACATGACCACCTGGAAAGCAATACGTAACGCAACTTCAGTTTTACCAAAACCCACATCACCACAAATCAAACGATCCATAGGACGCCCACAAGATAAGTCACTCACCGCCTCTTCAATGGCAGTTAATTGGTCCTCAGTCTCGTCATAGGGGAAACGCGCACAAAACTCCTGATACATCACTTCAGGCGCCCCTAAAGGCTCAACTCTTTTTACTTCACGCTCAGCAGAAATTTTAATAAGATCTTCTGCCATATCCTTAAGACGCTTTTTAAGTTTGGCGCACCGTGTTTGCCAGCCCAGACCTCCCAGCTTATCAAGGTGGACCTCCATATCAGCAGACCCATATCGAGACAGAACCTCTATATTCTCTACGGGAACATACAAACGATCATTATCAGCATAGGTTAAAGCCAAACATTCATGGGGCGCAGCATTCCCTACACTTAAACTGACCAAGCCATCAAACCGTCCAATACCATGCTCAAAATGAATCACATAGTCCTGCGGCATAATCGAACTAACTTCACGTAAGTAGTTTTCAGCGCGGCGGGTTTTGCGACGAGGACGAGAAAGACGGTCTCCGACAATATCTTGTTCTGAAATAAAAATCGTATTATCATAATGGTACCCAGCACTCAGGGGTAACACGGTAATAAAGAGACGTTGAGTGGGAAACTTTGGTATCTCTTCATACGTATTAATCGGCTGAATATCAGTGAGGCCATGATCATGAAGTAGGTTTGAAATACGCTCCCGCGTTCCAAGGCTGACGCAGGCAATAACAATATTTTTACTGCTTTGCTCTTTGATATACGCCACAACTACATCAAAGACGTTATCGTCTTTAACAGTGCGCTCTGAAACAAAACACCGGCCGCAATGGGCGTTAACAGGTACGACTTCCGCAGAATCAGACTGAATAAAGGAAGAAAAAACTCCAACAGGTCTCTCCCCAATTAAGCTATAAAAATCATCTTTAAGAATATAGTTTTTATGGGGCGGTAGTGGGTGATACAGGGCTTGCCCCCCCTTGGCCTTACTTTTAATAATTTCCTTACGATTATTATAATGATCCTCAATTGTCTCCCAGGCTGTTTCTAGTTGCCCATCAATATGGTGATCAAACGTAATGGGAATATCAGGAAAGTAATCAAACAGGGTTTCCATACTCTCATAAAACAATGCTTGCCAATGCTCCATACCGATATATTTTCTCTTTTGCGAGATGCTCTCATATAAAGGATCACTGGTCACCACAGCAGAGGGAAATGTTTGCCGATAAGATGAACGAAACAGGTTAATAGAATGATCATCAAAACAGACTTCATTTGCAGGAATAATTTTAATTAAATCTACCACCTTATTAATTGTTCGCTGACTCTCTGGATCAAAAAGACGAATCTGCTCAACGTCATTACCAAACAAATCAACCCGCGCTGGAAACTCCATACTGGGGGCATAAATATCAATAAGCCCCCCTCTAACAGCAAAGTCACCAGGGTCAATGACAATTTCAACCCGATTAAAACCATTAATAGTTAAGTACGAAAGTATGCTTTCTAAGTTAAGAGTCTCCCCCACTTTAATGGTTTTAAAACGCTGCTGAATACTGGACCTCGGCAAAACTTTACGCAGAACCGCATTAACGGATGTCAAGATAATGGTAGGCTGAGGATCAGAGTCTGAAGAAGAAGAGGCAAACTCGGACAATACCTCTAACCGGCGGGTGACAATATTGACATTGGGAGAAACCCGATCATAGGGCAAACAGTCCCAAGCAGGAAACGTTACCACTCTTACACTTTTATCAAAAAAGTGAATTAACTGCTCAATTGCAGCAATTTTGGCGTCATTAGAAGCTATATGTAATATACGTTTTGACTGGTGAGCAATCTTTACTAGAATATCGGCATCAACGCCCTCAACAACACCAGAAAACGTGACTCTGTTGTTCTGCTCAAGAAAGTTATTTAATGTTATCAAGGTTCTATACTTTTAAAATCAAGTTCAAAATCTAGGTATAATTGAAACAAAGGATTATTAAAAGCAGCTTTTGGTGGCGTAGAAAATTTGTTCTTCCACGCATACAAATCGTGATCACTTTCCCGCATGAGCAAATCTAAATGAATTAGATCATCATCAGCCAGCGTCGGAAGGACATAACGGCAAAATTGAGACATAATTATATCCATTTCCTTGATGCCGCGGTACTTACTACAATGAATAAGACGCCGACGAAATACATCAGGAGCGAGAGTTTTATGCTTTTCTAATTTGGAAAAGTCATCCTGTGGTGAATATTTGCACATAATAAATAATTTGATCTATTGCATTTTATATTAAGGTATATACAAATAACTCTCTGCCAACTTCTAAGATCATATCTTAGTCAATTATCAAAATTTAAGCTACTAGTAATACATATTTTTTCATATTCTATACGTTCACTTTATATAATATAATATAAAAAATCGTCAATAGACTTTATAGTAAATTTAATATAAATGCCACGCCTCATCTCATAAAAAAATTATTATGCGACCGAATGTTCTTTTTCCATTACTAGCGCGTATCTCGTCCCTTCCCCATGTTGGCCCTAAAATAGCTGATACCTTTAAGCGCCTTGACATTGAAACAGTTTTTGATCTTTTGTGTCACGTCCCTACTTCTATTATTGACAGAAGGATTATGCCGCCTTCAACCCATGCAGAGAGTGGCTCAATTGCAAGTTTTCACGTTACCATTGACTACCACGAGCCCCAAAACAGAAAACCCTATAAAATTTTATGTAAAGATAAATTTGGCAGTATATCCCTGATTTTTTTTAATGGGCGCGCCGACTACTTACAAAAGCAGTACCCTGAAGGCAGTGAAAGAGTGATCAGCGGTACCGTGACACGGTATAATAATATTGTCCAAATGGCTCATCCAGATATTTCTGTGCCTGTCTCAGAAAAAGAAAATGTTTTAAGGCTCGACCCCGTCTATGGAGCATGCGCATGGTTGAGTCAGAAAGTAATTAAAAAGGCCATCAACAGTGCACTCGGTAAGGTGCCTCACTTACCAGAATGGATCAGACCAGAACAGCGAGAAAAAGAACACTGGTTGAGCTGGAATGATGCATTAAATAAAATGCATAAACCTATAGAATTAAAAGATAATAGTGATATAGATAACTTTAGACGCCGCCTTGCATATGATGAACTTCTCGCCAATCAAATTTCCTTAAGCATTACCCGCCGCCAGCGCAGAAAAAAACTTGGCAGACAGTTTCCCCTTAACCCACAAAGTCGCCAGAATATATTAAGTCACCTCCCTTTCACATTAATGCCGGCACAACAAACTGCCCTTGATGAAATTGACCACGACATGCACGCCCCCCAAGTTATGACGCGCCTCTTACAAGGGGATGTGGGGAGTGGTAAAACAATAATCGCTTTTCTAGCAATGGTGGCCGCCACAGATACGGGTGCACAAGCAGCTCTTCTTGCTCCCACTGATATCCTTGCACACCAGCACTTTAATACACTCCAGCCCTATGCCCAAAAAATTGGGCTGAACATGGAAATTTTGTCTGGAAGAAATAAAGGACGGGTGCGTACATCGAAACTTATGGCCCTTATGGAAAACAAGATCCATATTCTTATTGGTACCCACGCGTTATTTCAAGAAGATGTCACCTATCATGACCTTGGCTTGATTGTTGTTGATGAACAACACCGCTTTGGCGTCCACCAAAGACTGAGCCTTTCTGCCAAGGGGAAAACCCCAGATGTTTTGGTCATGACCGCAACACCGATACCACGCACCTTGACCTTAACGGTTTATGGAGACATGGATGTAAGTCAATTAAAGGACAAACCTCCAGGCCGCCAGCCCATTGATACGCGGGTTATGCCAAGCAGCAAAATCCCAGAGCTAGAAGATGGGATTGCCCGAGAGATTGAGCGCAATGGTCAGATTTTTTGGGTATGCCCTCGGGTTGTCGAAGAAGAAGAGTCTCCCCTTATCAGTGTCGAAGAACGATACGCCCACCTCGAAAAACGCTTTCCAAATGCCGTTGCTTTCATCCACGGAAAAATGTCTGGAACTGAAAAAGATGCCACTATGGAGAAATTTTCTTCAGGTGAGGTCTCGATTCTTGTGGCCACCAGCGTTATTGAAGTCGGGGTTCACGTCCCCAATGCCTCCATTATGATTATAGAAAACTCTACGCAATTTGGCCTTGCACAACTCCATCAGCTGAGGGGGCGCATCGGACGTGGTACCAAAAAAGCCACCTGCATCTTACTCTATCAGCCCCCCTTAGGAAAAATATCGCGCCAAAGACTCGAAACATTAAAACATAGTAATGATGGATTTTATATTGCAGAACAAGACTTAAAGCTTCGCGGTGCAGGAGAAGTCCTCGGCACCCGCCAAAGCGGATTACCAAAATTTCGACTTGCTGATATCGCAAAGGATCGAGATCTGATGATTCAAGCATGGGAAGATGCACAGACCCTCTTGAAAACTGACCCTGACCTAACTTCTCCCCGCGGGGGGTCTATTCATACCCTCCTTCACCTGTTCAACAGTGACAAGGCACTTCAATTGCTTAATTCAGGGTAAAAAATATAAGAAAACCCCCGCAGAACTTAAAGAACTACGAGGGCATCGTCTAAAATTTACTATACTTAAATACAGTATTACCGAGTATCTGCGCGCACACTCATGGATAGAATCACTCCAGGTTCTGCAGGCGGCTCCCCTTTTGGGATCAAGTCAACAATATGCATGCCTTCTATCACCTTACCAAAAACAGTATACTGGCCATTTAGGAAAGAAGAATCGGTAAAGCAAATAAAGAATTGACTATTTGCAGTGTCAGTACTAGCAGCAGACCGCGCCATTCCCAATGTACCCCGCTCAAAGGGAAGATCACTAAACTCTTGCTTTAAATCTGGCAGATCACTCCCCCCAGTTCCCCACATACCTCGATTCTCGCTGGTTTTGCTCAAAGGGTCACCCGTTTGTGCCATAAAACCATCAATAACTCGATGAAACTTGATACCATCATAGAACCCTTCACGCGCTAAGGTCTTAATACGCTCAACATGATTTGGGGCAACATCAGGAAACAGCTCGATCACAATAGATCCAAACTCAACCTCAATAACGAGAATATTTTCAGCATCTGCTTTGTGCTCTTTCGCTACTGCACTGGAGAAACACGTGGGTGCTAAAAATCCAAAAATTGGCAAAATAGCCAAAATACGCTTAATTAACTTTAACATTATAATACTTCTATCTAGATAATAAAAAAACTATTTATGATTGTACTTTTTGATCAATCCATCACAAACATCGGAAGATACATAACTTGAAATATCCCCCCCTAAGGCAGCAATCTCTTTTACAAGACTTGAACAAATAAACTGACACCCTTCTGATGCAATCAAAAATACCGTTTGAATCTTAGAGTCAAGGCGGGAATTCATTCCTGCCATTTGCAGCTCATAATCGAAATCTGTGACGACTCTTAAACCACGCACAATTACCTGAGCATTCATTTCTTGGGCAAAGTGCACAAGAAGTACTGAAAATGGAACCACTTTAATTCTACTAATAAGGTCCCCTAAACAATTCTTTAAATCTTTTTCAATCAAAGCTACCCGTTCTTCAACAGTAAAAAGAGGTACCTTCGACCTACTGATCGCAACGCCAATCACCAAATTATCAAATAAATGAATCGCACGCTTAATAATATCCACATGACCATTGGTAATAGGATCAAAAGTTCCAGGATAAATTCCTATACGCTTGTCAGACATAAATTCCCCTTCTTAATAACTTTAATTAACCATATAATTTAAAAGACAAAAAGACATACTAGGTATTATAGGACTTCGCCAACATTAGTAAGGATTACCCTTCCTGGTCGACAGCTTCGTCCTCATCTGGAGAGCTATCACTTACCTTACTTACAGAGACAACTTCTTCTTCATCCGACTTGGTTTTAAACAAAATAACACCCTGCGTCTTTCTCCAGGCAACACGGATATCATTAATAGGCATACGAATTAACTGACCGTCACTTGCCACCATAATAACCTGTTCATCCTCTGTAATAGGGAAAGAGGCAACGACTTTTCCATTTTTATCAGTCAAGGCAATATTATCTATCCCTTTTCCGCCGCGATTGGTCACTCGATAGTGATATGTTGACGTACGTTTACCAAAGCCTTTTGATGTAACAGTTAATAAAAACTCTTCTGCAGCCGCAAGTTCATCAAACCTTTCCCTTGTGAGAGCTACCGCCGTCTCTTGATTGGGATATACCCCATCATTACGCTGCATTTCTGAGGCAACGCGGAAGTAATGTTCTCGCTCTTCAGGGCTCACAGATAAGCTTTTGATTAACGCCATTGAAATGACAACGTCCCCTTCAGCAAGCTTAATCCCCCGTACTCCCACAGAATTACGACTTGAAAATACCCGCATGGTTGCATCATTAATTGGGAAACGAATGGACTTTCCATTGCGGGTTGCCAGTAACATATCCTCACTCATCTCACTGATAGCAACACCAACAAGACTATCGCCTTCATCCAGCTTCATGGCAATTTTTCCATTGGACTTGACGTTGGTAAAGTCACTTAAGGTATTCCGACGCACATACCCAGAAGCGGTTGCAAATACCACATACATTGATTCCCACACAGACTCATCTTCTGGAAGTGGCAGAATCATAGTAATTGTTTCCCCATCCTCGAGAGGGAATAAATTAATCGCCGCTTTCCCACGTGAAGTTGGATTTCCAGACGGCAAACGCCATACCTTTAATTTATAAACTATCCCGCGACTGCTAAAGAACAAGACTGGAGTGTGCGTGCTGACGGCGTATAAGTGACTGACAAAATCACCATCACGAGTTGACATCCCGCTCCGACCCTTACCGCCACGCTTTTGCGCTTTGTACTGGCTTAAGGCAACACGCTTGACATAGCCTTCATAGGAAAGTGTGACGACCATATCTTCACGCTCTATCAAGTCCTCTTCCTCCATATCAGCGTAGCCTTCAATAATTTCGGTACGCCGTTCCTGAGAAAAGACTTCAAGTAAACTTTTTAAGTCATCGCGAATAACGGTTGTTAACCGCTCAGGATCAGACAAGATATTAAGATAGCCGATAATATCATTTTCATAGGTTTTAATATCTTTGACAATTTTATCCCGCTCAAGCCCTGTCAGACGATTTAAACGCAACTCTAGGATTGCGCGCGCCTGATTTTCAGACATGCGGAAAGTATCATTTTTATTAATTGAGTGGCCAGGCTCATCAACAAGACGGATAAGTGACTCCACATCGCGCACTACCCAGTCTTTTGCCATTAAACTTTTGCGCGCAGTCGTTGAGTCTGGAGAAGAACGAATTAAGTGAATGACTTCATCAATATTTGCCACCACCACAACAAGGCCGATTAACACATGTGCCTTGTCCCGAGCTTTTTGTAATAAGAAGTTGGTTCTACGGGTTATAACAACTCTTCGGAATTCCAAGAAGGCAACTAAAATGTCTTTCAACGTCATAATTTTTGGACGACCTGAGTCCAAAGCCACCATGTTGATACCAAAAGTTGTCTGCATTTGGGTAAAGCGGAATAACTGTGATTGCACCACCTCTAAAGATGCATCTCGCTTGATCTCAATAACGACGCGCACACCATCTCGGTTAGACTCATCACGTATATCAGAGATACCTTCTAACTTCTTACTCCGCACCAGGTCGGCAGTATGCTCCAACATTCGGGATTTATTCACTTGGTAAGGAATTTCATCAATAATAATCGCGTGACGACCAGCCCGCACCTCTTCAAAGTGGGTACGCGCCCGCACAATAACACTTCCGCGGCCGGTTAGGTAGGCATTGCGAATACCTCCCCGCCCCATAATTAAGCCGCCAGTTGGAAAATCTGGACCAGAAATATATTCATTCAGCTCACTAATACTTAAATCGGGATTATCAAGAAGTGCAAGTGTCGCATTTACAACCTCAGTAAAATTATGAGGTGGAATATTTGTCGCCATCCCAACCGCAATACCCCCCGCCCCGTTAACCAATAGGTTTGGGAAGCGCGCTGGAAGTACAACCGGCTCTTTAATGGTATTGTCGTAATTATCTGTAAAATCAACGGTATTTTTATCAATGCTCTCGAGGAGCATTTCCGCTGGGCGATCCATGCGAACCTCTGTATACCGCATAGCAGCGGCAGAGTCACCGTCCATGGATCCAAAGTTACCTTGACCATCAATCAGAGGCAGACTCATAGAAAAGTCCTGAGCCATGCGGACTAAGGCATCATAAATTGCCGAATCACTGTGGGGGTGATACTTACCAATCACATCCCCCACCACACGGGCAGACTTACGGTAAAGCTTATTATGCACATAGCCATTTTCGTGCATAGAATACAATATACGTCGGTGAACAGGTTTCAGACCGTCACGAACATCTGGCAAAGCACGACTAACAATAACACTCATCGCATAATCTAAATACGATGTTTTCATCTCATCTTCAATGGAAATGAAGCGACTTGAACCCTGTTCTGGCCCAGGGTTTTCTTCTATAATTTCATCAGTCAACTGCGAACTCTAAAGTATAAGTAAAAATAAGTCCCCATAAATCCAAATTCCTCAAAAGCCGTATATCAGAACTTTAAGGTGGAATACAGGCCGTAATTAATCGTGTTTTATTGCGTTTGAACACATTAGGATAAAATATGTATTTTTCAGATTAAATCTTAATAAATAACTCCTAAAATTATCAAATTATTTTAGAATTATTTATATAAGAAATCAAGAGATAGATTAACTCAACATCCCTTAACAACAGTTTTATTTTACTTAATATTTCAAAATCATAGCTTCACTTAAAGACGCCATAGTACAAAAGAAATCAGGAGCAAAAATTTCAGTTATTTTTGTACAATGCACAGGCTCCAACACGCTCTTTTTCATTTGCAAAATGCAACAGATGTCCTCAAAGAAAAATTACTGTCCTAAAGATGCGTAAACACCCGCTTCATACATATCATAAACTTGAACAACCTGATCGTCTAAATATGGGAGAACCTGCGTCATAATGATACTGGCGACATCTTTAACAGGGTCAATCCAATAATAAGTATTACAAAGACCTCCCCCCACAAGAGTTCCAGGTGAAAACTTACCAGGAACACCATCTAACATGACCTTGCCGACAAAACTCCCCCCAATATTACCTTCAAAAACTAAATCAGGCACCAATGGAGATGATGAACGCATTGACCTTTTCGGCAGTCCTTGCATATGATCCTTTACAAGAGTTTTAACGGAGAGTTCAGATAAAACCCGATTACCATCTAACTGCCCTTTATTCAAAATCATACGCAACAAACGCATATAATCAGGCGCAGTCCCATACATGGCATGTCCCATGGGATAAAACTCTGGCTTAGATACTGGTTTAAAATCAGTCACAGCTAATAATGTCCCATCTTCAGCGCGCTTAAATATACCGCCAAAATCTGCACAAGCATCGTCTAATTCAAAGACAGAATGTGTCATGCCAAGAGGATCAAAAATCTCCTCACGGCAAAAAACATCAATGGAACGACCATCGACTTCCTCGATAACACATCCCAACCAATCAATATTTGGACCATACCCATATCGCGTGCCAGGGTCAGTCACAAGAGGATATTGAAGAGACTTTCTTAAACCTGAGCCAATTGCAGGGTTACCTGTCACTTCTAAATATTTTGCAACATCTGCATTCCACAGCTCGTATTCCATGCCGCTCGTGTGTGTTACCAGGTTCCGAATCGTTGCAGTTGTTCTTGGCCTACGCAACACGGGGGTATCCCCATCAAAACCTTCTAAGACTCTTAAATCATTCCATTCTGGCAAAAGATCACCAACAGGCGTCTCTAAAGAAAACTTACCTCTTTCAATCATAATCATTGCAGCGACACCACATACACTTTTTGTCATTGAATAAAGACAAAACACTGTATCTTTTGTCGCAGCTTGACCACTCACCGTATATCCAACAGCATCACAGAACGTTACCCCACCAGAATTTCCAGTCATGGCCACCAAATAGGGCGCCATGTTTTGGGATACGGCATTATTTAAAATGCTCTTAAGACTTTTCGTCATTACAAAAGGTTCACTCTCTAATTATATAAAACACTAATTTTACCCATCCCTTTAGTTAAAAAGGCACAGATACCCGTTCTGGGCGCACAACCTATCTACCCCAACACGGGGATCACAGGCAAACATAAAAAATACAAATAAAGAATAGGGATTATTTTTCTATATTAAAGTGCTTCTTCATAATGTATTTTTGATGGTATTCTTCAGCGCGCCAAAATATATTCAAGGAAGTTATCTCAGTGACAACAGGGTTGGAATAGGTATTGCCGTCAACGAGACTCTGTAAGCTGGTCTCAGAAATTTCCTTTTGTTCCAGATTGGTATAAAAAATAGCAGATCTATACTGTGAACCAATATCAGGGCCTTGGCGATTCAGCGTTGTTGGATTATGAATGGTCCAAAAGATTTCTAAGATTTGTTTATAACTGATGAGACTGGGAACGAACACAACTTCAACTGCCTCTGCATGACCACTGTCTGAATAACACACGTCATTATAAGTTGGGTTTTGAAGATGCCCTCCCGCATAGCCGACTGCAGATTCTTGTACGCCTGAGGTTTTGCGAAATGCCTCCTGCACCCCCCAAAAACACCCAGCTGCTAAATAACACGTCTCTGACCCATTAAACGACATAATATACGTAAACCCCTCTCCTTCAAGAAGAACCACACCCCCTAAAAAGGAATGTCATCATCTAAGTTTGCTATTTCACTAGAGATACCTGAACCACCTTGGTGATTAAAACTCTCTGATGGACTCCCTACATCTGCGCCATCACTGTTTTGTTGATAGCCATCCCCTTTATTACCACCGTCACGGCCATCTAAAATCACGAGTTCGCCACGATATCTTTGTAAAACCACCTCGGTCGTATACTTTTCAATACCAGATTGATCGGTCCACTTGCGCGTTTGCAGTTGCCCCTCAATATAAACCTTTGACCCCTTTTTCAAATAGTTTTGAATAACTTTAGCCAGATTTTCATTGAAGACGACAACACGGTGCCATTCTGTTTTTTCACGACGCTCCCCAGTAGAGCGATCTTTCCAGTGCTCAGAAGTCGCGAGACTAAGACTAACAATGGCCGCGCCATCTTGACTGTAGCGCACCTCAGGATCTCTTCCCAGATTTCCAACTAGGGTAACTTTATTCACACTTCCTACCATAAAACTATTTTCCTTAATGCGTTTAAAGTGATTAATATTTAATTTTTTTTCTTATTTTAATCAATGATTATTTGAATATGTTTCAATTACAGTTTAATAAACATCCAGTGTATGCTTTAATGTCATACCCTAAAAAATCATAATAATTATTTTTGATGAGAACAACTAAAATTATATAAATTATATTTTATTTTTATTTTGAGAACCATACAGAATGTCTAATATAAAAACCCTTAAAGTTTGCGGCGCAAGAGAAAACAACCTAAAAAATATAACTGTCCATATTCCAACTAATAAACTTGTTGTAATTACTGGACTCTCGGGATCAGGAAAGTCTTCCCTAGCATTTGATACCATTTATGCAGAAGGACAAAGGCGTTATGTCGAAAGCCTAAGCGCCTATGCTCGTCAATTTTTAGAATTACAAAAAAAACCGGATATAGACCATATTGAAGGTCTCAGCCCCGCCATATCTATTGAGCAAAAAACAATTAACCGTAACCCTAGGTCAAATGTGGGGACAGTTACAGAAATTTACGACTATATGCGCCTCCTATGGGCGCGGATTGGGATTACCTACTCACCTTCCACGGGAAAGCCGATTCAAAGTCAGACCGTTAGCCAAATGGTTGATGAATTGATGAAACTTCCAATGCAAACTAAGTTATTGATTACGGCTCCGATAGTTCGCGATCACAAGGGTGAGTACAAAAAAGAACTGGCCGAATTGATGAAGAAGGGATTTCAACGGGTCAAAATTGATAATGTTATCTATGAGATTGAAGACAGACCCAAGCTTAACCCAAACGTCAAGCACACCATAGCAGTCATCGTTGATCGAATTGTCGTTAAAGAGGATATTGAGCAACGTCTCGCCGAGTCTTTTGAGGCATGCCTTGAACTGACAGACGGCATTATCTGGATCGATAATTTAGATACTGAAAAGAAAATCATATTTTCCTCAAAACTCTCCTGCCCTGATTCTGGTTTTAACATAGATGAAATCGAACCCCGCCTTTTCTCCTTTAACAACCCTAACGGCGCCTGTCCTAACTGTAATGGATTGGGGACTAAGCTGTACTTTGATCCCAATTTAATTATTCCTAACCATGACCTAACCTTAGCCGAAGGCGCTATTTCCGCTTGGGACACAGCACGGTACCCCCATTACAGAAGTATCATTCAATCCCTTGCTAAATTTCTTGAAATCAACCTTGATACGCCGTGGAGACACCTCCCTGAAAAAGCAAAAGATCTTATTTTATATGGTTCGGGAGACACCCCCATCCCTATTACCTATGATGATGGTATTAAAATCCGCGCCACCAATAAACCTTTTGATGGTGTTATACAGTACTTAGAAAAACTCAAAAGTCAGTCCTTAAAAGCTTGGCAAAAAGAGCAAATGACCAAGTTTCAAGATAATATGAAGTGCCATGATTGTGATGGCTATCGCCTGAACATTTTTGCCTTGGCTGTTAAAATCCTTCATCGTCATATTGGAGAAATCTGTAGTCTATCAATTTTAGAAACCCAACAATGGTTTCAGTCCCTCCATACGCACCTGACGGAAAAAGAGCAAAAAATTGCTAAAGTCATTCTGCGTGAAATCAATGACCGCCTAAGCTTCTTAATTAATGTTGGACTTGAATACCTCTCTCTTGCACGCACATCTGTCACTCTTTCTGGTGGTGAGTCCCAAAGAATCCGTCTTGCAAGCCAGATCGGATGTGGATTGACGGGGGTTATGTATGTATTAGATGAACCCTCTATAGGCCTCCATCAACGGGATAATAAACGGCTCCTCGAAACATTGATTAATTTACGCAACATGGGTAATTCTGTTATTGTGGTTGAACACGATAAAGAAGCCATCCTCATCGCTGATCACGTCATTGACATTGGCCCAGGAGCAGGCGAACACGGTGGATATATTATTGCCGAAGGTACGCCAGAAAATATCATTGCCACCCCTCAAAGTAGAACAGGAAAATACATTAGTGGCAAAATGACATATCTTATAAAAAAAGAACGTCAATCTGCCCGCCGAGGAAAATGGCTTCAGATATTAGGATGCTCCAATAACAATCTGAAAAATATAGATTTAAAAATCCCTATTGGTGTCATGACATGCGTAACCGGTGTTAGTGGAAGTGGAAAATCGACCCTGATTATGGAAACCTTGTACCCTGCGATTGCACAAAAACTAAACAACACCTCTATTAACACGATCGGGAAGCACCAAAGCATTCACGGGATTGAAAACTTTGACAAGGTCATTGAAATCGACCAAAGCCCAATTGGACGTACACCGCGCTCTAATCCTGCAACATACACCGGCGCGTTTTCCCCTATACGGGAATGGTTTGCCGGACTTCCTGAATCTCAGGTTCGCGCGTATACTGCCAGCCGCTTTAGCTTTAATGTAAAGGGCGGAAGGTGTGAGGCATGCCAAGGGGATGGCGTCATCAAAATAGAAATGCACTTCCTACCAAATGTATATGTCCCTTGTGATATTTGTAATAGTAAACGATATAATCGCGAAACCCTAGAGGTGAAGTATAAGGGCTATTCCATTAATGATATTCTGGAAATGACCGTCGAAGCTGGCGCCCAAGTCTTTGAATCTATTCCCATGATTCATGACAAGCTCTTGACCTTAATTAATGTTGGACTGGGATATATTAAAATTGGTCAATCTGCCATCACGCTCTCTGGAGGGGAAGCCCAAAGGATCAAACTTGCAAAAGAACTGAGTAAGCGTTCAACCGGACGTACCCTCTATATCCTGGATGAACCAACCACAGGACTTCATTTTGACGATATTGTCAAACTGATGGGCGTCTTGCAAAATCTCGTTGATGCTGGAAATACAATTATTATTATTGAACACAACTTAGATGTTATTAAATATGCAGACTGGATTATCGACATTGGCCCCGAAGGCGGAAATAAAGGCGGCCAAATTGTCGGCCAAGGCACACCCGAAGATATTATCAGTAACCCGTCGCAGAGCGAAACAGCATATTATTTACACCAAGTATTTAAGGAAGATCAGCAAAATAGCGAGCAAATTAAGGAGCTTAGCGAGTAAAATGGGTATCAACGATGAAAAAGATATTATTGCAGACCTCGCTATTGCCCCAACAAGCCTTGGGATGGTAAGAATATTTATCAGCACAGATAGTATTGAGATTCCAATGGACTTCTCCCCTGACGAGGTCAGAGAAATTGCTGATGAGCTGATTGCAACTGCCAACCAAATTGAATCTATGAAAACATAACAATTACGCCAGCAATGGGACTAGATTTAAATTTTTTATTTACTTCATTCTAAGCGTTCCCCCTATTACAAAATAAGCGCAACAACTCCAACGTTTGTTTTGTAATAGGGCTTAAGAAGTATAACTTTTTTTACAAAAATCGGGGCCGAGGGGGAAAAGTATCCCCTTTGAACCTGTCACCCGTCCTCCATAAGCCCTAAAAAAAACTTTCTTAGAAATTTAAATATATAAATTTATTAAAAGCTCATATTACAAAATCATTTTTTCTGCTAGACTGACCGTTCTTAAACAGTATAAAAACAGATTAAATGCGGTATTTATTTTAAGGAAAAACATAAATCACCTCTCACAATTTGAAATAAGAACTGCGCGTGACCTTTATTTAAAATTATACTTTTAAAATATACGATAACATTTGTTAATTTTTAATACGTCATCATAGGACTAGAAATTTCATTAACAGCCTATAATATTTTATATAAATTACTATATATATGATAATAATTTAATTTTTTTTATGATTTCTTAATTATGGTTCTCAGGTTACCATAATGTATATTGTTTTGTATTTTACAGTGTCCCAAAATGCGTCTTATTTTTTATACTCATAATAGTCATGTTTTAAGAGGTAAAAATGTATAAAAATGCTATTGTTATTGATGGTTTACAATATTGTAATCCTACGCGTGAATACTTTAAGTTATTACAATTAAATAATATTACAGCGGTACATGTTGCACTCTCATATCATGAAAATGCACGCGAAACTCTAACGAATATCGCAAAATGGAATCGTATCTTTGAAGAAAACTCAGACATTATCAAACATCTTACCTCCATGGAGAGTATTAAAGACCTGAAAGAAAAGAATAAAGTCGGTATTTTCTTTGGAGCTCAAAACTGTTCTTTAATTGAAGAAGAAATTGGTCTTGTTGAAATAATGCGCAAGCTTGGGGTATTTGTCATGCAACTGACATATAATAACCAAAGCCTACTTGCTTCTGGTCATAATGAAACAAACGATAATGGTGTAACCCGTTTTGGACAAGAAGTTATTGCAGAAATGAACCGAATCGGCATGATTATTGACATGAGCCATAGCGGGGAAAAGTCAATTTTGCAAGCGATTGAAATCTCTTCACGCCCCATTTGCCTTAGCCATATTAATCCTTTTGTTGATCAAAGTAGCGATCAAATGACCATTAGGCCGAATGTTATTAAAACTCTTGTTGATAATAAGGGTATCATCGGTATCAGCCTATACCCTATCCTTAATTTCAATAAAGAGAACCACACCCTCGCAAAATTCTGTGAGCGGATTGCCAACCTTGCAGATAAGTATGGAGTTGATGCCATAGGTATCGGCTCTAACCTCAGCTTAGGGTACCCTAATGAAGTCTTTGAGTGGCTCCACTATGGAAAATGGTCTAAAAACATTGACTATGGCTTGAATTTGGAACAAAAACAATGGCAGGATCCTCCAAACTGGTTTAATAATCCAAGCGGCATGAAAAGTCTATACGATAAATTGCTCTCTTTGGGTTTTAGTGAAAATGATTTAAATCAGATTATTGGCAATAATTGGCTGAATTTTTTATCTGACGGCATTAAGCCCTATCATACTAAAAGTTAAACTTAGATATATCTTGGATTTACCTCAGGGAGTAACACGGCTTAGGTGTGGCCTATTTAATTTAATTTTTTACAATAATAAATTATAATAACAATTTGATATTAAATCATAAATCGGATTTTTATTAAAATATATTACACTTAAAAATTACCGATCTCAGCCATGTTTTGCCCTGAGTAGACGTTGCCTATTCCTGGGAGCCAAAGCCACCACCACCAGGGGTTTCGATAATAAACACGTCATCTTTATTCATAGAGATTTCATCGTTTGCTTTCAGCTCAACAACATGTCCATCCGCGCGGAGGACACTATTTTTCCCAAGTGCGCCAGTACCTCCCCCATTCACTCCATATGGCGGAAGGGTGCGATGACTTGAAAGAATTGTTGCGGTCATCGGCTCTAAAAAGCGGATTTTTCTCACCACACCATTGCCGCCTTTAAACTTCCCTTGACCACCAGAATTTTGACGAATGGAAAATTCATCTACCCTAATTGGATAACGTGATTCTAAAACTTCAGGGTCAGTCATGCGGGTATTCGTCATATGAGAGTGCACCGCACTGGTACCATCATAATCTGGGCCTGCTCCCGTACCTCCACAAATAGTTTCATAGTTTTGATACTCTAAATTGCCATAGACAAAGTTATTCATGGTTCCTTGACTTGCGGCCAGAACACCAAAAGCCCCAAATAAAGCATCCGTAATAGCTTGTGAAACCTCGGTATTGCCTGCAATAACTGCCGCTGGATAAACGGAATTTATGATGGAGCCTTTGGGGCTAATAATATTTAATGGCTTCATGCACCCTGAATTTAAAGGAATGTCATCATCAATTAAACACCGAAATACATATAAAACCGCCGCCTTACAAATGGCAAATGGCGCGTTAAAGTTACCTGCCACTTGGGCAGATGTGCCGGTAAAGTCAATATCTGCGGAACGCGTCTCTTTATTAATACGAATTACAACTTTAATCTGTGAGCCATTATCGAGTGGATAGGTAAACTCCCCATCTTTAAGGGTGCAAATGACCCGCCGAACAGATTCTTCAGCATTTTTCTGCACGTATTGCATATAGGCTTGAACTGTGGAAAGCCCAAAATGATGTACCATTTTTCTAAGCTCACTAACACCCGTATTATTAGCGGCAATCTGGGCTAACAAGTCTTGTAAATTCTGCTCAATATTTCTACATGGGTATTTACCTGACCCAAGTAACTGGCGCGTCTGATGTTCACGAAAAACACTTTCCTCAACAATCAAAAAGTTATCTATCAAGACGCCTTCGTCATCAATATGCTGACTGTCTGGGGGGCAAGAGCCCGGCGTTCGTCCACCAACATCCGCATGATGTCCTCGCGACCCCACATAAAAGATAATATTCTGCCCATGCTCATCAAATACCGGTGTAACAACCGTAATATCCGGCAGGTGCGTCCCCCCATTATAGGGGTTATTCATCATATACACGTCCCCTGCCTTGATAGAGCCTTGATTTTGCTTAATAATACTCTTAATGCTCTCCCCCATAGATCCAAGGTGTACAGGTACGTGCGGTGCGTTTGCTACTAAATTACCCTCTGGATCAAAGAGAGCACAAGAAAAATCTAAACGCTCTTTAATATTCACAGAATAGGCCGTATTGGCCAGAGTTGCGCCCATTTGCTCTGCAATGGACATATACAAGTTATTAAAGACCTCAAGCATGACGGGATCCACCTGGGTTCCGACCGCTTCGGTGAAGGCTTTCTCTTGGTACCGTTCAACGATAATGTCACGATAATTATTTAAGTGCGCGCGCCACCCTGCCTCAATGATCAGCGTTCCTGTCTCTTCAACAATCACCGCAGGTCCAAAAAGACTTTGCCCTGAGGTAAGGATACCCCGCTTAAATACAGGCAAACGTTGCCATGAACCTTGCATATATACATTCACATGATCTATAGGCTGAGGGGGGGAGTGATCTACATCATCACAATGAAGGGTCTTAACCAGCTCATCAAAGGCCTCATTCACCCCAACAGCTTCACATGTCACCGTTTCTACAACCAGCGCACGATCATTCACAATGAACCCAAACCGTTGATGATGCTGTCTGTTAAATTCTTTCTGCATCTGTTCAGATGTTGTTAAATCTAAAACTAACGCACTATTCGTGCCCTCATAGCGAATATGGGCTTTAGGGATAATGGCAATATTTTCTTCTGAAATACCTTGTTGACGAACTTCTGCACAGGCATCCTGAGCCAACTCATCACACTTAGACTTTAAAAACCCGATAATATCTGCGGTTAAGACCTTTTCAACTTGATACTCGCGCATGGCCCGAACGTCCGCAAGCCCCATTCCAAATGCTGACAAAACCCCTGCAAACGGGTGAATAAATATACGTTTCATATTAAGAGAGTCGGCCACCAAACACGCATGCTGCCCGCCTGCGCCCCCAAAACAATTTAATGTATACTGGGTGACATCATAGCCCCTTTGAACAGATATTTCTTTAATAGCATTCACCATATTCTCAACGGCTATGCGTAAGAACCCCTCTGCAACCCGCTCTGGCGATTGTTGGGGCGTCCCCGTTGCCTGCGCCACCTGTTCAGCAATCTCTTGAAACTTTTCTTGGACAATGACACGGTCTAAGGCTTGGTCGCTCCCCTTCCCAAACACCTTTGGGAAATACTCTGGTTGAATCTTGCCCAGCATCACATTACAATCTGTTACCGTTAACGGCCCCCCTCGACAATAACTGGCAGGACCAGGAGAGGCACCCGCAGATTCCGGACCTACACGATAACGGGCACCATCAAAACTTAAAATTGATCCGCCCCCTGCGGCGACTGTGTGGATATGCATCATCGGCGCGCGAATCCTCACCCCCGCAACCTCAGTTTCAAAACTCCGTTCATATTCGCCATTAAAATGGGTCACATCCGTAGAGGTGCCGCCCATATCAAAACCAATAAGCTGTGTATACCCGCTGACCTTAGCTGTACTGGTCATGCCCACCACGCCCCCAGCAGGCCCCGACAATATGGCATCTTTCCCTTGAAACAGCTTCGCATCCGTTAACCCGCCATTGGACTGCATAAACATCAAAGGGGGCGCCTTACCATCAGCAGATGCGCCAAACTCATTGGATACTTGCTCAACATACCGACGGAGAATAGGAGAAAGATAGGCATCCACAACCGTGGTATCCCCCCGCGAAACCAACTTCATAAGTGGGCTCGTCTGATGGCTGGCAGATATTTGGGTGAATCCTATTTCTTGCGCCAAAGTGACAATTTCTTGCTCATGGGAATGAAAGCGATATCCATGCATTAAAGCAATGGCAATAGCACGAATACCCTCATCATACATACGTTGAAGATTAACCCGTAACTGTGTTTTTTCTAAGGGTTTTATGACGTTGCCGTTACTATCAATTCTTTCATCAGCCTCAACAACACACTCATACAACAGTTCTGACAAAACTATATGACGCTTAAATAAATGGGGACGGCTTTGATACCCAATTCGCAAAACATCCCTAAAGCCCTTTGTGGTCACAAACAACGTACGATCCCCCTTGCGCTCTAACAAGGCATTGGTCGCAACGGTCGTTCCCATCTTAATACTGTCAATCTGGTCTTGGCAAATTTCATCACCCTGCTTTACACCAAGTAAATGACGGATTCCCGCAATGGCTGCATCCTTGTAGCACTCAGGGTTTTCGGAAAGCAGTTTATAAGTTACCAAAACACCATTAGGACGTTTTGCAACTAAATCAGTAAACGTCCCTCCCCGATCTATCCAAAATTGCCATTTAGATTTTACTACTACTTTTTCCATAACCTCTTTGATCCTTAATATTTTTATTCCATAAAGCCGAAGATATCTGAATGCTGGGGAACTGTTCACATTAAGTATAATGAAACTTTCACAACGGGGGATTCATACAAAATTTTATAATCTACTTAAAATAAATTGTCAATTTATTGACATAACGTTAGTATTAGACTCGCGTAATTACAAGATATTATAAAGAATATCATTTTTTTACAAAACAACATTTAGGTAATCACTCATACATTGATTAGTTAAAAAAATAGTTTGAAAGAATTTAATAATGAAAATTTTTTTTACCCACATTGCGATACTCGTAACCAGTTCTCTGATTACGACTCTCACCCATGCAACAACATGGAATATGCCCACACCCTATCCTGATAAAACCTTCCATACTGTAAATATTATACAATTTACAGAAGACGTGAAATCAGCAACCAATGGACAATTAAAAATCAATACCCATTCTGCTGGTTCACTGTATAAACATCCAGAAATCAACAAAGCCGTTCGAAGTGGCCAAGTGCAAATTGGTGAGTTCTTTCTTTCACTTCTTAGCAACGAACATGCCCTATATGGCGCAGACTCACAGCTGTTTCTTGCCTCAAACTACCAGGATGCCAAACGCCTCTGGGAGGCGCAAAAGCCAATCATCACCAAAATGCTTGAAAAACAAAACTTAATTCCTCTTTTTTCAGTGCCATGGCCTCCCCAAGGGCTGTACACGAAAAAGCCAATTAAGAACATTAATGACTTGAAGGGGCTTAAGTTTAGAACCTACAACTCAACACTCGAGAAGTTTGCAAACCTCTCTGGCGCTGCCGCGACTCAGGTTGAAGTCCCTGATATTCCCCAAGCCTTTATGACCGGCCGAGTTGAAGCAATGATCACCTCACCATCAACTGGTGTTAATTCCAAAGCATGGGACTTCGTCAACTACTTCACAGACATCCAAGCATGGGTTCCTAAAAACATTGTTGTGGTGAATAGAAAAGTCTTTTTATCTCTGGATAAGGATATTCAAGAGAAAATTCTTACCGCCGCTGCAGATGCAGAAAAGCGTGGATGGGAATTGAGTCAGAACGAAACTAATGAAAAAATTAAAATCCTTAAACAAAATGGTATTAAGGTCATGAAACCGTCAGCTGAGCTGGTCAAAGGACTTCAAGAAATTGGCAAAGTTATGCTAAAAGACTGGAAAACCAGTGCCACGCCTGAAAGCAAAGAATTTTTTAATACATTTGGCATTTAAACTTATAATGGTGCTGCATAATGTAGCACCACTATGAATGTCATGACACATGTCTAGGGAGGATAACATTCGTAACGCACTGAACTTTTTATATAAAGCTAGCGGGTGGGGAGCTGCATTGAGCATTGTGGTAATTTGCATAATTGTTACCATACAAACAACTTTGACCCTGATAGATAAGATCGTAAAATATATCACTGGAAACGCAATTGGTTTAAGCCTCCCCTCTTACGGTGACTTTACGGGGTTTTTTCTTACATCTGCAACATTTCTCGCATTAACGTATACGTTTCGCCAAGGGGAGCATATTCGCGTTAACCTTTTCATTAATCTTTTGCCTGCCTCGTTCCACAGAGGGATTGAAATATGGTGTACAAGTTTGGCGGCGGTTATCTCCATATATTTCACATGGTATAGTGCCATGCTGGTTATGGAGTCGTTTACATATAACGACTTGTCTCCAGGTATGATTGCTGTTCCCATCTGGATACCTCAAAATGGCATGTTCTTAGGGTTGCTCATTTTATCCATTGCATTAATTGATGAACTCATAAGTTTATTTTTAGGCGCGACCCCCTCTTATAAAAACAAAGAAAAATAACTGATGACCAGTAAAAAATACGCTTTTAAATCCAAGAGAATAGATAAAAAATCAAAGGAAATAATACATAATGTCTGAAATTATTCTTATGACCTTTATGTTAATCACTTTATTGACATTACTTGCCACGGGTGTATGGGTATCTTTTGCCCTTATGGCTGTTGGTTTGGTGGGGATGGCTTTATTTACCGAGGCACCGGTGGGTCAAATACTTTCAACGGTTGTATGGGGATCAAGCAACTCTTGGAGTCTTGCCGCACTGCCTTTATTTATTTGGATGGGTGAAATACTGTTTCGATCCCGCCTTTCTAATGACATGTTTAGCGGAATCTCACCGTGGATTAGTCGTCTTCCTGGGGGGTTGCTCCATGTCAATATATTTGGGTGTGGTATTTTTGCCGCAGTCTCTGGATCCTCTGCCGCAACCGCAGCAACCATTGGAAAGATATCCATTCCAGAGCTGTCAAAACGTAAATATCCCGAAAAATTAATGCTCGGCACGTTAGCAGGTTCCGCAACCCTTGGGCTGCTGATCCCTCCTTCAATTATTTTAATCGTCTATGGTGTCGCCACAGAGCAATCTATTGCGCGTCTTTTTGTCGCGGGTGTCCTGCCAGGTATTCTTTTATCATGCTTATTTATCGGATTCGTTATTGTCTGGGCGCTGTTTAATTCTAACCTCCTCCCCAAAGAGACACAAACCATGTCCTTAAGGGAGAAACTGTCTAATTCTCGGCGACTTATTCCAGTTATTCTTCTGATTCTAGGGGTTATTGGCTCAATATATACGGGGATTGCGTCCACAACCGATGCCGCGGCCGTAGGTGTGGTGATAGCCCTCGTGCTCTCTTGGAAATCAGGCTCCCTTACCAGAGAAACGTTTCTTGAAGGATTAATGGGCGCAACTAAAACCTCATGCATGATCGGTTTTATCCTAGCAGGCGCTGCATTCTTAACGGTTGCCATGGGATTTATTGGAATTCCGAAACTGCTCGCCACATTGATTGGCTCACTTGGGCTTTCCTATTATGAACTTTTAATTGTATTAACTTTGTTCTTTGTAATTCTTGGCTGTTTCCTAGATGGTATTTCGATTGTCGTGCTCACCACATCGGTGATTATGCCTTTAATAGAACAAGCGGGAATAGATCCTCTTTGGTTTGGAATTTATATTGTGATCGTTGTGGAGATGTCCCAAATCACGCCCCCTGTTGGATTTAATCTGTTTGTGATCCAAGGATTAACAGGGAAAAATATCCTATATATTGCACAAGCTGCCATGCCATTCTTTGCCCTTATGTTTATTGCTTTAATATTGATTACGATTTTCCCTCAAATAGTTACTTTCTTACCTAATAATATGTAGATAGGTCTAAAAATTATGAAGAATACCCTGCATTTAAGCACACCAGCACAGCCTGAAAGCTTCCATGATTTAACTGATGAGAATAAGCTGCAACAAATTAGTGAGCTCGATCATAGTGTGATCAGAGCCTATAATAAATTTTCACACTGGAGTCTTCACTGTATGAAAGCGACAGGTCAAAATGACCTGACCCCCCTTGATATTCTCATCATTTATAATATTAATTATCGCGCTCATGAAAAACGCCTCTCTGATATTGCGTTTATTTTAGATATTGATGACCTCCATACAATTAACTACTCCCTTAAAAAACTAGTCAAGAAAAGTTTGATTTCTGGTCAAAAACAGGGAAAAGAAATTTTTTACTCCACCACGACTACAGGAAAAGAAGTTTGCGAGACGTATAACCAAGTGCGCCATAACTTCCTGATTCAACCCGTCATTAACTCCTATGAAGATTATCTGAATATCAAAGAACTTGCGCAGCAACTACAAAATCTCGCCAACATCTACGACCAAGCATCGCGGGCTACGATATCTTTTTGAAGGCGCTTTTTTTACAGTCTATGATAGAATATCGCAGCTTTATCCTTAAAATCCTTGATCTGAGATCATCATCACCTTAACAAAACATACCCGTGAGAATAATTTTTAATCTCCCAGGCTTATTTTCACATTTTTTTGTGTACTTTAAAGGTGATTTATTATACTATAGTTTTTTATAAGGAATTTCTCAACAAGGGTTTTCATTATGTTTTATAAAATATTTCTCGAGCATCCATATTCAATAAAAGAAAACTATTGGCAACATTTAGGTAATGCTCTTAAATTTAGTTTTACACTTTTTTTAACCAGTTTAGCCTGCTTGGTTCACGCGCTTATCCCCTGCATATTTACCACCACCACAAAAAGTACACTTATTAATTTGCATGATAAAGTTGTGGTTAATAGAATGAATTTATCAAATAAAAAGTGAATTAACCTCTCTCCTCTTTAGAACCTGCGACCTAAAGCCACTTATATAAAGCGTGAACAGGTTCTGGAGTATTGGAGGTGCCCATAAGCATACGCACACGAGGGAGGAACACACAGCTGCCATGGCCAAAATATATACCCTGCCAGCACTTTAATCTAGAATTAGTTAAGTAAGCTTAGGCCGTCTTTTTTCAACATTTCCCGATAACTTGACATAAATGTTTGTAAAGACTCAATATTTGCTGCACGTGGAGCAAGTTCGCGGTAGTTAATTTCGCTAGGGTCAATAACATCCGTTAAAGCGTCAAAACTTTCACCTTCGACAGTGCCTTCAAGTCGGCTGTACCATTTTTCCCTTAAATTCTCTAAGTTCTCACGATCATTTTCCATATTATAAGCGATCGCTATCTTTAAAACCATATCGCGCTCTTGTTCGGTCAAGTCTTGATTATCAACGACAGAATCGTTCAAAAGAAGTGCCAAAGAACGGGCAACACCGACCCAATTTTCTCTCGTCCATGCAATTTCTGCGCGCAACTTATACGCCTCCAGACTGTAATCATTTACCAAAAGGTTGAGCGCATCGTCATAACGCTCTAAATTCATCAACGCGTTTGCCTCTAAATATAACCGTTGTTTTTTTACCCGATCTGACAAGTCATCATACTCTGTGGACCGAATAACACGCAGGGCCTCCAAGGGTTGGCGACCGATTAAGTAAATAACTGCAAGCTGTCGGGCCACTTCAGCCCGCCTCTTATCATCAAGACGATACTTTATTTGATGTTTAAGCAATTCCGCCGCCTGATCTAGTAAATCCACCTGGACTAAACGATCTGCCAAATAACGAATCATAAGGTCGCCTTCTTCACCTATGGGCGTTAACTCACGATAGTCATTATATAAAGCAAGGGCCACAACCGGATCTAATTCATCTGCTACACCATCAAGGTACAGTTCTACAAAAATACTCTTCATTTGATTGGTGAGTTTTCCCACCCGTGAATGCCCTGAAAAGTCTCCTACTGCCTGACGCATAGTAAATAAGGCCCCGCGATAATCACCATTTAAATAGCTATATTTCGCAATATCTTCTAACAGGTTAAATTCAAAATCATCCCCCCGCCAAGAGAACCTCATTTGACTTAATAATTCTAACAGCTTTTCCTCGCCTATTTCCCCCATGGCAAACAAAGTCCGCGCTTCTAAAAGACCAGCCTTTGCAGAAATAAAACGGTCTTTAGAAAGCTTTAAACGCTCTAAGATATCCAGAGCTTTCTTATATTGTTCATTTAATACATCCGCTTCTGCTGCAAAATATTTTGCATAATCAAAGTATTTTTCCGGCACGTCTTCAGCTAAAATATCCTCAATAATTAAATAAACGGTTTCAATATTTCTAATGTTCAAGTTTGCTTCGATAAAGGCAAGACGAAATTTAACCCGTAATTTAGCAGGAAAATAGACAATATGCTTTTGGGCACTATTTAAATAGGTGATCACCTTGTCCCAGTCACCAAGCTTGGCATACATTAATCCCCGAAACAAACCAATCTCTATATTATCATCAAATTTCGGTTTCATGAGCAAAACTTTCGCCTCTGCCAAACGCCCCATCATCAAAAGGTTAACTCCTGAAATCATAGATAAGTTATTATCTAAAAAGTATGGCGCGCTTTTCTCAAATAGATAATCTAAAACGCCTTGAGACTCCACATGCAAACCATGGGCGAAAAAGAATAAGGCAAGACTTTTTCTAATGTCATTCTTCATCTCATCTGTGGCAAGCGGCAACATATTATAAAGATATTGCATTTCTGATACATATTTTTCGGGCCCAACCCGTTGCCACGTTAGGTAACGATAGGTAATTCCCTCAACCTTAGGAAAAACACCTGCAAGTAAGTTCCTGTTTTGTTTCTCTAAGTCATTTGACAAAATTAGCCCTGACTCTGAGACAACTTGAGCGCCTGCAATTTCAGGCTGCAGAAAAACATTATCAAATAACGGAATGACGGCAATCCCCTGCGCAGATTCTAAAACTTGGAATTCCACAAAATTCTGCTGCGCCTCAATACCCAATCCTGGATATTTCACTGGGATAACTTGGACATAATCCCCAATTTCAGGGTCAAGAAATTCCACTCTATCCGAGATCGCATCGACATTAACCAGAAAATGCAACCGCGGAATATTCGCCATCGGTTCAGATGTTACTGGGATATTGGCCGCATTCTTTGAACCCCCTTTTGTAAACTGAACTTCCCAAACAGTCCCATTCTGAGAAATACTTGGTTGCAACTTATTGGCAATCAAAAACCTTAAAACTGTTCCATTATTTGCAGCCACCTGCTCTGAAAACGGGACGAGCTGAGCAATTTCTTTATTTACAGGGGAAAAGGCGGAGCGTCCTTGTTTATCAAAAACAACCCAATAATATCCACCCCGAGGGAATACGGCTGCTGAAACCTCTTCCTTCCAGTCAAATAAAATACTTACCCCATCGGCGGTTTTTTTCATCTCTACGGTAAATTCATCGAGAGTCAGCGAGATACGTTCATCAACACGGAAAGATTGCTCCATTTGTGCGGCGAACCTGTCTTCTTCTGTGACATTTTGGGTTACATATGCGTTCTGATTATCAACCTCGTCATAGGTGCGCACTGGTGTCTCTTCAGCGTTTTTCGAAACATCTTTAGGACCTACCGAAGGCGACTCTTTCTGAACCAAGAGGCCAACCTTATCTTGATTGACAGGCTTAACCTGAATATCCGTATTCGTCTTAGACTGTTTAGACGACGGAAGCTCAGAGGGGAGCATCCCAGCGGGCAAGTCAGCCTTAGCGGGCAAAGCCTCAGCATTCACCTTCTCCTTAACAGAAGTTTTCGGTTCCTGAACCGTACTTCCCCCTGCCAGAACATCAATAACAACCTTATTATTCACCTTAAAATCACGCACACTTGATTGAAGAGGAATATTAACTTTAAAATTTAACCTATTGTTTTTATTATCATAATTTGGATTTGAAAAGAATTTAGCACGGGCCAAACTTTTTTGATTAATCTTTACTTGTGCAGGCTGATTAAAGACCAAGGATAAAAGGTCTTTGGTGTAATCAAGCTCATAGGTTACAGGCACATTCCAATCAAAAACCATTCTTTGATAATCTGGGTGCACCCCAATACGCACAGAAATATTGTCTACTTTTATTTTTGAGTTACTGGACGCATACACATCCACATATTTCTCCTCACGCAGGGCGCCAGCAAAAAGCCGGCGCGCACCGTTTATTTTATTATTTGCATTATCTGGGTTCATTGGTAAGGACGCCAGCTTTTCCGCACCCCCCCGCACCCGCATATCCACAACAACGCGGCTATTGACCACGAATGCATTGACGTCAATCGGACGCGACGTAATAAAGACGACCGTAGACTTATCATCCCCTAAATATATGGATGATATATAATTTCCCATTAATTGATAAACTGTACTCAGGTCTGCATTAATTTCAGAAGAAAATTTAATAGCAAACCCGTTATCATCGGTATTTAGGACAAATTTTACATCGGTCTGCCAGTCGAAAACAATACGACCATAATCGTTATGTGGCCATGAACGCACACTCACCTGATTACCTAAAACAGGTAATATCAAACTAAAATAACATATAAGTGCACATATTATATTCTGAATTAGTCTGCTTTTACCAAATAAGAAATAATCAAACATATACAAAAACAAGTCCTATAAAATTATATAGCGTAGCCTCAAAAAAATACTATACATTATCTAGGGAAAATATCAAAAAAAAAGAGCATATATTGTATTATGCTCTTCCTTAAAATCTGTATACGTTACAATTAAAAAACATACCTAAAATGGCAGAAAATGCTACGCGCACAAGGCGTTACTGTAAAATTATCTCATTAATCTAATATGCTGGGTTTATTAATAAATGTTCACAAAGCGCACTACTAGAAGAAAAGGGCAATTCTCCTAACATACCTCAAGGCCTGATTCATTAGGAACTATGCCTGATCAACATCAGGCATAGAGTTAAGAGAATACCTTATGATATAATGATATAGATAATTTTCCAAATCTAGAATGCGTTAGAACTTACCAATCACACTCTCAATTTTACCTTTAAGAGTTTCAGCATTAAAAGGTTTTACAATATAATTGTTAACACCTGCTTGTTTAGCAGCCATCACATTTTCTGTCTTGGATTCTGCGGTTACCATGATAAATGGTGTTGCAGCAAGTTTTTCAGAAGAACGTACCGCTTTTAGCAGGTTCAACCCAGACATGCCGGCCATATTCCAATCAGAAATCACCAAACCATATTTTTTTTCATTTAATTTAGTTAAGGCTTGCCCGCCATCGCTGGCCTCTTCTACATTGTTAAAACCTAACTGTTTTAAAAGATTACGAATTATTCTCAGCATTGTTTTATAATCATCAACAATAAGAATATTCATACTCATATCAACTGCCATCTTCGTACTCCAAATGATAATTATTAAGTTTGGTTAAATTAATTATAATCAGGCTAAAACTTATTTTATAAGATACATATAGTGACTTTAAAATATTTTACCATAGTAACCTTATTTTAAATTTCTTGAGGATACTCACGAACCGTCAACGGTACAATAGTACGAAATTAATTAACATGCCGCAAGGGTTTCTGCGGGGAAAATAAAAACAGACAAAGAGCCTGTTTAAATAATCCCTATTAAAATAATCAATTACTGGGCTCTAATTGAGAAAGGTATATCCCGCCGTATCCGCAATTCCGTAGTGATCTGCTTTGCCCTCTCGGGTGTCAAAACCTCTAGGACAAGTGCCAGTTTCGCCTCTTTCATCAACTCAGCTACATCTAAAACAATTTTAAGGTCCAAGGTTTCAAAAATAGCCGCCGCAGATTTTGGCTTCATTGTTTCATATATTTTTACAAGACTGGCAAGTTTCTTTTTCTGCTGTTCATCATGCTCAATAATAAGAGTAGAAATAAACTTCTCAATTTTTTGCAAATCCTTAATTTTTTGATCAATTCGCTTTTCTGTTACGAACAGCATTTCTTTATGGAACTCAAGGGCTTTTTCACGACTTTCGATTTCTATACGGCGCTGAGAGAGTGCCTGCAGAAGTTCTATTTCTGACTTAGTCAACGTAAAAGGATCAAACTCTTCGGTACCGCCATCATCAATAAAATCCACCACATTTTCGGTCAACGATTGATTCTCATCTGGCGTCACATTATCGTTGGGTGCATTTTTGGCAGTAGAATCAGTTTCTTCCGCCAAAGCAATATCTGAGAAAAAAACAGACGAATTCTTATAAACTGGATTAACTTTTAAGGCTAATGCAATACACAACACAATTGTTAAAGTAGGAAAAGTACGTATTCTGGTCATTTTTTATTAAATCCAACAAAAACTTTTACTCCTTGCGAACGCATATACATTACTTTGACAGTTTTAAGGCTTTGATTAAATCACGTTCAACCTCTGAACGCGTATTAAATTTTTGGGCTTTCTCTGAGTTATCTTCATTAAATAACTTCCTATGTTTGAGGTTATTAGATTTATCTTCGGGACTCAACTTTTCATTTTCTGATAAACCAGAGTGCAACTGGTCGCCAACGTCGCCATAAGTCCTGACATTGTGCTCATTTTCGTGAACACTCCCTAATTTCGTAAAGAGCCCCTCCAGACGCTTTGTTAACTTATTTCCCGAATTGGTCATATAATCAAGGTCATTTGCTAACTCAGATGCCTTGGATATTTGTTTCACTAAATCCCGATGTCGACGCTCAATTTTTTCGTCTAAAAATAATGCGGCATCTTCCCCAGCTTTTTTTAACGCCACAACACCTTGTTCTGCTTTTGCTATAGATTCACTAAAATTAGTTATAATGCTTCTCAGCTCACTCTGTGCGCTTCGCAACTTAGCCAATTTCCGCATAAGGAACATACAATTTACAATTGTGATAATTAATAAGAGAATAACTAAAATATCTATAATCAACGACATAGTCATCTTAATCACCTAATTTCTTCGATAAAGAGCTAACAGGGCTTTCTAACATAATCGCAATATTCTGCCCTAATCTGCCCATGCGGCCTTCACTTAATTCTACACCACCACACATAAATCGAATAGGAGAATCTGCAGATGTGTTAAGCATCATGGTTTTTCCTATTTCAAACTTCATAACTTCTTTTAGAGAAAGGGTTTGTTCATCGAGAACCGCTCTAAACTCAACATCTGTCTGCCATAACTCTGACGCCAAGTGATTTTCCCAAATGGAGTCGCGGCCAAACTTCTCCCCCATAAACATTTGTAACAGCAATTCCCGAACAGGCTCAAGCGTTGCGTAAGGTAACAGAAGCTCCAGCATACCTCCACGGTCTTCCATATCAATCCGTAGCTTAGCAATAATCGCGGCATTCGCTGGACGTGCTATGGTTGAGAACCGTGGATTAATCTCTAACCTCTCAAATTGAAAAGTCACCGGAGACAAAGGGTCAAAAGCCGTAGAGAGATCATGGAGAAATACGGTCGCCATCCGCTCAATCAGTGTCCGTTCAATAGTGGTATAAGGTCGCCCCTCAATTCTCATGGGAGCCGCCCCCTTGCGCCCTCCTAACAAAATATCCACAATAGAATAAATAAGGGCAGAATCAATGACCACAAGACCATAGTTATCCCACTCCACAGCTTTAAAGACAACAATCATTGCGGGCAAGGATATGGAGTTTAAATAGTCCCCAAAACGAATTGAGTTAATGAAATCAAGAGAAACCTCTACATTGTCTGACGTAAAGTTACGAAAGCTTGTTGATAACATCCGAACAAGACGGTCAAAAACGATCTCAAGCATGGGTAAACGTTCATAGGAGACCATGCCCGAATTGATAATTGCATGTATCCCTGAACGGCTAACATCCTCATCACCCGATGAATCAAAACCAAGGAGATTATCAATTTCATCTTGATTTAAAACACGGGCAGGTGCACCACTACTCCCGCCTCCGCTGTCGCCTTCGTCAACAAGAGCAGCCCACTCGTCTGCCATAGCTGAATCTTCATCAGTTTCACTCTCATTCGGGTCTTGAGATACATCGTCACTACTCATGTAATATAAAACCTAAGGTTAATTCTAAACAAAAACAGAACATACATTTAATATACCATTAATGTACTAAAATTTCTTTAAATAAAATATCAGAAACTTTTATAGGATATACGGCTGCATTAACGCGGAGTAATAACTCTTCTTTTAAGCGATATGTGCCCTCAGATCCCCGAACCTCATCAATGCGGAGCTCACGCAAATAAATTTGAAAGTTATCCATTACCCGCGGCATTAACTTTACAACACTATCCAAGGCGCTCACACTGTTTAACTCTAAACTAACTTTAATCTTTAAAAAGGCATCTGCCTTACCGCTACTGTTGAGGTTTACCAAAATTTCGGGCACATCATAGAAAACTATTTCCCCTTTTTCCGCGCCCTCTACACTTTGAGCGAGTTTATCATCAGCTCCCCCCTCACTAGAATCATCTGAACCAAAATTGATAATACCCGCCATAAATAAGCCAAATAAAACTCCAAGAATTACGATTATAATAATAGCGATTATAATAATCTTCTTCAGGCCCCCGCCCCCAGAGTCCAGCTCATCACCAATTTCTGATTCTTCATCGACATTTTGATCTTCTGTCATTATATCTCTCCTCCATTACCAAGCTGTGAAGCGCACGCACACCCCTAGACTCATTTACCACATAATACCTTAAAAAATTAAATTTTATACTTCTCAAAAATGAGATTATAATTTTTTATACACACACTTAACCTTAAATTATAAGGGCCCACTGATATACATACCAAAAAAATTAAATAAATAAAAATTTTTTAATGTCAAAGGCCATAAATGACCTCATTAAATCCACAAGAATACTTTTTAAAAAATTATCCCAAGCTCATAATTAGACATACATGACTTTATAGAGAGTCTTTTTTCACATATTAATTTATGAATTCGTCTTATTGGCACACTATATGCATATTACACTATATAAACAATCTCATATTTTTATATGAATAAGTTATAAAAAACTCAAAATAACTGCACCGTATGGATGCAGAATTCAAGTGTGATGGATAAAAGCTATGGATAATACGTCTTATATTTCACTCTCAAATCAGGTGGCTCTTCATCGTGAGCTGGACATTGTGGCGCACAATATTGCCAACATGAACACCACGGCATTCAAGACAAGCCAACCTGTTTTTGAGAAGTTTTTGGTCAAGCCCGATCCGTTTCAACAAAAAAATAAGTATCATTTTGTCTCCGACATTGGAATGTATCGTAATTTAAAGAGTGGGGAATTAATGAAAACCTCATCCCCTTTAGATATTGGTATCACGGGGTCTGGGTTTTTAAAAGTTCAGAACCTCAACAATAATGAAATTTATTTCACCCGCAACGGACGCATGAGTATAAACGAAAATGGTATTCTTGTGGATACAAGCGGCAACGCCGTATTAGATGATGCTAACGGCAATATCAGTATTAATGATGATATTAATATCATTAATATTGCTAAAGATGGCACTATCTCTACCCAAGAAGGTGTTATTTCAAAGATAGGGTTATTCAATGTTCCTAACCCCAATAAAATGGAATTATTAGGTAATCACCTGCTCACAACGGATCAAGAATCAGAACAATCTGATAATCCGAATATAAATCAAGGGTTTCTTGAAAATTCCAACGTAAACCCCATTGAACAAATTAATAAAATGATTTTATTACAACGCTCCTACGAAGCAACCCAACGTATGGTGGATCAGGAACATAAACGTAAAACAGGTTTTATTCAACGTATGAACCAACTGTAACATGGCGTCATGTTACCCGTTATAACCGTATCTTAATCAAGGGAATTTAAAATGCGCAGCCTTAATATAGCAGCCACAGGAATGCTTGCACAGCAAGTGAATATTGAAGTTGTCTCCAACAACCTTTCAAACTTAAGTACCACTGGATTTAAGCGCCAGAAAGCTGAATTTTCTGACCTTGTCTACCACAACATTCGCCGTCCTGGGGAAAGGTCCAGTGACAGTGGTAATCTGTTACCCTCAGGAATACAGATAGGTCTTGGGACACAAAACACCTCGATCTATCGGATTGGGGGACTTGGTGACCCTATCAACACCAACAAGTCCTATGACTTAATGATTAATGGTTCTGGTTTTTTTCAAGTTGAACTCCCAGAAGGTACGACAGCCTATACCCGAGCTGGTTCATTCTCTCGCAGTGCTACTGGCAGTTTAGTCACTCAAATGGGGTATACGGTTTTGCCTGAAATTGTAATTCCAGGAGGGAACAGTGCAAATGTTTCTATTAATGAATTTGGGGAGGTAAGCTCTCTGAATGAGGACGGCAATCAAGTCTTTATTGGGAAAATTCAACTCGCAGGTTTTGTTAACCAGTCAGGTCTGGAAGCCCTTGGAAACAACTTGTTCAAAGAAACAGACAGTTCAGGAGCTCCTATAGTTAGTGATCCTAAAACCAATAATTTAGGCTCTATCAAGCAATATCACTTGGAAGCTTCTAACGTCAAACCCGTACAGGAAATCACGACCCTTATTTCAGCACAAAGAGCATACGAAATGAACTCGAAGGTGATTAAAACATCTGATGAGATGCTGCAAGTGGTCGCTAACTTAAAGTAGGGATACAGACCGATGGCACTCCATAAGGTGACATTACTAGTATTACTGTCTCTGGTAAGCGTAAACCTATCTTCCTTTGCAAAGCCCATCACTCTTAAACCTATGGCGATTGTCAACGGGACTGAAGTGAAAACCAGTGATATTTTTATGAATGTTGACCCAGATAAGGATATTGTTTTGTTACGCGCCCCTGAACCTGGAAAGCAGATAACTTTAACGTCGAGCCAATTAAGATATTTGGCACATGCCTCGAAAATTGAGTGGAATCATCGTTTATCTCCTGCGTCATATACAATAAAACGTGCCAGCCATGTGATTTCTGTTGAACACCTCAAAGAAGAGCTCACCCTGGCTTTACAAAACTATACTCAGTCAGACAGCTTATTAGTACAGATCATAGGAAAGTTAAAGGAAATCCATATTCCCATTAATGAATACGCTGCCCTTGAAGTGGAAAGTGTCGAGTATATCGCAAAAAATGGAAAGTTCAGTGCTCTCATTAATATTACGAATGATAGGGTTGTTCTTCAGAGCGTTAAAGTCAGAGGGTATGCCTTCCCTGCCCTTGAGCTCCCCGTATTGCAGCGTATGGTCCAGATTAACCGTCCCCTTGAAGAAAAGGATATTACGTGGATTAAATTCAAGCTCAATCGTATTCCTGCAGATGCGGTGGTCGATGCCTCAAAACTGATAGGCGTCACCCTAAAGCGCTCTATCACTCCAGGGAATATTATTCTGCAACGCTATTTACAGTCCCCTTGGGTTATCTACAAAGGCGATATCATAAATGTCATTCATCAAAAAGGTAACTTAACATTAACGGTACCCGCAAAAGCAATGGAAAATGCCACAAAGAATCAAGAGATACAATTTCAAAACCTCAAAACTCGTACTTTGTTTTATGCAACCGTCATAAATTCTGATCTTGCCAAAACACTTAATTAATATCACTAAAAAATAGTCTTAAAGAAAGTTGGTTAAAATGAATACATCAAATCACTATTATACACTCAGGAAGGTCTGTATCTTCCTATGTATCAGCGTGTTTCTTACAGGATGTAATCTCAGAACACAATTATCTGAAATCGGCAAACAGCCAGCCATGTCTCGCATCGTAAATCCACTCGAGGAAAAAGGGTACAAACCCATTATTATGCCCATGCCTAAAGCGGAGATAATGACATCTCATCCAAACTCCCTTTGGCGTACCGGTGCACAAACATTTCTTTGGGATCAAAGAGCCAAAAAGGTTGGCGACTTAGTCACCGTGACCATAGAAATAAATGACACAGCAAATGTCGCAAATAAAACCTCTAAATCGCGCAGTAATACCCGTGGTATCGGCGTATCTGATATCTTGGGGATCGAATCGAAACTCCCTGATATAATCAAGCCTACAAATTTAATCGGTACGAATAGTAATTTAAGTGATAACGGCAATGGTAATATAACCCGTAAGGATAATGTGAGCCTAACCCTTGCAGCAACTATTGTTCAAGTGCTGCCTAATGGAAATATGGTCATTTATGGCAAACAAGAAATGCGGGTGAACTTTGAGGTGCGAGAAGTTGCGATCGCGGGAATCATTCGACCAGAAGACATTACTGAAACCAACACAATTACCCATCAAAAAATAGCTGAAGCGCGTATTTCATACGGCGGAAGAGGTCAAATCACCAACGTACAACAACCAAACTATGGCAATCAATTAATTGATATTCTTATGCCTTTCTAAGGAAATAGCAGGCATAACATCGGATGTAAAAGGATTTTATTCCAGTATCCATAGCACTAACAAGGAAGACTGTCTTAAATTTAAAGACTTTCTTCCTTCTTTTTTTGCGGCCCCTTAAGAACCTCTTATGCTAAACGGTAACTTTTACCGCCTCGGTAATGTCCTGAGTCACCTGGTTCATCAGCTGCTCATCATTACATTCCACCATTATCCGCACCAAAGGCTCTGTTCCACTAAGCCGAACAATTAAACGGCCATCTTTACCTAGTTTGCTTCTGCTCGAAATAATGGCCTTTTGGACATTTTCATTTTCTAAAGGTTTTTGATGAAGATCAAACGCAATATTTGTTAACTTCTGAGGAACGCACTCAACCAATCCAGAGAGTAACCCAAGCGGCTTATCTTCACTGACCATCAACGCCAGAACCTGTATTGCTGCAATCAGCCCATCTCCAGTCGTGGTAAAGTCCGTTAAAATAATATGTCCAGATTGCTCGCCACCAATATTCGAATGACTGCTCCGCATCTTTTCCACAACATAGCGATCTCCAACTGGCGTTCGAACCAAGGGAATACCAAGGGTTGACAAGTACCGCTCTAACCCGACGTTAGACATGATCGTTGCCACCACACTTCCCCTTAGGGCACCACGCTGTTTCCAGAATTTAGCCACAAGAGCAATCAGCTGGTCACCATCAACAATTGTGCCGTTTTCATCTATCAAAATAACCCGATCTGCGTCTCCATCGAGGGCAATACCAATGTTAGCCTGAACCTCTTTGACCTTATTAATCACGAGACCCAATGATGTTGACCCACACCCTTGGTTAATATTGGTGCCATTTGGTTCTGTCCCAATAAGAGTTACGTCCGCACCTAATTCTGACAAAATCAATGGCGCTAAGCGATAGGCTGCCCCGTGGGCACAGTCCACAACAACCTTTAACCCATCTAAACGGCAATATCGAGGAAAGGTATTCTTGGCAAATTCCACATAACGCCCATGGACATCTTCTAACCGACTTACCTTTCCTAGATTATCGCCAGTGGGCAGATTCGTGAATAAATCCTCCGAATCCATAATTTTTTCTATGGCCAGTTCAATTTCATCATTTAACTTGAAACCATCTGACCCAAACAATTTAATCCCGTTATCATGGTAATAATTATGGGACGCAGAAACCATCACACCTAAATCCGCGCGTAATGACCTGGTAAGCATTGCAACCCCTGGCGTTGGCATGGGACCTAACAAAAAAACATCCATACCAGTCGAAGCAAACCCTGCCTGCAATGCAGACTCAAAGATATAACCTGATAAACGCGTATCTTTACCAATCAAGACCCGATGACGATAATTACCTCTCTTAAAGAACTGCCCCGCAGCCATTCCCACGCGCATGGCAACTTCGGGGGTTACTGGCCATTTATTTGCCGTCCCACGAATACCATCAGTACCAAAATATTTACGTAATATCGTCATTATCTATCCATTAAAAAAATTATACATTTGTACGACTTGATGCGTTTCAGCAACATCATGAACGCGCACAATCTGACACCCTTGTTTTATAGCTTCTGCGACCAAGAATAACGACCCAGGGACCCTTTTCTTTGGTGTCATCTCTTGGCAAATCATGTCTATAATACGCTTACGGGATGCACCAAATAAAATAGGACACCCCAAACCATGAAAAATAGAAACGTTTTTAATAAGAGTTAGATTATGATCTAAACTTTTACCAAAGCCAATACCCGGATCTACAACAATATTATTTCGGTTGACGCCACCTGCAACCGCCACATTAATACGGTTCTCTAAAAAATCAAAAATATCAAGAAGGGCATTATCATAAGAGGGGTTAACCTGCATAACCTTAGGCTGACCTAAACAGTGCATTAACACCACGGGTGTTGCGCATTCAGCCATTATTGGGATCATCTCCGACTCGCGCCCCGCCATTATATCATTAATCCACGCAGCACCGTTATTGACGGCAACGCGGGCAGTCTCTCCATGACGGGTATCGATTGAGACCAAGGCATGGGGCGAGATAGCCCCTATGGGTTGGGCGACTCTGGAAACCTCCTCCTCTATGGATACGGGCACGGCTCCTGGGCGAGAAGACTCCCCCCCAATATCAATAATATCAGCCCCCATCTCTCTCATGGCATGGGCATGATTAAGGGCAGCTTGCGGGTCAAAAAAGTCTCCCCCATCAGAAAAGCTGTCTGGAGTTACATTCAAAATACCCATAATAACCGGCTTCAACCAGTCAAATCCAGTTAAAGGTCGACGCTGGGTGGTCAGAGCCCGCCAGCGGTCACGGGATACAGACTCCCCCCCTCCCTCAAGACTTAATAACCAGTCCTCAACGCAATCAACGGTAAGATCGAGATGGAGCGCATCATCACGAAATAAGATACGAACGCGGGTGGCATAGGCCCACCCCCCAGCAATCCTAAGTGCACGCCCCTCTTTTTCAAGTAAACGCCCTAGATCACCTGAAATCCAACCATAAGGAACAAAATACGCACCAGAATGAATCAACATAATGTTACGATTCTGTATCTTTATCTTTATCTTTATTTGTATCTTTATTTGTATCTGTATCTTTATCTGTATCTTTATCTTCTTCTTCAGGCTTTGGAGAGGATTTCTCTGACTTTTTCCTATCGCTTTCTAGCACATCTTGGAAAGCACCTTCATAGGCACGGGAGGTTGGAACAGAAGACCGAGATCCCGCACCAAAACGATAATTCTTATTCTCAAATGCCGATTCTGTGGGCGAACGATCTATTTTACCCGTTTCCAGAAGTCTGGTAATCTCACTCCCCGTAAGCGTCTCATACTCCAAAAGAGATTCCGCCAGGAGCACTAATTGATCATGGTGTTCTTTTAAGACACTTAAGGCTTTATCATACCCACCTATGACCAGACGATGGACTTCTTGATCAATTTTCTCGGATGTTTTTTCAGAAATAGTCTGTCCTCGGCTAACTGAGTGACCAAGGAAAACTTCATCTTGATTTTCCCCATACTCCAATGGCCCTAATTCATCACTAAACCCCCAACGGGTAACAGCTGCACGCGCCATTCTGGTTGCCTGTTGAATATCACTCTGGGCGCCACTGGTAACATTTTTGTAACCAAAGGTAATCTCTTCAGACGCACGCCCTCCCATTGACATGGCAAGCCTGCCGTATAATTGCTGGCGGGTAAAGTTTAAGACATCTTTCTCAGGTAAAACCTGCACCATTCCTAAAGCACGTCCACGGGGTATAATCGTCGCCTTATGAATCGGATCATTGCCCTCAACTTTAACAGAAACAAGAGCATGTCCTGCTTCATGATAAGCCGTAATTTTCTTGGTTTGATCATCCAACACCGCAGACTTTCGCTCCGCCCCCATCATCACCTTATCACGGGCAGCATCCAAGTCTTCCAAACTAACAACACGCTTATTAAAACGGGCCGCAAACAGAGCACCTTCATTGACCAAGTTCGCAAGATCGGCCCCAGAAAATCCTGGCGTTCCCCGTGCAATAATTCGAGAGTCCACGTTGGGCGCGCACTTAATTTTCTTCAAGTGCACTTGAAGAATTTTTTCACGCCCTGCAATATCTGGATTAGGTACGGAAATTTGACGATCGAAACGTCCCGGTCTCAGCAAGGCTGGGTCGAGGATATCTGGACGGTTACTGGCGGCAATTAAGATAACCCCTTCATTAGATTCAAATCCATCCATTTCAACTAAGAGTTGGTTTAAGGTTTGCTCTCTCTCATCATTACCGCCCCCAAGTCCAGCACCCCTGTGGCGCCCTACGGCGTCAATCTCGTCAATAAAAATAATACAAGGAGAATTCTTTTTGGCCTGCTCAAACATGTCACGGACACGACTGGCACCCACACCCACGAACATCTCAACAAAGTCAGAACCAGATATGGTAAAGAATGGCACATTTGCTTCACCCGAAACTGCACGGGCTATAAGGGTTTTTCCTGTCCCCGGAGGACCCACCAACAACACGCCTTTAGGAATACGTCCGCCAAGACGTTGAAACTTTTGCGGGTCACGCAGAAACTCAACAATTTCTTCAAGTTCTTCTTTGGCTTCATTAACGCCTGCAACATCTTCAAAGGTCACAAGACCGCTTTTCTTGGTCAACATACGTGCTCGAGACTTTCCAAATCCCATTGCACGCCCGCCACCACCTTGCATTTGACGCATAAAGAAAAAGTAAAGTCCAATTAAAACAATGAATGGTAACCAGTTGATTAATAACGATATAAATGACACTCCTTTATCTAAAGGAGAAGCGGTAATTACCACTTTATTTTCTAAAAGTTTGTCAACAAAATTAGAGTCATCTGGTGCATAGGTGAAAAAACTACTCCCCGTACTCGTATGGCCAGAAATATAATTACTTTTAATTGTCACATCACTAATCTTGCCATTTTCAACTTGAGAGATAAATTCAGAAAAAGCGATGCTTTGACCACTTTTTGTGGTATCCTCCCCCATAAAAACGTTAAAAAATCCAATAATTAAGACTAAAATTATACCCCATAATAAAATATTACGACTAAGATTATTCACAGTTTTTTTCCATTTCTAATAAGATTGAGGGCCACTTGGAAACTCCTAAAATTCCACAACTAACACATAGACGATGGGCAGTTTAATACTACACCATAACACCAAACATGCCAATCTATATGATATTTAAAATATAAATCCAAAACTTCATTTATTCATACAAGATAATCACAATAAAAAACAACAATAAACCTACCTGTACGCGATATCTTAGGGCCATAGAACGCTTATAATGCAACAAAGGGAGGGGGTACAAGAGCGACACTGGGATTAAAACATACTTTATAACTGAACGCCTCCCCGTCCAGCACAGGGGCATCTTGATCCCATACAACTGGCCACGTTCGACGTAATACCGCGGGCCACGAGGCAATTTTTAACCCGTTTAAACGGCGAGAGGACACCTTCCCCAAGGGCGCAACCGTCACAGGTTGCTCGGTATAAATATCAAACCTTTCATCCCAACGGGAATACTTAATTGGTATCTTTTGATATAAAGGCAGGTGGCGCGCCTCGCGATATAAATGCAAAGCGCCTTTTTTCCATAAAAAAAGGACACCTAGCAAAGTATGATTTACACCTGGATTCCCTAAAATAGTCTCAACTTTTTCCAAAGATGGCAAATAGGTCGTTCGCCCGCGCACCCATCTGACCGCCCACGCAATCGCAAGACAGACGGCGCGACAAGAAAAGTCATTCATCACCGTTAAAGTCACTTCCGCGCACCCTCGAAAGTCTGGTCGAATATGCAGGACACTAAAAGACCTTGCCTCCGCCTCCAATGCCTGTCTTGCTTTGACGCAGCTGTCCCGATCATAAAACGTCACAAGGTCACGATTTCTTACACGCACACGCTCATAGGCAGCATTCTGATTCGAGACATCCTCCAACCATGGAATATGAGAAGATTTACAGTATTGTGTAATCTCATCCCGCGTGAAAGTTAATAATGGCCGCAAAACTCTCACCCCCTCCTTAATAATCGAGGCGCTCAAACCCGCAAGCCCCAGGGATGCCCCTCCCTTGTGGGTGCGCGCTTGGCGCATAATAATAGTCTCGATATTATCCTGAGCATGGTGCCCCACAAGCAAATGGATGATGCCTTTTTGATGACAAAAATGCGACAACAAGCGATACCTTGCATCGCGGGCAGCAGACTGGATTCCTGTTTTTGGCTTACACTCACGCCACAATAAGGTGTGATGCTCAACGCCTAAAGCGGAACAATAGGCCCCAACCCAGTGAGCCTCATGGCTAGATTCAGGGCGCAATCCATGATCAACCGTTAACGCCACCACATGACAAACACCCTTTTTGGCCACTGCTAAATTCAAAAGCGCCATGCTGTCCCGACCTCCAGAGACAGCAACAGCTAGAACCAAAGGATTTCCTCGACATCCCAAGTATTCCAAATTTTGGTTAAATGCATCCTCTAAAGAAGTTTGCATAACGTCCATTCTACATCCCGCTATCCTGACAAGAAAGTTTCTTAAGGTCCTGTGCAACATAGTTTACTGTGGCACCTTGCAGATCAGGGAACGCCTTTTTAAACTGGAATAAAATTGTGCATGCCTGATTATTGTCCCCCATTTCAGAGAATGACCGCGAAAGCTTTAAAAGGATATCAGGTGACTTTTTGCCATCAGGAAAGGCTTTGTAGCCATTTAAAAAGACAACTGCCGCCCGCTCATAGTCTTTTCGCACATATAAAGACTCTGCCTGCCAATAGTAGGCATTACTTGACAACTCATCATTAGGGTGGGCTTTTAAAAACTGGTTGAAGGCCTGCTCCGCCTTATCGTATTGACGTGTGCGGATAAAATTAAGGGCTGCCCGATACTTTTCTTTCACGGAACCATCTTGAGGGATTAACATTTCGGTAGTCTGCTCCGCCACGCCCTCCTCCTTAGAGGCAGTAGAGATGCTTTGCGCCGTATTCACGCCAAGAGTTTGTACCCGGCTTAACTTAAAGGCATCCGCATCACCGCTGAAATCATCAAGTGCCCCCTCAGACTGTTGAGCACTTGATTGACTCCTCAATGCCTGAATGTTGTCTTCCACTGAACGTAAACGAAAATCAAGGTCAACGACCAACTTATCTAAGCGTGTACTAATACTTTCAATCTCATGATAAAGTACTTCATAGTTACCAATAAGGATTTGTTGTTCTTTTTCTATATTTAAAACTCGATCAAAAAATAAATCCGTCTCTGCCTGAATAACACTCTTATCTACTTTAGACATAGATAAAGGTTTTTGACTCGATACACTGTCATTATTTACAGGCACGCCATCAGAATAAAATGCCCGCTGCAGCATATTTAAGTTTTCCTCAAGCCGAACGAGGCGCTCATATATAGCCCCTACACGCCCATCAGCACTGGCATTACTAACAGCGAATACATTACTCTGCGCCAAAGCGAAATTTGAAAAAGTCAATAAAGACAATAAAATAATATGAAACAAAACAAACTCAACATCAGAAATATTTAAATATAATAAGGTGTAACACCCAAACTTATGGGTGCTACACTTAAAAAATAAAAGCTATTTTAACTAAAAAGGTGTTTTTTTGCCCAGTAAAGCAATCAGTACTAGTTAGATTGCACTTCCGTCACTACACGGCGATTTGCTGCCCAAGCTGACTCATTTGAGCCAAGAACATCGGGACGCTCTTTACCATAGCTAATAACGCGGATGCGGTTTTCATTTACACCCAAAGCAATCAAATAGTCTTTGACGATTGCAGAACGGCGCGTACCTAAAGCCAAGTTATATTCACGAGTTCCACGCTCATCAGCATGGCCTTCTACTACAACAGTAAACGACTGATTCTTATTTAACCAAGCTGCCTGAAGCCGTAATGTTTTGCGTGCATCCAGATCCAGGTCTGACCTATCAAAACCAAAAAACACCCTATCCCCCGCTTCAGAGACAAAAGACTCTTTAGTCACAACGCTAGGTGACGTCTCTTGAGATACAACCGAAGTGGCTGGTTCAGATGGTTGGCTTACTTGTTCAGAAGTGACCTGAGTGGTGGTATTTCCACTTCCATCTGCAGCAACATCTATTTCAGGTTTTTTTACAAAACAGCCACTCATTAATAAACTAACAGCTAATAAACTAATAATCTTAAAATGCATTATAAGCTCCCATGGGCAAAATTAAAAAATAAAAACAAAACAACACTGTAAATTAACGTTACCAACTCCCGTTAACTAGCATAAACAAAACGACTATATAATCAATAACTAACAATTTAATAATTTCTTGTATACAAATAAATAGCCCTTTATTGAAGATAATATGATTCTATGAAAAAGAGAATCTCTATTGCACCTCTTTAATACTTTTCAAAGGTGACCATGCGGGGTCAGAACCTTCTAAAGGGGTAATCACATGACGGAAACTACGACCACTAATATCAATAGCGTATATGCGTGACTCCCCTCCTGATCCATCGGATGCAACGGGATTTTTTCTGTAAAACAGAAGTTGACGCCCATTTGGCGACCACGCGGGACCTTCCACATGAAAATTATCTGGCATCTTTACATGGTCAAGCAAGCGCTCACTCGACCCATCAACGGCCATTACCCCAACATAAAAAAGTCCATCATATTGTTTGGTAAAGGCGATTAAATCCCCTCGAGGCGACCAAACAGGCGTTGTATATAATGCCCCGCACCGCAATTTAGTTCCATTCTTAGTATGATAACTTATACGTTTACTGTTCTTGCCATTAGCATCCATAACATAGAGTTGGGGACAGCCTGGCTTATTTGAAACATAAACAATTTTTTTACCATCTGGCGAATAACTTGGAGAGATATCCATCCACGAATTATTAGTAAGACGCTTCATGACGCGCGTCTCTAAGTTCATGGCATAAATCTCAAAACTGCCCCCCTTTCTCCCTTTTTTTTTCATATCGGCCGCAAGAATAATCTTTTCCCCATCAGGTGAAAAACGCGGGGAAATTGTCATACCAGAGAATTCACCTATGAGCTCTTGCACCCCCGTCTCGATATTAAACAAGTACGCACGCGGCATTTTATTAAAATAGTTCAAATAAACAATACGCTGATCATTTGGAGAGAAACGCGGACCTAAAACTAAGTCTTTACCATCAGACAAAAAACGATGATTCTCACCATCCTGATCCATAATTGCCAAACGCGTTATCTTCTTTTTATTGGATCCTGATTCTGAAATATACACAATACTCGTATCAAAATAGCCACTTTCCCCCGTAAGGCGCGTATATATGTTGTCTGAGATAATATGGGCAATCCGTCGCCAAAAATCATAGGAAGCAAAGTAATACTTACCACGGATTTGTTGCTCTCGCACCGTATCCCAGAGGCGAAACTCAATACGGATGGTGCCATCACCGACCATCTCCCCTTTTAAGGTAACTAACGCATCTGCGCGAATCTGTCGCCAATAATTAAAACTAGGGAGCGCCCCTTGCACCAAAGATGCATCAATATGTGCATTTTTATCTACAATCGAAAACAGACCAGAACGAATAAGATTATTTGTAATTACCTCTGAAATACCAGAGACAAATTGCTCTTCAGGAGAGCCCTTCGCTGACTGCACAACAAGTGCAATGGGAAGTGGCTCGGCATTACCATTGGTAATATCAATCTTTAATGTCCCATATGCCTTCACAGAACCTAATAACAAAAAACATGCTAAAAATACAAATCTGTGTGCAGCAAAAAATCTTACTTTTATCATTATAATACTCAGGTTACCTTAATAAATCGATTGGATCAAAACTTAATTCAATTTCTTTCCATTGATTATATTTCCCTTTGGGTAAACTTTTCAAGGGACTACAATCAATAACCGCGCGCTCGACGGACTCAGTCAGCGCTCTTTTAGCGTATTGCGCTGGGCCAGAAGAACTTGTCAAAACTCGGTGACGTTTTCTTTCACCGCTAATAGATAACCACACTTTTACCCTGACAATACCCGCCGCATTGGACGACATCCCTATTGGTAATTTCCAGCACTGATAATACTGGAATTGAATCGCATCAATCTCACTTATAGTTAGTTTAAGATTCTTTTTATTTTCTTCTTTAACTTTTGACGATAAAGACCCTTTATCATTATCTTTTTTATCTACCTGACGGCTCACGACAGACGCGGCATCTTTCTCTTGAATGCGTTTATCTAGTAGGGAAATTAAATTATCAACATCAAAACTATTTTCTTTTTTACTAGCCTTTTGCTGAACTTTCGGTGCTGGTTTGGGGGGTGTTGGCGCAGGCTTTGGAGGCGTTGGTGCAGGCTTTGGGGGCGCTGGCTTTAGGGGCGTTGGTGCTGGTTTGGGGGGCGCTGGCTTTAGGGGCGTTGGTGCTGGTTTGGGGGGTGTTGGCGCAGGTTTTGGCAGAACAGGCGCGGGTTCCGTTATGGATTTTGGCGCTGGAGCTGGTGCAGGCTCTGGTTCAGGCTCTGGAGCTGGAGCTGGCTCTGGAGCTGGAGCTGGTGCAGACTTTGGTGCTGGTTCGGGTGAAGGTTGTATTTGTGTTGTCGGCAGAGCTTTCACCAAAGGCTCTTCATCTTCCACACTTTCGTTTTCTTCTTCCTTAAAGACAGTATCATCAGCAATATCCATAATTTCCACAACCATGTACGTCATGTCATTCTGCTGAAGTTTTTTGGATTCTGGAGCCACAAACATTACCAGCAGAAAAAAACCCATGTGTGCCATTAACGATATAGCAACCATCAAATACATATTGTTTACTTTGCTACCTTCGGTGTCGTAATAAGGGCAATTTTATTAAAACCAGATGCATTTACCAGACTCATCACATCAATAACTGTACCATAATCAACGTCTTTATCCCCACGAATAAAAATACGTAAATCAGGATTGCTATCAGTAATAGCAATTAAACGAGGCAAGAGCTCATCAAGACTCACTTTCGTCTCTTGAAGATAAATAGCCCCATTGACATCAACAGTAATTGCAATCGGTTCATCTTGTCCCGAAACATTTTTTGCCTCCGTCTCTGGTAAATCAACCGTAACACCAGATGTCAGCAAGGGCGCTGCAACCATAAAAACAATTAACAAAACTAACATTACATCCACAAACGGCGTAACATTAATTTCAGACATTGGCTGATAACGACCCCGCCTTTTATTTGATGAATTTGAAAGATTTGTACGCATAATCAGTTATACTCATCCATTTTACGAGATAAAAACGCCACCAGTTCACTTCCAAATATTTGTAAACGATCGGCATAACGTCCTAAATCTGAGTTAAATTTATTAAAAGCTAAAACTGCTGGAATTGCTGCAAGCAAGCCAAGGGCAGTTGCAAACAAAGCTTCGGAGATCCCAGGGGCAACGACAGCTAGGCTGGTATTCTTCTCAATCGCGATACTTTGAAAAGAATTCATAATCCCCCATACAGTTCCAAATAATCCGACAAAAGGTGCAACCGACCCCACAGAAGCTAAAAAAGTCATATTACGTTCTAACCTTTCCATTTCTCGATCAACGGTAATATTAATAACGCGATTTAACCGGTCCGATAGACCTGCGCCGAGTGTCCCAATATGAACGTGACTTTTTTTATTAGTTATCCCCTTTAATGAGCGCTTCCACTCCCGCATGGTACCGACAAACAGGGCTGACATGGGATCCTTGGGCGCCCGTGAGACTTGTTCATATAAATCATCTAAAGAAGAGACATTCCAGAAGTTTTCTTCAAATTCATAAGCGGTACGTTTCAACCAACGAATACGGAAAATCTTCTCAAAAATAATAGCCCAACACCAAATAGAGGAGAAAATCAAACCAATCATAACAGATTTAACAACCCAATCTGCATCCATAAAAAGACGGTAAATTCCGATTTTTTCGGAAGATATTTCTGTTATTAAACCACTGATAACCTCTGGCTCCATACTTTTCCTCACTTCAATTAAATGGCGCGTCAAATGTACTTGACCCCATGTGATATTAATAGGCCTTGCTTGACCCCATGTGATACTAATAGACCTTTATTGACCGCAGCATCCCCGACCCAAGCTAATTGCAATATTCATGAGAGTACCCCGCGCATCTTTACAATCAATGTCCTAGAAAACACCACCAAGGCACTCGCACAGCAAAACAAAATACACAGTAGTTTAATATAATTTTTAATAAAATATAGGTTACATGACAAATATTTATAATAAAAACTACGATTTAAACACTTTATAAGTTCCTGAATAAAGAAACTCGCCTTTTGATTGCATTTTAACCTTTATAGCAGATTTTCTTTAGTATTGACATCTTAGCTTGATGCGTCCAAATATTTACGAATTAAACAGGTCTTTGTTATTCCCCTCATGGGAGCTCAAATCCACAGGGGTCATGCCTAAGTGCAAGAGCGCGTATTTAGTGAGTATGCGACCGCGCGACGTGCGCTGAATAAACCCCTGCTGTAGCAAATATGGCTCAAGCACATCTTCAATGGTATCTTTTGGCTCACTTAATGCCGCCGACAGGGTTTCTATCCCCACAGGCCCCCCTTCATACAGGTTAGCAATACACGATAAATATCGCAGGTCCATTGCATCAAGCCCCATATGATCAACCTCCAACCGTGTCAGGGCTTCATCAACCACGCGCTCATCAATAACGGACGTGCCCAGAACAACAGCAAAATCGCGAATCCTTCTTAAAAGTCGCCCCGAAACGCGGGGGGTTCCCCTTGACCTGCGCGCAATCTCGAAAGCACCCGCCTGAGTTAAGTCAACCCTTAAAAGGGACGCATTACGCATAACAATAAGCTCTAACTCTTTAGGGGTATAAAAATTAAGGCGCACAGGAATACCAAATCTATCCCGTAACGGCTTCGTAATCAAACCTGAACGAGTTGTCGCGCCAATCAGGGTAAATGGTGCCAGGTCAATTTGTACCGAGCGTGCAGACGGTCCTTCACCAATCATGACATCCATATGAAAGTCTTCCATGGCCAAGTATAGAACCTCTTCAACTGACGCACTTAAACGATGAATCTCATCAATAAAGAGGACATCATGGGGCTCAACACTGGTCAGAATCGCGGCTAAATCACCAGTTTTGGTGATAACCGACCCTGAGGTCGTCCGAAAGCTCACCCCAAGTTCACGGGCAACAATTTGCGCTAAAGTTGTCTTACCAAGACCAGGAGGGCCATGAAACAAAACATGATCCATAGCTTCCTTACGCTGTCGCGCCGCGCTAATGAAGACTTTTAGGTTTTCTCGTCCTGCGGCTTGTCCAATAAAATCATCTAAAGTCTGAGGACGCAAACTCCTCTCAATAATCTCCCGATTAGCGGCATCTTCCGATAGGGCTTTGTGATCAACTATTCGAGAAGAATCATTCATTTTAAGGTAATCTCTTTTAAGGAGAAACGAATCAAGTCTGGCTCAGATGCCGAACTTCCAAGCTCCTTCACTGCCTTCATCGCAACTAAAAAAGCATCTGATTGACCATACCCTAAGTTTATTAGAGCGCTGACAATGTCATTAACCCTGTGCTCACCCTCAAGCTCTGCCGCTTCTGATTGCCTATCAGATGTAGAAGACTCCGAACTATTAAATTCATTATTTTCAGTTAGTTGATGAGTTTTATTAACAGATGACTTCAACTTTACCAGCTTGTCTTTTACTTCATTTATCAGCCGTTGCGCCAGCTTAACACCCACACCACTTACACAGGTCAGCTTTTGTTTATCTCCACTTAAAATTGCCATTTCTATGGCATGCAGCGAGAGGGCAGATAAAATTGCTAAGCCCATTTTCATCCCGACCCCTTGGGTACTTGTGAGCAAACGAAACATCTCCCGCTCGGTTTCTGATAAAAAGCCGTATAAATTAATACAGTCCTCACGCACGTAAGTTTCAATGACCAGCGTCACTTCTTGATCACGAATTAAAGTTTGTAGCGTCCGCGTTGAACAAAAAACTAAGTATCCGACGCCACCAACCATTATAATGGCAGAATCTTCACCGACCATGTCAATTAGACCTTTTAACTTGGCGATCACTGAGCTCCTCCGATTGACGCATTAAAGGCACGATGATGGGCGTGACATATGGCAACAGCCAGAGCATCAGACGCATCTTGAGAACTAAACTTAACCGCAGGCAGAAGGCGTGACACCATTGCTTCAACTTGACTTTTAGGGGCATTACCAGTGCCAATGATAGACTTTTTAACGTGCTTTGCGCCGTATTCCCTCACTATAACCCCATAGCGTGCTGGCACCATTAAGACCACTCCTCGTGCATGAGCAAGTTTTAAGGTAGACTGGGCATTAATGTTCAGAAAAATAATCTCAACAGACGCTTCATCCGGTTGGTAAGCTTCAATTACCTCAGAGATGCCCCTATCAATAGTAACCAAACGCTCCGCCATACTCAAGAGCGTATCAGTGCGAATCGTCCCATTTGCAATATGGTGCAATTTATTCCCTTCACTTACAATGACCCCCCAGCCAGTTTTATTTAATCCAGGATCAAGCCCAATGATGCGCACCATACTCTATCTCTTAATTCTATGAATTTTCCATGAGCTTTACTAATTCTTCGTATATCTCGTCACTAAAGTCCTGGTTACACCACACATTTTGAACATCGTCAGAGTCTTCTAGGGCATTAATAAGTTTCATGATAGTTTGTGCAACACCCACATCATCAATTGTAATTGTATTAACCGGTTTCCAGCCAATCGTCGCGCTTTCAGGCTGTCCTAACTTTGTCTCTAGGGATTCGCACGCCTCATTAAAGGCTTCTGGCGAGACAATAACTTCATAAAAACCCTTCTCGACCACAACATCCTCACCGCCAACGTGCAAGGCGAGCTCAAAAATCTCATCTTCAGAAATTACCGACATCGGATAGACAATCCACCCCAACCGTTGAAACTGAAAAGATACGCTGCCATCTTCCCCTAATGAGCCGTTATATTTATTAAAAAGACTACGAATATGGGCTGCTGTACGGTTCCGATTATCTGTTAACGCCTCAATAATAATTGCCACACCATGGGAGCCATACCCCTCATAGCGCATCTCCTCATAATTATCACCTTCCGTCATGCCCAGACCCTTCTGAATTGCGCGAGCAATAATATCTTTGGGCATATTTTGAGCACGGGCAGCTGAAATTGCTGTGCGTAATCGAGGATTATTATCCTTATCTTCACCACCAGTTTTAACTGCAATTGTTAATTCACGCCCTAATTTAGTAAAAACCTTGGCGCGCTTACTATCTTGAGCACCTTTTCGGTACATAATATTTTTAAATTTACTATGGCCAGCCATAAAAACTTTATGCTTTCTTCTTTAAATTCCCCAACATGGCAAAACAAAATCAACGCGCATCTCCACTTCCCTATGAAAAAGCGCTCCTCAGCCTCTTAGATGATAAAGCTCTGATATTTTATAAATATGCTTTTCACCTTACGCCTCTTCTTTATCCTTAAACATAGCGGTAAATTCAGCCTGTGAGACAACTTCATTACCCACAAATGCATATCCCTCAAACTTCCAAACTGGACCACGAGAATGGAGTTTCTTCACCCCTAAACGTAAACGATCCCCTGGCACAACCGGCTTTCTAAAACGAACTTTATCAAACCCCATGAAAAAAATTAGTTTATTATCCGTAGGTTCATCAACACTTTCAAACACAAGAACAGCGGCAGTCTGTGCCATTGCCTCAACAATTAAAACGCCTGGCATAATAGGGCGTGATGGAAAGTGCCCAGGGAAAAAAGGCTCATTAATTGTGACATTCTTAATTCCTGAAGCCGACTCACCAATGACCACATTCTCCAAACTATCAATCAACAAGAAAGGATAACGATGGGGAATACACTCCATAATTCTATTAATATCTATAAAATCTATTGTAAGTTTAGAGGGTGTCTCAACCATAAAAATATTCTCCATTATTTAGCATAAAAAAAGACTATAGGCACATGGGGTGCCCTCGCCTTAGACATTATTTTCCAACAATAATTTTAATTAACCAAGCAAGGTAACAACGTAATGATAGAAATATCCCTCTTTTAATCCCAAGATATTTCTTTCAGATCAACCGAGGTCATTCTAATATTAAGCTGCGCCATCACAATATTTGTTATATCGATACTCGCGGCAAAATAAATGGGGAATGACTTATCAAACGCCACAGTAACCCCCCTTTTCTCCGCCTCACCCTGAACAATCTCATTAAGAGCTGATAAAATCTGCTCACGTCCGTCATTTAATAACAACGCGATTTTATTATTAATCTTTTCAATATCCTGCTTAACTTTCACCTGATAGGCTTCAAACTTTCTCAGCTTATCTTGAAAAGCCACCCGATCCAGAACCTTCTGGTCACGTAACAGACGATCCTCTTCCTGCTTAAGGGTATCATACCAAGAATTTATCAGTACCTGAAACTTATCCCGCTGCGCAAGCGCGAAGCTCGAAACCCACTGCCCCGCATTACTGTTGCTCAGAATATATTTGTAATCTACCACAACCACCTCAGATGATTGCCCATAGACAACGGGGGCTGCAAAAAAAGAGGCCGCCCAAAATACATACGCAAATAGACGTAGCTTAAAAGTATGATTATTCATACATCCCAGTGGACGACTATTGCATACTAAACTGTATATTCCTGACCTCATCATATTCTTCTTTTAAGTAAGGAAATGCATAAGAAATGGATATTGGGAAGAACCCAACATCAAGGGTAATGCCGATCCCAAAGGACGCTCTAATGGACTTGCCATGATCATATAGTTCGGTATTAATATTTTTCTCAAATCCCCAGACCATACCAAAGTCATGGAATAAACGCCCATACAGTTTTAAATTCTTCGACGGCATGGGTAAGGGGAACCGTACACCAAAACTTCCATTAAAATAGTTTAGTCCACCAAATGCACTCTTAGTATCTTTACCCCGTGGTCCGATTCCAAAGTTTGCAAATCCACGAAGCATCTGCCCCCCCAAGAAGAATCTTTCTTCAGGCTCGAGCAGGTCATCACTCGTCGTAATATTCTCTTTAAGATTCCTGATATTACCATAACTAAATCGTTCAACAAAGACAATATCATCTATTATTGGACGGTAAAACTCTTGGTCAAAGGTATTTTTTAAATAATTAAGGTCACCCATAAAACCAGCATACTTGGTTGTAAGCTTAAACAACGACCCCTTATTTGTACTTCTTGGACGGTCTTTCGAGTTCCACAAAATTGAGTGGGATAGAGAAGAGATGTATGTTAAATCATCACTCTCAAAGTCGGTACTCTGACTTTCGTCTGGATCCACCTTACGCTGCGCTCTTACTTTATTGTTGAAAGAGAGGTTTTCGGTCACATTATCACTATAATGTATGCCTCCACGAAACGTAACATACTTGTTGCTTTTGTGTTTAACAAGATAGTCGTCATCTTCATCAGAATCGGTCTCAGGCTCTTCCTCGTCTTTCGCCGCATCTTCATCTTCATTAGAATCTAACTTCACATAGCTATAGCTATTGCTAACCCCCACATCAAACCCTAAGAACACATTAGAATCCATTACTCTAGGCTCAGTAAAACTAAAGGATAGATACTTATTTTTCACACTATACATTGTCTTTAATAAAAACTGCTGCCCAACACCCATAAAGTTTGTCTCTTCAAAATTAAGACCAATACCAAGATTCAAATTGGCCAAAAAGCCCTCGTCTTTCTTAGAGTATTCTGTAGGGTCATAAGCGCCTGTTCCAAAGGGGAGACTAAAGTAAAAAGAGCTGGTACGCTTCTCCTCAACTTCTGTCAAGATAATCACTTTATCAGGAGAACTTCCTTGTTTATAAGAAAGATTCACTTTTGAAAAATAGTTGAGGTTGTTAATTCTTTGATTAGACTCTATCAACTTAAACTGGTTCATCGGACTGCCCTCGTTTAATCGGAACTCGCGGCGTATAATCCTGTCTTCAGTTTTGGTGTTGCCGAGAATATCAATTCTCTCAACAAAAATGCGGGTGCTATTTTTAATAATAAACTTTAAGTTCACTACCTGATTTTCACGATCAATTTGTTTCTTAACATCTATAGCAAACGGCATATCCCCTTGTTTACCAATAAATTCAGTAAAAAGATTTTGTGTTGCGATAACCATACTATCGCTATAAACATTCCCCTTATATATTGCCAAATAGAAACCTAATTGTTGGGCAGAGACATCATCAACTTCTGAGACTATGTCCACCTCTCCAACTCTAAACTGCTCCCCTTCTTCCACATCAAAGGTGATATAAAAACCAGTTCTATCTGGATCCAATTCTTTTAAAAAGGACTTGATTTTAAAATCAACATATCCGTTATCATTATAAAAAATATTTAATAACTGCTTATCGTATTCGATAAACTCTGGGTTATAGGTTTTTACACTCAAGTTCCAAAAAACATCGACACCACTGTGAATAACCCGACGCAGATCAGCATCGCTATACTTTCTATTTCCTTTGAAGTTGATTTTTTTAATCTTAGTTTTACGGCCTTCAATAATTTCAAAAGCAATGTTCACCTGATTATCATCTAACTTAATAATTTTTGGTGAAACCTGAGCGCCCCAGTGTCCATTTTCTTGATATTTTTTTGTAATAGACTGCACAGCTTGCTGAATAGATTCACGGTTATATATAGACCGAGACTTAAGCCCTAACGTGACGCCACTAATTTCCTTGTTTTTAAGAACACGATTCCCTTCAAAGGCAATTTTATTTATGAGAGGGTTTTCAACCACAGTGACAAGACATAGGCCTTGATCAAAAGAAATTTTGACATCTACAAACAAGCCTGTTGCAAATAACTCTTTCAAATTCTGGTTAACCGAGATGCTATCTATTAAATCACCAACTTTTAAATCCGTATAGGAAAGGACAACATCAGCATCTATCCGACTATTACCGACAACCTCAATAGTTGATATTTTGACATTTTCAGCCTGAGTACTTTGTCCATAAGAGTATGGAATGGCACTAAGAAAACTCACAATAAACAGCAACAAAAAGAGCTTAGTATTTATAAGCTGAATATTTAAAACGTTTCTTAAGCTACTTAAAAAATGCATTGCCTTTAATCCCCTAAAAGAAAATACGGTTCTCATAAAATTTTATGAAAACTATTAAATATATCTTACTATATCACCCAACGTGATAAAAAGCATAAAAGTTAATAATAATCCAAAACCAATTACAAAAAAGAGCTTATACAACTTTGGACTCACAGGACGCCCTGCCACAGATTCAAAGATATAAAACATCAGGTGTCCGCCGTCCAAAGCGGGAATAGGTAACAGGTTTAATACACCCAAATTAACCGAAAAAAGCGCCATAAGTTGAATAAAAGTTGCAAAACCTGCTCGGGCAAAGTTTCCTGATAAATTTGCCATCAAGAGAGGTCCACCAATTTTGTCACTCAAAGCGCCTTCACCCGTAAACAGCCTGACGCCCCCCTTAACTACAGACGAAAACATACCAACAACAGTTCGAACGGCAATGATACTCCCTTCAACCAAACCGGTACGAACATACTGGACTTTTTGGTTAATGATACCAATCCTCCCCATAACTGATCCATCTGGATACTCGTACGCACCAACAGTTAAGTCGATGTACACCTCTTGCTCCCCCCTTTGTAAGAGCAGAGTCACATCTTCCCCAGGTATTTTGGTAAGAATTGACCAGACTTCATTAAAGCTATTAATGACCTGATCATCAATCTGTAAGATAATATCTCCAACTTCTAACCCGGCATTCTCCGCAACAGAATTGGGAAGGACATACTGCACTTGGGGCAGAGCTGTTTGTGGATCTGAGATTTGTAATTGTCCATGAAAAACAAATAGGCCAAACAATAAAAGAAACGCTAAGACAAAATTGGCTACTGGCCCCGCCAGAACCACCAAGGCCCGAACGCTTAACGGTTGATGGACGAACATACGCTCCATAATGGATGAACGCACTTCAGGTCTCTTTTTTTGACCGTTCTCCAGGGTCAAAAGGCTCATCTCTCCGAAAAACTTAACATACCCGCCCAAAGGTATTAACGACACCCGCCAACGGGTTCCAACTTTATCCGTCCAGCTAAAAATCTCAGGGCCAAAACCAATGGAGAAAACCTCAACGAGAATATTATTACGTCGCGCCATCCAGAAATGCCCAAGCTCATGAAACGTCACAAGGACAAAAACCATGAAGATAAATGCAAAGAAGTTTTCAAAAATTAATTTCAGACTTATAATATCCATACTGTTTAAACCAATAACTTTTTACATATTGAGCTTGAATACTGACGGGCTTGAGAATCTAAGTCAAGAAGCTCTTCTAAACTTGATATATTTGATGCATTTAACCCAGATATCGTCTCAGATACAACACGCATAATATCTAAAAATGCAATTTTGCGAGATAGAAAATTCATAACAGCTATCTCATTGGCTGCATTTAATATGGTGCAGGCTCCACTTCCACTTTTTAACGCCTCACGGGCCAACACTAACGCGGGAAACCGCTTCTCGTCAGGTAAGGCAAAACTTAACTGGCCAACTTCTGCTAAATTAAGATAATTATTGACTTTATGGCGTCTTTCTGGCCAAGAAAATGCTACAGAAATCGGGGTCCGCATATCTGGAACAGCAAGCTGTGCAAGGACAGATCCGTCGTCATATTCCACCATGCCGTGAATTATTGACTGGGGATGGACGAGAATCTTTATTTTCTCCTCAGGTAAGTTGAAAAGATAATGAGCCTCAATAACCTCAAGCCCTTTGTTCATCATGGTTGCAGAATCAACAGATATTTTTGCCCCCATCCTCCAAATAGGATGAGCAACGGCTTCTTCAGGGGTAACCCCCTTCATTTGCTCCAAGGACTTCTTCCAAAAGGGTCCTCCTGAAGCGGTCAATGTCACAGAACGGATCGCCTCAAAATTTCTTGACTCTAAAACTTGAAAAATCCCACTATGCTCAGAATCAACTGGTAAAACCTGACACCCATACTCGTGGGCCATATTCATCACCATTTCACCAGAACAAACTAAAATCTCTTTATTAGCAAGGGCTAACACGTTTCCTTGTTTAATCGCACTTAAGGTTGGCAGTAAGGCTGCAAATCCGACAATCGCATTTAAAATAATATGAGCTGGGCGTTGTGTCGCTTCCAATATGGCCTGCTCCCCCGCCGCTGCTTCAATACCCGTCCCCACAAGGGCGGCCTTTAAGTCTTCATAGTTGGACGCATCAGCGATAACAGCAAGTTTTGCATTCAATAATTTTGCACTCACAGCCAATTCATGTACCTTAGAATAGGCAGTCACGGCCTGAACTTGATATTGATCAGGAGCAGACAAGAGTATAGCTTGAGCACTTTGACCTACGGATCCTGTTATACCAAGAATTGAAATTAGTTTTTTCTCAGACATCTTCTCTTCAACTATACCTGTGACCAAACAAAAACACTCAAGGCAAATAAAACGGATGTGGTTAATATACCGTCAACACGATCTAAAATACCACCATGTCCAGGAATAATCGACCCTGAATCCTTAACGCCAAAACGACGTTTTACCATAGACTCTAAAATATCACCAGTTTGTGCAATAACGGCAGCACCACTCCCCAGAACTACAAAAATCAAAAGTCTTTCCATACTCAAGAGAGCTCCAAAGAAGTATCCCACAACCACGCTAAAGAGTGACGCAGCCACCATGCCGCCAATCAATCCAGACCACGTTTTTTTAGGACTATATCGGGGCACTAACCGTCTCCCCCCAACCGAACGCCCCACAATGTACCCAAAGGTATCAGTAGCACATACAACCACGATAATCCAAGAAACATAAGACAGGCCAACATCAGGAATAGCCCTTAACCACATTAAAGCCATTAAAGGCAACCCTATATATACAGCTCCAAGGCCAGGCCACGGCAAAGGCACACCCGCACGGGCACCACTTATAAGCAGGACTACAGAAAAGAGTAATAAAACCCCAAAGGCAACAGCCGCTCCATACAACACCATCAAAACTGGAACGCCCACAAGGCAAACCGCTCCGATGTACGTCACAGCTTTTGAAGATCGCCCATTGGTGATAACAAGCCATTCCAGCCACATGAGCAGTCCGCAAACTATGACAATACTATTATAAAGCCAGCCCCCCATATAAATGAAAAAAACCGCCATAGATAATAAAACTAAGGCAGAATAAAACCGCTTAACGAACTCACTCCCCTTAAAATTAACACCTTGGGGACTATTAAGCTCAGATAACTCATTTTTATTTGGTTTTATATGCATATGGCACCTAACATATAAAATTAAAGGACACGCCCAAATCGGCGCACCCTCCTGTTATATTCTTCAACAGCAGAGATAAAATCAGTACGGGTAAAGTTTGGCCACAAAGTATCAAGAAACAATAATTCTGAATACGCTGCCTGCCACAATAAAAAGTTAGACAACCTTTTCTCCCCCCCCGTTCGGATAATTAAATCCAGAGGCGGCATGTCTGAAGTATAAAGCTTATTCTCTAATGACTCCATCGTAATATCTTGAGACGATAGGTTATTATTGCGCACCTCCTCAGCTAACATCTGAGCGGCATGGGTTATTTCTTGTTTTGCCCCGTAGGAAACCGCCAAAACAAGATTAAGTCCGTCATATTGAGCAGTGTTTTCTTCAACCTGCTCCATTAAACTAACAAGTTCTGGTTGTAAAAAAGTCTTATCTCCAATAAAATTCAAATGTATACCCCATTCATGCAACAGGGAGGACTCATCAATTAATTGGTCACATAACAGGCGCATTAAATTATACACTTCATCTTGAGGACGTTCCCAATTTTCAGAACTAAAAGTGTATAGTGTAAGATAATTAATACCTATTTCACAACATACCTTGACAATCTCTTTAACAACCTTAGCCCCTTGCCTATGCCCAGCAATTCTGGGCAACATTCGCAATCCTGCCCATCTCCCATTACCATCCATAATGATAGCAACATGCTTTAAAGCTAAAGAAGCATCACAACTCCTAAGTTCATCTAAGTCCATAAATCAAGTAACAACCTCAAACTTGCATTATCTCATTTTCTTTTTCTAATAGCATTTGATCTACAGATTTTATTGACTTATCAGTGAGTGATTGAATCTTATCGCTCCACTCTTTAGCTTCGTCCTTGGACATTTCGCTACTTTTTTCAGCTTTCTTGATCTGATCCATGCCATCACGACGAATGTTTCTAATAGCAATACGGTTCTGCTCAGCATACTTACCCGCAAGCTTTTTCATCTCAAGACGACGCTCTTGAGTCATATCAGGAATCGGCAAGCGCAAAACTGAACCCTCAATAATTGGATTGAGTCCTAGTCCAGACTGTAAGATTGCCCGCTCAACAGCATCAACATTATTTGCATCCCATACGGAAACTGATAGCATGCGCGGTTCAGGAACCGATACTGCACATACTTGATTAATGGGCATTACTTGACCATAAACCGAAACGGTAATGTTATCTAATAACATGGGAGATGCCCGTCCAGTTCTTAAACTGGCAAAACTTTTCTTAACAGTCTCAAGAACGCCCTTCATGCGATTCTCAAAACTTTTAAGATCAAAATATTCTAACATAACCATATATTCCAATAATTCTTTCGAGTATTTAAGGGTATTATTTATAATAATTGATTAAACATAAGCTAACCAAGTTTAAGACTGAATGTTATCTTTGACAATTGAATAAATACCATCCCCGCGTAAAACACGTAAAATTTCGCCCTGTCTCCCAATTGGAAATATGATGATAGGAATGTTACTTTCACGAGCCAGTGAAATGGCAGACGCATCCATAAACCCTAGATTCTTCTCTAAAACAGTTTGGTAAGTGACACTCTCTAAACGAACCGCATTAGGATTATATTTCGGGTCAGAATCATAAATGCCATCAGAATTAGTCCCCTTAAACAGGGCATCACACCCCATTTCAACCGCACGCAGGGACGCCGCTGTATCCGTCGTAAAGAACGGGTTACCAATGCCAGCAGCAAACAGAACCACCCGCCCCTTTTCCATATGGCGCAAGGCGCGGCGGCGGATATACGGCTCACAAATGCTATCCATGGGAATAGCAGACTGGACGCGCGTAACAATATTCTTTTTTTCAAGAGAGTTCTGCAAGGCCAACGCATTAATAACCGTGGCCAACATCCCCATATAATCCGCACTGGCCTTTTCAATACCGTGGGTGCTGGCTTCGATACCGCGATAGATATTCCCGCCACCTATAACAACGCAAACTTTGATCCCACTATCCACAAGCATTTTGATTTCATCTGCAAACTTATTCGCTGTATTGGGGTCAATTCCATAATCCCGATCCCCCGCAAGAGCTTCTCCAGAGAGTTTCAACAAAATACGCTTATAGTTAAAAGGGTCTTTTTTCATACAAATTCATCAAAATACATTAAATAAACAGGCAGGAAGACCGTAAAAAACCGTCTCCCACCATAAAGTTTAGGAGCAGTCTAGCTGCCGGCAACCGCCGCAACTTCTGACGCAAAGTCTTCAACTTCTTTTTCTATCCCATCACCCAAAACAAAGCAGGCATATCCTTTGAGAGTAATCGGCGCGCCAATTTCATTACTTTCTTGAGCCAGAACATCACGAATTTTTGTTTTATTGTCAATCAAAAATACTTGTTCCAGCAGGCAGACTTCCTCATAAAACTTCCGCAGGCGGCCTTCGACCATTTTCTCTGCAATTTCTGCAGACTTTCCAGACTCTTTAGAGGTTTCAATCTGCACTGCACGCTCCCGCTCAATAAGAGCAGGGTCCAACTCTTCTCGGGTCAAAGCTTCAGGACGCGCCGCCGCAATATGCATGGCAATCTTTTTACTAAGTTCAGTGAGTTTTGCTTGATCGCCTTCAGATTCAAGGGCAACCAGAACACCTATTTTACCAGCATTGGCAATAACAGACCCATGGACATAAGAATTAACAACACCATTGCTCACAGACAGCTTCGCCATCCGACGAATTTCAATATTTTCCCCAATGGTTGAAATCGCATTAGTTAACGCATCTTGAACAACTTCTTGGCTACCATCTAACTGTGCGGCAGTTAGAGCATCAACAGAATCAACGGTCAATGCTGTCTTGGTCACAGCACTAACAAATTGTTGAAAAGCCTGATTACGCGCAACAAAGTCAGTTTCAGAGTTAACCTCAACCACAGCACCAAACGTGCCCTCAACATGGACAGAAACCAAACCTTCTTTTGCAACCCGTGTAGACTTACGTGCAGCTTGGCTCAAGCCCTTCTGACGTAGCCAATCAATAGAGGCATCTTTTTCCCCATTGTTTTCAGCCAACGCTTTTTTGCAATCCATCATACCCGCGCCAGTAACCTCACGCAGTTCTTTTACTAAAGCCGCAGTAATTTGCACCATAACACCCTCTTTATCATCTTAAATACCTCAAACAAGGCAAATTAATTATCTTTTTCAGGATAAGTTAGCTGCCCTATTTGGAAAGATCCACATTTGCATTTACGTCTCAAACGTGGATCAAAAAATTCACTTAATTATCCAGTGAATATATCATCATGTGGAAAATTAAGCGACTTGCTCAGAAGACTCCTCAGAATTTGTTTCACCGCCCTGACCCTTATCAGAGCTTTCTTCTGGAGCACTAACACTCTCGTCTTCAGGCGCTGGTGCATTTTCTTCAAAAGTTTCAAGCAATACTTCATCAGATGCTTGTAACTCAACAGCCTGAGACTCAATGTCTGCCTGCAGACCATCAATGATCGCCTTACCAAACAAATCAAGATACAAGTTTATAGAACGTAGGGCATCATCATTTCCAGGAACAGGATACTGAACCCCATTTGGATTGACATTACTATCTAAAATAGCGACAACAGGAATACCTATTTTATTAGCTTCTTTAACCGCAATAGATTCTTTGTTAGTATCAATAACGATAATGATATCGGGTAAACCCCCCATATCTTTGATACCCCCTAAAGCGCTTTCTAATTTTTTTAAGCTGCGTCTGTTGTTCAATAATTCTTTTTTCGTGAAACCAGTAACATCTCCCTCAAGGTTCGCTTCAAGAGCACGTAAACGCGAAATCGACTGGGAGATCGTCTTAAAGTTCGTCATCATCCCGCCAAGCCAGCGATGATTCACATAGTACTGACCGCATTGTTTTGCAACTTCAGCCACAGCCACAGATGCCTGCCGCTTGGTTCCTACCAGAAGGACACGCCCCCCATTAGAAACCACATCCCTGACTGTCTTCAAGGCCGTATGTAATAATGGGACTGTTTGTTGAAGATCAATAATATGAACACCGTTGCGCTCACCAAAAATATATTGCTTCATTCTTGGATCCCAGCGCTTGGTCTGATGCCCAAAGTGAACTCCAGCTTCTAAAAGCTGTCTCATTGTAAAAGTTGGTATTGCCATAATTTCTTTACCTTAAATTCCGGTTAAACCTCCGTGAGAAACACGCATCTGTCTTTAATAAATTAAAAAACAAACACCGGAAATATTATTGCCCTTGTTAATTCTAAGGGTAAAAATCCTCTCACGTGCATGATATCATTCGAATTACCACGAGATACTAAATAATGCAACCATGATTTAGCAAAACAACAAAGTAATTCTTATTTCTTCAATTAAAGATTAAGTTTATAACGCCCGCCCCGTGATTCAGAGCGTACGCTACAATCTTAACCATAATCAGCAAAAAACATATCCCTATATTTACGAGACGAAACGCTCAACACCTTTTTGGATCATCTCAGCTGCTTTTTCATAATTGCCCCATCCGGTGATCTTGACCCACTTATCCCGCTCTAAATCTTTGTAGTGCTCAAAGAAATGGCCAATCTGTGCAATCAAGATTTCTGGAAGATCCGTGTAGGATTTCACATCTTTATAGAGAGGGAAAATTTTTTCATGGGGGACAGCGAGTATTTTTTCATCTTCTCCTTTTTCATCTTCCATCATCAAGACGCCAACAGGACGAGACCGAAAAACTGACCCAGGCACAACGGGATAATTCCCCACAACCAAGACATCTACAGGATCGCCATCATCAGAAAGAGTCTGGGGAATAAATCCATAATTACAGGGGTAAAACATTGTTGTATGCAAAATACGATCAACAAAAATAGCTCCTGACTCTTTATCAATTTCATACTTCACAGGATCAGAGCCCATGGGCACCTCAACCACCACATTGATATCAAAGGGAAGATTCTTTCCTGAACTTACTTTCAAAACACCCACACTAACCTCACAATAAATAATAAAAAAACGAAACTCCCCCCTCGACCATAGTCATCAAGGGAAAAGCACCAAAGTCTATCCAATACGCATTGGTTTAATGCCTTACATTAAATGTAAAATACCGTGCATATGTCAATAAAAATACAAAAAAATTCAGCCCGGCCATAATGTTCACGCCTTAATTTATCTTGGGAGCCACACCATTGGCCGCAAAAGCACTTAAACCCATGTTTAAAAGCTCCTCAGGCTCAAGAATGCCCACCTAAAAAGCTAGAAAGAGCTCACTTTAACTTCCAAGACTAAACCCGGTAAAAACATATCATCTATAGTTTTTTGGGTCCGTGCAGCAATTTTTTTGTACCTGAGGGTAAAGTCTTCTGAAGGAAGTGCCTTATTTTTACCGTAGTTTTCACGCAAGAGCTTATCCAAAATCACGGGCAGATACGGATTAAGAAAATCCTGATCATAGTCACCCCGCAAAACTAATTGAATCGTTACTTCTTTAAAACCTTTAACGTTCTTACTCCGACCATAAACAGGAAGTGCAATTGAGCCCGCATCAATCAACCAATTTTCTGTGACATCCTCCGCCACTGGAGGGAGCTCGGTAAGAGGTTCTCCTTTAAAAACATCACTAAAGTATAGAACGACCCCGAGGGAAATAAAGGCCAACACAAAGACAGCTATTAAAATTTTCATCGCAAATCATTATCTCATTTAAAAGCCATAAGAAAAACCCATAATACGCGGTGTAACATCACCCCCATCTTGATCGTGAACAACCACACCACTTCCAAAGGCAACCCGACCAACAACACTAATTGGCACATCAAGGGCAGATACAAAATCTACCATATTGATACAACTTGGAATAGTCGCAATCAACTCAAAATCATCGCCCCCCGTCCATAATTGCTCTGGAGAGGCCTCCGCAGAGACATCTAACCACTGCCGCGCAGCTGCAGATAACGGGACACGCATCCCGTCAATCACAATTTGTACGCCTGAGGCCTGCGCAATATTCCGTGCATCTGCCAAAAGACCATCAGAAACATCTGTGCACGAGGTCGCCACCCCTGCCAAGGCTTTACCAACATTAAGACGCGGTGACGGACAGAGGTATCGCTCAATAAGATAATCCTGATAGGATGAACTGAGCGCGCCCAGCTTGTTGCGTCGCGCTTGCAGTCCCAGCCAGCCATCACCTATAGTCCCCGTTACAACGACCAAGTCCCCAGGCTGTGCACCGGAGCGCTTGATCATTCCCCCCTTGGGCGCACGGCCAAATGCAGAAATAGATATAAAATTACAGGGTGAAGAGACTAAGTCGCCTCCAAGAAGATCAATATTATAGACGTCTTGATCGTGTTTTAAACCTTGATGAAACCCCTTTAACCACGCCTCACCAATCCCAGAAGATAATCCCAAGCCCATGAGATACCCAATCGGGGTTGCCCCTTTCGCCGCAAGATCAGACATGTTGACGCCCAAAGCCTTAGAGGCAATCTTGTGGGGCGGGTCATCACTGAAAAAGTGTACACCCTCAACAATCATATCTTTGGTGTAGACAAGATTTTCAAACTGCGCGGCATCATCTTCAAGACCAAAAGATGCAGCCGAATGGGCTAATGGTTTTAAGTACTGGTCAATTATACGAAACTCATCTAAAGACTCAGTTTTCATACCCGCACTTATCCCCACTTCATATTATCTGGGGAGGTATCCTTGGCAGAAGGGTGCTCTACCCCCTCTTCACTCGGGTCGCTTCCTTGGGCTTCTTCACCGCGTGCCCCCCCCTCTGAATCCTTTACATCCTCGCCTGAATCCTGTACATCCTCACCTGAATCCTGGACATCCTCGCCTGAATCCAGGATATTTTCCGCTTTTTCAGCAAAATCATGGGGCTTTAATTGCCGCGCAACAGCATTCAAAATACCGTTAATAAAACGCGGCTCATGGCCACTAAAAAAAGCATAAGAGAGATTCATATACTCACTTACCACGACCTTGGCGGGCACGGCTTCATCCTTCAACATCTCGAAAGTAGCAGCACGCAACACACCGCGTACCAAGGGCTCTAAACGGGAGAATTCCCGAGACTGGGAGATCAATGACATCAAAATCTCATCAATAGTCGCTTTATTCTCATAAACACCACTGACAAGCCGATTAAAAATATTAAGGTCAGCATCGCTACAACGACCTTTCCCCATAAGCTCATTCAACCTGTGAGTGCGAAACTCATCTATCGTCAAACTCGGATCTTGACCTCTGATCTCAGACTGATACAGCGCTTGCACAACAGCAAGGCGCAAAATACTCTTTTTAATTGTTTTCTTTTTCACAAACCTAACTCAAACCTTTACCCATTCGTCAAAGTGACCCTATTTTTAAATCACCATAGGTGCAGAATCCAAACAACTCAACACTTGCAAAGTCACTTGTCGCCCATTAGCGAAAATAAAAATTATAAAAAATTTTATTTCATTATCTGCATAAACATAAACAAATTAGGGTAAATCAATTTACTGATATACACAAATAAATACTTGAAAATAATTGAGGAAGCATCAAGCTTTTCATCAGCTCATCAGGCGTTCAGCCCCCTTAAAATAAACCCTCATATATTATCAGCCCTGCCGTTGAATATTAGGCCAGGCTACTCTTGTGCGCGGGTCATGCCGTTCAACTCAGCAGGATAAAACGTATACCCCCTGAAAACCACAAAAGGAAATCACAGGTATACCCCTTAATAGTATTTATAATTATAGATAAGTAAAAGTATTTATATTCATACACTTATATCAATATACGTATTCATAACTTTAATAATAAAACCCTACCTATAACACGAGCTCTCATTTATCTGTCCATATCTTCAACGAAGTTTTCAAAGTCTTTTGCTTCCCTAAAGTTTTTATAAACAGACGCAAACCTGACATAGGAGACTTGGTCAATAGAACGCAAACCCGACATCACAAGCTCGCCGATATCTTCTGATTTAACCTCACCCTCTCCTAAACTTTCGAGTCGACGGACGATATTATTTACGAGAGAATCAATTCGATTGTGCTCTATTAAACGCTTACGCACGGCTAATTGAATAGACCGTTCAATCTTATCTCGATCAAAAGGCACACGGTGACCAGACTTCTTCAAGACCGTTAACTCACGCAACTGTACCCGCTCAAAAGTCGTAAAACGTGCGTCACAATTAGAGCAAAAACGTCGACGACGAATCACAGAGTTATCTTCTGTAGGCCGTGAATCCTTGACCTGAGTATCCTCATGAACGCAAAATGGACACCGCATATACACCTCTCAGCAAGCAAACCTAAATACAATAGATAAGCGTACTTTAATAAATTGGGAAGCTTCTACATAAAGCAACGACACGTGCGAAGGTTTTCTTTTCAACCTCTTGATTATGGTCAGGGCCATTTGCAGCCAACCCATCAAGAACGTTGATCATAAGCTCTCCAACTAAAATAAATTCCTTTTCACCAAATCCGCGGGTCACACCCGAAGGTGTTCCAAGACGAATACCGCTGGTCACCATTGCTTTCTCCCGATCAAAAGGAATGGCATTCTTATTGCATGTGATCCCTGCACGCTCCAAGGCCAAACTGGCAATATCCCCCGTTAAAGACTTAGGTGTTAAGTCAACCAAAACAAGATGGGTATCTGTCCCCCCTGTCACAACATTATATCCCCCCTCAACGAGGGTACGGCTAAGGGCCTGAGCTGAACGGATAACTTGCTGGGTATAGACTCTAAACTCAGGCTGTAACGCTTGTTTGAACGCAACCGCCTTGCCTGCGATTGCAGGCAACAGAGGCCCCCCTTGTGACCCAGGAAAAACCGCAGAGTTAACTTTTTTTGCAATCTCCGGCTTATTTGTCAAGATCATACCGCCACGAGGACCACGTAAAGTTTTATGAGTCGTACAGGTGACGATATCCGCATAGGGCAAGGGACTTGGGTGCGCCTTACCCGCGACCAGCCCCGCAAAATGCGCCATATCGACCAGCAGTAAAGCCCCAACTTTATCAGCAATTTCCCGAAAACGCTTAAAATCAATTTGACGGGGCACAGCCGAACCACCCGCAATAATAAGTTTTGGTTTATGGTATTGAGCTAACTTTTCCACTTCGTCATAATTAATATTATGACTCTGAGCGTCAACACCATACTGAACTACATTAAAATATTTTCCAGAAAAAGAAGGCTTGGCACCATGGGTTAGGTGGCCTCCCGAATCAAGGGACATCCCGAGAATCGTATCTCCGGGCGTCAAACAAGAGAGAAACACAGAAAAGTTTGCCTGAGAACCAGAATGGGGCTGAACATTGGCAAAGCCGCACTCAAAAAGCGCTTTCGCCCGCTCAATAGCTAAACTCTCAACCACATCAACGTGCTCGCACCCTCCATAATAGCGCTTGCCGGGGTACCCTTCTGCATACTTATTGGTTAAAATCGACCCCATTACATCGAGCACCGCACGGGACGCAATGTTTTCAGAAGCAATCAGCTCAATCGAATCATGCTGACGGCTAAACTCATCTGTAAGTGCATTATAGACATCCCGATCACTATCTTGCACAGACTCCATAAAAAAGCGCTGAAGCTCATAGTCCTTATATTTACCAGCAGTCGGCTCTTTCAAAATATTATTGAGTATAGTCACTATAAAAATTTCTCCTTAAGTATTCTCTGCAAACATTCTACCTTTTAACGGACAAGGTTACGACATTTTATCAAGACGAGCTTGATGACGACCACCTTCAAAGTTAGTCTTTAAAAACACATTAATTATACTCAATGTCGTTTTATAATCAATAAAACGACTTCCAAGAACCAGCACATTGGCATCATTATGTTCTCGGGCAAGGCGCGCCATATCTAGAGTGTAACACAAAGCACCGCGAATATGACGATGGCGATTCACCGCAATACTCATTCCAATCCCAGACCCACATATTAAAATTCCACGCTGGAGAGGAGAATGTAACATTTTTGTCGCTAAAAGATCAGCAAAATCAGGATAATCAACTGAACTATCCGTAAAAGGCCCCTCATCTTTAACAGGATATCCTTGCTGTTCTAAATACGAGACTAACATACCCTTAAGCTCAAACCCAGCATGATCTGACGCAAGAAAAAGTTGCGAATCATTGTTTTGAGACATTTTACCGTCCATTTCCTTCTGTCATTTATATTTATTTCTAAAAATTAATAATTTACATACACACTAATTTTGTTGGGACTGGTGAAGAATTTCTATTTAACTACTCTCAGAATAAACAAATAACAAATTGATTAACAGCATTAAAGTATCTTAGTGAAGCACCATATCACAAATTAACCTCAACCACCTAATCTAAATTATCTTAAAAAAATTTGTTTAAAATAAAAATATATTGTAAATTCTATTTTGAAAAACAATGCAGTTACCTGCTTTAAATAGTTTTTTGTGGTGAATACTCTAAATTTACTGGGGACAGTTTATTTAACGGTTTTAATATTTGCCAAATCACAAGCATTAAGTTAGATTCCTTAATAAATAAGGTTCATTGTTATTGATAAAGTATCTTCATAATAGCTTTAGTTTGAGTTTTATGTAAACAAATTCCAATACAATATATTGCAAAAATATTAATATTGCAAAATATTAATATTTAAAATGACAATTGGAGAAGTCAATTGATTAGAATTGAACACCTTTCAAAATCCTTTGGTGGAGTTAGCGCAGTCCAAGACTTTAACGCTACCATTGAAACAGGCTCTATTACTGGATTAATAGGCCCTAATGGAGCTGGAAAAACAACACTCTTTAATATGCTCGCTGGTCAATTTCAACCTTCAAGTGGTCATATTTATCTTGATAATGAAGATGTCACGGGATTATTGACACATCAGTTATTTCACAAAGGACTGGTTAGAACTTTTCAAATCCCCCATGAACTTAAAAGCATGTCAACCCTTGAGAACCTTATGCTTGTTCCTGAGGATCAGATCGGCGAGTCCCTATGGCAAAGTTGGTTAAACTGGGCGCGGGTGGTCAAAATTGAAAAAGAGGTAAAAGCTAAAGCTGAAGAAGTCTTAGAATACTTAAACCTTACCCATGTCAAACATGAAGCCGCAGGGAATCTTTCTGGAGGTCAGAAAAAGCTTTTAGAGCTTGGGCGTAGCATGATGGTTAATCCTAAGGTTGTTCTTCTGGATGAGCCCGCCGCGGGTATCAACAGAACGCTTATGGCAAACCTCTCCAACATCATTTTACGTATTAACCAAGAAAAGAAGTATACTTTTTTTATTATTGAACATGACTTAGATATCATTGATCAACTCTGTTCGACAATTATTGTCATGACTGAAGGGAAACTCATCATGCAAGGTAATATGACAGAAATCAGGGCAAATAAAGAAATATCAGAAGCCTATCTTGGATACTCTTTGTAAGGGGACATTTTATAAAATGAATTTATTAGAAATTAAAGACGTTGTTGGTGGATATGGTCAATCCAGCATTCTAAAAGGAATAAATCTTAAAGTAGAACGTGGTCAAATTGTCTCTATAATTGGTCCTAATGGTTCCGGTAAGTCAACAACAATGAAGTCCGTATTTGGTCTTGTGAATATCCACTCTGGCCAAATTATTTTTGATGGTGAAGATATTACGAAAAGCTCGACCAGTAACATTGTTAAAAACGGTATTTCTTTCGTGCCTCAAACAGATAATATTTTCCCCAACCTGTCCGTTAATGAAAATCTTGAGCTTGGGGCGTATAACTTCAAAGGCTCACTCAAAGACAAACTGAATCATGTATATGATTTCTTCCCAAGCCTGTTCAAAAAGAAGGACTACAAAGCCGGTCACCTCTCAGGTGGTGAGCGACAAATGGTTGCAATTGGTCGCGTCTTAATGTTAAAGCCGAAGCTCATACTTCTTGATGAACCAACAGCTGGACTTTCTCCTAAATATATACAAATTATTTTTGATGTGATTGAGAAAATTAATAAAAGCGATATCTCTATTTTAATAGTGGAACAAAATGCCAAACTTGCTTTGGCAATTTCCGATAGAGGATACGTATTTTCCACAGGGAAGAATTACATGGAAGATACAGGTCAAAATCTGCTCAATAACCAAAACATTGCCGAGCTTTTTCTTGGGGGTACGGCTTCTCAACTCAATAAAAGTGAGAAACTGAAAGATAACATTTAAAACGAGAATACAATATGTCCTTACAGATAATAACATATGGATTAGTGCTTGGAAGCATCTTATCACTTGGAGCAATGAGTGTTTCACTCACATTTGGTAATCTTAGATTCGCCAATTTTGCGCAGGGCGATATTATGATGGTTGGCGCTTATACAGCGTATGTCTTCTACATTACCTTGAACCTCCCACTAATTGTGTCTTTTATTGCTGCAATTTTTTTCACATCCTTAATTTGTTTATTTATTCACCAATCAATCTTCAAAAGACTGCAGCATGAAAAGCCTGTCATTCTGCTGATTTCAAGTTTTGGTGTCGCATTAATGTTACGCAGTATCATGCTTATGATTTGGGGACCAGATAGTTACTACTTCTCTAAAGAAATCCAAACAGCTGTATACATTCCAGCATTAGATATAAAACTCAAATCTAACCATTTGACGATTCTTATCGGTACCTTTATTTCCATTTTCTCTGTTCATTTATTGCTTAAGTATACGCGAATCGGTAAGGCTATGCGTGCGTTTTCAGATAATCCAGAACTGACGAGACTGACTGGTATTAATACTGAAACTATTATTATTTGGACGTGGGCTATCTCAGGGTCTCTGGCAGCTATTTGTGGAACTTTCCTGGCAATGGACACACGTGTTAACCCAGAAATTGGTTGGAACATGTTGTTGCTTGTTTTCGCTGCCGCCATTTTGGGAGGAATTGGTCGCCCCTATGGAGCAATTGCTGGAGGGTTACTCATGGGAGTTCTGCTAGAATTTTTTGTTCTATACTTGCCTGAATACAAACTAGCCCTCGCCTTTGCTATTATGGTTCTTACGCTCGTTTTCAGACCCGCTGGCATATTCTCAGGAAGGAGCTTTTAATCATGGAATTTATTGGACTCTTTAACTACCTCACATTTACTGTAACCTTGGTGTGTATATATTCCATCTTATGTCTTGGCCTGAATGTTCACTGGGGATATACGGGAATGCTTAATATTGGTATTGCGGCTTTCTTTGCAGTAGGTGCCTATACTTCTGCCATGTTAACAACACCCGATAGCCCAAACTATATTGGAGGGTTTGACCTGCCTATTCCGATAGCGTGGGTAATGGCCATGGTAATCGCTGGAGTCCTTGCCTTCGCCATTGGATCAATCACATTAAATTTACGGGCGGATTATCTCGCGATTGCCTCCATTGGACTCGCAGAAATCGTGCGCCTGTTTCTTAAAAATGAAGAGCAGATAACCAATGGAGTAAGAGGCATCTCTGGAATTCCTCGTCCCTTTTCGGATACTATTCCTTTACAATTTTTAGACTATACAACCTGTGTTTTATATTTGCTTATCCTTGGGTTTATCTATCTTTTAACACAAAGAGCCTATATTTCCCCTTGGGGGCGTGTCGTTCGCTCTATTCGGGAAAATGAATTAGCAACAAGTGCGTCAGGAAAAAATGTTAAAGCTTTTAGACTGTACTCATTTATTTTTGGATCTTCCCTTATGGGGCTTGCTGGTGCAATGTACAGCCAATTTACCGGCTTCATCAGTCCAGAATCATTTGAGCCGCTTTTTACAACCTTCTTAGTATGGGTTATGTTAATTTCTGGTGGGAGCGGTAATAACAAAGGCGCCATTTTGGGAGCCTTGGTTATATGGACAATATGGATTGCTTCTGAGACTATCTCAAACACCATATTCAGTACCGAGTTCGTCACACGTGCAGCTTATTTCCGCCTCTTCTTGATTGGATTAACCCTGCAGATCATCTTTATCTTTAGGCCTCAAGGTTTATTGCCAGAAAAAACATTAAAATTATAAAGCAACGCTTGATATTTTAAATCTATTAAGGTGTAAGTATGAAATAAGACTTACACCTTTTTTTTGTCCTTGAGGATGGGCAAAACAAGACAAAAGATACCACCGGCTTTATGTACAATTATAACATGGGAGACGGCTTAGCCCGCGTGAGACTGGAAACACATAAGCTTAAAGCAGAACTCTTCAATTATAGGACCTCTCAGACCGTATGGACGCGAGATCCGATACAGATCCCTCCGCCGATAACACAAAAAAAAGTGTGAAGTTACCTCCACACTTTTAATTTATTTTCAAATATAGTTAATGACTATTTAGGAGCGAAAACTCTTTTGTCGACAATCTTTGAGTCCTTAATAATCCATTCACTATAAAAACCAGACACATCCCCATTAGCATCAAAGTTCACATCCCCAGAAGCACCAACGTAATCAATTTCTTTACCTTGCTTTATCAGCTGTACAGCTTTTTTCCATTCACCAGGACCGACAGGCTCACCTTTACCGCTTGAAATTTTACGCAATGCATCACGGACTTTAACTCTGTCAGTGCTTTGAGCTTTTTCTATGGCGAGAAAGATAGTAAATGCAGCATCATAGCTAGAGTCAGTATACTGTTTCAAAGGAAAGCCTGGAAACTTAGCAGCATATGCATCTTTGAACGCTTCTGCGTACTTGCTGCCTTCTGGTGCGGTTGACGCTGTACCGAAACTATCTTTAAGGTGCTTGTCACCGAAAATTTCCACCAATCTTTCAGACTTCATACCATCAGTAAATATGAACTTGTCAAAGTATCCTTCTTCAAGAGCTTGGCGAGTAATCACAGAGCCTGTCTCAAGAAAGGCAATAAGAACCAAATGTTTTGCCCCTGTAGCTGCAAGGCGCATCAGTTCAGTACGATAGGAGAGCTGATTTTTTTCGAAATGAATGGACTCAAGGACACGTCCACCATTCTTTTCAAATGCATTTTTGAAAGATTCTGCAAGACCCGCTCCATAATCATCATTTAGAAAAAACAAAGCCACTTCATCAATAGATCTCTCTGTAACAGCTTGTGCAAGGGCAACACCTTGGAACGCATCACTTGGAACAGTTCTAAATAAGAAGTCGTTATCATCCAAATTGGTAATCACTGGACTTGTGGAAGCTGGGGAAATCTGAAGAACACCTTCAAATGCACTCACAGAAGTTGCAACTGGAATGGTAGAGCTTGATGCCAACGCGCCCACAATACCTACAACGTTGTATACGGAAACAATCTTTTTAGCTGCTTCTAGTGCAACTTGTGGTGATGTTTGCGTATCTAGTGTAACCAGGCTGGCCTCCTGTCCCAATACGCCCCCATTTTCATTAATTTGTGAGACGGCCAGTTCAATACCCCGTAGGGTACCGTCACCGTAAGCTTGTAATCCTCCCGTCAAAGGCAACAACGCTCCAATCCTAACTTCTGCCTGTGCGGCAAATGAAGGTAGAATCAAACTTAAAAATATATATATAAATGACCTAAACTTTAAATACATCAAAAAAACTCCTTAGATGAAAATATAATAGTACTTATTATGATTTTTGCTTATAGATTTTATAAATGACTGCTTGAATACGTAACAAATACCAAAGTTAATTAAATTTAATTTTAAATTAAAAAAATATTAAGAATAAAATTTATAGATAGAAATACTATTATAAATATTGAAAAAAATTTTTCTAATCTTTTATACTAAATAATTATAGTTTAATTTAAAATTTAGAGGTAATTTATAATTCTTCAGTGGTTTCAGTAGAATATTTCATGGTTTAAATAAAAAGTTAATCGCTCTAAAAACACAAATACAGTCTCAAAAAAGTCATTCAACGTTACAAAAACAATTTAAAGAAACACATAACATGTCCACAAACACTACTTTCTCTTCCCCACAATTTCCTAACTTACGCCTCCACCGTAACAAATCCTCTTTGTGGATATGCAATATGTTAGAGACGACTCGCATCTCCCCATATGACGTTATCTTACCCTTATTCGTCATTGAAGGGACAAACACCATAGAGTCTATCCCCAACATGCAAGATGTCTATCGCATGTCCATTGATCTGACCATCAAAAAAGTTAAAGAAGCTCAAAGCCTAGGAATTCCAGCTATTTGTTTATTTCCTAAAATTGAAACCCACCTTAAGACCCCCATGGGTGAAGAGGCCTGTTCTGCCGATAACTTGATCAACCGCGCTATCAAGGCCATTAAAGACGCCGTGCCAGATATTGGCATTATCAGTGATGTAGCCCTTGACCCTTACACATCCCATGGACACGATGGCGTCCTTACAGATTATGGAAATATTGATAATGACCGTACGATTGAAATCCTAGCACGCCAAGCGATACTCCAAGCAAAGTCGGGCGTCGATATTGTTGCGCCCAGCGATATGATGGACGGCAGAGTTAAAATAATACGTCACTCGCTAGAACAAAATAATTTCGGCCACCTTTCAATCATGTCCTACGCAGCAAAATACGCCTCTTGCCTTTACGGACCCTTTAGGGATGCGGTAAACTCAAGACAAAAAAACGCCATTGACAAGAAAACCTATCAAATTAATCCCGCGACAGCCTATGAAGGTGAAAATGCCGTGGCCAGAGATATCGCAGAAGGTGCAGATATGGTGATTGTCAAGCCAGGGATCATGTATCTGGATATTGTGCGCAACTTAATCAATAAATCCATTAACAAACCTATATTTTCTTACCAAGTAAGTGGAGAATACGCCATGCTTCATGCCGCCGCCCAATCTGGCATCCTTAATATTAATGATGCCGCCATGGAAAGTATGATTGCATTTAAACGCGCTGGATGCACAGGCGTGATCACCTATTTTGCTTTAAGTATTGCGCAACACCTTGCGCGTTAACACAATACCCCTTAAATTTAATCAATAATCAATATTTTTATAAAATTCTTTACAAAATTTTTATACACTATAAATTTAAGACTTAAATTCATGATACTATTTTAAGCTTCATTGTATATTAATTTATACGTTTAATTTATTTTAAACTTAGATACTAATTAATTTTAGGTATTAAATTTAGAAAAACCTAACTAAAGTCAATTCTGGGATAAAATTATAAATAAGGTATTTTCATGTTTTTACGCGTAAGTAAGGGTTTTTTAGTTGTTATTTGTTTAATTTTTGCTCTCATAATTGGAGGGTATTTTTACTTAAAAACCTCCCTACAAAAGACTTCAGGTAGTATTAAAGTCTCAGGTATTTCAGATAACGTAAATATTGTAAGAGATGAAAATGCCGTTCCCCATATCTATGGCACCTCTGTCCAAGATACCTATTTTGCACTCGGCTATACCCATGCTCAAGACCGTCTATGGCAACTTGAAATGCAAAAACGTATTGGCCGAGGGAGCTTGTCAGAAATTCTAGGGTCTGCCGCCTTGGAAAAAGATAAGTTCTTACGCGCGATTGGAGTTTATAGAAAAGCTCAAGATTCATATGAGTATTTGAGTGACGAGATCAAAGAGATATTGAATGTCTACACCGCCGGTATAAATACAGCGATTACCAACTGGGAAGGGTCGCTGCCTCCTGAGTTTTTAATACTCGGTGTGAAGCCTGATGCTTGGACACCAGCCGACACAATATCATGGGTCACAATGATGGCCTACGACTTAGGGAGTAATTGGGAAGAAGAAATATTACGGGCAAAACTTATGGTACAACTGCCTGAAGACTATGCGGTTGAAGACTTAATGCCGCAACATCACTTGGATACAATGATTCCCCTCTCCTCTGAGCTTGTTGATTTATACAGAGACAGCCCCATGAAAGAAGTTTCAGAGCTGAAAATTTCAGAAAAAACCAGAGATAATGGTTCTAACGCGTGGGTGGTCTCAGGAGAACTCTCTGCAACAGGTATGCCTCTCTTGGGGAATGATGTCCACCTATCTATCAAAATACCATCTACATGGTATGCCGCCCACCTTATTGCCCCAAGTGTCAATATGTCTGGGGCCACCCTGCCCGGAGTCCCGGGAATTGTCCTAGGACATAATAACAAGGTTGCATGGTCTATCACCAACGCATCTATTGATACCCAAGACTTGTATATTGAAAAAATTAATCCTGATAACCCTAACCAGTATCTAACTCCTGACGGCTGGAAAGAATTTGTCACCAGAGAAGAAATTATTAAAGTAAAAGGTGAAGAGGACGTAGTTTTCATAGTTCGTGAAACTCGGCACGGCCCAATTATCTCTAATACCAGTGCTGATATAAATAAAGTTACGAAGCTAAACCATGCAATTTCCTTTAGTTGGAGCGTACTCTTTTATAGAGACCTCTCAATATCGGCATTTTTAGCGTTTCCTAATGCTAAAACAGTCTTTGATATCGAGAGAGCCGTTGAGAATCAGTTAGGCCCTGCCCTTAGTGTCATCTCAGCCGACACCAAAAATAATATTGCATGGCACGTAACTGGATATATTCCCATACGCAAGGAAGAAAACGACATTAAGGGTTTGGTTCCTGCACCAGGATGGGATCCGCGCTATGACTGGGAAGGCTATATTCCAACTAACGAACTGCCGAGAAGTGTCAACCCAAAATCAAAAATGCTGTTTAATGCGAACCATAGAGTTACGCCAGATAACTATCCCTATTATTTATCCTCTCAGTGGAAAGAGTCGTATCGCGTTGAACGCTTAGAAAATCAACTTAAAGAGCGGCCGAATCACTCGTTTGCCAGTTTCCGGCGCATACAAAATGATATTAAAAGCGAATGGGTCGCAGAATTTTTGCCTTTCCTTCTGAAAACTTCCCCTTCAAACGCACAAGCTGAAGAAGCAATTGCCCTCTTAGGGACATGGGATGGAGAAATGCTTGGTTCTCTTCCGCAACCTTTGGTTTTCTCTGCATGGTACCGGGAATTTATTCGTCAAGTTGCTGCGGATGAACTTGATGATGTATTTGATGACTATTGGGACTTTCGGCCAAGGTTTATGCACAAAGTGATTCATGGCACTGCAGAGAAATGGTGTGATGATGTGGGAACCGCCACCTATATTGAAACATGTCTTGACCAATCTGCGGAAGCGCTTACCACAGCCCTTAACGACTTAAGCATCACCTTAGGTAAAAATGTAAATGAATGGAAGTGGGAAGATAAACACTTTACCCACCATACCCATTTACCATTAACAAATGTACCTCAAATTGCTTGGTTTTTTGATCGAAAACAACCTTTCAGTAATGGCGGACCATTTACAATTATGAGAACACGACACAATCTTAACGCTCCTAAAGACCCGTTCGCTCATACCCATGGACCAAGCTTTCGCACGATTTTTGACCTTAATAATTTAAATAGGTCAGAATTTGTTTTTTCCTCAGGACAATCTGGAAACCCACTGTCACCAAACTATTTTGATATGGCAGAATTATGGGCTAATGGAGATTATATTAAATTGAAAAATAGTATTTCTGACATTACAGCTGGAATGGTAGGTATATTAACCCTAACACCATAAGGTTAAGACTTGTAAATAATTGAGGTTTTATGCCAGGTTTGGAAGTTGCAGATATTCATCTATGGGGAACTTTTTGCATTATTTTAATTGCAGTGGTTTCATATGTGGTCGAACGTATCCCTATGGAGACGACATCCCTGCTGACTATACTAGGTTTTTTGTTACTCTTTTCACTCTTTAAAACTCCAACCAGTATCAGCAGCACATACCTTCTTTCGAGCGGTTTTGCCAACCCAGCTCTTATAAGCGTTGTCTCTCTTATGGTTATTGGCGAAGCACTGCTGAATACCGGGGTTTTTGAAGTTGCGATGTTAGCATTTACCCGTACGCTTAAAACCCGTTTTATCCATTCGATTGCGTTACTCTTTCTGGTCGTCATGCTTACCAGTGCTTTTATCAGCAATACGGTTATTGTGGTCATCGGCATCCCCATTATCACGGCTCTTTGTCAAAGTAAAAGACTCAACCCCTCTCTGGCGTTAATGCCCCTTAGTTTTGCTGCAATTATGGGCGGTATGTTAACCCTGATAGGGAGCAGTCCAAACTTATTAATTTCTGCGGGATTAGAATCAAATAACCTTGATGGACTCAATTTTTTTGATTTTACTGGGATGGGGCTTATTCTTACCTTGTGTGGCTGGATATATATATCCTATGTAGTTCCCAACATGATTTCTCACCTTGGAAAAAGACCGATAATCTATAACTCTAATGATCGTAGCAAGCTTTTTATTGCCCGCCTTGAAGTTCAAGTAGGCAGTTCATTAATCGGAGAAAAAGCGAAGGCTGGACTTTTTTATGGATTAAGTGAGATTTCTATTCGCTCAATTCAGCGCAACCAAAAATTGTTGTTTCCGCCTTTTGATGATATTAATTTACAACTCAACGATGTTCTGACGATCTCTGCAACACGCGCCCAACTGACCTCGGTAATTATTAAACGTCCTGAACTTTTATCAGGAGCTACAGGACGGAAGTTTGCCCTGGATATGAACACCAATAAGGCCCAAGACTTAATTCTTGCTGAAGTAGTCGTAGCCCCTAATGCGCGCCTGGTGGGGAGAACCCTTGCCCAAACTGGTTTTTTAACCAAAACACATTGTGCTATTCTGGCCATTGAACGCAGATCGCGCATGCTGCGAAGCTTAAGTATGACCAACACAGTCCTTGAGGCGGGAGATGTCCTGCTGGTCGTTGGAACCCAAAAAAATGTTGCCTCTATTAGTCAAGATCATGAGGTCATGCTGCTGATATCATCATTCCAAAAACTCCACACAACTAATAAAGCAATTTACGCGTCTCTTATATTTATCGTCGCTGTTTTGTGCGTCATATTCAATATTTTGCCTATTGCTGTGGCGGCCTTTGCGGGCGTGATTTTAATGATCGCAACTAAATGCCTAACTCTCTCGGACGCGATGCGCAGTATTAATATAAAAGTCATGCTGCTTATCTCATCTGCCATTATAATGGGAGAAAGTCTCCACCATGCCGGGGGTGCGGAAATTTTGACCGACCTTATTGTGCACTATCTTGTTCAAATCCCCTCCAGCGTTGCCCTCTCTGTCTTCTTTTTAATAATTGCCTTGTGTACCAACATTCTAAGTAATGCAACAACCTCGGTACTCTTTACGCCGATTGCAATCGCAATTGCACAAAAGTTAAATCTGCCCGTTACGCCCTTTATTCATGCGGTTGTTTTTGCTGTAAGCTGTTCTTTTGCAACACCTATCGGGTATCAAACAAACCTCTTAATTATGGGACCTGGACACTATAGCTTTACAGATTTTCTAAAAGTTGGCACGCCCCTTGTTATTATAATTTGGCTCATATTTTCACTAACGGCACCATGGTATTACGGTATCAACTAATAGCGACCTTTAAAAAAATTTATTTACCCGTATATGTGCAAAAAAAATACTGTTTATTTAAGAAAGTATTTACATTAAAGTTACGAATATGTTTATTATTTAATAAGTAATAATTTAAATTTAACAATTATATTTATAATCAGATATGATTCTTATTGATAAGAAAATTAAATATATATTAAGAGGCAAATATTATAATGATTAATCGTCGAAATTTTATTAAAGGGGCTCTCACAACTGGAGCGACTGGAGTTGCATGCACAGCATATACTCAAGCACATGCTAAAGATACTTTTTCAATTAACAAGGGACTTAAGGAACTGAAAATGGCCACAACATGGCCAAAAAACTTTCCTGGTCTTGGAACATCAGCAAATTATTTTGCTGAAGTTATCAACAAGATGTCTGATGGAAAAATTAAGATAAAAGTTTACGCCGCTGGTGAACTTATTCCTGCATTTGAATGTTTTGATGCAGCATCTCAGGGACAAATTGATCTATACCATGGTGCAGCTTACTACTGGCAAGGGAAGGCAAAAGCCTTTAACTTTTTTGCCGCTGTTCCTTTTGGAATGATGCCCATAGAGTTTTCATCATGGATCCACTATCAAGGTGGCCAACAATTATGGGATGAGCTGGCTGCAGATTTTAACCTTAAACCCTTCCTCGCAGGTACCACTGGAATCCAAGCTGGCGGGTGGTTTCGTGAAGAAGTAAAAGATAAGGAATTTTTTAAAGGCTTAAAAATGCGTATCCCTGGTTTAGGTGGCGCTGCCATTAAAAAATTAGGTGGTATATCTGTTGTTATTCCAGGTGGTGAAATCTATTCCGCATTACAAGCAGGAACAATTGATGCAACTGAATGGGTTGGACCATGGAATGACTTAGCAATGGGCTTTCACAAAGTTGCCAAAAAATATTATAACCCTGGATTCCATGAACCTGGAACCTCGTTAGAAGTGTCAATGAACAAGACTGTGTATGATCAATTATCAGAATCTGAACAGAAGATATTTGATATCGCAACAAGAGCTGCTTTCATCAGTTGTTATAGTGATTTTTATACCCAAAACTCCATTGTCTCAAAAAAAATGATAAACGATTTGGGAATAGAAATACTAGAATTTCCAACAGATGTTCAAGAAGCTCTTAAAGAAGCTTCAATAGAAGTAATGAAAGAAATCCGTGAAGAAGATCAATTAACCCAGACAATACATGATTCGTACTATGAATCATTAAACCTCTCTAAAGGTGGATCGAGTGATATTCTCTATAAATATATGAATATGAGATAAATTTTTTAATTTCGTTTATTTTGAAGCGAATTAAATTTTATCTACTTCGAGAATTAGGTCTAAAAAAACATGAATTATTTAATTTTGGTATATCAAACGTTAGATAAGGTGAATCTGCGTATCGGGAGGTTTGCTTCCTGGGTATCACTTGTCCTTGTCCTTGTCCAGTTCAGCATAGTTTTTATTCGATATGTGTTTAATTACGGGTTTGTGTGGCTACAAGAAAGTGTGCTGTACTTACACTCTATTTTATTTATGGTGGGGGCCGCATATACCCTCTTACATGATAATCATGTACGTATAGATATATTTTATCAAAAGATGTCACAGCGTATGCAAGCTATAGTGAATTTATTTGGTTCTGTTTTTTTTCTTATGCCCGTATGTGTATTAATTATCACTTCATCCATGCCCTATGTGCATGACTCTTGGAGGGTTTTAGAAGGATCGCGGGATATCAACGGTATTCCTGCGGTTTTTCTTTTAAAGTCTCTTATTATACTCTTTGCTGTTCTGCTGTTGATGCAGGGCATCAGTATGGCCTTGAAAAATAGTCTTTTTATTTTTTGTAATCACCAAACTATTTCTAACAAATCACAAAATGCTGCATTATGATTATTGATGAAATTATTATTTGCATAATGATCCTCTGTATGTTTTCAGGGCTTATGATTGGTTTTCCTGTAGCGTTTACCTTATCAGGAATTGCTTTATTATTTGCTTTGGGAAACAGTGTTTTTGGCAACTTTGATCTAACATTTATTACGCTTATTCCCCAGCGCATCTTTGGAAATGTTATGTGGAATGAAATTCTCTTGGCTGTTCCCTTATTTATTTTTATGGGATTAGTGCTAGAGAGGTCAAAGGTTGCTGAAGATCTTCTAATCACGATGAACAAAATTTTTCGGGACGTACGTGGTGGTATGGGTATTAGCGTCATTATCGTAGGCGCCATGCTTGCTGCCTCAACTGGAATTGTCGGCGCAACTGTGGTGGCCATGGGGCTGTTAAGTCTTAAACCTATGTTACGTCATGGTTATTCCCCCTCCCTTACAACCGGTTCAATTGCAGCTGCAGGTACTTTGGGGCAAATTATTCCGCCCTCAATCGTCCTGATTATTCTTGGGGAACAAATCTCTAACGCCTACACATTGGCCCAAAGAAATCTAGGAAACTTTGCTCCTGACCCCATAAGTATCGGCGACCTCTTTGCAGCAGCGTTAATTCCCAGTCTGATCCTTGTAGGTATCTATATTATTTACATGATTGTTATTACCAGAATTAACCCACAAATTCAGATAAATACCTCTACTCTCATACAAGAGGAAAAGGACAAAAAACTAAAGATTAAAGACGTTCTCTATACATTTCTTGCCCCAATTGTGCTGATAGTTTCTGTTTTAGGGTCAATAGTTTTTGGACTGGCGACACCTACGGAGGCGTCCTCAATTGGTGCTTGTGGCGCCTTGCTCCTTGGGAGCCTACGGGTTTCAGACCAATCCCCGCGACCTATTTATTTAGCTTTTATCAGCATAGGAATTGTATTAATAATCAGTTTTTTTCTTGATTTAAACCTTGCGAATAAGGATCTTAGCACTCTAGAACTTATTGCAACCGTTGTCGCCTTGATCTGTATGGTTGTAACTTTTTATGGAATTGCGGTTGCTGTTTACCGTATCAAGAAAGTGGGCAGTCTTAATTACGTCATTGAACAAACCTTAAAAATATCAAGTATGGTCTTTATGGTGTTAATTGGAGCCTCAGTTTTCACCTTGGTATTTCGAGGACTGGGAGGAGAGGAGTTTGTCCACAAAGCACTTCTCGATATCCCTGGCGGCCTTGTCACAACCCTGATAGTGGTCATGTTGGTCATTTTCTTATTAGGTTTCATTCTAGATTTTATCGAGATATCCTTTATTGTCATTCCAATCATGTTACCAGCACTCTTTATGTTGGGGTGCGACCCATTATGGCTAGGTATTTTGCTGGCGTTTAACCTACAGACCTCTTTTCTGACGCCACCATTTGGATTTTCAATATTTTATCTTAGAAGTGTCACACCTTCAGAAATTGATACAATTGAAATCTATAAAGGGGTGATTCCTTTTATTTGTATACAAATATTTGTCATAGGTATTTTAGCGTTCCAGCCAAGTCTGACAACCTGGCTGCCAAACTTGCTAAATAGCCTATAACACACGCCTAAAGGCGCGGGTGCGCTAAGGGTCAAGTGCTTAGAAGAGAAAAGCGCGTTAATTTAAGATGTTAAGATATTCCATTAAAACTTATTATTTTTTGGGAATCCTGTGGGGGGTTGATGTCCAACCCCTCCCCGCCCTTTTTGCCATGTAAATAGGTCAGTTTTCACCCGCATCTTACTGCCAAACTTCCACGACAGACCTTCTTCAAGATTAAATATTTTAATATCTGAGACCTGAGCCTCCCGATATTTTTGTAATACAACCCCTTGGCCGCGCGCCATTTCTGGGATGCGATCTACGGCAAATATCAAAAGTTTTCTATTATTACCAATAATTGCTAAGTGATCACCATCAATACGAGTACAGCCTGCAACCTGGCTATCTCCAACATTAAGGACCTGTTTTCCAGACTTAGTCTGGGCGACCACCATAGACTCTTTAATTTGGAATCCCCGCCCATTCTTTGAGTACACAAGCAGTCTGCTGTTCTTATCACCAGAGAAAATCAAGAACGTGACAATATCGCACTCGGTGGGTAAATCAATAAACACTCGAATAGGGTTCCCTTGGGTACGCCCTCCTGACAGCTTTTCACAGCCGATGGCATAGAACTTTCCTTTGCTGTCTAACACTAAGAGTTTATCGGTCGTATAACTTTGTAAGATAAACTTTTCACAGTCACCATCTTTATACTTGACCTCTTGGGTATTGACATTATGTCCCTTGAGAGCACGCACCCAGCCTTTTTCTGAACATATGACGGTAATAGGTTCGCGCTCAACCATTGCTTCTAAAAGCTCACCCTCTATGATCGGGACATCAGAAAACGTGGTGCGTCTTTTGCCAATTTGCGTCTTAATGCCAAATTTTCTCTTAATTTCCAAGATTTCAGTTTTAATATGGCCTATTCTCTCTTCTTGATTATGAATCAACGCCGTATAGACTTCTTGATCTTTAAGCAGATCCTGTCTTTCTTGGCGTATTTCTTCTTCTTCAAGTTTGCGCAAAGAACGTAACCGCATATTGGCTATGGCATTTGCTTGCAGCTCGGTTAAATTAAACTTCGACATCAATGTTTGTTTCGGGTCATCATCCTCCCGAAAGATGCGAATAATCTCATCTAAATTGAAATAAACTACTAAATACCCGTCCAGAACTTCTAAGCGTTGGCGCGCCTTTTCTAAACGGTGTTGAGAACGACGTATCACCACCTCTTCACGGTGGGCAATAAATGCCTTAAGCACTTGGTCCAATGACATAACTCGCGGAACCCCGTAAGGATCCAACATGTTCATATTTACCCCAAAACGCACTTCAAGCTCCGTAAGCTTAAATAACGCTTCCATGATAACACCAGGCTCCGTGGTACGGGATTTCGGTTCCAGAATCACCCGTATATCTTCCGTAGACTCATCACGGACATTGGCAAGGATGGGTATTTTTTTATTAACAATTAAATCAGCGATACGCTTGATGAGCCGCCCTTTCTGTACCTGGTGCGGAATCTCAGTAATAATAATTTGATACAGTTTCCGTCCTAAGTCTTCCACATGCCAGCGAGCACGCACGCGAATGCCGCCCCGCCCCGTCTTATAGACCTCAACAAGCGTATTAAAGTCTTCAATAACCACACCGCCCGTTGGAAAGTCGGGACCCTTAATTTTTTTTACTAATTCTTCAACACTGATATCTTGATTTTTAATCAATAATAACAGCCCATCACAGATCTCACCAATATTGTGCGGAGGAATATTGGTCGCCATCCCCACAGCAATACCGCTGGCACCATTGGCAAGAACATTAGGGAAGGTGGCAGGTAAAACCACAGGTTCTTCTTCTGATCCGTCATAATTACTGCGAAAATCAACGGTATTCTCATCAAGGTTTCGTAACAACTCTTGCGCCAACTCGGTGAGCCGCGCCTCAGTATACCGCATGGCTGCAGCATTATCGCCATCAATATTCCCAAAGTTGCCTTGGCCTTCAATCAGCATATAACGAGAAGCAAAGTCCTGCGCCAATCGCGTCAAGGCATCATACACAGCCTGATCACCATGGGGGTGATACTTACCGATCACGTCTCCCACAACCCGTGCACACTTCTTAAACCCCGATGTCGGATCTAATTTCAACTGCTGCATGGCGTATAATAAACGTCGATGAACAGGTTTTAAACCATCGCGAACATCAGGCAATGACCGTGACGTGATGGTTGACAAGGCGTAACTTAAATACCTCTCTCCCAATATCTGAGATAAAGCAACAGGATTAACTATCCCAACATTTTCCATACTATTTCCAGCGTCTTTGTGTACCATATGACCGTATTATTAGACTCTTAAGTGTAAGTAAAGTATGTATCAAATCGCTACATATATTATAATATTATATAATTATTTCCCAAAACATAGGTATAAATGCTTCAACTGGCATTGAAATAGACACCAAGTGACTGACGAATAAATACCTTACCCATTTGCGACTCACTAAAAAAATGCTTCACCCAGAAATAATTAACTAATTCCCACCCCAGTTGCAACTGATTTTTGCTGATGGGAGAGTTACTACTTTTTATTAAAAACTCAGGTAAAGGTAATAACTTATCCGCGTAGGGGCCCGCACCGGCCTTCGTAACCGCATGACCAGTTTTAGGACTGACATACTCTAGGGGTGCAACTGCACCCGTAACCGCACAAGACTCTAAACTCAAGCCATACCCTAAAATCTTTAAACTGTTAAGCTCCCAACGAATATGTTCCTTTTGCCACGAATAGGACACATCTGTGAGGATATCTAAATAGGTGTCTGTCAATTGAAACAAGTAGGGAATATGTAACCGCTCTGGTACCGCTACCATTAATGCCGTACATACGGAACTGAGAGCCAAAAGCCGATCATGGGTATCTAAAACATGCCCAGCCCGCCCTTGAATTAACTGAATCACGAAACGACCAAGGTGGCTCTCTAATCGGGAAAACCACTGTACATGGACCTTATCTCCTAGGTTAGCCATACTGCGTGCGCGGCCCCCACACTTTAAAAGCCCAGAGCGACGCCCTTGCGTCTCAGTTAAAAGGACAATTAAATAATCACGGTCACCATACGGGCGAACATCAAGGACTAATGCTTTATCACTCCACTGCATTGTTCATAACGCATATTCTATTTACGACTAGACATTAAATCGTAACCCCATTTGCTTATAACGCTCCGGATCTTCCTGCCAGTTATCGCGCACCTTCACAATTAAAAATAAGTGGACAGGACGATCAAATACCTCCGTCATTTCTGTACGAGCTAACATACTAATAGTTTTAATCTGCGCCCCTGATTTACCAATTAAAATCTTTTTATGGGCATCACGAACAACAAAAATAATCTGGCTGATGCGGACAGACCCATCAGAACAACTCTTAAAGCTTTCAGTTTCAACGGTAATATTATAGGGAATTTCCTGATGACACCGCAAGAGAATCTTCTCACGGGTAACTTCTGCAGCTAAGAGTCGTTCAGGAATATCCGCCAACTGGTCCTCTGGATATAACCACTCCCCCTCTGGCATGGTTGATGCAATATACCTGCCGAAGTCTTGGATACCGCTACCCTTTTCTGCACTTAACATAAAAATTTCGCTAAAGGTCAAGCGCGCACTCAAGGTAGCCGCCAAAGCCAGAAGTTTTTCTTTTTTAATCAAGTCAATCTTATTTAAAACCAAGACTAAGGGGCGTTGAGACTCTTGAAAAGATGCCAGTATATTCTCCACGTCCTTAGTCAAGCCCCGTGTCGCATCAACAGTCAAGACAACAGTATCAGCATCGCTCACCCCCGTCCACGCGGCATTGATCATAGACCGATCCAACCGACTTTTGGGCAATGTGAAGATACCTGGCGTATCTAAAAATATAATCTGCGCTTCATCCTTAAGGGCAATCGCGGTAATTCGACACCTTGTAGTCTGCACCTTATGGGTGACAATCGTAATCTTTTGACCAACTAACGCATTGGTTAATGTGGATTTTCCAGCGTTAGGTGCCCCAATAATTGCAACATATCCGCACTTTGTTTTTTTATCTATCATATACCTTCATTTGTAGAATAAATATTAAGCCATAACCGCGCAGCATTTCTTTGGGCAGCGCGTTTACTTGAACCACGACCCTGCACCTCATGCTCACGCACCCTACAGGATACAATAAACTCAGGTTCATGGTCTGAACCGAGTTGATGCACCAAGCGATACTCTGGCAGGCCCATATCCTGCGCCTGACTCCATTCCTGCAACGCAGATTTTGGATCTAAAGATATCGCAGTATTTTGTTCTAGGCGCAATTTCCAATGCTTCTCAACAAAAGAATAAACAAACAAGTACCCGCCATCAAAATAAAGAGCCCCTAAAATAGCCTCCATCACATCGGCAAGAATCGTCATTTTTTGACATCCACCAGTATCCTTCTCACCTTGAGATAAGACAATAAACTGATTAATACCAATTTCAGATGCAACTTCTGCCAATGTTTCCCGCCGCACAAGCATCGACAAACGTCGATTCATTTCTCCCGCAACCGCACGGGTGTAATAACGAAACAACAGATCCGAAATAACCAACCCAACCACGCGATCACCTAAAAACTCTAATCTTTCATATGACTCAAGGTCAGCGCGCCCAAGGGTTACAGCGCTTGTATGGGTTAATGCTATTTCTAACAGGGAAGGGTCTTTAAAAGTATACCCCAATTTTTCCATACATGAAACTAAATCTGGCATCAAACTACTCAATAAACGAGAACAAACGCCATAATCTGGTATTTATAAAATTATCCCACAGGTGCGGAAAAAGTGATTTAGAACTTGCGGTCGAGTACCAGATTAAATCTGCACGCCCAACTATATTCTCAGCAGGCACCATGCCCACACCATCCTCTACCTGGAAAACACGACTGTCCAACGAACTATCACGGTTATCGCCCATGACGAAATAATAGCCATCTGGAACCACAAAAAGCTGGGTATTGTCTAAAGGAGCGTTCTTATAGAGGTCTAAGGTCAAATAGCTCGCCCCCCCAGGCAGCGTCTCTCTATACTGGGGACTCTGCATTTTTTCACCAAAACGGTTGGTATAATTAAAATCATCAACGCGCTCGCGTTTGACTGCTTTACCATTAATGAGCACCACACCAGACTTCATCTGAATACGATCACCAGGCACACCCATAACCCTCTTGATATAATTTATCTTAGGATTAACAGGATACTTAAAAACCACGACGTCTCCACGTTTTGGCTGTTGTCCCAAAATCCGACTTTTAGGTAAAGGAACCACACCAAAAGGAAAAGAATAGCGACTATACCCGTAAACTGGTTTGGTCACAAAAATAAAATCACCCTCAAGCAAAGTCGGTAACATCGAACCACTTGGAATATTAAAAGGCTCAAATAATAAAGAACGAAAACCTACCGCAATAAGAATTGCGAGCAAAAAAGAGGTTTTCATACCACTAAAAAAACCTTTTTTGGCTTTATTTGGTAAGACATTTGACTTTTTAATCATTGAATACTCATTTAACAAACTGACAAACTGTAATCTTAATATAACAAGCAGATAAAACCATTGAATACTTACCATTCCATTTCTGGAAATACTACCCCTTCTGGCCTTAAAGATATCATCACTTGAGCTAAGGCAAAAGGAAATTCATCCGTCAAAGAAAGACTAATGACGGGGTCGTATCCCTCTGGTAATAGACTCTGTAAACGGACATGTGCCCCTCGAAAAAGGGAAATTTTTGGGCGTCCACTGGAAAAACTACTAATATAAATATCACGAAAATAAACGCCTTGCCGCATGCCTGTGCCCAAGGCTTTTGCACACGCCTCCTTTGCTGCAAAATACTTCGCTAACCTCCACGATTGCTGGGAGCTGGGGTCTTGTAGAACGCGCCTTTGCTCGTCTTTGGTAAATACACGATCAAGAAACAACTGTTTTGAACGACGCACAGCTTTTTCAATACGCTCAATATTACACAAATCAATACCAGTACCGACAATCATACCGCACTCTCACTCTATTGAATCAGAGAACGGCCGAGATCCATGATGCGGCGCATCTCTTTTATCGCTCCGCCCAGACCTAAAAATAATGCTTCCCCAATGATAAAGTGACCAATATTTAATTCAACAATATGTCTAATCTCGGCAATCTTCCCAACATTTTCAAAGTTTAATCCATGACCCGCATGGACTTCTAAGCCACATTCTCTCGCCAGCTGTGTGCCCTGGCGAATTCTCTCAAGCTCCTGCTCTTGTACCTCGGGGTGGGCGTCTGCATATGTGCCCGTGTGCAACTCAACAACATCCGCCCCACATGCAGCTGCGGCACGAATTTGCCTCGCATCAGGGTCAATAAACAGAGAGACGCGAATACCACATTTTTTTAAGGGCTGAATATAGGACGTTAGCGCATGTTCTTGCCCTGCGACATCTAACCCGCCTTCGGTGGTCAACTCCTCACGTTTCTCTGGAACCAAACAAACGCCATTGGGCTTTTCTCGCAACGCAATTGCCTGCATCTCTTCCGTCGCGGCCATCTCTAAATTTAAAGGGACTAAATTTGCCTGAGCAAGAGCCGTCACATCAGCATCACGAATATGGCGGCGATCCTCCCGCAGATGCACTGTTAAGCCATCAATGCCACTCTCCACACCAAGACGTGCCGCCCGGAATACATCTGGACTCCCACATTCACGAGCATTACGAACGGTTGCAATATGATCAATATTTAACCCCAATCGTAAATGATTATCTATAGTCTTGGTTGTCATTAAAATACTCTTTTCTTGAAAATTAGGTGATGGGTGCGCACACACATTTATTTTAATCTTTATCCTCTTTCCTATCCCAACCGCATCTCGAAAATGCATGCAAGGGAAAATATTGATAAACACCGTAAGATATTATCTCAATAAAAGCATTTACGAAATACCACTTAATGCACTTAAAGATGGTTTTCAAAGAGGGTCATGACTTTTGAAAACGACTGCCAGGTTTCTCAATTGGCTTTTGCTGTAATTCGTCCGGCACATTATCAGGGCTGTAAGTGGGTATGTCAAGCGCTATCAAAGAGATAGGCTCTAAACCAACCACACCCTTTGCCGTACCCGCACTTCGGTCAACCAGACACCCCACCCCAATAGTATTGCCGCCACAACTTTTAATCACGTCAATGCACTCACGACTTGACTTACCAGTCGTTACCACATCTTCGATCACCAGCACCCGACTCCCTTCAGCTATAGAGAACCCACGCCGTAACACAAAACTGCCATTCACACGCTCGGTAAAAATACTCTCAACACATAATTGGCGAGCAACCTCGTACCCAGCAATCAGTCCCCCCATTGCAGGCGCAACGATAATGTCAATTTGGTCAATACCAAAATGGCCCTGAATCTTATCCGCCAACGCACAACAGAGTTTTTCGGCACGCTCAGGATTCATAAGAACCCGCGCACACTGCAAATACGATGCACTGTGACGCCCTGATGAGAGGACGAAGTGTCCTTCTAATAATGCACCCGCTTGATTAAAATGGCGTAATACAGTGTCCTTGTCCATTACAAAAAAACCTCAAGTTAAGATTATTTAAAATATATATATATCAATATGTTATGTTATTATATTAATCTAGTATAATAACATATTTAATGCTTAATCCGCTCTACATCATTAATACCATCTAAGAGACGTAATTGCGCTATCACATTTGTCAAGTGCGTCACATCCTTCACTTCAATATCAATTTTAATCTCAAGAAAATCGTCCGCTCTGCGATTAAAGACTAAATTACGAATATTACTTTTAAAGCTTCCAAGAGTATTAGCAACTTGAGCCAGCGCCTTGGGCGTGTTTTCCATTGAGACTTCAAGACGGGCAGTATGTACACCCCCCCCCTGAGTACTCTGATCATTCCAAGAAACATCAATCCACCGTTCTGGCTGATTAATAAAGACCTCGACCTGATGACAATCCATAGTATGAATGGCAACACCCCTGCCAGAGACAATAATTCCCACAATTAAATCACCGGGCAACGGACAACAACAATTGGCAAAATGCACAGCCATTCCTGGGGATACCCCTGAAATTGAGACTTTATCATTTTTAAACTTAGAAGGGGGTTTTTCTAGCTGTTTTAGATTATCTATTTGCTGTTGTTCAACATCTAAACTGGTCTCTAGGCCAATTTTGTGTTTTTCAAGCACAGTCCGCAATATTAAGTCAACGGAAACCTCACCCCTCCCAACAAGCTCATAAATATCTTCCATGGACTTAATGGGACGAGATAGCTTTTTCTCGAAGGTTTCAAAATAAACTTTAAAGTCATTTTCTTTTAAAGAGATACCGCGCTTACGGTAAAAATTCTGGATGAGGCTATGCCCCTCATAAATATTCTGTTCCCGCTCTTTCTTATACAGAAACCTGCGTATTGCCGACCGTGCCTTACCGGTAACAACATAGTGCAGCCACATTGAGCTAGGCTCCGCATCCGTACTACGAATAAGCTCAACCTGATCCCCATTAGCAAGCCGCGTCCGCAGGGGTCGCAAGCGCCCATTTATCCGCACCCTCCCACAACAATGGCCAACATTGGTATGAATCGCATAGGCAAAATCAATGGCTGAAGCACCAAAGGGAAGATTAATCAGATCCCCTTTAGGAGTAAAGCAAAACACTTGATCTTGGAACATCTCCATTTTGGTATGCTCTAAGAACTCCTCTAAGGAGAGGGCGTGCTCTAATATTTCTAACAGCTCGCGCATCCAGCGGTACTGACCAATATCGACTTTATCTGGTTTTTGCTTATAGACCCAATGAGCCGCAACACCCATTTCGGCAATTTCATGCATATGACGGGTGCGGATCTGCACCTCAATACGGTGGGACTTAGGCCGTATAATCGTGGTGTGCAAAGAACGATAGCCATTGGGCTTTGGCGTCGAAAGATAGTCCTTAAACCGACCAGGCACCATACTATATGTGGAATGAATAACCCCAAGAGCCTGATAACAATCAGCTGGTGTATCTAAAAAAATCCGAAAGGCCATAATATCGCACATACTCTCAAATGAAAGATTCTTGCGATGCATTTTTTGCCAAATGGAATAGGGTTTTTTCTCTCGGCCGACAATCTCGACCTTTAAACCGTTTTTCTCCAAGAGAAGCTGCAACTCTGAACATACTTCATCAACCAGCTTACCGCTAATAAAGCGAAAATGTTCAATGCGTTTAACTATAGAGTTACGAGCATCAGCATTAAGCTCAGAAAACGCGAGCTCTTGTAGCTCTTCTTTCATCTGCTGCATGCCAATGCGCTCCGCGAGGGGCGCGTAAATCTCCATTGTTTCAAGGGAGGTCCGCTTACGCTTTTGGGGGTTTTTAATATAGTGAAGAGTGCGCATGTTATGCAAACGATCAGCAAGCTTGACCAATAACACACGAATATCATCAGACATTGCGACTAAAAACTTTTGAAAGTTTCGCGCTTGCTGCATCTTTTCAGACTTAATTTCAATCTTATTAAGCTTGGTAACTCCGTCAACCAACTTGGCAACCTCTATGCCAAATTGCTCTTCAATTGACTCAATCGTTACGCCTGTATCTTCAACAGTATCATGAAGCAAAGCAGTGATGATGGACTGATAGTCAAGATAGTATTCCGTTAGAATACCAGCCACTTCAAGAGGATGGGCAAAATAAGGATCACCAGACGCACGCTTCTGCTGACCATGGACTTGCATAGCAAAAACATAAGCCCGATTTAATGCACTTTCATCTATATTGGGGTCGTACCCCTTAACTCTTTCAACTAACTCATATTGACGTATCATCATTAGAAGTCCTTAGTGACAAAACCAAACCACGCCAGAACCCTTTTAGGCGTAGTAAACAAACTTCATATGATCATAAAATATAGTATTCACTATCTCGACATATAAGGCGATCCACTCTTCCTAAAACGTATATTTATTTCTTCTTTTCACTCTCAAACAAGGTCTGTATTGCCTGACGATTGAAAGAATCTAATTCCACAGCGGAAGGCTCACTCTCTTCATCTTCAATATCTTTGTATTCAAAGTTTGTTTGTAGAGATCTTATTAAGCTGTCTTCCAAGGACTGAACACTTAATGTATCTTCTGCAATTTCTCGTAAAGCAACGACTGAGTTTTTATCGTTACCTTTTTCCAAAGAAACTTCCTCGCCGGCAGAAATAGCACGAACCCTATGGCTGGCAAGCATCACCAACTTAAAACGATTCGTGACTTTTAGAACACAATCTTCAACAGTAACGCGGGCCATCCACTTACTCCGTTAGGTAAAAACTAAATGCGCAGATGTAAAAAAACAACATATAAAATGAATTACACCTTCTAAACGCTTATTTTGTTTATACAATGCACAGCCATCACTTGTCTATAAATAATTATTTACGCCACAAAGTTTTACAATAAAGGTGCGAACCTGTAGCACCTAAAAATCAAAATTACAGGCTATAGTCTTCAACCATCATGGGCTTGATTGGGACCTCTCGCTTAACCATCGTCAACTTTGGCTCTTCCTGAGGCAACTCTTTAATCAATTGTGCAACTGACTTATGGAAAATAGGGTGAACCCAATCGGCCATAACCCACTGTAATGGCTCCAAGACAAAACGGCGCAAGTGCATACGCGGATGGGGAATCACCAACCAGTCGCTCCGCACCTGTTGGTTAAAGGCAATTATATCTAAATCTATGACACGGGCAGCATCGCGCTTCCCTTGTATGCGTTTGCGCCCAAAAAATACCTCAATGTCATGCATGGCTGCCATCATCTCATCTGCCGAACACTTGGACTCAAGGCACGCCACGCCGTTATAATAAATTGGCTGGGCCTGACTTTGACCCAACGGCCACGGAGGGCTGGTAAACAAGGGGGAGCATCGTATCTTCCCTACCGTCAAAGGGGAAAGCATATGCAAAGCATGGGCGATGTTCTCATCAGGAGTCCCTCCCCAATCTGAAGACAAATTTGCTCCCAAAGCAATAATTACTAAATTCACGGAAACCGCCAAACCTCTTTACTCACACTGATAAAATGATACTCTAAATATTGGATTTTTTGTGACAAGTTTAAAATAAGTTTTATTATAAACTATTCTTTACGCCCTAAAAAACGAGTATGGATCTATACAACATATTACCTAAATTAATCTCATTATTAAATACTTAAATAGAATAAATGTTTTTCCTAAAAATAAAAAGAACATTATAAAATGATTTAAGACTCATCTATAAACATAGTATACTTAAAAGTCATACTTTATAAGGCTGATACCCTTGATGCACCACACGCTATGCCCTCCCGATCACGATTGCGCCCGCTGTCCACGCCTCTATGATCTACGCGCCACCAACGCCGAAAAGTGGCCCCAATGGCACAATAGGCCGGTAGATAGTTTCGGTCCCCTCTCCGCCAAGCTCTTAGTTGTGGGTCTTGCTCCAGGACTCAAAGGGGCGAACCGAACAGGGCGCCCGTTTACGGGTGATTATGCAGGGGAAGTGCTCTATCCCGCCCTCATAAAATATGGTTTTGGTACTGGAGAATATGCCCCCACGACCAATAACAGTATTCACTTCCATAATGCTCGAATTACCAACGCTGTCCGCTGCCTTCCCCCCGCCAATAAACCAACAACAGAAGAAATAAGCGCCTGCCGCTCTTTCTTATTAAATGAAATTAATTCCATGACGCAATTAGGAATATTACTTACTCTGGGGAGAATTGCACATGAGACAGTGCTCAAAACGTTTCACCATAAACTTAAAGACTACCCCTTTAAACATGGGGCATGGCACGTTCTTACAAACAACCTCTTACTTGTGAACAGCTACCACTGTAGTCGTTACAATATCAACACGGGGCGCCTGACCTATGATATGTTCGATGAGGTTATTAAGGCAATCTCTTTTCATAGAGGTGACGGGCCACATAACTGATAGGAACAATTTGGTAACCCCGTTGTTCCACATCCACCAGCCAGGCCTCCAAAACATCAATGGTAAGCGCTTTAGGATGGCCAATAGCAATGGCATATCCTTTTTGACGGGCGATTTTTTCAAGAGAATTTAACTGCATCTTGATAAAACCTAAAGTTTCTTCATGGTCTAAAAAAACGTCACGCACAGCAACTGGCACATCATACATACGCGCCTTCTTATGAGCCACGCTTTGGGGAGTGGTCAGAGAGTCTAAGAATAGGATCCCGCGCGTCTGCGCATCCCGCATAACAAAATCCATCGCCTCCTCTATACTCGTCAGCAGGCTGCCCATATGATTATTAAACCCAACATACCCAGAAAACTGCGTGTAATTATGGTCTAAAATACCCTGCCACTCTTGGGGGTCTGTGGTTGCCAAAAGCGCAAATGGACCTGGAGAAACCTCTAAATTTATAGGCTGCATAGGCATATGTACCATTAGCTCATGCCCCATTAACTGGGCGCGTCGGGACTGCTCCACCACATCCGTGGCGTAGGGTAAAAATGACAATGTTAATGGAGCAGGTAGAAGAACAGCTCTTCGAGATTGAACAATATTTACCCCCATATCATCAATAACAATCACAATCTTGGGCAAATCATTCTCGTTAAAAGAGACCGCAAACTTTTGCCATGGTGGCACCGGTAAAGGAGAACTATCAGGACTTAAAACTTCCTCAACAACCCTACTATCTCCAGGCTGTGCGCTTGAAAAAGCCCCCGTATCAACACCATATTCTATGGTTTTTTCGTGAACATCCACGCGCTCCACCGGCGTTTCAAACCTCGGAGCCGAAACAATCACGGGGGGGACGTCCTCAGTCTTTAAAGAGTAAAACCCAAACAACCACCCAAATAAAAAACTAAAACCAAATATAGTAAAAGAAAATAATATAATTTTATATGGATAGTAATTTAATAAAAGCGAAATATAATTTATTATTATAATAATATAGTTAATTAATTTGTTCATACAACGCGTCATTATTCTACATTTTAATTTTTTTAGATAAGTTATTTATACAGCCATTCGTCATGATACAATGCTTTCTTTCTTAATTTATAAACACAGAAAATTTAAATAAACGCTATGAATATTAAAACTAATTCCCCTATACCCAACCACAAAACAATGGAAAACTCTATGATTAAAAATAATTATACACATATAAAGTATAATCATTATCATTATAAATCAATAGATTAATAAAGAATCTAAACTTAATTTTTTAAGTATTTTTCATAAGTTATTGATATAAAATCATATTTATATATTCTTTAATAAAAAATTAATATAATATTGAATTAAAATATATAATTCATAAAAATAAACATTAATAAAACAGCTCAGTACTGATTAAAACATATTTTTCCTAAGTCAAAACCGGCGCCGTAATTAATGAATTTATAATAGTTTTTCTTCGATTACTTTAATAATAAATATAGAACGACAATCAAAAGTTTACCGGAGCACAAAACATAAATATAGTACAAAAAGAAAAATGAAACAGAACAAAACAGAAAAAAAATAATTTTTTTCTTGACCTTCTTTATTTAACCTATATTAAATCATACTTATAAAGACTTTTGATCTCTTACTATTTTATGTTTAATTAACGAACAAAGTTAAAGAAAACAATAAGCAAGAAAAAATATTTTACTCACTAAGAGGCCTTACTTTCATAATCCCAAATTTTGTCAAAACTTTAAATAATACACAGAGGAGATCATAATGCTCACAAGTAAACAATTTAAACTATTAAATTATATTAGCTCGTACTTACAAGAAACAGGGATGTCACCTTCCTTCGATGAAATGAAAGAGGCCCTTGATCTTAAATCAAAATCTGGCATTCATCGCCTCATTACATCTCTTGAAGAACGCGGATTCTTAAGACGGCTCACCCACCGTGCCCGCGCCCTAGAAGTTTTAAAAACTCCCGATGAAGCCTTGCCCTATAGCCTGAGAAACTCCCATATGCTCAGTACCAAGCAGCCTGGGTCTGTCAAAAGTAATGTTAAGTTCCACCAGGTTGAGAGTCCTCTCCCCATAAGCGTGGCAGATAAAGAGCCAACAAATGAAGACTATCAATACAACAAAACATCAACACCTCTTCCTTTTCATGGTAAAATTACCGAGTCAATTACCATTGACGCACTCCACCATGCCTTTGGATTTATTGATATTCCAAGCTCAATGATTCAAAAAAACTTGCCCCACTATGTTATGGAAGTAAATGGGAATTTCATGGTTAACACAGGTATCCTTGATGGGGATATGCTTATAGTTTGTAAATGTAATACTGCTACCAATGGCACTCTTATTATTGCGATTATAGATGAAAATGAAGTCTCGCTAAAACGTTTATTTTGGCACAACGACTCTATTGTACTTGAGTCTTCCAACACCTCCCTTCCCCCTCAAAGCTATGATAAAGAGCGTATAACAATCCAAGGACGCGTTACCGGATTATTTAGATATTATTAGTTCACTCCAGAGCCCATTTGGGGCCATTCCATGGACGCCATGTATTCCTTAAGTGTCCGTAGACTTGATCCATTAAACGCCAGGTTTGATATTGTCTGCCCCTATCGTTATAAGAAAGAACCTGTACTTTTAGGGGAGAAGGTAGAGCTTTTTTCCTTATAATTTGCCCACGTTCACAATTGAAACGTGCCGCCTCCCCAACCGGAAAAACAATGCTTTCTCTCGACTCTAAAGTGATTCTACAATCCTGCCAAAAGCCGAGGGGGGTGACCGAAACGATTACTTTAATGGTCTCAAACAAAAAAACACACCCATGGACATCACAGGTAAGATTCGGCGAGGCTAGGTCAGTTTTTGAATTAAACGGCACCACCTGAGAGAGACCCATTTTCTGACTCCAAATAGATGTCTTAAAGGATTTTTTTGCCTCCCCAAAAACATATAGTTTATCTTCAAACCTTACCCCAGCAGACCTACCATCTCTGCTCAAAATAATATCAGGTGGGGATGCCCAATAAATACTCAAAAAACATATGAGACACACCCCAACCGCCCCCAATTGAACGAATAAAGAACGCGCCCAAAATATCAAAGCAAATGCGCTAACGATCACAACGAGTATGGGCCATGAAACTGTGGAAACTAAAACTTCTGCTTTGGGTAGATGGGCACAATACTCCGCAACTTTTTGGATAATATCAAGGCCCTCGCCCAGTAAAAGAGTTGGGATATCAGCCATCCCCAAGGGCCACAATAATAAACTTAAGAGTCCAAGAGGAATAATCCATAAACCTGTCAAAGGAATCGCAATAAAATTAGCAATCGCCCCATAAGTGGTAATTTTATTAAAGTGAACCGCTGTCAGCAGCCCCGTCGCCAAACCTGCAACCACGGTTGAGATTAATATACTGCCCATATAGCGAACCAGCCAATTGATCCAAATATTATCAATCGTTTGCAACTGTGTTCTTTGTATACCTTGATAAACAACGATCAGAACCGAGACCGCAACAAAAGACATTTGAAAACTGGCAGACGTTACCGAAGATGGGTTAAACAATAAAACAAAAAGAATCGCCAAAGAAACTAAGCGCATACTTAAAGAACGGCGCAACAAGACAATACCCATTAACGTCAGCGAAACCATGATAAACGCGCGGACGGTCGGCACGGAAAACCCACTCAGAACCATGTATCCCCCGACAAAAAACACCGCCACAAAAGCAGAAATTTCTTTTATCGGCCACATAAAGGCAAGATGGGGAATGCCTGCCAGCACCCAGCGCGTAAATGTAAAAACAATAACGGCAACTAAACCGACATGCAGACCAGATATTGCAAGCAAGTGCGCTAATCCAGAGCCTCTAAAGTTATTATAAGTGGTTGCGGAAATTCCCGAACGCTCCCCCACCAATAAGGCCGCCGCAAGCTGGCCAGATTGGCCTGGTAAAGTTTGACGAAAGTACCCGATAAGGTTTTGCCTAATATTTTCAAAGCACAAAATACATTCTGACTTCTCAAGCACTTCCAGAGGCGCGACAGCAAAAGCAAAACCGGAAATTCCAGAAAAATAATCCCTAAACCTTAAGTCAATAGTCCCAGGGAAGACTGGCATTAAGGAAGGAGATGCAAGGGCCCGCACCGCAACCCTATCACCAATTAAAATACCATCGGTCACACTGGGACGTAATCTTCCCGCAAAGGAGACTTTTAAGCGTGCAGGCTTAAACTTATCCCAAGAGACCTCATCTACGGTCATCGTCACATTGGTTTTTAAACTCTTTTCTTCAATTTTCGTAATCACGCCTGTATAGGTTAATATCGGCAGAGGTCTTACCAGCATGTCCACGTGAACAGAATAGGTGTATATTTGAGCATAAGACAGCCCAAAAATAAAAAATATGGGCCCAACCATATACCAAGAAATATCGAGGATCACCTGACGATAAATGACCCAACACCACACGCCGCAACCAAGGATCGCGCCCCCCAACAGACTTAGGGTTAGCCCCCATGGCGGCTCTAGTGGAGAAATAAAGTAAACCACAACGCCAACGGCAAAGAAAAGGACACAAAGATCAAAGACTCCAGGACCCGCACGCCTGTTTTTCCACAAAAATCTAAATATGCTTGCAGAGACAGCGCGTGATCGATAAAACATATGTATTGTTTTTACCATACTTGAAAGGCTTCTCATGACCATTGTGACGCGGTTTGCCCCTTCCCCCACAGGCCATCTCCATATCGGCAGTGCTCGAACTGCACTTTTTAACTGGTTATATGCGAAACATACAAAAGGTACGTTTCTCTTAAGAATTGAAGATACCGACCGTAAGCGCTCAACGCCTGAGGCCACAAATGCCATTATATCTGGCCTTCAATGGTTAGGTCTTACGTGGGATGAACCAATCGTTTACCAGTCATCCCGAATCCAACGCCATCAAGAAGTAGCCCATGAACTCTTGGCATCTGGAAAAGCGTACAAGTGTTATTGTTCCCAAGAAGAGCTGGAAGCAATGCGTAAGGAAGCCAAAGAAACCGGTCGACCAGTAACATATAATGGATACTGGCGCGACCGCACCAACGCTGAGGCCCCCCATGACCACCCTGTTATCCGTATTAAAACTCCATTAACAGGAGAAACTATAATTAATGATCATGTCCAAGGCAAGGTCGTTGTCCCAAATACGCAAATTGATGATTTTATCTTATTGCGTGCAGATGGTACGCCAACCTACATGCTGGCATCGGTAGTTGATGACATTGATATGAACATCACCCATGTTATTCGTGGCGACGACCACCTGAATAATGCTGCACGACACATGGCCCTTTATCAGGCACTAGGCAAACAAGAGCCGACCTATGCCCACATCCCTCTTATTCACGGATCCGATGGCAAAAAACTCTCAAAACGCCACGGCGCTATCAGTGTCAAAGAGTATCACACATTCGGTATCCTTCCTCAGGCCATGCGAAACTATTTAATGCGTCTAGGCTGGTCCCACCAAAATCAAGAAATCATTTCCACACAAGAGGCGATTAACTGGTTTGATGTTGCTGATATTAGAAAAGCGCCCGCCCGATTCGATAACGACATTATGACCAACATTAACGCCCATTATATCAGAAACACTGATGCCCAAACTTTAACTGAGCTGATTCTCCCCCTTATGAAAGACCACGCCATTGCCCAAGAGCAGTTGAAAGAGAGGGTCTTAATATCTATTGACGCGATCAAACAACGGGCCAACACCCTGGTGAAAGTTGCAGAAAATTCAGAATACCTAAACACAACCCTCCCCTTAACATATACGCCAAAAGCGCAGAAAACCTTGAATGATGACGCACTTGAGCGCCTTATACGCCTCTACGAGATACTTAAAAATACCCCTTGGTCTAATGAGAGCTTGAAAAATACTTTAAAAACCTTTATTAATATTGAGCAAGTACCAATGGGCAAAGTTCTTCAGCCATTAAGATCGGCCCTCACAGGTGGCATGGCTTCTCCAGAAATTGAAGTTATCATGATGGGCCTTGGTAAAGAAGAAACTATCGCAAGGTTAAAGGTGATTTTTTAGTAAATTAAAACACTTTTTTCCTATATAGTCTTTTGTAATATAATTTTAACTTTTACGGTTTAAGTGGTAAATCTGAGGTGAGTAGTTTATTTATGTTCATTCATAATGACACCTCATATTGATATAGGATGTTACCTGAATCTTACTTGAGGAATATAAATATGATTGATCATAGTTCTGATGAAACTTCTATTCTAACTCTTCCTAATGATAAAACTATTCGCCTGAATACGATTAAGGGAACGAGAGGTTCACAAGCTATTGATGTGCGGGACCTATATAGTCAAGCTCAAGTCTTTACATACGACCCTGGATTTACTTCCACAGCATCCTGTGCCTCTGCGATTACCTATGTAAATGGTGAAAAAGGTGAACTATATTACCGAGGATATGAAATAAGTGACTTGGCCAACAATAGTGACTTTATGGAAGTCTCCTATTTACTGCTCAATGGTGAACTGCCAAACAAACAAAAATATGACGACTTTGTAAAAAGTATCACCAATTATACCATGGTTCACGAACAGATCATTAGTTTTTACCAAGGTTTTTCTCGGAATGCCCACCCTATGGCTGTAATGATTGGTATTGTGGGCGCCATCGCTGCTTTTTATCATGACGGTCTTGATATAAATGATCCAGAAAAGCGTCGGAAGGCAACCATGCGCTTGATCGCAAAAGTCCCCACCATTGCTGCTATGACCTATAAACACTCCATAGGTCAGCCGTTTGTGTATCCTCGAAACGATCTCAGCTATGTGGAAAACTTCCTCTACATGTCATTTTCAACCCCATGTGAAGAATGGGTCGCCAACCCTGAGGTTGTTAAGGCCTTGGATATGATTTTTACCCTTCATGCGGACCATGAGCAAAATGCCTCCACATCCACAGTACGGATCGCAGGATCATCTGGCGCCAACCCGTTTGCGTGTATTGCCGCAGGTATTGCGTCCTTATGGGGCCCTGCCCACGGGGGCGCAAATGAAGCCGTTCTCGCAACCTTGATGAAAATTGAAACTCCCGACAACATAAGTAAGTTTATTGAGCGCGCAAAAGATAAAAATGATCCATTCCGTCTTATGGGCTTTGGTCACCGTGTCTATAAGAATTATGACCCAAGGGCGGCTGTCCTTAAAAAAGCCTGTAAAAGTGTATTAAACAGTATGGGTATTGAGAACGACCCCCTCCTGACAATCGCGGTCAAATTAGAAGAAATTGCCCTCAATGACCCGTACTTTATTGATAGAAATCTATATCCAAATGTCGATTTTTATTCTGGCATACTTCTCAAAGCTATGGGATTCTCTACCAATATGTTTACCGTCCTATTTGCCCTTGCCCGAACCGTGGGCTGGATTGCGCACTGGAACGAAATGATTGAAGATCCCCTTCAAAAAATTGGCCGTCCGCGACAAATTTATATCGGAGAAACCAAAAAGCCATACGTACCTATGACCAATCGATAAGATTGGTGCTGGGGAAACATAGAAGTATAAAACATTAAATGCCTCAAGAGCATAACTATGGTTAAAAGACATTATCAAAAATACGCACCGTCATTTATTTCACAAGTGAACCTAAGTCACGCGAATGACAACAGTCCGAACTTTAATAAAACTTTGATTAGTTTTATTAAGTGGATTGCTTTTATTGGCTATCTTGCTTTTATGTTCTGGTTTTTACAGTAAAAAACACTAAATTACCCCTAAAAAAACCCTAACATAAAAGTGATAACAATCCCCTTTTTTGCAATTAAGGCCGTAAGTAATGTAAGTTAGGGTATTGCTTTTAAGATTTCATCGTGAGATAATTTAAGGGAAATTTAAAAATTTAACGTTTGCAGTTTGGCTAAATATGCGTTAACGAATCACGTCTGTCTCGCGTTTTTAGAACTGAAATTACCCCGCAAATACCTGAGTGGTTTTTTTCTAAATTTACCTTGAGGAAAGATAGAATTATGGTTTATGGAGTAACGAATGGTTTATTTACCGCCAACGATGTTGGGGAATTATTTCGAGACGCCCCAAGCTTTTTAGATGAAAGACATACCTCCGTTGCCGCGAGTCTTCCAATGCAATCTCCTGAGCATAATACTTTTTTATCAAGCTTTGATGCGCCTCCAAGCTTCAGTAATGAGGAGTATGCCGCCCTTTATGACAGCCAACTTTACGAGTACGCCATTGACAAAGATAAATTACGTGCCGCTATTCTTAAGGATAAAAAAGAAATAGGCCAAGAAATCCCCCCGTGGGAGAATAAGGAATTCTTAGAGGCTGAAAAGAATAAAACTGATGGTGAACTCCTCCACGATATTATGGTTAGGAACACATTACTTAAAAGCGGTGATGAACTCCAAGAAGGCACGTCAAATGAAACAGTCTTTAATAATCTGAAAGTCCTATACAACGCGTCACACCACATCAAAAAACTCGCTAATTACATGCAAGTTGGAAAAATGAGGGGCGTTTATAGGTCTGTATTAGAAAATACATTTGAACACCTCTCTAAAGGCTTTAAAGAACTTGTTGAGGCAGCTTCTGTCTCTCCAGCAATACTTGCTTACGCAGGAAATATGGATCAAATAACTTCTAAGAAAATTATTGACATCAATCCTACCCACTCTAATAAGGGCGTTTCCACTAAATCTTTTTTAGGAAACATCGAAGGAATTACAGGAAATGAGAAGTTTGTTATTGATATAACTCAAGAAGTACCATCCGAAAATGATGATAATACAAAAGTCAAAATAAAAAAAACGATACCTATTGACTTCAGTCTGCTGAAGGAGACCTTGGATAAGACTATGTATAAAACCAAAGGTTCAAATGGAAGAGATACATTTAAATATTATAAAATAGATGATGAGCACGCATACTCTCTCCATAACATTGTTGCTTTTATAAACGTCACCCTCGAAAAAAATGATGTCACCACAGAATTGACCAGATCAACCGTCAAAAAAGATGGGAAGCCTACGAATAAGCAAAATATTCAGATATCCCTTGGTACCAATGAATTTGTCTCATTTCGTGTGCCAAAAGACGTAGAAGAAACCCCTAAAAGCCTCTATTTAGTTGGAAGTGGTGGATCAGGTAAACATAAAGATGGTTTCTTAAAAAACTTTATGAGCCTAGGGGAATCTGAACCAACTGAAAAATGGACAGAGAGTATTGATACCTCTAAAAAAATAAATAAAAAAGATTACCCAGAAAAGTATGAAGCTTCCAAAACTAAAGCTGATGTGTATGAGAACGAATACGACGACGCAAGCCTTGTGCATACTGACAGTAAAGGAAATGTATACGTTATTGGCTCTACAACTGGAGATATAGGCGGACAGATAAACACAACTGGGAACTCTGGTGATACCTATATTAGAAAATACGACTCATCTGGTAATGAGTTATGGTCCAGAATGCTGGGTACTGACCAAGCAACAGAAGTTAATAAAATTAAAACTGACGAGAATGACAATATTTACTTAGCGGGCAAAACCTTTGACCAGCTCACGCGCGCTATCCATAAGGATCAATTCGATGCCTTTGTTATGAAACTCCAACCCAATGGTCAAGAAGAGTGGGTCTATCAAACACAGACCTCAGAGAACGATAACTTGGTCGACTTTGTAATCGATTCATCCAACGACTCTGTGCACATGTTAACGTCTCACCCCTCTCATGAGGACGGTGACACGCAAGGCGCGCAGCAGGCTCTCAGAACTATAAGCATAAAATCGGGCGACAGGATTTCACCGGTACAGACCCTTGTTACGGGTGAACCGATGCAACAATACACTTCTTTTACCAGTGACAGCCAAGGCAATCTCTATCTGATACACTATGAAAATGACACACATGTCATGAGTAAATATACACCTATTCCAGTGAAGGTTGAAAACACTGAGGAAACTGAAACCACTGGAGAAACTGAAAACACTGGAGAAACTGAAAACACTGGGGAAACTGAAAACACTGATGAAACTGATGAAACTGATGAAACTGAGGAAACTGACGAGGATAAAGATGCAGATAAAGCACGCAGACCTGAATACGAATTAGCATGGCAACAAAATATTCCAAACCTTGACCAAAATTCCCAGAATGAAATACGCATCCAAGGTGACGACATTTACGTTTTCGGGCAAGACAATACCCAAATAACAATCAAAAAACTTGAGAGCACCACAGGTAATGAAACCTGGTCAAAAAACATAGATATTAATGGTCAGAAAACAAGTTTATCAAGCGTGACACTTGATGAGGACCACATATATTTGCACAGCCTGACAGCTGAAGAGGGATCGCAAGAGTCTGATCAGCAAGAGTCTGATCAGCAAGAGTCATATATTTCCCGTTTTGCAACCGAAGATGGTCAAAAAAGTTGGGACTTTCAGATAGAAAAAAAATCACAAACAACGTACTTTACGGACATAGTCATTGCCAAAGGTAATAATAACGTTTTCGATAAATTAGGACTTTCAAATAGTGTATCGATTTCTAAGTCTAATTTTGGAGCCTATACTAATATCGATCATCTGAGTCTATCAGTCTCGGCACAAACGGGCATACGCGATAAAGATCATTTTATTGTTGAATATGGTACGGGAGTAAGTAGTAAAAGAATCGAAATTGATCAAGATGATAGCATCTATACGGTAGCCCAAAAAATTCGTACCGCTATTAACTACAGTGGCCATGTTTCAGTTGTAAACACTTCTGGGGGATTGGGGTTAAAAATTAGTGCGGAAGATGGGAAAGTTATTTCTTTAAAACCTGGTAAAGAACCCTTTGATGCATTTAAAAAGCTCAAACTCACGGAAACAACCATATATGGAAAAGTGCCTGACCCTGAAGGTTCAGGTAGGTTAGTTACGCGTCCAGACCTTTTTCACCTTAATATTAATAAAATGCTCAGCGTTGCTGATGATAAATTAGCGAAAAAGGCATTTGAAAAATTTGAATATGTTCTCCAACAAATAGAGAGAATGTATCAATACTTCTTAGATCCAGATAATTTTGCTAAAAATGAGAAGAGAGAATTAGAGAGAACCAAAAAAGATGCGATTATCTCTGGCGCCCAGCTAAAAGCACAAAAAGCCCAACAAGCAGTACATAAAGGTTATTATAGTTCGCAAACTGAAAGCTATAAAAGAGCGTCACACTTCCTTGATCCTTCAAACCAACACCCGTTGCACGATCTAAATAGTTTGATCTAGCGGCGCCTAGGGCTCCATTATAGGGGACATATTATCTGCACGATTGTGTGTTTTTTGGCGCCCCTATCCCGTGAAACTGCGCACCAATGTTCCTGAGACCAAGAACCATCCATCAACTAAAATAAAGAAAATTAGCTTAAAAGGCAGTGATATCATCACCGGCGGCAACATCATCATCCCCATGGACATGAGTATGGACGAGACGACCATATCAATGACAATAAAGGGAATAAAAAGTAAAAAGCCGATCTCAAAAGCGCGCCTAAACTCTGAAATCATAAATGCAGGTACAAGAATGTGGAGGGGTATGGGATCATTACTCGCAACCAATTCCACTTCAGCAAGGTCATAGAAAAGCCCAAGGTCTTTTTCACGCACATGCTCTGACATAAAAACCCGAAAAGGCGCCACAGCTCGTTCAAAGGCTTCCATCTCTTCAATTTCTTCATTGATCAAAGGCAGGATACCCGAACTCCAAGCCTGCTGAAATGTGGGTGCCATGACAAAGCCGGTTAAAAAAAGTGCCAAAGATATGATCACCATATTCGGCGGCGTTTGTTGCAAACCCAAAGCTTGTCGCAACAACCCAAGAACAATAATAATCCTCGTAAAACTAGTAATCGTCACCAAAAAGCCTGGCGCCAGACTCAAGACGGTCATCAGCGCAATCAGCTGTACCACACGTCCGGTTAAGGACCCGGATCCCAGATCAATATTAAATGATTGTGCCCATGCAGAAGACGCGTAGCCAAGCACACAAAGAACAATTATAATAAAATTAAAATACCTTTGGCGACAAAATTTGACTACATTACCCATGATTATAATGTCTTTTCCCCTGATCTCTCCGCAAGCTCTGAAACACTTACAGGCGGTGTCTGATAATCACTATGACGGACAATAGCCTGCCCCTCTCCACCAATAATGACAACATACTCAACTTGGTCGACTCTTACCAGTAAAAGCCGACGTTTAATATCAAGGGGGATGGTTTCGCAAATACCCAAACGACGCTTATAACCGCCGCCAAACCTAACCTTTGAGACGAAATAACTTGTCGAGACCTTTTTAAGTATCCAAATTAATAGGATGAATAACCCGATTATAATTAAGACACCTGCAATATAGCGAATATAATTTATAGTATCCATTATTTTTCATTATCACCTAAAACTGGCTCGTTATCTCGGATTACCTGTTCCAGGTTCTCTAACCAAATATACACCTGATCCAACACCTGCCGCGCAGCGCTAACCTCTGAAACAGGTAAGGACGCAAGGGCATTACACATTTTTTCAACATAATCAGGCAGATCCGTCACATTAATTGGCAGGTCTTTACTTATTCTACGCTCAACACTGTCTATCAGGCCTATGATTAAGTCAAGCTCAGGCACGCCCCCTAATGTTGCCCCAACATCAAGACTGGGAGATGAAGAATCTTTAGTGTTGTCAGGCGGCTTATTCATACACCCCCCACTTTATCCCATTTTTTAAACTCATATCTCAATCTGTACCTGTGCTGAAAAATTACTCGTCCGCATCTGTAGTATAAACACAAGAGAGAATTTTGACTATAATATCATGTAAACTTTCAGGAATCAGCAGGTCAACTTCAAAGGACTTAAGCATATCTTGAATATCTTTAGGGTCTTGTATTTCTGAGCCATCTTCATATCCCAAGTCAATAATTAAATCCGCTAATTCTTTATAATTATCAGTATGTGAAGGCAGCTGTTCCACGGTGTCCTCTAGCACCTGCGGCTCCATATCTCCACATATCACCTCGTGATGAGACTCCTGAGGAAGGCTGGCCGTATACTTTCCAGAGAAATCATAAGAAACATTCTGCCGTCCGGGCTTATCTTGATCAGACATATGTATATTTTCCTTAAAACACCTTATGTTTTATGCTACCATCAAATTAGTTGAGGCAAAATGAAAATTTATGATGCTCTCAGGTAAAAAAAATGCTAGCATACAAATTAGTGTACATATATGCGAAACTTTAGTGTTAGAGATTATTTATGAGTTTTAATGACCTCCCAATTTTTCAATTAATCAAGCAAGGTTTTGATTACGTACACCAACGACAGCGCGTGCTTGCTGAGAACTTGGCGAATGTGGATACGCCTAAGTATCGCTCTCAGGATCTCCCCAATTTTGAAAAAAGCGCATTTAATACCTTTATGACCAAACAAATTAAGATGGAGCAAAGTCACCCTGAACACATCTCTGCCCAGAAGAAAATGCCTACATTTCATCAAGGTGAAGATAGTCTCGCCCCTGAAATGTCGCGCACTGGTAACAACGTCATTCTTGAAGACCAATTAATGCGCATGCAAGACAACAAGAGTTACCACAACTTAGCTTCTAAAATTTATAAAGCCAACATTGGTTTTTTGAAATACGCAATTAATTCTTCTAGTCGGTAAGGTTTAAGTCAATGTCTTTTATTAATGATGCAACAAGAATTTCTGTTTCAGCCTTGAAGGCTCAGTCTATTCGTTTACGGGTGCTCTCGGAAAACCTTGCCAACGCCAACTCAACAGGCAAGACACCTGACGCTGACCCCTACCGGCGGAAACTGGTCATATTTGATACGCATGTCGATAATGAAACTCAGGCAAATTTGGTTGACGTTAAGAAAATACGTCAAGACATGTCACAATTTAAGAAAAAATATGAGCCCTCTCATCCAGCCGCTGATGATAAAGGGTTTGTGAATTACCCTAACGTCAACCCTCTGATTGAACTTATGGATATGCGGGAAGCACAACGTAGTTACGAAGCGAACCTGACAGCTATACAGACAGCAAAGCAGATTTCACGGCAGACATTAAGTCTTTTAGATAAAAAATAAGCTTATTTTAGGAGTTATTAAACACCATGGTTGATTCAGTTACACTCGCAAATGCTCACCGTGCATTTTCTGACACCATTAAACTTAATAACGAAGGCAGCACCTCAAGTGATTCCATCACGCTGCCAAATTATCCATCAAAAAATAGCGGGAGTTTCATTGATCTGGTCAAAGAAAATGTTGCCTCGGCCATCAAAACTGGGAAAGATTCTGAAGCTAAGTCAACCAGTGTCCTCTTAGGAAAAACTGACCTTCCTGAACTCGTGGTTGCCATTCAAGAAGCAGAGTTAACTTTGCAAACCGTTGTGAATATTCGGAATAAAATGGTTCAAGCCTATCAGGAAATTATAAAAATGCCGGTATAAGTTCTCATGACACCAATTGAGGTCATGACAGTTGCCCGTGATGGTATGATGACCCTAATATTTATTACAACACCAATCATGTTGATTGCATTGGTCTTTGGTATTGTGGTTGCGCTTTTCCAGTCTCTAACTCAGATTCAAGAAATGACCCTTTCCTTTGTCCCAAAAATCATCGCTGTTTTTGTTGGTATAATTTTATTCTTGCCCTATATGGGATCTTTAATGTACGAATTTATGATGCGTATTCAAGATCGTATTATTTCCCTTTAAACACCTGATAAGTCATGATTCATCATGTTGGCTGACTACCTTGTAACAAATGTTTGGTATTTTGTCTTTATTGCCTCGCGCATTCTTACAGTCTTCATCAACATGCCTGGTATTGGGTCAAACTTCATCCCAGTAAATGTGCGGCTGATTATGGGTGTTAGTGTGGTTTTTATTACGATTCCGCTGGTCACGCCCCTAATCCCCCCCCTACCATCAAAACTTGGTAGTGTGGTTTTTTTGATTTTCAATGAAATTTTAGTTGGGTTGATTATTGGTCTTTCCATCCGAGTTTTGGTCAATGCAACGCACATTGCCGGACAGATTGCGAGTATGCACAGCGGGCTTGGTATCGCGGTAATGCTTGATCCGAATCATGGTCAGCAAGGGAGTATTATCGGTGGACTCTTAAGTATCATCACAACCGCGCTCATTTTAGTAACAGACATGCACCACATGATGTTGTTTGGGATTCGTGATAGCTATATGACATTTATCCCTGGTGAAGGTGTGCTTATGGGGGATGCCTTAAAACTCCATACGGATATATTATCAGACGCCTTTCTCTTAGGATTCCAAATTGCGACCCCTTTTATATGTGTCAGTGTTGTCATGTATACAGCGATGGGTATTTTATCGCGCCTTATGCCTCAAATTCAGATTTTCTTTGTCATTCAACCAGTACAAGTTTTGATTTCTCTTTTTATACTTGCCGCCACAATCCCTAGTACTCTCACATGGTTAATAACTAACCTTGAGAGACTTATTAGAGAGCTACTTATGACAATAAATTAATATAGGGTGAATATATGTCAGAGGATGCAGATAAAAGTTCAAAAACAGAAGACCCCACCGAAAAACGTAAAGAGAATGCCCTTGAAAAAGGAAGCGTATTGCGGTCTCAAGAGGTCAACCACCTCCTGAACATCATAGCCGGTTTAGTTATCTTTATTCTTTTAATTGGACGTTCTGCGCGGATACTCAAAGAGACCCTAAGCACCTATATCGCCAAAGCAGACTCAATAAGTATATCTATATATTCTGTTCAATACATTATTAGCGATATCTCTAAATCTCTGTTAAGTGCCCTATGGCCGGTCTTTATTGTTTTAATCACTTTTTCCTTTATTGCCGCCCGCCTTCAGCACCCTTTTATTTTTGTGTTCAGCAAAATAAAACCAAACTTTTCTCAATTTCTAAATAAATTAAATATTATCAATGGCTTAAAGAATAGGTTTAAACTTATAACTCTCATTGAACTTCTAAAGAACATTGCAAAGATGATTATTCTTGTGGCCGTCACTGCCATGGTGGTCTGGCCATTAACCAACGACATGTACCAAATAATCACCATAGATTTATATCAGTTTAGCGCCTATCTTCAGAAACTGGTTGTGTATATTTATGCGGCAACGATTCCTTTTCTTATTTTTTTAGCCCTTATCGACTTTTTCTACCAAAAAAAGGAACATTTACAGAAATTGAGAATGACCAAGCAAGAGGTTAAAGATGAGTATAAACAATCAGAGGGAAACCCAGAGGTTAAGGCTAAAATCAGGAAACTAAGGAACCAAAGATCGCGACAAAGGATGATGCAGTCTGTTCCTAAAGCTGATGTGGTCATCACAAACCCTACACACTTTGCCTGTGCTCTTGAGTATAATATGGCAATGATGTCAGCGCCAAAGTTAGTCGCTAAAGGTGTTGACAGTCTTGCCTTAAAAATTCGTAAAGTGGCTGAGGAGCACGATATTCCTATCGTTACCAATCCAGTACTCGCGCGAACGCTTTATAACTCGGTAGAAATTGACGGAGAAATTCAGACCGAGCATTATGAAGCAGTTGCTAAAATTATCAGCTTTATTATGCGTACCCGTGGTCACCTAAAATCAAGTAAAAGAAACAACAATCTTTAATACTCACATATAATCAAAAGGAAAGTCAGATGAACACAAAAATAATATATATTATGATTGGTGTGATTGTCTCTTTAATTATAGCAGCACTCTCTTGGTATGTTCCTCTTGTCCATACCTCTCCTGTCATCTTGTTCACCGCTGGCGCGCTGTCAGGTGGCCTCTTGGGCGTTGTGGTTAGCATAGGTTATTTATTGCTTAGCAACAGGTCCAGTGGCGCCCAAAACACAAAGCAAGCTTTTATTGAGGCGCACTCGACTAAAAATGATCAAGAACAAAGCCAACGTCTTGTGCTTATTGGGAGCATTACAGCGGGCATTGCTCATGACTTTAACAACCTCCTCACGGCTATGCTGGGTCACATAGATGCGCTTATTGAACAGTTCACCCCAGCATCTCCAGGGTTTGCAGAGCTTATCCAAATAAAAAAGAGTGGCCTCAAAGCGGCTCACATGATCAAGAAACTGTTATCATTTTCACGTCAAGAAACCGTCAAGCCTGTTGTTTTTGATTTACTTGAACAAATAAAAGAAAGCCTCAATTTTCTGACGCGCCTTAGTGGGAACATGGTCGAGATTGTGATTGAAGTCCCCAAGGAGTACTGGATACGCCTTGACCCAGGACAATTAGAACAAATCCTCTTAAACCTAGTTGTCAATGCACGGGATGCTATGCCTAAAGGGGGTAAGGTCACAATTTCTGCAGAAAAGATTCAACATACCCGTCACTGGAAATGTAACGATCAAAAAATGCCCCCAGGAGAATATACGACCCTTATGCTCACTGATACGGGTACCGGAATTGACCCCCAAATTATGCCGAATATTTTTGACCCCTACTTTACCACAAAGGCGGTGGGTAAAGGTACCGGCCTTGGTCTTGCCTCAACCTTTGGGATTATGCATCAGGCTCAAGGAACAATTGATGTCAGAAATATGCCAGAAGGCGGCGCTCAATTTAGACTATACTTTCTCACTGAACAAGAACCCGAAGAGATTTTGCAGCCTCTCACACCGACCACTCACAATAATTTGATGCCATTAGAAGACCGATCAAAGGTATTAATTTTAGTCGTAGAAGATATGTCGGCCGTCCGCTTTGTCATTGTACAACAATTAAAACGTGCAGGATATCGTGTCATTGAGAGCTCGTCTGGCAACGAGGCGTTGGAACGTTTACAGGAAAAAGACCTCCGGCCAGATTTAATCATAACAGACATTGTCATGCCAGGAATTGACGGCCCTTCCCTTATTAAATCAGTGCGAGAGTTTCAGCCAAATGTAAAAGTAATTTTTGTAAGTGGTTACGCCGATATCGAAAATCGTGACCATATCGCTAAGGACACACGTGCTGAATTTCTCCCGAAACCCTTCACCAGCAAAGAATTATTAAACTTAGTGATCAACAAACTTCAAGAAAACTAATAAGAAATTATAATTTATTTATCTCAAAATATTTGTTAATAAGAAAAGTGTATATAATCAAATAATTCTTTTATATATATATTATTTAGATAATCTAAAACTCTTCCATATGTATATAGTACACAAAGCCAATAGAAGTATGATTACGTAAAATGAAACAATCTGAACTCCAACTTATTGATAAGGTTATTATGGATAAACAAAAAGCACTAGAAGCTGCTATTAGCCAAATTGAGCGCAGCTTCGGCAAGGGCTCAATAATGAGATTAGGAAAAGAGGGCAAAAATATGGATATTGAGGCCGTATCAACAGGCTCCCTCGGCCTTGATATTGCTCTTGGTATTGGCGGACTACCTAAAGGCCGCGTTGTAGAAATTTATGGCCTCGAAAGCTCAGGAAAAACCACACTCGCCCTCCACACGGCTGCAGAAATACAAAAAGCAGGAGGTGTCTGCGCCTTTATTGATGCTGAACATGCCCTAGACCCTGTTTATGCCAAAAACTTAGGCATTAATCTTGATGAAATGCTGATTTCACAACCTGACAGCGGGGAACAATCTTTAGAAATCACAGATACATTATTACGCTCAAACGCAGTTGATTTGATTATTGTCGACTCCGTAGCGGCTCTGGTTCCCCAGGCGGAATTGGAAGGAAAAATGGGGGATACCCATGTCGGCCTCCAAGCGCGCCTTATGAGTCAAGCTCTACGTAAAATCACATCTTCCATCTCAAAAAGTAAGTGTATTGTTATTTTCATTAACCAGATTCGTATGAAAATCGGCGTTATGTATGGCAGCCCAGAAACAACAACAGGTGGAAACGCCCTCAAGTTCTATTCCTCAATTCGTCTTGAGATTCGTCGCGCGGGACAAATTAAAGACAAAGATGTGGTAGTCGGCAACCAAACCCGCGTAAAAGTTGCTAAAAATAAAATTGCACCCCCCTTCCGTACCGTTGACTTTGATATTATATATGGCCAAGGTATTTCTAAGGTCGGAGAAATTATTGACCTTGCTGTAAAGGCGGAAATCATCGACAAAGCAGGGTCGTGGTACTCCTATGACGGCACGCGTATCGGGCAGGGTCGTGAGAACGTCAAACAGTTTCTTCATGACAATCCTGAAATAGCGCATACAATAGAGCAGCGCGTCCGAAGTCATACAGGAACACAGGAAGTAGACTTTATGAGTGATAAACCTACAACTGCGGAAAATGCCGATTAACTTCTTGATAAAGATCACAGCTCTTGCGTTACCCTCCCCCCCTCTGTAGGAGAAGATGAGTTTGATATTTATGATGGCATTCCCCCCCTCACCTCACGTTCATATGGAAACCTAAAGAAAATGCCGACAACGTCACAGATTCGTTCTGAATTTCTAAATTACTTTTCAAATAAAGGTCATACCTGCGTAAACTCAAGTCCTCTTGTTCCAAACAATGACCCCTCCCTTTTGTTTATTAATGCCGGAATGGTGCAATTTAAAAATATTTTCACGGGTTCTGAAAGGTGTGAGTACAACAAAGCTGTCAGTGTACAAAAATGTGTGCGTGCTGGTGGGAAGCATAATGACCTTGATAATGTCGGACATACGGCACGCCACCATACGTTATTTGAAATGCTAGGTAACTTTTCTTTTGGGGATTATTTTAAAGAAAAAGCAATTATGTATGCGTGGGATCTGCTCACCAATGTGTACGGTCTTCCCAAAGACCGACTGCTTGTGACGGTTTATCATGATGACGATGAAGCTGCCAGCCTCTGGAAGCGAATTACCAATCTACCTGATGATAAGATCATTCGTATTGCAACCTCAGATAATTTCTGGTCAATGGGCAATACGGGTCCTTGTGGGCCATGCTCAGAAGTATTCTATGACCATGGTGAACACATTGCAGGCGGCATCCCTGGAAGCCCAGACGAGGATGGCGACAGGTTCACTGAAATCTGGAATCTTGTTTTTATGCAATTTGAAAAACATAAAAATAAAGACATTACCAAACTCCAAAAACCCTCCATTGATACAGGTATGGGATTAGAGCGTATTAGCAGTATTCTTCAGGGCAAGCACGATAATTATGACATTGACCTGTTCCGCAATCTCATTGAATCTTCAGCGCACCTGAGCAATACCGAACCTGATCGCGACCTGAAAGTCAGTCATCGGGTTATTGCAGACCACATACGCTCTATCGGTTTTCTCATTGCCGATGGTGTCCTGCCCCTTAACGAGGGGCGCGGGTATGTTTTACGGCGTATTATGCGTCGTGCCATGCGTCATGCTCATATGGTTGGGGTGCGTGAGCCCTTTTTATACAAACTCATTCCGTCTTTAATTCAAGAGATGGGAGAACACTATCAAGAACTGATTCGGGCACAGTCTTTAATTACAGAAACCTTGAAATTAGAAGAGAATCGTTTTCTGTACACCCTTGAGCGTGGGCTAAAAATTCTTGATGACGAAATCAAGTCTCATATTCGTCACACCTCTGGTAACAAAGTATTACCTGGCCATGTTGCCTTTAAGTTATATGATACCTATGGCTTTCCCCTTGATTTAACGACAGATATTTTAAAAAATCATGATATTAACCTTGATATCCATGGCTTTAATGAGGCGATGGATGAGCAGAAACAGGCTGGACGTAAAAAGTGGGTTGGCTCTGGGGACAATAGCATTGATTCCGTCTGGTTTAAGATTCATGAAACCAATGGAGATACAGATTTCCTAGGATATTCAGAGCATACCAGCACCAGCACAGTTACCTCACTTGTGCTTGATAATGCCCTTATAGATCAAGCCAATATTGGACAAACAGTGTACTTCACCACGGACAAAACCCCGTTCTATGGGGAGTCTGGCGGCCAGGTGGGGGATATTGGATATGTCACCTCACAAGACGGTCTCTCTGTTAAAGTTCATAATACCCTCAAAGTTCTTGGCAAACTTCATGTCCATGAGGGGGAAGTGATGGCGGGCGTGCTCCAGCAAGGCCAATCAGTCACCATGCATATTGATCTCGAGTATCGTCATGCTCTCAAGTGCAATCATTCGGCAACCCACCTCTTACACAAAGCCCTCTTTGAACATTTGGGCAACCACATATCGCAAAAAGGATCGTTAGTTGCGGCTGATCGTCTTCGTTTTGATATTTCACACCATCAGCAAATGACTTTAGATGAGATTAAGCATATTGAATTCATTGTGAATCAGAAAATTTTAAATAATGATGAAGTGACGACCCAACTGATGAAGCGTGATGAGGCCATTGCCTCAGGTGCTGCGGCGCTATTTGGAGAAAAGTACAGCGAAAACGTCAGAGTTGTCTCCATGGGGACCCATCAAAACCAGGCACGTTACAGTGTAGAGCTGTGCGGTGGCACCCATGTGACCCGTACCGGTGAAATCGGCTGCTTCAAAATTATTAGTGAAAGCGCGATTGCAACAGGAGTCCGCAGAATTGAGGCGCTGACAGGACTTAAGGCCCTGTCCTATTTAAACCAGAGGGAAACCCTGCTCCTTAAAGCTGCCCACTCCCTTAAAACTACCGTTGAGAATGTGCCGAATCGTCTTGAGGCTCTCTTAGAAGAAAAACGCAATACTGAAAAAGAATTATCTCAGGCACAGAAAAAACTCGCACTTGGAACCAATCCCAATAAATGGGAACCCCAAACCTGTGGAGCAATACCATTCATCAGTAAAGTTTTTCACAATATTAAGAGTAAAGAGCTCCGCACTATTATAGATGAGGCTAAAAAGTCGCTCTCAAGTGGTATTGTTGCCCTTATCGCCATTAATAATGATAAGGCGGCCATCGCCATTGGGGTCACCTCTGACCTTACTGATACCTTTAGTGCAGTGGACCTAGCCCGTCTTGCAGCACAAGAAATGGACGGCAAAGGAGGGGGAGGCAGAGCAGATTTTGCACAAGCTGGAGGGGCAAATATCGACAAGGCACAGGATGCACTTGACGTTATTTCCCAGACGCTTACAGCTTACGAAAAGAGCGCCTAGCGTCCTCGCCCCTTAAATTTAAGAAAAGGCATACTTCTATTAAATTTAAGGTCAAAGCGCTACTTACGCCTCATTATTCGACCACGCGCGATTCTGATGTTACGTGATCTGCAAGGAATCCCATCAGACGCTCACCCTGTTCTCTGACACGGCGGACGTTTCTTCCCACTCTGGTGATCATATCTTGCAACTCTTCAACATATTTATGCATAGTATCCGCAACTTGCTGGAATTCTTCTCGAAACACACCAGCAGTTGCAGCCTCTACGGCAATGGCAACTGAAATACCATCACACTCTTGGGCAATTGTACTAATAGCAGCCATCTCGGACGCCATTTGTTCATTCACCTGTAAGAACTGTCGCAAATCTTCACATTCACCATTCGCGGCAAGAGCACCAGCGAAGTCGGCAGCAAAAACCTTTTTAACGGCAAGAGCAGATTCTTTTGCAGAAACGCAAACTTTTGTAATATTTTTATAACGACGGGATAAAGCATTGACCAGCTCTCGTGTTGCTTGGGTCAAAACACGTACGCAGTTGCCTTTAGCACCTGCACGACCAGAGGCAAACTCAGCATTAAATGATAAGACGCGTAAGTCTTCAGTTAAATTACCTAGAGCACTAAATACTTGATATGCTTCAGCAGCAAGCTCTATCAGGATCATCAGATCCGCGTCAATTTGTTTTTTGTCCACTTCGTTATTAATAACTAAATTCATATTCACTACCCATATTAATTAATATTTGAGATGTAAGTACGTATTCTCAAGTGTTACGTTTTATTTCTTTGCGTTGGATACAATGCCCTACTGTTTCTTGTTCATCCTCACACCTTATAAATGATAAATAGAAAGACGTCCTCTTAATAATACCATATTAGGAGCCACAACGTTAAAAATTTTAATCATTAAACTAAAAGTTTTATAAAAGTTTACTATTAATTAGCATATTTTATTTTTACACGCCTCACGGGCTATATAAGGAGAGAGTTTGTTAACTTTTACTGAGAACTTTTATACAATAGTTAGCCTTGGTGCCGCCGCCAACAATTTTTTGGTATACGTATCCTGAGGATTAGAAAACACTTCGTCAGTTCGCCCTTGCTCCGTAATCCGTCCCGCTGCCATTACCATAACATAATCTGTGACCGCATGAATCATGGCCAGATCATGGGAGACAAAGAAACAAGAAATATGCATGCGCTCGGATAAATCCATTAACAAATCGAATATTTTCGACTTCACTAAGACATCGAGGGCAGAAAAGGCTTCATCCAAAATAATCAAGGAAGGATTCACGATTAAGGCGCGGGCAAGGGCTATTCTCTGGCGCTGTCCTCCAGAGAAACTATGAATATATTTTTTCCCATCAGAAGAACGCAACCCAACCTGTTCTAAAATACTCATAACACGTTTGGTGGTTTCAGCGGCGCTCAAAGCAGGGCTTATTAAGTTTAAGGGTTCTGCAATCAGCTTTTCTACAGGTTTACGGGGATTAAATGAACTATAGGGATCTTGAAAGACCATTTGCACATGACGGCGCATATGTTTACGGGGCGTGCGCGCCCCTGGGACAGAAAATATATCCCCATTGAGGTGAACTTCTCCCGACTGAATCGGCTCAATCGCCGAAATTGCCCGCATAAGGGTCGACTTACCGCAACCACTCTCCCCAATAAGTCCCACGTGACTGCCTTGAGGAATGCTAAAAGAAACATGATCGATCGCACGAAAGTGTGACTTTTTCGACCAAATCCATGAACTTGAGACAGGATAATCACGTACAATCTGGTGAACGCTTGCAACGGCCTTAGGGACACCCCCCCTGTGAGGCTTTCTCTGAACACAATAACGTGTGGATTGAATTAACGCGCGGGTATGAGGGTGATCACTGTGACGCAGAATCGTCTTCGCCTCACCAAAGTCAATCACGCGCCCTTCATCAAGCACCATAATATCATCAGCCATGTGCTCAATAATTGCCATGTTATGAGAAATTAAAACTAGCCCCATTTTTTGACGATCGACAAGCTCTCTCAAAAGCTTCAGTAACTGATGTTGCGTCATCACATCTAGGGCCGTTGTCGGTTCATCAGCAATCAAGAGCTGCGGCTGTAACACAATCGCGAGGGCAATCACAACCCGCTGACGCTGCCCTCCCGAAAGCTCATGGGGGTAACGGTTAAGACCAAACTGCTCCTCTGGCAATCCAACGACATTTAATGTACTGCGCGCCACAGCTAACGCCTCTTGACGGGGAAGCCCAGAATGGATCATGACCACCTCAGAGACTTGCTGACCAATATTTTGCAGAGGATTAAGGGCTGTCATTGGTTCTTGGAACACGATGCTCATATTTTTTCCGCGTACAGCGCACATTTGCTTATCAGTGAAGCTCTCCAAGGCCTTGCCATCTAAGTGAATCTTACCGCTGCGGGTAAACCCTGGCGGGATCAGCCCCATTAAAGATAGGGCAGTTAATGTCTTCCCCGAACCTGAGGCGCCAACAATCCCAAGAACCCTGCCAGGGTATGCACGAAAACTGATATTATTTAAAATACTTGTCCCACGTCTTAAGAGAGTTAAGTCTTTTACCTCTAACAACACACTCATAGGGCTGACTTTGATTTCATATCAAAAATATCTCGCAAACCATCCCCCATTAAATTAAAACTAAAGACCGATAAAATAATGGCTATCCCAGGGAAAAAAACCAAGTGTGGGGAAAAATAAATCATAGTTTGTGCCTCAGATAACATCCGCCCCCAGCTCGACAAAGGCGGTTGTACCCCAAGTCCAAGATACGCAAAACCTACCTCAGCCAATAACCCCACAGAAAACTGAATCGCACCCTGCACAATTAAGACATTCAAGGTATTGGGCAAAATATGCTCACAGGCAATACGCATCCGCCCTTTACCTGACATAATAGCTACCAAAACATAGTTGCTCTGCCACAAAGGTAAGGCAGCATTGCGGACTAACTTAGAGAAAACTGGAATATTAAAAATACTAATCGCAACAATTATGTTGGTCACACCGGGCTCAAAAACCGCTAAAATCATCATCGCTGTAATTAAAGCAGGAAATGCAAAAACCACATCAGTAATCCGCATAATTATTTCATCAACCAGGCCACCATAATAAGCTGATGACAAAAGACCAAGAGGAATCCCGATACAACACCCAATACCTACGGAAGCTAACGCAACCAAGATTGAAACCCGCGCACCGACCATAATCATAGAAAAGATATCTCTGCCAAGGGCATCAGTGCCAAACCAATGCTCAGCCCCAGGGAAAACCAGTTTATTGGCAATATTCACTTGGGTGATATCATAGGGGGTCCAAAAAAAAGAAGTGGCGCCTAGGGCTAAAAAATTCAAAATAATGACAAAGCCAATCATAAAACTTAATGACCCCAAGAATGCCCTAATAAAATGCGGTTCTTGGTACTCACCTTTTAAAGGTGTAGCCTCCATGCCTTACGCCCTCCGTAACCTTGGATCGATGATGCCATAAATTATATCTAAAATAAAATGCACCATAATCACAACAGCAACAAAAAGAAGAACCACATTTTTCACCACAACCAAATCTCGTTGAATCACACTCTGAAAAATAAGGCGCCCCAGTCCCGAAAGAAAAAACACATTTTCAATAATGACTGCCCCTGCCAATAAAAAAGAAATCTGTAATCCAATAATAGTAAAAAATGGAATCAACGCATTACGTACACCATGACGAAGGACAGTTTGACAGTGTCCCAGCCCCTTAGCGCGCGCGGTTCTCATAAAGTCTGCACCTATGGTATCAAGCATTGATATGCGGATGGTTCTTACCAAAATAGAGGCTTGAGGGATCGCAAGACTAATAGCAGGTAAGGTCAACGCCTTGATACCGCCATAAAATCCGACAGCATCCCATCCACGAAATCCCCCTGCAGGAAACCACCTTAACAAGACTGAAAATAACAAAACTAATAAAATGGCAAGCCAGAAATTAGGAAACGCAACACCCAGTTGAGAAATACCCATGACCGCCCTATCAAAGATAGAGCCCTTGTATATAGCTGAGATAAGACCAAGGGGGAAAGAAACCAAAATCATTAAAGTTAAAGCATAAAGGGTAAGGGGAATAGAAACCCACATACGATCAATAATAATGTCTTTCACAGGCACTTTGTAGGTGTAACTAATACCAAAGTCTCCCTGAAGGACACCCATAATCCATCGCCAGTACTGAACAGGTATAGATGCATCAATCCCAAGCATTGCTTTGTATGCCTTTAGGGTATCATCTGCCACATTCATGCCCAGCATGGCGGAGACCGCATTCCCAGGGAGCAGCTCAATCGTGCCAAAAATCACAATGCTGGCAATAAACAAACTAAAGAAAAGGGAGGCAATATGCTTAAGAATATATTTAAACATAAACGTAATGGACAATCATTAAGGTAAATAACGTGGATGCAACGTTGAGAAGACTTTTACTTTTCCACCCAGCGCATCTTGGTAACATCAAAAGCTTGTATTGGCGCATTCTTCCAAAACCCCCGCAAATTAACATCAGCAACACCCGAGTTTACCATTTGAAACAAATAGCCATTCACATAGTCTTGCGCAATTTTTTTCTGTACAGAGCGCAATAGATCATGGCGGACTTTCTCATCAAGAGTATACCTTAAGTCTTTAATAGTCTGCTGCACCTCTGGATCGTTATACTGAAAGTAATAGTCTGGTCTGGCATAAATATCAATATCAAACGACTCTGTATGAGCCACAATTGTTAAAGCGAAGTCTTTTCCTTTGAAGACTTCTTCAAGCCAATGGACCCATTCAATATTGACCACCTCGACCTCAATTCCAACATTCCGCAAATACGCTGCGATAATTTCACCAGACCTGCGCGCATAAAATGAAGGGGGGAGCTTCATAACCGTTGTAAAACCATCAGGAAAGCCCGCCTCTTTTAACAACTTTTTTGACAACTCAGGATTGTAGCTTGAGAGTGCCGTCAAATCAACGTATGCTGGATGATACGGGGGAAAATGCGACCCAATTGGCGTTCCAAACCCAAACATAGCGCCGTCAATAATGGCATCGCGATCAATAGCATGGGCCAAGGCTTTTCTTACATTTAACTGATCGAAAGGGGCAGCCTTATGATTAATGGCTAAAATAACCTCCCCCTCTGTTGCGCCGTCAGTAATTAATTGAAAACGCGGATCCCCCTTAAATTGTGATAAAATCTCTGGAGCTGGAAAAGGAATAAAAACATCAACTTCACCTGACATAATCGCTGCAAACGCCGCATTCCCATCAGAAATAAACTTAAATACAACCTGCTCAAGATAAGGAGCCTCTCCCCAATACTCCCAATTTCTTTCTAAAGTAATAGAGCTACCACGAACCCACTTCTTAAAACGAAACGCACCAGTCCCAATCGGTTTAAAGGCATTATTTTCTGCACTCCCCTCCGCCACAATAATGGCGTCCCCTAATGCTAAGTTATATAAAAAGCGCGCATTTTGTTGCGCCATGGTCACTTTAACAGTGAAGGGGGTCAACGCCTGCACCGTCTTTATATCAGTATAAAGAACTTTCTGGGCATTGATGGAGTCATCAGCAATAATACGCTCTAGGGTAAATTTGACATCAAAAGCATCAAAATTGCTCCCATCATGAAATTTTACATTCTGACGCAAATAAAATACAAACTCTGTCCCATCAGGCGAAACTGTCCACGACTCTGCAAGTCCTGGGACAATCTGTCCCTCAGATGTCAAGCGCGTTAATCCCTCAAAAACATTGGCATATGTCACAACGTCAATAACGCCAGCTGCGCCTGATGTTGGGTCTAAATTAGGGGGCTCTAACACCAAACCTACAAAGGCCTGAGGTGATAAGGCATACACTCTGCCCCCTAAAGAGACGATAAGGGCTAAAAACATGCACCATTTTAAAGACTTCGTGAGTAAACTTAACCACATTCTCTTATAATCCCCCATAACACCTCACCACGCACGTCCCTATTGCACTCTTAATAGGCGTAATACCGCCAACTTTCTAAATAACGCGACAACAGCTCAGAGCGATCAATATGATTGATAATCATATTATCAGACTTCATATCTTTACTAAATATAAATAAAGAAGAAAAGTTCTGATCATCTAAAAATTCGGTCTCGACTGCTATATCAGGGTTTTCAATATTCCTCTGGGCATCAAAGGCCATAATAAATCCCCAATCCCCAAAAGAAGGCACCTGAACATAATAAGGATATACATACCCAAATTCAGCAGCTTCGATGGTTTTGACAATACTCCAAAACACGTCTTTAGCGAAGTAAGGACTTGTGGCCTGGGTCACAATGCCCCCTCCTTCCCGTAAATTCATGCGTACCAATGAATAAAACTGCTTACTATATAGCCTCGATAACGAAAGATTATTAGGATCGGGCAAGTCACAAATAACAAAATCAAAAGGTATTTCATTGTTCTGTAAAAAAACAAAGGCATCTTCAATGACAATTTTTACTTTAGCAGAAGAGAGGCTATGATTATTTATTGCCGTGATATGGGAATTCTCTTGTGCTAAGCGAATGACCTCAGGATCAAGGTCCACCAGAACAATTTCCTCAATGGTGTCATACTTTAACAACTCTCTCACCGCTAAGCCATCTCCCGCACCGAGCAACAAAACGCGCTTTATAGACGGGCGCTTTTGAATGGAAAAAGGCACATGCACCAAGACCTCATGATACCTATGTTCATCGATGGAGGAAAATTGCAGGTTCCCATCAAGAAACAATCTCACATCCTCCTTACCCTTAGTGAGAACTATTTTCTGATAAGGTGACTGTTGACTATAAATGACACGGTCGCGATATAGATAATTGTCCCAATGCTTTAAGGCACTTGTCGAATATATAATCATCAGACCAAGCCCAAGGGTGACAAGGATTGCAAATATACGCAGCCCCCTCCTGCTATCAGAGAGCTTATCCGCAAAAATCCATAGCATCACAAAACTTATGGATATGTTAATCAGACCAAAAATAAGGGAAGACTGATAGACGCCAAAAAGTGGTAACAATATAAAGGGAAAAGAAACTGTGGCAATTAATGCGCCTAAATAATCAAAAGAAAGAATATTCGCAATATTTACTCTCAACTGATGATATTCCTGCATCAGGCGCGTAATAAATGGTATCTCCAAACCAATAATAAAGCCGATTGTCACAAGAAATAAAATATAAAAGATGAGAAAGGCATCAGTATATGCATAAGCAAAATACAAAGCTGGTATGCTGATCCCCCCAACCAACGCCAAGAAACACTCAGCTATAACAAATTTCCGCAGCACGTCATCGACGATAAATTTCGACCAATAGGACCCAAGTCCCATTGACGCCATGTAAAGACCAATGGTTATAGAAAAATACTTAACACTATCCCCTAAAAAATATGAAACCGTTGTCGCAATCAACAACTCATAGATTATAGAACATACGCCCGCAACAAAAGCCGCATAAATCAAGGTTAGTGTATGAACTTTAGACGCATTTAGATTTTTGAATACCGCCAAGAGTCTGCTCTATTTCCCAGCAGAAAAGCCACCACCACGCACGCGCGAAGCACTCCCACCCTGACTACTATAGATCGTACGATCATTATAAAAATGAGCGTCACGAGACGAGGAAAAATAGGGGGTACGATTATACCCATTATATCCATAATACCCGTACCCTCTTGTGGCGAAGCTGTTAAGAATTAAATAAATCACACCCAAGATAACAGATACAATAAGAATAGTGTTGAGCTTGTTATTCATAATTACACATTACGTTTCTTAGTCTCTACAAAGCGACTCTTTATCTCACGAATGAGAATCCCCATAATAAATAAAAAACACCCCAAAATAAAGTGAGGCACTGGACTCCCACGCTTTTTGAAAATTGAAACATCTATTTTCTGTAAATCAAAATTATTTGCCGCACCAATCAGAAAATAGTACTGCCCTTGCTGAGAAAAGGTCGTCGTCACTGAAAAAATGTTTTGTGGGTCATCATCGTCATTCATGTCGGGATAATTAGACACATCCTGACCAAATGAAAATATATACTTATTTTGCTGATCAAAAACTTGACCGTTGATACTTGCCCACGCGCCAAGTGCCAAGTCCGCCACAATACTTATCTGATAAACTTCTTGCTTCTCATAAATATTCAGGACACTCAGCTTAATATACTCTTTACCCTCATACATCACAACATCGCGCTTTAGGCTAAAGGGCTTATTCTGGCTGTAAAAATAAGAGGTCGCAAAACTAATTAAAGAAAAAATGATAAAAACGCTGGCAACAGACCCAAGCATTACATCATTTGAAGTGTTTCGACTATTAACAAACTTAAACATTTTTAACTCCCGCCAGTGCACTTTAGCAATATAGAACCGCTTTTTGTTTCGTTCTTTAACAGCTTCAAAAAGGTAAAAAAATGCTAACCCTTTATAATAAGATATTAATCACGATCGCAAAACTGATTGCAACCGTTGCCTCAAGTATACCAGCGCCCACATTTTGATCATCAACAATCTCTGAACTTAAATTACTCCTCGGGATCACTAACTTATCCATAATCAGGCGAATTAATGGCAATGCCGTGAAGGCAACACCCATAACGATTAATAGACTAACAGCGCTATCCTTAAAGCTGATAAAGTCACCTGCAAACCCACCTACCAAAATAATACAGAAGGCAATAGATGACCCTCCAAAAGCAATTCCTGCTGCTACGTTCTTCTTTTTCAACTCTTCATGTAATGAAAAAGGCGTGAGAAAGTCATAATAGACACTAAAGAGAAACAACAGAGCCTGACCACATACAAATGAGAGAATCGCGGTAAACCAAGGCCCTTCCCCATAGACAGAAGCTGCCGCCACAAGTCCAGTGGCCACATAAGTTCCGAACTGTACTGCCCCAACAGCAACATTTTGTTCTTCCGTTAATTGCTCAATATTACAAAATTCCCGTAAAATAAATTTATCATTGAAGAAGCGAGAAACATTTAAAAATACAAGTCCTAGGGCGGAGTATGCCGAAACCCAAATAAGATCTATTACCACTCCCTTGGATGACCCCAATAAGGACCCAATAAATATTAAAGTAACGGCAAAATAATACCCTGCCATTGTCAGGCTAACAGATAGATTATCTTTTTCCGTTAGTTCATCATTTAGGTTGTAAGGCGTAAAGAAATCTTTCGCCCATTTTGACAACAAAAAGATCAAAAAGAACAAGCCTACAAAAGCAATTCCTTCAAGAAGTGATGTAAGAAAATAATTCATTACCATGCTGGGCGCTCATTAACTTTAATATTAAAAATTTCGTAACCTTATCATGAAGACTTGTAAAGTGTCAATTAACTTAACCCCCTACTCCCCTTATGGTTTTAAGAGGCTATATTTAGTTTTTTATCAAGTTCTTGAATAATTTGACGCTTTATATCTAAATAATTTTTTGGGTCGACGTTATACTTTTCCCCCAAGTACGCGCAGTCCTCTTCAGAAAGAGAAATCGTCAAGCGCGGACGCTTTGGAGGTGAATAAGACAGACCGATAAGTTTACGAATTTGATTCGACGTGGTCAGACCTGCCTTTAACGCGGTTTTCTGAATTTTCTCCACAACACCTTTTTCAAATTCAAATGCCATCTGGTTCGCTTTGATGGCTTTATTATTTTTATCCCACATATGGTCACTCTTTGAAAAAAAGACAATTTACCTCGTGTTCGTTAGATACCCATATTAGAAAATAATCCAATATAATAACAACAAACAAAACGCCCCGATCAAGAGCACGGAAACATGCATTGGGAAAGGCAGCTTTACTAAAAGCCTTCCAAGAAAATAAATAAAATTATTCATATAACCCTCCCTTTAGCGTGCTTGTGAGGTGACTTTATGCATGTGGCCACATCTCATCAATTTCATCTATATCATTATAGACGGTTACACTTAATTCAGTCTCCCCCGTCTCGTAAACTTCCACCTCAAGGGCGAATTCCCCCTCAGGATCTTCCAGAAGATAGGAGACAAATCGCTCTTTCGGAGGAGGCGCGACATCAGGGTCAGCAAACCTCATATCCCCCTTAACAAAAGCCCCCTTCACATTACGATCGACAACATGATACTGAGACGTTGTCCAGTCTTCAAAACCTTGGAGTTTCTGGGCGAGCTCTAAAGAGAGACGCCCTTTTTGGGTCTTTAAGGACGCCATTTTATCCTCAGGGATAATCTCGAAAACCTTGGCCTTATCTACCTTTTTACTTAAAGATAAACACTCTTCCCCATCTTCTTCCTCAATCATCATATAAATAATCTGGGAATCACGATCCTTCAAAACAAATTCAGGATAAATCAAACCGCCATAGGTATAGCTATTTACTTGGGCAACCTCGAATTCTCGTCCGCTGATATCTTTTTGATCCATGTAACGAAACTTAATAATATCACCAAGCCTTAAATCTCGCGGGTGCTCCAACTTGCGGACCTCTGGCCTATCTGAGGACATTCCAAAAAGTCTCTTGAAAAAAGACATACGCTCTATGATCCTTTATTTTTAAGTCTCTGTAAAATCTCATTTGCCTGGTTGTCATTTTCAATAATCCCAGCTTCTCTCATTCTGGCATCCAAGTCATCACCATTAATTTCCGAAGCTAAAGCCTCCCCTGCGGCCATACGATCGTCAAAGTCTTGCTGCTTCTGCTTTATCCGATCCAAAGACTCTTTGGCTGTCAGCAACTCTGAAGAACTAGAGGCGTAATTTTGCGAAATGGCAGAAATAGACTTTTGCACACTCTCCGTGGTCTTTACCATAACCAGTTGGCGTTGCATGTCAGCTACCGACTTGGCAGTCTTTTTAATCATATTACCAAGACGCTTTTCATGGGAAGAGAAAGACTTTTCTGCTTTCTCTTGGATCTCTAATTCCGATTGATTACTGGCAATTCTTTGGGCAATTTCTAGGGCAAGACTCTCATCCCCCTTGTTTAAAGCTTGCGTTACATAACCCTCATTTTTAAGAATATCATTCTTTAAGGCGGTTATTTTACGGCTTGCCTGCATTTCCTGAGCTTTTACATTGGTAAGATCACGCTTTGCCATATCAATCTTCTTTTCAGCATCTTTAATTTCTTGATCAAGAATTCTTACAGCATTCGCATCAACAATGGACTCTCCAACCTCACGAGCACCACCACGGACAGCCGTAAATATTTTCCTAAAAATAGACATTTCACTTAACCTCACATACAAATTACTTTAAATACTCTTTCATCACGTCAATAGCTTCAATGGAGTTAATTGAAAGAGTCTCAATCTCGTACACAATATCGCTTAAGTCTGAATTAACAGACAAGGCGCCATACAAAACATACCGATCACCAAACAAAGCAAAAGATGATAAGGGAATGGTAATATTGACAGACAACATCTCGTTGTTCATTTCCGCCACTTTATCTGACTTAACCTCTGTCTTATTAAAAAGATAGGCAATACAAATAATTTGCATATCTGAAACAGAAATAAATATCGGGATTTCTTCGCGGTCATCAACAATAATCTGCAAGACTTCCACATCACCTGGAATCGGGTTTACCTCAAAAGAGAAACCATACAGCTCTTTATTTTGTGCACTTACTTCTGATAGTTTGTTAGCTAATTTTTTTATATCAACCATTGCTATATCCTTATTAACTTTGTTCACTTAATGTATAAGAAAAGACATAATATGTCAAACATGTTTTCAATTTTTTAGATTGAAAGTCTTATTTTGCTATTGATCTTCCACAAACGGAAGACCCCTAGAAGCCCGCAAGACACCCAAACAACAACCCAGAAAAACTCTGGTAAAAACGTGATTTCCGCTAAGCGCGCACCATCTCCATAGTGGCGACCATCAATCAGTCCTAGCGGGGCCAGCGTCCCATCAAACACCACATAAATGGCAATAAATTTAAGGGCCATTTTAACGAGGTAATCGTTTCTGAACTGATAAATAGCTAAAAATAAACCGAACAAAACCAGTAAAACCACCCAAGTTGAGAGGCTACGACCGTAAAGTATACCAACCGCAATAATCAGAAGCATCATCGAGGCGGCCAATATCTTTATGGACCGCTGCCGCGAAATCTGGGCTATTTTGTACATCCCAAGACCAAATAGGACGGATCCTAAGTACCCAGAAAGCGCCACAATAAAGACAACGCCGCCAGTAAAGCGGCACAGACCCGACCCCCGAAGGTGTAGATAAATTGCATCGACCTCGCCTCCCGTCACTAAAACGGCAATCCCATGACTGACCTCATGAAACAAGACGGTTACCCACGACAAAGGTGCACTTAAAAAAGGAACAAAAGAAAAAATTAAGGCGCTCACACAAAGGAATATAAACTCTACATTTAACCTCTTTTTAGGCTCCACGAATAATCTCCTTAATTGTAAACTTATGAGGCAAAAACCTCGCTTTTAATGGCTCAACGGCCTTAATCGCCTCACAGTGCCCACACATAAAAATATCTAAGGCCGCAAAGCGACTCTCTGGCCAGGTATGAATACTAATATGGGACTCCGCCAAAAGGGCAACGCCCGTTACCCCCTGACCTTCGCCAAAAGAGTGAACATGGATATTTAACACCACCGCCCCACAACGAAGTGCAGATAAATAAAGCGAATCCCTAATAAATGTTTCATCAACCAGATTAGATGCCCCATATAAGTCTAATAATACATGCGTGCTTGGCGCATATTTTTGCTCTAATCCCATTGGCCTTATACCCGACATACCCCTCGTATCCACAAAAATAGTCCTCTCAATTTATTGAGTAGTTGCACACAAAAATTATACCCAAAATATTCTGCAAGATACCCCATCTAAAATAAAAAATCACTCAAATATATCAATGATATGCATAAACTAAAAATTAAGATCACACTTCTTTCGTTAACAAAGTCTTAAGTGTGCGCCATATTCAAAGTGATAAAGTTTTAAGGGTTCATAATTGACGAGATTTATGAATAAAGGTATAGTTGTTCCATTGAGTAAATCTATATTTATTTTGTTATTAAAGATCAGAGTGAAAGTAAAAAAAATTAGCTCGCTGTTATTAAAACAAATTGTATATTTATTATAGTTAGTCATCAAGTCACTTCTAATAATACACAACATAGTGACACATAATTATTTTAAATTAACTTTTAAATTAATGTTTACTCTAAATTTATTAAGGGGTTTTATCATGGTTAAAATAATTTTTTACTTTAAAGTGTTTTCTAAAAATAAATTAATAATAATTTTTTCTAGAAATCCATTTAAGAATTTATAAAAATTTACCTTAATTTTAATACCATTACTTTTTTACACTCAATTCAAATATGTTAACTTTAAACATTTTAATAGAATAATTAACGAATTATTCTATTAACTCTAAACTTTAAGCATCACTTTTTAAGGGGCCAATTAACAATGATTACTTCTAATGCTGTTATAGTTGAATATGCACGCACACCTTTCACCCTTGCTAATAAGGGAGGGTTAACGAAAATCAGACCGGATGAAATGGCCGGACAATTGATCAAAGCCATCCTAGAGAAAACAAAAATTGCTAAAGAAGATGTTGAAGATTTAATACTTGGATGCGCGTTTCCAGAGGGTGAGCAAGGCTTAAATATCGGTAAGATTGTATCATTTGCATCACAAATGCCTGAGTCCGTATCAGGGGTCACAGTTAACAGGTTTTGTGGATCTTCTATGGAGGCGATTCACATGGCCGCTGGTAAGATTGCCATGAACTCTGGGGACGTCTTTATTTGTGCAGGTGTCGAGAGCATGACCCGCATTCCAATGGGAGGGTTTAACCCCCTGCCCCACCCCGACTTACATAAAAACTACCCTGAAATATACATGTCCATGGGTATGACGGCTGAAAATGTCGCAACAAAATATAACATCTCCCGCCAAGAACAGGAGCAATTTGCAGTAAACTCCCATAAGAAGGCTGCAAACGCCGTTGCCAAAGGCTTACTGGCCAATGAAACCATTGGGATTAAAGATAAAAATAATAATCAAATTATTCAGGATGACTGTATACGACCAGAGACTTCCCTAGAGGTGCTTGCAGGACTAAAAACAGCCTTTCTCCATGACGGGTCTGTCACTGCGGGAACATCAAGTCCTTTGACCGATGGTGCTTCTGTGACGATTATAACTTCCGAAGCCTATGCTGAAAAACATGGTCTCACGCCCCTTGCACGTATTAAATCTATTGCATCGGCAGGGTGTCGGCCGGAATTGATGGGACTGGGGCCGATTTTTGCAACGAAAAAAGCCTTAATGCGCTCAGGCCTGACAGCGAAAGACATAGATATTTTCGAAATTAATGAAGCATTTAGTTCCCAGGCAATTGCCTCAATCAGAGATATTGGGGTTGATGAAAGTAAGGTCAACATTGATGGCGGCGCCATAGCTATAGGTCACCCCCTAGGGGCAACAGGTGCAAGGATTACCGGCAAGGCAGCGTCTCTTTTGAAAAGAGAAGGTGTGAAATATGCTGTTGCGACCCAGTGTATTGGTGGAGGGCAAGGAATTGCCACTGTTTTAGAGAGGATTTAAACGACTGTTTTTAAACCTATCTTTCATCATAAATTTACATACATAAGGTTATGCATAATGAAAACAATTAATAAAGTCGCGGTTATTGGCTCTGGTCTTATGGGAAGTGCAATAGCCGGACATATTGCTAATGCAGGCATTCCCGTGATGTTGCTTGATATTGTGCCAGAAAACGCATCGGATCGGAATATTTTAGGTAAAAATGCCCTCAGTAATTTACTCAAATCCAAACCCGCCCCCCTTTTTAATAAAAAAGTTGCCAAGCTTATCACCATTGGGAATACCGAAGATGATCTGGATAAAATAGCGGAAGTTGACTGGGTCTGCGAAGCAATTATAGAGAACCTTGAGATTAAGCAAGACCTATATAAAAAAATAGAAAAACTCCTTCGGGCAGGTACTATTATCTCGTCTAACACGTCGACAATTCCCCTTAAAAAATTAGTTGAAGGGCGGAGTGATAGTTTTAAATCTAATTTTATGATTACCCACTTTTTCAACCCACCGCGCTACATGCGCCTGTTAGAGGTTGTGCGGTCCAGCGATACATCTCAAGAAACTGTTGATTCCATCATTGACTTCTGTGATATAAAGTTGGGTAAAGATATTGTGGAGTGTAAAGACAGGCCTGGGTTTGTGGCTAACCGCATTGGCATTCATTGGATGAATGTGGCCATTAATAGTGCCTTTACCCACGATATGACCATTGAAGAAGTCGATAGTATTTGCGGTCGCCCCATTGGGCTGCCTAAAACGGGAATTTTTGGACTTATTGACCTTATCGGCATTGATCTGAGTGAAAAAGTGACAAACTCCATGCTCTCACTTTTGCCTGAAGATGATTTGATGAACCGTTATTATAAGGACGGGTTTCATGCAGAGGCCGTTATAAAGAAGCTGATAGAGATTGGAAATATTGGGCGGAAAGGCAAAACTAAAGCAGGGTTTTATCAAATCCGCAAAGTTGACAATCATAAAGTCTTTGAGTCCATGGATCTCAAAACCATGGAATACCGCCCCCAAAAGAAGTCAAAGATTAATTCAGCAAAAACCAAGAATGTGAATGACCTATTATCAATGAATGATAAAGGCTCTGCATATGCTTGGCAATTTATCAAACATTTTTCTGGATATGCCGCCCTCCTCGTTGGGGAAGTCGCTGATAATATTTATCAAATTGATATTGCTATGAAAAATGGCTATGGGCTTAAGTTTGGACCTTTTGAGCTTATTGACCAAATTGGGGTTGATACCTTTGTTGAGCGATTAAAAGAAGACAACTTTGAAGTGGCTAAAATCTTTGAAGCGGCCCAAGGCAGACCCTTGTACACAGAAGATACCCAATATAAATATTTCATGGGTCTTGATGGTCAATATCATCCTATTAAACCCAAAGAAGGCATCTTGGAGCTTGCAGACATTAAACGTTCTTCTGACCCAATTGCCAAGAATTCCTCTGCAAGTATTTGGGACATAGGCGACGGTGTGGCTTGTCTTGAATTCCATAGCAAAATGAATTCCATTGATGACAATATCATGAATATGATGAAAAAAGCCTCTAATCTCCATAAAAAAGGTTTTAAAGCCTTGGTGGTGGCAAATGACGCAAACTACTTTTCAGCTGGGGTCAATATTGGTATGGCATTGTTTCAAGCAAATATTGCCATGTGGTCAGTAATTAATCAGTTGGTAAACGAGGGTCAAAGAACCTATCTTGCATTCAAGTATGCCCCTTTTCCCGTTGTTGCCGCCCCAAGTGGTATTACGCTCGCAGGTTCCTGTGAGTTGTGCTTACATGCAGATGCGGTCCAAGCTCACTGTGAAACTTATATGGGACTTGTTGAGCCTGCAATTGGACTCCTTCCTGCTTGGGGGGGGTGTAAAGAGCTCATGCACCGTCACATGAATAACCCCAAAAGGGCTGGCGGGCCAATGCCTGCATTGATTAGTGTCTTTGAGCTTATTTCCACGGCGCACGTATCAAGTTCTGCGGCTGAAGCGCGTGACAAACTTTTCATTAAACCCAATGACGATATTACTATGAATCGTCGTCGCGTTCTATTTGATGCCAAGCAGAAAGCCTTAAAACTCGCAGAAAACTACACGCCCCCAACCCCACCCGTATTTAATCTTCCCGGTCCAACAGCTGAGAGCTCTCTTAAAATGGCTGTCCAAAGTTTTGTGGATTCGGGTAAGGCAAGTCCCTATGACCAAGTGGTGGCGGGGAAAATTGCGCAGGTCATCACTGGAGGCGAGACAGATATGACTGAGGAGCTTACAGAAAAAGATATTCTTGAACTTGAGCGAAGCGCATTCCTGGATTTAATTCAGAATAAAAATACGCTGGAGCGAATAGAATATATGCTTGATAAGGGAAAACCACTGAGAAATTAATGACTACCAGGTAAGACGTGTGAAGATAATTGCTCATAGAGCCTTTACACCCAGAACGCCATAATATTTCAGTTATATATGACCTAGATGAAGCACTTTTGCCTCATTTGGTTATTGCAAGGAGATAGAAAATGCCATCTTACATACCACCAGTTAAAGAATTTAAGTTTATCCTAGAAGAAGTCCTGAACATTTATCAATACAAAGATAAAGTTCCTTCCTTACAAAATATAGATGTAGATCTTATTGATAATATTTTAAATCAAGTAAGCACCCTCATTGTTGATAAAATTGTTCCAACTAATCTCATTGGAGATGAGCAGGGCTGCGTATTAGAAAACGGTCAAGTCAAAACTCCTGATGTCTATAAGGAAATTTATCAACAATGGACTGGAGGTGGCTGGAGCTCTCTTAACTGCGATGAAAAATGGGGGGGGCAAGAAATGCCTCACACCCTTATGCTGCTGCTTAATGAGATGCTAACATCTGCAAATATGGCATTTTCTATGTTTACAGCACTCACAACTGCCGCGATTCAAACCCTGCTTACATGGGCACCAGAGAATATTAAAGAGCTATATATTCCCAATATGGTGTCTGGAAAGTGGTCTGGAGTGATGAGCCTTACAGAACCCCATTGCGGCACGGACCTAGGGCTAATTCGCACTAAAGCGGAGCCCATGGGTGATGATACCTATAAAGTTTCTGGAACGAAGATTTTCATCTCTGCTGGTGAACACGACCTGACTGAAAATATTATCCACTTGGTGCTTGCGCGTATAGTTGGCGCCCCTGACGGGACAAAAGGCTTAACCTTATTTATTGTCCCCAAAATTTTAATTAATTCAGATAGTTCATTAAACAAGCCTAATCAAGTAACCGTGGGCAGCATTGAAAAGAAAATGGGCATTAAATCCAGTCCAACCTGTGTCATGAATTTTGATGGGGCGACGGGATGGGTGATTGGATCCGTTAATAAAGGGCTCAACGCCATGTTTACCATGATGAATGAGGCGCGTATTGGCGTTGCTATGCATGGTATTGCGCTCTCAGAAGTCGCCTATCAAAACGCTGCCGCCTATGCTAATGACCGAGTTCAGGGTCAGGCGTTAAGTGGTGCTCCTGATAAAACTAAAAAAGCTGATCCAATTATTGTTCACCAAGATATCCGCCGGATATTATTGACTATACGCAGCTTTAACGAAGGCGCACGGGCGCTTTTATGTACTATTCAATTTAAAACTGACCTCTTGGATACTGTTGACCACTCTTTAAAACAAGAATACGAAGAATACTTGTCGCTTATTACCCCTGTCGTCAAGGGCTACTTTACAGATAAAGGTTATTTAAATACCAATGAAGCTCTCCAGGTCTTTGGGGGTCATGGGTATATTCATGAATGGGGCATGGAACAGTTTGTCCGCGATGCACGCATTACCCAAATTTATGAGGGAACAAGCAATATTCAGGCACTTGACTTAATAGGCCGGAAACTTCCAAAAGCCTATGGTCGTTTTACAAGAACATTTTTCCACCCTGTCTCAAAATGGCTTCAAGAAAATTCTGGAGACCCTGAGCTAAAAGAGTTTACAACACCGCTTCTTAACGCGTTTTCAATCCTGCAACAAGCAACAGGGTTTATCATAGAAAAAGGGATGGTGAAAGCTGAGGACTCTGCAGCAGGAGCGGTTCACTACATGCATATGTTTGGAATTGTGGCGATTGCCTATCAATGGGGGCTTATTGCTCAAATTAGCCTAGAGAAACTCCGCAAAGAAACCCAAGATCCTGAGTTTTATGAAGACAAGCTTATCTTGGCACGGTTTTTTATGGAACAAACCCTCCCAGATGTCGCTAGCCTATTTACAAAAATTAAACATGGGGCTGGAACCATAATGGCGATGAAGGCTGAACGTTTTATTAATACTGCCCATTAAAATACTCTCATTCGTCTACCTTTGAACTAAAGAGTATTTTATGTACGGATAGTATTAAATTTTCTCAAAAACCGCACCATTTTTGCACGTTATCTCTGAACTCTTTAAAGTACTTCTCAATAAGAGTGATCTCAAATGATGGCAGAATTGCGGTATTGGGTTCCCGATTAAGCAGGAACCCAAAAGAGAATTTGATCAATTCTTCTTTCGTCGTTAAATTCCGAGTTAATTGATAGTGTGCGCTCTCGGTCACAATCACAGTATGAGACGTAGGAGTGTGTCCAGAGACTGTAACATGATAAGTATCTTGACTTGTCTGAGAAATGCTTAGTTCAACTTGACTCATGGTCTCTACTTTCTCGTTTATGAAACACGCGACAAAAGAGGTTACCTGCTAGACAAAATGGAAATTTTGCCACGGTACTTAAATAAGTTTACACGCCTAGAAAAATATAAGCACGTCAAAAAATAATCCTGACTATAGTTATTTTCAGGGACGAGACCAGAAAAGGTGATACACGAAGAGCCTTAGCAAAAAAAATGCAGCGCCTCACTTCGTAAGGGCTGCATTATCATTTAATCACGCATATGTTATTGGCCTAGGTATCGCGCCTTTAAGTGAGACTTAAAAAAGGACACATCAAGAGGGCTACCTGTAACATGGGTCAAGAGTTCATCCGTTGTGCTCATGAGTGATGCCTGCGAGTGCATGGTGTCCTTCAGCCAGCCCATCAAAGGAGCAAAGTTGCCCTGTCCAATCTGAGACATAATTTCTGGATTCGCACGCTTAGCAGAATCAAAAATCTGCGCCGCTGCCATGGCGCCAAGACTGTAGGTTGGGAAATACCCCCAACTTCCACTATACCAGTGTATATCCTGCAAGCAGCCTAGTCTATCATTAGGAGGACGAATACCCAACAATGCTTCAAAGCCATCATTCCAAGCCGAAGGCAGGTCTTCTAATTCCATTCTCCCCTCAATCATAGCCCGCTCCAAACGATAACGGAGGATTACATGGGCAGGATAGGTCACCTCGTCAGCCTCAACCCTGATAAAGTCTGGCTGGACGCGATTTAATACGGCATGGATATTCTCATCTGTATATGCTGCTCCCGACAGCCCTAAAGTCTTTCGATATTTTGGTGCTAGAAAACTAATACACTCTCGTGAAATCCCAACTTGATTTTCAACTAAGAGGGACTGACTTTCATGGGCAACCATTCCACGTGCAGTACCAACAGGCTGCAAACCCCATTCAGAAGGAAGGCCTTTTTCATACATGGCATGCCCCGTCTCATGGAGAGAAGCCGCCATGGCCTGAACGAATTCATCCTCACGATAGCGGGTCGTAATACGAATATCATTTGGCGTGCCTCCACAGAAAGGATGCAATGATGTATCAAGACGACCATTATGAAAATCAAAACCAACAATGGGTATTATTTCCCGTATAACTGATTCCTGTAGCGCAATACTGTATGTTCCTTCCATGGGTACAACAGCAGGAAGCGCCGCCTGTGCGCCCATTACTTGATCAAGAAATTCTGGCAAAAAGGCAGCATAATCATCGAAAACTTCATCAATCCGTTGCGTACTGAGTCCTGGTTCATATGAACTTAAGAGAGCGTCATAAAGGTTACACCCCATAAATTCTGACGTAACCGCCGCTTGCTCACGAACCAACGTCAATAACTCTTTCATTACAGGTAACACTGCCTTGAAGTCATTATTTGGACGTGCTGTGTTCCAAATCTCTGTGCATTGACTCGTAACACGGCTAAGGCGCTCAACCAAATCACTGTTAAGGGCTTTATTTTGGCGCCAAATAAAGCGCATCTCCCTTAAGTTAGCTAACTGCCACTTATTAAGGTGGTCTTTGTTTTCCTCCGCGGCATCCAACAAGTCCCCAACCTTGGACGCTGTGATCATATCATGATGAATCATCTCCAAAGTAGAAAGCTGTTCTGCTCTGTCACCACTCCCCCCCTCTGGCATAATAGTTCTTAAATCCCAATAAAGAACTCCTGTGGCCTTCTCTAACGCAGAGATATAATGAAAACGCTTTTCAAGCTGCTCATATGCAGTCATAAACTATCCCCCCTCTAAACCGGGAGATATAATCCCAGCTTTACATTCAACACCTAATAAAAAATCAATAAAATAGCCTGTTTTTTAAAGATTTTACCTGATACTTTTCTCTGTAAGAGTACCACCATAAATAATAATTACAATACAAAAAAAAGTGTCATATCAATACCATAAATCGATACGCCCCGCACTTCATGAAACGTCAAATACCCGTAACGCATGAACTTCAGCCCCGCCCTATATGGGTAAAAATAAAGTTTCTTCGTGACTAGAACTTCAAACCTCAAGGTGTCTCTATTGCATTTATTGATTTGGAATGTCGTTCAGTTTTAAGGGGAGGTAATCACCAGATGGGATCCATGAAATTTAAGATTAAGGCGGTGAGCACCTACCTGCCTTAGGCCATGCCCGCCCCCTTAACGAGGCTACTCCACGGTAGATAAACATGGTTGTGGGGTAGTAAGATTTACTGCAGACTTTTTCTTTTGCTTCACCATAACTATTCACCATCCTGCCCTGAATGTTCCGCGATATTCACAGTACCAATTCTTTCTTTATGAAACAATCACTGAAAAAAGAGAAAAAGTTCATCTAATCTAATTGTTTCCTAAGTTTTGATTTCTGTACTTCAATCCATAACCCAAGCAAACTATCCTTATTTGCAAAATTAAAATTTGCAGAATTAAAAAAGTTGAAGACTGTTAGCATCATAGAAATACATATCCACAATTCCATTGGTTCGTTCGGAAAACCGTAGTTGATTAAATTCAAAACCACAAATGCTATGCAAGACGCACTCCCGCCCAAACCTAAAATTCTAGACATTTACACCTCCTTCTCACTTAATTACTTTGAGTTTTAATCTTTACAGTGACTCTATCAGAAATTGTGTGAAAAAAGAAGAAGTAGAATTTCTATAGATAATGTAAATAATCTTGCTACCCTACAACCTACTCCACAGTTACAGACTTAGCGAGGTTGCGAGGTTGGTCGACATCTGTCCCTTTAAAAAGGGCCACATAATAGGATAGTAACTGAACGGGTAGTGTATATAAAATTGGCGTAATAAACGGATCAACCGTTGGCAGCACAACTGACGCATGGGCATACTCCCCAAGGGCTTTCACGCCTGCCTCATCCGATAGCAAGATCACTCGCCCTCCCCGCGCAGCAACTTCACGCATACTAGACGCGGTCTTCTGAAATAGATCATCCGATGGTGCGCAAAAAATAACCGGCATATCTTCATCAATCAAGGCGATGGGTCCATGTTTCATTTCTCCAGCAGGGTAGCCTTCAGCATGAATATAGCTCAACTCTTTTAATTTTAGCGCCCCTTCCATAGCAATAGGATAGCACAGATCACGGCCGAGATATAGAACGTTACGGGCATTGACTAACGAACGGGCAATTTCTTTTATTGCATGTTCTTGGTTTAAGACCTCATTGGCTAAAACTGGCACCTCTAACAGCGCCGAACACAACGCGTGCTCTCTGTCCTTAGTCATGTGCCCCCGTGCCCGCGCAGCTGCAATAGTAAGACAGGCAAGTACGACCATTTGCGTCGTAAATGCTTTGGTTGAAGCAACGCCAATTTCTGGTCCCGCTTTGGTCAACAGCGTTGTGTCACAGGCGCGATCAATGGAGCTGTCCATGACATTCACAAGACCAATTAAGTGTTGATTCTTCGATGCACAATACTGCATCGCAGCAAGAGTATCAGACGTTTCCCCTGATTGAGAAATAAAGAGAGCTGTCTCTCCTCCTAAGAGCACGGCCTCGGAGTAACGGAATTCTGAAGCAATGGCCACATTCACACGCACGCGGGCTAACCTCTCTAACCAACAGCGGCCAACTAATCCAGAATAGTAAGAGGATCCACACGCAATAATTGATAAATAATTCATCTCAGATAAGGGAAACGGGAACGTATCAAGATTAATTTCTTTCTTAGATAAATTCATAAAACTACCTAAGGTATCAGCAATGGCCGTCGGTTGCTCGAAAATTTCCTTTAACATAAAGTGCTGATAGTTCCCCTTGCCGATCAGTGCACCTGAGATGACGGATGACGTAATTGGGCGCTCGATTGATTGTCCCAAAGAGTCAAAAACTTCTGCACCCTCTCCAGTTATTTCAACCCAATCCCCTGTTTCTAAGTAAGAAATTCGACGGGTGAGGTGACTTAAAGTCAACGCATCAGAACCAAGGTACATTTCCCCATCACCCCACCCTATGGCGAGGGGACTGCCGATACGGACACCATATAAAACCTTTTCATTCCCTGCGAATAAAATTGCCAGTGCAAAAGCACCCTTCATTGTTTTGATACACTTTAAAACTGCCTCACGGCGGGACATCCCCTCACGAATACACTGGGTCAAAAAGTGGACAACAACCTCGGTATCCGTATCTGATTCAAAAACATGTCCTAACGAGATAAGATGCTTCTTAATGCCCTCAAAGTTTTCAATAATTCCATTATGAACAACAGCAACTTGATCAGTCATATGGGGATGGGCATTATGTTCCGATGCACTCCCATGGGACGCCCACCGCGTATGCCCTATGCCCACACTCCCTTTAAGGGGAGATGTATTTAAAAGCAATTCAAGGTTATGGACATTTCCCTGGGCACGGCGCCGTATAACCTTACCACCATTGAGCACGGCAATCCCTGCGCTATCATACCCGCGATACTCAAGACGCCTTAATCCCTCCATAAGGTGTGAGACAACATTCTCATTACTTCCAACAACTCCAATAATTCCACACATTTTTTTTTATGTCCCCTCTAATTACGGCACTACCGCATTTGTTAAGATGATGTTTTTTGAGTATTACGGAAGCGTGCCGCCCATCCTGGTTTTTCTCTCGTCTCGCCCCGTTCTATGGCCAAGGAGTCCGACGCAACCGACCGCGTCACACAACTGCCCGCCGCCACAATTGCCCCATCTCCAATGGTCACCGGCGCGACCAGAGACACATTTGACCCCACAAAAGCACCTGAGCCAATTTCCGTAACACTCTTTTTAAATCCATTGTAATTACAGGTAATCACCCCCGCACCCACATTTGCACGTTCCCCAACCCGGGCATCCCCGACATAGGAAAGATGGTTAACCTTAGCGCCTTCCCCTAGGGTAGCATTTTTAATTTCGACAAAATTGCCGACTTTCGCGTCCTCCCCCAACGTGGCACCAGGACGTAAACGGGCAAAAGGACCAACCTGTGCACCCTGTCCAATATGGGCGCCCTCCAGATGACTAAATGAACAAATCTTGACATTATCCTCAATGACAACCCCGCGACCGAAGACAACATGAGGCTCAATCATAACATCGCGCCCCACACGGGTATCATAGGAGAAGAAAACCGTCTCAGGCGCCACAAGCGTGACGCCAGACGCCATCACTTCTTGCCTTTTCCGTTGCTGAAATACTGCCTCAACTGCCGCCAGTTGCGCCCTGGTATTCACGCCCATAACTTCACTCTCACGCGCATGCACACATACAACTGACAACTGGTCTTGCACCGCGATATCAACAACTTGGGTCAAGTAGTACTCAGAGGCAGCATTGTGTGCGTCTAACCGCGCTAATAATTGGGGCGTTACGCCCATATCAAGCGCCATAATACCACTATGACAAAGGGTAAGCCTTCGGGTTTCTTCATCCGCGTCTTTATGCTCGACAATTGCGCTGACTCCATTATGGGACGTAACAATTCTGCCATACCCTGTCGGATCATGAGCCTCAAAACCCAAGACGCCAACAGCCGTATCATGGGATATACTTTCAAATAATTTCTTAAGAGTCTCTCTTGCAATTAAGGGAACATCAGAGTATAAAACCAAGAGAGTTCCATGAGCATCCTGCGGCAAACTTTCCATTGCACACATTACAGCATGACCCGTGCCTTTTCGTTCAGTCTGTATCACAGTAGCATGTGGGAAGACTGCATCTTGCACATCAGGCATCTCAGAACCAACAACAACTACAATTTTTTTTGGCTGTAATGATGTAACGCAATTTACCACATGATTGACGATAGGGACGCTTCCAACAGGATGTAATGCCTTTGGCAAGTTTGATTGCATTCTCAAGCCATTACCAGCCGCAAGAATAATTACATATAAGTCTTGTTCAAACATATATTTCCTTAACTTTATCCACCACACTTAACAATAATCATATTACGCCCCCTAATTTAAATACTTTTCATTTTATAATAAACCTTTATTTTATTATAAAAATAGTCAAAGATACCTTTGATCATGGGGAAGGTTCAAAATACTTAACACTTAAATATACGAGATTTAAATTACATGTTTGATAAAAGTTCTCATAAACATAAAATAAGCGCACAACTCAAATCACTTTTAGATGAAAATCAAGAAGATCAAATTAGCCTGTCATATATCGTTCAATACCTTGACCAAACAAAATACCCTCTTACGACACTTGCTCTTTCTCTTCCTAATCTAATTCCTATCTATATTCCGGGAATTTCTGTCATTTGCGGCTTACCCATTATTTTTCTCAGTTATCGAGTTTTAAGACACCAGCCTTTCCCACAATTACCGGCATTCTTAGCTAATAAATCAATCGAGCGGCAAAAAATAAAAAGTATCCTTGATCGGTCGATACCAGTTCTTGAGCGCTTTGAAAAAGCTCTCAAAACCAGATGGTTATTCATGCTCTCACTTTCGTCTCAGAAAGCTATTTCTGTTCTTATTATTCTGCTTTCGGTCCTGTTATTAGTGCCCCTACCTGGAACAAATATTATTCCTTCATTTGCAATTATGATTATCTCCATAGGATTAATTGAAAAGGACGGCTTATGTGTTTTCCTTGGAGTCCTCATGAGTGTGCTCTCGTTTATCATCACGATCGCACTAATATTTATATATATTTCCAGTATCTCTTTAGGACTCGGATATTTGTTCTAATCGCGGTCACAGACAAAAAAGTTTAAAACAAAAAAGTTACAAAAGTACCTTTCTAGGATTCATGATGCATCTTGGGTCAAGTGCTTTTTTGATGGCCTGCAACATTTCCATATGCAAAGGAGAGGCTCTGCTGGCTAACTCATGGCATTTCAGCTGACCGATACCATGTTCAGCGCTTATTGACCCCCCCATTTGATCAACAATGTCATAAACAATTTTATTAGCCTGACCTTCAAGGGACATAAATTCTTGCGGATCCATCCCAATTGGTTGGCTGAGGTTAAAATGAATATTGCCATCGCCTATATGACCAAAAGGCACAGGGCGAACTCCTGGAAGCCACGCTTCTATGGCGGCAACGGCTGTCTCAAGAAAGTCTGGAATACGGGAAATAGGGACGGAAATATCATGCTTGATGCTGGCACCTTCGTATTTTTGGGCCTCTGAGATATGTTCGCGTAAACTCCATAAGTCGCCTTCTTCTTGCTGGGATTTGGAGACCACCGCATCAAGAATACACCCCTCATCCTCGAACACCTTTGCGAGGGTATGGATCGTCTCATCAGAAGAGAGATCATATTGTTCAATCTCACAGCAAAGATACCACGGGTGGGGCTGCGGAAACGGATCACGGGTTCCCTTCATATGGCGCAAAACGAATTCTAAAGCAATGCGGACAATAACCTCTGCACAGACTAAATTGGTATTGAAAAACTCTTGTAACTTGCGCAGCAAATATACGGCACTTTTGGGATCTTCAACTGCACACATGATCACGGTTCGACCAGCTGGACGAGGGAAAAGACGCAGAACAGCGGCAGTAATAAACCCTAAAGTTCCCTCAGATCCAATAAAAAGATTTTTTAGGTCATAGCCACTGTTATCTTTATATAATTCCTTTAATGATGACCACAGACGACCATCTGGTAACACAACCTCTAACCCCATGACCAAGTTACGCATATTCCCATACTTTAAAACATGAACGCCCCCGGCATTGGTGGCGATATTGCCCCCAATTTGACAACTCCCCTCAGATGCCAATCTAAGGGGAAAGATGCGGTTATGCTGATCTGCTATTGTTTGCACGGTGTGCAAAAAGCACCCCGCCTCCACGGTCATGGTATTATTTTCAGAATTAATATGTCGAACCCTCTTTAAGCGTTCAGCAGAAAGGATCACTTGATTACCAGAAAGGTCAGGCAATGCGCCACCGCTTAGGCCTGTCTGCCCGCCCTGAGGGACCATGGGAATATCATTTTGTGCGCACGCTGAAATCATCTCACAGGCATGCTGAGCAGTTTCTGGGCGCAAAACAGCCAAAGGCACACCCGTCCATCGTCCACGCCAGTCCTTAAGATATGAAGCCATATCTTCTTGTGCACTCACAACAGACTTAACGCCATAGGACTCCCGCAAATTATTAATTATTGAACGTGTCATATTAAACCTTATCCCGCAGATGAAGCTGCGCGCCGCAAACGATCATTAATCGCCGTACCGATACCCCTATCTGGAATGGGCGCAACGGCAATGCCGTCAACTTCGGTATTATCAAGCAGGTGTAAATAGTCAAATAAGTTCCGTGCTGCCTCGACCAGGTCGGCTTTTTCCGATAAATTTAAGCATAGGATTTCTGAACTCAGCCCAGACGCCCCAAAGCATAAACACCCCTCTCCCGCCTGTACGGATGTCGCATTAAGCCTGAGGGGCTTTTGTGGGGCATAGTGTTTCAATAACATCCCTGGCGCCTTCACCTCTCCACCGTTGTAAGAAGTGAGCGTAGGAACAAGACGGGCAATATCCTCAAACGCGATCGCCCCAGGACGTAACAGACAACAAGATTCCTGATCAACGGCGATGATCGTCGATTCAATTCCCCTTACGGTTGCCCCAGCATCAACCATCAGATCCACCTTGCCTTCTAAATCATGCTTTATATGCTCAATGGATGTAGGGCTTAACTTACCACTGAGGTTTGCCGACGGCGCCGCAATAGGAATATCAGCCGCACTGAGGATATCACGCATTACAGGATGGTCAGGAATACGGACACCAACCGTAGTCAAATTAGCCGTTACACTTTTTGCAAGGCCAGAAGACGGCTTAAGCTCTAACACCATTGTCAAAGGCCCCGGCCAAAACTCACGGGCAAGCTGAGATGCTAATGGTGGTACGTGCGCAAACTGCTGAACTTTTTCCATTGACTCCACATGAACAATCAACGGATTAAAGCTTGGACGCCCTTTGATCTCATAAATTTTACGAACAGCTTGATCATCCAAAGCATTGGCGCCAAGACCATACACCGTCTCAGTCGGCACGACCACCACTTTACCCGCGCGAAGAAGCTTGGCAGCAGACGCCACCGTACGCGACATATCGTCAGGAATAATAGACATCAATCACACCCCTTCACCTCTCCATATACACGTCATTTGTATTTGCACTCGCACTCTCCCGTCAAGACTACCGCAACATTTCAACAGAAACAACCTCTCAACACCTCCGAAATATTGTTGATAGGCATCATATTATTTTCCCTCAAAAAAAGAAGATTAAATTATGGAATTTACAAAGTTTTTAACTTTGAATAGACTATAACCATAAGTAATAATAACGGGAAGGCACGTCCCTTAAATTAAAATAATTACAATGTTATCATGGCCACCTACTAGGAGTGTTTTTTAATGTCAAAATTCAAAGTTCCAATTAAAGAAATTCAATTTACATTAAATGCATTGTGCAACATGGATGAGTTGTCTCAAATACCCGCCTTTGAGTCTGCAAGCCCAGACACTATTAATGACATTTTTAACGAAGCAGAAAAGTTCATTACTGACTTTCTCGTGCCGATAAGTGCCGATGCGGAAAAAGATGGCAGTCTTATCAAGTATAGTAACGTAATAACGCCTAAAGGGTTTAAAGAAGCCTATCAGCAATTTACCCAAGGAGGGTGGTCTGGCCTGTCAGTCGAATCAGAATATAATGGGTATGGGCTTCCTCAGGTGATTGGTGCAGCCTTCTCAGAAATGCTCAGTTACGGCTCTATCGGATTCAGTCTTTGTCCCACTCTGACCACGGGAGCGATTGAAGGGATAAAGCTGCATGCTACCCCTTTCTTAAAGGAAACATTCTTGCCAAAGCTCGTCTCTGGTGAATGGGCGGGAACCATGAACCTAACCGAATCTCAAGCGGGCTCAGATGTGGGCGCATTACGCACGAAAGCAGAGCCCCTCGGTGATGGTACCTATAAAATTAAAGGTCAAAAAATCTATATTACCTATGGAGATCATGACCTTACAGAAAATATTATTCACCTTATACTTGCGCGCCTTCCAGACGCACCCGCTGGCACAAAAGGCATCAGCATGTTTCTTGTTCCAAAGTTTTTGGTCAACCCTGATGGGTCACTCGGCAAGCATAACGACGTCCACTGTATTTCTCTTGAGCACAAGCTGGGCATTCATAGCAGTCCAACGTGCGTGATGATGTATGGGGATAATGAGGGCGCTATCGGGTATCTTGTCGGCAAAGAAAACCAAGGAATGGCCAATATGTTCACCACCATGAACAACGCGCGCCTCCATGTTGGTTTACAAGGCGTTGGTGTCTCAGAGCGCGCCTATCAGCACGCCCTTGACTATGCCCTAACCCGCAAACAAGGCTCCCGAAAATCTGACAATGAATTCAAAAATGTATATATTTTTGAACACCCTGACGTTAAGCGTATGCTCTTATCCATGAAAGCACAAACCGAATCAAGTCGGGCGGTTTGTTATATGACCGCCTGGTACCTTGATCAAAGACTCGTTGCCCCCACAAAAGAAGAAAGACATAAAGCGGATATGCGCGCCCACTTACTGACCCCTGTGGCCAAAGCATATGCCTCGGACATCAGTTGTGACATTTCTTCCCTTGGAATACAAGTTCACGGAGGTATGGGGTTTATTGAGGAAACTGGTGCTGCACAATACTATCGAGACGCCCGTATTACCCCGATTTATGAAGGGACAAACGGCATACAAGCCATTGACCTGGTAATCAGAAAACTGCCTATGTCCGATGGTGCAATTGTCTTAGACTATATTGCAGAGCTCAACACTACCACTCATGCCCTCAAAAAACTGAACCAAGATAAAAGCTTTGCCCTTATATGCACCCATCTTGAATCAGGCATCCATGCACTCTCTCAATCTACAGAATGGTTATTAGAACAGTTGAAACTTAAAGAAACTGACAATGCCCTTGCTGGCGCCACCACTTATCTCCGACAATTTGGTCTTGTCGCAGGAGGAACTTATCTGGCACGTTCGGCCCTATTGGCCCACGACAAACTTCGTCAAGGGAGTGAAGATCATGATTTCCTCAACGCCCGCATCACAACCGCCGGTTTCTTTGCACAACAATTTCTTTCCCAAGCCCCCGCCATGATCAGCGCGATTACTGGGAGAGCAGATATATTAAACACTATTAAAGCTCAAGGAATGACGCCCTCATGACCAAGATAAGGGTTTCAAAAGACAAGCATTGCGAGAAATTCAATTGATATCTTACAACTTCCTCTATGTTTATTGCCATTAACCTCTTATAATTTGTACATTTATATAGTACATACTTAATTCAAGCTATGTGTGCACTCATACTCATACATGATCTTTACTCCATAGCCCTGATGTCACTATAAAATTTAAGTTTAAGGTAAAAAGTATGACTGAAAATTCAGGTGTTCTTGACCAAGAAGCCATAAGCAAGATGAGTTTTGAAGATGCTCTGAAAGAGCTTGAATCCATTGTTAACAAACTAGAAAGCGGTTCTGCCCCCCTTGCAGATGCGATCAACCTTTATGAGTTTGGCTCTACCTTAAAAGCTCATTGTGAACTCATTCTGAAACAAGCTCAAATGCGTGTTGAAAAAATTCAAATTACTCCAGAAGATGGGGTCGTATCCACGCCTTTTCATGATGAAGAATAACGCTCATGTCAACACTTCAACATGAACTTGAACAATTTAATCAAAAGCTTTACCAAACACTCGACCGTCTTGTCCCCACTACACAAAACATCGAAAACCATACAATTGATGCCATCAGGTACTCTCTACTGTGCGGTGGGAAAGCCCTTAGAGCCTTTCTGGTGAAGACCTCTTCTCAGTTATTCTCAGTTCCTGAAAAGATGTTTCTTCCCGTCGCAGCCGCAGTCGAGATGATTCATACATATACGCTGATTCATGATGATTTACCTGCCATGGATGATGATGACCTTCGGCGCGGACAACCAAGTAATCATCAGCGGTTTGATGAGGCCACCGCTATCCTTGCAGGGGATGCGTTACAGGCCAAATCCTTTGAAACTCTCGCTTCGACAAGTCATGGGATCCCCCCAGAAATTAGATGTGCTCTTATTTATGAGCTGGCCAGCGCCTGCGGTGTTCACGGACTGGTCGAGGGTCAGATGATTGACTTGCAGATTGGCAAATGGGCAAAATCACAAAAAGTCAACATGGATATGGTCATACATATGCAATCCATGAAGACAGCAGCTTTATTTAAATTTTGTTGTCATGCTGGTGCCCTCCTTGGGAACGCTGACTCAGAACGCACCAACGCCCTGATAACCTTTGGCGCCAACATTGGCATTGCCTTTCAAATCACTGATGATATCCTCGATGTTGAAGGCCAGCCAGATAAAATGGGCAAAAAAACCGATAAAGATCATACCCATGATAAAATTACTACCATTTCTCTTGTTGGTCTTGAGTCTGCGCGCGCGCGCGCCCACGACTTTATGAAGCGCGCAATTGACAGTCTCGAAATATTTGGCAAAGATGCACATACTCTCCGCCAAATTGGTCAATACTGTATCAAACGAGATAAATGAACTATTTTCCCAAATTTCACGATGACTTTACGCACGAAACTCTAATTAAACATTTGAAAACACAATAAAAAAATAAAATTTACAACTAGAGTAGAAAAGTTTAGTCTAAGTAAGCTTTTATCCATTACCTCTAAAACTTATTAAACACTTTATGACAACACTACAAGATACGCCTCTACTAGATCAAATCCGCACACCTGATGACCTCCGGCTTTTTAAGAGTGAGGACTTACCCCCCCTTGCAAAAGAACTTCGGCAAGAAGTGATTAATGTGGTCTCAAAGACAGGAGGTCACCTTGGCGCAAGTCTCGGGGTCATTGAACTGACAATCGCCCTCCACTACACTTTTAATACCCCCCATGATCGCTTAATTTGGGACGTTGGTCACCAAAGTTACCCCCACAAAATTCTTACCAATCGCCGTCACCTTATTCACACTCTCCGCCAAGCTGATGGACTGAGTGGATTTACTAAGCGCGCTGAGTCTGAATATGATACCTTTGGAGCCGCGCACAGCTCCACCAGTATCTCGGCGGGTATCGGCATCGGCACAGCTTTTAAACTGCTGCAAAACAAACAAAATTTCGTTATTTCTGTCATTGGAGATGGCGCCATGAGCGCGGGTATGGCCTATGAGGCCATGAATAATACAGGACACCTCAACAGCAAATTAATTATTATCCTTAATGACAATGAGATGTCCATTGCTCCCCCTGTTGGTGCAATGAGCACATACCTCTCTAAACTTATCAGCGCCCCGTCTTATCAGGCCTTGCGTTCTTTCAGCAAAGATATTACCAAAAACCTGCCCAGCTATATGTCAGAAACTATTTGCAAAGCTGAACACTACGCCCGCGGTATGCTCACGGGGGGAACATTATTTGAAGAACTCGGATTTCATTATGTCGGCCCCATAGATGGCCATAATTTAGAAAATATGCTGATCATTCTCAATAATCTGAAAAATGTTAACGGGGATCGACCAATCCTGTTACATGCCATCACGCAAAAAGGTAAGGGGTATCGCCCCGCAGAGTTATCCTCAGATAAATACCATGGTGTGAGTAAGTTTAATGTAGATACGGGCGTACAAGTTAAAGGCATAACACCAACGCCCCCAACATATACCAATGTTTTTGCAGACACCCTTATTGAGGAAGCCCATAAAGACCCCTCAATCGTGGCAATTACTGCCGCCATGCCTTCTGGAACTGGTCTTAATAAGTTTATGAAAGTATTTCCCCACCGTACTTTTGATGTGGGAATTGCAGAGCAACATGCTGTCACCTTTGCAGGTGGCCTCGCAACTGAGAACATCAAGCCCGTTGTTGCGATTTATTCAACCTTCTTGCAGCGTGCCTATGACCAAGTCGTGCATGATATTGCTATTCAGTCTCTTCCTGTCAGGTTTGCTATTGATCGTGCTGGTCTTGTGGGAGCAGATGGACCAACACACGCGGGAGCATTTGATATCAGCTATCTCGGCTGTCTTCCAAATTTTGTGATTATGGTAGCTGCTGATGAGCTTGAGCTTAAACATATGATCGCAACCAGTCTGTCAATCCAAGATCGGCCAAGCGCCTTTCGGTTTCCACGAGGTAATGGTACGGGAGTTAGCCTCTCAGAGCCTTCACGTATCCTAGAAATTGGAAAAGGCCGTATTATTAAACAAGGTTCAGACATTGCCCTCCTGAGTTTAGGCACACGCCTGGAACAATCCTTAAAAGCTGCCCAGGTCTTGGATGAAAAGGGTCTCAGCACAACCGTTGCCGATGCAAGGTTTGCCAAACCAGTTGATAAGGACCTGATCCGCCAATTAGCCGCCGAACATAAGGTTCTGATCACCATAGAAGAAAACGCCATTGGGGGCTTTGCAGCCCATGTTCTTGAGACTCTCACCTCTGAATACCTATTAGACTCTTCCCTTTTGTTTCGGTCTCTTATGTTACCAGATACCTTTATTGACCATAATAGTCTGGACGCAATGTATGAGGAAGCTGAACTAAACAGCCCGTCAATTGTCCAAACTGCCCTTGATGCCATTAAAGCTTTTGAAAATAAAAATAAATAACTCCAGTTAACTAAGTTGAGAGAGATTTATGGTTAAAAAACGTGTGGATATCCTCCTGGTTGAGCGTGGACTGGTGGAGTCTCGAACACGCGCCCAATCCCTTATTATGGCGGGGCAGGTCTACGCTGGCCTTCATTCTGAAATTAAAGTGAACAAAGCAGGTCACCTCTACCCAGAGGATATTCATCTGCGTATTAAAGATAACCTGCCGTGGGTGGGCCGAGGTGCCCTAAAATTAATTAAAGCTTTGGAGACGTTCCCGCTCAACCCCTCTGGAGTGATAGCCATGGATGTCGGATCAAGCACGGGGGGATTTACGGAAGTTTTACTCCACTATAACGCCCAAAAAGTCTATGCCATTGATGTCGGAACCAATCAGCTAGCATGGAAGCTACGCAATGACCCGCGGGTTGTGGTTATGGAACAGACAAACGCCCGTTACCTTACCCATGATCTTATCCCTGAGTCACCAGAGGTGATTGTATGTGATGTCAGCTTTATTAGTTTGTCCAAAGCCTTACCGGCCGCCATGGCGCTGGCCTCACCAGGGGCAAGACTTGTGGCCCTCATCAAACCACAGTTTGAAGTAGAAAAAGGACAGGTGGGAAAAGGCGGCATCATTCGTGACCCCCACCTCCACCAAGAAACAACCTCTAAAATCTTTAAATGGCTTAACGCTCAAGCGGAATGGACAGCTGTTGATATTATAGAAAGCCCAATTTATGGCACCAACGGCAATAAAGAGTATCTGATTTTTGGGATCAAGTCTGAACAAAGCGCCCCTGTTTAACTTGGCCTCCCCATCCTTAGCCCTGCCCGCGCTTCATAAGTCTTAGTATAAAAGAAAAAATCACTGTCAGACTAAACATTAAAAAGCATGCAAGCACAATAGAGGGGCCTGAAGGGCTGTCTAAATATATGGACATGAACATCCCCCCACACACGGACAACACCCCAATCACACTCGCAAGCACCGCCATGGCTTCAGGACCTCTAATATAATACCGCGCTGTTGCCGCAGGAATCACCAATAAAGCAGACAATAATAAAATACCAACAACTTTCATAGCAATGGCAACAATCAGAGCAAGCATAAGGTTAAAAATTAACCCCACATATCTGCTGGCCTTGCCCAACTCGGTAAAGGCCAGATCCGCACTGACCGTCACCGCAAATAACCGACGCCAAATCATTAAGAGTCCCAGAAGCAGGACCATAGTCACCCCAAAAATAACCATAATATCTGCCTGAGATACCGCCAGAATATCCCCAAATAAAACCCCTATAAGATCCATAGGTATTTGGGGCATAGCGGCAAGAGCAACCATACCCAGCGCAAGGAATGAATGGGAAAATATTCCTAATACTGCATCTGAATATACTTCTCCAGTCCTTTGAAATAAATATAGAATAATAGATATGGAAATACAGACAACAAACACGGCAATCGGGGAACTTATGGAAAAGATAACCCCAAGAACAACCCCTAATAACGCAGAGTGAGCCAAGGTATCCCCAAAATGCACCATGCGCCGCCAAATAATAAAACACCCAAAAGGTCCGCAAATAAGAGCAATACAAACTCCGGCAATAAGAGCTCTCACCAAAAAGTCATCAAGCATGGGACGCTCCCTTATCATCCCCGTCACCAGCGCCACCCTCCGGACAGACACGACCATCAGGGGAATGGACATGATCATGGTGATGGTGATACATGGCTAAGTTATACATGCCTTGCTGTCCAAATAAATTCAAATATTCAACACTATTAAGAACATCAACCGGCGCCCCATGACAACAAATATGCCCATTCAGACAAATCACTCGATCCGTTGACCGCATGACAATATGCAGATCGTGGGAAATCAGAAGAACTGCACAGTTTAAATATTTTTGGGTTTCTTCAATTAAATTATAGAGTGCAACGCATCCATTAATATCAACGCCTTGCACGGGTTCATCTAATACCAACAAGTCAGGCTTAAGCACAATAGCGCGCGCAAGTAAAACCCGCTGAAACTCGCCACCAGATAAATGCTTAACATCTTTATTAAAAGTATGCTCCGCATCAACCATTTTTAAGGCAGAGCGTATCTCCCTATCATCAAGAACGGACGTTAAATTAATAAAACGTTTGACGCGTAAGGGAATAGTCCAGTCAATATCTAACTTTTGAGGCACATATCCAACACGTAAACCTGGTTTATACCATGTATGCCCATGGGTTAACCGTTTTAGTCCCAAAATTGTTTTGGCTGTCGTTGACTTCCCAGAACCATTTGGACCGATTAACGTCACAATCTCACCGCTATATATTTTTAAGCTGATATTATGAATAATCCACCGTCCACCAGAATAAATACCAGCTTGATCCAAGGAAACCAGCAACGGTTTCTCATCCGACCTGTAATCATCAGATCCCTGTGTGATTGTTTCCATATAATCCGTCATAATTGACCACCCCTTATAAAAAACCGATACCTTACCCGTCACTTCCCCATATTAAGGAGGAGAGATGCGCCTCTAAACCACACCCAATTGAAGAATCATAAATACTATTGCACTATTTTATATTCAGAATATGATGATATCAAAACTCTTGATAACATCCATACCTTAAATCACTGAATACATTATAGGAATATACCGTGAGATTTAATTTACTTCACGCCCCTAAACGACTCAAGCACCTGCTTTCTTTACTTGTCATATTAATAGCATACACCCCCCACTCTTTGGCGCAAATAAACGTTGTCGTCTCCATAACGCCCATCCACAGCCTGACATCCGCCGTCATGGAGGGAGTCGCCACGCCCGACCTTCTTATTAAAGGCCTCAGCTCTCCTCACACCTTTAACATCCGCCCATCCACCGCTAAAACCTTAGCACAGGCACACATAGTTATTTGGGTTAGTGAAAACCTAGAGACAACATTTAAGGAAAAACTACAAATTTTAGCCCCCCAGGCCCAGCACCTAAAGCTGAGCGACGCGCCCCAGCTTCAACGTCTCGCCCAGCGGCGCTCGTTACTGCTGACCACACACCAAGAGCACAACCATAATCATAATACCTCAGATCATGATCATGCACCCGTAAATATAGATCCCCATATTTGGCTTTCTACGACTAACGCTAAAATAATCACGCAAATCATTGCCCAGGCCCTCGCGCAACTCGATCCAAAAAACGCATCAACCTTCCTCCAAAATTCTGCGACCTATAGGATCAAACTTGAGAAACTCAACCAAGAGCTCAACAAAATTCGCACAAAAATATCGAAGGCTTCTTTTATTACTCTCCATGACACTTATCAATACCTCGCCAAAGAGTATGACCTTGCCCATGCGGGAACAATAAGCTTAAACCCTTCCATCACCCCCAGCGCTCAACACCTGCAGTTTATAAGAGACCTCATCACAAAGGAGAGGATACCTTGCGTTATCTCTGAACCGCAGTTCTCCAACAAACTGATCCAGGGACTTAGTCGCGAATTAAACATAAATACCATACAAATCGACCCCCTAGGAACAACAATCCCCTATGGCCCAGACCACTACCCACAAACAATGACCTCAATTATGGAAAAAATTCTGCGCTGTACGTCCCCTTAATTGCCCATTTTACCCCCTAGGATGAGGCATAAAAGGAAATTAATAACTATTTATCTGCCAACATAATATATATAGTTTGTTTAAACTCATGACTTAGATTATTATTCTATAAATATTAATATAATTACAACCCACATGTACGATACTAAAATACTTTTTTCATGTTATATATTTCTGTAATATTAATGTATGATATGGTTTTTAAAATAAAATTTGGAAAGATTGGTTATGGATCAAAGTCAACATACAACATACACAGATCTCAACTTCACATGGTTGAGGACGTTTTGGTCTTTACGTTGTAAAGTTGCTCTTCTTGTCGCTTTATCCTTTCTTACCTCTGGATGTTTCAGTGGTTCCAGTCTGTTCTCAACAAAAAAAACAACAACCTCGATGGTCAACTCGCAAAACGACCATCACACACAGTACGACACTTCACAGTTTGGACACATAACTGATATTCCCATCCCCGTAGAAGCACGCCTAAATGTTACGCGAAGCATCATACTTGGCAGTGAAAATAAATGGGTTGGTCGCGCGGAACTAGAAACGCCATTTACAATTAATGAAATGTATGACTTCTATGAAAGACAAATGGTTATATTTGGGTGGATCAAATTAACCAGCATGCAAGCTGATAGAAGCGTGATGAGTTTTTTCCACTCTAACCGACTGGCGACCATACAAATATCAAACCTTATCCCGAATAGTTCCCAAGGGTCCATCATAAGTATTTCCGTTGCTCCTGTGGACACGGAAAACGTCATTATTAAAACTAATGTATTTAATGCCTATGATAATTCACCAACACCCAAGTCGCCAAATGCCATTACCCAACAACCTATAACCATAAGACAATAAAGCGAATAAGCGGTAGGTAGTAGACGTTATGAAATGGACTCAACCCTGATAAAGATTTTGAGCTCTTAATCTTGCTGTGCGTGATAAAGATATTTTGTAAGGACAATATACCGTCCCCAAGTTGAAGACAAAACTCCTCAAATATCCCAATATGATCTTTATTATATGGTAAGATAGTTTATAAGGGTGTGAGACATAAATCCCCACGCTATGACCATTGATATAAACAGCGTGACAATAAACATTTCTGCTATAAAAATTAAATATTTCATTTTTTTATTCTTTTTTTGCTCTACTCATCTACATAAGAACATAACAAGAACTTTTAATCAATTATTTTATTCTTTCAAAGATCTTTTTTAAAAAAATATGTATCTTGAAATAGGGTATAGAGTTTCAGAGTCAGGAATCCCCCGCTCTTAAAAAAAGAATTGAGACGTTTTCAGAAAAAATATCATTAATAATTATTTAGATTTTATTTCAAAACCCATCAATTTTTTGCTAGACTAAAAAACGTTTTACGTTTATTACACACAGGTTTATTTTGTAGATTCTGAGATATCAAATGAACTATACAATAGAACACCAAGATAACTATACGATGATTTACTTAGATGGAGAGCTTTCCATCAAACATCTGAAAACTATTTCACAAATTTTTATAAATGTTTTCCATGATATAACTCATCCCAGTATCGTGCTTAACTTTAAAAAAGTGACCCATATTGATGCCTTTGGAATTCTGAGTATCTTAAATGCTCGACAAGAGTCAGCCCTTAAAAATATTCATATCACCTTAGAGGACGTATCGAATAAAGTTAAAAAAACCTTTGAAATCACAGATACCCATAAGGTTCTAATATAGGTGATTTTGAGATTTAAAAAATATCAACTTTGACCACGTCAGTTAACCCATTAATTTTATCCGTGAACTCTGATGAAATTGTATACTTACCCGTCAAGCCAATTCTCGCTACAAAATCAGCATCATCAGGCATCACAACCAAGTGAATTATACCGCGACCAGGCTTCATATTCCCAATAGTCTGCTGTAATTGATTAAGACTTCCAGAGCCTGAGAGCGTAATATCTAAGCACACATCCACAGTAGACAAAACACTCTCTAAAAGAACGCAGCTCTCCCCAATAAAGAGTAAATCTTCAGATTTTTGACTGGTTTTTACATTGATATTTATGAAGACATGTTCCCCTAGAGCTGCGACCTCCCGCACGTTCTCAACCTCTTCAGAAAAAAAGGTCACTTCCAAATTCCCAGTGGGGTCTGATAGGCCAATAATCCCAAAAGGGCGGCCATCTTTAGTCCGCCGAAAGCCTCGAGAAATTACCGTACCCGCCACAGAAAATTTAGTTCCACCTTGTTTTCGAGCCCCACTCATAAGCTTGACAAAAGGAACAATATTTAACCTCTTTAGACTGGCTTTATACATCTCAAAAGGGTGAGCACTCAAAAAGAATCCAACCACATCATATTCATCTTTTAACTTCTCAAGAGATGACTGATCTTGGACATCTGACAGAAAAAAATAAGCCTTCTGACTTTGAATCATATCCTCACTATTGAAGAGCTGTATTTGATTACTTTCCCTTTGTTCAAATACTGCTTGGGCCCAACTTAAAATCTTCTCTGCCCCTTGAAAGACTTTTTGCCTATTACTCTCTAAGGTATCAAATACCCCTGCTTTGGCTAAGTTTTCCACTTGGCGGCGATTAACCCAGCTGGGATTAATACGACTGGCAAAGTCTTCTATACTTAAAAATGCGCCATTGGCCCCTCGCTCCTTGACAATTTCTTTCATGACCTCCAAGCCGATCCCTTTTATGGCACCTAAAGCATACCGAACACCAGTCACGACCCCGTCATTGGTCATGGCTTCATCAACTTCAAAAGTCGCAAAGGACTTATTAATGTCGGGAAGCAGAATTTTAAAGTTTGACTTCTCAAGGTCTTGTTTAAAAAAGTTTAATTTATCAACATTCGAAATATCCAAGTTCATAGATGCTGCCATAAACTCTAGGGGATAGTGGGCTTTTAAGTAAGCTGTGCGATAGGCTATTAATGCATACACCGCCGCATGAGACTTGTTGAAACCATAGGAAGCAAACTTTGCCATCAAGTCAAAAATATCACCTGCCTTCTGCTCACCTACCCCTTTTTGAAGTGCCCCTTGGACAAACCTCATTCTTTGTTGGTTCATTTCCTCAATAATTTTTTTACCCATAGCCCGCCGCAGCAAATCTGCTTCCCCAAGGCTATACCCTGCCATGACCTGGGCAATTTGCAATACTTGCTCCTGATAGATCATAATCCCGTAGGTTTCTTTAAGGATATCTTCCACAAGAGGATGTAAGTAGTTTGGCTTTTCCTTGCCTTTTTTACGGGCAATATAAACGGGAATATTGTCCATGGGACCAGGACGATAGAGGGAAATAATCGCGATAATATCTTCGAAACTATCGGGATTCATTTTTCTGAGAACATCACGCATTCCTGAGGATTCAAGCTGAAATACCGCCGCCGTATCCCCGCGCCCTAATAACTCGTAGGTTTTTTGATCATCAAGCTTGAGAGCTTCCAAGTTTACATATATACCATGGCGTTGTTTAATAAACCCTATTGCCTGATCAAGCACGGTTAGCGTCTTTAACCCCAGAAAATCGAACTTAACTAATCCAGCTTTCTCTACGTACTTCATGCTATACTGAGCAACGGGCATTTCAGATTTTGGATCCCGATAAAGGGGCACAAGCTCGTTCAAGGGACGATCACTGATCACCAATCCCGCCGCATGGGTTGAGGCATGGCGATACATTCCCTCAAGACTTTCGGCGATTGTTAATAACTGCTCAACGACTTCATCTTCCTTGGCCGCTTGGTTGAGGCGGTCTTCCATTTTCCGCGCTTCTGCAATAGAGACGGGAATAGCACCGTTCACAGGCACAAGCTTACAAATACTATCCACATGGCCAAAAGACATTTGCAACACACGCCCCACATCCCTTAAAGCCGCCTTTGACTTTAATTGACCAAAGGTAATAATCTGTGCAACCCTATCTTTACCATACTTGTCTTGGACATAACGAATGGTTTGCTCCCGCTTTTCTTGGCAGAAGTCAATATCAAAATCGGGCATACTTACCCGTTCAGGGTTTAGAAATCTCTCAAACAGCAGCCCCCACCGAATGGGGTCAAGGTCTGTAATTAAGAGGGCCCAAGAGACCAAACTGCCCGCTCCAGATCCACGACCAGGCCCAACAGGAATATCATTATTTTTGGACCACTGAATAAAGTCCGCAACAATCATGAAGTATCCCGCGAAACCCATGCTACTAATCACCTCAAGCTCAAACATCAGACGCTCAAAATACTGGTCGCGTTTTGTCTGATATTCCTCAGCAGAAAGGTCTGTCTGGGCGGCGTCTTGCTTGAGACGGGTTTCCAATCCCGCAATTGCCATCTCTCTGAGCACATCGGCCTCGGAGGAGTTTCCTTCAAAAGCACAGGGCAGGATGGGCTTGCGGTATGGACTGCGCACGCTACAACGCTGGGCAACAACCAACGTGTTCTCTATGGCTTCAGGTAAGTCGCAAAACAACGCCTTCATTTCTGATGCAGACTTAAACCGATGCTCAACCGTAAGACGGCGCCGCTTTTCTTCCCCCACATATGTGCCATCAGCAATACACATCAATATATCCTGAGGTAAGTGCATATCTACAGTCGCAAAAAAAACGTCATTCGTCGCAACTATGGGAATCTTAAAGTCGTAGGCAAAGTCTAATAGAGCCGCTTCAATCACTTTTTCCTGAGGTAAATTATGCCGCTGGAGCTCGATATAGAGAGAGTCGCCAAAAACTTCCAATAAGAATTTCAGTTCAGCAACTGCCGCATCTTTTTGTCCTTCAAGTAAGAACCGCCCAACCCCTCCATTGACACCACCGGTCAAGCAAATAAGGCCTTCCCGATACTCTGTCATAACAGACTTGGTAATGTAGGGCGTCCGCTGCATATTGGTCGCATCCAAAAAAGCAGAGCTGTTCAGGCACATTAAGTTTTGCCAACCTACCTGATTCTTGGCCAAAAAAACAAGCTGGGAGCACCCATCACCAAGGGGTCTCTTTGTTGGAACGCCATGTGGCAATTCTAAAGGATACTCAACCCCTTGCTGCACCCCCATTATAGGTTGTATGCCCGCCGCAAAACATTCCTCAGAAAACTCCATTGAACCAAATAAATTATTCGTATCCGTCAAGGCGCACGCTGGCATGTCATTGCCTTTGACAAGACCAACCAGGTTTTTAACCTGAATCGCCCCCTCTAAAAGGGAATATGAACTATGAACTCGTAAATGAACAAAAGGTTCATAAAGTAAATTATTATTCGACATAAGTTTCCATTACGTTGACGCCTTTTATCGCACACAATAAGGGTCATGCATCTTCACTCAAGGTCACCTGATCTCTTTAATTTGACCATCCTCAAGTGTAATAATTCGATCCATTCGTTGTGCCAAACTCATATTATGAGTTGCGATAATTGCACCCAAACCTTGCCGGCGAACACAATCTAAAATCATTGCAAAAACCTCATCGGTTGTATGCGTATCTAAGTTACCAGTCGGCTCATCCGCAAGCAATACCCGAGGGTGACTTACCAATGCGCGGCATAAAGCAACCCGTTGTTGTTCCCCACCCGAGAGCATTGCTGGGCGGTGCTGCTGACGCTCTAACAGACCAACTCTCTCAAGAAATTCAGACGCAACCACGGATGCCTCCGCCTGAGAGACTCCCGAAATTCTCAAGGGCATCATTACATTTTCAAGGGCTGTAAACTCAGATAAAAGATGGTGAAACTGGTAAATAAAACTTATATTTTCTCTCCTGGTCTGGGTACGTACCTGCTCACTCTTATCGGACATAGGGACATTATTTATCAAGACATTCCCGCCCGTAGGCCGCTCTAAAAGACCAGACAAATGAAGTAAAGTTGACTTGCCAGCACCAGAGGACGCAACTAACGCTATAAGATCACCAGAATAAAGCTTAAAATTAATATTGTTCAACACATCAACGCGATTACCGCCTTGAAAATAGGTATGCTGGACCTGTTCTAATTCTAATAAAGCCTGTTTACTCATATCTGAGTGCCTCAACAGGTTCAACGCGAGACGCCCGCCATGATGGGTATAGCGTGGCGAGTACAGAAAGAAAAAATGCTAAAAACATCACAACTGCAACTTCTTTGATATTAAGTGTGGCGGGCAGGTTTGATAAAACATATATCTGAGCATCAGAAACCTCAACACCCATAATATACTCAATAAAATCTTGAATATGATCAATATTAAGCACAAAAATCACCCCAAGAGCGCACCCAAATAAGCAGCCAATAAACCCAATAAAACATCCATAAATTAAAAATATACGCATCACAGTCCCTTTATTCGCCCCCATTGTGCGTAAAATCGCAATATCCTTCCCCTTATCTTTTACCAGCATAATCAGTGTTGAGATAATATTAAAAGCCGCAACGACAATAATAACCATTAAAATAATGAACATGACATTGCGCTCTATGTTCAGTATATTAATCAAGGATGAGTTCCACTCTTTCCAATCAATAATAGCAAAATCTTGACCAATAATTGATTGCAAATCACGCTTTATCAGATGCATTTTATCGTGATCAGAGACAAAAACTTCAATAGAATTGACATTCTCAGCACCCAAAGAAAAGTATCTCTGGGCTTCTTTTAAGTCCATAAAGATAAAATGGGAATTGTATTCATTAACGCCCAGATCAAAAACGGCTGCGACCTTATACGCCTTTTGTCGTGGCACACTCCCGAACATAACTTTAAGCATTTTCATCGACATCAGCCGAACACTATCCCCAACCCGCACGCCTAAACGCCGCGCCAATTTGTCACCAATAATAATGCTTTCAGAGGACATCTTCTCAAGAGATCCTTGCGTGATATTTTCAGATAATAATTTTCTCTGGCGCAATGATTCAATGGGCATCCCGCGAATAACGGCTCCATCAGCCATATGACGCCCTATAATCATCGCCCGTCCATTAACAATTGAAGTTGTAGAGACAACCCCCTCTACGTCTTGAATGGTCTGCCTAAGACTGTCGTAATCAGGAATGAGGCCATTAGCAGACCTCACTTCAATATGGCCATTAATGCCTAAGATACGTCCAATCAGTTCATTGCGAAACCCGCCCATGACAGACAGAACAATAATCAACGTGGCAACCCCCAAGGCAATACCAATAAAAGAAAACCAAGAAATTAAGCTGATAAACCCATCCTTACGCGCCCTTAAATAACGAAAGGAGATAGTCCACTCAACACCAGAGAAAATCATGATTTCGGTCCATGATCCAAAAATTCAATGACTTTATCGAAACTTACGGAACTCTTTTCTCCAGTCGCCCGTCGCTTAATCTCAACGGCCCCCTCTTTTAACCCGCGAGGCCCAACGATAATTTGCCAGGGCAGCCCTATCAGATCGGCAACAGCAAACTTAGCGCCTGGTCGTTCTTGGGTATCATCAAATAAAACCGTCCTATCCGACGCCTCAAGCGCAGATAATAAAGAGGCACAGGCCTCATCAATTGCAGAGTTCCCATGGGTTAAACTGATCAAGTTGACATCAAAAGGCGCAACGGCGTCAGGCCAAATAATCCCCATATCATCATGACTGGCTTCAATAATCGCACCAACGATCCGACTTATCCCAATGCCATAGCTGCCCATTTCCAAGGGCACGCTGGTCTCACCCTTCTTTGCAACGACACAGTTCATCGCTTCAGAATATTTCGTACCAAAGTTAAAAATATGGCCAACCTCAATGCCCCGCGCCTCGACTAAGTCCTCAGGATTAATTAAAACGCCAATATCCTTAGGGTCATGCATTTCATCAGTTACCGCATATTTCGTGCTCCACTGGCGAAACATATCTTCTAACTGGGCATCATCTTCTATCTTCAGATTTAAGGTATCCATATCTAATAAGTCACGATGACATAATACACCGCTTTCTCCCGTATCAGCTAGGATAATAAACTCATGACTTAAATCCCCCCCAATCGGCCCAGTATCTGCCTTCATGGGAATCGCCTTTACCCCCAAACGAGAGAAAATACGTAAATACGTCGCAAACATTCGTAAGTACGAAATGCGCGCGCCTTCAGGCGTTAAATCAAAGCTGTACGCATCTTTCATCATAAACTCACGACCCCGCATAACCCCAAAACGCGGTCGTATTTCATCCCGAAACTTCCACTGAATATGATATAAATTTTTAGGCAGCTCTCGATAGCTTTTCACACTATTACGAAAAATAGCGGTGATCATCTCTTCATTGGTCGGACCATACAGCAAGTCTCGCTTATGACGATCAACAATGCGGAGCATTTCCTCCCCATAATCATCATAGCGCCCAGACTCTCGCCATAAATCTGCTGGTTGCAATGTTGGCATAAGCACTTCTTGGCACCCTGCCTTATCCATTTCTAGCCTAACAATATTTTCAATTTTCCGCAAAACCCTTAAGCCTAAAGGGAGCCACGCATATATTCCAGAAGCTTGCTGACGTATCATCCCACCCCGTAACATTAAGCGATGGGAAACAATTTGAGCCTCAGCTGGCTCTTCTTTTAAGAGGGGTAAAAAATATTCAGAAAGTCGCATAATTATCTCAAAAGTAAATTAATTAATGATACTAAATAAAACAGTGCATATGATCTACATATTCCTAAAACACACAAATATCGAGAAATCAGGAAGATCGAAAAAAAGGTGCTAAGTACTGGGTGGAAAAGTATTTACCTATTAAGAGACTAAGCTTATAGGACTTTCCCCCCAAAAATACTGCAGAATAGAATCTATGTAGTCCGCATTATTCAAAATAAACCATATACAAAACGTTACCACAAAGGCAACAAGAGAATTAATAATAAAAACTTTTATCAATTTAGGACTCTTGGGTGCACCATCCATTGAACCCTCTTTAATTTCCTGGGCATCAATGGAACCTGACTTACGAACAGCCAAAGGTAAAACAGCAAACAAACTTGTCCACCATATTACAAAATAAATCGCTATAACGGTCACATATTCCATAATTTACACCCCACAAATTACATGACTAAAGAAATAAGCATACTGATGAATAAGATCAATTTACTAAAATAAATTGTACGTCTATCAATGTATTTAGGCCATAGAGTCTTTTTAATATTCTTCGAATATTTTGCCTAATTTTCCCCTCAAGACTTTGGGTATTATTTTTTCCGAGATTTCTGACATCTTGCACCAAGGTGAGAACCGCACTCTCTATTTTTTTAATAAGCACATCCCCTCCCCCTTGATGGGTCAAACCAAAGGTTGAAACTTTAGGATCCGTAAGGACATAATTTTCAGCATTAACCACAATGGAAATAATGATAAGTCCATTTTCAGAGATGCGTCTCCGCTCCCGAACGGCGGTATCATTGCTATCAACAACAAAACTATTATCCACCATCCACTGACCAGTTTCAATTGTGGTGACCTTGTGACTTTTTTCCGAGCTCAAACTGATCATATCGCCATTGACCACGCACAGAGCCGAACTATCCGTTGTGTTCTCAACGAGGCGACAGTGCTCTTGTATATGCCGCATTTCTCCATGCACAGGGATCACCAGACTTGGACGAATTAAAGCGTACATCTCGGTTAAATCTTCGCGGGAGGGGTGACCAGAAACATGGAGTCCACTCTCATCGGGGCCGACAACATGGCAGCCCAGGGCGATCATTTTATTCTGCATATAACGAATAGCTAACTCATTGCCGGGAATGATAGATGAACTAAAAATCACCGTATCACCCTGAGTAAGAGCAACGCTACGAACTCCCCCTTGGAGTATACGGCGCATGGCGCCACGTGTCTCACCCTGACAGCCTGTGCACACGAATATCACCTGCGTTTGAGGTATATCGTGGGCCTGCTCGAGGGAAACTGGATTCATGCCTTCAAAATAGCCTAACTCTTTTGAAATCGTATGCATGCGGATCAAGGCTTTACCCACAAGACAAACCGAACGACCAGACGCTTCAGCCACATTAAAAATAGTTTTTAAACGGGCAATATTAGACGCAAAAAGCGTTACAAAAACATATTGCTTTGCGTCCTGCACAACCCGAAACATATTATCATAAATAACCTCTTCTGACCCTGTTTTGCCCTCAAGAAATACGTTTGTCGAGTCACAAACCATGGCCATGACGCCTTCTTTACCAATCTTAGCATACTGCTGCGTATCGAGGCTTTTCCCTAGAATGCTGTGAAGGTCAAGCTTCCAGTCACCCGTATGAAACACATTGCCAACATGGGTACGAATCATCAGTGATTGCGCCTGTGGGATTGAGTGTGAGGTTTCTAGAAATTCAATATTAAAAGGGCCAACCTCAACGCTATCTCCAAATTCAATCACATGAATGGTGACCTGATCTTGCATACCTAAATCGGTGAGTTTCTTTTTAAGAACCCGTGCACAAAACTCTGTTGCATAAATAGGCGCCTTGAGACGCGACCATAAAAAAGGGACTGCTCCTAAGTGATCCTCATGGGCATGGGTCAAAATAATTGCTCCCAGTGACCCGACATGCTCTTCAATAAAAGAAATATCAGGCAATACAACATTTATGCCTGGAAAATACGAATCCGCAAAAGCAATCCCGCAGTCGACCATAATCCATGACCCATCAAGGCCATAAAGATTCATATTCATTCCTATTTCACCTGCCCCTCCTAAGGGCAAGAAAATAAGATCATGTTGATTACTCGCTTTCACACATACTATCCAAAATTAGTTTATCAATGATTATAAGTCCTTTAATCGTTAAGTCACGATCAACTATATCTATATGTTGGGTGGCATTATTAAACCATTCCGACAAGCCCCCAGTGGCGATCACTTTCATGGGCTTCCCGTACTCAGATTTAATGCGGCTGACGACCCCCTCTATCATACTGACACTTCCCCAAAACACACCTGACTGCATGGCAGAGACCGTACTTTTCCCAATCACTTGTTCTGGCTTAATAATGGCAATTCCTGGTAATTTCGCCGCAGCAGTATGGAGCACCTCTAGTCCCAAATTAACACCAGGGACAATCACACCACCAAGATATACCCCCTGATCACTGACAATATCAAAGGTCGTTGCGGTCCCAAAATCTATTATAATCATGTCCGTATTATATTCAGAATAGGCAGAAACTGCATTGACCAGACGATCAGAACCGACTTCCCGGGGCTCTGGTAAGGAAACCGTAATACCAACCTTTTGCAAAACATCGGACTCCACCACATAGGGATCGTAATTTAAATAACGACGACCTAAGGTTATTAAATTAAATAAACCTTGAGGAACAACGGTTGATATAATTACTTTCTTAATTTGACCAACATCAATATTACTGATGGCCAATAAACTGCTCAACCATACTATATATTCATCTGCCGTTTTGCCTGCTGTAGTTCCTGAGCGCCATTCCCTAATAATTTTTCCATCATCCACGACAGCAAAAACTGTATTTGTATTTCCTACATCAATTGCCAATAACATATTTTATTTTCCTTAATTGATAATCCGATCAAAATACGTTTAACCACACTTTATCGTGAACAAAAAGCAAATATTTATTAATGATACTCCTTTGTCAGTTATTCACTTACCCTTACATTATGTGATTATCCGTTTGTTATAAGTTCTACTTGCCCAGTTCTTACGTTTACAAAAGCACCACTCTCATCCTTGATCACGAGAGAGCCATCAAGTGATACGTCATGAAACGTGCCTTTTATACGATGACTTGGAGGTCCACATTCAATTTCTTGGCCCCTGGTATAAACACACGAATCAAACCACTCATCTCGAATTGGTTTAAAACCACTCTGCTGCCACTTCATATAATAAAAATTAAATGAATCTAAGAATAAATCACTCAGCTGCTCACGCGCAACCACACATTCATGCTCTAACAACGATGTGGTCAAGGGTAACCGTCCCTTATGAATATCATAAGGGACCTCAGCCACATTAATCCCTACACCAATTACATACCAATCCGCAATATGTTCTTTAGAAAATGGCCCCACATCAATGAGGACGCCCGCGACTTTATGATGATCTATGAGCACATCATTTGGCCATTTAAAAAGAACAGGTAAAGTAGACTTTAGATGATTAAGGGCTTTTTTAATAGACAAAGCTGAAATAAAAGCGAAAACGAAACCCTCATCTAGGGAAATATGAGGTTGGATGATGAGTGACTGATAAAGGTTACCCTTGGGACTCACCCAGGTTTTGCCCAGTCGCCCCCTCCCCAAACTCTGCTGGAAGGCACGAATAACCAATCCATGAAGGGCATCTGTTCGAGCTACGCAAACTCTTTTAGCTTCCTCAGATGTACTGTCAATGTCATCAAAGTCTCTAATTATCCAAGGAATGCCCGCCATAATTAACCATTAATCAATGAACAAGAGAAATAGCGACCTGGTTTGTGAATCCTAAAATCCAAGAAGGAAATATAAAAAACAGTAATGTAGCCACCGTTGTCACACCTATAACCCCAGCAACCCAAGAATCCAACTTATCCATGACCAACTTTGAATCATTAAAGTATATGATTTTCACAATTCTTAAGTAATAAAACGCTGACACTACGCTGCCTAACACCCCGACAATAGCTAACATATACATTTGCTGATTAACAGCAACCATAAAAATATAGAACTTACCAAAAAAACCAGCTAAAGGCGGAATTCCAGCTAAAGAGAACATAAATACCGCAAAGCCTATGGAGAATAATGGATGGTTCTTTGATAAACCAGCAAGGTCATCAATTTTTTCCAAATACCGACCATCCGATTTCATTGCAAGAACACAACTGAACACCCCAACTGATGTCAACATGTAAATAGTCAAGTAAACGGCAACGGCTTGGAGACCCTCTTGAGTCCCCGCGGCCACGCCAATTAAAACATAGCCCACATGACCAATAGAACTATAGGCAAGGAGTCGTTTAATATTTTTTTGGACAATGGTCGCAAATGCCCCCAAAGCAATGCTCAGGACGGCTAACATCGAGATGATTTGCGTCCACTGGCTGGTAAATTCTGCGAATGGACCCATCAACACCCGTATCAACAAACTAAATGCAGCAAGCTTGGCAACAGAAGAGAAAAACGCCGTGACTGGAGTGGGCGCCCCTTCATAGACATCTGGTGCCCACATATGAAAAGGAACTGCTGATACCTTAAACGCCAGCCCTGCAAGGACAAATGATAATCCAACCATCAACCCAACGTAAGATGAAGAGCTGACCCCCTCGGGCGCGCTCAACAAAGCATGTAAAGTATCAAAGCGGGTTGTCTGCGCAAACCCATAAATCAGGGAAGCACCATAGAGAATAATTCCTGAGGTCAAGGCACCTAAAATAAAGTATTTAAGTCCCGCCTCTGACGCCCGTGCGCTATCCCGCCGAAAGGCTGCTAAAACATAAAGAGCGAGAGACTGAAGCTCTAATCCCATATAAAGGGAAATAAGATCATTTGCCGATACCATGATCATCATTCCCAAAACAGAAAGAATAATTAAAACGGGATACTCAATAAAAAATATTCTGTAATGAACTAGATACCCTTGAGAAATAATTAAACACCCACTCGCACCCACTAGAATCAGCAGCTTAAAGTAAGTAGAAAATGAGTCTATAACGTAAAAGCCACCCCATAAAATATGCTCTGATTCTAGGCCATTCCAGATTAAACAGATGGCAGATAGGGCCATTGCACCAACCGCAGCGGTTATACATACAGGTTGAAAACGATCTCCAAAATATACCCCAAGTATCAATAACACCAACGCAGAGACAGCTAGAGTAATTTCGGGCAATCCGTATATAAGGCTCATGGGTATAAGCTCTAACATCGTGTCCATAATAACATAAACCTTTTTTTCGAAACCTGCTTATTGCTGAGATGCCTGATAGGCGAGCTCAACGGCAGCGTGATAATCTACCAACAATTTATCTAATGAAACCGCCATAATATCTAATAAAGGTTGAGGGTATATCCCCATCCATAAGGCAAGAACTATCAGGGGTAAGAAAATAAAAATCTCACGGCGCGTTAAATCTAAAATCGTTTGTAACTTCTCCGTTATCTGACCAAAGACGACGCGACGATATAACAGAAGACTGTATACCGCCCCAAGAATTACACCTGTAAATGCAAGGGAGGCAATTAGATTGTTATCTTGAAAGGCACCTAATATAATTAAAAACTCACCAACGAATCCGCTGGTTCCAGGCAACCCAATGGATGCCATCGTAAACAACATAAAGACCAAGGCATACTTTGGCATCCGCTCCACAAGACCACTATACTTTGCAATCTCACGTGTATGCATACGATCATAAACCACACCTACGCACAGGAACAGAGCCCCAGAGACAACTCCGTGACTGAGCATCTGAAATATACCCCCCTGAAGCCCTTGCAACGTAAATGTAAAAATACCAATGGTTATAAACCCCATATGAGCAACAGAAGAATACGCAATTAACTTTTTCATATCAGTTTGCACCAACGCAACTAATGAGGCATAAATTATCGCAATCACACTAAGCACATAAATAAATGGCGCAAAGTCGGTTGAGGCTAGGGGAAGCATGAAAATCTGGAACCGAATCATACCATAAGTTCCAATTTTTAACAGCACACCTGCCAAGATTACCGACCCTGCAGTCGGCGCCTCAACGTGGGCATCTGGCAACCAAGTATGAACCGGCCACATGGGTACCTTAACCGCAAATCCCGCAAGGAGCGCGAGAAACAACCAGAATTGTTCTTGGGCATCAAACCCACCCGTTTGCCCAAACTTTATCAGCTCTGGAATACTCATAACCCCTGCATCATGATACATATATAGCAAGGCTAATAACATGAAAACAGAGCCTAATAAGGTATATAAGAAAAACTTAAAGGTTGCATAAACCCGTCGTTCTCCACCCCAAATACCAATTATCAAAAACATTGGAATCAGGGAAGCTTCAAAGAACAAAAAGAATAAAACTGCATCCATGGCACAGAAAACACCAATCATCAGAGTTTCCATGACTAAAAATGCAATCATGTACTCTTTGACACGTTTCTGAATCGCATTCCAACTGGCAACAATACATAATGGCATCAAAATCGTTGTTAATAAAACAAACAACAGAGAGATGCCGTCTAGTCCCATGAAATAGGTAATCCCATCTGCAAACCATGGCATAGACTCTACAAACTGTAATTCAGCAGAACTACGATCAAAATTAAACCATAGGGCAAGGGATATCAGAAATGTCAGAGACGTGACCCACAAGGCAACCTTTCGCGAGTTCTGAGCAACGACAACTTCATCTTTACCCTGAATAACAAGAAAAATTACTCCTGCCCCTGCAAGGGGTAAAAATGTCAAAATAGAAAGCAGCGGAATATTAGCCATTAATTATTTATTTCCCTGAGAACAAGAAAAAACACCACGTAACCAAAACCGTGACACCACCAAGCATCACAAATGCATAATGGAAAATATATCCACTTTGCATTGAACCTGCTTTACGGGAAATCAGCATAACGATCTTTGAAATACCATCTGGACCAAAACCATCAATTGTATACTGATCAATTTTGCGCCAAAAGAAAACACCTAGAAACTTTAATGGTCGTACAAAAATAAAATTATATATTTCATCAAAATACCATTTATTGATTAAGAATGTGTGGAGCAACGAGTGTCTGTTCATGATAGCTGTAGCCGTTCCTGGATAAAGGATATAAACGAACAACGCAGTTAAAAAACCACTGATCATCATTGTTAATGGCGCGAGCTTCACCCATAAAGGCACATGGTGGGCATCTTCCATAACCGTATTCTCAGGAAGAATAAATACCGCACCCTCCCAGACGTTTTGCCACCATTCACCAACAAAAACACCATAAAAGACTTTCCCGGCAATCAAGGCACCAATACTTAAGAGCCCTAAGGGCAAGAGCATTTTCCAAGGTGGGTCATGGGCATGGTCAAAGGTATGGGCATCCGCGCGGGTCTTCCCATGAAATGTAAGAAAGATCAGTCTCCATGAATAAAAACTGGTAAGGAAAGCGGCAACAATAGACATCCAAAAAGCATAATTAGACGCATCTGACGGTGCTGCAAATGCCGCTTCAATAATCATGTCTTTTGAATAGAATCCTGATAATAATGGAAAACCTGTAATGGCGAGCGTGCCAATAACCATGGCTGCATAGGTGAAAGGCATCTTATACCAAATACCCCCCATTTTACGCATATCTTGCTCATGGTGCATGGCATGAATCACGGATCCTGCGCCTAAAAAGAGTAATGCCTTAAAAAATGCGTGGGTGAAAAGGTGGAAAATTGCTGCAGGATAAGCACTTACCCCCAAAGCAAAAAACATATATCCCAACTGTGAACAGGTCGAATACGCAATCACACGCTTAATATCGTTCTGCACCATACCAATGGTTGCGGCAAAAAACGCCGTCGACGCCCCTATTATCGTCACAAACGAGAGCGTATCAGGTGCATACTCAAAAATAGGCGAACACAGGGCAAGCATAAAGACACCCGCCGTCACCATAGTTGCCGCATGAATAAGTGCAGAGACCGGCGTGGGGCCCTCCATCGCATCTGGCAACCATGTATGCAAAAACAGTTGTGCAGATTTACCCATCGCTCCAATAAACAATAAAAACGCAATAGTATTTATGACATCAACGTCAAACCACCAAAAATGAAAAGTTTTACCCACCATCTCAGGCACTGCAGCAAAGACTTCATTAAAATCAATGGTGCCAAAGGTAAGATAAATAGCCATGATTCCGAGACCAAAACCAAAGTCTCCAACCCGATTGACGATAAAGGCCTTCATGGAGGCAGCATTCGCAGAGTCTTTATGAAACCAAAACCCAATCAACAGATATGACGCCAGACCAACGCCTTCCCACCCAAAGAACAACTGTAAAAAGTTATCCGCTGTCACCAGCATTAACATGGCGAAGGTAAAAAAGCTCAAATAGGCCTGAAAACGAGGAATAGACGGATCTTCGCGCATATACTCATGGGAATATAAATGTACCAAGGTAGAAACCGTATTCACAACCACAAGCATGACCACGGTTAAGGTGGTCACCCGTATGGACCATACCGCTTGGAAATCACCCGATGTTACCCAGTTAAAGATAACTATAGACTGACTACCACCTTGTTGAAATATCACGTCATAAAAACCCACCCATGACAAAATGGCAGAAATCATGACGCCTAAAGTCGTGATCGTTTGACTGGCAGAGTTCCCCAGAATATTCCGACCGAATCCCGCAATTATGGCACCTAAAAGAGGTAAAAAGACAATTGTCGCATACATATTTATTCGTCCAACTAGCCTTTCATTAAATTAATATCTTCAACAGCAATAGAGCCTTGATTTCTAAAATAAATCACAAGAATTGCCAGACCTACAGCTGCCTCAGCCGCCGCAACAGACAAAATAAAGATTGTAAATATCTGCCCTGCTATATCCGAATTAAACATGGAAAATGCGACCATATTAATATTAACTGCCAAAAGCATCAACTCAATCGACATCATAATAATGATGACATTTTTACGATTAAGAAAAATCCCAAAAACCCCAAGGGTAAATAGCATGGCAGCAACTGCTAAATAATGTCCAAGACCAATACTCATGTCACCACTAAGCTCCACTCCCTGATTTGACTTTCTTAATCTCGATCGAATCCTCAACCTTACGCATGTGCTGCTGCACAATCTTTTGTCGACGGACACCTGGTTTATGCCGTAAAGTCAAAACAATTGATCCAATCATCGCCACGAGTAAAACTAACCCTGCAATCTGGAACGGATAAATATATTCTGTATATAATACAAGACCAATCGCATGGGCATTCGTCACCTTACTATCAATGAGCGCGCCAGAAGATGGGGGGGTAATTTGTTCATAGCCACCGACAACAAAAATAATTTCCACTAATAACACCAAGCCTATAAGAACGCCTACAGGCATATATTGCAAAAACTTCTTACGCATCTGCGTGGTGTCAATATCCAGCATCATCACCACGAACAAGAACAGTACCGCAACCGCACCCACATACACAATCATCAAGACCATGGCAATATACTCTGCGCCCATCAAAACAAAAAAACCTGATGCATTAAAAAAGGCTAAAATTAACCATAAAACACTATGTACTGGATTGGCCGCAAAAATCACCATAAAGGCTGAAAGTATTAATATGAATGAGAATAAATAAAAAACTAGAGTTTGAATAATCATAAGTGCTCTTATCTATATGGCGTATCTTGAAGCAGATTATCAGCTATTTGGCGTTCCCATCTATCACCATTTTCTAATAGCTTTTCTTTGTTATAGTACAACTCTTCACGAGTTTCAGTTGAAAACTCAAAGTTTGGACCCTGAATGATGGCATCAACTGGACATGCTTCCTGACAAAAACCACAGTAAATACACTTGGTCATATCAATATCATATCGGGTTGTCCGTCGGCTTTTATCAGCCCGTGGCGCAGCTTCAATGGTAATTGCTTGCGCGGGGCATGCGGCCTCACATAACTTACACGCAATACATCGCTCTTCCCCATTAGCGTAACGGCGCAAAGCATGCTCACCCCGAAAACGCGGACTTAAACGCCCTTTTTCATAGGGATAATTTAAAGTAACTTTTCTTTTGAACATATAACTAAATGTCAACTTCATGCCATTTAATAATTCGATCAAAAACAAAGACTTCAAGGAATGTAAAAGTACTGACATTATAGAGACACTCCTTAACCTAACCCAAGATCTTTGGCAATCTGTCCGTATATAGCAGAACAGATGAAATAAATACAACCCAAACTAAACTTAATGGAAGAAATACTTTCCACCCCAATCGCATCAACTGATCATAGCGATACCTTGGTACGGTTGCCCGAATCCAAATAAATACAAATAATAAAATAAAGACTTTAATGAAGAACCATAGGGGCCCAGGAATAAAACTCAACGCCTCAAACGGTGGTAACCAGCCCCCTAAAAATAAAATTGCCGTCATTCCGGTCATCAAGATCATATTCGCATACTCCCCTAAAAAGAAGAGCGCAAACGACATGGAGGAATACTCAGTTTGATACCCAGCAACCAGTTCCGCTTCAGCCTCAGGTAAGTCGAAAGGGGCGCGGTTGGTTTCAGCAAGCGTTGAGATAAAAAAGACGATTGCCATGGGGAATAAAGGACCAAAGACAAACCAATTAAATATATGCGCTCCTGACTCTGACCGTTGACTCGCAATAATATCCCCTAAGTTTAAGGATCCGACATAAAGTAGAACTGTGATAATAACCAATCCAATAGAGACTTCGTAGGACACCATTTGCGCCGCAGATCGTAACGCTCCAAGGAATGGATACTTTGAGTTAGAGGCCCATCCCGCAATAATAATTCCATACACACCTAAACTTGAAATCGCTAATAAGTATAAAATACCAACATTAATATCAGCGATCACCAGTCCATCACCGAACGGAACCACAGCCCACGCCACCAAGGCCAGAATAAAGGTCAACATGGGCGCCATAATAAACAGAAATGAGTTTGCTCCCGTCGGGATAATCGTCTCTTTAAGTAAAAGCTTAAGTCCATCAGCAAAAGGTTGTAACAGTCCAAATGGTCCAATGACATTTGGGCCTTTTCTCAATTGCATCAATGCGAGTACTTTACGTTCCATATATGTAAGATAGGCAACGCAGATCAACATAGGAACAACAATCGCTAAAATTTTTGCGACAATGATGACTAAAGGTAATAAATAGTTTGTCCACAAATCAGCCATAATTACGTACTGGCTCCTTAGGCTCATTATGAACGAAAACACGGCTACATTCGAGCATCACTTCAGATGCACGGGCAATGGGATTCGTAAGATAGAAATCTTCAATTAAATGTTCGAAGGACGCATTTGAAATATCGCCAAGACTGCCGAACGGTTCCCACTTAGGACGGGTAATAACATCAATATGGGCGAACCACGGTGCGCGCTCTAAAATACACTCCCGCAGTTGGAATAAATTATCATAGGGCAGAGTGTGACCGAGAACTTCACTTAAGGCACGAATAATCGTCCAATCTTCACGGGCATCTCCCACTGGATAATGAACCCGAGAGGTTTCTTGCACCCGCCCTTCTGTATTTACATATAAAGCGTTCTTTTCCACATAGGTTGCAGCAGGCAAAACCACATCAGCATTCTTAATACCAATATCCCCATGAGTTCCTAGGTACACCGTAAACGGGTTCTTAAATGGCGCCCTCTCCATATGGGTATCTACACCTAATAAAAATACAGCCTTGATGGCACCAGAGTGGCACTTGTTAATAATGCCTTGGGCATCAAGCCCGCCTTCCTCTGGAACAAAACCAAGATCAAGACCAGCAACACGACTTGCAGCATTCTGTAAGACGTTAAAGCCATTCCAAACTAAGGTCGTACCATCACTGCCCTCTTGATCATAAATAATCATTCCAGTCTCAGTCGCAATCTTATGACCCAAGGCCAAAACACTTGCCCCATCTTGGCGCGCTACTGCTCCAGAACCAAAAATAATCATGGGACGGGATGCCTTTTGTAAAACTTCCGCAAACTCATGTTCATTGTTGGCAATTTGTTGTAGAATATCTACGCCTTCACCAAGGTGCTGATATTTAAAGGTTAAGTCAGTTTTTTGCCCAATAAGAGCAACTTTGAAACCACCCTTTAAGTACCGCTTGCGAATCCGTGCATTTAAAACCGTTGCTTCCCATTTTGGATTCGAGCCCACTATTAACAGGGCATCAGCTTCTTCTATGCCCGCGATAGTGGTATTAAAAAGGTAACTGCTCCTAATGGCAGGATCAACTTTTGACCCATCAATGCGGCACTCCACATTGCGAGAGCCAAGCTTTTCCATCAAGTCGCGCATAGAATGCATGGACTCCGCACATGCCAAGTCTCCGGCAAGAGCGGCAATTTCATTTCCGTGGAGTCCCTCTAACCCTTGTTTGATACGGGCGAAGGCCTCTGCCCATGATGCCGCCTTTAACGCGCCACTTTCCTGCCTAATATAAGGAACATCAAGACGACGATTCGAGAGACCATCGACAATATAGCGTGTCTTATCACTGATCCACTCTTCATTAATATCCTCATGCAAGCGCGGCAAAATCCGTAATACTTTTTTTCCTCGAGAATCAAATCGAATATGTGAACCAACCGCATCCATAACGTCAATCGACTCTGTCTTGGTTAATTCCCACGGGCGACTCTTAAATTTATAAGGCGTACTGGTTAACGCACCGACAGGGCATAAGTCTACAAGGTTTCCACTTAATTCTGACCTAATTGCACTCTCGACATAGCTGGTAACTTCAAGGTTTTCTCCTCGATTCAAACCACCTAATACGGGCGTGCCTGCCACTTCATCAATAAATCGAATGCACCGCGTACAGTGAATACATCTGGTCATCACAGTTGAGACCAAAGGTCCCATATACTTTTCTTTAACAGCACGGCGCTTTTCGCGGGTTCTGCTGCCGCCCTTACCATATCCCATGGCCTGGTCTTGCAAGTCACACTCACCCGCCTGATCACAAATGGGACAGTCCAAGGGATGGTTCAGCAAAAGAAATTCCATCACCCCTTCACGGGACTTCTTCACTTGACTTGTTTCCGTATGGATCACCATGCCGTCCCCCGCTGGCATCGCGCAACTAGCAACTGGCTTCGGTGCCTTTTCTATATGCACAAGGCACATACGACAATTTCCAGCAACACTCAAACGATCATGGTAACAAAATCTAGGAATCTCCACACCTATTGCCTCACAGGCCTGCAAAACAGTACTGCCAGGTGCGACCGTGACTTCTACTCCGTCAACTGTTAATGTCGGCATTGATTCGCTCCTTAATAACTATGCCCGCATGCGGGCGCTGTTTCTGCGCGCAATAATACGATGCTCCACCTCAGGTCTGAAGTGACGAATTAATCCCTGAATAGGCCACGCTGCAGCATCACCCAAAGCACAAATAGTATGCCCCTCTACTTGTTTTGTTATATCTAGCAACATATCAACTTCATCAATTTCCGCATCCCCTGTAACCAACCGTTCCATAATCCGCCACATCCATGCGGTTCCTTCTCGACATGGTGTACACTGACCACAGCTCTCATGTTTATAAAAATGACTTAACCGCGCAACCGCTTTGATAATATCCGTAGATTTATCCATAACGATAACTGCCGCAGTTCCAAGACCAGTTTGCAAGCCCCGCAACGAATCAAAGTCCATAAGGGCGTTATCGCAAATGCTCTTTGGAATCATAGGGACGGACGAGCCCCCTGGAATTACCGCCAAAAGATTAGACCATCCACCCCGAACACCACCAGCGTGTTTTTCAATAATTTCACGCAGCGAAATGCCCATTTCTTCCTCAACATTGCACGGCGTATTAACATGCCCAGAAATAGAGAAAATCTTTGTCCCCGTATTGTTTGGCCGCCCCAAACTGGCAAACCAGTCACCCCCCCGACGCATAATGGTTGGTGTGACGGCAATGGTCTCCACGTTATTGACAGTTGTCGGGCACCCGTAAAGTCCAACCATTGCAGGGAAAGGGGGTTTAAGACGAGGTTGACCTTTTTTACCCTCTAAACTTTCAATAAGGGCGGTTTCCTCTCCACAAATATAGGCGCCAGCACCCCGATGCAAAATAATATCAAAGTCATAGCCAGAACCAGAAGCATTTTTACCAATTAACCCAGCCTCATAGGCCTCGTCAATGGCCCTCTGTACAGCCTCAGCCTCTCGAAAAAACTCACCGCGCACATAAATAAATGCCGCAACAGCGCCCATAGCAAAGCCAGCAATTAAGCATCCCTCTATCAGGTGGTGAGGGTCGTTACGCAATATCTCACGATCCTTACATGTTCCAGGCTCAGACTCATCCGCATTAACCACCAAGTATGAAGGACGTCCATCAGGGTAAGGGGTTTTCGGCATAAAAGACCACTTCATTCCCGTAGGAAATCCAGCGCCGCCACGCCCACGTAATCCTGACTTTTTAATCTCTTCAATGATCCCATCGCGCCCTTTTTCCAAGATGTGCTTGGTATTATCCCACACACCTCTTAATCGAGCTCCGCTAAGGGATGAATCATGATATCCATATAAGTTTTGAAATATCCGATCCTTATCCTGTAACATCTCAATTACTCTCCTAACAAGTTAAGCGAGCTCACGCCACGAGAAGGCTCACTAGAAATACGGTCAAGCTGACTCCCAGTCTTAGCACATCCATTTTCGGCCAGACCCTTGAGCACATGAACAATGCTTTTCGGCGTTAAATCTTCATAATAATCATCATTTATTTGAACAACAGGGGCATTACAACACGCCCCCAAGCATTCAACTGCACTGAGCGTAAAAAGATTATCAGATGTCGTCTCATTCATACTAATACCTAAGTGGTCTCGAATAGCTTGGATAATATCATCGCTTTCCCGCAACCAGCATGGAGTCGTCTGACATACTTGAATGTGAAACCGCCCCACAGGCGACTTATTATACATGGTGTAAAATGATGCCACTTCATGTACCCGCATGGGGGGCATATCTAAAATATCCGCAATACAATTAACCACAGCTTCAGAAATCCACTGACTTGGGTTCTGCCGCTGGGCCAAATCTAGCAAGGGCATGACCGCACTTTGTTGACGACCTACAGGGTACTTGGCAATAATTTGATCTACTTTTACTTGGTTGTCTCGACTAAAAGTAAAATTTTTGTTTTCATCATTCATCTATCAATCTCACCAAAAACAATATCTTGACTCCCAAGAATCGCAACAGAATCAGCCAGCATCAGTCCACGACACATATAATCGAATCCTGCCAAATGATAATACCCTGGAGCACGGATTTTACAGCGATAGGGCTTGTTTGATCCATCCGAAACTAGGTACACACCAAATTCACCCTTTGGTGCTTCAATGGAAGAGTAGACCTCTCCAGCAGGGACATGAAACCCTTCAGTATAGAGCTTGAAGTGATGGATCAGACTCTCCATAGAACGTTTCATTTCACCGCGTTTGGGTGGACCCACCTTATTCGTCACTTCCATAACCGGCCCTTCAGGCATCTCACGCAGGCACTGCAGAATAATTTTTACCGACTCCCGCATTTCCGCCATCCGAATCAGGTATCGATCATAACAGTCACCATTTTTACCGACTGGTATATCAAAATTCATCCGGTCATAGACCTCATAAGGTTGCGACTTGCGAATATCCCAAGGAACCCCAGTAGAACGCAACATTACACCAGTAAATCCATACTTATGGCACGCCTCGGTATCAATGATGCCAATATCAACATTTCTTTGTTTGAATATTCTATTGGACGTCAGCAGATTCTCAATATCATCACAATGCCCCAAGAACTCGACCATGAACTTGCCGATCTCATCCCCTAAAGAAGCAGGCATGTCTTGGTGAACCCCACCAACCCGAAAATAGGCAGCGTGCATGCGCGCACCAGAGACGCTTTCGTAAAACTCAAAAAAACGTTCACGGTCTTCAAACTGCCATAAAATGGGCGTTATCGCCCCCACATCCATGGCTTGGAAGGCAATATTCCCCGTATGATTCATCAATCGTGTAATTTCAGACCATAAAACCCGCAAGTATTGGGCGCGCTCAGGAACTGTAATGCCCATAAGTTTTTCAATAGCCAAAACATAGGCATGCTCTTGACACATCATCGACATATAGTCCAGTCGATCAAAGTAAGGCAACGCCTGGTGGAATGTCTTGTGCTCAATCAGTTTTTCGGTCCCGCGATGGAGCAATCCAATATGAGGATCTGCCCGCTCGATAATTTCCCCATCCATTTCCAAAACAAGACGAAGTACCCCGTGGGCAGCTGGATGCTGAGGGCCAAAATTAAATGTAAAGTTTTTCAGATTGACTTCTGGCATTATTCTTTAACCTCTGCTTTCTCATCTCCGGGAAGGTGATAGTGCCCCCCCTCCCATGGTGATAGAAAATCAAAAGAACGATACTCTTGAGGTAATGAAACAGGTTCCTGAATCACGCGCTTTTGAATATCGTCATACCTGACCTCAGTATACCCCGTCAGTGGGAAGTCCTTACGCAAAGGATGCCCTTCAAATCCATAGTCTGTTAATAACCTGCGCAAATCCGTATGTCCAGAGAATATGATCCCAAACATGTCCCAGACTTCACGCTCTGGCCAATTAGCGCTGGGAAAGAAATCAGTTATACTCGGAATCGCCTCACTGTCATTGACCTGTACTTTCACAGAAATTCGATGGTTTTTATGCATACTCAGCATCAGGTATATAACATCAAACCGCTTTTCGCGACCCGGATAATCAACGCCAAATATATCAATTAACTGATGAAACAAACACCGCGAGTCATCTCTCAAAAAGTGGAGAACTCTTCCAATACTCTGTGAATGGACATTTAAAGTGAGCCCCCCCACATTAATATCAAAACCTAAAACCTCAGAAGGCAAATGAGACTTTATATATGCACCTAATTCTTTACTGGGCATTGGCGATCTTTTCTTTCATATCATAAATGTTTATAATCTTCTCTTGTCCCCAATTACGTCCAAACGAAACACGACAACTCATCAGACTAACGTAAGATACTTCCTCTGTGTTTGATCTTTTTTTGCAATTGCAAAATACCATAAACTAAAGCCTCAGCTGTGGGCGGGCACCCAGGGACATAGATATCGACTGGAACGATACGATCACATCCCCTGACAACCGAATACGAATAATGGTAATAACCGCCACCATTAGCACAGCTTCCCATGGAAATAACCCAACGAGGTTCAGCCATCTGATCATAAACCTTGCGAAAAGCGGGCGCCATCTTGTTGGTTAACGTACCTGCAACAATAATCACGTCCGATTGACGCGGGGAAGCACGAGGGAAAATCCCAAAACGGTCTAGGTCATACCGTGGCGCATAAGCATGCATCATCTCAACGGCACAACAGGCCAAACCAAAGGTCATTGGCCACATAGACCCCGTACGGGCCCAGTTGACGACCTTATCAACTTGACTGACTAAAAAACCTTTTTCTTGAAATTCCTCATATATCTCAGGAGAATGAGAAAAAATATGTTTATCATCGTTGGAGGGATTCGTAGGGGTGGCTATTACTCCCATTCTAGAGCACCTTTCTTCCATTCGTATACAAATCCTACAGTCAGAACAGCGAGGAACACCATCATTGACCAAAAGCCAAAGAAGCTAGTATCTCCAAGAGTGATAGCCCACGGAAAAAGGAATGCAACTTCTAAATCAAAAATTATAAATAAAATAGCTACGAGATAAAAACGTACATCAAACTGACTACGGGCATCATCAAATGGCTCAAATCCACATTCATACTGAGAAAGTTTAGCTTTATCCGGTTTTTGCCGTGCAACAATTAAAGAAGCAACAATAATCACAGTAGCTAAACCAATGGCAATGCAGATAAAAACCAATATCGCAAAATAATCAGTTAGATAGTTTTCCATTTAAGCTATTCCTTATGACAGTCCGCTTCAGACAAAACCAGTAAATTTTTAATTTCAATTCACAAAATAAAGCTATATTTAACAAAAGCTATAAGTAGTAAATAAGCAATTTTTATAAAATAAAAACCCTTAATACTTACTTTTTTTTGGTATATTATATTGATAAATTAATTTAAATTTTATGGCCATATAAAAACAATCTCATAGGTTTAATTGTATCATTAAAAATACTAAAAACCAATCATCTATATTCTTTAGATGCTTATAACTAAAGCGGGAAAAAAGGTGCCATCAAGAATCTGTAGGAACGATGGTGGCGAGAGTGACGGGACTCGAACCCGCGACCTCCGGCGTGACAGGCCAGCGCTCTAACCAACTGAGCTACACCCTCGTAACTACTAGATTCGGATATATCTTTAACCAAAAAAAACTCATAGTGTCAAGGGTATAATTTGTTTTTATTAAAAAAACAGATCATAAGTTCCGAAGCGCCCTATGAATAAAGCCGCAAAAACAACACCTCCGTAAGAAATGCTGAAGAATTATAATGTGAATTAATACCTATGCGCGATCGATATTTGACACAATGCACAAAAATATATGCTGGAACGCGAATCGACCTCCCCCTCTTGATAAACATAGAAATAAGCACCATCAGGCATGGGTGAAGGCTGGCCGCGCGCTTTCCCCCTTAAAGCTGACGCTACACAAGCCCCAGCACTCCCCACAAGCCCCGCTTCACGTCTTAATAGACAATAAGGTCTAAAAGGGCGTGCCCCCCTCAGACGGCAAAAAACCCTACTGGTGACAGTAGGATTTTTTCAAATCAAAATTCTTAAAAAAAATTCTTACACGCGCCTAAGAAGCAACGTCCACGAGGACTTTCCACTTCTTTTTCTTAGAAATAGGAGCACACTCTTCGATTCGTACGATATCACCAACTTTGAATTGGTTCTCAGCATCGTGTGCGTGATATTTCTTTGAACGCGTAAGGAATTTTTTATATATTGGGTGGGCAACGCGACGTTTAACCAGAACAACAATCGTGTTCATATTTGTATCGCTAACCACACTTCCTTGAAGAATACGTTTTGGCATTTTACTAAGAATCTCCTCTTTTCCGTCTACGCGTCAGATATCTGGCGCATGACCGTTTTTAATCGGGCAATATCGCGGCGAACAACACGCACTCTTGCTGTATTTTCCATTTCACCATTTGCAATCTGGAAGCGAAGGTTAAATTGCTCTTTTTTTAAGTTTAACAAGTCAACCTGAAGATCCTTAAAACTTTTCTGCTTCAGTTCTTTTACCAACATTTCTTAAATTCTCCGCTTACATGAACCACATTACAATACGCGAGTCATAAATTTAGCACGTATTGGGAGCTTGGCCGCAGCACGTTCAAAAGCTTCTTTCGCCAACTCTTCAGACACACCGTCTAACTCAAACATTACTTTTCCAGGCTTAACCCGAACGACCCAACGATCAGTCTTACCCTTACCTTTACCCATTCTTACTTCAGCAGGTTTTGCCGACACAGGAATATCAGGAAAGATACGAATAAATACGCGACCAGTACGACGAATATGACGTGTAATTGCCCGACGCGCAGATTCAATCTGACGCGCAGTAATACGCTCAGGCTCAAGTGCTTTTAAACCATAAGAACCAAAATTTAAAGTAGTCCCAGAAGATGCAAGACCATGTATGCGTCCTTTGTGCTGCTTCTGCCACTTTGTTCGTTTAGGTTGTCTCATTTTAAATATTCCCTAGAGCGCTTAAACTACGCTCGCTCCGTAGTTTGATCATACACATGTGCATCAACGACTTTAGAATTAACATCCATAATATCGCCCTTGAAAATCCACACCTTAATTCCGCATACCCCATAAGTGGTATGAGCTTGCGCTGTGCCATAATCTATGTCTGAACGCAAAGTATGCAATGGCACACGACCTTCCCGATACCATTCAGTACGGGCAATGTCTACACCGCCTAAACGACCAGCACAATTGATTCGGATACCTTCGGCACCAAGACGCATTGCAGCCTGAATTGCACGTTTTACAGCACGACGAAATGAAACACGACGTTCTAATTGTTGTGCGACAGACTCTGAAACTAATTGTGCGTCAATCTCAGGCTTTCTAATTTCGATAACATTTATCTGAACTTCGGATTTTGTAATCTTGCTAAGGTTACCGCGCAGTTTTTCAATATCCCTGCCCTTACGACCAATAACAACACCAGGACGTGCCGTATGAATAGAAACATACGCTTTTTTCGCGGGACGTTCAATAGTAACTTTTGAAATACCTGCTTGTTTTAAGTTTGTTTTTAGAAATTGCTTAATTTTAATATCTTCATGGATCACATTACCAAAATTTTTGGAATTTGCGTACCAACATGAATCCCATGTTCTATTGATACCAACACGTAACCCAATGGGATTAACTTTCTGTCCCATTTAACGAGCCTCCTCACGTTCTTTAACCACAATAGTTAAATGACTGGTAGGCTTTAAAATCGAACCAGATCGACCACGGGCTCTTGCATGAAACCTTTTCATAACCAAACCTTTACCGACAAAAGCCCTGTAAACAAATAAACGCTCAACATCAAGCTGATGATTATTTTCTGCATTAGCGACAGCTGACTGAAGAGTTTTTTTAACTTCAACCGACACTGCCTTCTTTGATACTGTTAGTTGAGAGAGAGCTGACTCTATAGAACTACCCCGAATCATGTCCGCCACGAGATTCAACTTACGAGGCGATACTCTTAATCTATGAGCGACCGCTTGAGCCTCATCATCGGCGAGGCGACGCTTTTGTTTCACCTTAGCCATACCCTACCTCTTAACTTTCTTATTAGCACCATGGCCATAAAACGTACGAGTCGGAGAGAATTCTCCAAATTTATGTCCAACCATTTCTTCATTAACTTGAACTGGTATAAACTTTTTACCGTTGTAAACACTAAAGATCAGACCAACAAACTGGGGAAGTATAGTAGATCGACGAGACCAAATCTTAATAATCTCTTTTCTACCACTCTCACGAGCTTTTGCTGCTTTCTTCAATACATAACCGTCAACGAACGGTCCTTTCCACACAGAACGCGCCACACTAATTCTCCTTACCGTTTATGTCGTGATTTGACAATATACTTATCAGTCACTTTATTTCTACGTGTGCGTTTACCCTTAGTTGGTACCCCCCATGGAGTAACTGGGTGACGGCCACCAGACGTACGGCCTTCACCCCCACCATGTGGGTGATCAACTGGGTTCATTGCAACACCCCGAACTTTAGGACGCAGTCCTAACCAGCGAGAACGTCCCGCTTTTCCATCCTTGGTGTTTTGATGGTCTTGGTTTGATACAGCCCCAATTGTTGCCATACACTGCCCCAAAACCATACGCTGCTCGCCTGAATTCAGACGCAACAATACATAATTGTTATCTTTACCAACAAGCATCGCATATCCACCAGCAGAACGGACAATCTGTCCACCCTTACCTGGTTTAAGCTCAATATTATGAATCGTGGTGCCAACTGGTATATTTCTTAAATACATTGCATTACCGACTTTAACATCCACGTGTTTATCAGCAATGACCTTGTCCCCAACAGATAAATGTTGCGGAGCCAAAATATAGGACAACTCACCATCTTCGTATTTAATCAAAGCGATAAAACCACTTCGATTCGGGTCAAACTCTAAACGCTCCACAACCGCTGAAACCCCAAACTTATTGCTTCGTTTAAAGTCAACCATACGGTAGCTCCGTTTGGTTCCACCACCACGGCCCCGAACAGTTATGCGACCATTATTATTACGACCGCCAGATTTTGTCAAACCAACTGTTAATTTTTTTTCAGGCTTTCCCTTGTACAGTCCAGACTTATCGATAATAACTAAATTACGTTGACTGGGTGTCGTAGGATTGAATGTCTTCAATGCCATGTCTTATGATCCTCTTCTATATACTAGCAGTCACATCTAAAGACTGACCTTCGGCCAATGTTACGATTGCTTTCTTAACATCAACTCTTTTACCCAATCTTCCACGAAAACGCTTAGTTTTTCCCTTATTAATCAATGTGTTAACCTTGGTAACTTTTACATTGAAAAGCTTTTCAACTGCACGCTTTATTTCACCCTTATTGGCATCAATAGCAACACGAAAGAAAACTTGATTATGCTCTGATCCAAGTGTAGATTTCTCTGTCACAATCGGGCGACGAATCACATCGTAATAACGTTCCTCAATCATTAAAGTCGCGCCTCCAACGCTAGAATAGCAGATTTTGTCAATACCAAGGTATCACGGCGTAAAATATCATAAACATTTGCGCCTTGTTCTGGCAAAACATCAATATGAGGAATATTGCGTGCAGCAAGAATAAAGTTTTTATCCACAACAGAGCCGCCGATAATCAAGGCATTTTCAAGACCTAAACCCTTAAACTTGGTGTTCAGTTCCTTTAATTTATGTGTACCCATTGCCAGCTCTTCTAAAACCAACAACTTACCTGCTTCTTGTTTTGCTGAGAGCGCACTGCGCAGACCCAACTTACGCATCTTTTTGGTCAGACTGTGGGCATGGGAACGAACCCGAGGACCGAATACAACTCCACCCCCACGAAACTGAGGAGCTTTTTTAGTACTCTTACGTGCTCCCCCAGTGCCTTTCTGTTTCTGAAATTTTCTCATAGAGCCAGAAATTTCAGAACGCTCTTTGACCTTATGAGTGCCAGCTTGACGCTTAGCCAGTTGCCAACGTACTGTCCGGTGCAATATATCACGACATGGCTCAAGACCAAATACATCATCTCGCACATCAATATCGCCAACAGCAGTGTTATCTAGATTTTTCACTGTAAGCTTCATCTTCTATACATCCTTTTGATGCTCACCCGCTTGATCACCTGAGGAAGCATTTTCCCCACCATGATCGGCGTCTGTGTGCGCGTTAGGTTTACTTATCACAGCTGCTGGAAATGGGACATTCTCAGAGCGCTCAACCTTTACAGCATCACGCACCAAAACCCAACTGTTCTTATGACCAGGAACAGCACCTTTAACCAAAATAATGCCATTAACCTCATCCGTAGAGTGAACAACAATGTTTTGTATTGTAACGCGCTCAGCCCCTAAATGCCCAGCCATTTTTTTCCCTTTAAAAACTTTACCAGGATCCTGACATTGACCAGTTGACCCGTGGGCTCTGTGAGATATGGAAACACCATGTGATGCCCTCATTCCCGAAAAGTTCCAACGTTTCATAGCTCCAGCGAAACCTTTACCAATTGACGTTCCGATGACATCAACCTTTTGTCCAGAGATAAAATGATTGGCAGAGAGGGTCGCGCCCACATCAACCAGCCCATCTTCAGCTACACGGAACTCAGTCACACGCGATTTTGGCTCAACACCAGCTTGAGAAAAATGACCTCTCAAAGCCTTGCTAATGTTTTTAACTTTTGCTTTTCCAGCACCTATTTGTAATGCCGTGTACCCATGTTTTTCTTTGGTTTTGTGAGCAATAACTTGGTTATTATCTATACTTAAAACCGTCACGGGCACATGTACACCACCTTCAGACAATATACGGGTCATTCCCAGTTTTTTTGCTATTAATCCAGTACGCATACCATCAATCTCCCTGTAATTCAATCTCGACATTTACACCAGATGCAAGATCAAGTCTCATTAAGGCGTCAACAGTTTGAGGTGTTGGATCAACAATATCAAGTACACGCTTATGCGTCCGAATTTCAAACTGATCTCTCGATTTTTTGTCAATATGAGGACCACGTAATACCGTAAACTTTTCCATTCTCGTCGGAAGAGGAATAGGCCCCCGAACGCGCGCACCTGTCCTTTTTGCAGTATTAAGAATCTCGGATGACGACTGGTCAAGCACCCGATGATCAAACGCCTTAAGACGGATACGAATGTTCTGACTTTCCATAACCTACACTTTCAATAAAAACACCTAAATATCTCAAAGTGTTTGACTTATTATTTATGAGTATAAATACCTAGGGTTTTTATACTCTCACTAAAATTAATTACGCACTCACACTTGATACAATACCAGCACCAACTGTACGGCCACCTTCACGGATTGCGAAACGCAAACCTTCTTCCATAGCAATATGGGAGATTAACTCAACGTTCATGGTCACGTTATCCCCAGGCATTACCATTTCTGTGCCCTCAGGAAGGCTCACAACGCCGGTCACATCTGTTGTACGGAAGTAAAACTGTGGACGGTAGTTTGTGAAAAATGGTGTGTGACGTCCACCTTCATCTTTATGCAAGATGTAAGCTTCAGCTACAAACTTGGTGTGAGGAGTAATAGATCCTGGCTTCGCCAAAACCTGTCCACGCTCAACATCATTCCGGTCAACACCACGGAGCAACGCACCAATGTTGTCACCTGCTTCACCACGGTCTAACAATTTACGGAACATTTCAACACCAGTAATGGTGGTTTTAGTTGTGTCACGGATACCAATGATTTCAACTTCTTCACTGGTGGTAATGACACCACGCTCAACACGTCCTGTAACAACAGTTCCACGTCCAGAGATACTAAAAACATCCTCAATTGGCATAAGGAAGTCTAAGTCAATAGCACGCTCAGGCTGAGGAATGAAAGCATCAACCGCATCCATCAACTCAGTAATTTTGTTGACACCAATCTCTTCATCACGTCCTTCAAGAGCCGCTAACGCAGATCCAGAAACGATAGGAATCGCATCGCCATCATATTCATACTCAGTCAAAAGTTCACGTACTTCCATCTCAACCAATTCGAGAAGTTCAGCATCGTCAACTTGGTCAACCTTGTTAAGGAAAACAACCAAGGCAGGAACACCAACCTGACGCGCAAGCAAAATGTGCTCACGGGTTTGAGGCATAGGGCCATCTGCCGCATTCACAACCAATATTGCACCATCCATTTGGGCAGCACCGGTGATCATGTTCTTCACATAGTCAGCGTGACCTGGGCAGTCAACGTGTGCATAGTGACGTTTTTCTGTTTCATACTCTACGTGAGCTGTAGAAATTGTAATCCCACGCTCTCTTTCTTCTGGCGCACCATCGATTTGGTCATATGCCCGAAATTCAGCACGACCAAAACTTGCCATAACCTTAGTTATCGCAGCAGTTAATGTGGTTTTTCCATGGTCAACGTGACCAATGGTACCAATGTTGCAGTGCGGTTTTGTCCGCTGAAATTTTTCCTTTGCCATTACAAAGCCACTCCTTAATATTCGGTGTATTTAATAAGTTATCTTCTACAATTTATATTTACGCTGATTTCGCTCTCACTTGATCAGCAATTTGCTGTGGAACCTCTTCATAGTGGTCAAACTGCATACTAAATTGCGCACGACCTTGAGACATCGACCGCAAATTATTCACATACCCAAACATATTGGACAGGGGAACAAAAGCTCTAATAGATGAAGCTATTCCAGTTGCCTCTGACCCTTGAACTTGACCACGACGACTATTCAAATCACCAATAATATCACCGATATACTCGTCAGGTGTCACCACCTCAACTGACATTATTGGCTCAAGAAGCTTTAAGCCCGCACGTGATAAATGTTGACGCAATGCATTACGAGTCGCAATTTCAAAAGCCAACACAGAGGAGTCAACATCATGAAAAGCCCCATCAATGAGCTCAACACGCATATCGACCATAGGGAAGCCCGCAAGAACGCCTGTTTCCCAAATGCTCTTTAAACCTTTTTCTACTCCAGGAATATATTCTTTTGGAATTGAACCACCAACGATTTTAGATTCAAAAGAATTCCCCGCACCAGATTCTGAGGCCGGACCAACAATAAGCTTAATTTTCGCGAATTGACCCGCTCCACCAGACTGTTTCTTGTGAGTATAATCAAAAGTCAATTTTTTTGATATAGTCTCTCGGTACGCAACCTGAGGCTGACCGACGTTACACTCAACTTTAAATTCACGCTTCATCCGGTCAACAATAATATCGAGGTGCAATTCACCCATTCCCTTGACGATCGTCTGGCCAGACTCAGCGTCAGATGAAACACGGAAAGAAGGATCTTCCTGAGCAAGCCTATTAAGGGCATTCGCCATTTTCTCTTGATCCGCCTTGGTTTTAGGCTCAACAGCAATCTCGATCACAGGATCTGGAAATACCATCCGTTCCAAAACTACCGGATCACTACTGCCGCACAGAGTATCACCCGTTACCGTATTTTTCAGCCCTGCAAACGCGACAATATCACCAGCATAAGCCACCTTAATATCTTCACGCTCAATGGAGTGCATCAAAAGCATCCGACCAACACGTTCTTTTACGCCCTTGACCGAATTGAGAACAAATGAACCCGACTCTAAGGATCCAGAATAAATCCGTACAAATGTTAAGGAACCGACAAAAGGGTCATTCATAAGCTTAAAAGCAAGCCCAGAGAATGATGCATCATCCGAACAGACGACCCCAACTTCTTCCCCAGTCTTGGTAGAGACACCCTTGATCGCCGTAACATCTAACGGAGAAGGCATATAGTCAACAATAGCATCCAATAAGGACTGAATACCTTTGTTTTTAAATGCAGCTCCATTTAAAATAGGCACAAATGAAGAATTCATGACCCCTTTACGAATCAACCTTTTAATGGTTGCCTCGTCAGGATCATTCCCATCAAGGTACGCCTCTATGACTGCTTCGTCTTGATCAACAATCATCTCAATCATTTTTGAACGATAGCGCTGGGCTTCCTCGAGTAATTCTGGACGAATTTCCTGAATATCATATGTCGCGCCAAGATCATCACCACTCCAGACTGCCTCTTTCATGGTTACAAGGTCAATAACACCCTCATATTCAGACTCAGCCCCAATGGGTAATTGGATAATCAAAGGATTTGACCCTAAGCGGTCAACAATCATATCTACACAGCGAAAAAAGGCAGCTCCGACACGGTCCATTTTATTAACGAAACACATGCGCGGCACGCCGTACCTATCAGCCTGACGCCAAACAATCTCTGACTGAGGCTCAACCCCTGCGACGGAGTCAAAAACAGCAACCGCGCCATCAAGAACTCTTAAAGAACGCTCAACCTCAATTGTAAAGTCAACGTGACCAGGCGTGTCAATTATATTAATGCGATGATCTTTCCAAAAACAGGTGGTCGCCGCAGAAGTAATCGTAATTCCACGCTCCCGCTCTTGAGCCATCCAATCCATGGTCGCATTACCGTCATGGACTTCACCAATCTTATGGGAACGTCCGGTACAGTATAAAATACGTTCCGTCGCTGTGGTCTTACCGGCATCAATATGAGCCATAATCCCTATATTTCTATACTTATCAAGCGGATGAACACGCGACATACCGCTACCTCCTCACTATAAACTGGACAAAGCCACATACGAAAAAAAAACTAAAATTACCATCGGTAGTGTGAAAAGGCACGGTTGGCTTCAGCCATCTTATACACATCTTCACGCTTCTTAACCGAAGCACCCCGATTTTGAGAAGCATCAGAAATCTCAGCAGCCAAACGGTCAACCATAGTATCACCAGCACGCTTACGAGCCATTGAAACAATCCATCTTAACGCTAACGCCTGACGACGCTCGGGACGAACTTCCACAGGAACCTGATAGGTCGCACCACCCACACGGCGAGAACGCACCTCTATGGTTGGCTTAACATTATCTAAAGCCTCACGAAACACTTCAAACGCGTCAACATCACCCTTTTGAGTAATCTTGTCAAAAGCGCTATAAACGATACTTTCAGCAACCGACTTTTTCCCATCAATCATAATTGCATTTATAAGCTTAGATACCACAACATCTCTGTACTTGTGATCTGCCAATACTTCACGCGCTTCAGCGCTGTGTCTACGAGACATTAAGAACCTCTTATCAAATAAAAAAAATTACTATTTCGGACGCTTCGCACCATAATGGGATCGACGCTGCTTACGATCCTTGACTGGCTGCGTATCAAGCACACCACGGAGCACGTGATAGCGCACACCTGGTAAGTCTTTAACACGACCTCCACGAATCAGCACCACCGAGTGCTCTTGCAAATTATGACCTTCACCTGGAATATAAGAAGCAACTTCAAACCCATTGGTTAAACGAACCCTAGCCACCTTACGAAGCGCTGAATTCGGCTTCTTTGGCTTGGTTGTATATACACGGGTACAAACACCGCACTTCTGCGGGTTTCCTGCCATAGCAGGCACGCGAGAGCGCTTAACCTGAGACTGTCGCGATTTGCGGATTAATTGATTAATAGTGGGCATAGCGCTCCCTTAAAAAGTTACTTGACTTGTCAAAAAAACTGTTGAGCAGCACCATTTTACTAGCGCAGCTCTTAAAAAAATGCATCTCCCTTTATCCATAAAGGAAGATCCACAAATGCACCGCATTTAAAAAACTTGTTTTGCATAAATTATCTTTATGCTGTCTTAATTTCAGCCAAATTATATTCGTTTGGCTTCGAGCCGTCAAGGCTTATTTTATAAATTTTTCAACACACCGCACCTCTTGTCTCCTCCGCTCACTCCCTAATAAGTGAGCCGATTAACAAGATTGAAGTAGCATACAATTGTTATCTAGTAAGTCAATACGTTTCTCCCGACTTATTAAGATATTTCCTTAGGAAAGCGTAAGGCCGCCCCTCGCCATGGACTATTAATTTTGGGCGGGTCTCCTCGCGTCCTAACAAACCGTATTTACTTTTGGGCGGTATTTAAAGCGTTCGAGACGGGAACCAAGAATATCTCTTTATCCTCCAATCCCTTAAGCCACTCCTTGACCAGATTAATCGTTAAAGGATATGACCGCATAATCCCCACAGCAATTCCGTCCTTCTTTGATTTTACTTCAAGCTCTGTCAGTTTCTTGACAATCTCACTCTCCACAAGACTGGCATCTATAATGGTATTTGCTTGGACATAGGGAACGCCGACCTCTTGAGCCACCAGTTTAACATCAATACTCTGTGCTTCTCGCTGCTCAACAAAAACAAGCCCATGCTCGTGCAGTTTTCCTATGACTTCTTTCATGAAAAACTGCTCGTCCAAGACGCCCCCTTCCACCATATTGACCAATCCCACATACCCAATACCCCGCGTCATCACCCAGGTCAGACGCTCTCCAAGCTGTTCTCGACTCAGATAACTCATAAGCGCCATGGGTCCTGGATCAATTTTAAAGGTCTTCAGGGGCTCAATTGGTAACTCCACATACACTTCATGGCCAATTTTTCTTACCTCTTTGACCCAATAATCAACATTTCTAAGATACGGTGAAACAGACACAGAGATATCACTTGGCAACATACGCATTGCATAGACTGACTTTTCTTCAATTGCCCCAATACCCATTAATAAAATTGCCACTTTTTGTTTTGCACTTCTATACACAGTTGACCGTGCACTAGCGACCCAAGGTAATTTCTTCCCATCAATATCTTGATAAATCTTTGGCATTGGTCCGTTTGAGGTTTGCTCTACATACAGACTCTCATCAATTGGGGGGAGGGGTTTTTTGGATAAAAACAGATCTTGTTCTACATCTGATGGAGCCACTCCTTGAGAGTCTAAGTTTGCAGCTGGCGTCTGCTCTTGGGCTATTTCTAGTTCTTGCTTGTCTTCACCTTTAGGGGCGTCGTCCTCTTTAAGGTCTTGCTCAGCATCAACCTTAGGGGGCTGGGCGGCACTCTCCTCTAGCTCTGTTGCCGCCTTATCTGTAAATGTTGGCGCATCTTGATCAGACCTTTTTCGGGAAGTCCCCTCGCCAGCGTCCTGAACAACGCTTGCGCCATCCATATATACATCAACCTCACCAAACGTTGGATTTGCTGGAAACAAAATCCACAAAATAACAAGCCCACCTGTAACAAATACAGCAAATAAAACAATCAGAACTAAAGGTATACGTTGATGAAATGACACATTTTCATTTGTCATTGACCTAGTTTCCACCCATCTGGTGGCTGTTGACTATTTTTAAAGAATGAAGAAATGACATAGCATAAATCAACTGTAGATCATTTTCACTACTCATTTTTTTAAATTCTTCTTTATGTTCATCAAAAACTCTAAACTTCGACATAATGCCTTTTTTACTAGATTCTTCTTGCTCGTTCAGGGAGTTATTTTCATCTTTCGCCGCCTTTTCCATATATTCTTGCTTGACATATATATCAGGTCTGATGCCAATATTTTGATCAATCAACGCCCCAGAAGGTGTATAATAATAGGCTTGTGTAATCTTAATTCCGCTGCCATCCCCTAAGGGTAATATTACCTGAACAGAGCCTTTTCCATAACTATTTACCCCGATAATAACAGCGCGCTTCTGATCCTGCAACGCACCGGCAACAATTTCTGAGGCAGACGCTGAATGTTCATTTATTAATACCACAACAGGGATACCCTCTAGCATATCTTTACTTCGTGCATTATAGACGACGAGATCGTCTTTTTGTCGTCCCTGAGTAGAAGTAATTACGCCTTCACTAAGAAAAACATCGGCTACTTCAATACTTTGGTCTAAATGTCCACCCGTATTGTAGCGTAAATCTAGAATAAACCCTTCCATTTCAGAGCCAATCTCCTCTTGAATGCTTTTGATAGCGCTTTTTAATTTTTCACCGGCGTGCTTAGAAAATTCAAAGAGGTGGACATATCCAATTTTACCATTTACAGCATATTTAACCGGATCAGACTTAATAATCCCTCTTGTAATCTCAACATCAAAGGGCTCTTTGACACCTTCACGAATGACTGTGATCGTAACTTTTGTTCCCACTTCCCCCCGTAAGTTTAATTGCACCTCTTCATTATTCATCTCAGCAATGGGCTTATCATCCGCATGGGTGATTAAATCCCCTTCTTGTAAGCCAGCACGCTCTCCTGGTGTGTCCTCAATAACACTTAAAATAATAATATACCCCTCTTTACTTTTATTTAAAGCGTACTTAAAGCCAATACCACCAAATTCTCCTTTGCCCTTCTCGATAAAATCATTATAGTTTTCCTTGTTCATGTATACACTATGTTGATCAAGAGCAGAGACCATATTAGTAATAGCTAACTCTATCAGCTCACTCTCATCAACCTCGGTAACATAATTAGACTTAATAATACTGTACACATCTCCAAACTTTTCAAGTAACTGGTAGGTGTTGAGCTCCGCTTCCTTTGAGTGAGCCTGAAATACCCAGCCAAAGATTAATGAGATCACAGCCAAATTTCTAACAAAAGTACGCATTTTAATTTCTACCTCTTCGTTGAGACTTTAACAAAAGTAAGAGGATCAATTGGCTTCCCCTCCAACCTTAATTCAATATATAATTTTATGTTGTTTTCATCGTTTCCCATCACGCCAATTGGCTCCCCTTGAACCACCCACTGGCCAACGACCGCATTTAACCTGCCCATTCCAGTAAGCAGCGTGTGGTAACCACCCGTATGCTCAATAATTAAGACCAGCCCGTAATTTCTAAAAATATCAGCATACGCGACAATACCATCAGCTGGAACCATAATAATTGCTTCAGCGCGCGTCCTCATTCTAAGACCATCAGAAAGAGTACCATTTTGTAATTTATCTCCAAACTTAGAGAGGACTTCTCCTACCACCGGCAATTGAAAGGACCTTACTGACAGCCCGCCTCCAATGACCTTTTGATCTAAGTCAACTTTCGGCATGGGTCTCGGGAGCGTTTGCATAAGTTTTAATTTTTTTAACTGAGTAATAATATCTTTTAAATTATTTGCTTGTTTCGCCAATTCTTTGACTCTTTGAGCATACTTATGACTCTCCTGTTCTACTAACTTCCGTTTACCTGCAACTAATTCTTCTAAATTTAATAATAAACTTTTCCTAGAATGCAACATATCCTTTTTTTCTTGTAAATCTGAAATTTCCTGTTTAATTGTTCCCCGTACCCCCTCTAACATACTCATTTCACTTTCAATAACACGGACTTTATCCTCAAAATCAGAAACCATATAACGCAACAGCATGGCGCCACGTACTAAATCATGAACTTTTCCCCCCTCCAAAGTCACGGCTTGAACCGGATAAACACTCAATCTTTGAAGACCAATAAGCACATTCTGTAATTCTAACCTATACCCTTTTAACGCACCCAAACGCAGGTATTCTTCATCCTTTAGCTGCTCTAACCGATTTTCAATCTGCCTTAACTCCCCCTCTAAGTCTTGGACATTTTCGGCAGTATCCATGAAGAATTTCTGTAATTCCTGTTCAGAGTCGCGCAAAGTATTGACTTTTTTATCAAGATCTCGCGCATAATCCTTATCTTGAATAATCTGATTTTCAATGGTTTTTAGATTGTTATTAACTTCGACTTCGTCTTTTGTCGCGAGATCTTGTTGAAGTTTAGAAGCAAATACGTGCGTATTAAAGAAAAATGTGACACATAGAAAACATACAATTAATTTAATATACTCATACAGACACATCTTGATGCGCGCTATCAATTATAAGATTTACGCCCGTCATCACAGTAGGCTGAGGAATCCCCATTAAATATAGAACTGTTGGCGCGAGGTCTGCCAATCTACCTGTTTCTTTAAGAGAAAAACCTTCCGCCTTTTCTCCTGCAATAATAAGGGGGACTGGTGTATTGGTATGTTGGGTAAAAGGTTCGCCAGTCTCTAAATCACGCATTAACTCAACGTTTCCATGATCTGCAGTTACAAGCATCACTCCACCCTCTTGGTCAACTGCCTCTATTAAGCGCCCTAAGCACTGATCGACAATAGCGACTGACTTGACAGCCGCTTCAAAGTTACCCGTATGACCAACCATATCACCATTAGCATAGTTGACAACTATCAAATCAAATTCTTGAGAATGAATTGCTTTGACCATCTCATCTGTTACTTCAAATGCGGACATTTCTGGCTGTAGGTCATAGGTTGCCACGCGAGGACTTGGAATCAAGATGCGACTCTCACCAGGGTAAACATCCTCGCTGCCCCCATTAAAAAAGTACGTCACATGGGGGTACTTTTCTGTCTCAGAAACACGCAACTGCTTACGTCCGGCCTGAGAAACCAGCTCCCCCAATCCGCTTTTAATCAGAACGGGAGAGAAAATAACTGGTAAAAAGAGATCCAACTCAGATCCATAACTTATCATGCCCAGTTGCCCTGAAAAATTGACAAAACGCCGCTCAAAGGAAGTAAAATCAGGGTGAACCAAGGCAGCAACAATTTCTCGCGCGCGATCAGCGCGAAAATGGGTCATGAAAACGCCGTCACCATCCTGCATGCCCTCATAGTCATTGATAACGCAAGGAATAATGAACTCGTCTGTAACATCTTGGGAATACGCAGCCGTAATGGCCTCCCGCACTGATCCATACCGCGGGCCGTTTGCATCCACAAAAACATCATAAGCTTTTTGGACTCTGTCCCACCGATTATCACGATCCATACCATAATACCGACCGCCAAGAGTCACCAATTTCACATTCGGAAAATGCCCAATACGTCGCTCCACCTCTTCCAAATACCGTAAAGCACTGGTTTGAGGTGCATCGCGACCATCGCTAAAAATATGAACCTTAACATCAAGTCCCGCCTGCGCGCACACCTGAACAGATTCCAACATATGGTCCATATGGTTATGAATGCCGCCATCACTCATCAAACCAATAATATGGCACGCGCCTCCCCCCTGGCGCACCTTCTCAATAAAATCCAGTAATTCTTGAGATTGAAAAAAAGTACCGTCAGAAATCGCCTTATTTATCCGAGGCAATGTTTGCCAAACAATCCGACCAGCACCAATATTAATATGACCTACTTCTGAATTACCCATTTGTTCTAAAGGTAAACCAACATCTTCAGAACTGGTTGCAATCATAGACCTTTGTCTATTTTTCCATAAGTCATCATAAACAGGAGTCTCTGCACAGGCAACTGCATTATAAGCAGGGTCAACACGATACCCCCAGCCATCTAAAATACACAAAACAACAGGTTTCACTAAGCTCTAAACTTTCATTTCAATTGAAAAGGTCAACCATAAAAAGGAAGTCATGGCTTAACCTTTTCATAGTTTTAAAACAACAAGAGGATTATCAATGATATGTGTTCCACGATATTCTTGATAACACCTTTTTACATCACTTGGGCTTGCAAAGCCTCAGGGATTATCATTGACCACATTTTTTCAATATTATAGAACTCTCGCGCTTCAGGACAAAAAACATGGATAATAACATCAAACGCATCTATCAGAACCCATTCCGATTCGTCTAAGCCTTCGACTTTTGGAGCCGCATATCCATTTTTTTTCATCTCAGTTTCAATATAAAAAGCTAACGAATTGATATGCCGTTTTGACTGACCCGTAGCCACGACCATGAAATCAGCAATCTTACTTTTAGTTGTCAAATCAATGGTGACAATATCATCAGCTTTATTATCTGCGAGAGAGTCAACAACTAAACTTAATAATGGGTGGTCCTTCGACATATTTACTCCTTAAAATATACTCATTAAAATTCAAACTCATCACATACCCTCTTGCTTAATTATATCACGAATTCTCACAGAAGACATCGGAGAATATGTGGCCCACATCACGCCCCAAGCAGGCGCAGGTCGGTCTATTAAGTGAAGCATACTTTTATTAGGAACGCGCCAATGAGCCATACGACTCGCCGCACATCCGTGTAATGCTCGAAACGTATAAGATGGGCGATTAAAAACCGCGATGGGTACTTGGCATACAAAATCTAACCAACGACTCCACTGGGATAGACAGGCCAAATTATCTGCGCCCATAATCCAAACAAACTTTATCTTAGGGAAAGTCTTCTGTAAAAAAGAAAGGGTATCAATAGAACAATGCATGCCAATCTGCTCTTCAATATCCGTGACAATAATCTTATTATTATTGCAAGTTAAGTCTTTGGCATACTGTAAACGTTCTTCTAATGAATGCTCAAGCTCACCTTTTATAGGTCCACGGGGCGAAACAAGCCACCACACCGAATCAAGTCCCAAACGACTCAAGGCACACTTACTCACCAAATAGTGCCCTTGGTGAGGGGGATTAAACGACCCCCCATAAATACCCACTCTTTGCCCTTGCGCACCTATAAAAGAATCAAGCCCAGACTTTTTTATAATATTAGTCACGCGTTTGCCCATATCCCTCTACTACGTATTTAAATGTCATCAATTGATCAACACCCACAGGCCCACGCGCATGCAGACGACCAGTTGAAATTCCTATCTCTGCACCCATACCAAATTCTCCACCATCCGCAAACTGTGTCGATACATTATGCATAACAATCGCACTATCAACAACCCTTCGAAACATATTTGCAATTTTAATATTTTGCGTCACAATACTTTCTGTATGATGAGAGCTATAGGTGGCAATATGATGTATTGCACCATCAACATCTGGCACGATTTTAATCGCAACAATTGGCTCTAAATATTCGGTTGACCAGTCTTGTTCTTTGGCAGGCTGGACGCGGGCATCCACCCTCTGGACAGTCTCATCACCCCGCACCTGGCACCCCCCCTCAAGAAGAGTCGCAACAATACCAGGTAAATGGCTATGAACCACCCCATGATCAACAAGAATAGTCTCTAACGCCCCGCAAATACCAGGGCGTCTCATTTTAGAGTTCAGCACCAAGGATTTCGCCATTTCCAAGTCTGCATCTTGATGAATATACATATGGACAATGCCCTCTAAATGGGCGAAGACAGGCACCCGACTCTCAGCCTCAACTCGCGCCACCAGAGACCGACCCCCACGCGGCACAATAACATCAATATACTGAGACATCCTCAAAAGCTGACCCACAGCTCCACGATCTTGACGAGAAACGAGCTGAATCGCATCTTCTGGCAATCCCCCAGTACGCAACCCTTTGACCAAACAAGCATGTAGAGCCTTATTAGAGTGAAAAGACTCTTTACCGCCCCGTAAAATAACGGCATTTCCAGCCTTAATACATAAAGCACCCGCATCAGATGTCACATTAGGACGACTCTCATAAATCACGCCAATGACCCCCAAAGGAACACGTACGCGACTTATTTTTAACCCGTTGGGGCGCTGCCACCTGTCTATTTCGGAGCTGACCTTATCTTCTAAAGATGAAATATTTTCTAAACTTGAACAGATGGCCTCAATACGCTGATGGGTCAACTTAAGACGATCCTTCATGGCATCGCTGCCCTCTAAAGATGATAAAAAATCCATATCTTGGGCATTTGCCCTCAAAATAGTCTCTTGCTCCTGCCGGATATACATGACCATAGAGGCGATAGCCTCGCGTCTTTGTGCCGCAGTACTCAGCAACATATCTCTCTGGGCAGCACGGGCACGCGTGCCCATTTCAACCATGTCACACTCTAGTATATTGACTTTTTCCTGACCATCCATATCCATCACATGCCTAAAAATTATTTTCTTTAAGATACCACTCCTTAGCTTGAGATAAGCAGTACCATATTATCCCTGTGAACCACTTCTGGACGACCAGAGAAGCCGACAACCTGCTCAACATCCCTGCTCTGCAACCCACTGATCTTATTAAGAATATCCTTGTCATACGCACATAGACCACGGGCAATTGGCTGTCCCTGGATATCAACAACCGTTACGGAGTCGCCCCGACTAAACGTACCTTCACTCTTAATGATACCCGCTGGAAGCAAACTGCTGCCCCTATGGAGTGCCTTTACCGCTCCATCATCTATATATATTTTTCCATGACTTACCAATCCAGAAGCTAGCCACTTTTTCCATGCCGCCCTCGAGCTCAGCGGTGCCTTAAAAAGCGTATAGGGTCTGCCCTCTGCTAAGGCTGTTAGAGGACGAGGTATATTACCTCGACAAATAATCATATGACATCCCGCATCATTGACAATGCGCGCGGCCTGAATTTTTGTCACCATGCCGCCAGTACCTACATCAGTCATCACCCCGCCTGCCATGGCGATCTCCTTAGGGGTTACCTCTTCAACAATCGGGATAAACTGGGCATGAGGATCAAGACACGGATCAGAACTATAGAGCCCATCAACATCAGACAACAGAATTAACAAATCCGCACTGGACATGGCAGCAACACGGGCCGCAAGACGATCATTATCACCCACACAAATTTCTGAAGTGGCAACCGTATCATTCTCGTTCACTACGGTAATAGCACGCTTTTCAAAAAGTGTTTTCAAGGTATTACGTGCATTAATATACCGCCGGCGATTTTCGGAATCATCAATGGTCAAGAGCACTTGAGCCGCAACAATGCCATATTGATGTAAAATATTATGGTAGGCGTGCATTAACTGAATCTGTCCAACCGCAGAGGCCGCTTGTTTTTGTTGCAACAATGTATTGCTCTTCGACAAATTTAATACGCAACGCCCAAGGGCAATCGCACCACTCGAGACAATAATAATGTCCTTACCCGCCCGATGAAGGGCAACAATATCCTGAATCAGTAAGTCTAACCATTCTGAATTCACAGCATCCTTGGTAGGGTCAATCAACAAACTTGACCCAATCTTGATGACGATTCTATGATAATCCTCAAAAGAAGATAACATAAGGCGATCCCTAAATTATATTTCTAATCGCTTTTCCTCTTGAGTCAGAAACGCTAACCTTCTCAACACATCTTGAACCCCCGCGCCCGTCACGCCAGAGACCAGCATAATATCTTCAGGGGAGCACCCCGCAATTTCTGCGATTTTTAGCTGTTTTTCTTTAACGGTAGCTTCATCAAGAAGATCAACTTTATTTAAACAAATCACCTCTTTACGTTCGGTAAGAGGAGACGCACTCGTGTCATTAGTAAACTGGGCACTTTCCCCAAAGTCTTGGCGATATAGTTCCAATTCCCGTCGGACTGAGGAATAAATCTCGTCAACATTTTCCTCAAAACAATCAATTAAGTGAAACAGGACGCGACAACGCTCTATATGACCCAAAAAGCGAATACCAACCCCAGCCCCAAGATGGGCATCCTCAATCAAACCAGGAATATCTGCGATAACAAAGCGATAATGATCAATATCAACAACACCAAGCTGTGGCGTAAGCGTTGTGAATGGATAGTCTGATATTTTAGGCTTGGCCCGACTACAAACACTTAAAAATGTAGACTTGCCTGCATTAGGCTTGCCCACCAGCCCCACATCCGCTAACAGTTTTAAACGTAACCAAACCCAGAACTCCTCACCTGGAATCCCTGGTTGAGAAATGCGGGGCGCTTGATTGACTGATGTCTTAAACCTTGCATTTCCTTGACCGCCTTTCCCCCCTCGCGCCAGAACAACACGTTGACCGACCGTGAGCATATCCGCAATCATTTCCCCGGTTTCACTTGAGAAAACTTGAGTACCAAGAGGAGCATACAATACCGAGTCCTCTCCGGTTGCTCCCATTCTATTGGAGCCTTTACCATTTTGCCCACGAGCACCCTTAAAATGCTGCTTATAACGAAAATCAATGAGGGTATTCAGGCCAGCAACACATTCAACATACACATTACCGCCGTCACCGCCGTCCCCACCGTCTGGCCCACCTCTGGGGACATATTTTTCACGTCGAAAGCTCACACAACCGCCTCCACCGTCACCAGACTTAATGAAAACCTTTGCCTGATCTAAAAAATGCATAAAGTATCATCCTTAAAACAAAAAAAGAGAAATGACTAACCATTCCTCTTTCACGATTCAATAAAAGTCCTAAAAAAAAGACTTAACGTTATGAAGGCGTCTCTGTAGCTTGAATGACAGATACCGCAGACTTACCATATGGGTCATGGTGAAACTTAACGACCCCTTCAATTAAAGAAAAAATGGTATGGTCTCGACCTATACCGACATTCTTGCCGATATGCCATTTTGTACCCCGTTGACGCAAGATAATGTTGCCGGGAATCACGTGTTCACCACCAAACTTCTTTACCCCGAGACGACGACCTGCTGAGTCACGTCCATTTCGCGAACTTCCACCCGCTTTCTTATGAGCCATGTTATATTCCTTATCTTATAGCGTTTATGCGTCAACAATATCAGTAATTTTAAGAACTGTATAATGTTGACGATGCCCTTGAGTACGGCGGTAATTTTGACGGCGTTTTTTCTTGAAAACAATAATTTTATCATCACGACCATGGTTAAGAACCTCAGCGCTGACACGCGCCCCTTCCAAAAGGGGCTTACCAACTTTTACACCTGAATCAGTCTCCAACATCAATACATCGGTTATATCAAATTTGGAACCAGCTTCAAGATCAACTTTTTCCACACTGATTTCATCATTTTCACTCACGACATACTGTTTACTGCCGGTTTTGATCACTGCTAACATTTTTGTAAACTTTCCACTCAGAACATCTGGCACACAAAATGCACTTACAAATTAATTAAAAAACTTCACTCTGTTCACGCACTAAGAAAAAAATTTGATGCTTTCCTAATGAAGTATCCTACCGAAAGCCTTCTCAACATACTTATATTAAGAAGCTCTCTAGAGTCTTTAACACGGAACAGGACAAAAACCAATTACGATAAAAAAACAAATATACTCTTTAAGTGGATACTGTCAATATACTTTTTAGAGTCTTCTGGAGAAAACATAGGGTCATATACCTTCACAAAAAAACTAAAAGTTTACATTAGGCCCATTTTAAAGATACGCCCCTTAAAGTTTCGCGCATACCTCCCCAAGTCTTTTAACATCTTCAAGAGTGGTGCCAATGCCCGCCACAAACCTGGTCAAAGAATCAGAAACCCTTGAGAAGGTATAAAATCTTATATCATGCTCCCGAATACGCGCCTGGATCTGGGGATCAATTTCAACAAAAACCTGATTGCTTTGTGCTGGATGGACGAGCTTATAGCCTGAACTAGAGAAAACATTAGCAATTTTTGCCCCCATTTCATTGGTATGGGTCGCATATCGTAACCAATTATTATCCGTTAAACACGCACTATATTGCTGGGCAATAAAAGCGGCCTTGCTATAGACCTGACCACTGCGCTTACAAAAACGGGACATATTCTGTGCGAGTTCGGGATTAAAAATAATGACAGACTCTGCCACCCATGCCCCGTTTTTGGTTAAACCAAAACTTAAAATATCCACGCCAGAGCGCCAACTTAAATCCGCAGGACTCTCCCCCAAAGCTGCAACAGCATTAGAGAAGCGCGCACCATCCATGTGCACGTATAACTGATTCTTATGGGCAAACTCAGTTAATTGTCTTAGATATTTTGTAGGATATATTGTGCCGCACTCGGTCGTTTGCGTAACAGATAAGGTTGCAGGATTTGAGCTAAAAGGATTATTTCCCTTGATGTGCCGCGTAACTGTATCCTTAAAATCATCTAATTGAATCACACCATGTTCATGATTGATGTAAACGAGCTTGGCACCACCGGTATAAAATTCGGGAGCTCCACACTCATTTACATTAATATGAGAAAGGTCAGAACAATACACAAACCCGTAAGGGGGCGTCAAACACGATAAAGCCAGACTATTAGACGCGGTCCCTGTCCCAACAAAAAAAACTTGCGCTTCTTTATGCTCAAAAATCTCTCTAATAAGCGCGGTCGCCTGTTCAGAAATATCATCAAACCCATAGGGTTTTCTCGCAACAGACGGAGTTTGCGACAGGGCCAAGGATACTTCAGGCGCTGCGCCCCAAACGTTATCACTTTGAAAATCTATATGCATACACCGCTTCTTTTTCTTAAAAAAAATCTAATTATGCTTATCCCACGGAAAATAAATCCAGGTATCTTGATTGACTTCATGAACATAGGTATCAACTAGACCCTGAGCTAACGGCTTGACATAAACAGCCGCCAGATAACCCTTTGGTAACATTTGTCGAATCACTCTCGCGGTCATACCCGTATCAGATAAATCATCAACAATTAGGACGCCTTCTCCGTCCCCTTCAATACCCTTAAGCACGCTGGAATGATCCTTGATAACCTTGTCGTCATAGGACACCATACACACAGTATCAATAACACGAATATCAAGTTCACATGAAAGAATCGCGGCAGGCACCATCCCCCCTCTTGTGATAGCAACGATCTTATTCCACGGCCCATGTTTTTTAACTTTCCGCGCTAACTCTTTACAATCTTTATGGATTATGTCCCATGTCAGAAAAAAAGTTTTTTCTTCTCTAATGTTTTCTATCACCTCTTATCCACCCACACAAAATGATTAATAACGTATCGAGATTAAAACATAATTTTTCCCTTAGTTCAATGCTCAAATCCCAGATGATTATTGAGGCGGAAAAAAGAAAAAACAAATATTATTAAATCGTTAAGTGCTGCTCGGAGGTATTTTTTTAACGTATTTCTTAATCACATGGTAAAAAAGTGGCGCACACATAATAATGTAGATTATCCTCAAGAGATGGTGAACAACAATGAAACCAACATCCGCACCAACAGCAATACTCAAAACCACAATTTCCGCCTGACCTCCTGGCATAAAGGCGAAGAAAACATCAAGAGCAGGTGCCAAGTCAAAATAGATAATTACCCGAATAAATACAAAGGCGACACACGCCAAAACACAAACATAAAGGAAACTGGTTACAAAATACCGTCGCAACTCCGAAAAGGTAATGCCTGAATAATTGTGTCCAACACTGATACCAATAAAAACTTGCGAAAATAAAATTAACTCTAACGGCGGACGCGACTCAATAACATTGCTTAAGCTCAGCGCTCCTACTGCAACCATCGGGCCTAATACTGATGCCCCCAAGACTTTGAGCTTCTTTGCGACATACCACCCCAGTACACTTACCACGGTCATTAATGCCAAGTCTAAAATAGAAAAATTTCTGAGCGGTGTGGCAATCTCTAAATCAAAAGACCCCCCAAACCAATAGGTCACAATAATTGGGGTAAAAACAACAAGTAAAAGAATGCGCGTACTGTGTATTAAAGACATTGCACGAGCATTCCCCCCCGCCTCCATACCAATAATCACCATATCGTGCAAACCACCAGGCATTGCAGAATAGTACGCAGTAATAAAATCATACTTTCCAAAACGTACCAGCAGGGGGACACAAATTAACCCAATCGCAGTGACATAAAAAATCACAAGGGATAAGGTCAGGGCAATATCAGACCAATTGTAAAATAATTCAGGATTAAGGGTCGAACCTGCTGCAGCCCCCAGAATTCCCCGCGAAATTTTCTCAGCAGGAGGCACCCCTTTGATTGGCAGTCCACACAAAGCAAAGACCATACACCCCAACATAGGCCCAAATAAAAAAGGTAAGGGTAAATCAAAAATATAAAAGGCACCCACCCCTAACGACGTGCATACCAAAGTATTAAAATACTGACGCCCCCATAACGGCAGTGTACCTCCACGCAAACTTTTCATTTTTATTATACCTAATATAATTAAGGCTCATTGTTATTAAAGTTTTTAACTTTACTCTAAAAAGTTGAGCTTAAGCATATTATGTTCTTTAAATCAACACCTACGTAAAGATCAAAGTACACGTAAGACGCAAAAAAGTAGCGGGTTCACCATGAGCCGCTTGTCACTTATTTCAGCATAACAAGGTATTTTTTATGGGGGTATTGATAACAGACTTAGGTTTTAAACCCTGAGCAAGAACTTAAGTCCATTATCTTTTACCTAGAGTAACGAAACAATTAATTTAAATTGACTCGACACAATCATCAACAGGCTGCACCTGATCAGGTGCACTGGCACTGCTCGCGTCCAAATCGGTGACAGTTTCTGTAATGTCATCATTCTGTTTAGGCTTTTTCTCGCCTGCAGTCTTCGGGACGCCCTCCTCCTCTTCCTTAGGAGCGTCAGACTTAGAACGACCCCGACGCAATCGTCCGCGTGACCGAGACCGCACTTTGCGCTCTGATTTCACTTCAGCGGCTGAGCTCTCATCTTCTTCCACGTCTCCCTCTTCACCAGATACCTGATCTGGCTCAAGAATATCATCAACATCAGAGCCTTCACCCTTATTCGCTTCTTGTTGACTATTGGAAGCTGACTGCGCCAGAAATAATCTCTCATAGAAATAGTCACCGGTTAAAGCATTCATTTTACCATTCGTACTATTATTACTCCGCATTATACGAAAATAATGTTCAGCATGCTGTAAATGAGACTCAACCAGAATCCAATCACTACTTGAAAAAGCGTCCTGAGCTAAAGACTGGTATTTTTCAAAAATTTGATTTGCGGTGCCGCGAATACGCGCCCCCTGTCCATTGCTATCATAGTGGTGATTAACACCATTACCATTGCCTCTTCGCGCCCGACTCCGTAAACGCCAAGAATTTGATCCATTTTTCATCAAAACTCTTTATAAATTCTATTTTAGATTTTTCAAAATACATTCTTATTTTATAACTAAAAATAAGAACCATAATCGCAGAAAAATGCACAACATAGCCTGCGATAATACTTAACTCAATACACATACACACTGCCATTTAGGTCAAAACAAAAACCTAAAAACCAATAATCAAAAAGTGTAAAAATTAACAAAATTAACTATTATACAAATACTATAAACATTGTAATAACTCAATAAATGTATTTGTTTTACTCTAATATCTAACCAATTTATATGATCTTAAAAATATATTAACTGATTAATTTTATTATTATATTAAGCAGGAACCTTGATAACAACTACTCTATCGCGCCCCAATAAATCTTTAACAAACCGATAATCAGTCACATCAAAAAACATCATCAATTGAACGAGGGCATATCTAAGATTCCAACTAATTTCCATTATAACGAAACCGCCAGGTTTTACAATAGTACGAACAACAGATAATAATTTTTTATAAACATCTAATCCCTCATCATCTGCAAAAAGAGCTAGATGAGGATCATACTCTAGCACATCAGGTGAGAGCATATCAATATGAGACTTACAAATATAAGGCGGATTACTTACAAAAAGATCAACCTTCTGCCCAATGCCTTGAGACCACGAAGTCTGCACCAACAAAAACCGATCGTCAACCTTATGCTTTAGGGCATTTCCTTGGGCAACGCGCAAGGCGTGCAAACTGATGTCAGTCCCAATAGCACGGGCATTTGCCCACTCTGACAACAAGGAAATCCCGATGCACCCCGTGCCTGTACCAGCATCAATAAAGACCTCTGGACCACTGGGGAAAATCTTTAACGCCTCCATGACGACAAGTTCCGTTTCGGGCCGAGGATCAAGAGTATCCTTGGTAATCGTAAAGTCTAATGACCAAAACTCACGATACCCAAGAATACGCGAAACCGGCTCATGTAACTGGCGTCGCTTAAGCATAAGGGAAAACGCCTCATGTTGCGCCTCAGTTATAACCCTGTCCCCATGGGCCCAAAGGTAAGCACGATTTTCATTCAAAGAAGCTGCCAGCAGGACATCCGCATCGAATGCGCCGTTGTCAATTTCTTTTAGACAGTCTATGCCATAGTGACGCATAGCATTGATAGATAAAGACATTATGAATTAAACATAGCAAGTCTTGCCAACTGATCATCAGTGATCAAGGCATTGATCAGCTCTCCGAGTGCTTCTCCTGCTATTAACTTATCTAAGTTATATTGCGTTAAATTAATACGATGATCAGATATACGATTTTGCGGGAAATTATATGTTCTAATCCGGTCAGACCGACTACCAGAGCCCACCTTATCCTTACGTTCCGCCGCACGGCTGCTTTCAATACGCAACCGTTCTTGTTCAAAAAGTTTTGAACGTAACATTGTCATAGCTTTAACACGGTTCTTATGCTGAGACTTTTCATCTTGGCACTGAGTAACCGTTCCAGTCGGCAGGTGCGTGATGCGCACAGCAGAATCAGTGGTATTGACATGTTGCCCGCCCGCACCTTGGGAGCGATAAGTATCAATTCTTAGGTCTTTGTCTTCAACCTCAATATCAACCTCCTCTGCTTCTGGCAGAACAGCAACCGTTGCCGTAGAGGTATGGACACGGCCGTTCACTTCAGTTTGAGGAATACGTTGCACCCGATGCCCCCCCGACTCATATTTAAAATAAGAAAAGACATTCTGCCCACTAACATGGATAATAACTTCTTTAAGCCCATTCAGATCCGTTTGGCTTTGATCGAGAATTTCCGCCTTCCATGCCATAAACTCGGCAAAACGCAAATACATCCGCAATAAATCAGAAACAAACAGAGCCGCCTCATCGCCCCCCGTTCCAGCGCGAATCTCAACAATCGCATTCTTATGATCCGCCATCCCTTTGGGTAGTAGGGCAAGTTTTAAGGCTTTTTCTTTCTCTAATAAAACCTCTTTACTATTGATAACCTCTGAAGCGAGCCATTCTCTCAGCTCCTCCTCGGTTTCACTATCATTTGCCATATCTTCAAGGTCTGCAAGTTCTTGCACAACCGCTTCATAATCATCTATGAAACTGACAACAGACCTTAAATCAGCATACTCTTTAGAGAGCTCAATCATCTTTTCTGAATTTCTTTCTTCAGAAATAAGAATTTCAAGTTCAGTAAAACGACTTTTTAACTGGTATAAACGTGAAGAGTTAATCACAAAAACTCCTAAAATTTTATAAAATTTGGACGAAAAAAGACACAATATTCTCGATTGCTATTTCTTTTTGCTCGCCCAAAGTAAGGTTTTTTACGATACACATTCCCCTCTGCCATTCACTATACCCTAGAATAATCGCAAACTTTGATCCCATTTTATCTGCCTTCTTCATGCGCTTTGTCAGGGTTCCACTATAGGCCTGATCAACACTAAAGCCCGAGCTACGTAACTGCAAAGCAATCTTTAAGGCATTTTTGTGCATTTCCTGATCCAGAGGGATAAGGGCTATGGGTGCAGTCACTTCAATTTCTTTAGACAGCAACATGGCTAAACGTTCAACGCCCGCAGACCAGCCGACACCTGGGGTGCTCGGCCCTCCCATAGACTCAATCAAGGAATCATACCGCCCGCCCCCTAATACAGTTCCCTGGGCACCGAGTCCATCTGTGACAAACTCAAACGCAGTATGACTATAATAATCTAACCCGCGGACAATGAACGGATTATGCACAAATTGTAAGCCCAAAATTTCCAACCCTTCGCAGACACTTTCGAAAAAGGTGCGACTTTTGGTGTTTAAAGAGTCGGCAAAAAGAGGGGCATCAACAACGATTTTACGATCATTAGGGTCCTTTGAATCAAGAATACGCAAAGGATTTTTATTAAGCCGCATCAGACTGTCTTCGGATAAGTCCTGCTTATATTTATTAAAGTACGCTGTTAAAACCTCAAGATAGGCCGCACGACTTTCCATATCTCCAAGCGTATTTATCTCTAACGTGACCTGCTGACTTAATCCCAAATCTTTTAGAAACTGGTCAGCACATGTTATCACTTCAATATCTGCCTGAGCTTCAGCAACACCAATTAATTCCACCCCAACTTGATGAAACTGCCTATACCGTCCCTTTTGGGGACGCTCATACCGAAACATTGGGCCATGATAAAACGCCTTAAACGGTATCGACTGTTGTAACCCATGCTCAATAAAGGCACGCGCAATACCTGCCGTATTTTCTGGACGCAAGGCAACCGTAGCCCCACTCCGATCCGCAAAACTATACATCTCCTTAGTGACAACATCCGATGTATCCCCTAAGGTTCGATCAAAAACACCCATATATTCAACTATTGGTGTCGCACACTCTTGGAAACCAAATCGATGAGATATTAAACGGGCCGATTCAGCAATAAATCGATGTTTTAGGGCAGTATTTGGTAATAAATCATGCATACCACGCAATGACTTTAGACAAGCCAATTAAAGCTCTCCTTATTAAATTAGACAAAATTTATAGAAAAAAAGTTATCGTCTAGGGATAAACACGCATCATAAATTGAGAGGTTCTTTAAACCTGATTAACATTCGCAAGCTCAATTTCCTGCACCTTGGTATTTACCAGCTGAACCACATGCTCAATAAAATTTTCCTGAGACATTCTATGGTCTTGGCGACCATTAATATATACCATATGATTTCCTTTTCCGCCGCCTGTAACCCCTATATCTGTCATAAGAGCCTCACCTGGACCATTCACAACACACCCGATAATTGACAAACTCAGGGGGGTCGTAATGCCGGAAAGTTTATCCTCAAGTTCTTTGACGACTTCAATCACATCAAAACCTTGTCGGGCACAACTGGGACAACTAATAATATTCACGCCATGGTGCCGCAAACCAAGAGACTTCAAAATATCAAAACCAACCTTTATTTCTTCCACTGGATCCGCACTTAAACTCACACGAATCGTATCGCCAATCCCTTGCCACAAGAGCATACCTAAACCAATGGAAGACTTTACCGTTCCTGACCGCAAGCCACCAGCTTCAGTAATTCCTAAGTGGAGAGGATAGTCAGACATCTCTGCCAATTGCCGATAGGCTGCTGTCGCCAAAAAAACATTTGACGCTTTAACTGAAATTTTAAAATTAAAAAAGTCGTTGTCCTCTAAAACCTTAGCATGGTAAAAGGCACTTTCAACCATAGCATCGGCGCAAGGCTCCCCATACTTTTCTAACAAAGACTTTTCCAATGACCCAGCATTCACACCAATTCTAATTGAGCAGCCGTGATCTTTTGCGGCACGAATAACCTCCTTAACCCGTTCATTCGAGCCGATATTTCCAGGGTTAATTCGCAAACAAGCCGCGCCTGCCTCAGCAGACTCAATGGCACGTTTATAGTGAAAATGAATATCTGCTACAATGGGCACTTTTACGGATTTAATAATTTTCTTGAGAGACAGGGTAGAGTCCGCATCAGGACAACTAACACGCACAATATCTGCGCCAGCATTTTCTAAATCGGTAATCTGTTTTATTGTTCCCTCTACATCTGTGGTCAAAGTATTCGTCATAGACTGAACCGTAATCGGGGCATCTCCCCCAACTGGAACATTACCAACCATAACTTGCCGTGACTTACGTCGACGGATCACATTAGAAGACTGGTCATTCATAACACATAAACCTTATACCCTCAGACAACAAGAAAAACTGTAACAAAGTACACCAAGGAAGTCAACAAACAACCAAAGCACTACTCTTGGAACATGCTCAACAAGTCATCAACATTTAGTGAAATAGGCCCTAATATTTTATTGTCCTGACCCAAGGGAGGCATAACTTTGCCATTGACAGAAATCGTAACACCCCCTGCATTACTTGTCAAAAGTTCTAATCCAGTTTTGTCTGGTACATAGAAAGTATCGCCGACACGCAAGACCCTGCGTAAATAGAAGTTATTTTGAGAATCCTTAATTTCCACAAAAGAGTCACGCGTCGCATAAATAGATATGGAACTGCCATTTTGCTCTCCAATCTGACGACCTTGAGAAGAAACGGGCACACCTTGGGAAGGCTCTGGGGAAGGCTCTGGGGAAGGCTCTGGGGAAGGCTCTGGGGAAGGCTCTGGGGAAGGCTCTGGGGAAGGCTCTGGAGAAGGCTCTTGAAGTGTTTGCTCACTTTCATCAACAGCACCACCCGTTATGGGTTCGGCTTTCTGATCAGCCCCCTCTTGAGCGGGAACGATAGGATCAGTAGGAGGCTCTTCACCCACCTGACTGGCTGACGTATCTTGCGTACCGCCGTCTCCACTTTCCAGAGCAGAAGATGGTGTCTGCTCACCTGTTGGCACCGGCGCCTGTTTAGCAACAATTGAGGAATCATCAATTGAAATTATTTCCTCAATTTTTTGTTGTAATTCAGGCTGAGAACTCTTTTCTGCATCCCTTGCAACCTTATAATTATACAACACCCAGCCAAGCCCTCCGGCCACAAGAATAAAAATGCAAATAAATACTAAATTCAAACTAGGTAAATGACTCTCACGGTGAGGCTGACGGGGGAAGTCTAAAGAAAAATCTTCTCCATCAGGCGCCTGATTTTTAAAACGCTTGACAATATCCTCGCCATCAAGACCCATAATATTCGCATAGGATCTGACATAGCCAATAGAATATACGCGCCCTGGCAATTCCTCAACACGCCCAACCTCTATGGACTCAATTTGCTTAGGGCGGAGAAATGTCTGCTTAGCTATATCTTGTAGACTTAGATTATTAGCAAGACGGATCTTCCTTAAATAATTGCCGATAGCCTCTGGGCCATACGCATCACAATCATCGATAAGTTTTTGCACATCATCATCAACAAATAAGTGGTTCTTGACCAACCGCTCATCTAAAGGGTTTTGTCCACTCTCTTTTACTACCATAAACTGTTACTCTAAGTTAAATACAATTGCTTTGTATAACGTTAAAAATTATAAACAATCATTTAAATTAAATAAGTAAAATATACTCATATCATTGTCTTGATGTAAGATACAAGGGAAAAATTAAACTACACCTTAACATTTATATATAGATATTGTGGTCCTGAGCAAAACTTTTCAAGCGATCACGCAACGAACACCTGGAAGATAACGATAATCCATCAACGTAACCTAAAACAATTCTTACACTCATTGACCTTAGCATGTACCTGACCACATCCACGGCTATAGGCGGCATAGACAACTTACGAAAACCACACGCAATCAATACCATAGCCTCTAAAGGCTTTCCCGCCATTTCACCACAAATGGAGACAGGAACGTTTCTTGATTTACATGCCTGTACAATATGCCTCAATACATTAACCACACTCGGCGATAAAATATCATATCGCGTTGAAATTGTCGGATGATTTCGATCAGCGGCATATAAAAACTGAACTAAATCATTCGATCCAACAGATAAAAAGTCCACATGTTGCAATAGGACATCTAGCTGAAAGATTAAACTTGGAACCTCAAGCATGGCTCCCACCTTAATGAACTTTGGTATCTCATACCCTTTTGAGAGAAGATATGCTTTCTCTTTATCAAAAATATCTTTGGCACTGAGAAACTCTTCTACATTCACCACCATAGGAAACATTATTTGTAAATGACTTTTCGTCTCCGTCGCTGCTAATAACAAAGCGCGCAATTGATGACGCAAAAAACGCGGCCGATCAATACCAATACGAATGGCTCTCCATCCCATGGCAGGGTTTTCTTCCTGTTGATTTTTGAAATACGGTAAGACTTTATCGCCTCCAACATCAAGGGTACGGAACACAACTGGTTTGCCAGCAGCAACCTTGAAAATATTGACATATAAACTTCTCTGAACCTCCACGTCTGGAAACGCTTCCCGCTCCATAAAAAGAATTTCTGTCCGATATAAACCGATTCCCTCGGCGCCAATTTCGTGCATGCGATGGACATCCATCAACAGCCCCGCATTAATATTCAACTCAATCAACTGACCATCTGCGGTAATTGATGCCTCTTTACGTAACGCTTCAAGTTTCCTTGTACGCCTTTCATTAGCATGAAAAGTGATCATAAAAGCATCATAGATATCTGTGGTTGGGCGCACAAATATTTCACCCCGCACGGCATCCAGCAGAACTAAATCATCTGAAAATAAATAGCTGTCTATATCTCGGACACCCCCGATAACGGGAACCCCAAGGGCGCGGGCTATAATTGCCACATGAGCATGGGCAGACCCTTCTTGTAAAATAACCCCCGCCACTTTCTTATAATCATAATCCAACAGATCCGCTGGCCCCATATGACGAGCAACGATAATGATCTCATCTGGAAACTTAGTTTTTTGAATATCGTCTCCGACTAAATTCCGTAACACACGATTAGTTAGGTCTTCTATATCGTGCAGTCGCTCGCGAACATAAATATCTTGACTGGTCGACACCGAGGTCCGCATCGCCGCTTGCACACGCTTCACAGCCGCTTCAGCCGTCAGGCCGGTCGAAATCGCTTCACGCAGCTTTTGATGCCACCCTTTGTCTTGCACGAACATGGAAAATGCCTCAAGAATATCTCGATATTCGGTAAAGTCAGACATATCAGGCCGCAACAACATGGCCTCTAACTGGGACTTAACTTCCCCCAACGCCACATCAAGGCGCGCATACTCGATTTCAGGACTCTCAGAAATAAAGTTCTTAATGGTAACCTGAGCCTCATGGCGCAGAACAACGCCCTTTGCTAACCCTTGAGAGATCACCACCCCTTCAAGCTTCTCCGGCATTTGGTATTGAGTTGCCCGCACAAAGGTCGATAAATTGGAAAGCTCTGCATAGATAAGCTCAGCCAGCACCATGGCAGTTGTTTGTAAAATTTCTAAATCGTCATCGTCGTATTTACGCGTCACACGACTTTGCACAACCAACACACCAACAACGATACCATCACGAATAATGGGAACCCCTATAAACGAGCAGAATTGTTCTTCTTGGGTTTCAGGCTTATGAACAAACGCTGGATGGCTCCACATATTTGAGAGTTTTAGGGAATTTTTTTGAGCAGCCACATAACCAACAAGCCCCTCACCAAGCTGTAATGAAACTTTATGAACAGCTTCTTGCGCCAGCCCTTCAGAGGCATAGAGCTCTAAAAAGTGACTGCCTGACCTCAGTAAATACATAGAACACACATCAGACTCTGTACCTGCTGCGATCAACTGAACCACTTGATTCAAACGATCCTGATCAGTTATAGAGTCTGCCATGATTTCACGCATACGTCGAAACAGGACACGATATCTTGTACTGACTACTACCAAACTCAAAAGCTCCCTTCAAATGAGTTTATGGAGACAAAAACTTTTCAGCCCTTACTATTAAAGAATACATAATATCTTGAATAGGTTCAATTGCCTTAACCATGCCCACACTTTGCCCTGCCATCAAAGACCCTGATATAGTATCGCCTTCAATCACAGCACGCCTTAAAGCTCCAGCCCAAAAGTGTTCTATTTCCAATTGACCTTCTTTTTGCGAAATATGACCAGAAATAAATTTTTCAAGAACTTGAGCTTGTAATTGTGTGAATTTTTTTATTCCATCGTTCGCTAAACTACGCACTGGAATGACTGGAAACCGATGGTCAAGCTGGGCACTTAAAACAGCATCTCGAGATTTAGCACGAATAAATGCATTTTTAAAATTAGCGTGGGCAATGGACTCCTCAGCGCAAACGAAACGCGTCCCTATTTGCACACCTGATGCCCCCATCCGTAAATACATGCCGATTGCTTCACCACACCCGATACCGCCCGCGACAAATACAGGGACAGACGTAATAGCAGGCAGAATTTCTTGGGCGAGAACACTCGTGGAGACCGAGCCAATATGTCCGCCAGCCTCTGATCCTTCAATAATCAGACCGCAGATACCATAACTAATTAACTTCTTAGCAATAGGGACAGTCGGCGCAAGCCCTAATACCCGCACACCACCATCAATCAACCTTTGGATTATTTCCTTTCTTGGGAGTCCACCGGCAACAACAACATGACGCACACCAGTCTCAATACAGACTTCAACCAAGTCTTTTAGCAAAGGATGCATGACAATCAAATTAACACCAAACGGCTTGTCCGTCAGTTGGCGCGTTGCTAGAATCTCTTCTTTTAGTATATCTGGAGACATGGCACCACACGCAAGAGTTCCAAAGCCCCCATAATTTGAAATTGCTGAGACAAGATTCCGCTCTGAAACCCATGTCATCGCGCCACACATTATGCCGTACTCAACACCAAGAAGCTCTCTCCCACGATGCCACCCAGACTGATCCAATACCTCTGTTTTCATATCACACCAAAACTTTATCCTTTAAACTTGACGCCACTGAAGGGCGCTTATAAATCTACTCTGTCTAACCCATATGCCGTATGCAATGCCCTGAGTGCCAGTTCTGTATATTCTTCCTTGATGAGAATACTAATTTTGATCTCGGAAGTTGTTATAAGGTCTATATTTATACCCTTTTCCGCCATGGTTGTGAACATCGTGCACGCGACACCCGTATGGCTCTGCATCCCCACACCAATAACAGAAATTTTTACTAATCTAGGGTCACAGACCACCCGCGTAAACCCGATATCGTCTTGCAATTTTGAAAGCGCGCTAACAGCAGGCTTCATATCACGCACCGACACTGTAAAAGTTAAATCAACTGACAGGTCTTTATCTGACGTGTTCTGTACAATCATATCGACATTAATATTTTCATCTACCAATGCTTTGAATGCCTTACTCGCCACACCTTTTTTGTCAGGGACGCGCTCAAGTTTAATCTTCGCCTGATCACGATTATAAGCTATTGCACTAACGACTTGTTGCTCCATAATTTTATCCTTATTTACGATTAATGTTCCAGGGCTTTCTGAAAATGTAGAACACACCTTTAAACACACCTGATAATTCATGGCCACTTCCACAGACCGAGAGTGCAGAACTTTCGCTCCCAAGGAGGACATTTCCAGCATTTCCTCGTATGAAACAAGAACCATTTTTTTGGCGCGACTGACAACGCGTGGATCACACGTATAAATTCCATCAACATCTGTGTAAATATCACACCGATCCGCTTCCATCGCCGCTGCAAGGGCAAGGGCACTGGTATCAGACCCGCCACGCCCTAGTGTTGTAATACGATTTTTATCACTTAATCCCTGAAAACCAGCAATAACACATACATAATCTTCTTTGAGTCTAACATCTATTTCATGGGTATCGATATTGAGAATACGTGCCGCGCCATAAACCTCAGTGGTTCTAATGGGCAACTGCCACCCTAAGAACGATCGCGCATTAATACCTAGATTTTGGATAGCAAGAGCCAGTAAGCCAATGACAATCTGCTCCCCTGAAGAGACCACAACATCATGTTCACGTGCATCAAACATTGGGGAAATCTCATGAACAAACTTTAACAGAGTATCTGTCTGACCCGACATAGCAGAAACAACCACCACCACTTGGTTGCCTAAATCAACCTCTCTTTTAACCCGCGTGGCCACATGCTGAATTTTTTTTATATCTCCAACGGACGTGCCACCAAATTTCATTACAATTTTTGCCATAATTTTGTATTCTTTAAAAGTTTTGTATTCTTTAAAAATTAAGATAGACGAATTAATCTCGATATTTTATAAAAAAGCTAAATACTGCGCACACAATTTAGTAAAACGCATGATAAAATAAATGAAAAACTCTTTATAAATATATTTATATTTTAAAAACCATATATAATCCTAAAAACCATATATAATAGACTGAAATATTTTTACTATGCAACTAAGAAATACGCAAGTTACAGAATATCCAAACTTTACCGCCCATATATTTTTCTTAAACTAACGACCACGCAAGGTGTCTGGGATGACCGAATCAATTTCACAAAACTATAGTTCAAAAATATCTAATGAAGTTAAACATTTCTCCACACTATCAAAAAGATGGTGGGATCTTAAAGGACCCTTTGCACCCCTCCATGAGATGAACCCCATCCGCATCAAATTTATTCACAACGCAGTCTGTCCCCTTAACAAAACCCTCACACCCCTGCAAGATAAAACAGTCTTAGATATTGGATGCGGCGGCGGTATTTTGTCAGAGCCAATCGCACGCATGGGCGCCCACCTAACGGCAATTGACGCCGCCCAAGAGAGCATTAGAGCCGCACAAGAACATATGCATATCCAAAACCTGAATATCAACTATAGGCACATAACTGCAGAGGAACTCCTGCAAGAGCAAGGGCCGAACCTATTTGATGTAATTTGCGCCTTAGAGCTGATTGAACATGTGGCAGAACCTGATACTTTTCTCAATACTCTGAGCCAATTGATCAAGCCAAAGGGTGCTATTATTATTTCCACCATCAACCGTACCCTCTGGTCATTTCTTGTTGCCATTCTGGGTGCCGAGTATATCACCCGCAAAATTCCAATTGGTACCCACACGTGGAGCCAGTTTCTTCGCCCCCATGAAATTGTAAACATGTCAAGAAAACATGGACTGGTCATCAGCGATATTAAAGGCATGGTCTACAATGCCCTGACCAAAACATGGACACTTTCAGATAGAAAAACCCATATTAACTTCATTATGTGCCTGACAAAGGCCTAATGTTACAAAGATTACGAATCGCGATGGGTTGTCTGCAGAGGAATAACCTCGATACCTTCCTCAAGTAAACTTTTCATTTCTTTCGCATTCACGCGACCATAGACACTCCGCTCTTCCGCCTCACCACTTGCAATCGCCCTGACCTCTTCTGCAAACTTATCCCCTACATTGTCAAAGTTTGTTTCAACATATGCACGCAGCACGCATAAATGCTGCCGGACTTTACTGTACTCATCCATCATACTGTCCATATGCTTTTGATCAGTTTTCACATTGGTGTCTTTTATATCTTTTTCTTTTATATGAGCGTTTTTACTCTTTAAGGTGGTGGCATCTTGTTTAGAACGGACAATCTGTGGGGCCATAATCGCCTTAGAGACTTGATCATTACCACAAATTTCACAGACTAAATGACCAGCTGTTTTCAGCTCGTCAAAAACGTGCGAGTTTTTAAACCAAGACTCATACACATGACCATTTTTACAAATTAATTTATATACAATCATTAAGGTTTACCCGTCGCTTTGATTAATGGAATCTACAAATGTAGAGCTAAATTGACGATCATGTTCTAATGAAGGTATCCTGCGCCTTACCTCATCTACACATGAAATAGAAATATCAGTGACAAAATACCCGATTTTTTCTCCCGCGTCCGCAATAATCTTGCCATAAGGATCAACAATCAAAGAATGTCCAAAGGTCTGCCTCCCACCTGCATGGGAACCCGTTTGACCTGGAGCAACAATAAACGCCCCTGTTTCAATAGCCCGCGCTTGCAATAATTTGTGCCAGTGCGCGCGTCCTGTGGTTTGAGTAAACGCCGCAGGAACAGTTATAATATGGGCGCCACTTTGAGCCAGTGCCCGAAAAAGCGCCCCAAAACGTAAATCATAACATATCGTCATCCCCACACATCCAAAGGGAGTCCTCACAACCACCGCCTGATCACCTGCAGCAATCATAGCAGACTCATGATACCTCTCACCATTTTGTAGTGTAGCGTCAAATAAGTGAATCTTATCATAAAAAGTTGCGACACTTCCTGAATCATCAAGCATAACCGAACGATTGACTAATTTGTTATTCTTAAGACGAACAAAAATAGACCCAACCAATATCCAGACCTTTAGCTCAGCAGCTAAGGCCCCCAGGGCTTGAACAACAACATGCTGATTCAGATCATCCGCACTGGAATAAATAAGCTTTCTATTCCACGAAAGTAAACCCACGCACTCAGGAGTCGTAATAAACTTTGCCCCATCGCGTACTGCATGACGGATCAAAACAGATACTGCCTCAATATTCTCAGAAATATCTTCTGATGATGTCACTTGCACGCAGGCAATTTTTATACTTTCTTGTTCCACCATAACGATACTCTTTTAACTAGAATTTAAAATCTTATCAAGTTTACCTTGGGTGTCTAAATCGTGCACTTCAGTGCACCCCCCATACAATTTACCATCAATAAATATTTGAGGGACAGTGGAAATGCGCCCGACTCTTGCTGTCATCTGATCATACAAAACGCGATCACTACCAACGTCATAAATTTGATACTTAACGTCTTTAGAATCAAACAATGCCAATGCCTTGATACAAAAAGGGCACGTATGTTTGAGATATATTTCAACTTTTAATTCATTACTCATACAAAAACCTATAAATATTATCCTACGTTATCATCATTACATAAAGCAATTACTAAACAACATATTCTTTAAGGAGAAACACGGGCTAAAGTAACGACAAAGACATCTTTTACTCCACCCTTTAACAAGACTTGGGAAATCGTATCAACGGTTGCTCCCGTAGTAATGACATCATCAACCAATAGAACGCGCTTTCCTTTTATGTCAATTTTATTTTTTTCACAAACGATAAACGCCCCTCTCACATTTTTATGGCGCTCCGCATAACGTTTCCCCCGCTGACTTGGGCTGTTGACATAACGCGTGAGGAGCTTGGGGGCATATTCAATGTGCAAATGATGCGCCATAAAGCGGGCAATCTTATCGCTTTGATTAAATTTACGCTGCCATAAACGCCTCCAATGCAAGGGAACTGAGACCAATAAATCAATATCCCACATCATATTTCGTACCACACGCATGGTCATTTGTGACAGCAAAGGGACAAGATCAAGACGGTCTGCATGTTTGTAAGAGAGGATAAGAGACCGCATACACCCAGAGTATTCACTAACGGCACGCGCCTGAGTATAGGAAGGGGGACGCCCATAGCACCGCCCGCAGGTCACTTGATCCACTCCGCACACATCAGCAGACATTTTCACCCCGCAAACATTACAAACAACCCCAGAAATTTGGTGAACCTGCGACCAACATGACGCACACAAAGAGTGGGAGTTCTGTACTAAAGCACCACATCCCCCACATTGAGGAGGCCAGACAATATCAATAAGATGCTGAAACACAAATAAATTCTTGCAGTTTATATTATTAAAATATACTTGAATGCAATTTTATTGTACAGTATTAAAAATTATGAATCAATCGCCCATTTTATTCAACAGAACTGCGCTCCAAAACCAACGGGATCGTCACGCCCACAACCTACATAAAGCTGATTTTCTCTTTAGGGAGGTTGCTGAGCGCCTTGCTGAGCGCCTAAATGATATTCTCCGCAGTTTTCCAATTGCTGCTGATATTGGCAGTCACGGAGGTATTCTTGGGCAAATCCTTAATGGGCGCGGACAGATTGAAACATTAATTGAAACAGATTTCTCCCAAGAACTCGCCCGCATGAATCCCAAAAGATTGAGCATTGTTGCCGATGAAGAGCGCTTGCCCCTTGCTCCAGGAAAGTTTGACCTGATTTTAAGCTCCCTAAGTATGCATTGGGTGAACGACCTTGTGGGAACCATGATTCAGATTAATCATGCTCTTAAACCCGACGGGATGTTCAGCAGTGCTCTGTTTGGTCCCCGCACGCTTCATGAGCTCCGGACGTGCTTACTTGATGCTGAAATGGAAATCACCCACTCTGCGACCAGTAGAATCAGCCCCTTTCCCGAAGTCCGCGATATTGGTAATGTTCTTCAACGTGCAGGGTTTTCCCTCCCCGTCGCTGATACTGAAATTATTACAGTTGACTATCAAAATCCGTTAAAACTTTTACAAGACCTGCGCCTCATGGGGGAGAGCAATACCCTTGCAACAGGCCGACGCCCCTTACGCCGAGATGTCCTAGAGCGAGCTATGAACCTCTACATAGAGAGATTTTCCAACAATAATAACCGTATTGCGGCGAGTTTCGAGATTATTTATATCCATGGCTGGCATCCGCACAAAGATCAAATTCAACCCCTAAAACCAGGAAGTGCAACACACTCTTTGACTGATTTCCTACAAACACCTCCCCAAAAATCAGGTTAATTAGGGCGTTTCTGATTTATTAAAAAATCTACCAACGCAATATCAGCCTCTGGCATTTCATAGGACCTTAAGTCCTGAGGATAGCTCCACACAATATCGTCATGTTCGCATTTTTTTATGGTGCCATCCCACTTGTAACACCCGAACAACGGCATTAATAAATGAAAATCTTTATACCCATAACTGGCAAAAGTTAAGGGCACCAAATCCTTTTCTTTGACAATAATACCGAGTTCCTCATGCAGCTCACGGATCAAACCTGCTTCTGGCCGCTCTCCAGACTCTAACTTGCCGCCTGGAAATTCCCAAAGCCCTGGGAATGATTTACCCTGCGGACGTTGGGCAATCAGGACTTGGCCATTTTTATTATATAATACCGCCGCAACAACAATGCAGACGTTAACTTTATCTCCTACCTCAAACACGTAACCCTCGAATTGTATAAAATCGTAAAATATATTAAGGAAAATCAATGCTCCCAACAGCTTTAATATAATACATTACCATAACGCGCAAATTGAAAATTTGATAGAAAGATTGACAGATATTCACTTAAGTACTAGTAATTTTTAATATATTTATTTCTCAAAAAAAATTCATGGCCATACGCTTTCCCTGAATAGAGTAAAACATAGATAAATACATATTTTAAAGAAACATATTTTTAAGAGGTTACCCATGATGGGGCTGTCAACACTTGGTAGAAAATTATTTGGAACAGTCAATAGTCGTTTAATTCATAAATATAAAAAAAGACTGCCTGCAATTTTAAGTCATGAGGAAAACCTCAAAAAACTTTCAGATGACTCGCTGAAACAACAGACCATAAAGTTTCAAACCATGCTTGAGAATGGTGCGCCTCTTGAGAGTATTTTAGAAGAAGCCTACGCGACCGTCCGTGAAGCAAGCGTTCGAAACCTCGGCATACGCCACTTTGACGTCCAAATGTTAGGAGGGATTGCTCTAAACGATGGCTACATTGCTGAAATGTCCACGGGTGAAGGAAAAACTCTGGTCGCGACACTGCCGGTATATTTAAACGCTCTGGTCAATAAAGGGGTGCACGTTGTCACAGTCAACGACTACTTGGCCGCCCGTGATACGCAGTGGATGTCTCAAGTCTACAATGCCCTTGGTCTGACAGTTGGCGTTATCAAAAGTGGCATTACTGATGAGGAACGTAAAGACGCCTATAACGCCCATGTGACATATGGTACAAATAATGAATTTGGGTTTGACTTTTTACGGGATAATATGAAGTTTTCAGCCCAAGATATGGTACAACGAGAATTTAATTATGCCATTGTGGATGAGGTGGATAGTATTCTGATTGATGAATCTCGTACCCCTCTTGTTATTTCTGGCCCCTCAGAAAACAACGCGCAAGATTATTTAACCCTCAATTCCTACATTGCCAAACTATCACCAGATCACTACGAGGTTGATGAAAAGAACCGCAACGTCAACCTTACTGAAGAAGGACAAAAAGTTCTTGAAGAACACCTCGTTAAAAACGGAAAAATCAATAAGCAAGCCTCATTATATGACATAGAAAATATATCTTTCTTACACCATGCACAACAAGCTCTTAAAGCGCACAAGGTATTCCAAAAAGATAAAGACTATGTAATTAAGAATAATAAAATTATCATCATTGATGAGTTTACCGGCAGAATGATGGAAGGACGGCGCTTTGGCGAAGGGCTTCATCAGGCGTTAGAGGCAAAAGAAAGACTGCCCATCCAATCGGAAAACCAAACCCTTGCGTCTATCACGTTCCAGAATTATTTTCGGATGTACCCCAAGCTTGCAGGAATGACAGGAACCGCCCAAACCGAAGCTGAAGAATTTGCTACAATATATAATTTGGGTGTGATCCAAATTCCATCTAATAAGCCAATCTGCCGTAAAGATAAAGAAGATGAAATTTACCTAACGCTCAAAGAAAAAGTTGACGTTCTGATCAAAAGTATCAAAGAACGGAATGACAAAGGACAACCCGTCCTTGTCGGGACAATATCAATTGAAAACTCTGAGAAACTGAGTAAATTTTTCACCCAAGCAGGCATTAAACACAATATTCTTAATGCCCGACACCACAATAAAGAGGCGGAAATTATCGCCCAAGCGGGGCAAATTAATGCTGTGACCATTGCCACCAATATGGCTGGTCGAGGTACTGATATTCAGCTGGGGGGGAATGCGGAAATACGAATTGCCAAAGAATTAAATTCCATTAAAGACCCAGAAGAATATCAAAGAAGAAAACAAATAATATATGATGAGGTGAATGCTCAACGTCAAAAGGTCTGTGAATTAGGAGGACTGTACGTTGTCGCAACGGAGAGGCATGAAAGTCGCCGTATCGACAACCAGTTGCGTGGCCGTTCTGGACGTCAGGGCGACCCAGGAGAGTCAAAGTTTTATGTGAGTCTCGAAGATGATCTAATGCGCATTTTCATGAGTGATCGTTTAGATGGTATGCTTAAAAAAATTGGCTTGAGCTCTGGCGAAGCAATTATCCATCCGTGGATCACCAAAGCAATTGAGCGGGCGCAAAAGAAAGTGGAAGGCCACAACTTTGAAATTCGTAAAAACCTCTTAAAATTTGATGACGTGATGAATGACCAACGGAAGGCCATTTATGAACAGCGGCGCGAGTTTATTAATCAAGAAAATGTCAATGATATCATTACTGACATGCGTCATACCACGATTGAAGAGATTGTTCCTCAATACATCCCGCCAAAAACTTATATGGAAAAGTGGGATATCTCTGGGCTGCAAGACCATGTTAACCGCTTGTTTGGCTCTGATATTCCCGTCAGTGAATGGGCCAAAGAAGAAGGCATCGCTGAGGAAGAAATTATTGAGCGCCTCATCAAGGCCACGGATGGTATTATGGCACTTCGCGCTTCTGAAATTGAACCGCACCTTATCCGTCAAATAGAAAAAAGCATTCTACTCCAAGTTTTAGATCAACAGTGGAAAGAACACTTATTACAAATGGATCACTTACGCCAAGGAATTGGTTTGCGTGCCTATGGACAAAAAGATCCCCTTAATGAGTATAAACATGAAGCCTTTGGGCTCTTTGAAAATATTCTCACAGTCACGCGTTTAAATACCACCATGTATCTCTCCTATGTGCGCCTACAAGAGCAAAATCCATCTATGAACAACAGATTGCACGGCAATCGTCCCGTCTCTTTTCAAGAAACCCATAGCCAGTCCAACGCCCTTGAAACCCACCGTCCTCAAAAAACTGCTTCAGAATACCGACCTGTTCGCATTGGCAGACGGATGATTGATGGTAATGATCCCTCAACATGGGGAAATGTTCCGCGTAATGCCCCGTGCCCATGTGGAAATATGCTTAAATTTAAACACTGCCATGGGAAAATAAATTAACAGACCTGCGAAAATACAACGGCGTTGAGTATCCTCGATAAATGCCTCCTCTTCCGAAGAGTTGGAATTTTAGGGAGATTTGCGCGCAGGTAATAGCTTTAAGAAATCTGGGGTGGGGCGCCTAATGCAGGTACTGCCCCATGGTAATAAACTTTTCCCGCCGGCTTTTTTTCAACTCTTCAGGACTGAGTCCATCTAATTGAATAAGAGAATTTAATATTGCTTTATCAACCGCCTTAATGGCCTCATCATAGGACCGATGTGCGCCGCCACAAGGCTCTGGGATAATTTCATCTACAACTTTTAAATCTAAAAGGTCATTAGAGGTTAACTTGAGGGCTTCAGCAGCCTCAGCGGATTTTTCAGAACTACGCCATAAAATAGACGCGCACCCCTCAGGGGAAATTACCGAGTAAATCGCGTGTTCCATAATCAAGACTTTGTTTGCCGTAGATAAGGCAATTGCTCCCCCAGATCCCCCTTCACCAACGATGACAGCTACCAAAGGAACCTTCACGGACAAACACATATCAATACTCGCAGCAATGGCTTGGGCTTGCCCCCGCTCCTCAGCTTGAATTCCAGGAAAAGCACCGGCTGTATTTACTAAAGTAATGATCGGCAACCCAAACCGCTCAGCGCACCCCATTAAGCGTACCGCTTTACGATACCCTTCAGGAAGGGGCATTCCAAAATTATGGGTAACACGTTCTTCGGTATTTCCACCTTTTTCATGGCCAATAACCATAACTGAACGATTGTGAAAGCGGCCTATTCCACCAATAATTGCCTTATCATCAGAAAAACAACGATCCCCCGCAAGCGGAACAAAGTCGGAAATCATACTCTCGATATAATGGATAAACCGTGGACGTTCTGGATGGCGCGCAACCAAAGTCCTTTGCCAAGGCGTTAAGTTATGGTAGACAGCTTTAATCTGTTTCTCAACTTTTTCTTGCAGAAGCTTAATTTCTTCCTGCAATTCTATATTGCCACTTTTATCAATACGACGCAGCTCTTCAATTTTATTTTCTAATTCTTGAATGCTTCTTTCAAATTCTAACATAATCTTATCTTCACCTTTACTCTACGTCGAGCCTCTTCAAACATTGGTATATCTATGCTCATGGATTTTGTCAAGCTAGAGCATTTTTGATAAGGGATGGTGTTCATTAACTAACGCGAGGAGACGATCACTTAACACATGGGTGTATCTCTCTGTTGTCGTAATATCTGCATGACCCAAAAACTTTTGCACACTCCGTAAGTCTGCACCCCTTGCTAACATATGACTCGCGAAAGCATGACGCAATACATGGGGCGAGATTGCCTGTGGCGCTAGGCCTATGCTGACAGCAACACTCTTTAATTGTCGCGCCACAACTTGTCGTGCCACGTACCCCTCCTTCCCCGCGGAAGGAAATAAATAATAGGACTGCTTTTTTTTACGTAAAAAATTCCCGCGAACCGCTAAATACCCCTCTAAAGCACGCTGAGCAGAACCTGTTAACGGCACAAGTCTTTCTTTATTACCTTTCCCTAAAACCACAATCCACTGCTGACCTGGACGAATGACTGACAATGGCAGGGTCACTAACTCTGATATTCTCATCCCTGATGCATATAACAGCTCGACAATGGCGTATAACCTTAAAGATTCAGGCGTCTGTGAGACTGACAAGGCTTCCAAAAGAGCGTCAACCTGCTGTTCAGTTAAAATCTTCGGTAACGACTTTATCTGGGCGGGGCCCTCAAGCACGGATGCGGGGTCGTCGCTGCGGACACCTTCCTTGATTAAAAATTTAAAAAATTGACGTACGGCAGATAAGCGGCGTGCCGTTGTTGCGACCGCAACGCCCCGCTTCATTAATACGTCAAAATACTCAATCAAATCTGCCTCACCCACGTGACTTAATTGGCGAGGGACAATATGATCCATAATATCAGAAAGATCACTTATATACGCTTCAATGGTCCGTCGTCCTAAACCACGTTCCACCAACATCATTTCTACAAAAAGTTCTATATTCGTGTCTTCTATCATAGATAGGTGAACTATAACCCTTTAATAAATGCAATTTCCTTAGCAAGTCCGCGGGCTTCCTCCACTAAACCTAGAATGCCTAAAACACGGATTTGACGTGACAAAATAATGTTTGATACTTTGTCAGAGTCATTATCTTGTCCTAAGAGAGCCGCCAGAATAATGGCCTCACCAACACTCTTATCCTGGGTTGAGTCAGTCAGTCCATACCAAGTTGATGTGACAATTTCATATTGAGATCCCTTAAGGAAATTCTCCTCTGAGCGCACAAAAGTATTTTTAAGCACCAACTCTCGCCACACCCCTTTTGGCACTTCATGACCGAGGTCACGCAGCAACATTAACATGACTTCTTCTTGTTTATGACATTTAAAGTCTTTATCGTCATCACAAGTTTGACGCCAAATATCAATATCTTCAGCAGAAACCTTTGTGGCAGGTGCCACCATCAAGAACCATAGCCTTGACTTACGAATAGGAGGAACAACATCCATCACCCCTTCTGCAAACAAGGCGCGTGCCGTATCATCCCAACGGGCAGCAGCATCCACACGATTCATCACAACCAAAGCGCGGACAATATCAGGCATCACATGCATTACATCCTGTACAGGCAGAACCTTTAATGTAGGGATCAATGTCCCCTTTATCAGCTGTAGCGCAAGTTTAGGCTCCGCACCCCGCCAAAATTCAACTAATTTCAATACAAATGTTGGACGATAAATATCTTCTTCATTGAAAATATCTTGATATTGGCGTACCCGCTCCTCAACCGAGGTAGGGAAGCTTTCTTCTAAAGTTGTGCCCACGGTTGCACGCGTACTTTGGGCATACGTCTCAGAGGTAAGCACCACCATATCTCCCGACAAGTCCTCCTCCTTATAGGCACGTATAAGCTCTTTAACTGGTATCACGCCCATGGATACCAAACGCTCAAGAGCACGTATACGACCTAAACTTGAACTTGCATTGGTTCTCAACACCGTTTGCAGAGCAAGAGGAGTTAACTCCTCAATCACCTTATCATCGACCTGATGCCCTGCAAATGCCGTCATTAAAATCAAAAGCGGATCCTTCACAATAATCGGTTCCGTGATTTCCACAACACCCATCATAGAACTGATCAGCTGGGTCCGCAGGGACTCATCAAGAGCAAAAAACTCTTCTAACAACGAAACGGTCTGTAACGCACCAGGATAGTCTTTATTTCGTAACTGACAAATAATCTCAGCATTCATCCAGAATTGACTTATTGACTTAGACTGCGCCATACGAATAAACGCACAGGCATCCGCATATTGACCATTAATGAGGTACGCCAGCGTCACATCACGTAAAAGTAAGTCATTCTGTAATTTATCAGAGCTCAGAGAAGATAATTGCAAGGCATCTTCAATATATCCCGCATATAAAAGCCAGTTCACACGATGGGCTAAAATACTCATACCCGTACTTGTTGGGGGCGCATTATCGGATGCGTATCTTACTTCCCTAGGGGCAGGTACAAAAGCACGCGTCATCATCATTCTACGCAAAATACTATTCCACATGGGCGACTTCATGCCCCCCTCAGGCAACGAGCCTAAAAGTAAGTCGACATCTTCATAGGTTAGATCGTGCCACAAATCATCTCTAAAGCCACCGTTATTATCAGACAACAACCCTACAGACCCTAAGGCGTAGGGGGGGGACAACTCTCCGGTATTGATGGTCTCGACTCTTGGCCCGTTATCTATTGGGGGTTCCGTGGTATCCTTTGAGATAATCGTCGTAAAGTTGAAGCTATTATCTTGCTTATCCTGTGCGGTGTCCTGCTCTTTAACATTATTTAGGACCTTAGGCGTTTCATTTTCATATTGACTAAGGTTCGGCTTATTCAGAATCAGTGGCTGATTAAGTTTTATTGAACCTGGTGCTTCTGGTAAAGGTGATGGATCTGTACTCAAATACTTTGTATTCGCAGGAGTCTGCTGGGCACCAACGCTAAAAGCACTTAACCCCATAAAAATTAATAAAATATTTACAATCACACTATAAGATTTCATCACCATCAAGCCTCAAAAAATAGTATTACAAATTTAGAATTCGCTTCTCAATCATTTCAACGGGGGGGGCATTACTTAACTGGGTCAAGAATACTGCACCACCAATCAAGGCGACAAAACTTATAAAAATAATAAAAAAATAAAATTTCATATTCTTTTGTACTCCCAAAATTATAATTAATAATTATAATAAAGTTGAAAATTTTCTCAATATTAGTCGCATAGATGATTATTGTATATGCAATATATCAACAATTTTATATATTATATTTTAATAAATTTTGATAAAAGTTTTATACATAATCTAGAACATACCTTAAATTAATATGCATACGCCATATCCTACAAATTTTATAATGCCAAAAGAATAACCTTATATTTCCATAAACTTTACATGACATTGTCACATCTTAACCCTAAAAAACAGCTTTTTATTAAACCCATCGTCTTTATTGGTATGATGGGTGTTGGTAAAACTACAGTTGGTAAACTGGTCGCAGATCGCCTTAGGACAACTTTCAGCGATTCTGATTGTGAGATTACCCAAACAATGAACCTGTCCATACCTGATATTTTCAAAAATTATGGAGAGACTAAATTTCGGGAGATAGAATTTACAACCCTTGCCAACCTGCTGAGCCGCCCCCCCCATATTATCGCTAGTGGAGGTGGTGCGTTTATCCAAAAGAACACCAGAGAAATGCTTTTAAAGCATGCTATTACAATTTGGCTAGATGCAGACATTGAAAGGTTGGTAAAAAATACCGTACAGAGTCAAACGCGTCCACTCCTTCAAACCCCTAACCCGAGGGAGTCCCTTATTCACTTAAAAAACACGCGAGACCCCATATATAAAACCAGTCTTATACATATAAATACCAAGCAGCACACCTTATCGAACATTGTCGCCCATGTGCTTACTCATCTTAAACCTTACATGATAAAAACGTAAAAAACTATGTCATCTATTAAAATACCCATTAAACTTAATACCCATACTTATAATGTTATACTTGATGATGGTATTTTACATAATATCGGGAGTGTTATCTCCCCTCATTTACCTAGGAACAAAACGGTCATTGTAGCTGATGAGAATGTCTGGGCTACGCAAAAAGAGACTCTGACATCTTCTTTAGATAAAACAAATATTCAGTACAATACAATTATCATGCCCTCTGGTGAACAGACGAAATGCTTTAGCCAACTTGAACACCTTTTAGATCAATTATTAGGTCTAAATATCGAGCGTAGAGATACAATCATTGCCTTTGGGGGCGGGGTTATCGGTGACCTTGTGGGCTTTGCCGCATCAGTTTTATATCGTGGAATTAAATTTATCCAAATCCCCACAACCTTACTGGCACAAGTGGATAGTTCAGTAGGCGGGAAAACAGGCATAAATAGTCCAAGGGGAAAAAATTTAATTGGCACATTCTATCAACCTGAACTGGTGATTGCAGATACGGACGTCCTATCATCCCTCCCCAAAAGACAGCTAAAAGCAGGATATGCCGAAATTGTTAAATATGCACTGATCAATGACCTTCCCTTTTTTGAGTGGCTAGAGCAAAATAGTCATGATGTCATTAATTGTGAGATAAACGCCCTCAAGTACGCAATTGCGACCAGTGTCCGCTCTAAGGCGAAGATTGTTGCTGCTGATGAAAAGGAATCCTCCACCCGTGCACTTCTTAACCTTGGGCACACCTCTGGACATGCTCTTGAGGCAGTGACAAAGTATAGTGACCTGCTGTTACACGGAGAAGCGGTGGCCATCGGCATGGTCATTGCTTTTGAAATAAGTCAAAAGCTTGGTTGGACTTCCCGTGAAGATACCCAGCGCCTAAAGTCCCATTTACGTTCTGTTGAGTTGCCAACGCGTATTTCAGACATCAATGTGGGGTCGTTAAGCGCTAATTTATTATGGAACCATATGCAAAAAGATAAAAAAATAAACAACGGAAAAATTACCTTTATTATGCCTCGTGGAATTGGCGAGACATTCTTAACTGAAGAGATACCCGAAACCATCGTTAAAACCACATTATATGAGTCTATGCAATGACAGATTTATTTTCTAAATTATTTGAACTGCAAACATATCTCAGTCTTAATCTGGATATTTTACTGACCATTCTCGTTGTGACTGTGCTCTTAATTCTTTCTGGATTTTTTTCTGGCTCTGAAACAGCGCTTACTGCGGCAAATGTTTCGCGTATTCACCATATGGTGAAAGAAGGAAACCCAAAAGCAAAGATTGTTCAAAATCTGTTAGATGACCGTGAGCACCTGATTGGCGCTATTCTCCTTGGTAATAATCTCGTCAACAACCTCTCTACTGTCCTTGTGACAAGTATGCTGCTTGCAGCTTTTGGCAACACAGCTGGTATGGTCTACACCACAATCGGCATGACATTCTTGGTTCTGATTTTTGCGGAAGTCCTCCCCAAAACCTATGCCATTAAGAACCATAACTCAATGGCGCTTTCGGTTGCGCCTGCCATGCGTATAATTGTTTTTATTTTTACACCTATAACAAATATCGTCTATACCATCGTTGGGTTTATCCTCCGCGTCTGCGGAATGCCTTTAGCGAATGTCAACCCCGATGTGACCGAAGAAATCTTGCGGGGAGCCATTGATATGCATGGACGAGAAGAATTAGATGATGACCACTCTGAGCACCGCTCTGAACGTCACATGCTGGGAGCGGTGCTCAATCTTGCCGACCTCAACGTCAGTGATGTCATGGTTCACAGGCAAAATATGACGGTCATGGATGTTAATCAATCCGCTGATAGTTTTTTACAAGAAATCTTGAACAGTCCCTTCACCCGTATTCCAATATATCAGGATGATTCTGAAAATATTATCGGCATTGTCCATGCAAAGGATATTTTACGGATTCTTGCTGAACGTAAAGAACACCACAAACCCCTTGATCAATTGGATGTCATGTCCATCGCTCTTGACCCATGGTTTGTGCCAGAGACCACGCCTCTGACGACTCAGTTGACGGCATTTCGTGAGAGAAAACAACACTTTTCCTTGGTAATTGACGAGTATGGTGCCCTGATGGGCCTTATCACCCTTGAAGATATTATTGAAGAAATTGTCGGGGATATTAATGATGAGTTTGATGAAAAAAATGTCGTCTACGAAATTCTGGAAAACGGCGACATTATGGTGGATGGAGATACGCCCATTCGTGACCTAAACCGCGCATTCGACTGGGAACTTTCAGATGATCATGCCACAACCATTGCAGGTATGCTGATCTATGAAATTCGCGTTATCCCCACCAAAGGACAAATGTTTAATTTTCAAGAATTTACATTCACCATCATTGATGGTGAGCCGACACGCATCACAAAAATTAAAATCCACCCTCCACATGCATAACGGTTTATCTTCCCTTCGCCTCTTGCCATGCTTGGTGCTCAGGGGGAGTTCTCACCTTAAGTTCAAGTGAGTGCAACCCGCTTTGAAACTCATCTTTCAAAGCGTCATTTATTTTTCTTTGGCGTTCTAAAGGACGTATATTTGTAAAAGCATCGGCCACGATCGTGACAGAAAAATGCGTTTCAGTTATGGACTCCGGTGGTCGGTGGTGGGCATGAAGGTGACTTTTATCTTTAATTCCTATGTATTCAGGAGAAAAAGTGTCAAATAATCTTTGACGGATTCTTTCTTCTCGGCTCATAATATTTTTCCTTTACAATAGCCATGCTAAAAGAGTATTTTTAGCAAAATATACACATATAATTTCAATTATAAAATATCTAATCCATATATCCGAACTTTAAATAAATGTTATTTTTTTTGTTCAATTGTTCACGATTAGAAATTAAATTAAGATAGAAGGCGTGTTGATTCTTGCGCTATAATAAATCCCCCACTTTAAGCCGTATTGAACCTTATATTTACATATAAATTGAAACAAAATTTTATCACATGAATACACAATCAAGTCTGGCAATAAATAAAACTGATACAGAGTTTAATGCTAGAGACACATTTAATCTGGATATTGATTTAACTGTACCTGGCTTCTCAACGCCCAATGAATATGTCCCGGATATTGATCCAGAATATCAATTTGACCAAAAGACAACCCTCGCGATTCTCGCAGGATTTAAGCATAACCGCCGAGTCATGATCCAAGGGTACCACGGAACAGGCAAGTCTACCCACTTAGAACAGGTCGCCGCACGTCTTAATTGGCCCATGGTCCGCATTAACTTAGACAGCCACATTAGTCGTATTGACCTGATTGGAAAAGATACAATTACCTTACGAGACGGACAACAAGTGACTGAATTTTGTGAGGGAATCCTACCATGGGCGCTCCAAAATCCATGTGCGCTCGTCTTTGATGAGTATGATGCAGGTCGGCCCGATGTTATGTTTGTTATTCAACGGATCCTTGAAGTTAATGGCAAGTTAACTCTGCTAGATCAAAAACGTATTATTACGCCTCATGAGAACTTTCGCCTGTTTGCCACTACCAATACAATCGGCTTGGGTGATACAACTGGACTTTATCATGGTGTCCAACAAATTAACCAAGGACAAATGGATCGCTGGTCCATTGTCGCCATATTAAATTACCTTCCCTTTAAAGACGAAGTCAATATTATTGTCAGAAAACAGCTTGTCTACAATACCCCTGAAGGACGAGAGATTATAGAGTGCATGGTGCGGGTCGCAGATATGACGCGTATCGGCTTTATGAGCGGGGATATTTCAACTGTTATGAGCCCGCGTGCTGTGATCACATGGGCGGAAAATACTCAGATTTTTTCAAATGATATTGACCTTGCCTTTAATTTGACCTTCCTAAATAAATGCGATGAAGTGGAACGCCCTATTATTTTAGAATACTACCAGCGCTGTTTTGACCGAGACCTTACAGTCTCCCCACTCGTTGCCGCACCCGTATAAAAGTATAGAGAAGTGACCGATCAAAAGCTCCATAGTCACCAAGACCCATCATTCAAAAATATTCAAAAATGCCTCATGCGGGCACTTTCAAGAAATACCAATCTCGAAGGTATATTTACAAAACCGCGCACCACCAACCTTGATCAAAATATTATTTATTTAAACATCAGCTCGATTGAAGAGGGTGAAGAAGGCACTACCAGAATTAGAGGTATTGTCGACTCTGCGGCCCTAAAAAAACGTTTTCATACTCCAAAAATATACGCCCAGTATTTACCTCGTGCCCCAGAAGCACAAGAAATATACTATATGCTAGAAAAACTAAGATTTGAAACCTTAGGCGCGAAAAAATATCCAGGGGTTGCCCGCAATCTTACCTATATTTTTCGTCAATATCTGCAGGAAAGACTCCAAGAAAGTCCGAAAAATCTATTATTAAGTAATGCCCTTACAGTTATGGCCCATGAACGGCTCACGGGAAATTCCTATGATGGGTGCCCCCCAGACCTCACCCAAATGTGCAAAAAATTACAAAGGAAAATAGGCACAGATTTAGAGTCATTAGTCGATCAACTCCATCACCAGAAAAACTTTAATTATATTAGCCGTAAGATTATCAACAAGTTAGGAATGAACAAGAATCCTAAGTCGACTTTCCAAGACGGTGAATCGTCCAAGCCGCCTCCAGAGGTTGCCCCTAAAACCGATCCGACCACACGCGAGCGTGTTAAGAAGGCCAGCCTTCACCAGCTCCCTGACGCCACACCACACACCGAGCAGCACCCCAAAGACTCTAATAAGATTGACCCAAGCAATATAATCACGCCTGATAACAGCAAATCTTCCTCTCTCACTGCGCGACCAAAGCTTCAGGGGGCCAACGCGGCTTCCTACTCAATTTATACCACGGTCCACGATCAAATTATTCATGCCCATGATCTTGGTCAACATGATGAATTATATCGCCTGCGCCACACCCTCGACCAAGAACTGACAAAATACCAAAACAATATTACTCAATTGGCCAATAAATTACAGCGGCACCTTCTTACCCAGCAAAAACGGTCATGGGATTTTGATCAGGACGAAGGAATTATTGATGCTGCGCGGCTTAGTCGGGTCATAACCTCCCCCAACGCCCCCCTCTCCTTTAAAGTGGAAAAAGAGTCTGAATTTCAAGATACGCTCATTACCCTACTCATTGATAACTCAGGAAGTATGAGGGGCACTCCAATTAAAATGGCCACTTTATGTGCAGATATTCTCACGCAAACCCTTGAGAGATGCAATGTTAAAGTGGAAATCCTCGGCTTTACTACCCAGCATTGGAAAGGCGGTAAGTCTTATGAACAATGGGTCCGTGACGGCCAACCGCCCAACCCCGGCAGGCTGAATGACCTGCAGCATATTATATATAAACCTGCAAATAAACCTTGGCGCAGATGTCGGAACAATTTAGGACTTATGCTTAAAGAGGGAATTTTAAAAGAAAATATTGATGGTGAGGCGATCCTCTGGGCCTATCAAAGGCTTTTGCGGTATACCGAAAAACGCCGTATACTGATTGTTATTTCTGATGGAGCCCCTGTTGACTCCTCTACCTTATCCGCTAATTCTGCGCTGTTTCTTGATCACCACCTCCGCAAAACTATCGCCTTTATTGAGAACTTTACGACAATTCAACTGGTAGCTATTGGCATTGGACATGATGTTACAGATTACTATAAAAACTCTGTTAAAATTAATGATATCAATGACCTAGGAGCCACGATTACCAATAAACTGATACAACTGTTCAGTAAATAACCGCCGCTTTGTTACCAATAAAAAAGGCCACTCTTGTTCGAAGAATGGCCTTTAATAATTATTTTAAGTTAAGACGAAAATCTAATGGGGGAAATGGACTAGAAGCCCATTCCGCCGCCCATTCCGCCCATTCCGCCCATGTCAGGCATCGCTGGGCCAGCAGACTTAGCGTTTTCATCAGAAACTTCAGCAACCATTGCTTCAGTTGTAATTAATAAACCACCAACAGAACCAGCATCTTGCAGAGCAGTACGTGTAACCTTTACTGGGTCAACAATACCCGCTTTCATCAAGTCTTCGTACTCATCTGTTTGGGCATTGTATCCAAAGTTGGTATCTTCTTGATCCAAGAGTTTACCTGCAACAACGGCACCATCAAGACCAGAGTTTTCAGAAATTTGACGAACTGGTGATTGCAACGCGCGCTTGATAATTTCAAGTCCAACTCGTTGTGCATCATTTTCAAATTTAACGTCATCAAGAACTCTAGACGCGTAGAGCAATGCAGCACCACCACCAGGAACAATACCTTCTTGTACAGCTGCACGGGTCGCATGTAATGCATCATCAACGCGGTCTTTGCGCTCTTTAACTTCGATTTCAGTAGATCCACCAACTTTAATCAATGCAACACCGCCAGCAAGTTTAGCGAGACGCTCTTGGAGCTTCTCACGATCATAGTCAGAGCTGGTATCATTGATTTGAGCTTTAATCTGGTTGACGCGTACTTTAATTTCTTCTTTTTCACCAACACCATCAATAATGGTTGTCTCTTCTTTCGTGATCACAACGCGCTTCGCATTACCAAGCATGTCGAGGGTCACGTTTTCAATTTTAATGCCGAGGTCTTCAGAAATCAACTGACCACCTGTAAGAATGGCGATATCTTCCATCATTGCCTTACGACGGTCACCAAAACCAGGGGCTTTAACAGCAGCAACTTTTAAACCACCGCGCAGACGGTTAACAACCAGCGTCGCTAAGGCTTCTTGCTCAACATCTTCAGCAATAATCACAAGAGGTCTGCTTGACTGAACAACAGATTCTAACAAAGGAAGTATTGGCTGGAGCGCAGACAATTTCTTCTCAAATATCAAAATGTGAGGGTCATCAAAATCTACGGTCATTTTTTCGCTGTTAGTCACGAAATATGGGGAGATGTATCCGCGGTCGAACTGCATTCCTTCAACCACATCAAGCTCAGTGTCAATTCCCTTTGCTTCTTCTACAGAAATCACGCCTTCTTTACCAACGCAATCCATTGCTTCAGAAATAATACGACCGATTTCTTTCTCACCATTGGCAGAGATCACACCGACCTGTTCAATATCTTTTGATGAGTCAACTGGACGACTCTTAGATTTTAATTCTTCAATAACTGTACTTACAGCAAGATCAATACCACGTTTGATATCCATTGGGTTCAGGCCAGCAGCAACAGCTCTTACGCCCTCACGAACAATGCTTTGAGCTAGAACGATCGCGGTTGTGGTTCCATCACCAGCAACATCGTTTGTACGGGATGCAACTTCACGTAGCATCAACGCACCCATAGATTCAAACTTGTCTTTCAGATCAACTTCTTTTGCAACAGTCGCACCATCTTTAGTTATACGAGGTGCACCGAAAGATTTTTCCAAGATTACATTACGACCTTTAGGCCCCAATGTTACTTTGACAGCGTTGGCTAGAACATCTACACCACGCAACATCTTTTCACGAGCTTCAGTTGAAAATTTAACTTCTTTGGCAGCCATGAATTTTAGCTCCTATTAATTTCTATGATTTAAATTTTAAAGATTTAACTTATTTTTAATTTACAAAAATTACGCGACTACGCAATGACACCAAAAATGTCACTTTCTTTCATAATCAATAAATCTTCATTGTTTACACTAACTTCAGTTCCAGACCATTTTCCAAAAAGAACACGATCACCGGCTTTCACTCCCAAGGGTGTGACATTACCATTATCTGCTCTTAATCCAGGTCCTACTGATACAACTTCACCTTGTTGTGGCTTCTCTTTTGCTGTTTCAGGGATTATGATTCCACCCGCACTCTTTTCTTCAGAGTCACCACGGCGAACCATAACACGGTCATGAAGTGGACGAAATGTCATTTTTCTATTACCTCTTCTACAAATTGACAAAGGCGAGCTGTGCAAACTCAATATTTCATTTAGGACATTTGCAACAACTCATTATCATTACTTAGGGTTCACGATAATAAAACTAATGTATCAAATTTTTTTAAAAGTTCAAGACTTTATTATCCCTCGCCAGCAAACATCATATAGTACGTTGATTCTTATTGTAAAAATCACTTTTCACGCGCACAACCTCCCCTTGAAGCCCTCCATAATACCGAAAAGACGAGCCCCTGCAGAAGATAACGAATTTCATCCTCAGAAAATATAATACACCCCCCCCCACACACACAAGGGGCAAGCTATAGGCGGGTAAAACCTTACCCTAACGCGTCTCTAAGCGATTTTGTTTTCTTCATCCGACCGTGAGACATGTCTCAGTTGTAAGGTTTTATAGGTCTTCTTATCCCGTTTACTGTACCACTCCTGAGCACCGCAGTAGATGCATGGCTCATCTAGCTTTCCACGAATATCCGTCAAGACTTTTTCCGTATAGGGAGGACGGCCAACAATGCTCTTAGAATTACATGACAAACAGTGAATGATATAATCAGTATCAGGCACAGGGCGCGCGCTGTCTGCTACAATACCGCGTTCAATATTAATAACCTGCATGGCTGACCGTGGTGAAACGCCTGGTATACGCGGTTTAATCTGATTTTTCTGTCTCCAAGAAAGCATGATCTGCGCGACTTCCATGGCGTAAACCACCTTATCACTGACAACCCCTTGGGAATCTGCCAGAAACGCCCAGTACTCTATTACCTCCACAGCCACGACATCAGAGGCCACCAAAACAAAAACAGGCTCGTGTTTTTGGGCACTATTTAATACAGAATGAGGACTTTCTAGCTCTTGTTCAGCAGTAAACACCACCTGATTGGCATCTTTTTTAAGCGTTGGAACTGACTTCTCAAACCAATCTTCACATGCCTTAATCTGGGTATGAGCCCGTTCTAACTTATGCTGAGGCACGCCGCGATTTTTCGCACACCAGCACCACCACCGAATAGTCTGTGCTGCCACGATATCACGTCCACGTAAGACAAAAACAGGCTCAGAAGGGTGGGCCTTTCTGATGGTTGAGTTTACATCATTAAGCTCATCCAACGCAGAAACATATTGATATGACAACTTAAAGTCGTAGTAATCGAAGCTCATTTTGTCTATTTCCTCTTCAATATAATTGACAAGTAACATCACACACTAGCGATTAAACCAGAGGGGCGTTCCTAAGAATATATCTTACAGTTTGTATCATAATGCATTTTAAACTCAAATAACAGTCATTATCAACCATAGACCCCCCTAATTTTTAGGCGAAAAAATAACCAAAACTCCATAGCCGTAAACACTTGGCAAACAGTTAAAATATATTATCTAATTACATATCTTTCACATTCATTGCCACCTCCAAAGACAGGTTCGCGGTCACGCCAGATAATAAGTACCTAAAATACACTATTTAACATGATTGAATTTGAAAGATAACATATTATGTGTTAGAAATACCAGTAAGCAATAAATAAGGTATCTCAAGATATAATCGCCCTGAATCTATAAGTGATCTTTTGTTAAAGCCGATCTGTATAGTTTAAGGAACATACCTTTTAAACTTCTTTATCGGTTATCTCTCCAGTTTTATATAGTAACCATTATTTTACACATAGCAGGCTCTCAAACAATCTGCGTCTTGCTCATACCACAAGTTCAGTCACATCAATTTATTTAGGTAACGTATATGCAACGCTGGCAAGCAAATATAATTTTATTAATTAGTACATGCATATGGGGCGCTACTTTTATTGTCCAAAAAATTTCAATTGCTCACTTTCCACCGATTCAATTTACATGGTTACGCTTCTTAATTGCCTCGGTAAGCATGCTTCCTCTTGTTTTATGGGAGTTTAAAAAAACTAACCTAAGCTTGAAACGTGATGTTTTCCCCCATTGGAAAGCCTATCTTAGTACGGGGTGCGCTCTTGCGGTGGCTTCCCTCGTTCAGCATTATGGAATTGTGAATACCAGTGTTGCAAATTCAAGCTTTTTAACAATTTTATACGTTCCCATATCTTCTTTTATGGGATATCTATTCTTTAAAGATAAACTCCACTGGAGCATATGGGTATCATCATGCGGCTGTGTCCTTGGAGCATACCTGTTATCGGGAGGAAACCTGACCTCGCTCTCTTATGGGGATGTGCTGGTCATTATTAGCGCCGTATTTTGGGCATTACATATTTTCTGTATCTCTTGGTGTATTAAGAAAAGCCAACAAATTTTTCTTACCGCTTTCATTCAGTTTTTCATTGTCTTTATCGTGGTTGGAATCACAGATATCGTCAGCTGGCCTTTGATATCTTCAACAGAGTATATCATCAACTGGCGCTCGTCCTTCTGGATATTAGTTTTTGTTGGATTCTTCTCCACATTTCTAGGATATAGCATTCAAGTGGTCGCGCAAAAATACACGAGCCCTGTAGATACATCCATTATTTTAAGTTCTGAGGCCGTCTTTGCAACCCTGTTTGGTATCCTTATTTTACATGAGAGCATAACATTTATAGAGAAAATAGGATTTATTTTCATTCTCATTTCTGTTATGTTTACACAAATAGCGCCCTATATACACTGGTTACATCTTAAACGTACCTGAGCGCGTAAAATACTGTAATGGATGGAAAAATACATGTTAGCTTCTGAAAAACTAATTGACGTTGTTCTTACAAGAAGGTCGACACGACTTACTAACATGAACCCTGATAAAGACCTAACAGATTACCAAGTTTCAACTATATTAGAGGCTGCCGTTCGTGTTCCTGATTATGGAAAAAACTGGCCATGGCGGTTTATTGTATTCCGAGGTGACAGACGACAAGCGTTTACCAACGTTCTTCGAGAAGCATACACTACCTTATTTCCCAATGAAGATGAAGTTCTTGCGAATCAATGTATAAAATGCTTTGAGCGTGCCCCAGTAGTTATTGTTGTTGCTTCTAAATTTAAGCCCCAACATCCAAAAGTCACGGTATTTGAGCAAACCCTAAGCATCGGTGCTGCGTGTCAAAATATGCTGACAGCGGCACACTTTTTAGGCCTTGGAGGACAATGGTTAACTGGCTGGGTCACAAAATCAGAGATTGTCTCTAAAGAACTTGGTATCGAAGAGTACGATAAAATTGCTGGATGTTTATATTTCGGGCATATGACACAAAAAACTGAAGAGCGCCCACGCCCAAAAATAGCAGATGTTACCAGAAGGTATTAAACAATTAGTCTGATACCTCCTGGTATATATATTAGCCGAGGCAAATGAACTTTGTTACACTACGTCAGCTGAACAATCTTGTTTTGCAATGTTCTGTTCCTTAAACATACGCCGATAAACTTGCAAGAGTGGCTCAGTATACCCATTTGGTTGCTCCGCGCCTAAGAGGACAAGATCACAGGCAGCTTTAAACGCAATAGACTGATCAAAATTTGGTCCCATTTTAATATAGTTTTGATCATCAGCATTTTGTTGATCGACAATTTTTGCCATGGACATCATTGTCTCTCGCGTCTGTTGCTGCGTAATAATTTTATTTTTAAGCCAATTTGCCATATGTTGACTTGAAATCCTCAAGGTTGCCCGATCTTCCATCAAACCAATACCGTTAATGTCTGGGACGCGCGAACATCCAATTCCTTGATTAATCCACCGTACGACATACCCTAAGATACCTTGGGCATTATTATTGAGCTCTTGTTGAATCTCGTCAGCTGATAACGTGGTCTGAGCGGGCAAGAGCGGAAGAGTTAAAATATCTTCACTGGGTATCTCAAGACAACTCTCAATAATATTTTTTTGCTGATGCGTAACCAATACCTGATGATAATGGACCGCATGTAAAGTTGCGGCGGTCGGTGAGGGAACCCATGCACAACTTGCTCCGGCGCGAGGGTGGTTTATTTTCACCTTTAACATTTCTGCCATCTCATCAGGCTTTGCCCACATTCCCTTACCAATCTGAGCGCGTCCTTGGAATCCAGTTTCCAGACCAATATTTACATTCCGTTTTTCATAGGCATCAATCCACGGCTGTTCTTTCATAGCCTCTTTACGCACCACAGGGCCGGCATACATGCTGGTACGGATTTCATCACCTGTACGATCAAGAAAACCTGTATTAATAAAAAAGACGCGATCTTTCACAGCACGTATACACTCTTTCAGGTTCAGAGTGGTTCGGCGTTCCTCATCCATAATGCCCACCTTAATTGTATGGCGACGCACCCCTAAGATATCTTCCACACGAGAGAACACCGTATTCGTAAAATCGACTTCTTCAGCACCATGCATTTTAGGCTTTACAATGTAAATACTCCCTGCCCGACTGTTAACGTGCTGCCCCAGCCCTTTAATATCAAACAGCGCAATGGCGCTCGTTATAAGAGCATCCAAAATACCTTCTGGTGTTTCATTGCCTTGAGAATCGAGGATCATATCGCTCATCATTAAATGACCAACGTTTCGCACCAACAATAAAGACCGTCCAGGGAGGGTTAAAGGGGCACCATCAGGCTTTAAATAAACCCTATCTTCCCCTAATTTACGCTCTATAACCTTGCCATTTTTTGTCAGCTTAACTTTAAGGTCACCCCGCATAAGCCCAAGCCAATTGCGATAAACCTCCACCTTGTCGTCAGCATCAACGGCAACAACGCTATCTTCACAGTCTTGAATGGTTGTTAAAGCTGACTCTAAAAGAATATCCTTGACCCCTGCTGGATGCTGTTTACCAACCTGACTACGCGCATCAATCTGTATTTCAATATGTAACCCATTCTGAACCAACAGGACAGCTTCTAGGTTTGACCCGTTCAAGCGATAGCCAACAAAGGTATTTTTATCTTCTAAGTGAACAATATCTCCATTTTTTAACTTAAATTTGAGGGTACCATTTTCCACACGATATTCAATAATATCCCCATAGGAGCCAGACTCTAAAAGAGGGGCAATCTGATCAAGAATGAGAACGCTATAGGCAATCACATGATCCCCACGCGCGCTATTATACCCGCCACCCGCGGACTGATCAGTATCTAAAGGAATGACATCAGTACCATAAAGAGCATCAAACAAACTCCCCCACCGCGCATTTGCCGCGTTAAGGGCAAACCGTGCATTTTTAACGGGCACAACCAACTGCGGTGCAGAAATATCAGAGATTTCAGGATCAAGGTTTTGGGTATTAATGACAAAGTCATCCCCAGAAGGCGCAATATATCCAATTTTTTCCAAGAATTTTTTATATAAAGATATATCTTTCGGCTGCCCTGGAGATTGTTTATGCCAGCCATCAAGCTGTACCTGAAATTCATCACGCTTCTGCAGCAAAGAATGATTGATAGGGGTCATATCTTCCAAAAGTAAAGATAACCCCGACCAGAAAATATCTTTGTCTACTCCGACATATGGTAAAACCTCATTCTCTAGCATTTCTGACAATACTTCTGCAACTTGCAAACCACACCGGTCAACGCGCTTAATCATATCTAACCTCTCTAATGCTCTTAAATCAAAACCCATGAATATTAAAAGCTAAATACTTAAAATTCTTCTAGGGGGGAAAAATCCACACTCTATGTTATTGTTTGCTCGGAACCGAAGACATATCCGAACCACAAAAAATAAAGTTTTGCTTATTTAATTGTAACGCACACATTTTATCAAGTTTTTTAAATTTCAAATATAAAAAAACATAGAAATATTTCTTAAAAAATATATAATCACCTCTAAGTTCTTTTTTAGATATAAGAAACCTTGTGAAATTATAATTTTATGCACTTTATAAGCATTTTAATCTTTTCGAATCTTTTGCTTGGTTTCTTTTATGGGTCTTTCAACACGGCCCATTCTGCAAACGGTCTAAATAACCCTCCCCCCCTAACTGAGATGCCGAATACCCCGAACGCCCTCAAAACAGAGGAGTGTTTTGGTATCGCCTTCAAAGATGAACATGATGGCATTCTCCCCTCCCGCAAATTGGATCATGAAAAGTTAGATTATGACAAGACTGACGAGCAAGACACTCAAGACCAAGAAGTAGAGGAAGAAAAAGACCATTACGTTACCATAAATGGGGATGGATACGCATGGATTGACCTGCCATTTGGTCTATGTGAACGCCTAAAACTCGGATCCCTCAAACCCTTCTTAAATCGACCGTCAGTTGATGAGAGGGAAACAGATGAGCCGGATGATGTTCAAATGAAATCCAATAGCAAAAACAGAATTGAACAAAGAATTGAACAGTATATATTCAGATAAGACCTGTATCCCGATCAAAGGGAGCAGTATGTACCTTCGTCTTCGCAAACATACCGCCACCCTCCACATTGTAAGGACAGTAACAGAACGCTGACTGCAGCCGCAGAGAGACGACAAGGAAAGCTTTTATAGATTATGTTTTGTCATCCTGAACGATTAAATCTGCGATCATTTGCGCGGTAATTGCAGAGAATGTCCACCCTAAATGACCATGACCCGTGTTGTAATAGACACCTTTCATGGGAGTTTGTTGAATCCGAGGTAACATATCTGGCGTCATGGGACGCAATCCCGTCCAAGGAACTACATTATTTAGCTTCAATGAGGGGAACATCTGCGATGCCCACTCAATCAAAGACTGAATACGATCATTCTTAATATCCAAGTCATATCCATAAAAATCTGCCATGCCCGCAACCCTTAAACGATTGGGGAGAAACCGCGTACTGACCACCTTCGCACTCTCATCCAAGAAACTCACCAATGGTGCATTCTTAAGATCAGAATCCTGCAGATTAATTGTAATTGAGTAGCCTTTAACTGGATAAATATTCAGCTTGTCCCCCACAGTCCGCGCTAAATCTTTACTACCAACCCCAGCACAGATAACCACCTTATCAAAAAGCTGCTCTTCAAACTCATTCGTATGCAGCCCCCTAAGTTTTAAGAGGACTTTATCATCTTTTGGAACAATATTTTTGACCTCAGTTAGATACTTTATCTTAACGCCTTTTGCCTCCATTGCGTGGACCAACCCAGTGGTGTACTTATAAATATCCCCTGTAAAGTCATCGGGCGTATAATATCCAGCGTAACACTCTTGGGAAATTGCGGGTTCAATTTGGTGAATCTCCTCATTGGTCACCTTATGCCTTTTAAGACCAGCCTTCACCATAAGTTCATGTCCTACAGTCGCGGCAGTAAACTCTTTTTTATTTTTGTATATGTGGAGAATCCCTTTTTTGAGACAATCAAATTCAATATTTTCCTGCTCTGCAACCCGCAACAAGTGTTCGCGTGAATCTAATGCCAGGCGCATACTATTGGCCGTGTTCACATCATGGTTCTTAATTTCAGAAATAAATTGATAAAACCACTTATATTTATGGAAAGACGGCACCATACTTATTTTTAAAGGTGCATTCTTAATAAATAAGTATTTCAAACTTTTAAGAATAAGCTTCCAGTTGTTCCACACTTCTGTATTCGATGCAGACAACTGGCCCCCATTGGCAAATGATGTCACCATAGACGCATACCGCTCACGCTCGATTATCGTAACATCAAAGCCTTTTTCCATTAACGCATACGCAGTTGTTGCACCTGTAATCCCTGCACCGATAACAGCGACTGATTTCATAATATTATTCCCCCCTATAAACATCTAATATAGTTACAAAAAAAAGTATCCAAAATATGTTTAATCATTGTTTTATTGATAATAATTCACCTTTAAAGAAATACATACGCGACTAATATATGTGTAGAATATTATTAACCTAAGTATTTAAATCAAAGAGTAATTATACAATTATTGACTTTTTTATATAATAGAAATTATTGAAATAATTCAAAGTAATCGCTTAAATGTAAATGAATGTTCTGATCAGGCGTTCGCGGAGAACTCTTTAGGAGAGAAAGCGCCTGGTGAAGGGGGAAATACCACGGTTTTAGCTCCGTTAATAAAAACACGGTGCTGGACATGGGCCATAATAGCACGGAAAAACACCATATTTTCCACATCACGACCTAAGGCAATGTAATCACCAATTGATTGATTATGGGTCACCCGTATAATATCTTGTTCAATAATAGGCCCCTCATCAAGGGATGGAGTTACATAATGAGAGGTGGCACCAATTATTTTCACGCCCCGCATATACGCTTGTCTATAGGGCTGAGCTCCCATGAATGATGGCAAGAATGAATGATGAATATTAATAATCTTTCCCGCCATTTCCGCGCACATCTCAGGAGAAAGAATTCGCATATACCTAGCTAAGGCGACTAACTGAACATTGTTATCTCGAATAATACGCATCTGACGCGCTTCAGCCAACTTTTGATTTTCTTTATCCACATAAATGTAATGATAGGGGATGCCATGATCAAGGACGACTTTTTCATGGTCTTTACAGTTGGCAATCACGCCAACAATATCTATTGGCAAGACTCCGATACGCCAGCGATAGAGCAAGTCATTTAAGCAGTGGCCAAACTTTGACACCATAATCACCATTTTAGTACGGTGATCACCGTCAAAAAACTTAAACGACATTTGAAATTTTTGAGTAATATTTAAAAAGTTCTTGGTCAGGCGATCCACAGACATCTCTTGCTCCGCCTTAAAACAGACGCGCATAAAAAATAGACCATTATCCAGATCATCAAACTGAGAACTGTCATAAATATTACAGAAGTTTTCCGCAAGAAAAACGCCTATAGCGCCAACGATTCCCGGCTTTGATATACAACTAACTGTCAAATAATAGTGTGACATGATCATACCTGCCATAAAAGTTTTGATTAAATTTACATAAATTAGAAATAAAGACCTGTTTCCTCATCAACGGCAATATTATTCTGGTGACAACAAGCAATTAATGTATTCAGCAATAAATAAGCAATTGTAACCGGCCCTACTCCTCCAGGAACAGGGGTAATGGCCCCAGCTTTACCAGCAACTTCATCGAAGTCGACATCACCAACCAAACGCTGAACTCCCTCATCATTAACCACGCGATTTATCCCGACATCAATGACGGTCGCCCCAGGCTTTACCCACGCTGCCTTCACCATTTTTGGTTGACCAACCGCAACCACGAGAATATCTGCCATTTGACAAATGGATGACATATTCTCTGACTTACTATGGACCACTGTTACCGTACAATCTTCTTGTAATAACAGGTGCGCCATTGGTTTGCCCACAATATTTGAACGCCCCACAACAACGGCATGCTTACCTTTTAACGAACCATGGACATTTTTAAGTAACGCTAAACATCCAGTAGGTGTACAGGGGGTAATTGCTTTTTCCCCTTTACTTAATCGCCCAACATTTAAAGTATGAAACCCATCAACATCCTTTGATGCATCGATTGTATTAATAATTAAACTACTCTCAATGTGTTTGGGAAGAGGCAATTGGACCAGAATACCGTGCACATTGGGGTCTTGATTTAACTTAACAATCAGATCAATCAGATGATCTTGATCAACATCATGAGGGAGCGTATGTTTCAGACTCCCCATACCCGCTGCAGTGGTTTTCCGTTTTTTATTACGGACATAGACTTCACTTGCGGGATTCTCACCCACAAGAATCACCGCTAAATTGGGCGTAATGTTATGATCAGAACCTAGCTTTTCAACACTTTTCGTTACTTGCTGATGAATCTTTTCTGCAAAAGCTTTGCCATCAATACACTCAAAAGTCGTATTTATCATAGTCATTATCTACTTAAGAATTTATATGCACCAACAATACCGAAAGTATCCACAAACAAACCTTAAAAGTAATAAGATACAGACATTTTAAAATTTATGTTTGGTATTACTTATTTTATTTTAAAGAATAGAATCACCAGTTGTGAATGTTGAAGGATCCGAATTCAAGGTTTCATCAATATGGGAGACCACATCCACTGTCTCTGACTTAGACTCTCTGGAGCTTTTATCCAATACCGATTGATGATCCCGCGCCGCAGCTATGGACTTCATCCGCTTCATCATTGCCCCTGTGCCCGCTGGAATCAAACGCCCAACAATAACATTTTCCTTCAAGCCACTTAAGACATCCCGTTTACCAAAAACAGCTGCTTCAGTGAGGACCCGTGTTGTTTCTTGGAAAGAGGCAGCCGAAATAAAGCTGTGAGTTTGTAAACTTGCCTTGGTAATCCCCAGCAGTACCAAATCACCAACGGCAATACGGGCATTTTTATCCTTTTTCAATGTTTCTTCATTTATCCGATTAAATTCAATCACGTCGATTTGCTCGCCGAGCAACATGGTGGTGCTGCCTGGGTCGGTAATTTCAACTTTCTGTAACATTTGTCTGACAACAACCTCAATATGCTTGTCGTTAATTTTAACCCCTTGTAAGCGATAAACTTCTTGAATCTCTTGAATTAGGTATGCCGCTAAAGCCTCAACACCCATAACGCGTAAAATGTCGTGTGGAACTGGGTTTCCTTCAAGTAACGGATCGCCTTTTCTAACAAAATCACCTTCCTGAACTGCAAGGTGCTTGCCTTTAGGGACAAGGTACTCAACAGGATCCATATTTTCTGATTCTGGATTAACCACAATACGTCTTTTCGCCTTATAGTCTTTTCCAAACCCGACATATCCGTCAATTTCAGAAATGATCGCATGTTCTTTCGGACGACGGGCTTCAAATAATTCGGCCACACGCGGCAGACCACCCGTAATATCACGGGTCTTCGCAGACTCTCTTGGAATACGTGCCAAAACATCCCCAGCATGAACTGCATCGCCATTAGTGACGTTCAACAAGGCATCAACGGCAAGGTAATAGAAAGCTTCTGAACCATTATCCAAGATAATAATTTCACCATTTTCTTGGCGCACTGTTAGCCTTGGACGAAGACTTGAGTTTTTATTTGAGCTCTTCCAATCAACAATTTGACGCTGGGACAACCCAGTTTCTTCATCAATTTTTTCACGCATGGACACACCGTCAATAATGTCCTCATACATAATAGTCCCAGATTTTGCAGTTATAATCGGAACAGTATAAGGATCCCAAGAGGCAATTTTTTGTCCCTGCTTAACGCGCCCTCCGGTATCAACCATCAAAATTGATCCATATGGCAACGTATGCCGACCTCTCTCAATTTTCACATCATCATAAAGGACAACTTCAGAATTGCGATTCATCACAACCATTTTGCCTTCTGAATCAAAAACAATTGACTTATTGATAACCTCAACATAACCGTCACAAATAGCCTCATGGGAAGCCTGTTCTGCGACCTGTTGCGCGGTTCCTCCAATGTGGAAAGTCCGCATTGTCAGCTGTGTGCCTGGTTCTCCAATTGATTGAGCAGCAATAACACCCACAGCTTCACCAATATTCACAGGGGTTTTACGTGCCAGATCTCGCCCGTAGCACTTCGCACAAATCCCCACCTTGGTATGACACATCAGGGCAGATCGGAGGATGACAGATTTAATGTGCATGCTTTCAATGACTTCAACATCTTCTTCAACTATTATCTCGCCCGCTTTGACGATCACATTATTTTTGCCAATCTCTAAAATATCAACTGCAGCCGTCCGTCCTAAAATTCTTTCACCAAGGGTCTCGACAACTTCACCATCCTCAATGACAGCAGTGACTTTCAACCCTTTTTGGCTTCCACAATCTTCTTCAATAATGACGCAATCCTGAGCCACATCAACCAACCTACGAGTCAAATACCCCGAGTTTGCGGTCTTCAATGCCGTATCAGCCAATCCCTTACGCGCACCATGGGTAGAGTTAAAGTATTCAAGAACTGTCAACCCTTCTTTAAAGTTCGATACAATTGGCGTCTCAATAATCTCTCCCGAAGGTTTGGCCATCAGACCACGCATCCCCGCAAGCTGTTTCATCTGTGCCGCGGATCCCCGTGCTCCCGAGTGCGCCATCACATATACGGAATTTAAATATGGTTCATTATCCCGAATAACAACTTCAGAAATCTTTTTCATCATCTCCGAAGCAACATGATCCGTACACTGAGACCAGGCATCAACAACCTTGTTGTACTTTTCACGTTGGGTGATTAAACCATCCTGATACTGTTGTTCAAATTCCTTAACTGCACTCCGAGTATCATTAAGAAGCTTTTCTTTAGTTTCGGGGACGACCATATCGTCCTTACCAAACGAGAACCCTGCCTTACACGCAAAGGAAAACCCAAGTTTCATCAAGCGGTCACAAAATATAACTGTCGCTTTCTGACCCGAATGACGATACACCGTGTCAATAATGCGCGAGACGTCTTTTTTGGTCAAAAGCTGGTTGACAATAGAGTAATCAACTTTTGGGTGCTCTGGTAATAATTTAATGATCATGAAACGCCCTGGTGTGGTATCAATAATCTTAGTGGTTCTGGTACCATCTTCGTTTACATGAGACCACCGCGCCTTAATTTTCGTGTGCAGTGTCAATACCTTATTGTCGAGAGCATGCTCAATTTCACCCATGCTCGACATGAGCGCACCTTCGCACTTTAACCCCTCAAACATAATGGAAAGGTAGTAAATTCCCAAAATAATGTCCTGTGACGGCACAATAATCGGTTTTCCATTTGCAGGGCTAAGAATATTGTTGGTGGACATCATCAATACCCGCGCTTCCAGTTGCGCTTCTAAAGACAAGGGCACATGTACCGCCATCTGGTCACCATCAAAGTCGGCGTTAAACGCTTCACAGACCAGAGGGTGTAATTGAATGGCTTTCCCTTCAATCAAAACAGGCTCAAACGCCTGAATTCCTAGACGGTGAAGTGTCGGCGCCCGATTCAACATGACTGGATGCTCACGGATAACCTCTTCAAGAACGTCCCAAACCTCTGGACGCTCCTTCTCTACAATCTTCTTTGCCATTTTAATGGTCGCCGCCATCCCTTTAAGCTCCAGGCGGGAATAGACAAAAGGCTTAAACAGTTCAAGGGCCATACGTTTGGGCAGACCACACTGGTGTAACTTCAGCTCTGGCCCGACAATAATGACCGAACGACCAGAATAATCCACACGTTTTCCCAAAAGGTTCTGACGGAAACGCCCCTGCTTCCCTTTCAGCATATCACTGAGAGATTTCAAAGGTGACTTACTGGTTCCAACAATTACCCGTCCGCGACGGCCATTATCAAATAACGCATCCACAGACTCTTGCAACATCCGCTTTTCATTCCGAATGATCACATCAGGCGCCATCAAATCAATCAAACGTTTCAACCGATTGTTACGGTTAATCACTCGACGGTAGAGGTCATTTAAGTCAGAGGTCGCAAAACGACCCCCATCCAAAGGTACAAGAGGACGCAACTCAGGTGGAATCACAGGAATCACATCCAAGACCATCCACTCTGGCTTATTATCAGAGTCTATAAACGCTTCAATCAACTTCAAGCGCTTGACTTGTTTTTTAGGTTTTGCCGTGTTTTCAGTTTCACTTAACTCTGTCCGCAAGCGATCGCGCTCTTGCTCCAAATCCATATTCATTAGGATTTCTTTGAGCGCTTCAGCACCAATACCCGCAACAAAGGCATCTTCACCAAATTCATCTTGGGCACGGGTGTACTGATCATCATCTAACATTTGAAAACGTTTTAATGATGTAATTCCTGGCTCAATCACAACGTATCTTTCAAAGTAAAGAATACGTTCCAAATCCTTCAACGGCATGTCAAGAAGCATGCAAATGCGACTAGGCAGTGATTTTAAAAACCATATATGAACAATTGGTGCCGCAAGTTCAATATGACCCATACGTTCCCGACGTACTTTGGATAAGGTGACCTCAACTCCACACTTCTCACAAATGACGCCGCGGTACTTCATGCGCTTATACTTCACACATGAACACTCATAATCTTTTACAGGGCCAAAGATACGTGCACAAAAAAGACCATCACGCTCGGGCTTGAATGTACGATAATTTATGGTTTCAGGCTTTCTAATCTCACCATAAGACCAAGATCTAATTTTATCTGGACTCGCAAGTGATATGCGAATTTCATCAAATCGCTGTACATGATTTTGTTGCAAACCAAAAAGAGCCATCATTTCATTCATATTGCCTCACTTTGTTCCTTAAGACAAACACACACGCCAAACTTTTAAAACTCATACGTGATATGTATATGTAGCGACGCACGCACTGCGCCATATAACCTAGAGATTTAGGGCGGAACCTCAATAAAAGCTCCGCCTTTCGTAGATAATCAGGTGACAGTTATTAACGAGAACTCTCACCTTCACTAATATCATTTGACTCAAGTAATTCTATATTCAAACATAAAGATCGTAGTTCTTTTACCAAAACGTTAAAGCTTTCAGGAATTCCCGTCTCAAAAGTTTCGTCATTACGAATAATAGCCTCGTATACCCGCGTTCTTCCAGAGACATCGTCTGATTTTACTGTCAGCATCTCTTGTAGTGCATAAGCAGCACCGTAAGCTTGTAATGCCCAAACTTCCATCTCACCAAAACGTTGCCCACCAAACTGGGCTTTTCCACCTAAAGGCTGTTGCGTAACCAAACTGTACGGACCAATGGACCGCGCGTGGATTTTGTCATCAACAAGGTGGTGAAGTTTAAGAGTATAAATATACCCGACTGTCACTTCACGATCAAATGGTTCACCAGTCCGCCCATCATACAGGACTGTCTGGCCGCTCGTTGGAAGACCTGCCAACTTAAGCATGGAATTAATATCAGCTTCAGAGGCGCCATCAAACACCGGAGTTGCCATAGGTACACCCTTTTTGAGGTTACCTGCAAGCTCTAAACGTTCATTTTTAGATAACTTAGAAATATCTTCATCATATAATTTTTGACCATAGACTTCTTTAAACTTTTCATCAATTAAACGAAGATATGTTTCCTGATCATCTTTGGAATGCTTCAACTCATCTAAAAGCTCTGAAATTTGATCTCCAATACCTGCTGATGCCCAACCTAGGTGTGTTTCTAGGATCTGACCAACGTTCATCCGCGATGGCACACCAAGAGGGTTCAGCACCATATCTACGGGCTGGCCATTGGCCATATACGGCATATCTTCTTCAGGCAGAATCCGCGAGACCACACCTTTGTTACCATGACGACCCGCCATTTTATCCCCAGCCTGCAGCTTACGTTTAACTGCAATGAAGACTTTAACCATCTTCATCACTCCAGGCGGCAATTCATCACCCGATTGAAGTTTGTCAACTTTCTCATCAAAGAAGCGTTTATTAACCACGTTGATCGCTTTATCAAAACTCTTTTTCAGTTCTTCAAGGTCTTTTTGGGTCTTTTCGTTAACTAATGAAATCTGCCACCACTTAGCGCGGGGAATCTCTTGCAAATACTCTTCGGTAATGATTTCGCCATCAACCGTTTCTAAACCCTGAAGCATCTCCTGTACGCGGACATAAACTGACCGCTCCAGAATCATACGCTCATCATCCCGATCTTTAGCTAAGCTTTCAATATTTTCACGTTCAATATTAAGGGCTCTTTCGTCCTTATCAATGCCATGTCGGTTGAAGACGCGCACTTCAATAATTGTTCCTGAAACTCCAGGAGGCACACGCAGGGAAGTATCACACACATCCGATGCTTTTTCACCAAAGATTGCCCGTAAAAGCTTTTCTTCTGGTGTCATTGGTGTCTCCCCTTTCGGAGTTACCTTACCAACCAAAATTTCGCTAGCTTTAACCTCAGCCCCAATATAGACAATCCCAGCCTCATCAAGATTTCGCAGAGCATCCTCACCCACATTAGGAATATCACGACTGATTTCTTCTTGGCCTAACTTGGTGTCACGGGCCATGACCTCAAATTCTTCAATATGAATAGAAGTAAAGACGTCGTCCTTAACAATACGCTCTGAAATCAAAATGGAATCTTCAAAGTTATATCCATTCCACGGCATAAATGCCACCATTACGTTCCGTCCAAGGGCAAGCTCTCCCAAATCCGTAGACGGGCCATCGGCGATAATATCGCCTTTACTTACTCGGTCACCCACCATCACAATGGGACGCTGAATAATGGAGGTATTCTGGTTGGACCGTTGAAACTTTGACATCCGATAGATATCAACACCGGTCGAGGTAGGATCATCTATTTCCGTTGAACGAACAACAATACGGGTTGCATCTACTTGGTCAACAATACCGGTATTGCGCGCCAAAACCGTCGCCCCTGAGTCTTGGGCCACAACGCTTTCCATACCAGTTCCAACCAAGGGTGCACTGGAGCACAACAGAGGAACAGCCTGACGCTGCATGTTCGCCCCCATAAGGGCACGGTTCGCATCATCATTTTCTAGGAAAGGCACCATGGCGGCTGCCACAGAAACTAACTGGCGCGGCGAAACATCAATAAAGTCGATCTGCTTACGTGGTGACATAATAAACTCACCCGCCATCCGACTAGAGACAATTTCATTCGTAATACACCCTTCGTCATCAAGTTCCGCATTGGCCTGAGCAATTGTATACTTAGACTCATCCACAGCAGATAAATAGATAACTTCATCGGTGACTTTACAGTCAACAACCCGCCGATAGGGAGACTCAATCAACCCGTACTTGTTCACCCGCGCATAGGTTGCCAAGGAATTAATCAACCCAATATTCGGGCCTTCAGGGGTTTCAATTGGACAAATACGCCCATAGTGACTTGGGTGGACGTCTCGAACCTCAAAGCCTGCTCTCTCACGGGTCAAACCTCCAGGCCCTAGGGCAGAGAGACGACGTTTGTGCGTGATCTCAGACAATGGGTTGGTCTGGTCCATAAACTGCGACAACTGACTTGAGCCAAAAAACTCCCTAATAGCTGCAGCAGCAGGCTTAGCGTTAATCAGGTCATAGGGCATAACCGTGTCAATATCAACAGAAGACATCCGCTCTCTAATGGCACGCTCCATACGCAATAAACCGATACGGTATTGATTCTCAATCAACTCACCCACGGAACGGACACGCCTGTTCCCCAAGTGGTCAATATCATCAATTTCACCACGCCCATCTTTTAAATCTAAGAGCTTTCTTATAATCTCAATAATATCTTTCCGAGACAGAACCCTAAATGTATCATCAATATCTAGGTTCAGGTGGGAATTTAATTTTATTCGTCCAACCGCAGAAAGATCGTATTTATCATTATCAAAGAATAGACCTTGGAATAATGCTTCAGCCGTTTCTGGGGTTGGGGGTTCCCCCGGACGCATGACGCGGTAAATCTCAATAAGGGCGGCAATACGAGGATCCTCATCGGAAGTCACCTTGTCCACCATAAGAGTGTTACGCAGCCACGGGCCAACATTGACAATATCAATATCAAGAGTGACAACACTCTCAATACCCGCTTCTTTGAGTTCTTCTAACTTCTCTTCAGTGATTTCTTGACCAGCTTCAAGATAAATAAAGCCCGTCTCTTTATTGTAAATATCATAGGCAACATATTTACCAACTAATTGCTCATCTAAAATAAATAAGCTCTTAATTTCTTTGCCTTCTAATTTCTTAAGCAGACGGGAGGTAATCCGCGTTCCTGCTTCAAAAATTACTTCACCAGTTTCGCCATCAACAAGATTATTTGCAGGTCGGGAACCGCGGAAACTCTCTAAATTACAAGGCTGGGTCCATCCCCCTGGGACTAAAGTAAGGGTAATGGATTTGTAGTATGTGTTGAGCATTTCTTCCGCGCTTAACCCCAGAGCATACAACATGGTTGTTGCAGGCAACTTTCGGCGACGGTCAATACGAACATAAACAATGTCTTTAGAGTCAAACTCAAAATCAAGCCACGAACCACGATACGGAATCATTCTGGCAGCAAAAAGCAACTTCCCTGAACGGTGGGTCTTTCCACGGTCATGATCGAAGAACACGCCAGGAGAACGGTGCACCTGAGAGACGATAACGCGCTCTGTCCCATTAACAATGAACGTGCCTTTATCCGTCATCAACGGCATTTCGCCCATGTACACTTCTTGCTCTTTAATATCAAGAATAGACTTAGCACCTGTATCTTCATCAATCTCAAAGACAATCAATCGAAGAGTAACCTTTAAGGGTGCCGCATACGTCATATCCCGACGCATACACTCTTCCATATCATATCGCGGAGTTTCAAAGCTGTACTTGACAAACTCAAGAGAAGCCGTGCCATTAAAGTCAGAAATGGGGAAAATAGATTTCAGAACGCCCTGCAATCCCGTGTCATCTCGGTCTTCAGGCCGCACTTCTTTGCGGAGAAATTGTTCGTAAGAACTACGCTGAACCTCTATCAGATCAGGCATTTCAACTATCGTTGGAATGCGCCCAAAATTTTTACGAATACGCTTGCGACCAGTGAAAGACAATGCCATACTTAAATAACCTTGGTTTTAGTGATTCAATCGACCTATTTAACTCAAAAATTTTTATTGAAATTTCCTGAAATAGGCCCTACAAAAAATCTCAAAAATCTCATTTTTCATTATAGACATTAAAATTACTTAATACATCTATGCAGATGAGTAACCATAGCTTAAAGATTTAAACTTCCCTAAGCTACGGTTTTACTAGTAAAAGACTAAAAAATCAATTACTTCAATTCAACAGTAGCACCAGCAGCTTCAAGCTTAGCTTTCAGCTCCTCAGCTTCTTGCTTGGATACACCTTCTTTAACACTCTTAGGAACACTTTCAACCAGCTCTTTCGCTTCTTTCAGACCAAGGCCAGAAATTGCGCGGACTTCCTTAATAATGTTAATTTTCTTTTCACCGATTTCTTTTAATACTACGTCAAACTCGGTTTTTTCAGCGGCTTCACCGGCACCTTCACCAGCACCAGCGGCAACTGCGGCGACAGGAACGGCTGCTGAAACCCCCCACTTTTCTTCTAATAATTTCGCCAATTCAGCTGCTTCGAGCAATGTAAGTGACGATAGGTCTTCGACAACTTTTTCAAGATTAGCCATACTTTAAATCTCCTTGATTAAATTATTCCCGTAAAATACAGAGGGAAATTATATTTATATTTTTATGTTAAAACTTCTATGAAAAAAACAAACTATATAACTATTAGCCCTGTTCCGAACGCGCATGAATAAGACGTGTTAATTGACCAGCTGGCTCCTGCAAAACATTGTATATTTTGGATCCAAGACTTTGCACCAGTCCAACCAATTGTCCACGAATTTCGTCCAAAGTAGGCAGTTTAGCTAAGGCCTGCACATCACTTGCGCTGATTACCTTACCGCCAACAACACCACCAAGAATGACCAACTTATCGTTAGTCTTAACGAATGCATCCACAACCCGAGCTGCAGCAACTGGATCGACTGAATATGCCAATGCCGTTGGTCCAACTAAGAAATCACGAATACCTTCACACGCAGAACCTTCAAGGGCAAAAGATACCAGTTTGTTTTTAGCAACACGTAAAGTCGCTCCATCTGCGCGCATCTGACGACGAAGATTAGTCATCTCCATCGCTGTCAAACCATCGTTTCTCGTGACAATTACACTCGAAACAGTTTGTAAGATGTTACGCAAATCAGAAACAACTTCCTGTTTTTGTAAACGATCCACTATACTTCTCCTTATTCGATCATAATTAAAAAAAATAAGATCGATACCTTAAATGTGATAAAAATTATATTATCACAGGTTCTAATGTCCCAGAGGCTGAATCAAAAAGATTTGCACTATAGCGCCTCATATTTTTTCGAACCCCTGTCTATGCCGGCCGACCATGCTTAACGCATGTACACCATTTATGCAGTCTCTTTGTGGCAAGATATGCACCGACAGTCTCGGACAGTTGCCCCACGAGAGGGCGTTAACCAAGTGCGCATACACCCACTTGGAAACTTTTTATGCGTCAATTTTACCAAAATTAACCTTAACGCCGATACCCATTGTTGAGCTAAGGGTCATTTTCTTTAAAAACGTTCCCTTAGCGCCGCCAGGTCTACTTTTAATAACTGCACGGACGAAAGAAAGTAAATTCTCACTCAGCGCCTCATAAGAAAAGCTCACTTTTCCGACGCCAGCGTGAATAATACCCGCCTTCTCCACACGAAACTCAACTTGACCACCCTTTAGAGCCTTAACAGCCTCACCAACTTTTGGTGTTACAGTTCCAAGCTTAGGGTTAGGCATAAGACCACGAGGACCAAGAATTTTCCCCAAACGCCCAACCAATGGCATCATGTCTGGAGTCGCAACACAACGATCAAAATCAATTTTACCCGCTTGTATTTGCTCCATTAAATCTTCAACACCGACGATCTCTGCACCAGCTTCTCGCGCTTCATCAGCCTTAGCATCACGGGCAAAAACAGCAACACGCACGGACTTTCCAGTACCATGGGGCAACTGGACAACACCTCGGACCATCTGATCCGCATGACGGGAATCCACACCCAAAGATAGCACGACTTCTACGGTTTCATCGAATTTTGCTGAAGCCCGATCCTTGACCACTTTGATTGCGTCTGCAAGATCAAATTCAGCTAAAAAGTCAACGCCTTCACGGGCTTTTTTAAGCCTTTTTGCAACTTTCACCATACCTTAACCTTTTACCTCCAAGCCCATAGAGCGCGCAGACCCGCGCACCATCTCAACCGCCGCATCAAGGCTGGTTGTGTTTAAGTCAGACATTTTTGCCTGAGCAATTTCCTGCACCTGTTCCAAAGTTACAGACCCAGCAACTTCACGGCCAGGCGTTGCTGAACCTTTTGCCAAACTCGCTGCTTTTTTCAAAAAGTATGAAACAGGAGATGATTTTAACTGGAAATCAAAAGATTTATCGTGATAGATCGTAATAATTGTTGGAATAGGAAGTGACTTTTCCAAATGCTGAGTTGCCGCATTAAATGCTTTACAAAATCCCATAATATTCACACCACGCTGCCCCAAAACAGATCCGATTGGAGGAGCTGGATTTGCACTTCCCGCTGGAATTTGCAACTTTACATAACCTGATATTTTTTTTGCCATTTACTTAAGCCTACCAATGTAACACGCATTAAGGTTCGGATGTAGGAAACCTCCCTTAACGCAACATAACGCACAAGAAACATCTTGCACACTTCAAATATAAAAAGCCTATCTCGACTTTTCAACTTGGGAATACTCCAACTCAACAGGAGTCGCACGCCCAAAAATACTAATCGTTACCCTTAATCGGGAACGAATCTCGTCCACATCCTCAACGGTACCGTTAAAGCTGTTAAACGGACCATCTGATACAACAATTTGCTCACCAACTTCAAACATGATCGTTTGTTTTGGCTTATCATGACGGGTTTCAACTTGTTCGAGAATACGATCAACCTCCCCCTGACTTACAGGGCGCGGCTTCTGGTTTGATCCTAAGAATCCTGTAACCTTCGACATACTCTTTATTAAGTGGTAAACCTCATCAGTCAGATTACATTTCACAAGAACATACCCAAGGAGAAACTTACGCTCTACCGTTACTTTCTTACCTTTACGAATCTGCACGACCTCTTCAACGGGAATCAAAAATTCCTCAATCAAATCAGACATGCTCTTCTGTTCTATCTTCTCAAGAATTTGCGCTTTGATCTTATTCTCAAAGCCTGAATGCACCTGAATAATATACCAATTCATAGGGACACCCGCTTCCATAAAACACCCAATCTACGACTCATATCGAACAACATCAGCTTTCAAACCACAGAAACTTAGCCCAACAATCCTAAAATACCGCGGATACCCACCTGTGTCAGTTGATCAACGACAAAAAAGAAAACAGAAGCTAAAGAAACCATAAAAAATACCATTAACGTACTGACTAGCGTTTCTCTACGACTTGGCCACGTAACACGACGGGTTTCTCGACGAACCTGACGCATAAACTCTAAAGGCATGAATTTAGCCATTATATTTTACTCAACTTATTCATACTACAAAACATAAAAACTAATTTAACCCCCAAAAATCACGAAAAACACCAGGCCATGCGCCCTATAATCATACAAATTCAACCGCCCAACAAGGAAACTTATTCCATTTACTGGCAGGAGCGGTAGGACTCGAACCTACAGCCCCCGGTTTTGGAGACCGGTGCTCTACCAATTGAGCTACACCCCTAAATTTTTTATCGAAAGATTTCTAAAAAAAACTACATTAGGCCTGTAGAATAAGTACTTTAAAGCACTCTTTTGTTTATCATCGATATTTTGAAGATCGAGTAAATCTAACACACACTCGATGTATGGTTAGAACATAAAAACTTGTCCTTGTCTAGGGTTTAATAAGATTTTTAAATATTTTTTTCTATAAATAGCCCGTGACACCCTTTGCCAGACTTTCCTTGCCATCTCCACCAAGTATAATTTCGTTAATACCGTCACGTAATCCCTTATAAAAAAACTTAAAAATTTTCTGCCCCTTTGTTAAACCTCTGAATCCTCAAGGATAACCGGCATTGTTTTGCCGTATTCATTATTGATCCTGAAAATAATTTGATTATCCCCGATACTGAGTCTTACCTGGGTTGCCTCCCCCAAGTCTCCCTGTAGAATCCTCTCTGAGAGCTCGTCTTTTACCAACCTTTGGATAACCCTCTTTAATGGACGCGCCCCGTACATAGGGTCATAGCTTTTCTGTGCAAGAAAAACACAGACATCCTGATCAAACTCAAACATTATACTCCCCGCCCCAAGCAAGACGCCCACCTCCATCAGCTGAATTCTGACAATATCTACCATATGACTTTTCTGCAGCTGATTAAAAATGAGGATTTCATCAAGACGATTAATAAACTCAGGACGAAAAACTCCCCTGACAGCTCCCATTACTTCATCGTACACCCTTTGGTCATCCCCCGACTGACGCGAGAGTATTTCACCCCCGATATTACTGGTCATTACAATCAACGTATTACAAAAATTGACAGTTCTTCCATGACTATCAGTGAGACGCCCTTCATCCAAAACCTGCAGTAAGATATTATATACATCCGTGTGGGCTTTATCGATTTCATCAAGCAAAACCACTTGATAAGGACGATGGCGCACCGCTTCAGTAAGCTTTCCGCCTTCCTCAAACCCTACGTACCCAGGAGGCGCACCAATTAAACGAGAGACCGCGTGCTTTTCCATAAACTCCGACATGTCGATGCGCAACATGGCATTTTCATCATCAAATAAGAACAGGGCCAAAGCTTTGGTCAATTCAGTTTTTCCGACCCCCGTCGGCCCAAGAAAGAGAAAACTCCCCACAGGCCGATTGGCATCTTGAAGGCCAGCCCGCGACCTCCGCACAGCTCGGCTTACGGCATCAATGGCCGCTTGCTGACCGATAACCCGCGCGCTCAGCTCACGCTCCATACCCAGCAGCTTCTCCCGTTCCCCTTGCAACATTTTCTCAACAGGAATTCCAGTCCACCGACTCACAACACTTGCAATATCGTCCTTGGAGACAGTTTCTTGCACCAATCCAATCTCACAACTTTTTTCTGCGTCTATTATTTTATTTTCAAGCTCAGGAATAATGCCATAAATCAATTCCCCCGCACGGGCGAGATCCCCCTCACGTTGGAGCCGCTCAACCTCAAGACGGGCGCTGTCTAAGCGTTCTTTTATTTGGGTACTAAAGGCCAATTTGTTTTTTTGAACGCTCCACAAAGATGTAAGTTCTTGTGACCTCTTCTCAAGAACACTAAGATCATTGTTGATTTTTTCTAGGCGGACTTTACTGGCGCTATCCTGTTCTTTTTGCAAGACTTCTCGCTCTATTTTCAATTGGACGATCCGCCGATCTAGCTCATCAAGCTCTTCTGGTTTAGAGTCAATCTCAACCCGACGCCGGCTGGCAGCTTCATCCATCAGATCAATCGCCTTATCCGGCAGAAACCGATCCGCAATATACCGATCACTGAATGTGACTGCGGCCACCAAAGCCGAATCCATGATGTGCACGCCATGATACAGCTCGTACTTTTCCTTAAGTCCCCGTAAAATAGAGACCGCATCCTCCACCATGGGTTCACCAATAAAAATAGATTGAAACCGTCGCGCTAAAGCTGCATCCTTTTCCACATACTGGCGATATTCATCCAAGGTCGTCGCCCCCACACACCGCACCTCTCCCCGTGAAAGCGCAGGTTTAAGCAAATTAGAGGCATCCATGCTGCCCTCTGATGCACCCGCACCGACCAGCATATGCATTTCATCAATAAACAGGATAATTTGACCCGCAGCCCTATGAATATCCTCGAGGACTACTTTTAACCGCTCTTCAAACTCTCCTCGTAACTTTGCGCCTGCTAATAGGGCACCAAGGTCAAGGGATAAGACCCGTTTATCCTTTAGGCTCTCAGGAACATCATTGCTCATAATGCGCAATGCCAATCCCTCAACCACCGCGGTCTTCCCAACTCCTGGATGTCCAATCAGAACGGGATTATTTTTTGTCCGACGACTTAAAACTTGAATAATACGGCGAATCTCCTCATCTCGACCAATCACCGGATCAAGCTTTCCTTCACTGGCCTTATGGGAAATATCTACCGTATACTTTTCTAAGGATTTATAGTGATTCTCGGATGCTGCTGAGTGGGCCTTCCTCCCCTTCCGCAACTTTTTTATTGCCTTCTCCAAGCTTTTTTCCGTCAAACCGCAGCCAAGAAGTGCTTGAGAGCCAGCCGTCTTTAATGCCATTACAATACCTAGAAGCACCAGCTCCACAGTAATAAAACTATCCTCCCATTTACGGGAAACTTCCTCTGCATGATTAAGAGCGCTCGCCACATCAGACCCTAAATAAACCTGCGCATCTGCCCCCTGAACAATGGGCAGCGCTTTTAAATCTGCATCATTTAAATACCGCAAGGACACCAGAGATCCCCCAGCATCACTAATTAAATTACGTACAGTATCATCTGGATCATCAAGAAAAGCAGATAAAATATGCGATGTCGTTAAGTTCTGATGGGTGTTGCTGATGGCAACACTCTGACTATTTCTAATTATTATTTTTAAGCGGTCACTATAAACATCATAATTCACATTACCATATCCTTAACAATTACAAGCAAAACTCTGAAAAAGCATGGGGATAAGCCCCAGGCATGCCGCCTACATTATCCATAGACTGCCCCTTAAGCCTTCCCCTCCATAGAGAGAGCTAACTTTTCGATAAAACCCTGAAGGGTCTGATCATGAATATATTGGGGAACATCAGATACAGGAATCCATTTCCGTTCACGATTATTTTCAGGCCACTGAGACTCGGAATATACCTCAAGCACCTTTAAAGAAAATACGGTAATGCTGCAGGATGCGCCCCATTTGTCGATCTCGTATACTCCTAAAGGCTCATCTATAACTTCCCCAAAAACGCCAGCCTCCTCAACAGTTTCAATGACAGCCATTTCCTGTAAGGTTTTTCCTGGGTCATGGATTCCTTTAGGAACGCCCCACCTGTTTCCTTTGCAACAGGTAATGATCAAAATTTCAAGCCCCTTGGGGCCATACCGATAGGGCACAGCCGCTGCTTGACAATAATAATAGGCAGGACGCGCGCGTAATTCTTGACCGTTCACATCAGGAAATGGGAATTTTACCGGCAACATATTCCCTGAGACCTGATTTTTCTTCGTCATACCCCCATAACAGGCAGAAGTCGTTAAGTCTTGCCAGGCCCCTTCAAACTCAAAATGGCTCAATGTTGCAGGCGCCACATACCCCCCCTTATTGAACGATCCACTGGTAAAAAAGTTCACCAAGTGAGATATACCCGGATTGTGAGCCACTAATATAACAGAGGTAAAACGATCAGGAATAGCCGCCAACCTTTGAATCAAAACTTGCGTAGGCGCATTATAAAGCTCTTTTTCAATAAACTTATTATCATAAAATGAGACATTAGCAGACTGGACGCAGCGACTGGCCGTCTCGACAGTTCTTTGAGCGGAAGAACACAGCTTATACTCTGGCTGGAGCCCAGACTGCGCTATCCAGACCCCCACACGTTCCGCTTCTCGTCTTCCCTCTTGTGTCAGCTCACGGGCGTGGTCGCCCAAAGGACTTGTATCCACGGTTGTTGCATGGCGTAAAATTAGGATAGTTTTGTTCTGTTTTTCCATAACACTGGTTAGCCTATATATGCACTAAAACAAAATATTAATTAAACTCACTACAGTAAACCCCTTAAAAATTTAAAATGATACGTGCTTCGTCTCCATAGGTAACACGTATCATTTAAGTGAAAAAATGGAGGATAACCTTGACTATATAGCCATTTTATCTTGCATTTTCTCATCAATTTTTTCTAGGAACTGATTGGTCGTTAACCACTTAATATCAGACCCAACAAGCCGCGCCAAATCTTTCGTCATGAAACCAGCTTCAACAGTTTCAATACACGCTTTTTCCAATGTTAACGCAAACTGACCTAAGTCATGGTGGTCATCCAACTTGGCACGATGGGCTAATCCACGAGTCCATGCAAAAATAGATGCCAGAGGGTTGGTGGATGTCTCCTCACCTTTTTGGTGCCGACGATAGTGACGCGTGACGGTACCATGTGCTGCTTCTGACTCAACAGTTTTACCATCTGGAGTCATCAGAACTGATGTCATTAATCCGAGAGACCCAAACCCTTGAGCAACAGTATCAGACTGGACATCACCATCATAGTTCTTACATGCCCAAATATAACCACCTGACCACTTGATGCTACAGGCCACCATGTCATCAATCAAGCGATGCTCATAAAAGATGCCTGCTGCCTCAAACCTAGCCTTAAACTCATTTTCATAAACTTCCTGAAATAAGTTTTTAAAGCGCCCATCATAAATTTTAAGAATTGTATTCTTCGTGCTTAAGTACACTGGCCACCCACGGGTCAAACCATAGTTTAAACATGAGCGCGCAAAACCACGGATAGACTCATCAACATTATACATACCCAAGGCAATACCAGCTGTTTCAAAATCAAAAAGCTCTTGTTCTATCGGCGCGCTACCATCTTTAGGGGTAAAGGTCATTTTTAACTTACCCGCCCCTGGAACCAGAAAGTCTTTGGCGCGATACTGATCACCAAACGCATGACGCCCAACGACAATAGGCTTTTTCCATGTGCTTACATATTTAGGAATATTATCGATGATGATTGGCTCACGGAAAATAGTTCCTCCCAAGATATTACGTATTGTCCCGTTAGGAGATAGCCACATTTTTTTCAGATTAAACTCTTTAACGCGCTCCTCATCAGGCGTAATCGTCGCGCACTTGACGCCAACACCATACTCTTTAATGGCATGGGCAGAATCTATTGTAATCTGATCATTGGTTTTATCACGCATTTCAATGCCAAGATCATAATACTTTAAATCAACATCAACATAGGGTAGAATCAACTTATCTTTGATGAACTGCCATATGATGCGCGTCATCTCATCACCATCCAGTTCAACAACAGGATTATCTACTTTAATTTTATTCATTAAACAAACCTTTTCCATAAATAATAAGTAATATGATGTATACACACTTAAGGCGCGTTAATTCATAACCCTTATCAACAGCCAAGCAGCGTGTATACGAACTATATGTATACACACCCTTATTGTTTTATGTCAAAAAACATAATAAAATTACAACATTTAATACAAGTGCAATTGTTTGATTAATCCCCCCTTAAGACACTGCCTTACCTCTCCCACAAGACTAGTAACCTGCTGACAACAGTCCTCTCTATGGTATCAAGAAATCTCTGGATATAAAGTATTACTCCCCACTAACCCTTATGCCGTAGCCTATACGCTCTGCCACAAAATAAAACTATTTTACAAAAACACTCTGTTTTTAGTAGACTGAAGTCTGATTAATACTAATTCTTTGAGAAATGTTACATGAATTAAAGTTTAAAGCATATTAAAGTTTAAAGCACGTGAAAACTATAGGGGTAAGCACGGTGAACAAGATTTTTAACAACGGTTTAACTGCTGACCAAAATATTGTAGATCGACCAGAATTTATGGATCCGCAAGAGACTATTCCGCCGAAATCCAATAAAGCTTTAATTATCGGGGTAGGTCTTGCCGTCATCGTCACTGGCATTGTGATAACATATTTTTTATTAGCAGGTGAGCAAGAGCTTGATGGTCGTCAACCCCCTCAAGATAACACCTTGACTAATGCACCTTTATCGCCAGAGTCCACCTTCGAGTCTCAACAGCTACCTCAAACTCAAGGGGATAACATTTATATCCAAGAAAATCCTAATGGCCAAAATACTGGCGGGCCAACATTTGATGTGGTCACCGTAGACCCTTCTGGATCTTATGTTATTGCAGGAAAAGCCACGCCTAATTCAAAAGTCGATATTTATGTTGATGACCAGAGGTTTCAGACAGTACAAACCCAAAACAACGGGCAGTTTGTCGCCATATCTGATCAGCCCCTCGGCCCTAAAAAACACGTTGTCTCCCTCAAAAGTACCCGTGAGGATGGGGTCACCGTGACCTCTGATAAAAGTATTATCATCATGGTGTCCGAACAGGCAAAAACCATGCCTTTGGTTCTGCAAACTAACGCGCAAACATCCGCGACAGAAGTGCTGCAGGGAGGCACAACAGGCGCAAAAAACCAAATGAGCATCAACGCCATTGAATACTCAGCCTCAAGACGCATGACATATCAAGGAACTGGAAGCGCTAACAGCACTATTTTATTATACGTTGACTCGGAAATTCATGCAGAAGTTACCGTTGATGATGACAACCAATGGCGGGTATCCCCTAATAAAATTTTATCTATCGGTCTTCACGAACTTCGCCTAGACCGCCTTGATAAGTTTAATAAGGTTGATGCGCGTCTGGTTGTTTCCTTTCAAGTTGAAGATATATCTGCACAGGTACCTGCAACCCACCGAACTAAAAACAATCAACTGCTCTCTGGTTTTTTTACGGTCAAAGAAGGTCAAAGCTTGTGGCGTATTGCCAGAGCTGTATATGGCACAGGAATCCAATATAAAATTATTTACAAATCAAATGAAAACCAAATTCAAAACCCTGATCTGATATATCCTGGTCAAATCTTCAAACTTCCAAGATAAATTTGAGTTAATCCTTACTTGCGGTCTTGAAAGAAACCTGATTTAAAGGCAAAATGAGAACTAATTTTATTTTATAGTCTTAAAATCAATACTTTATTAGTTGTTAGTGAAGGGAATTTAAATTATGTCAACAATATCAACAACGCCTATTCGTCCAATTCAGACGTGCAAGAATCTTCAAGATGTCCGAAAGAACATTGATAGAATTGATGAAGAGCTGATCCTCTTGCTTCTTGAACGTCAAGGATATGTGCGTCAAGCTGGCGTATTGAAAAATGACGCCAACAAAATTGTAGACCCTGAGCGCATTAACTATATTATCAACAAAATGACAAAAAAAGCCGAAAGTCTTGGCCTTGATACCACCTTAACTAAAAACCTATGGACTGTTATGATTGAAAGTTTCATCCAATATGAAAAGCGCATATGGGAAGAACATCACAACAGTTAAGGTTAGAAATTTTTTTGGTTCCTAAGAACGTCTTATATTTAATAAAAACGCGGACTTTAGGGAAATTATGTTATCCATTCACAGAAATATATTAATATGTCTCACGACGATTTTTACCTTGATGATAGATGTCCGCTCCCCGGACCAATAAGCCTGCCTGACTCTGGCACCATTAAATCTGTTGTTGTGTTTATACATGGCTATGGCGCTTCTGGTAGCGACTTAATTGGTTTATCAAAGTGCTGGCGCTCGCTTCAGGATACGCTTTTTATTGCGCCAGATGCTCCGGAACCTTGCGAGATTAATCCCTCCTTTGGACGACAGTGGTTTTCCATGTCGGATGTCAGTATTCCCTCCATAGAGCAAAAGATTACTTCTAACACGCCGCTTCTGCATAGCTTCCTCGACTATATTTTGGAGAAAACTCATATAGACTCTCAGAGTCTTTCTTTAGTTGGATTCTCTCAAGGAACACTCATGGCTCTGCATGTGGGCCTCCGCCGTAAAGATCCCATTGGCGCGATTATTGGCTATTCTGGTGCACTGGCATTTGCCCATACCCTCCCTGAAGAGGTCACCAATAAACCTGAGGTGCTCTTAGTCCATGGAGATGCGGATCAAATTGTGCCTGTCTCTATGCTCCATGATGCGGTTAAAGGCCTTAAAGATGCAGGCCTTGATCCTAAATGGCATATTTGCGAAGGTGTCGAACATTATATTAATCATACTGGACTGGCCTTGGGGGAGAAGACTCTGCTGCACTCCATGAAAAAACACGTCAGTCCTTAAGAACAGTGGACGCGGTATGATGACCCCAAAAAACGCGCACATATCTCGACGTCGCTTTTTGCTGATTCCCCCCCACAGCGATAATAAAAACCAACAGACTGAGGAACATCCGGTTATTCACAAGCCTGAAATCCTTGGTGTTGCCGGAGGACTCTCTTGGGAAGTCCTTACCAGTGACCCTTTAGATGGTGAACGGTTTACCACCTTTCAAAACCAATGGAATAATCAGCAGGCACTTATTGGTGGACACTTTGTCCCGTTAGATGCCTATACCCTTAGCTCAGCCCATTATCTAATTTCCCCATCTGCAGCGCACTGTATGGCGTGTATGAACACCCCTAACCGCGCTAGGGTTCTCATCTCCTTTGACCATGCCATTGAGCAGCCCCAAGTTCCCATGGGCGTCACGGGGATCCTAACCACCATGCATCAACCAGACAGCCCCATATTCTATCATATGAGGGTGATTGACATGGCCCCACTCTAAATCATAATACAAAAAAAGCGACCATTTCTTAAGAAATAGTCACTTTTCTAATTGTTAAATACTATAATAAATATTAAACAGTTTTTTTAGCTGAATCTGAACTCATTTTCATGAATTTAGTGATCGTTCTGAATTTCCCTAAAGCTCAAATTGCGCTCTTTTGCGCGCCAGCTTACGCGAACGACGAATTGCTTCGGCTTTTTCACGTACGCGACGCTCAGAAGGCTTTTCATAAGAACGCCTAACTTTCATTTCACGGAAAATACCTTCGCGCTGCATTTTCTTTTTTAAAGCACGCAGAGCTTGGTCAACGTTGTTGTCTCGAACTAAAACATGAACCACTACAGATCAACTCCTTTCCAAAAGTTACAAATAAAATGATTCCGCAGTCAAAAATAGAATTTGCACAAAAATTCAAAACCTATTATCGACTACAGCAGATTGAATTGATATCATATATTTTAGATTATAGAAAGAAGAACAATTAATTTTTCTCAATTATTTAAAATTTTTAACTCTAAAATTATATAGATATATGTCAATCCATCCAATTTTAAAAATGGGCAATCCATTATTATATCAGAAATCACGATTAATTAAAGACCCAAAATCTAGTATGGGGGAGATACAAATACCCACCCTTGTACAAGATATGCGTGAGACCCTTGAAAACGCACAGGGTATTGGCCTGGCTGCACCACAAATTGGTGTTAATCTTCGGATCATGTTAGTTTCTGTTCCTAAGGCGCGTATGGGCTACTCCGCTGAATGGCCAAATGGTGTCCCCTTAACAGTGCTCATCAACCCTAAAATCACCGTACTTGACCCCACTGAAACCGAGGACTGGGAAAGCTGCCTATCTATTCCTGGACTTGCCGGATGGGTACCGCGACCTAAATCCATCCACGTGGACGCTCTCAACGAAGACGGGACGCCCTTTGAATGGATCGCAAATAATTTCCACGCCCGCGTTGTGCTGCATGAATACGACCACCTAGACGGCATCTTGTATCCACAACGACTTAAATCATCGCAAAACCTAATATTTACGAGTGAAATGATAAAAAATGCTTCATGATATTTCCACACCCGATTCTCAATTAAGAAAAGATATTCTCACAAAAACCCTTGATCATGTCGTCTTTGACGGCTGGAACAATATGACCTTGAATCGCGCATGCCAAGAATTGGGCGTGACCGAACTTGAACGTAACCGCCTCTACCCTTATGGCATCTCAGACCTTATTAATGAGTTTTATCTTGATTTAAATACACAAACTCTGGCTGCGCTGAAGGACGTTGATATGGCATCAATGAAAATTCATCACCGGATTATTACCACCATTAAAACCCGAATAACCCTCTATGAGCCTTATCGGGAGGCGATCCGCAGACTCGTTTCGTGGATTGTGATTCCAAGCTCTAAACAGCCCCAATATATATTCTCACGTCTTTTTGAAACAGCCGATCTGCTCTGGCGAACCGCAGGAGACACCTCTACAGACTTTAGCTATTATACCAAAAGGCTGATCCTCATCAGCGTCTATTCGCAAACCTTACTATATTGGCTCAATGACCGCAGTCCTAACTATGAAAAGACATGGAAATTTCTGGACAAACGCATCCAAAATGTCCTCGTCATCACTAAGGTGAAATTTAAACTAAAATCCATGGTGAGAAAATTAAATTTCAGCTGAAATCATCTGATACTATGCAATGATATCAGGAAATAACATGTTTTCTAGGTATACGATTTCATCGCGAATAAGAAGTTTATGTTTCTTAAAACGTTTAAGGGTAAACATTTCAACAGCTGACTGATCGTTTAAACTTTGGATAGCTAAATCCAAATCCTTATGTTGCACCTTGAGATCTTGAATCTTATTTTTAATCTGTTCTTGAGAAGTATTAACGCACATAATGGCCTTTATTGGTCACGTGTGTAACCTAAGTTTGTAATGAAATTCGACCAACCCATATAATACTTATAGCACACTGGTCCACACTGAGCGACCGATTGCACCAAATACGCAAGAAGTCCCTACACACTAGAAATGAAATTACATATGATTGATAATCATATCACTGTATAGCCCAATTGTCCAAAGGTAAGACACGCCTATCATAAAAGAAGAGGGTTGTTGCGTTACGCACTCGCTATAATTTTTCTAAAAAAAATACACGCGGCATCACCCGCAGTCTTATCCTAAAAAAACTCTCCCCCCATCATATCCTCTGGTACCGCGTATTTTTGCCACTCACAATTATTATACGCACATAGCTTTTAATATCTGGTATGAAAGTTGCTTGACATACTATAACATAAGGAGTCAATACATAGACATCAAGACGAATAAAAGACTTTCATCGCTAATTCTTAATTGATTATCTTGATATACGCATGAAAAAATATTTTCTTTTGTTTTAAGTGAAAAAACTAGTATAAATGTCTTTAAAAAAAACTCATTTATTCATACTATATTAGTGAAAATTTTTTTTTCAGTAAATACACCTATTAGTATCCATTAATGAAAATTTCTCACTGACTTGAAGTTTATTTTTTAGGAAAAAATACAGAATATGAATACAGAAAAAGAAACCAATAAATATAAAAGACATGTTTTAACTGCAACTGACATTATTGATAGTCTTGCTAACACGATCACCGAACAAAGGAATCCTAATCATAAGGGTATGCCCTTTCCTATTTGGAAACAAATTGCTATACGGATGATTGCAGATCATTTATTTCAAGTTCAACAGAAACATGAAAAGAAATGGGCAACTCTAACGCTGGTCTCTGTTTCTGTTGTAATAGGCTTCGCGACCCTAAGCTTTTGGGGTGGGTTGATTATTGCAAAAGAATATAATTTTTCTTTGTTCTAATAAAAACAGCCCAAGACCCAGATAGTTCCACTTAACCCAAAATCTAGTCACTTAGCCAAAGGCCAGATTTCATATACTCTGCACAAGAAAAAAGATTAAGGGGGGGTGTTGTAATATTATTGAGTTATAATGCACCCTGTGCATATAATGGTGGGCGGTGACAGGCTCGAACTGCCGACCCTCTCGGTGTAAACGAGATGCTCTACCAACTGAGCTAACCGCCCTAACCTAAAAGATAAGATTAAACTCTAGGAAATAATATTAAAGAAATATTTATTTATTTATTTGCTAACGAGTTATCTCAACATTTCTTTATTTTTAGCGAAGTTGAATGAACAACGCAAGCAAAAAATACATAAAAAAAACAACTAGTTATTGACAGCAGCTTTTAAAACCTTACCTGGGCGAAATTTTGGTTGAATACGCTCTGGGATAGAAATTTCATCACCAGTGCGTGGGTTACGTCCCACGGCTGCTTCACGTTTTGATACCAGAAAGGTACCAAAACCAACTAACCGAACATCTTCACCTGCTGACAAACTATCAGTTATCGCCTCAATAAGCGCGTCAACAGCTTTTAGCGTATTCGCCTTTGAAAGGCCAGAGTTTTTAGAAACTTTATCTATTAAATCATTCTTATTCACAGCAGTTATACCTCATATCAAATTGTAAATATAAAAGTTCTTTAATGGTGCCTATAAAAGTCAATTAAAGACCTTGCTAAAGTTAAATTATCTAACATACGTACACACATAAGAAATATTTGTCCCCTAGTGAGGTCGAATTGTATTTGCCTTCCCATCACAATCTAATTTCACGTTCGCTAAGGCCATTTTTTTCTCTTCTTCTTCATCCCAGACAATAGGAACCGTTGGAGCACATAACGCAATGGGCAGAACTTCATCGACAGTCTCAACAGGAATAATATTAATGGCCTTTTTTACCTTATCTGGAATCTCTGATAAATCTTTTTTATTCTGCTCTGGAATAATAACGGTTTTTATGCCAGACCGCAGGGCGGCTAAAAGCTTCTCTTTCAACCCACCTATGGGCAAGACGCGACCACGCAACGTAATCTCCCCCGTCATGGCAACATCGCGGCGGACAGGGATTCCTGTAAGCAACGAGACAACAGAGGTAATCATACCGACACCCGCGCTGGGGCCATCTTTTGGCGTCGCACCTTCAGGGACGTGCACATGAATGCTGCGGAAATTAAAGATAGATGGCGTAATTCCCAACCTTGGTGCATTCGACCTTACATAAGTAATAGCTGCAGTAATGGACTCTTGCATCACATCACCCAGCTTTCCAGTCGTAATAACCTTACCACGGCCATAGGACATGGCACTTTCAATACTCAGAATTTCGCCGCCCATTTCCGTCCACGCTAATCCTGTGACAACACCGACCAAGTCTTTTTCTTCAACTTGTCCATAGTTAAACGTGCGTACCCCTAAGTATTTATCAAGAACATCTTTTGTAATTGCAATACTCTTCAGGTCTGGATCTTGTAATAATTTCTTTGTAGCCTTCCGCATTAGGTTAGAAAGTTCTCGGTCAAGATTACGCACACCCGCTTCTCGGGTATAGTAACGAATTACATCTCTTAATGAGTCCTCATCAATGGACCACTCGTCTTTCTTTAGGCCATGATCCTTCATTTTCTTCGAAATAAGATGGCGACGGGCGATCTCAACCTTTTCATCTTCAGTATATCCAGAAAGACGAATTACCTCCATTCGATCCAGAAGCGGTCGGGGGAGGTTGAGAGAATTAGCAGTGGTGATAAATAACACCTTACTTAAGTCATAATCAACTTCAAGGTAGTGATCATTAAAGGTATTGTTCTGTTCAGGATCAAGAACCTCCAACAAAGCCGAAGCAGGATCCCCACGGAAGTCATTTCCCATCTTATCAATTTCATCCAAAAGAAACAGCGGGTTGCTTGTTCCAGCTTTCTTCATGGATTGAATAATCTTCCCGGGCATAGACCCAATATACGTCCGCCGGTGGCCCCGTACTTCAGATTCATCACGGACACCCCCAAGGGACATACGGATAAACTTTCTTCCCGTGGCTTTGGCGATTGATGAGGCAAGGGATGTTTTTCCAACACCTGGAGGGCCAGAAAGACACAAAATAGGCCCTTTTATCTTCTTTGTTCTCACTTGAACAGCGAGATATTCCAAAATACGTTCTTTAACCTTCGTCAAGCCATAATGATCTGAATTAAGGACGGATTCAGCATGTAAAATATCACTTTTCACCCGCGAGAAGTGTTTCCAAGGAACATCTAACAGCCAATCCAAATAATTACGCACAACCGTTGCTTCCGCTGACATAGGATTCATATGCCGCAGTTTTCGCAATTCAGAATCGGCTTTTTCTTTCGCCTCTGGAGTGAGTTTGGCTTTTTTTATCTTATCTTCAATTTCAGAAACTTCATCCCGTCCAGACTCATCCGCATCACCCAACTCTTTCTGAATGGCCTTTAATTGTTCATTCAGGTAATACTCCCGTTGGGTTTTTTCCATTTGCCGTTTAACACGGTTTTGAATTTTATTCTCGGCTTTTATGACCCCAATTTCCCCTTCAATAAAAGAGAAAATATGACTGAGACGTTTATTAATTGACGGTAACTCAAGCAAATTCTGACGGTCAGCAAGTTTAAGAGACAAGTGAGAAGAAATCACATCGGACAGCTTGTTTGGGTCATCAATTTGTCTGAGGGAAGCCAACACATCTGAAGATATTTTTTTACCAAGTTTCGCGTAATCTTCAAAGATATTCGTGACCGAGCGCACCAACGCCTGTAGTTCTAACTTATTGTCATCCTCATCTTCAAACGCAACAACTGAAGCCTTTAAACATGGCCCATCGGTATAAAACTTGGTCACCCGCATACGGGCACCACCCTCAACCAATACTTTCACAGTTCCATCTGGCAAGCGGAGCATTTGTAAAATGCTGCCTAAGGTACCAACTTCATAAAAGTCCTTAGGCTCTGGATCATATACTGACCCATCTTTTTGCGCCAGCAACAAAACCTGATCATCACTTTGTACTACTTCTTCTAAAGCTAATACGGACTTTTCACGTCCAATAAACAGAGGGACGACTAAATGAGGAAAAACAACAATATCCCGCAACGGCATAACCGAGAAAGTCATCTCATCTGATGTGGGTACATTTGTCATTTGAAAATATTCCTCTAACACTAAACTTAAAATTTAAACACAAAAATAAAAAAAACCATCACTTGAAGGTTAAAAAGACTTTGGTTCACCCTTGAATATAAAAACCCTTCAACAATACCCTATTGTAGAACAGTGGCACTCATTTCTCTTACTTTATCATCATAGACATATACAAAGTCTTCTTTTTGTTCCACAACGCCCTTGTTCAAGATGATTTGCTTCACACCATCCAGTTCTGGCAATTCAAACATAACATCAAGTAAGACTTCTTCCATAATTGCCCTTAACCCACGTGCACCACTTTTTCGCTTAATCGCCTTACAGGCAATCGCTCTAAGGGCATTCTCCTCGACGACCAACTCCACATTCGACATTTCAAATAAAGCTTGGTACTGCTTAATCAACGCATTTTTAGGCCTAATTAAAATGTCAATAAGAGCATCTTCATCAAGATTGGTCAGGGTTGCAATAATCGGAAGGCGGCCAACAAATTCAGGTATAAGCCCAAACTTTAAAAGGTCTTCAGGCTCTAAACCCGTCAATATATCATTAAAATTGATATGATCAGGATCTTTAATATCAGCCCCAAACCCAACAGAGGTTCCTTTTCCCCGCAGAGTAATAATAGATTCTAATCCCGCGAAGGCTCCCCCACAAATAAACAGAATATTGGTGGTATCAACCTGCAAAAACTCTTGTTGTGGATGCTTGCGGCCACCTTGAGGCGGAACACTGGCAATTGTGCCCTCCATAATCTTTAATAGAGCCTGCTGGACACCCTCACCCGATACATCGCGGGTAATGGAAGGATTGTCAGCCTTACGACTAACCTTATCTACTTCATCAATATAAACAATGCCCCGTTGCGCACGCTCTACATTGTAATCTGATGCTTGTAATAATTTGAGTATAATATTTTCAACATCTTCCCCAACGTACCCCGCCTCAGTAAGCGTTGTGGCATCGGCCATGGTAAAGGGAACATCAAGAATCCGCGCGAGAGTTTGGGCAAGTAAGGTCTTACCGCACCCCGTAGGTCCCACCAGCAGAATATTCGATTTTGAAATCTCTGTGGCGTTCTTACTGCTACTGGCATGGTCTAAGCGCTTGTAGTGGTTATGAACAGCAACCGCTAAGACACGCTTTGCTTGCTCTTGACCGACAACATAATCATTTAGAACTGAAAAAATCTCAACTGGCGTTGGTACCCCGTCATGTCCTTTTGAGCCTATCCCTTTGTTCTCTTCCCGAATAATATCAATACATAATTCAATACACTCGTCACATATGAAAACAGTTGGGCCTGCAATCAGCTTACGAACTTCATCTTGACTCTTTCCGCAGAAAGAACAATAGAGCGTATTTTTAGAATCGTTACTATTTGTTTTAGACATTTAGCCTCCAGTTAATCCCTTAAAAAAAATACGTGCTCCAATTCTGAAGTAGTACATAAAAAAACGTAAAACTCAATACCATATTGATTATATATACATAATAATCAATCAAAAAAGCAAGAATATTGTTACTCGTTGCTGATAAAGATGGTTTTTTACGTCACATGGCACCATAGTTACTTTTCCTCCTCCTGGGTTACCCTATGCTGAATAATTTTATCAATTAAACCCAGCTTGAGAGCTTCTTCAGGGGAGAAAAATTTATCTCTTTCCATGATTTCTAACAAATGCTCGTAATCTTGGCCAGTATGTTCAGCATACATTTGCGTTAATTTTGTCTTCAAGCGCAGAATTTCCTCCGCTTGAATTTGAATATCGGTGGCCTGTCCTTGGCTGCCGCCTGAAGGCTGGTGCAGCATGATCCGCGCATTGGGCAGAGAGTATCTTTTGCCCTTGGCGCCAGACATTAACAGGAATGATCCCATACTCGCCGCCTGACCAAGGCAAATGGTCGATACATCTGGTTTTATATACTGCAGAGTATCGTATATTGCCAACCCTGAGGTCACAACGCCCCCTGGACTTGATATGTATAAGGAAATGTCCTTGTTGGGGTTCTCGGACTCAAGATAAAGTAATTGCGCATTTATAAGCGATGCCACACCATCATCAATCGGACCAGTTAAAAAAACAATTCTTTCTTTCAGCAGACGGGAGTATATATCAAACGCCCTCTCCCCACGATTTGTTGTCTCTACAACCATTGGAACCAATGTTGACATCACATCCATTAATAAATCTCCGTTATGTAAAATACCATTAATTTTAACTTAACAACTCTTAAATAAACGCATCCCTCAAAGTATTAAAACAAAACATTTACGTTATATCAAAGTAAAACCTTTGATGATGCTTCTTATGATGGGTACCTTAAGAATTGTTCCCCTTTGCAATGTGATCTTGCGCACATAGAGTAATCATAAAGTTAAGTATACTGCGCAAAGTAATGTTAACAAAAAGAAAGATTAAATCAAGACGGCTAGTGTCTCCGCGGTTTTCTTCGCGTTTTGAAGCCCTAGCCTTCTTGAGGGTTTTTCACTCTTTTTAGTCCTTAATCGCGGTGGTTTTAGCTTTTTTCACCGTTTTTTCACTCTTAGATGGGCTTTTTGGTAACTCATCAGGGGATGTATCTTTTTTTGCTGCTTTCTTCTTTTTAGGGGCAGGTTTATCCTCTTTTTTCTCTTCCGACTTAGATTCGGCCTTCTTTTTTGGTGCCGCCTTCTTTTTCGGTGTTTCCTTCTTTTTATCCGCATCCTTGGCTTCATCAGACTCCAAAGCTTCAGAAACTACACCACCATCATTTTTTTCCTCTTGCTCCTGACTTAATTTAATCAGCTCATCAAGACCAATGGGCTGATCAACCAATTTAATGCGCTCAAACAAATAGTTAATCACTTTTTCTTCAATGATAGGGGCACGGAAGCTTTCCTGTGCTTGAGGATTCTTAACCAAATAATCAAAAAACTCTTTACGCTGACTCTCCGGCAAGTCTTTGGTTCTCTCGTAGACGCCTCTGCTCAGCTCTTCATTACTCACCTGAATATCTTGAACACGGGCAATTTCTGAAACAACTAATCCAAGACAGACACGACGGATTGCGATCTTCTTAAAGTCTTCTCTGACTAATTCTTCGGTTTTACCAAATGAATCATAATCCTGGCCAGCCTCTTTCATTCTTGCCTGAACTTTTTCCCAGATAGCATTAAACTCAACCTCAACCAAATTCCCAGGCAATGCAAATTGATGGCCTTCAACCAGAATATCCAGTAATTTACGCTTCATGACATCACGGGACAGGGTATCATATTGACTTACCACCTGTTGACGTACTGCATCTTCAAGACCTGACAAGTTCTCAAGTCCTAAAGTTTGAGCAAACGCATCATCAAGCACCGGCACTTCACCCTCTTTAACTTCTTTAATGGTACACTTAAAGAGCGCTTCTTTGCCTGCTAATTCTTGGGCGTTATACTGCTCTGGGAACGTGACCTTCACATCTAAATCCGCACCCGCAACTGAACCGACCAGCTGTTCTTCAAACCCAGGAATAAACGACCCTGAACCTAAGACCAGTTGATAATCGCTCCCTTTACCCCCTTGAAACTCCACATCATCAATTGACCCGACAAAGTCCATCACCACAGCATCGCCAAGCTCCGCTTTACGGTCAACCTTGGTGAAGGCTTTTTGCTGTTCAGCGAGCGCCTTAAGTTGTTCATCCAAGACTTCTTGTTTCACATCAACAACCCAATGCTCCAAGGAAAGTGCATCATAGTCCATTAAAGTGACTTCTGGCAGAGTCTCAAAATCCATACGATAGACAACGCCCTCATCCTCAGACATTTTATCAACAAGAATATTTGGACTTAAACTCGGACGGAAAACACCATCTTCTAAAATTTTCTTTGAAGTCTCTTGAACAAGCTGTTCAACAACCTCTTGCCACATGGTCTTACCATAGCGCTGACTTAAAACTTTTGTGGGCACCTTACCAACACGAAAACCTGGCACACGAATTGTTTTCTTTAACTCATCAAAACGAACTGAAATTTTATCATTTATTTGCGCAGCTGAAATAGATATCTCGTAACCACGCTTTAGCCCTTCATTGGCCGTTTCGGTAATTTGCATTACGCATTCCTTGCAATATTAAGATTAATAACTGGTCAAAAAACTCTCAACCGCGATGCCCAATTTTTTCCCTAACAAAAAAAATCAAATATATATGTCCTAAAAACTAACAATCTACTCCAGTTCATCAATAATTTAAATACACATATTTAAAATTAGGACAAAAATTCTTTGGTGCGGCAAGAGGGACTCGAACCCCCACAGGTTGCCCTACTGGCACCTAAAGCCAGCGCGTCTACCAATTTCGCCATTGCCGCAATTAAGCAAAAAATATATCTACAAAGTCTCTGATACAAAAAACTTTGTTCAAATACAATGAATAAAAAATCTAAGAATTTTCTTTTATCAGTGAATCTCTTGATTAGCAATGGATTTAAACTGAAAAATTTTAACTTTACGCAAAATCTTATTGATAACCTGTTTTTAACGCCTCACAGCCACTAAAATCACTCCCCGCAAGCTCCCTCGTCAGTGACAGCGCCCTAGAATATAAGAAACATGTCAAAAGCTTCGCCTTAAGTCTCCCCGAAAGGGCTTACAATCTAAGTGTACTATTATAAATTAAGTTTAAAATTTAGCATGCTTATACATACTTTATATTAAGCATAACACCCCCTCTCTTAAAGCCTTAGTTCCTCAACTTTTCCACAAAACCAATTAAAATACTAAATTTTTTTAATACAGCATCTTTATTTATAGTTTTCAATAAATTATAAGATTTATATTATATATCAAAGTAAAAGTAGTGAAAAATTATTTTTTCTACAATTAAAATACAAATATATAATAATAAAATATGTATTTATAACATCACTTTAATTTATATAATGAAATATAATTACTTATAAATAAAATAATAGTTTTTGGAAAATAAGTTTGATGATTTTACTAGGGTTGATTTATGTATTTATCTGTTTTATATTTCTAAAAAAAAAGTGTTATTTGTAGTTAAAAACAGTCTATGGTACCCTATAAGACTAATATTAGATCAATTAGGTCAATTTAATCTTTATTTTTATAAATCTATAATCTAAAAATATAACTAAAATGCTCGTGGTGGTTTACTTGGCTTACACTGTTTGTAATGCCTCACAATTTCGTTTTATTAATCTTCAGTTAACTTTAAACAGTATGCTTAACATTCATGTCTAAAATTAGAATATGCAACCTTTACAAGGTTTTTGGTACGGATCCCCTTTCTATTGTCCCAAAAGCTCAAGCTGGTGAAAGTAAGGATAAAATCCTTTCAGAAACCAACCATTCTTTAGGATTGAACAATATTTCATTGGATATCAATGCCGGTGAAGTTTTTGTGATTATGGGTCTGAGCGGTTCTGGTAAGTCGACACTGATTCGCACCATAAACCGCCTTTTAGAACCAACGAGTGGTGAAATTTATTTTAATAATGATAATATCCTCAACTACGATAAAATGGATCTGAGGAACCTTCGTCGGCATAAAATGAATATGGTGTTCCAGAACTTTTCCCTTTTCCCTCATATGAATGTGCAAGAAAACGTTGGCTTTGGCCTGAACATTCAGAACTTTGACCCCGATGAATATAAGCTACAAGTGACAAAGTGGATAGAGGCCGTTGGTCTTACAGGGTATGAAGATAAATTTCCTCGTGAACTATCGGGGGGAATGCAACAGCGGGTTGGATTGGCACGTTCCTTATGCAACAACCCAGAAATTCTGCTTATGGACGAAGCATTTAGTGCTTTAGATCCTATTATTCGTAGTGAAATGCAAGAACTCTTGCTTAACTTACAGAGTAAATTAAATAAAACCATCATCTTTATCACTCATGACCTTGATGAAGCCCTTAAAATTGGTGACCGTGTTGCAATTTTAAAAGATGGCGAGATTGTCCAGGTTGATACCCCTCAAAATATTGTTTTAAAACCCGTCAATGACTATGTGGAAAGTTTTGTTCGTGATGTCAATCGCACCCGCATTATTACAGCAGATGTCCTGTCTGAACTCCCCAAATGTCGCATTACAATAGACTGCGCTGATAAGGCGTTAGAATATATGAATAAATACAATACAGATCACGCTTACCTTGAATGTAAGGTAAGTGGTGAGTTTCAAGGGGTCGTAACAATTGATGCTCTCACCAAAAGGATGCAAAAGCACGGTTCATCTATCAGCACTATTGAGGCGGCTGACCTCAGTCATACTATTGAGCCTAATGAGAAATTAGAAAAAATTCTTTGCACCTCACTTGGGACAAATTATCCGTTACCAATTGTGGATGATTCTGGAAGTCTGACTGGCGTCATTTCTCGAGACAGCATCATTAACGTCCTATCGTTAACGCACTAAATATTCTCAAAAAAATTTACCAAAACAAGAGTTTTTTTTATCCATTAAAGCGAAAAGAGTTTAAATTATGCTTGTAAACAAGAAAAATATTTTATGGTCTATAATTGGAATTACTATTGCTGCCCTAGCAGTTGTAGTTATAACGATGAAAAACCCATTACGATTGTCGAAAGAGGGTGATTCTAATTACTCCTGTGGAACTGTTACAGTTGGAGAAATGAATTGGACTTCAGGCATATTTACCGCTAACGTTGATAAATACATCCTGGAAAAAGGTTATGGATGTACAGTCGAACTTTTAACGGGAGCCACCATGTCTATTGGCGCGTCCCTCACTAAAAAGTCGCAACCAGATATCGTCCCAGAGTTTTGGACTAGATCTTACACAAAAGGATTAAATGATGCTCTCGCAAAAGGGACGATTATCAAAACTGGCGATCTTTTTATTGGTGGTGGCAGTGAAGGGTTTTGGATACCAAAATATCTCGTTGATGAATACCCAGAATTAAAAACTATCGAAGGTATAAAAAAACGCCCTGACCTCTTTCCTCATCCTGAAAACCCTAAACGTGCTGGATTTTTCACTTGCCCTCCAGGATGGAACTGTGAAATTTCAACGGAAAACCTTTTTGAATTCCTAAAAATGGAGGAAGCTGGATTTGATTTAGTTGCTACAGGTTCGCAAGCAGGATTGGATACATCTTTACTCAAGGCATACGGTCAAAAAGAGGGGTGGATTGGATACTACTGGACACCGACTAATCTCTTAAGTAATGTCGATATGGTGAAAGTTGACTTGGTTTTAGAAACTAATGAAAAAGAGTTCGAATCTTGTGTGACAGTTATAGACTGTAAAACTAAAATTGGATCCTCTTACCCACCTGCGCCTGTCCATACATACATAACGACAAAAGCATCAGAACGTTATCCTTTCATTAATGAATATCTCAAAAAGAGAACATATCCTTATGAAGATATTCGCAAGGTACTCGCATGGATTGATAAAAACCAACCAACTGGAGTAGATCAAGCAACTTACTTCTTAAAACAGTATCCGCAATTGTGGACAGACTGGGTGCCAGAAGACGTCGTAACCAGAATTAATAGTTCATTACAAGTGAACTAATAAATAAACCCAATAAAAAAAAGATACCAGAAACGTCACTGGTATCTTTTTTTTAGCATCAATTAAAGTTTATAAATTACAATTAAATGAAATAGTAACATGGAATGGCTGTATAAATTTCCCACATTAAAACAAGAAACCCTTATATTAATCAGGAGAAAACTTGATCAATCGTACGATAGCTTTATCACTCTTTATAGTGATTTTTTTGAAACGCTATTTGCACCCCTTTTAAAGTTTCTTATCTTTACTGAAATAGTATTTCTCAATACCCCGTGGTGGATAATATTATTCTTGTTCACTCTTATTCCTTATTTGTTAACACGTAATTGGAAATTATCTTTATCTATATTCTGTACATTCATTGTACTGGGTATGCTTAATCTGTGGGATGACACAATGCGCACCATGGTTCTAATTATGATTGCCACGATCATTACAATTATAATTGGGCTGCCAATTGGCATTCTGATGGCGCTCTTCCCCAAGTTTCGCATGGCCATGAACCCAATTCTTGATATTATGCAGACCATGCCTCCTTTTGTGTATCTTATTCCCATTGTTATGCTTTTGGGCGTTGGTAGGGTTCCAGGGCTGATTACTGTAGTAGTATACGCGATCCCCCCGATTATTCGTCTCACTGACCTAGGCATTAGAATGGTTCCCCAGTCCACTTCGGAAGCATCAAACGCTTTTGGGGCATCGCCAATGCAAAAATTAATCAAAGTACAAATACCCCTTGCATTACCAAGTATAATGATGGGCATTAATCAAACCATTATGATGGCATTATCTATGGTGGTTCTTGCATCTATGATCGGTGTGGCTGGCCTTGGCCAATCGGTACTGCGCGCCATCGCTGTCCAATCATTTTCATCAGGACTGCTTAATGGTATCGCAATAGTTGCCATTGCTATTATTTTTGATCGTATATCACAGCTCTACTCTAAGAAAAAGTCTGTATAAACGAAAATAGGGCAAATAAAAAAGATCCTTTCATATAAAGCATATGAAAGGATCTTTTTTTTAACTATAAAAAAAAATTTATGATGGATCTTTAACGTAACGAATATAGGGTAATGTTTCACGCCAACCATCTGGATACTTTGCCTGAGCATCTTCATTAGAAACAGAGGGAAGAATAACAACATCTTCACCATTATTCCAGTTCACAGGTGTCGCAACTTTGTGATTATGTGTAAGCTGGATACTGTCAAGAACCCGTAAAATCTCATTAAAATTACGACCTGTGCTCATAGGATAGGTCATCATCATTTTAATAGATTTATCTGGAGCAATAATAAACACTGTGCGTACAGTAGCATTCATCGCAGCATTGCGACCATCCGAAGACGTGCCTTCAGCAGCAGGAAGCATATTATATGCTTTAGAAACCTGGAGATCTACATCGGCAATAAGGGGATAATGCAACTTATTTCCTTGTGAGGATTCAATATCACTGATCCATCTTTTGTGATCTTCAACCCCATCAACAGAAACACCAATAATATTTGTATTTCTCTTACTAAATTCGTCCTGAAGGCCAGCCATATACCCTAATTCAGTCGTACAAACTGGTGTAAAATCTTTAGGGTGTGAAAACATAATAATCCAAAAATCACCCGCCCAAGTATAAAAGTCAATTTCTCCGATCGTAGTATTGGCAACAAAGTTAGGTGCCTTATCATTGATTCGTAATGACATTCTTTTAATCCCTTAGTAATAAAAAATAAAAATTAATAAGCAATCTTAGTCCTGTACTTCTACTTTGGCAAGCGGGAATCAATTCCCTCAACATATACATGCATATTCAACAAAAACTCATCCGTTGCGACCTCACCCTCTTGTAACAAAACAGTGCCGTCCTGGCTTTTTAAAGGGCCAGTAAATGGGTGGAACTTTCCAGAAGAAATATCCTTTTGCGTTTGCTCCGCCAATACGCGAACATCAGCAGGAACTGCCGAATTAAAAGGTGCCATTTCAATTAACTTCAAGCCAAAACCACCCCATGTCTCTTTTGCTTCCCATGTTCCGTCTAAAACCGCGCGTACTCTTTCAACATAATACGGAGCCCATTTGTTGACAACGCTGGTTAAATGACTGTTTGGAGCAAATCTCGTCATATCAAATGCTTTACCAAAACCATACACATTTTCATGCTTTTCAGCTTCTTGCATCACCGCGGTAGAATCTGTGTGGTGCATTAAAATATCAACGCCTTGGTCAATTAAAACCTTGGCTGCCTCTGCCTCTTTCATAGGGTCATACCACGTATTTACCCAAATAATTTTTAATTTAACATCGGGATTGACCGATTTAGCGGCAAGGTATGTGGAGTTAATCCCGCGAATTACTTCTGGTACAGGAAAGGAAGCGACATACCCTAGAGTATTAGTTTTTGTGACATGACCGGCAATAACCCCCTGAATATATCTTCCTTCATAGAAGCGAGCGTTATAACTTGCCATATTCTCTGAACGCGCATACCCAGTCGCATGTTCAAACTTAACCTTTGGAAACTTCTTAGCAACATTCAAGGTGCCATTCATAAACCCAAATGAAGTTGAGAAGATAATATCATATCCGGTTGCCGCCATTCTATGAATAACGCGCTCAGCATCTGTTCCTGAGTTCACATTTTCTACAAATGAAGTGCTCACCTTGTCACCAAACTCATTATCAATCATGAGTCGAGCTTGATCATGCTGGAATGACCACCCATAATCTCCTACAGGACCAACATATACAAATCCAACTTTAATCGGGTCATTTGCATGAACATTACTGACCAAAAGCAGACTTAATAAACTTACTATGACTTTAATAAAACGAAACATAATTATACAAATACCAATAATTGTGAAAGTTAAAAGAAATAACCAGAAATACTTGAGGTCAAGAGCTTAAACTCACGACTATATCCAGGTACTCTTCCTGAAACATACACCCTAATTCTTATAAAAAACAGTCCCTAAAGAACCGGGTGCCTGCAAGCTCCTTGCATCCATTTTCATAGAAACAAATACTAATGTAATGATTGTAACCAAATATGGCAAAATATTGAAAAAATGGGGGTCAATATTCAAGTTTAACCCTTGAGCATGAAACTGACCAATCATAATTCCCCCAAATAAATAGGCACCAATCATCAAGCGATAAGGTCGCCACGTTGCAAAAACAACAAGCGCAAGGGCAATCCACCCCTTACCCGCTGCCATCCCTTCTGCCCAATGGGGAATAAGGGCAACCGATAAACTTGCCCCCGCCAGACCCGCCAAGGCTCCTCCAAATAAAATAGCCAAGTAACGGACTTTAATAACTTTATACCCCATCAAATGAGCAGAATCATGGTCTTCACCAATAACACGCAAGATAAGACCACTGCGCGTATGATATAAAAAGTAACCAACAGCAAATGGTATAATAAAACTGAGATATACCAGGAAGTTATGATTAAAAAATAGGTCCCCTATAATTGGGATATCCCTTAAAAAAGGAATTGGCAGCTCAGGAATGCCTCGAAAGGTCTGCCCTACAAAATTTTTCCCCGTTAACGCACTCAACCCAATACCAAAAATAGTGAGCGCTAGACCGGCAACAATCTGATTAGCCTTAAAGTGTTGCGTAATAACCGCAAACACTAAAGAGAGGCCAGCACCCGCCAATGCCGCAGCAAACACAGCTAAAACTGAGCTGTCCGTCGTAAGCGCTGTAATGAAAGCTACCACCGCCCCCATAAGCATCATGCCTTCTATGCCCAAGTTCAACACGCCCGAACGTTCCACAACTAATTCACCAGATGCAGCTAATAATAAAGGCGTTGAACCGATAATAATAGAAATAATAATTGGCAGTATAGTTCCTACACTTTCCATCATTTACTCTTTAAACTTGAATTTAATACTTACACGATAGGTCACAAAGATATCGACACTCAATAAATAAAACAACAATAAACCTTGAGATATACCCGTTGTTGACTGGGGCATCCCTACCTCTACTTGTAAGGATTCAACCCCAATATACGTCAGGGCCAACAAAAAGCCTGCAGCAAAAATCCCCACCGCATTTAAACGCCCAATAAAGACCACAATAATCGCCGTAAACCCATACCCTGGAGAGACAGTAGGAACCAACTGACCAATGGTCCCCACAACCTCACCCACACCCGCAAGACCCGCGAACGCACCAGAGAGTAAAAAAGCAAACCATATTAGTTTATCTTGACTATACCCAGCAAACTTAGCAGCACGCGGCGACAGCCCAACCACCCTTAACTGGAAACCAATAATATGCTTTGCATTAAATATCCAGACAACCAAGGTTAAAATAACCGCGAAAATCAAGCCAATATGCAGGCGCGTGTTCTCAATCAAGAGGGGTAACCGCGCCGAATCTGAAAAGAGACGGGTTTCTGGGAAGTTAAATCCATTGGGATTACGCCACGGCCCATAAACCAAGTAACTCAGCAGCAGTGTCGCAATATAGACCAGCATTAGACTTGTGAGAATCTCGTTGGTGCGACACCTCTGACGCAAAAAGGCCGGCACCGCTGCCCAAAACGCCCCCCCTAAAATACCAGAAAGGACGACTAAAGGTAAAACATACCACCCCTCATGACCATGAAACAAAAGAGCCGTGCCGCCTCCAGCAATGGCCCCTAGAATTAACTGCCCCTCCGCACCAATATTCCAAACACCCGCCTTAAAACAAAAAGACAGGCCAAGGGCACATAAAATTAAGGGGACAGCTTTCACCCCTAACTCGCCAATACCATATATGGTCAAATACGGATCAACAAAAAATTTCCAAAAAAGATCCACAGGATCAAACCCCATGACTGAGAACAATACTCCATGGGTTAAAATGGTTAATACAATTGCAACAAGTGGTGAGCATACCAACCAAAAACGAGAACGCTCATGCCTTTGATCGATTTTAATCATATTTTATACATACCTATACTGAAAACCTTGTTTGGCGATGGACCTTCTCAATAATATGAAGGGGTACCAACCGTATCTGCACCCGTCATCATCAATCCGATTTTCTCCTCTGTAATTTGATCTACCGGATAGAATGGCCCTAAAGAACCATTAGTAATCACAGCAATTTGATGACTAATAAAGAGTAACTCATCTAAATCCTGTGAAATGACCAGGACCACGGCCCCTAAGCTCGCATACTCCATAAGCTTCTGGTGAATGTGTCCGGCAGAAGAGAGGTCAACACCACGAGTAGGTTGAACCACAACTAAAACACCAGGGGCTTGCTGCATCTCCCGACCAAAAATAAATTTTTGCAAATTGCCACCAGATAGACTCCTGATATTATTTCTTATATCTGAATTTACAACATTGAAATTAGAGACGATTTGGTGTGCAAATGCCTCTGCTTTCTTATCTTGACGAAAGCCTTGAGAGGTCAAATGACAGGTATCTGCTGCTGATAAGAGGATATTTTCCCATAAGTTAAGGGAGGACACGGCACAATGACCCAATATCTCGCCAGGGATATACCCCAAGCCCTTGAGACGACGCTCTTTCGGGCCCACCAAACTGACGTCATGGCCATCGAGCAATACGGCACCTTTTTCTGTGCCCACATGCTCACCGCTGATAACATCAAGCAGCTCATTTTGCCCATTGCCAGCAATACCAGCAATACCGAATATTTGCCCGCCACTAAGCTCTAGAGATATATTGTTTAACTGGGTCTTAAAACTTGATTTTGCGGGAACTGAAATATTATTTAGTTTTAATCTGACCTTACCAACTTTTTGTGATTCTATCCGCTTTGGGATGACCAAATTATCACGAATCATCTTGGTGGCAAGACTTTCTCGAGACTCTTCCGCAGGGTTAGTGGTAGCAACAACTTTCCCCCCACACATAATCGTCACCTTATCGCACAAAACCCGCACTTCTTCTAGTTTATGACTGATATATAAAATAGATACATTATTTACTGCTAACTGCCGTAATGTCTCAAGAAGTTTATCAACCTCTTGGGGCGTTAAAACTGATGTTGGTTCATCCATAATCAAGAGGCGTGGATTTTGTATCAGAGCGCGAATAATCTCAATCCGCTGACGCTCACCCATAGATAAGTTATATACATAATTCATAGGGTGAATGGGCAGTCCATATACCTCAGAGATTTCTTCAATTTTCTTATCTAGGGTCTTAAAGCCAATACTCTTGTCCATGCCAAGGGCGATATTTTCTCTGACGGTCATGGACTCACACAACGAAAAGTTCTGGAAGACCATCCCAATACCAATTGATCGGGCATAGGCAGGTGACGCAACTTTAACGGGCTGCCCCTCCCACTCAATTTCACCAGAATCTGGCTGTTGTACACCATAAATAATTTTTACAAGGGTACTCTTACCGGCACCATTCTCGCCTAAAATAGCGTGAGTCTGACCTCTACCCACACTTAGATTGACGTCATTATTTGCTAATGTCTTACCAAAACGCTTTGAGATATTTGTTAACTTTAACCGAGTAAGACGCCCAGCCGCATCAGCTTGATCCCGCATGTACTTTTGCTATTTCCTTAAAACTAAATTCAAATCTATTGGCTCTTTTAACGTCAACGCTCTTGAACTTTAACATTCAGAAGAAATGATAGTTAAATTTTTTATAATACCAAAAAATATCCATAAAATATGAATCAATCTTTTATATACTACCCACTAAAATAATGAAATACAGAATATAATTTTAAGTCACATAATTCATGGAATTAAGCACATTTTTAAGATCTTTCTCCATTATGGGCTTATGTAAGACAGCATCAGCCCCCATCTCTAAGGCCTTGGTCAGCACCAAGTTAATAGCGTGGTCTTGCCTTGAATCTAATGAGAGTCGAAACGTTCCACTTGATATACATATAATGTAAGGTCGTGGCTGTAATTGTGTCAATTGTTTCACAACTTCTTCGCCCCCGAGATCGGGTATATAGAAATCACAAATGACGGCATCAAAGTTTTGGTTAAGCGCCATATTAACTGCCTCATAACCACTATTCGTCGAATACACTTCATGGTTTAACGACAGGAGCATGCGCTGAATCATACGCAGCACAAAGTCCTCATCATCAACAACTAATACTTTATATTCCACTTTATAACTTTTCTACATCTTTTAACTGGTTCAGGTGCGTTCTGCCCAAGCTTAAGGTCACCTAAAGAACGCATGCACGTAACCGAGATTAACCTTATTCATCAGCCCCATTTACTTTATGAGCTAAAGCAGCAACCATATAGTCATCTAGGTCACCATCTAAGACACTATTTATATTACTATTTTCAACACCAGTTCTCAAGTCTTTTACGACTTGATAGGGATGCAAAACATAAGAACGAATCTGACTCCCCCAGCCGATGTCCATACGTGAATCATGAAGGTCTTTCTTTTTAGACTGACGTCTCTGTAACTCAATTTCATACAACCGCGCCCGCAATCTATTCATAGCTGACTGACGGTTTTTATGTTGTGAGCGGTCATTTTGACATTGAACAACAATTCCAGTGGGTTTATGGGTGATACGTACAGCGGAGTCGGTTCGGTTAACATGCTGTCCTCCAGCGCCAGATGCGCGGTAAGTATCAACCCTTAAATCGCTCTCATTGATTTCAACCTCAATCGTCTCATCTATGACTGGGAAAACACACACACTTGCAAAGCTGGTATGGCGCCGAGAATTGGAATCAAAGGGGGAAATCCGTACCAACCGATGGACACCAGATTCAGTTTTCAGCCACCCATATGCTTTATCACCGCTGACTTTTAAAGTAACGCACTTGATTCCCGCTTCCTCGCCGACAGTCTCACTTTCAACACTGACAGTATACCCCTTTGACAATGCCCAGCGAGAATACATACGTAACAACATAGCCGCCCAATCTTGGGACTCAGTCCCACCGGCACCCGCATGTATCTCAAGAAAAGAATCATTAGAGTCAACCTCGCCAGACAACAGACTCTCTAACTCAAATCTTTGGGTTTTACCCTGTAACAAAGCTAAAGACTCTTGAATCTCGTCAAGCATTTCAGAGTCATTATCTTCATCTGCCAACTCTGCAAGTTCCCGATTATGAGCCAGACTCTCTTCCAAAGCCCCAAACTTTTCTATATCACTGCTTAGACGGCCCGTTTCTCGTAAAATCTCTTGCGCCCTTTGGGGGGTGTCCCACAAACTCGGATCTTCTGCCAAGACATGCAGCTCACTAAGACGCCGTTCAGTGTGACCGATGTCAAAGACGCCTCCTCAGCAGGTCCAATGACTGCTCAATTGAAGATATGAAAGACTCTATCTCAATACGCATATATACTCGCTCCTTAAAATTAAATGCTACCCATGTACCAACTACCCATCACAGCCATAAACCAAATTCCATAACACCGCCTAATATAACCCCCTTGTTTCAGTGGCGTTTTTAGGATCAGCGTCATAGGGCAAACTGGGTTTATTTTCCGAGCTGTTATCAACATTAACTGGCTCTGTGCCGGGTAAGAAAGCTTCTAAGACAACATCTTTATCATTTGCAGCAGCAAGTTGTCCAGTTTTACGATTAATACGCACCAAGCGGACAGTCTCAGGAATCCTAAAAGGAATAGCAGGCTTGCCAGCCAGGGCTTTGCCCATAAACTCTTTAAATATTGGTGCCGCAGCTCGAGAACCCGCATCCAATTTTCCAAGGTTTCTCGGCGTATCAAACCCCACAAACACCCCCATAACCAAGTCAGGAGAAAACCCGATAAACCACGCATCAAACTGATCATTTGACGTCCCCGTCTTACCCGCAAGGGGACGATTTAACGACCTAATTACTTTACCCGTCCCATTTTGCACCACACCTTCCAAGAGGCTGACCACTTGATAGGCAGCGGCACTTGTGATCACCTGTTCTCTAACATCTTCAATAACCAGTGGTTTCTGACCGCGCCAGATTTGTAACCCCTCACATTCCTCACATTTTCGTTGGTCATGTTGATAAATATTCTTACCATAACGATCTTGCACCCGATCTATCAATGTTGAGGTGACATGTTTTCCGCCGTTTACCAGCATTGCATAGGCTGTCACCATCTGCATAAGGGTCGTCTCATGGGCGCCGATAGAGACGGGCAAGAGCAATTGTAAATTATCGGCCACCCCCATCTTTTTCGCATACTCAGCCAAAAGTTCGAGGCCTAAATTTTGAGCCAAACGAATGGTCATCAAGTTTCTTGACTTCTCTAAGCCTGTCCGCAATGTACTCATGCCATAAAACTTTTTAGAGTAATTATCAGGGCGCCACTTACCCAGACCAGGACCTTGGTCAATAATAAATGGTGCATCCAGAATTTTACTATTGGGGGCATACCCATTTTCAAGTGCCGCAAGGTACACAAACGTTTTAAAGGCAGAACCAGGTTGACGCAACGCTTGCGTGACACGATTAAACTGACTCCTAGAAAAACTATATCCCCCAACCATGGCAAGGACTCTGCCTGTATGGGGATCCATTGCCACGATCGCCCCCGAAACATCAGGAACCTGGCGTAAAGTATAATAATTATCTTGACCGTCAAGGGGCTCAACTAAAATCACATCCCCAAGAGAGAGAACATCGCTTGGCTTAACTACCTTCTTGCCCACATACCCATCACGTAGAGTCTCACGCGCCCACTTCATTTGCTTAAGGGGGATAATTCCTGCTCCCCCCAGAGATAAACGAATGGTCACCTGTGAAGCATCAAGTCCCACAACAATGGCCATAAGCCATTCTGCCGGCGTGCCTTTTGGAGGCGATAATTTTTTTAATTTCTCCTCCCATTTTGTTCCAAGGTCAAGGGTCGCAAGAGGACCTCGATACCCATGACGACGATCATAGTTTTCTAATCCATTTCGCAAGGCGGTGTTGGCAATACTTTGTAGTCGGGAGTCAAGGGTTGATCGCACGGACAACCCCCCTCCATAGGTGGTCTCTTTACCAAACCGATCTAAAATCTTCCGCCGAACTTCCTCCACAAAATACCGGGCATCAACTTCTTGTGATGCCGTGCGAGGGCGCACCTCAAGGGGGAGAGACTGAGTACGCTCATAGGTCTGCTGATCAATATACCCATTCTCAAACATACGCATCAATACATAATTACGACGATTCACAGCCTCTTGATAGTTTTTTGTGGGCTGGTAATTATTTGGTGCCTTAGGCAGACCCGCTAAAAAAGCCACTTCTGCCAAGGTCAATTCAACAAGAGATTTATCAAAATAATTCAGTGCTGCTGAGGCGATACCATAGGAGCCCTTCCCCAGAAAGATTTCATTAAGATACAACTCAAGAATCTGCTCTTTTTCAAGAGCATGCCCAATGCGCAAGGCAAGAATCATCTCTTTAATTTTTCTTTCATAACTCACTTCATTTGTCAGCCAAAAGTATCGCGCAACTTGCTGGGTGATGGTCGATGCGCCAATTAACCGCCGACCAGAGCCAATATTTTTAATATTGGTAATAACGGCACGGATAATACCAAAAACATCAACCCCAAAATGGGAATAAAAGTTCTTATCCTCTGCAGAAACAAAGGCGTTTACAATAATTGGAGGAATAGACTGAAACGGCACAAAAGAACGCCGCTCCTCTGAAAATTCAGCAATCAAACGACCGTCAGCCGCATGAACACGAGAGGTCACCTTAGATTCATAATCCTCTAAACTACGGTAGTCAGGCAGGTTACGTCCAAAAGTATACAAAACATACCCAGCACCCACAGCACCACAGATAATACTCAAAAGAATTACAACAATAGTAAACTTAAAAAACTTAATAAGCATATTTTATTGCCTAAATCTTCTCTAATCACGTTGATACTTATCCATAGAAATAACTTAAAATCGCATTACGCAGGGCAATAACAACTTTTTTTTGCCCGTTTGCAGACGCGATCAGTTTAACATCACGAGAATTGGTTAAATACCCAAGCTCAACCAGTACAGAAGGCACATCAGGTGCCTTCAAGACCACAAAACCTGCTGATTTACTAGGATTCTTGTGCAACGTGATATTTTTTCCTAGGTGTTTCAAAACGTTTTGTGACAAAACAACACTTTTATTCATGGTATCCCGTTGGGTAAGATCAATCAAAATGTCATTAATAACTTTACTGTACCCTTCTAGGTTAACCCCTGCAATGATATCAGACTTATTTTCTCGCTGAGCAAGTAATTCCGACTGTCTGTCCGACGCCTTATCTGACAAGGTGTAGACAGCAGCACCACCAACACGGGCATTCGTGAAGCTATCTATGTGTAGGGAGACAAACAAGTCAGCATAAGCATGCTGGGCAATCCGGACTCGGTCCTGTAATGGGATATAAACATCACTGCTGCGCGTAAGGATCACATGAAACTTATTCGTTGCTTCAATCGCCTTTTTTAATTTTAACGCCACCTGCAAGACCAAGTCTTTTTCCCGCACACCCCCTTTAGAAATCGCCCCAGGGTCGACGCCTCCATGCCCTGGGTCGATGACAATAATTTTTTTAGAGTTCGCAACAGGTGTCTTTTTCTTGACCACATCCGGTAACGCAATACTTTGATAGGTTATCTCGCCCGTCCCCTTAATACTGCGCGCCGAGGCAACTTTAAAATCTTGGGAACTTGAGGGGGTGATATCCAATACAAACCGCCAACCATAGCCATCACGGGGCGACAACATTAAAGTTTGTGCTACAATACCAGGACGATTTAAATCTAAAACTAAGCGACTAACATCCTTTTGATACGTACCATAACGATAGGTCCGCAACAGGCCATCAGGATTGCTAAAGGGTTTAAGAGGTAACTCCCACGCCACTTGGCTCATATCCACAACCACACGGTATGGGTCTTTCAACATAAAAACCCGATACTTTAACGATTCAGTTAAGTCTAAAACAACCCGCACCTTATCGGGATGATTACCAACGCGTAAAGACTTAATACGCGACATGCCATAAGTAGACGTTACATGACCAAACGCCAAACACCATATCATCAGGATGCAAACTTTCCGAAAAAAAACAAAGGAAAAGTCACCTGTCAATTTTCTAAAAAGCACCCGAGGCAGACACTTTAAACACCTTACAAAACGCATTTTCACCAAAACAAATACTTTTTTGACATATTCTCTAAAAAAGTTCTTCTCAATAAATGACGAAATTTTTCACCCAAACTCACTGAAAATAACTATTGCATAATTTAACACTATTTATCAATATAATAGATAATGACCTTTAAATAAGTTTAAGGTCTGCTGAAAGTGCGGGTCCATCATCATGTATGGTGTCAATTTGCTACCTTCCAATTGACTTAATTATAAATCATAAATATACCTTTAAAGCAGTTCTTATATTTTAATACCCTTGTAACACATTTGGAAAAGTGTTAGTAAACACCGTGAAACATACTTCACGCATAATATTGCAACTAACCTATTTACGAAAAAAATATCTATAGCTTTAAAGTATGTTTTCATTATTTCAATGTGATATTGTCGCTAAAAATGGGCAATACTCACAGCTAATTTATCAAGAGATTCTATCATCTACCTTGTAAAGATACATAACTATTTTTTACTCCGTATATGATTTTTAGATGGTCAACAATGGACGACTACCATAAATAGCAATAAATGATCCCCTTAAATATTTGGACAGATTCAGCAAGCTATTTATCGATGTTTTCTTTGTCTTTCATTGTCATGACCTTAGTTTTAATATTTAAACCAAACCTAATTTAGAAAGAACAAGTCCTTAGACCGATATGAAACAATATATCCATAACATTCCTCAATGTTGCAGACGTTATTGTATGGCAAAACGTCGTGAGGGACTATTGAGCATATCAAGTTTATCCAATTCAATGAATGTACTCTAAATTTGGCGAGGGTTTATGCATAGATAACACTTACAAATAGATGGCAAGTATTAAAAAAATGAAATAAAATAATATTTGCCGAGGAGAATGTCTATATGGTCACACGTATGCTAGTGGATGCTTCAAATCAAGAAGAAACACGCGTTGCAATAATTAAAGGCACACGCCTCGAAAATTTCGACTATGAATCAACATCAAAGAAAAAACTAAAAGGAAATATATATTTAGCAAAAGTCACAAGAGTTGAACCATCACTTCAGGCTATTTTTGTTGACTATGGTGGAAACCGTCACGGTTTTATCTCTTTTAACGAGGTACACCCTGATTACTACCAAATCCCGAAAGAAGATAAAGACGAGCTGTTGCGTCAACAGTTTGTGCATTCGGACAGCGACAAAGATGATGCTGAAAACTCTGAAACCGACCACAGTGAAGAGACAAACAAACCAATATATGACCGCAATCTCATTAAAAAATATAATATTCAGGAAGTCATAAAAAGACGTCAAATTCTGCTGGTTAAAATTGTCAACGAAGAGCGCGGTAATAAAGGCGCCTCCCTTACAACCTATCTTTCACTTGCGGGGCGATATTCTGTTTTAATGCCTAATGCCTCAAAAGCTGGTGTTGGGATCAGTCGCAAAATTAATAAGCAAGATTTACGCAAAAAACTCAAAGAAACCATTAAGGAATTGGATATTCCCCTTGGCATGAGTGTTATTGTCCGTACTGCGGGCATGAACCGGACCAAGCTTGAAATTAAACGGGACTATGAGTACTTACTGCGCCTGTGGGGCAATATTCGAGAGTCAACCCTCAAGGCAAGTGCCCCCGCATTAATCTATGAAGAAGCCAACCTGATTAAACGCTCTATCCGTGATCTATACACCAAAGATGTTGATGAAATTCTCATCAACGGTGAGCAAGGCTATCAAACGGCTAAAAAGTTCATGAAACAACTGATTCCAAGTCACGCTAAGAGAGTCCAGCCTTACCGCGATGAGCTGCCCTTGTTTTATCGCTACCAAGTAGAAAAACAAGTGGAAGAAATCCACAATTCAGTCTGTGAACTTAAGTCAGGTGGATATATTGTCCTAAATCCCACAGAGGCGTTAGTTGCCATTGACATCAACTCAGGCAAGTCAACCAAAGAACGGTCAATTCAAGAAACCGCTTTTAAGACGAACCTTGAGGCTGCGGAAGAAATTGCCCGACAGATGCGCTTGCGTGATATTGCAGGATTAGTCGTTATCGACTTTATTGATATGGAAATCCAAGAGCATAACCTCGCCGTAGAACGCAAACTTAAAGAGTGTCTGCGCCAAGATCGTGCCCGCATACAAATAGGCAGTATTAGTGAATTTGGACTCTTAGAAATGTCGCGCCAACGGCTGCGCTCTAGTCTTATCGAGTCCACCAGTCGCCCGTGTTCACATTGTAAAGGCACAGGCGCCATTCGTTCAGTCGATAATATTGCTCTACAAGCCCTGCGTATGATTACGGAAGAAGGTATCAAAAAAACCACTGATAGCCTTGAAGTGAAGGCGCATAATGATGTCGCTCTTTTTATTCTCAATTACAAATCTGAACAACTGTTAACCATAAAAACAAAATATGACATTAATGTCATAATTGTGGTTGATCCCTTGCTCCCTATTGATGAGTTTAATTTAAAACCCTTGAGCACCCGTAAAGCCCAGGACGATGAAGAATCGGCGGCACCTAAACAGGAGAGTGTCCCAGAAGAGCAAGAGCCATCGCCTCAAGAGAACGCCCAAGAAGAGCAAGAGCCATCGCCTCAAGAGAACGCTAAAGAGGGTGATAAAAAGCGTAAACGTCGCCGGAGACGCCGCAAACCAGGTGTGAAAGAAACTGATAACATAGAACAACAAAACGCTGATAGTGGCGACACTACGCAGCCTAAGACCTCGTCTGTTCCAGAACCCTCACTCCAACAAGACCCCCCGGTCCAAGAGTCGTCTGTCCAAGAGTCGTCTTCCCAAGAATCCTCTTCCCAAGAGTCTGCCGACCAAGAGGAAGCTAAACCCCAAGATGATCAAAAACTAAAAAAGACACGGGGCCTGAGACGCCGATCAAATACCGCGGGATTAAAAACCAAGAGAAGGTCTGGAACGCGTACCAACCGTTCCAGAAAACCAAACGATTCACAAGAAGATGCGGAAGGCTCTCAAAATTCATCTGAGCCTAAACAGGGTATTGTATCAGAGCCAGAGGTTATCCAAATTACATCTGAGGCTCCTGCCACACCTCCCGCAGCAGACCAAAGCACGTCACCGACTAAAGTTAACGTACAAGAGGTGACCCCACCGCGCACAAGCTCAGATAACAGCACCACATATACCATTCCAATTACGGAAGAACCAACACCATCATACACGGTGAAAGCGCCAGTAGTAGATGATAAAAAAGAAGCCACTTCCGAATATACCAAGCCTAAACGTTCAGGGTGGTGGTCAAATAATTTCCGTAAAGAGCAATAGTTAAGGACGCTCTATATACAAACACAAAACTAAAGAGAGCGCGCACAACCGGTTAATGTGCGCGCTCTTATGATAACAGTCCCTCAGAGCTTGAGCTTGCAGAGGCGTATGTTTTACACAGCACGCGACCTGCACGGTACGCTTGACGCCCTGCTTGGACCGCATATTTCATAGCATGTGCCATCAAAATTGGATCTTTTGCGCCTGCAATAGCTGTATTTAAGAGGACGCCATCACACCCCATCTCCATTACAATGGCCGCATCTGATGCAGTTCCTAGACCCGCATCAACGAGCACGGGCACACTAGACTGCTCAATAATAAAACCAATATTCATTTTGTTCTGCACCCCAAGACCAGAACCTATAGGCGCGGCAAGTGGCATAATCGCAGCACATCCGATATCTTCTAATCTCTTACATAAAATCGGATCATCGGTACAATACACCATAACATCAAAGTTTTCCTTAACCAAAATTTCTGCCGCCTTAAGCGTCTCTACCATATCAGGGTACAAGAGTTTATGGTCACCTAAAACTTCTAATTTCACCAGATCCCACCCGCCAGAATCACGCGCTAAGCGTAAGGTTCGCACTGCATCCTCTGCAGTATAGCACCCTGCAGTATTCGGCATATAGGTATAAGTTTTTGGGTCAATATAATCAACGATCATCGGTTGTTGCGAATTATTTAAGTTAACGCGACGCACCGCAACTGTGACAATTTCTGCACCACTTGCACGAATGGCATCACGTGTTTGATCAAAATCTTTATACTTCCCTGTACCCACCAATAACCGAGACTTAAACACACGTCCGGCAATAACGAGGTTGTCACCTTCTTGATCGGAGATTTCGCCCCCTCCAATAAAATGAACAATTTCAATTGTATCACCTTCTTGAAGATGCTGGGTTTCATATGAAGAACGTGGCACAATTTCATGATTCAACTCTATAGCAACTTTGCTTGAATCTACGCTCAAGTCTTCTAAACACGACAGAACAGTATGATTAGAACGTAAGGTACGCTGTTCACCATTGATCACGACATGTATCATCATTTAGTTTTTTCCTTCAAACACTTGAACTTGACCAAAATACCCGCAGTATGCAAGGCACTTCCTACAATCATTATGATATTTGGAGGGTCTCTTGCGAGAGTACCCAACCTTATCCATAATAAATAAAAACTCCCCTTGTAATGTTTTTATTATTTTAAAGTTTGATAATCAATTGCTAATGCAGATAATTACTGATAGTTATATTGATATTTTTTTATTCTAAATAAAAAATTGTTATAAGATGGTATCATTAAAAATCAATCATAGCCTCTAACACTTAATATCATAGAGAATATCTTATAAGTATTTATCTAACTTGCAATAACCATACACACTAACGAGAAGTTTTTGTTGACGAGACATTCTTGCAGACTAAATAATAAGTCTCACGAGAGCCGAATACACTTGGAAATAAGATCCATGACTTCTAAATGTGGCTCCTCCTAGGAGCAGACTTAAAAAAAATTAGACTGATTATGAGTAAAAAATTACCCGAAATTTTAATAATAAATGGCCCGAATCTCAATCTTCTAGGAACAAGAGAGCCATCAATCTATGGCAGCATGACCCTAAAAGAAATAGAAAAAATCAGCATTGAAACTGCTGCTACCCTCAATATGACTGTTCAGTTTCTCCAAAGTAACTATGAAGGCCAACTTATTGAATGGATTCAAGAGACTGTTAACAATAATATCAGCGGAATCATTATCAATCCTGCTGCTTTTGGTCATACATCTATTGCCCTTATGGATGCCCTGAAGGCCGTGAACCTGCCTGTAATTGAGGTGCACTTGAGCAATATATTTAAACGAGAGGATTTTAGACAACACTCTTATATAAGTTTGGTTGCAAACGGCATAATTTCTGGATTTAATTCCCAAAGTTATGTCCTTGGTCTTCATGCCCTGTCAAGCATTTTACAAGACAAGTAGACCCATAAGAATATAGGAAAATTAAACAATGATTAATGGATTAAAATTGTGATAAAAAGTATATTTGACCAACAATTCATTCGTGATTTAGCAGAGCTGCTTGATGAGAAGAGCTTAACAGAAATCGAATTAAGTAAAGGTCTTAACAAGATTCGTCTGTCACGTCAGAGCGCACAATCGTTCACGCCCGTCATGGCTGCTCCGCTACCTGCCCAAGATATCAATAAGTCGGCGTCTGCAAGCGTATCACCTTCAGATGAAGGTGAAGATAACACGCAAGAGGTCGGGCTTGTCACCTCTCCCGTTGTCGGCATCTGTTACCTATCTGAAAGTCCTGATTCAGGCCCCTTTGTGCGCGTTGGGGATACAGTCGAAAAGAATCAAACTTTATTTATTATTGAGGCAATGAAAACATTCAACCCAATTCCAGCGCCCCACTCTGGAGTGGTCCGAAAAGTGTTGGTTAAAGATAACACACCAGTTGAATTTAATAGCCCCCTTATAATTATAAATTAATGTTTCTTTAAGACTTAAGGATATACCAATGTTTCAAAAAATATTAATTGCGAATCGTGGTGAAATCGCCCTACGGATAAATCGCGCATGTCATGACTTGGGCATTCCAACTGTTGCTGTTCATTCAACTGCGGATACGGACACAATGCACGTGCGACTTGCCAATGAGTCTGTCTGCATTGGCCCCCCTCCCGCATCACAAAGCTATTTAAAAGTTTCGTCAATTATTTCTGCTGCAGAAGTCACGAATGCTGATGCCATACACCCTGGGTATGGTTTCCTATCAGAAAATGCCAGCTTTAGCAGTATTGTAAACGAATCTGGTATGACGTTTATTGGCCCAAAACCTAACCATATTCAAGTTATGGGTGATAAAATTGCCGCAAAAAAAACCATGAAGTCCCTTGGGATTCCATGTACACCCGACAGTAACGGACCTGTTGATAAAAGTAACGTGGCGCAAATTGCTGAGGAAATAGGATATCCTGTCCTGATAAAGGCTGCCTCTGGTGGTGGTGGCCGCGGCATGAAGATTGTCGAACATGAAAACGACATAGAACGCCTTCTTATGGAAGGGGCACGGGAAGCAAAAGCCGCCTTTGGTGATGACACCATGTATATAGAAAAGTTTCTTGCCCGCCCCCGTCATATTGAAATACAGATTCTTGCGGATCAATTTGGAAATGTGGTGCACTTGGGGGAAAGGGATTGTTCTTTACAAAGACGGCACCAAAAAGTTCTTGAGGAATGTACCAGTCCTGTTATTGACCAAAAAACCAGAAAACGTCTTGGTGATATCTGCGTAAAGGCAATTAAAAATCTAGGATATGTGGGTGTCGGAACTATAGAGTTTCTCTATGAGAATGGCCAATTCTATTTTATTGAAATGAATACGCGGATTCAAGTTGAACACCCTGTCACTGAAGAAGTGGTTGGACTGGATCTGATTAAAGAGCAAATTCGGGTTGCTGCCGGTCTTCCTCTAGAGATCAAACAAAAAGATATTCAATTTGATGGCCATGCTATTGAATGTCGGATCAATGCTGAAGACCCTTTAACCTTTGCACCAAGTCCTGGACTGATCACTGGATACCTTGCCCCTGGGGGCATTGGGGTGCGTGTTGACAGCCATTTATATACCAACTACAGAGTTCCTCCCTATTACGACAATCTTATTGCCAAGCTTATTATTAAAGGCAAAGACCGTAATGAATGCCTCATGCGTCTGCGTCGTGCACTGGAAGAGTTTGCGATTATTGGTATTAAAACTAATATACCCCTCCACCTCTCTCTCCTTAATGAACCCGACTTTCAGTTAGGAGATTATGATATCCGTTGGTTAGAAGAGTGGATCAAAAAAACAAAATAATATAGTACGGAGTGCTCATACATCTTGGACACAGCGTCCGAGGTCACTGAGCACACATCGTCTGGTTGATGGGAAGTGAGGACGAGCCTTGCCCAAAGAAGACCACCGCCATTTCCTATTTGCAATCAACCACCCACACATCGTAAACAGGATGATCAAGGGAAAAAATACCAGGGCTTGATGCAAACATCCAACTTGAAAAAATCAAACTTTTCTTACCCCCAGGCGGGTTATCAACGATCTCCAAAAACGCCGTCACTTCTGGCGGTTCTTCAGGGGGGCGCTTCTCGCATGCACGAGGTGTAATTTCGAGTGTCCCGAAGAAAAAAACTGTCCCGATAGAAATTTCAATGTTCGAGACCCGACCCGTTACTTTATCTAACCCCTGTAAATAGAGAACCTCCCCTGCCCAAGCATAGGCAGAGCACATCCAAACCAGAAGGCAAACCATAAACCGCAAAATAGAAATACCTTATCTAATATTAAGACTCTACTGTAAAATTTTTGATATAAGATTGATCAAGTCAAGGCCGCCTTGAGTACTATAAAAATAATCCCCATTTTCCATAAACTTGTCTTCAGCACCAACCAAGATTTCTAAATAACTCTCACCAACCAAAGGGGCAGACGTGGAAACGCGAACTGAAGAATCAATAGGTATGTTAATACCGTTACGTATCCGCAAAGAAGCTCTTGCATAATAATTCTCTTGATTAAGATCAAGACTCGACACCCGCCCGACTTTGATGCCACTTATACGTACATTATCGCCGTTACTTATGTTCCCAATTTGACTAAATTCCGCAAAAACTTCATAGGTATTTGGCCCCATGCGCCCACTGGTATTATCAAAAAAGAAAATAAGAAAATAACCAGTGAGTATTAAAACTATGGCACCGATTATGGCTTCTACAAGACTATTGTTCATAAAACATATCAACTATTTATACGTAAATTAAGACTAAATCATTTAGTAAACAGGCAACCATGCAAGCAGTATACAGCAACAGATTATTTATTTAAGGGGGAATCGTTTATTACCAGCAAAAAAATAAAAAAGCGTGCCCTAACACATACCCCCCCAAGTATTCTCGCGTTTATTAATCTGGTTTCCATGCAGTGTAGCTCTGTAGCGACTCTTCTGGCTGCACGCCATGACTTAAATGACGCTCAGGGAAGTACGCTTCAGGGGTACCAGTTTTATTTTCCTGATGCTCTTTATACCATTCACGTTGAGGTACGTCATGCTCTGAAGGAACTTTATCCGTTGTTTTATGTAACCATCCATGCCACCCAGGGGGTATAAGGGAAGACTCCACATCTTCCTTATACATAACCCAGCGACGCGTCCCTCCACTCTTTTCAGTATAATACTTATTGCCTAAATCATCAACGCCAACAATCTTACCCCTGAAAAGAGTAAATAAATATGTTCCTAAACTCATAAAAAAAGAAAACTCCTCACAATAGGTCTGGTTTATTATTAATATAATGATTAAAGGTAAGTTTTGCAAAAAACATGATAAAAAGTTCCCCTCATAACCACTACCTTAGGGATCTAAATATCCGATGAGTCCGTCTGTTTTACTTGTCTAATGGCCTTAATAACCCCTTTATCATCGTTTTGAGGGAGGTCCCCGTTAGCATCTTTACTTTCATAATGAAAATAAAGGGGTGAATGTACATGAAATATTTTTCTTACCGCTCTGCCCCAAAACCTCGATAAGAATAAATTTAAGGATGAAATTGTCTTATTATATAAAATTCCAACTTCATCAAGCTTATTATCAATATTATCTATCATATAGACTTGTTTTAAAATCCGTTCCCCATCAAAACGGGGGGGACGTATTTCAATAGCATTCTCCAAATCAACAATAGCATCAGTCAGGGCAACTTCCGCATCTAAAATCGTAACAACCCCTGCGGCATTCTGCGCCGTCTCCAACGACTTGGCCATCACCGTCAGCTCTTCCCAGGCATGTTGTAAGGGCACATGGGACATATTGAGCAGGTCACTAATAACCTGATGGCGCTTATAACGATACTTTTCTATGTTTCCCCATAATTTTTCGGCCTTGATATTCATCTTTAAAATACGGGTATAAGCCGTACTAATTGCAAAAAGAGGAATTGATAATAAAAATAAAAAAACTACGAAATAAATCAGCATTATACGCCCAACAATAAAAACCAGCAAACAAGGCTATTTAGGTTTCCGCCTACAATGAGCATTCAGCACCCTAGACCACTCTAAAAATAGAGCCATACCCTTGTAAAAACATTATATTTACCCACGTAAGATACCTTTATTGTGAGATTTGATCAAAATCAACGGAATCTACATAAGACTGATCTATTCCCTCGCCATCAAGGGCTGGGCCATTTAATAAGTCATTGTCATCTATGTTATCAATGGATACGTCATCACTCCCTTTACTTGTCGCTGATTTATCTTGCGCGACAGGCATATCTTCAGGAGAGAGTTTCTCTGACGCTTCGCCTTCACCCCAAAATGACTTCTGTAATTGATCCAGACGATCTTCGATATGAGTTAAGGTATCTACCACCTTACTTATTCGTTGACCAGTAATATCTTGGAAAGAGCACGCTTCAAAGATTGCCATACACTTATCCACAATTTGAGACTTGACTTCTTCCACATCACTACTCTCAATGGACATAAGCTCTTCAGCGGATTGCATTATGATATCGGTCGCCTCTTCTGTCGCCTTTACAATTGCATCAAGCTCCATTCCTGCACGAGGGAGCTTGTCTTGTTGCAGTTCGTCTGGTAATAATTGATTAATTTCACTTTTCGCACCCTCAATATAAGAAGATAATTCTCTAAATTCACAATATATCTGGGTATTAATTGATGAAAAATATCTTTGCATAGTCGAAATCAGAGCTTCAGTGACCATGGCCACATCTGAAATGGCAAGACTTTCATCAGGTTTTGCTCGTAAAATATCAACCAAACTAGACAGTTTATCTCTTAATTCACTTGACATAACATTACCTTTTAATTCAACTTTGAAGTAAATAATATAACATATAATAATATATTAGTCTGCTTCACATATAAAATATTCAAATCACAGAAAAAAACAATGAATGAATTAACCGTTTATAATAATATCCAAAAACTACACTTATTTAATAAAATTAAAATAAGTCACACAATAAAAAACAAAATTATATAAGAATAAATACTTATAAAAAAATATGAGGTTTATAGCACACCCCAAGTCAGATAAAAATGTTTTTTACAAGGATTTACCTTATATTAATGCCTAGGACTTAAATCGTGAAAATTATTAGACATATTCAAAATGTGCCAAAAGAAATCCATAATGGCGTTTATGCAATTGGCAACTTTGATGGCATCCATCGTGGACATCAATACTTAATAAACCAGACCAAAGAAATCGCAAAAGCAAATAACTACCCTTCAGGAGTTATTACCTTTGAGCCTCATACACTACAGTTTTTCAATCCTACACTTCCTGCTTTCCGTCTTACAACTTTTCGTAGTAAAGTAAATCTAATTCTTGATTATAACATAGATACCCTCGTTGCACTACCTTTTGATAATGCAATTGCCCAGCTTAGCCCAGATGAGTTTATTGAAAACTTATTAGTAAAGAACTTACGTATTAAGCATTTAGTTGTTGGAGATAATTTTTTCTTTGGACGCAAAAAGTCAGGGAATGCCGCCTATTTAAAAGAAGCGGGTAAAGCTCTAAACTTTGGCGTCACTATCGCAGATGTGATCAACATCAATGATACGCCCTGTTCCTCTAATCGCATCCGTGAGGCTTTAAAAGATGGCAATCCGCGCAAAGCCGCCTGTCTGCTTGGTCACTGGTGGACCATCAACGGACGGGTTATCCATGGTGAAAAGCTGGGGCGCACCATTGGTTTTCCAACGGCTAATTTAGACTTACATGAGTATTTAAGGCCGCGCCCTGGAATTTACGCGGTTAATGTCGCCATTGATGAAGACCCCTCAGGGACGGTATTTACGGGCGCTGCTTACTTTGGCAATCGTCCGACAGTCAATGGGAAAGGGTTATTGTTAGAGGTATACCTTTTCAACTTTAATGATGATTTATATGACAAACATTTACGAATATATTTCCTAGAGTATATTCGTGATGATATGCAATTTTCTAGTCTAGAGGACTTAAAAAAGCAAATATCAAAGGACTGTGAAGATGTAAAGCGCGTTTGTAACAATCCTCAAAGTCAAATAATTCCCTCTGATTTAGATAAAATAATTCCGCTTATATAAAAAAAGATCTCTTTACACGCACAGTAAATAAGAATAAAAAAATTTTATTACTGGGGAATATTTGAACTAGGGACGATGAAGTTTAGCTTTATAAAGAAAATGAATTTATATTATGAATGATAACACCTCCGACAACATACCGAATTATAAAGATACTATCTTTCTGCCACAAACTGACTTTCCAATGCGGGCGAACCTGCCTAAAACAGAACAGAAATGGCTAAATAAATGGCAAGCAATCGATTTGTATCGACAACAGCGGCACCTATATGCCCATCGCGAAAAATTTATTCTTCATGATGGCCCTCCCTATGCAAATGGGAATATTCATATTGGTCATGCCCTTAATAAAATCCTTAAAGATATTATCAGTCGTAGCCAAGGTATGCTGGGACGGGACGCAAACTATGTTCCAGGGTGGGATTGTCATGGACTGCCCATTGAGTGGAAGGTTGAAGAGAAGTATCACAAAAAGAAACAAGACAAAGACAGCGTGCCTATTATCGAGTTTCGTCAAGAGTGCCGTGCCTTTGCTGATAAGTGGATTGACATCCAAAGAGACGAATTTAAACGCCTTGGGGTTATTGGTGACTGGGATAACCCCTACAAAACCATGAACTTTGATTCTGAAGCGCAGATTCTTACCGAACTGTTCAAGCTTCTGTTAAACGGCAGCCTCTATCGGGGACTCAAACCCGTTATGTGGTCTCCCATAGAAAAAACTGCCCTGGCAGAGGCAGAAATTGAATATGCCAACTATACCAGCACAACCATTTACGTTGCTTTTCCAATACTAGGTGGCCAAAATCAGTTTAAGGATGCGCGCGTTGTTATCTGGACCACCACACCGTGGACGATACCTGGGAACCGCGCCATATGCTATAGACCTGAAATTGACTATACGCTGATTGAAGTGAAAAATCATACGCCTGCATCGTTAGCCCAAAAAGGGGATCGCCTGATTATCAGTCATGATCTTCTTAAACAATGCGTTGAAACCATTGAAATAACTGAATATGATACCGTCTGGCATGGTAAAGGCGTGGAACTTGAGAATCTAACCTGTGCCCACCCTTTACGAGGCAAAGGCTATGACTTTGATGTGCCGCTGTTACCTGGTGACCACGTGACCACTGAACAAGGAACAGGACTTGTCCATACTGCCCCAAGTCACGGTGTTGAAGACTTTCAAGTCGCCCACTTGCAATATGGTATTGAGGTACCTGAAAGTGTCCTAGAAAACGGTACTTACGCGCCTTCTGTTCCCCTATTTGCTGGCAAGCATGTCTATAAAGCGGCATCGGACGTGTGTCAGTCTCTCATAGAAACGAAGACCCTGTTACATCAAGGTACCCTCCTTCATAGCTACCCTCATAGTTGGCGCTCTAAAAAACCATTGATCTATCGCGCCACATCCCAGTGGTTTATCTCGCTAACCCAAAATAGCCTTCGTGAGAAAGCTCTCAAGGCCATAGCTGAGACGAAGTTCTTTCCTAAATCCGCCCGTAAGCGGTTACATGATATGGTCTCGAACCGTCCAGACTGGTGCGTTAGTCGTCAACGTGCATGGGGTGTTCCCCTGTCAATATTTGTCCACAAGTCTACGGGGGAACCATTACGAGACGCCAACGTCAACCAACGAATTATCGATGCCGTCAAGCAAGAAGGTGCGGACGCGTGGTTTAACCGCCCTGCAGCCGACTTTCTCGGCCCAGACTATAATGAAGACGACTTTGAACAGATCTCAGATATTTTAGACGTTTGGTTTGACTCTGGCGTCACCCATCAATTCGTTTTGAACCACAGAGAAGACCTACAGTGGCCCGCAAACCTTTGTCTTGAAGGGTCTGACCAGCACCGAGGGTGGTTTCAGTCCTCTTTAATCGAATCATGTGCCACCACAGGGCGGGCGCCTTATGATGCTATCCTTACCCACGGATTCACCCTTGACGGTGAAGGTCGTAAGATGTCCAAATCCCAGGGCAATATTACCGCACCAAAGCAAATAATTAACGAATTTGGGGCTGATATCCTCAGGCTTTGGGTGGCCTCTACTGACTACCATGAAGATCAGCGCATTAGCTCAAGCATTATTAAAACCCAAACTGATGTCTATCGTCGCATTCGTAATACTTTACGGTTTATTATCGGAGCATTGAACGGATTTACCGACGGTGAGCATATTTCTGTTCAAGAGATGCCAGAACTTGACCGCTGGGCTCTCCACCAACTTAAGTCTCTCGACCGACGTATTCGTAATAACTATACCACCTATAACTTACATGATATCTACCTTGATATTCATAATTTTTGTAACGTGGATATGAGTAATTTCTATTTAGATATCCGCAAAGATGCCTTATATTGTGATACCACCTCAAGTATTCGTCGTCGGGCGTGCCGCACAGTATTAAATACTATCTTTGAATGTCTCACCCTATGGATTGCCCCGATTTTATGCTTTACGGCTGAAGAAGCTTGGGCAGCAAGGTACGGAAATGTTGAGACGGACAGCGTCCACTTAAAAGACTTCCTCCAAATGCCTGATCAATGGCTAGATGACGCCCTAGACCAAAAATGGAAAAAAATTCGTAAAATTCGCCGCGTGGTCACCGGTGCTTTAGAGGGTGCTCGTAAAGATAAAGCCATTGGCTCAAGCCTCCAAGCGCACGTTACCGTGTACACTCAGCAAGATATCATTGATATTTTCCATGACCTTGATCTGGCAGAAATTTGTATTACATCAAGCAGTTATCTAACAACAGATACCGCACCAGAAGGGGCATACACCACCGACGATATCCAGAATGTTGCTGCACACATTGCCATAAGTGAAGGGGAGAAATGCGCCCGATGCTGGCAAGTATATGCCGATGTTGGCACCTATGAAAATGCCCCGGGCACGTGTAAGCGGTGTGCCCAAGCATTATTGTAATCATAATATATAATGACCTCTTTTCGTCTTCCCATAGCCTCCACCATGATCGCGGGACTGTTTCTTCTTGATCAATGGAGTAAGTATGCCATATTAAATACTCTTCAGAGCACCCCTTACAAGACCATAGAGGTTACGAGTTTTTTTAATTTAGCTTTTGTTTGGAATCGTGGTATAAGTTTTGGGATACTCAACGATCTAAATTTAAAGTGGATACTAATTGTCTTTACATTTAGCATCATTATAATACTAATATTCTTATGGATAAAAAGTGTTATGGTTGCAGAGAGGTTAGGATTGACCCTTATCCTTGCCGGGGCTATTGGTAACCTAAGTGACAGAATCATTTATGGGGCTGTTCTAGACTTTCTAGACTTTCATATTTACGGTTGGCACTTCTGGACATTTAATTTAGCTGATAGCTTTATCTCAATAGGTGCTGTATTTTTATTATATGAACACTTCATTTGTACTTCAAAAACAGGATAAAATAACCATGAGGTTTTATAGTTTTACACTTTTTAGATACCTACTACGGGTCATAATCCTTGGCAGTGCTTTGCTATTACTCTCTGGATGCTGGACAAAGTCGCCTGAACCTGATGAAATCTTCCTCATCAATAAGAAGACCCTATTGATGCCGCCCGACTATTCACTGCGGCCGTCTACCCCTGAAGATCAGCAAAGTTCTAAATTAACTACATTGCAACAACAAGCTAAAGACACCCTCTATAAGTCTGATACTTCTTCGTCCGTGACCAAGACTCAAGAGCAAAACTATACCACCATAGGACAGCAAGAGTTCATTCAATCATTAACCAAGGATTGGGAAACTAACGAGGATATTCGCGCAATTATTGATCAAGAAGATGATTCAATTGAATACAGTTTGCAATTTATAAAAGACCTTTTTTCTCTTTCTAAATAGCCAAACGCCGCTGATATCTTCCCAAGCGCTTTGGGAAGATACATCTTGAGCAGTCTTGTCATATGATATGTTCAATATACTCCCGCAGCTCTTCTGACGGCTCTTGCGCCCACATTGTATTGAGACTATCGAGTATTTCTTCAGAAGAAGCGCTCCCCTCTTTTATCCACATATGGATAGTATGCAGCGCCGCCCAGCGACTGGAGATTATCGGCGAGTGCATTGCAGCCTCTACTAAATCCCACCCTTGATGGGGAAATCTGCTCAACTCCCGTACCATAAACATCAGGGCATTATGCATATCAAGCTCTGTTCCAATTCCCGTTTCCATTGTCGGGCCAGAGGCAACAATATCAAAACGTAAGGTCGAACGGGCTAGGCCTAAGACCGTATCAAGTTCTTTTTCAGTCATCCGATTGACAACATCAAACCAATTTACTGGATTCTCAGTGTTCTGAACAAGGCGATCATAGACAATATCCCAGATATCAAGGTTCAGCATATCCGCAGCTTGTACGGCGTTCCCGACCTCTTTATCCTCTTTAAAGGCAGTTTCAATTTCTGAAAGAACATCCACATTTTTTAACAGAACATGTATTTTTTCTTTTAGAGTCGATTGAAAATAGGGCGTCCAGCCATACTCTAGGCGCTCACTCCAATTAATATCGATTTCATCTAAAAAGTCGCGAATAATAATTAAGCTAATAAAGTGAGGCATAGAAATCTGGTGATAAAATAAAGCAGATAAGTATAACTCAATAACTTGGGCACCATCTTGATAATTGGTAATATCATACTCATCAACGCCCCCACGAATCAGACCACAAACAATCTCACAAACATTGCTCATCTCACTTTCTTCCAAAGGAGATGCGCGCAGAACCGCCAATAAGTTCCCTTCTGTTGCCGCTGTATATGTGAGGTATTCATCAAGGACTATGTTCCTGAATCCCCCCCCTATCAGCCAATTTCGATATTCCTGATTATCCCATCCGCTTAAATGCTTGATAAGTTCAATCCGCCCCCATCCCTCAACCTGTTGAATCAGAGAAAAAAGAATAGGCTCAGGCTGGTCCACCATTTTTTCCACAGCAACCGCGGAATATGTGGTAAATTCTTCATGTCGGCCGATAAGAACAATATCATCTATCAACTCTACACTGTCCGTTTGCCCCAAGAGCGCAAGGGCAAACTTAACGGGACCACGGTCAGGTGACATATATAAAAACTGGAGAGATACCTTAATGAGGGCATCCAACTGCTCATCAGTGAAGTCGAGAAATTCGGACATAAGCCCATTAATGACACTCACCATCTCTTCGCGTATTAACAAAGCGTAGAACTTTTTTAAATCTTCAACCTTAGAGCTTGTCCCAAAAGCATGGGCGGTAAGACGAATCTCTTCAACAGCATCATAATCTATGCTAAGGTTTCCATGATTAATCAGCGCCCCCTCACGGGCACCTGGCAGAAATGTCACGCCTTCTACTTGGCGGTTCCTCTCTTTTAATGTGCCATCATCTGGCAAAATATCACCACCATCCAGAAATCCCATTCCATCGGGATCGACATAGGTCATGACATGATTGAATATGCTTTCCCGAGAAGGATTCGGAACAATTATCGGTAAATTATCACAAAATATGCCTGATACATTTTTATATAAGTTATGCACTCTACCACCAAAGATGATTTAATTAGGGAAAAATACCTCTTGTATACACCTATATTATGGTTAATGCACTTGTGGATACAAGACATAAGAAATGTTAATTACATAACCAAGAAATGATTCTAGCATACAAAATTATAGGCTTAAGGTTAAGAGGAAGAAGATTAAATATTCCATTATAATGACGCATAGGGGACCAGACCCCGTCCTTTAGAAAGAAATACTCTCCCCACATCCACACCTAGCTTTTTCTTGAGGATTGTTGAACTGGAATCCATTCTCAAACTTTCCGGCCACGTAGTCCATTTCAGACCCTAAAATATACATGGTAGCCATACCTGATATGATAATACTTATCCCATCTTTCACAATTACCTCTTCATGTTTCTTAATATCTGTCGCGTAGTCAATGACGTACTTATACCCAGAGCACCCCCCCGCGCGTAGGTCCACACGTATACCGATGACATTCTCGTCCTCAACGTCACTTAATAACTCTTTAACACGTTCAATTGCCGCATCTGTGATCACCATAATATCAGGACGAGATTTTTTACTAGAATTATTCAGCTCTACTCTCATATTATTTATCCCACATAATACCTATTATTTTGTTCATATGTAATTTAGAAAAAGTCTAATGCAAGTTTAGCATCTTCAGACATTTTTTCAGTGGTCCACTGCGGTGACCACGTTAAAGTCACTGACACCATCCCAACGGTTTCCTCTAAAGCAACTGTACGTGCAACTTGACCAGGCATGGTTTCAGCAACTGGACAGGCAGGCGTTGTAAGAGTCATAACAATATTGACATCGCCATTTTCTATACACGAGACATCATAGATTAACCCAAGGTCATAAATATTTACCGGTATCTCTGGATCAAATACCGTACGCAAGCGTTCAATAACCACGTCATGCTCCGCAAGTGGAGAGCCTGGCTTTAAAGGGATTCCCGCCTGAATTTCAATATCGCTTTCAAAGGCATCATCTTCTTCTAAATCTATATTTTCATCATCATTCATAATATCAGTATACACACTTCTGTACTAAGAAAACATCATCTTAATTTTATTCAAACCATCAATCAAGGCATCCACATCTTCTTTTGTGGTATAAAAACCAATGGAAGCGCGGGCAAGACCCGTCACCCCTAAACGAGACATCAAGGGCTCTGCACAATGGTGCCCTGTGCGAATGCATACCCCTATTTTATCTAATAGTATCGCAATATCATCATGGTTGATACCATCAATGGAAAACGAAAAGATACCAGCTTTATGGGAATCCTGATTTGCTAAAATAGAAATACCATCAATCGTCTTAAGTCTTTTAAATAAATAACTGGAGACTTCAGCTTCATGTTTTTGAATAAAATCCCACCCAATACTTTTAATATAATCAATTGCAGCGCCCAACCCAACCGCTTGGACAATAGGCGGTGTTCCCGCTTCAAACCGTGCAGGTGGATCAGCAGGTACAAAACCATCAAAAGAGACACTCTTGATCATATCGCCCCCACCAAACATCGGGGACATCTCTTGCAACAAGTGACCTTTGCCATACAAAACGCCAATACCTGTGGGTCCATATAATTTATGGGCAGAAAAAACAATAAAATCTGCGTCCAACTTTTGGACGTCTATAGGGCAATGGGCAACCAATTGGCATGCATCAATACTCACGCGGGCACCAACAGCGTGGGACTTATCAATAATATGTTCTAGGGGCATATATGTCCCCATTACATTCGACATGCCCGTAATGGAAACCAGCTTGACATTATCAGTGAGCAAGTCGTGAAAATGATCCATGTCGAGGCTTCCATCATCGAGAATACGACAAATACGCAACTCAAAACCAGTCCGCTCCCGCAACATAAACCATGGTACCATATTGGCATGGTGCTCCATCTGCGAAATAATCATGGCATCACCTCTGCCAAGATTTACTGAACCCCACGAAAAGGCCAATAAATTTAAGGCAATTGTTGCGTTCCCAGTAAAAACAATTTCATCAATATGCCCAGAGTTTAAAAAGTCACGCACTTTCTCACGGCCGTGCTCGTACCCTTCCGTTGCCTTTTGACTTAATTCATATAAACCACGATGGACATTAGCATAGGAATAACGGGTAAAATCACCCATGACATCAAGAACGACCTGAGGCTTTTGCGCTGAAGCCGCACTATCAAGGAACACGACCTTAGACCCACTTTGATGGGCAAAAAATGGAAAGTCAGCACGAACCGAATCAATACTTACCCCAGTCGTATTCATATCTATCTCTACCATACAAGTTTTCCCAGTTGGGCTTCAGTGATAGGTTGTAATTTTTCTGGTACGCTCTTATGTACGAGCTCCTGCAAAAATCCTTTGATCAGAAATTTTCTCGCCTCTTTCAGAGGTAATCCACGTGACCGTAAATAGAACAATAAATTTTGGTCAATTTTACCAACAGTATTTCCGTGAGAACACTTGACATCATCCGCATATATTTCAAGTTCGGGTTTAGAATTGACCACCGATGTCTGATCAAGAAAGAGCGTATTGTGTAATTGAGACGACTCAACCTTTTGGGCGTCACGGTCAATAATACATTTCCCCAAAAACACTCCGTAGGATTTATTACTCAAAATCCCCCGAACCATTTGGGTGCCCGTGGTCAAAGGTTCCACATGATGCACAACCGTGGATATATCATGGGTGCGTCCCCCATCACAAATATATATACCATTCACACTAGCATGGGCGCGTTTACCTTTTAACGCAGCATAGGTGTCATGGCGCGCCACTTGACCGCCCAGGTGGACCACAAACCCCTCATATAGGGAACTCTCAACAAGATCTATATTCACCGTAGCCACATGGACCGTACTTTCGACCTCACGCTGCCACTTAACATGGGATAACTTAGCATATTCGCCTATATTAACTTGCATCAGAATATTATTGAACTTAGCACACGACGGCCCTGAACTATGATAGCTTTCAATGAACGTCATCTCGGCATCTTTGCCCATATCAATCAATATCCGTGATGCAAAGAATTGCGATGCGGCATCCTCATGATCCACAATTGAGATCAGATATACTGGCGGCACAATACGCGCATGCGGGTCACACTTAATTAAAACGCCATTTGCACATATGGCATCATTCACAGCACGCATGCCATTCTGGGGAATGCTATCTCCAACCGCCATGACCCGTTCAAGGCTGTCAACATCAAGCTGGAGGGCATCTTGCAAACTATAAATATGTAACCCATCAGGAAGAGTGTCCAAGTTGGACAACTCAGGGGACAAAAAACCATTAACCAGGACGAGTTTAATCCCGTCAACCGGCAGAGTCCCCTCTGAAACTGTCACGTTTTGACGCGCCCCTCCAGTATATAAAGATATATTCTGATTTCTTAAAAAGAACGGGTGCAGATTTGTATAACGCCACCGCTCATCTTTGGTCGTTGGCACACCCATTTTCAAGGCAAGCTCATGTCCTTTTTGCTGGCGAGCAACTGCCCAAGCGGGAAACTTCGTATGTGAAAGCGCATAGCTCTTATCTAGGAGGGAGTCTCCAATTAACCCATTCATCAAGCTTTTTAGCATAAATTTAAGACCTATTATTCCTTATTGAGCAGGTAAGAATCTAACATAACCCTCATCCTCAAGCTGCTCCGCTAGTTCTTTACTTCCAGTCTCTACAATGCGGCCATCAACCATCACATGAACAATATCAGGAACAAAGTGTTTTTGCATACGGTGGTAATGAGTGATCATAATAAAGCTACGGTCTGCAGAGCGAATCTTTCCAATGCTCTCCGCCACAACCCTTAAAGCATCAATATCTAATCCAGAGTCTGTTTCATCCAATACAACCATGCGGGGCTCGAGCATCGCAATCTGTAAAGCCTCAAGACTCTTTTTCTCTCCTCCAGAGAAACCTACGTTAAGGAAACGCTTTAATACATCAACACTTATATTTAAGTGACTCGCCTTCTGACGCAACATTTTGGCAAAAGCAATCGCATCAATCTCTTTTTTTCCTGCATGCTTACGGTGCGCATTCACAGCCGCCTTAAGGAAAGCGGAAATAGGTACACCAGGAATCTCAATTGGATGCTGTAAAGAAAAAAACACCCCTGCGAGGCTTCGTTCTTCTGGTTCCAATTCTAAAACACTCTGTCCATTTAATAAAATATCACCTTTAGTAACCTTATAGGCATGATGCCCCGCCAAGGCATACCCTAAAGTTGACTTCCCTGCGCCGTTGGGCCCCATAATTGCATGAACTGAACCAGGTTCAATAACAAGGTTTAATTCTTTAATAATTTGTTTTTCTGCAATTTCAACACACAAGTCTCTAACTTCCAACAACGCCATACTGTTTACGTTTCTCCAAAATTTAAATAAATTAAAAATATTTTATCTGTTTTTTTTACGTTATCTTATCTTACAACGATTAAAAATTTTTCATTTCTATATAGAAAGATCAGCCGACACTTCCTTCAAGGCTAATACCCAATAACTTTTGAGCCTCGACTGCAAACTCCATTGGTAACTCTAATAAAATATCTTTACAAAAACCACTCACAATTAGAGAAATCGCCTCTTCCTCATCCAAACCCCGACTGCGACAATAAAACAACTCATCTTCACTGATTTTACTGGTCGTCGCTTCATGCTCCAAATGGGCACTGGCATTACGATTCTCAATATATGGAACTGTATGAGCACCGCACTTGTCCCCAATCAGTAAACTATCACACTGGGTGAAATTACGGGCGTTATCCGCCTTGGATTGCACGCGCACAAGACCACGATAGGTTGAATCAGAATTTCTTGAACTGATACTGCGCGCAATAACCGTACTCTTGGTATTCGGGGCTAAGTGCACCATCTTGGTTCCGGTATCTGCCTGCTGAAAATTGTTTGTGACCGCAATAGAAAAGAACTTACCGACGGACCCTTCCCCCATTAAAAGACAACTTGGATATTTCCACGTAATGGCAGATCCAGTTTCCACCTGAACCCAAGAGACCTTGGCATTTCTTCCGCGACACGCCGCACGCTTGGTAACAAAGTTATAGATGCCACCTTTGCCATTTTCATCACCAGGATACCAGTTCTGAACAGTTGAGTACTTAATCTCAGCATCATCTAAGATGACCAGCTCAACAACGGCAGCGTGAAGTTGGTTTTCATCGCGCATGGGCGCGGTACACCCTTCTAAATAGCTGACATAGCTACCTTCTTCCGCAACAACTAATGTGCGCTCAAACTGTCCTGTCTCTTGAGCATTAATCCTAAAATACGTGCTAATTTCCATCGGACACCGGACACCCTTTGGCACATAGACAAAACTACCATCAGAAAACACAGCGGAATTTAACGCAGCAAAGTAATTATCCGTCGCAGGAACAACGGATCCTAAATATCTCCGCACAAGATCAGGGTGCTTCTGCACTGCCTCAGAAATCGAGCAAAAAATAACGCCTGCTTTTTCTAATTGGCCCTTAAATGTTGTCCCAATGGAGACACTATCAAACACCGCCTCAACCGCAATCCCAGCAAGACGGTTTTGCTCTTCTAATGGAATTCCCAATCTGTTGTATACATCCAACAATACCGGATCTACTTCATCCAAGGACTTAGGTTGGTCTTCCATTGATTTAGGCGCAGCATAATAGCATAAGTTATTGTAATCAATTTTAGGGTAATGAACATTCGACCATTTTGGCTCTTCCATTTTCTCCCAACGCTCAAAGGCCTTCAAGCGCCATTCACATAACCATTCTGGTTCATTCTTTTTCTGAGAAATGGCACGAACAATATCTTCGTTTAATCCCTTGGGCAAACGATCTTCATTCATTTCGGTATAAAAACCGTATTTATAATTATTTGCTACATCTTCGAGTGTGTTGAGCGTTTCTTGAGTTGCAGACATCAGACATACCTTAAACTTAAACTACTAAATTATTTTAATAAGGTGCATATTACATGGATTATGACAATGCAATACTACACGCATCATAAGCTGATATAAGCATTTAATTTCTTAAGACCATAGGTGCAGCCATTAGAAAAAGAAAACAGACTCTCTACTTTCCCGCCCCTGAAGGCCTATAATCCACTTAAATGCCAGCCTAAAATATAATATTTTACCTACTTTAGAGTAATTAAAAGATACTGCTAACTGAATATTGTTTAATAATTAAGAACACAACCCAGCATGTCTCTTAAGGATCCCTCCCCCATAATTAACATTCTATCTAAAAAGACTCATGACAATAGTACACGTAAACCCCTATTTTTCAAATACTTTTTATACATATTCACCTATTCAAACCTCATACCCCCTTTCGGTGATTAAAGCTTAAATTATTTTGTATTCCATTAGTATAGATTATAATCATAAACTTTTATATACCTTGAGTTTTGGATAATAAAGTTCCAAAATATCGAAAGTAAATTTTCACCAATAAATATTTAGATCAATCCCCCTTAATAAACATGCCCATAATTCAGAAACTCAACGATACACTCATCAACCAAATTGCCGCTGGAGAAGTGGTGGAACGCCCAGGATCTGTTGTCAAAGAACTGGTTGAAAACTCGATAGATTCAGGCGCAACGCGCATTGATGTTACCCTGATAGCAGGTGGTCTACAACTGATTCAAGTATCAGATAATGGGTGCGGCATGGCCCCAGAAGATATGCTTTTAAGCATTGAACGACATGCCACCAGTAAACTAACAAATACGAGTAACTTATTTGATATCAATTATTTAGGATTCAGAGGGGAGGCACTTCCAAGCATTGGCGCCATTAGTCGCCTTCAGATAATCAGCAGGACAAAAGACGCGCAAGAGGCATGGTCCCTTAAGGTTGAAGGGGGGATCGTTGCCAATCTTACGCCCGCCGCCCATACCTTTGGCACCAGGATTGACGTAAAAGATATCTTTTACGCAACGCCTGCACGCCTCAATTTTCTTAAATCAGAACGCTCTGAACAAATGGCGGTTCAGACAGTTTTTAAACGTCTTGCCTTAGCGCACCCAACCATTGCTTTTTCTCTCAGTGTCGCCTCCTCTCTTTCAGAGTCACCCAAAACCATTCTAGATGTTGACGTGCCTGCATTACACGATACGCTTTTTAACCGAGTAGTTAAAATTATTGGGAACGACTTTCATGAAAATTCTATCGAGGTGTCTGTCCAAAAAGAGAACTTTACCCTTCATGGCTACGTTGGCCTGCCGACACTCAATAAACGTACCAGTCAAAATCAATACATTTTTGTCAACAACAGGCCTGTTCAAGACAAAGTGATTCGCACCGCCATACGCGTTGCATATCAGGATGTTCTCGCCCATGACCGCCATCCAGTCTATGCAGTCTACATCACCGTCCCGCCCATGTTCGTTGATATTAATGTTCACCCTGCAAAATCTGAAGTACGCTTTCGTCACCCTGAGCATGTTCGCGGTACGCTCATCACCGCCATAAAACATGCACTGACCACGGCTGGACACCGCACCTCAACCACCGTCTCAACCCATGCGCTCACCAAGGGACAGACAGACAGGGAACAAACGCCTTTGCGCTTCTCCACGCCCCGACAAGCATTCTCCACCCCCTCACACCAACACCTTCAAGAGGCATCAGCTTTTCAGGAGCCTGCGCCAGAATATTTGTCCGCACCTCAAGCATCGGCAGGGTATTCTGGACGGGCGGAGCCTCCGCCAGAGTCCCTCCAAGATTTGGAGCTGCCCCTTGGAATCGCCCGCGCCCAGCTTCACCAGACCTATATTATTGCCCAAACATCACAGAGTATTATAATCGTCGATCAACATGCCGCCCACGAGCGCATTACGCAAGAAAATCTCAAAGAACAAATGCAAAGCCAAAGTATTGAGCGCCAGCTACTGCTTATGCCAGAGGTTGTCGAGCTTACATCACATGAGGTGGAATGTCTGCTTGAGCACGCGGAAGACCTCACTCAGTTAGGGCTGGTCATTGAACCTTTCGATAAAGGCGGGGTTATAGTCCGCGAAGTTCCGAGCATTTTAGGGAAACTCAACTTAAAAAAGATACTGGTGGATATTGCAGAAGAACTGACAACTATGAATAAACAAACCATTCTGTCTGAAAAGTACGACCGTCTTATCGTCACAATGTCTTGTCACTACAGTATCCGCGCTGGACGCAACATGGTCCCTGAAGAAATGAACGCATTATTACGAGACATGGAAACGGTACAGCTGAGTGGACAATGCGCACACGGAAGACCAACATACTTAGAGTTTAAACTCAACGATATTGAACGGCTCTTCGGACGCAAATAGTCAAGGTACTGGAATCACACCACCTTAACCCACACAATAAAAACTGTATGGGTTAAGTGACTTTCTCTCCAATACCTTCAATGGGTTTGAATTCAACGTTTAAGATTTCATATTCTCGTACACCGCCAGGGGTTTTAACCTCAACGCAATCGCCCTTACTCCGACCAATCAACGCACGAGAAATTGGGGAGCTGACCGAGATCAGACCACGATCTAAATTCGCCTCTTCACCCCCAACAATTGAGTACACAACCTCATCATCATCGTCATCAACAAGATGAACGGTTGCCCCAAACTTAACGGTACTACCGTGAATCTTCGTAAGATCAATAACTTGGGCTCGCGCAATTTTATCTTCAATTTCACGTACACGCCCCTCGATAAAAGCCTGACGCTCTTTTGCAGCATCATACTCCGCATTCTCACTCAAATCACCATGAGCACGCGCTTCTACAATCGCCTGAATAACACTTGGTCTTTCAACAGATTTTAAATGCTTAAGCTCATTATTTAAAAGCTCATACCCAACATTTGTCATGGGGACCCTATCCAAGATAACCTCCATTATCTATAATAATATGATTGCATCATCAAAATGATACAAGGCAAATAAACTCTAAAATAAGCAGTATTTTTAAATTCAAAAAGGTATTAACAATGATGTTGAACCAGACGAATCTAAAAAAACAAACTCACAAAAAAATAGCTATAGTAATTGTTCTAAATTTCCAAAAAATGGATTATACAACGTACAAACATTTAAGACAACGCGTAATTGACGAGCGGGGAAAAACCGCAACACCATGTTTCTAGTTTATATCTATTTGCAATAGTTCTGCAATGGCAAAACTTCAATTGAATTGGTATTATTGTTAGAATCATCCAATTTTCTTTTCATTTCAATAGCCTGAACTGTCACCCGCGCTCCTGCCTCCGTGGTGAAATACGGTATTTTTTCATTCAGAGTTGTGCGTCTAATTTCCTTGCTATCCTCTATCGACTTGGTCCCTTCGGTCGTATTGATGACTAAATCAATATTACCGCTTTGTAACAGGTCGATAACATGCGGTTTGCCCTCCCACACCTTATTGACATGAGTTGCAATGATACCATTATCAGTCAATGCTTTATGGGTACCGCGCGTTGCAAAGATTTTAAACCCAATGGAAGTAAATTTCTGTCCTATCTCAACTATGTTCTCTTTGTCCGAGTCACGTACAGATATAAAGACCGTCCCGCTGCTTGGTATATGATTGCCTGCTGCCATTTGCGACTTTAAAAAGGCCTTGGAAAAGTCCTTATCTATTCCCATAACTTCACCGGTCGACTTCATTTCTGGACCGAGCAATGTATCAACGCCTGGGAAACGATTAAAAGGAAAAACCGCTTCTTTTACGGTCACATACGGCAGTTTCTTCTCTGTAATATTAAACTCTGACAAACTTTTACCGACCATCACATGTGTGGCAATTTTTGCGATTGGCATCATCAGGGATTTGGCCACAAATGGAACCGTACGACTGGCACGGGGATTGACCTCTAGGATAAAAATCTCATTGTCTTTAATGGCAAACTGGATATTGACCAGACCCACAACCCCTAAACCAAGAGCTAACTTTTCCGTTTGCTCACGAATCTGTTGAATAAGGTCCTCATTCAAAGAATAGGGAGGAAAAACACAGGCCGAATCACCAGAGTGAATCCCAGCTTCTTCAATGTGCTGCATAATACCTGCCACAAAAACCTGGGAACCGTCACAGATGGCATCCACATCCACTTCAATTGCCTTATTAAGAAAAGTATCAATTAAAATAGGCATATCCCCAAATAAACGCACCGCCTCATGCATATACGTTTCCAGATTCGCGGAATCATGGACAATTTTCATCGCGCGGCCACCAAGCACATAAGAGGGGCGCAGCAAAACAGGATATCCTAAAATATTATCTGCGATTTGTTTTGCTTCATCCACACTCCGCGCAATACCACTTTTGGGCTGTTTGATACCTAATTGTGAAACAAGGTTTGAAAAACGCTCCCGATCTTCGGCCAAATCAATGGCATCAACAGTGGTTCCAAGAATAGGAATCCCCGCCGCATTTAAAGACTGGGCAATTTTTAAGGGGGTTTGCCCCCCAAACTGGACAATAACGCCCATAAAATCACCACGAGACTGCTCAAGACGGCAAACCTCTAGGACATCTTCGGCCGTTAACGGCTCAAAGTATAAACGATCACTGGTATCATAGTCGGTTGAGACAGTTTCAGGATTACAATTAATCATAATTGCCTCAATCCCGCACTCACGCAAGGCATAAGCTACATGGACACAACAATAATCAAACTCAATGCCTTGCCCAATCCGATTCGGGCCACTGCCGAGGATAATTGCTTTTTTCCGCTCAGAAACCCGAGACTCATCTTCAGGTTCCGAGAAAGGCGGCCCATAGGTAGAGTAAAAATAGTTTGTATCCGTATCAAATTCACCGGCACAGGAGTCAATCCGCTTATAGACAGGGTTTACCCCAAGGTCTCGCCGCAATTTCCGCACTTGCCCGCCGGTAATATTCGCGAGATTGGCCAACTGATTATCAGAAAATCCCATAGTTTTTAACCGGCGCATATCATAGGCGTTTTTCGGTAACCCCAAGCTCTGTACTGATCTTTCTGCTTGGATAATATCTTCAAATTGGGCAATAAACCACGGATCAATACCACAAAGCTCATAGATATACTGCTTATCAACGCCTTGACGGAGTGCCTCACCCACTTTCAACACGCGCATCGGGGACTGAACCTTAAGCTCATTCAAATCTGTAAGGTCGACGCGATCGAAGCCGTTTAAGTTAGTTTCCATGGACCGTAAGGCCTTCTGAAAAGACTCTTTAAAGGTACGCCCAATACCCATAACTTCACCCACTGACTTCATAGAGGTAGATAACTCAGGGGTGACTCCAGGAAACTTCTCAAAGACAAAACGTGGTATTTTCGTAACAACATAATCGATTGTCGGCTCAAAACTCGCCGGCGTCGACTTAGTTAAGTCATTGTCAAGCTCGTCTAAAGTATAGCCAACCGCGAGTTTAGCAGCCACCTTGGCAATGGAAAATCCTGTTGCTTTGGACGCAAGGGCTGAAGAACGACTCACGCGAGGGTTCATCTCGATAACCAACATGCGACCAGTTTGAGGGTTTATGGCAAATTGGACATTTGATCCCCCCGTATCAACCCCAATTTCCCGCAATACCGCAATACTGGCATTCCGCATCATCTGATACTCTTTATCGGTCAACGTAAGTGCTGGAGCAACTGTGATCGAGTCACCCGTATGGACACCCATAGGGTCAATATTTTCAATGGCACAGACAATAATACAGTTATCCTTGCTGTCACGCACCACTTCCATTTCATACTCTTTCCAGCCAACAACAGACTCATCGAGTAAAACTTCAGCATTACGTCCCACATCAAGACAGCTTTTGACCAAGGCAGTGAGCGTTGCCATATCATAGGCAATACCACTGCCCGTCCCCGCCAGGGTAAAACTGGAGCGGACAACAATGGGAAATCCAATATCTTTCTGAATTTCATAGGCTTGTTCTAGGGTATTTGCAACGCCACTACGCGGCATCTCTAAACCGATTTTCATCATGGCTTCACGAAACTGACCGCGGTTTTCTGCCTTGGAAATTGCTTCACGGTTAGCCCCAATAAACTCAACCCCGTAACGCTCTAGGACACCTCTTTCCGCTAACGCCAACGCAACATTCAAAGCGGTCTGCCCCCCCATTGTTGGGAGGATGGCACATGGGCGCTCTTTTTCTATAATCCGCGTAACCACCTCAGGCGTAATTGGTTCGATATAGGTGGCATGAGCGAGGTCTGGATCCGTCATAATTGTGGCGGGATTAGAATTCACCAGAATAATACGGTACCCTTCAGACTTTAAAGCAGAAATAGCTTGAGTTCCTGAATAGTCAAACTCACATGCTTGACCAATAATAATGGGACCTGCACCAATTATTAAAATAGACGATATATCATTACGTTTAGGCACTATATCTCCTTACACATTTACATTTATATAATCACGAAAACGATGGAATAAATAATAACTATCTTGGGGACCAGCGCTTGACTCAGGGTGATACTGAACACTAAAAACAGGTCGCCCCTTTAGCTTGATGCCTTCTAAAACACCATCAAATAAAGAACGGTGGGTAGGCTCAATATGATCTGGTAAGGGCTCACAGACAACATAACAATGATTTTGTGCTGTAATTTCTACGCTTTTATTATCTAGGTTTTGAACGGGCTGATTGACGCCATGATGCCCAAAATGCATTTTTTCCGTCTTCGCCCCCAAGGCCAAGGCGAGTAATTGGTGCCCCAGACATATGCCAAATATGGGCAAGCTCTTATGCTCTAAAAGCTTACGAATGGTTGGGACCGCAAACTCTGCGGTTGCAAAGGGATCTCCCGGTCCACTTGATAAAAAGACGCCGTCTGGATTATAGGATAAAATTTTTTCTGCAGACGTATCAGCTGGAACCACTGTCAGGCGCAAGCCCTGAGATGCAAGATGTCGTAAAATATTAAGCTTAACGCCAAAATCAAGCACAACAACATGTTTATCCGTTTGGGATGCAGAACCATAGCCATGCTCAAGGGACCACACCCCCTCAGACCAGGTATACACATCAGAAGTTGTCACCTCACGGGTCAAGTCCATACCTTTAATCCCGTGCCAGTCCTTGGCTTTTTGGTGTAAACGATCAACATCAAAATCACTGGTAATATTATAGACCAAGGTCCCATTCACCATACCGTGATCGCGAATACGGCGCGTCAATGCACGGGTATCAACCTCCGCAATTCCAACAAGATCACGGGCAATTAACCACTCATTTAAGTGTTGTGTCGCACGAAAATTAGAAAAGTCAGAAATGCTGGCGCCCAAAATCAAACCACTTGGGCCGTGGACATGGGATTCGATATCCTCAAGATTGGTGCCCACATTGCCGACATGGGGAAATGTAAATACAATCAATTGATGCTTGTAACTTGGATCCGTGAGAATCTCTTGATACCCTGTCATTGATGTATTAAAGCAAACCTCACCGACAACTTCTTTTTGCGCTCCAATACCTAAACCCCAAAAAACAGTCCCATCAGATAAGACTAAAGCGGCGTTAGCACCTCTTGGGGCGCTCATTGAGACACTACTTTTCCCTTCCGTCTCTGCGAAAACCATATTCTCCATCACATGTAACCCATATATTCAGAAACTATTTACGTTATTTAAACGCACAAAAATTTCTTTTACCATAAAAATCCTTGAGAAGGTTATGCAAAGCTTTATTATTGGTCAAGCTATATTACGTATGATTTTTTTCACTCACACTATCAAACTGATTTTTTATTAAATTATCGATAAAATAAAACTAGCAATAAAATAAAACTAAATAGTAATAGTCTGATAATATATGCTATTATATGCACCAAATATAGTACCAAACTCAAAAATCATCACTCAACTCATAACAGCGATGTTCATATAAGTTAAAAAACATATATGATATATGAAAAAAAACATGTATATTATTTATGTAATTTAGTTGTCATTATTTTTTAATATGCTTAGAGATAAACTTAATATAGCTCTTCAAAATGCTAAGAATGAGCTCCAAGAGCATGTAGTTCGCCTAATTCTAACTGCACTTAAAGATCAAGATATCAACGCTCGAGAATCTGGAAATGACGAAGGATTAACAGAAATAGAAGTTATCAAAATCCTTACAACTATGATTGAACAACGTGAAAATGATATTACCAACGATAAATATATTAGTGACAATAACATAATTAAGCGTAAAAAAAACGAAATTGCGATTATAAAAGAATTTATGCCCCTAACTTGTAATGACGCGGAAGCAGAAGAAATGTGTAAATTAGTTATCAATGATATTAATGCTAAAGGTATTAAAGATATGGGACAGACTGTTGAAGTTCTCCTAGATCGTATGGAAGGACGTCTTGAGTTTTCTCGCGCTAAATCCATTGCCCTTAGAATGCTTTCATAAACACACGTTGTAAACCAGTGCATATTCCCCCAGAATTTCTTGATGAAATCCGAAGCCGTGTTAAAGTATCAGAGGTGATTGGACGGTCTTTGAAGTTGCAAAAGCGCGGACGAGAGTATGTCGGGCTTAGCCCTTTTAATCAGGAAAAAACGCCTTCCTTTACTGTAAATGACCAAAAAGGCTTTTATCATTGTTTTAGCTCTGGCAACAACGGTGATATCTTCAAGTTTCTCATGGAGACCCAAGGGTTAAAGTTTTGGGAGGCTGTTGAAACCCTCGCCACTGAAGTTGGGCTTGAAATGCCCCGCTACGCCCCTAATGCCCCACAAAATAATCTACAACCCCTCTATGATCTGCTAGAGATGGCGACCACGTGGTTTGAAAACCAACTCTTTAAGAATCAAAATAGTCTGCAATACTTGATGGATCGCGGGTTGACAGAAGCAACTATTCGTCAGTTCCGCTTGGGGTATAGTCCTGGACAGTTTACTAAATTAAAAGATTACCTTAACGCGCAAGGGATTAGTGAAGAGCGAATGATCGCCGCGGGACTGGTGCGTAAATCACAAAATAATACGAAATGTTACGATTACTTTCGCGAACGGATTATCTTCCCTATTACCGACAAAAAGAATCGTGTTATCGCGTTTGGTGCACGCACCTTGAACAATAGCCAACCCAAATACCTAAATAGTCCCGAAAGCCCCCTCTTCCATAAAGGACACGTTCTTTACGGCATAGCAAAGGCCCGCAAAGCTGCTTTTGACAAGGGATATGTTCTGGTATGTGAGGGGTATATGGATGTGATTACCCTTGCCCAATATAACTTTACTCACACAGTTGCGCCATTAGGGACAGCGATTACAGAACATCAAGTTAAAGAGCTCTGGACCCTCGCCCCCGAACCAATACTCTGCCTTGATGGGGACAACGCTGGCCTTAAAGCCGCAATCAAAGCAGCAGAACGCACACTTGAGATCTTAAAGCCTGGCCACTCCTTACAGTTTGCTCTAATGCCCGCAGGAGATGACCCTGATACCTATGTACACCGAGAAGGTGGTGAGGCCCTGGAAAACCTGATTAACAATCGCGTTCCTCTGGCTGACCTCTTGTTCAACAATGTATTTAATAAAATAACCCAGACCAGCCCTCCAGAACAAAGGGCAGCGGCAGAGAAACAGCTTCAAGACCTTGCCGGCACAATTAACGACCCAATTGTGCGACGCCACTATATCCAATACTTTAAAAAGAAGTCCTTTGAGAGGTTTCAGAAAAATTTTTCACCTTATTCTAAAAAGTACAGTAGAAAAAATAATTTAAAATATGTACACTTTCCTTTTAGAAGTGAAAGAAATAGAATTCGTCAGAATTCTTCTCTTGAAATACCCTTGAAAGATCAGAAAAATCAGCTATTTAAAGGAATAGAGGCTGCTCTTATTGGTATGATGATTAAATACCCTGAGATTATTCAGCATATTGCTGAAGATGCAGCATTATTAAAATTTGACCATGATACTCTTAACTCAGTATTATCTTCTATTCTAGGAACATTAGAATTGAACAGTACCATTGTTAGCTCTGAAGAATTAAAATCTCATCTAACTAATAAAGGTTTTAAACATATAATTGACACGTTGGAAGAGAACGCAACAAGTTCTCCTCTGTCAATTCACGTTCTAGAGATTAACAAAGGTGTAACGGAAACATTATACCAAAATTCACCGCAAGAGGTTACAGATCCCCTTCAAACATATGTAAAAGCCTGGCGTGATATTTTTACGTTACATCGCCGGTCAATTATTGAAAAAAATTTGAAAACAGCAGAACACGTTTTTGCGGAAAACCCAAATGATAAAACATGGCAACAGATTTCAAATTTACGATTAACATTAACTAAATTAAATTCGATAAATCAAGATATATGAAATTATACCTAAAATTAAAACCATTAAATACCAAAGTACCTTTTGATAGGTTTTTAAGCAGAGTAGAGGAGATGTCAATTTATGGTTGCACAAAATACCGCCGTTTCTAACAATGACTCACCGGAAGAAATAAAAGACAATCCTTTAATTGATAATAAAAATCATGAAGTAAAAAAGCTCATTCAACGCTCGAAGCAACGTGGCTATGTAACCTATGATGAACTGAATGCAGCTCTACCTCAAGACGAGTTATCTTCTGAAGAGATAGAAAATGTTATGTCCCGCCTCAATGAAATGGGCATTAATATTATTGAAAATGAAGATACAGACTTTGATGAGGAGAGCCCTAGCAAACCGAATCAAAAAGAAGAGTCTGAGCCAGCCGCAGCACCGGAAGAAAACGATAGAACAGATGACCCAGTACGCATGTACTTGCGGGAGATGGGGAAAACTGAACTCTTGTCCCGTGAAGGGGAAATAATAATTGCAAAACGCATCGAAATTGGTCGCGAGGAAGTAATACGGGGTATATGTGAAAGCCCGCTCACTATCCGTAAGATTATCAATTGGCATGATGATCTGATCAGTGGTCATATTCTCCTTCGTAACGTCATTAATCTTGATGCCAGCCTGTCCGATGATGAATTAAATATAATCGGTGATGACAACAATGATGAAAATCTAGATGATGATATTCTAATTGACGATCAAGAAGATGATGATGACGGCTACGATCAAATGATCACGCCGAGCGCGATGGAAACCCAGCTCAAACCAATTGTGCTCGAAAAGTTTGAAAAAATTTCTAGTACCTATGAAAAGCTGAACCACCTTCAAGAAAAGCGCCTCGAATCTATCAATATCGGTAAGAAGCCCCCAATCCTGATTGAGAAAAAATATAATAATCTACGTGAGTATCTCGTTGAATTGATGGCAGATATTCATCTTAATAATAGCAGAATTGAAGAGCTGATTAACGGTGTCAACGGTTTATATGACATTAACCGTCGCCTGATGAAAGCCGAAGGCCAATTATTACGCCTGGTTGAGAAATACAAGATTGACCGTAAAGACTTTCTAAAACACTATTTAAATCAAGAGCTTAATCAAAACTGGATTGCAAAAGTATCTACTATAAATAAAAAGTGGGCGTTATTTACAAGTGAAAATCAAGAACAAATCTTATCACTGATGGATACAATTCACGGTATCTCGGAGCAAACGAGTCTGTCGATATCTGAGTTCCGACGCATCGTCATGACCGTCCAATCTGGGGAAAGAAAAGCGACCAGAGCCAAAAAAGAAATGATTGAAGCCAACCTACGGCTTGTGATTTCTATCGCTAAAAAGTACACAAATCGTGGTTTACAATTCCTTGATTTAATTCAAGAGGGAAATATCGGGCTGATGAAAGCCGTGGATAAGTTCGAATACCGTCGGGGATATAAATTTTCAACCTATGCCACATGGTGGATTCGACAAGCGATTACACGGTCTATTGCCGACCAGGCGCGCACAATTCGAATTCCCGTGCATATGATCGAGACAATTAATAAACTTATCCGTACTGAACGGCAAATGCTCCATGAAATTGGACGGGAGCCAATTCCAGAAGAGCTGGCTGCACGCCTCAATATGCCTTTAGATAAAGTGCGTAAAGTGATGAAAATTGCTAAAGAACCCATCTCTTTAGAAACGCCAATTGGTGAAGAAGAAGATAGCCACCTTGGGGACTTTATTGAGGATAAAAATGCAATTCTTCCCATTAATGCGGCGATTCACAGTAATTTACGTAAAACAACGGCTCAAGTCCTGACCAGCCTGACACCCCGAGAAGAACGGGTCCTCCGCATGAGGTTTGGTATTGGGATGAATACAGACCACACCCTTGAAGAGGTCGGGCAACAATTTAGTGTCACGCGGGAGCGAATTCGCCAAATTGAGGCTAAAGCCTTAAGAAAACTCAAACATCCAAGCCGCTCTCGTAAACTCCATAGTTTCCTCGATAGCTAACATATGGCTTTAATATAAAAAAAAAGATCCGATTTGGATCTTTTTTTTTGGACTTCATGGGGTGCGAGGTGGATCAAGCCACCTCTATAGATAAGACACCTAACTTATGAATGAATCGCCCTCTTGGCGGTTGCAGCAAGGGATGCTTCCTTCACCGCCTCAGATAACGTGGGATGGGCATGACAGACCCTTGCAATATCTTCAGCAGTAAGGTCGCTTTCTATGGCAACCACAACTTCTTGTAAAAGATCACCCGCGCCCTTACCAATAATATGTCCGCCTAAAATTTTATCCGTCTTAACATCAGACAAAATTTTCACAAAACCATCAGAGATATTCATAGCTCGTGCACGCGCGTTAGCAGAAAATGAAAACTTACCGACTTTATAGTCAACTTTCGCCTCTTTCAACTGGGCCTCAGTCTTACCTACTGAAGCAATTTCAGGCTCCGTATAGACAACACTTGGGATCGCATCGTAATTAATATGAGGCTTCTGACCCACCAGCATCTCCGCAAGGACAACCGCTTCATCCTCAGCCTTATGGGCGAGCATTGGACCACGAATCACATCCCCAATGGCATATATCCCCCGAACATTCGTTTGATACCCCCCATCCACATCAATGCGCCCACGGTCATCAAGTTTAACGCCAACTTTCTCAAGGCCGAGCCCTTCCGTGTATGGACGACGCCCGACACACACTAATAAATAGTCCGCCGTGATATTTTCAACTGAATCCCCAGAAACAGACTCAAGGGTAACGTCCACATTATTTTTATTAGCTTTAGCCTTCGTGACCTTACTTGAGAGTTTAAACTTCAAGCCTTGCTTAGAAAAAATCCGCTGGGCTTGTTGCTGCACTTCATTATCCATGCCTTGCAGAATACTGTCCATATATTCAATAACGGTAACATCCGCCCCTAAACGAGACCAGACACAGCCCAGCTCAAGGCCAATCACACCGCCACCGATGACAATAAGACTCTTGGGGACTTCAGGTAGTTTTAATGCGCCCGTAGAACTAATAATCCGTTTCTTATCAATGGTAATATTAGGGAGGGAGGCAACCGTCGATCCAGTTGCAAGAATAATCGAGTCCGTCTCAAGAGTGTTTTTAACTTTCCCATCTACCTCGACAACCTCGACCTTGCCAACGTCAGCAATGCGACCAGTCCCGATGAAGTGTTGAACTTTATTCTTTTTAAATAGGAAATTAATGCCTTTGGTATTGGCCTCAACAACACTATCTTTGTGCTTCATCATTGCACCCAAGTCTAACTTGGGCTGGGAAACTGAAATACCAAAATCACCAAGATGGTCAAGTTCCGCATACCGCTCCGAAGCATATAACAGCGCTTTAGAAGGAATACACCCAACATTTAAACAGGTTCCACCAACATTGTCATAACGCTCTATACACGCAACGCGCATTCCCAGCTGCGCGGCACGAATAGCAGCAACATACCCACCAGGTCCAGACCCAATGACGACCACATCATAAATATCTTCGCTCATGACTTAATTTCCTTGATTCTTTTTATATCCAGTTATCTCTTAATATATTTTATAAATTCAATAGTAAGCGACGGGGATCTTCAACACAGTCACGCAAACGTATAAGAAATGTCACAGCTTCTTTACCATCAATAATTCTATGATCATAACTTAAAGCAATATACATCATTGGACGAATCTCAATTTTACCGTCCACAACAACAGGCCGTTGCTGAATTTTATGCATTCCTAAAATACCAGATTGAGGAGGATTCAATATCGGCGTCGACATCAAAGAACCATAAATACCGCCGTTAGAAATCGTAAAGGTTCCTCCAACCATATCTGCTGGCTTAATCTTCCCATCGCGGGCCTTCACGCCATAATCCCCAATAGATTTCTCTATTTCCCAGAATTCCATTTGGTCAACATCACGAACCACAGGTACAACCAACCCCATGGGAGAGCCAACCGCGACACCAATGTCATAATAGTTCTTATAGATAATGTCATCACCGTCTATTTCCGCATTAACAGCAGGTAATTCTTGTAATGCAAAAGTTGCAGCCTTCACGAAAAAGGACATAAATCCTAATTTCACGTTGTGCTTTTTCAAAAATAAATCTTTATATTCTTCACGCAACTTCATAACATTTGTCATGTCAACTTCATTGAATGTGGTCAACATGGCCGCATTATTTTGGGCTTGTTTCAAACGGCGTGCAACCGTTTGCCGTAAACGAGTCATCCGAACCCGTTCTTCTAGGTGGCTCCGGTTACTTGGGGGGCGCTCTTTCGAGACTACAGGGACAGGCTTTTGGGTGCTTTTCTGTTTCTCAACAACCGCAAGAACATCCTCCCGCGTGATCCTCCCTCCACTGCCAGTTCCAGCAATCTTTGTACCTTCAAGGCCATGCTCAGCAATTATTTTTCGAACAGCTGGAGATAACTTGCCTTCCCCTACACTCGCGGCAGGCGCGCTGCTCACTTGGGCAGGCGCGCTACTCACTTGGGGAGGCGCAACAACAGTTTTTGGCGCCTCACTCTTCGCTGGAGATGATGCTTGAGCGCCTTCCTCAATCAAGACGAGAACCGCATCAACATCGACATTACTATTTTCTTCAAACTTAACCTCTTTCAGGACACCATTAGCCGGAGAGAGGACTTCAACCGTGACCTTATCTGTTTCTAACTCGGCGATAACATCATCCTTGACAACCGCATCCCCAGGTAACTTTATCCATTTCGCTATGGTCGCCTCAGAAATCGACTCACCCAAACTTGGTACTTTTACTTCAATCATAACACTTGCACCTAAAAGAACTTTCAAAAAAACCTACATTTTTCGCTACGCGAAATAATCTAACTTTACTTAAATTCACCATATTTTATATCAATCAATACCTAAACTAATTGGAAAGAATCAAGGACAAGCTGCTTTTGTTCAACTTTATGTTGACTCATAAACCCTGATGCGGGAGACGCAGCTTCAACGCGACCAGCATAAAGAAGTCGCGCGGAGACTTTACTGTCAATCATCCGTAGAACATTATCAATCCGATGGTTTATAAAGAACCAGTATCCCATATTCTTTGGCTCTTCTTGGCACCAAACGAATGTCTTAGCATTTTGGAATCGATTTAATTCTAGAGCTAAAGCCTCTTCAGAAAATGGATATAGTTGCTCTATCCGTAAAATATACGTGTCATACTGATTGAGTTCTTCTCGCATATCAACCAAGTCATAGTACACCTTACCTGAACATAAAATCACCCGTTTAATATCTTTGTCCTCACCTTGGGCATAATCATCCCATAATATCCGATGGAAAGACGAATTCACATCCATATCAGATAACTGGGATATACATTTTTTATGTCTTAACAGTGACTTAGGGGTAAAGAGCACCAACGGCTTTCTGAAGTTTCTATGTAACTGACGTCTGAGAATATGGAAATACTGCGCGGGAGTGGTCACATTAGCAATCTGCATATTGTCCTCAGCACACAGTTGTAAAAACCTTTCTGGGCGCGCGGAACTATGCTCAGGACCTTGTCCTTCATATCCATGGGGAAGGGCCAAGACGATACCGCTCATGCGGAGCCATTTACCCTCACCAGAACTAATAAATTGGTCAATTACCGCTTGAGCAACGTTGGCAAAATCACCAAATTGCGCTTCCCACATGACCAACGTTTTTGGTTCTGCCAAGGTATAACCATACTCATATCCAAGAACTGCAACCTCAGATAACATTGAATTATAAACTTGAAACAACCCCTGATCAGAAGAAATATTTTCAAGAGGGCTATACTTTTCTTCTGTTACCTGGTCAATCCACACTGCATGGCGCTGGGAAAAGGTACCTCGACCACAGTCTTGACCTGACAGCCTGACGCCCAGACCGTCTTTCAAAAGACTTCCAAAGGCCAGTGCTTCAGCGGTACTCCAGTCAATGCCTTGCCCTGTTTCTATCATCTTCTCTTTATTTGCAAGTACACGCTTTAAAGTTTTGTGTAAATTAAAATCTTTAGGTGTCGCGCACAGTGTCTTCCCAATACTTTTCAAGGAACTGGTCTTAATACCCGTTTGCCCACGTCGGGCGCCACTGTTGGCAATCTCCAATCCTGACCACTTTCCTTCGAGCCAATCTGCTTTATCAGCTTGATAGGTCTTTGAGAGCGTAAACTCTTCATTGAGATAGTCTTCAAATTCCTTGACGTAACCATCAACTTCTTCTTGAGTGATAACGCCTTCAGCAATTAATTTTTTCGAGTATATGGTTTGGATTGTCTCTTTCTGAGCAATTTTCTTATACATCAAAGGCTGGGTGAATGAAGGCTCATCCCCCTCATTGTGCCCATAACGACGATAACAAATAAGATCGAGCACAACATCACGTTTAAACTGTTGACGAAAGTCAGCAGCAATTTGCGCGACCCGAACAATGGCTTGAGGATCATCACCATTGACGTGAAAAATTGGCGCTTCCGCACTCTTAGCAATATCAGATGCATAGGGTGAAGACCGACTGTCCATAGGATTTGTGGTAAATCCAATCTGATTGTTGACAATAACATGGGCAGTCCCGCCAGTACGGTACCCTTCTAAATCACTCAATCCAAAACATTCTGCCACAATTCCTTGTCCAGAAAATGCTGCATCCCCATGCATTAAGATGCCCATTACCTGTTGAACCCCATCATCACCTTGCCGCTGGAACTGTTTTGCTTTGACTTTACCAAGAACAACCGGATCAACGATTTCCAAGTGAGAAGGATTCGCCGCCAGGCTCAAATGCACCATTTTCCCACCAAATTCATGGTCAAAACTCGCTCCTAAATGATACTTAACGTCTCCTTGACCATGAATATTTTTAGGTAGGGTAGCTGTCCCATTAAACTCAGAAAAAATTGCACGATAGGGCTTGTGCATCAAGTTTGCCAGGACGTTCAATCTGCCCCTATGTGACATACCGAGGACAACTTCATTAACACCCAACTCTGAAGACCGCAAAATAAGCGTATTCAACATGGGCATCACTGACTCACCCCCATCAAGACCAAATCTTTTAGTGGCCACATACTTAATATGTAAGAAGCGTTCAAAACCTTCTGTACGAATCAGGTCACGTAAAATATCAATCTTATCTTCCTTAGTGAAATTGACCTGATGCTCTTTATTTTCCATGCGCTGTTGCAGCCACAGTTTTTGATCTGGGGCAATAATATGCATAAATTCAAAACCAATGCTTGAACAATACACATCATTTAAAGTTTGCAAAATTTCTGCCAGCGTCGCTTTCTCTAAACCAAGAATATTATTGAGAACAAACTCCCGCGGCATATCAGCTTCAGTGAAACCATATGTGCGGGGGTCCAACTCAACGAACGGGGCCGAAGTATTCATTTCTAAAGGATCCAACTTCGCCTTTAAATGACCCCTAACCCGATACGCTCGTATAAGCATAATGAGCTGCATATTGTCAATAATAAGCTTTTTAAGACTTTCTTGATCATACTCCGGAATCTTTTTTTCTGGTGTAGGTGGCGGAGTCTTCTTCTCTGGCAGAAAGGCATTTTCGCCCATGACGAGATCAGAAGAAACAAACGCACCACCGGCGCGTCCCCATGAGGGACCATTTGCCCTAAAAACATCTAATTCTGTACTGGTAAAAAACTCCTTCCACTCACTATCCAATAACTGCGGATCATCAAGATACTGCAAATACATTTTATGGATATAAGCTTCATTATCACCAGAAAAAATCGCATCGCGACCTGAAGTATTCATCTCACTTACTTTTCTCTTTCATGTTTAAAAATTTAGATATGACGCTAACCTTTAACAACATTAAGGATAGTATTTCCTAGTTCTGCTGGGGATTCGGATATGACAACTCCAGCGCTACGCATTGCCTCAATTTTATCTCCAGCACCGCCTTTGCCGCCAGAAATAACAGCACCTGCATGTCCCATACGCCGTCCAGGAGGCGCGGTACGTCCAGCGATAAAGCCAACAACTGGCTTTTTAATTTTTGAGTGTTTCAAGAATTCAGAGGCTTCTTCCTCAGCACTTCCACCAATTTCACCGATCATAATAATCGCCTCAGTTGCTTCGTCCTGTAGGAACAACTCTAAACAATCAATAAAGTTTGTACCATTTACCGGGTCACCACCAATTCCAATACAGGTCGATTGGCCAAGTCCCACAACTGAGGTTTGCGCCACCGCTTCATAGGTCAAAGTACCCGAACGGGACACAATACCGATGCGCCCTGGAGTGTGAATATGTCCTGGCATAATTCCAATTTTACACTCACCTGGCGTGATAATTCCTGGGCAGTTCGGTCCAATTAGGCGCGACTTACTTTTTTGCATCCGCGACTTTACTTTCACCATATCCAACACTGGAATGTGTTCCGTGATACAGATAATTAATTTAACGCCAGCATCTTCAGCTTCTAAGATGGCATCGGCAGCAAATGGTGCGGGTACATAAATCACTGACGCATCAGCTTTAGTCTGGGCAACGGCGTCTTCGACCGTATCAAATACCGGAAGGTCTAAATGTTTTTGTCCACCCTTACCAGGGGTAACGCCCCCCACCATTTTCGTACCGTAAGCAATTGCTTGCTCTGAATGAAAAGTACCTTGAGCACCAGTGAAGCCCTGACAAATAACTTTTGTATCTTTATGAACTAATACGGACATTAAACAGCCTCCTTTGCCGCTTTTACCACTTTGATGGCTGCACTGCCTAAATCATCAGCAGAAATAATATTTAAGCCTGAGTCGTTAAGTATTTTTTTCCCCAATTCTACATTTGTACCTTCTAAACGCACCACTAATGGCATGTGTAAGCTTAACTCTCGTGCAGCAGCAATCACCCCTTCAGCGACAATGTCACAGCGCATTATTCCGCCAAAAATATTAACAAGTATTGCTGTCACATTCGCGTCAGACAAAATCAGTTTGAAAGCTTCTGTAACTCGCTCCCGAGTTGCGCCCCCTCCAATATCAAGGAAGTTCGCGGGAGACCCACCGTTTAATTGAATAATATCCATGGTGGCCATCGCCAGACCTGCACCATTTACAAGGCAGCCAATGGTTCCATCAAGTTTGATATAATTCAGCTCATGGTTGGCCGCTTCAACTTCTAAGGGGTCTTCCTCAGAAAAGTCGCGTAACTCCAACACTTTCTTTTGGCGGTAGAGGCCATTACTGTCGAACCCAACTTTCGCATCAAGCATCACCAGCTCTAAGTCCTTAGTGACAACCAATGGGTTAACTTCCAATAGGGAAATATCAAAGTCAGTAAATGCTTTATACATGCCAGAAATAAACTGCATCAAGCTCTTAGTAAGGTTTTTATTGGTCAAGCCTAGAGCAAAGGCAATTTTACGATTATGAAAAGGTAAGATACCAGTTGAGGGATCTATGGGAAGTTTAATGATCTTTTCAGGGGTATTACTCGCAACTTCCTCAATATCAACGCCCCCTTCGGTTGACGCCAAAATCGTCACTTGACCAGAAGCAACATCAACCATCATTGCCAAATACAACTCGCGATCAATATCACACCCTTGCTCAATATAAACGCGCTGAACCTCTTTTCCCTTTGCTCCAGTTTGATGCGTCACCAGCATCATACCAATCATCTCGCTGGTTACTTGCCGCACTTCATCTAGGGTTTTTGCAAGTTTAACACCGCCACCCTTGCCTCGACCACCAGCATGAATTTGAGCTTTCACGACCCATAACGAGCCCCCAATCTCCTCCGCAACAGAGACCGCTTCATCTGGTGTGTACGCGATACCTCCCTTAAGAACGGTAACCCCGTAATCTTTCAGCAAACGTTTAGCTTGATATTCATGAATATTCATAAGCGCCTATCATCAATTTAAGTAAAAAATAGTACAACCCACCAAAAATTTGGGGATCACTAAGTAAGAATTTAAAAGTTCCACAATTAAAGTCATTAAACAAAGTTTAAGATTAAAACAACATTAAAATTAACAATTACGCTAAAACCATTAAAGGTCAATATTCATATCTCTTGTTTTCTAAATATGAATGCACCACAGAAAAAACAATATGACACCTTCAATCTTAACACTAATACATGATAATTTAAACAATTAGAATCTAAATAAACCTTTTGTCTAACATATAAAAGCGTTTCTAAGAAAAACGATTATCTATTTTTTTCACAGCATCAATTAACGAACGGACAGAAGCAACAGAGTGGTCAAACATGACCTTTTCTTCTTCTTCTAAGGTAATTTCAACAATTTTTTCTACGCCCTTGCTGCCAATAATAACCGGAACACCAACATAGATATTTTTAAGACCATACTCGCCATTCAAGTAGGCGGCACACGGCAGTAAACGTTTTTTATCTAATAAATAGGATTGCGCCATCTGAATCGCTGAGGTTGCAGGAGCAAAGTAGGCAGACCCTGTCTTGAGCAATTTAACAATTTCTGCGCCCCCATCACGGGTACGCTGAACAATTGCATCTAATCTTTCTTGGGTTGTCCACCCCATTTTAATCAATTCAGGTAAGGGAATTCCTGCAACGGTGCTAAAACGCACTAAAGGCAACATCGTATCTCCATGTCCCCCCAAAACGAAAGTTGTGACATCTTCAACGGAGACATTAAACTCTTGAGCAAGGAAGAACTTAAACCGAGCACTATCAAGAACACCCGCCATCCCCACAACTCTCTCCGCAGGAAGGCCAGTGACCTCGCGAATTACCCACACCATGACATCAAGGGGGTTAGTAATACAAATAACGAACGCATCAGGTGCATAAGTTTTAATGCCTTCACCCACCTGTTTCATTACTTTTATATTAACGTTAAGGAGGTCATCCCGACTCATTCCAGGTTTTCTTGCAATACCTGCTGTAATAATGACGACATCCGCTCCAGCAATATCTGCATAGTCTTGGGTTCCTGTCACATTCGCATCGCACCCATCAATAGAAGAGGACTGGGATATATCAAGAGCCTTACCTTGCGGCAAACCTTCAACAATATCAAACACGACCACATCACCCAATTCATGTAAGACAGAAAGGTGGGCAAGGGTTCCTCCAATATTACCACCACCAATTAATGCAATTTTTTTTCGAGCCATCCTTATAATCCTTATCTTGTTCTGAAATAAAATATAAAATTCACTCTAAAGTATCACCATGTCCCTATAGACTTACGATATTTAACGAAACTGATTTTTTTAAATAAAAATTTTTTATCCAATTTTAATAATAAACGAATATAGTCTTCATATAGATAAGGTCAAGGAATATGATCAGCATGCAAATACTCTAATGACTTCATCTCCTGCAGTCTACTGACAGTTCGTTCGAACTCAAAGCTAAAAGATCCACTCGTATACAAATACTCAGCAGAAACCTCTGAGGAAGCGATCAGCTTGACCTTATGTTCATATAGCGCATCTACTAACGTGACAAAACGGCGCGCCTCACTTTGATTCTCCATACCCATTTTAGGGATATCATCAAGAAAAACCGTATGAAAACAGCGGGAAATCTCGATATAATCTGAGGCGCCAAGGAACGCAACACACAACTCCGCAAATGAAACACGGGCGCACCCTTGTGCGGATTGGGAAATTTCTATTTGACGACCATTGACGTGGACAATTTGTTTTTCTATTGGTGACCCCACGGTCAGTTCCGCAAACATTTGATCCATAGCAGACTTATTGTCCGCCGTTAATGGATAAAAGTACACATTCCGATTCGCTAAAAACTGTAACCGATAGTCAACGTCAGACCCTAGTTTCGTGACTTTTAACCGTTGCATCACTTGATGAATGAAGGGGATGAACAACTGGCGATTTAACCCATTTTTGTATAACTGATCTGGATGACGGTTGCTCGTTGCAAGCACCAAAACCTGATGCTTAAATAAATACTCAAAAAGGCGCGTTAACACCATAGCATCCGCAATATCCGTTACTTGCAGCTCATCTAAACATAAACAATCAACTTCATGGCTAAGCAGCTCGGCCAACGCCGGCAGGGGATCCCCCCCTTGCGAGAATTTTTTGCTGATCCCAAAATTATCACCTGGAAAAATGCCAGTTTCACGAAACTTATGAACTCTCTCATGGATATCTCGCATAAATGCATGGAAATGAATACGGCGCTTACGGGGCAACTCTAGACTATGAAAAAAAAGATCCATAAGGGTGGTTTTACCACAGCCGACACCGCCCCAAAGGTACACCCCCCGCAAAGGACGATTTTTTTTGCGGGTAAACCATTGCCACACACTTTTGCGCTGATGCTGAGAACGCCTGACGATCCTAAGGTACAAACACTGCAGCCATTTAACTGTAGCATATTGACCTTGATCAAAGGTAATGGACCCACTCTCTACCAATTGATTGTAGGCAGACAACGGGCCAACAGTTACAGTCTGAGTACATCTATTCATAATAGATAATCTTTAAAAATCAATACTTTATCATTCTGGCTATAACGTCTCATTAAATTTAAGGGCACGCCCCAAAGGACGCCCAATTAGCTCATCTTCTGCCATCACGACCTGACCAGAAATAATGGTATAAATCGGCCATCCCGTTACTTTCGTACCTGTAAACGGACTCCACCCTGCCTTAGACTGGAGCCAACTTTCCTGAATTTCAACCTGTTTCTTAAGATCAACGATGGTAAAATCCGCATGATAACCGCAGGCAATGCGTCCACACCCAACCAAACCAAAAAGCCGCGCTGGCGCCGCGCACAATAAGTCATGGACCTCCATAATAGATAAACGACCCGCGTTCATGTGATCCAGCATAAGCGGGACAAGGGTTTGCACCCCCGGGATACCGCTGGGGCTCTGGGGATAGGGGCGGGCTTTCTCTTCTAAAGTATGAGGCGCATGATCAGTTCCAATAATATCAACCACTCCCCCCTTAAGGGCACGCCACAATGCGTCCTGATGACTCTTATCGCGAATTGGAGGGTTCATCTGGGCTTGACTCCCCAATCGATCATAACACTCTGGTCCATGCAAGGTCAAATGGTTAACCAAAACCTCAACACTCGCAATATCTTTATGATGGGCAAGAAAGTCCATTTCCTCTTGGGTTGAAATATGAAGCACATGAACCCGTCGGCCAGTCTCATGGGCAAGGCGCACAATTCTTTGGGTTGAGATAAGCGCTGACTCAACATCCCGCCACTCAGGGTGAGCATGGACACGCCCCGCCTGCTCAGCGATGGCAAACCGTTCTTTCAGCCTTTGATTATCTTCAGAATGAATCGCCATTCGTCTCACCCCGTGCGACATCACAGCTTTCATATCGGCTTCTTCGTCAATGAGTAAATTCCCCGTACTGGAACCGACAAACATTTTAACGCCACAAATACCGGTCAGGCGCTCTAAAGTTGGCAACGCCTCCATGTTGTCCAAAGTTGCCCCCACATAAAATGCGTAGTTACTCCAACACCTGTTCTGGGCACGGCTCATTTTATCATTGATTGCCTCAACTGTTGTGGTCATAGGCTGGGTATTGGGCATTTCAAAAACACTGGTCACGCCCCCCATCACGGCGGCCCGCGTACCTGACTCTAAATCTTCTTTATGCTCCATACCAGGCTCACGGAAATGAACCTGGGTATCAATCACGCCAGGGAAGACATGCAAACCAGCAGAATCAATGACCGTATCTGCTGACCCAATATTTAATTTACCAATTGCAGCAATGACCCCATCTTTGACCCCAATATCTGCAACCACACATCCGCGGTGACTGACGAGGGTTCCATTTATTATAAGAGTATCATAATTCTGTGACATATTTTTCCTTGATAATTTATATTTTAATCGTTCGTTACATCGTCACGTGGAGTATATCCCACAAGATCTAAATCTTTACCAGATAATTGTTGAACCCCATCTTCTAACAGCTTAATTTCGCCCAGCTCACCAACATCACCAACCCCTTTTAAGTCTTTGACACTGCGGATATAGGGCAACGCTCTCCTTTCTAATGACCCAACATAACCATTATATTTGTTGACAACGCTATTAATACCCTTGCCGAGGTCTGCAAGCTGCTTTCCAGTTGTCACCATTTGCTCGTAGGCCTTACGCACGATTTTAACCGCATTATGGGCATCTTGACTGATTGCAGCTTGCTGCCAGCCGTATGCCACTGACTTGGCAATTGCAAACATGGTGCTTGGCGTGGCAATGAGGACGCGCCGATCTTTCTCTAAAGCATATCCAAATAAAGTCGGATCTTGCTCAACGGCAGCGGCATAAAAGTGATCGCCGGGAATAAACATGACAACCATATCAGTTATTGACTCAAAACTTCTCCAATATTCTTTTGAGGCAAGGTCGTTGATGGTTTTCCGAATATCGGTCAAATGTTTGCTTAAGTAACGGCGGCGATCCTCTTCAGTGGTCGCTGACATGGCATCCATGTACGCATTCAAGTTTGTTTTCACATCCACAACCAACTGGCGCCCGCCTGGCATACGAATGACGACATCAGGCCGCAAATTTTTTCCTGTTTCCGTCACCCCGTGCGACTGGGTTTCAAAGTCCACGTGCTCCATCATACCTGCAAGTTCTAACACATTTTTAAGTTGGTATTCCCCCCAGCACCCTCTGGTTTTCGATTCGGCACGTAGGGAAGTGGAGAGCTTATTTGTTTCATCACGAATGCGCTCATTTAATTGGGCAACAACCTGAATTTCTTTGGAAACATCCCCCAGCGCCTTGCGACTTCTCTCATCAAATTGTTCCAGATGTTTTTGATACTGAACCAGCGTCTCTTTAACCGGCTTAAGCTGCTCATCCATAGACTGTTGCGCCTTACTCATTTCTGCGTTTTGCAACTGACGGGTTTGTTCGAAATACTCTCGAGATAACTTTAAAAAATGCTCTGTATTCCCACTAATTGCTTCACTTGCCGACTTTTTAAAAATTCCCTGAAGTTCTTCCAAGTGCTTTATTTGTTTGGTATTTAAGTTATATTCTGCTTCATATTTGGCAACTTTACTCGTGAGGGCTGTTATATGGTGGTTCATCTCTTTTATTTCTTGCTGTGCCTGATCGTTGCGGAACCTCATCTCCTCCTTGTCCTTTTCTAAAGTCCGTGACACACCTTCATTCTTTGACGCTCTTGCTTCAGCTGCATTTAAGCGATAGCTAAGCCGTACACACAACGCGCCAAGTCCAACACTCACCACAGATCCCATGATAAAAAATACCAAATTTACCGTAAACATTCAGTTCCCAACTTTTACATTCATGTTATATATTCACTCAATATAAACAAAGTGAATAAAAAATAATAACATTTCAACCTTTTTATTGTAGTTTACTGTATGAGAATATCATTGTAAAAGAATGATCATATAATTTTTATTTCCATTGAGAGAGTTATGACAAATCTTACGCCCAATGAAATTGTTTCTGCTTTAGACCGCCACATTATTGGCCAAAGTGATGCCAAACGTGCAGTCGCAGTTGCCCTTCGCAACCGTTGGCGCAGACAACAACTTCCAGAAAGTCTCCGTGAAGAGATCCTTCCCAAAAATATCCTAATGATAGGACCGACCGGAGTAGGCAAAACTGAAATCAGTAGACGTCTCGCCAAATTATCCAACGCCCCTTTCTGTAAGGTTGAAGCTACTAAATTTACTGAAGTTGGATATGTTGGCCGTGATGTTGAGAGCATTATCCGTGACTTGGTCGAAATTGCCATTAATCTTACGCGAGATGCAATGCGCACTGTGGTCATGGAAAAAGCCACAATCAATGCCAAAGAAGCTATTCTGGATATCGTCTGCGGCAAAGAATCACGGGAAAACACCCGTCAAGTTTTTGCTAATAAACTCAAGAATGGGGAGCTTGACGATACCGAAATTGAAATCGAAGTTGCGGATAACACCCTCCCCCATCTCGACCAAAGATATCCCTGGAATGCCTGGAATCAGCATGGGAATGATTAACATTAACGAGATTTTTGGTAAATCTATGGGTACACGGGTAAAGAATAAAACACTTCCCGTTAAAGACGCCTTAAAGATTCTTATCCAAAATGAAGCAGATAAGCTGCTTGACGAAGATGTGATCATTGCAAACGCTATCAAAATAACCGAGGAATCAGGCATTGTGTTCCTTGATGAGATTGATAAAATCTGTAATAACTATAACCGTAAAGGCTCGGATGTAAGCCGCGAGGGTGTTCAAAGAGACCTACTCCCCCTTATTGAGGGGACATCTGTCACCACCAAATACGGCTCAATCAGAACAGACCATATCCTTTTCATCGCCTCAGGTGCGTTTCACCTCTCAAAACCATCAGACATGATTCCTGAATTACAGGGCCGTCTGCCTAATCGTGTGGAACTTAGACCTTTAACACATGATGATTTCCGTCGTATTCTTACGGAGCCTGAAGCCAGCCTTATTCTTCAATATACCGCCCTTCTCAAAACGGAAAACGTGACCCTAGAGTTTACGGACAGTGCCATTGATATGCTGGCGAGTATGGCGGTTGAAATTAACTCTAATATTGAGAATATCGGCGCACGGCGTCTTCACACCTTAATTGAAAAATTACTCGAAGAAATCAGCTTTAATGCCTGCAATACGCCCAATGAAACCTTTGTCATTGATCATGAAGTGGTGAAAGATAAAATTCATAGTCTGGCTAAAAATACTGACCTTTCGCGCTATATCCTCTAATACCAGCGCTGATGCCCCACCTTAAAACATAAAAAAACAGAGCATACCTATCATGGATAGAAATGCTCTGTTGATTATAAATATTCATTAATTGGTAACGCGAGAGAAACTCTCCCTAGGACCAGTGCAGCTTTGCGGAGGCTTCATCAATTGATGACGAGACCAACGTCTTATGGGTCTCTTCCGTTAAATTATCAGCCAATATTTGTTCAGCAGCCTTAACTGAAATATTAATAATCTGATCGCGGACACTTTGTACTGCTTTTACTTCCAGCATACGAATGTTTTCCACAGTCACGCGCAGGCGATTCTCAACTAATACATTCAAATCTGACGTGGCTTCAGCAACCAGTTTATTGGCCACATTTTGGCCGTTCTTAATAATTTCTTCTGCCTCACTTTTGGCACCATGACGCTTTTTTTCATATTTAGCCAATAATGCTTTGGCACTATCATGTAATTCACGCGCATTGTCGAGTTCAGAACGTACGGTCGCTATTCGCGCATCTAAACTCTTGAGAATCGTCTGACGACCCTTAATGAAAACAATACCAAGAAATACCAAAATCGAGAGGGAGATAATATATCCCTCAGGATATTGAGCAATGTGTGTAAACATTTTAGTGAATACCTTTCATTACTTTTTCTGCTGACTTATTTGCCACGGCAATATCAATCTGGACGGAAGATAACTTTTGCACAATCAAAATGACAGTTTCTGCAGCAATCTTTTTCACATCATCTATGGCTGTCAAAGACTCTTGTTTAATCCGTTCTTCAGCACTCTTAATCATTAAGTTAATTTGCACATCAACCTGAGCTTGTTTTTCCGCAGAATTGTGTGCAATTTTTTGCCGCGCCTCAAGATCAAAAGCAAGAGCCTTTTCTTGAGCCTGATTAATAATTGACTGAAACTCTTGAAAAGCCTTCTCAGCCTCATCCTTCAATAATTGGGATTTATTTAAATCCGTGCTTATACGATGACTTCTTGCCTCAAGGGTGATTAAAAGTCTTGGAAGCGCAAGGCGAGACATTAAAAAATAAAAAACGGTGAATAAGATAATCAACCAGAAAATCTGTTCACTCGCCGTACTGATATCAAATTGCGGTAAACCCGTCTTTTCTTGCCCATCACCAGAAGCAGCAAAAGCTATGGCGGCGGTAAAAACCGTACTCAAGACTCCTAAAAGACCTGTCAACACGTGCTTATTTAATACTCTGAGCAACGCCAGTCTAACCATTTACTGACCCTTTATAATGAACACAGACACAAAAAATATATCTGCGATCTACCACTTAAACGTTAAAATACCAAGTATATTCCGCATGAGGACTCGGCTGGCCTTGATAAATGACACAGCCGATTATTATAATCTCAGTGCGAAATCTTAGCCAAACAAAATGAGCAAGGCAACGATTAACGCAAACAATGCAATCGCTTCAGTAACCGCGAAACCAATAAACACAGAAGCACCTATTGCATCTTTTGCGGCGGGGTTACGCCCCACAGCAGTAATGTATGATGACCACACATTACCCACACCAATACCAGCACCAATCATACCAAAGGCAGCTAAGCCAGCACCAATAAATTTTCCTATTTCAACTTCCATGTCATAAATTCCTTATTTTTAATAAAGAGGTAAAATCTAAACTAACAACACACGACTTAATGCAAATGCACCGCATCGTGAATGTAAATACAGGTTAATATTGTAAAAATATAAGCCTGCAAAAACGCAATTAAAAACTCTAATGCTGATACTGCAACCAGTCCAAAGAATGGAACGATACCCGCAATACCCAGAGGAACCACAAATCCAGCGATCACTTTTAACATAACGTGACCAACGGTCATATTCGCAAATAATCGCACAGATAATGTTATAGGACGACTACAATAAGAGATCAACTCTATAACAATAATTAGTGGTGCAATATATAGGGGAACCCCAGCAGGCAAGAACAAACTAAAAAACTTCTTACCATGAAGATACAACCCTAAAAACGTTACAAACACAAACACGCCTATGGCCATCATAAATGTCACAAAAATATGACTTGTAAACGTAAACGTGATCGGCAGGGGCAACATACCCAACATGTTGCCAAAGAGAATGAACATAAAAATAGAAAATACAAGGGGGAAATATGCCCTGCCCGCACTTCCTACATTCTCCCTTACCATATTGGCGACGATCTCATACAGCATCTCGATGACAACTTGAGAACGGCTGGGAACTAATGAATTAGGCTTAACAAAAGCGACCATACTGAATGTCGCAAGAAACACAGCTATTGCCATCCACAACGCTGAGTTGGTAAAAGAAATATCAATCCCCCCTGCTTCCAGAGAAACAAGTGGTTCAATATCAAATTGTTTAAAAGGGTTGGCCAAAATTATGCCCTTTCATATTTAACATCATCATCCGCACGCAAAATACATGCAGCACTCAACAAAACCGAAGCCGAGGCACTAAAACCCTGACCCGTTATCAAAAGAAGTTTAACGCTTCACCTTTTGACGTTACCCTTAAAGATTTCTAGAATCTAAATCATCAGAAGTATTAGTCAAAGGTTTTTCCTGAAATGCTCGATAAATATTCATAACACCCGCAGAAAAGCCTAAAATTCCGAATAAAATCATTAACCAAGGGGTCGTATCTAAAACCTTATCCAAATACCAACCCATAAAAAAACCTACACCTACAGCTGCTGAGAACTCAACAACATACCTTAAAGCCTCATTACCACCGCCACGTTTCCTAGGACCATCATGAACAGATTTCGCACTGACATGGTCTTGCATACGCTTTATTTCTAAATCTACTTTTTGAATATCGTGCGGTTTCTCTTTATCCACCATAATTGCATTTTCACATTCACAAAATAAATTTAGCACCAGAAGAATTAATATTCCATAAACTTATGATTCTTCCTCAGAAGGTAATATTACTTGTAATGACCGTCAAGCCTAGAATAGTTTAAAACACTATATTTTTACCCATTCCCAATAAAAATATAACTTTTTAACGGGCATGAATACATGCCTTCACATACTCTATTCATAAGCACGCCAGAATATTACTGATTTAAAACCTTCTCCCACGCCTCCAAGCTTCTTGGAAACTCGATAATCTCCCCATCTGGAAGTCTCACACTTGGAACAAACTTAACGCCAAACTTTTGGGCTTCGCTCTGTTCATCTAAAATAAAATTCTGGAGCTGTTCATTGTTTTGGCACCCAGCAAACTCCTCAACGGTGACTCCTCCCGTAAAACCAAGCTGGGTAAGAACATCCATGTACCCGTCGCTCTTCATCCAGTCTGCCTGCCGCTTATAGATTAAGTCAACAAAGCCTTCGTAACGCTCAGCGCCTCCACATCGCGCTAATAGTAATGCGTTCAAGTCTTGCTGATATAGGACAAAATTATGCTGTATAACCCGTACTTTTTGAGTATCAATATACGCTTTCTTAAATTCAGACCAGTTATTTTCATGAACGTTCTTACAGGCACCACACCCTAAAGACTCGTAAACATGAATGGTAATAGGGGCATCAGGACTCCCATAAACCTTATTTTCTAAATACATTTTTGCCCAAGATGTTACGCAAAAAAACTGCACAAGAACAAAAATACTTCCAAATAATATACGGCTCAACATACAAAACTCTCTTTTTTTTTAATTATCACGTATCACTTTTAACCATACCCTCAAAACTCAGAAGTGATAATCAAGAGCAAACATCCTTAAAATGAATGATATATCCATCTGAAAATATTACTTTAATTATCTGACCCACACTAAACGACCAATGCGGGATAATGTCAATCTTAAATCTGTATCACTGACAGGCTCAACCACAGTACCTATCTGGGATTGGTCAGACTGAGAAGCTGAGTTTGGATCTAAACTTTGAGGTAGATTTTTATAAAGGTGAGGAAACGCTCCTTGGATAATCTTAATTTTACCTATGTAAGGATGGCCAAAATATGTATTAATTCGATCAATGATCATTAATTCCATATGCGCCAAAACTGGCCCATGTCCTGAAGCAACTTTTAATAATAATGTTCCCTTATGTCCCCGATCGGTGGGAAAGGATATTTTCTCTGGACAAGAGGCACATGCTAATTCTTGACCGACAATATCACTCCAAGAGGTCACAAGGGAGGATACTAAAAAGCCACGTTTAGCCATGCTGGTCTTGACAAGAGGCCGTATCGCGACCGATAACGGAGTAAGACCCCGCGTCGTGCGATGGGGAGAAAAACGGGGTTTTTCTTGAGTTTTTGCCATATAATTACCTTACAAAAAACCGCTTATACCTTTAAATTTTTAAATACTCGGGTTTTTGTTTTACCCAGCTTAATTGATCTAAATATCCCAGAAACTTCATATCATTGACAAAGCGCGCCCACCCATATAACGCTTCATATTTTCTCTGGTTATCGTTCAACATTGCTTTTTCTATTTGGAATAATAATTCCTTTAACTCATCCTTACTTAGCTCAAGCAAAACACTCATATATTGCTCGTACCCTTTCAGAGACATTCCTAAGGTCATTATTTGCTTCATCTTTTGACTAAGCATTGTATTATAAATTTTCCTTTCCTTGAGCTTTTTTTATTTAATTTTACACGTTATCATCCTGACACTTGATATCTTAAGACAACTTTAAATAGTTTTTATATGATATTCATTCATGAATATCAATTCATAAAATAAACGGTTTATCAATTTTTTTTCACGGCTTTATTTTAGGCCTATATTTGGTACCACGTTTAATTAACTGTTAACTTTAGTATATAATGATTAAATTTTAGTGTATAGAAAAAATTGACAGAAACCAGTTCGCACTCTCACCTCCTCCTCAATTGGTATGCTATCAACGGTAGAGACTTGCCTTGGAGGGAGTGTCCACCAGATCATTTTTGCCCTGACCCGTATCATGTTTGGCTGAGTGAAGTAATGTTGCAACAAACGACAGTTATCGTTGTGAAACCTTATTTTACTTACTTTTTGCAAAAGTGGCCTACAATAGCTGACTTGGCACACGCGCCTTTGGAAGATGTTCTCGACGCCTGGGCAGGGCTAGGATATTACGCACGTGCGCGCAATATGCACAAGTGTGCACAAATCCTGGTACAAGAAAGAAACGGCCGCTTTCCTGAAACTGAGGAAGAGCTCATCAAACTACCAAGCATTGGACCCTATACGGCAGCAGCGATTGCGGCAATTGCCTTTCGGCAACCAGCAACAGTGGTTGATGGTAATGTTGAACGTATCATATCCCGACATTTTGCAATCACCACCCCCCTGCCAAAAGCAAAAAAAGAAATTTATGACCTAGCAAAAAAACTAACGCCAAAACAAGGGACGGATACCTATACCCAAGCGATTATGGACCTGGGCGCCACAGTCTGCAAACCTCGAAACCCCTCATGTCATATTTGCCCTTGGGAGGTCACATGTAAGGGGCGCGAAACCGAACCGACTGCCTTTCCAATCAAATTACCTAAAAAAAAGAAACCAACTCATTATGGATACGCCATTTGGCATGAAACCTTAGACCAGCACATTTTAATGGTCAGGCGCCCACCTAAAGGCTTGCTCAGTGGAATGATTTGTTTCCCCAGCACCCTATGGACACCAGAGCCTCCGCCACCCCCAGAAGGGAAAATATTGCCTGGAATTATAAAACACACATTTACACACTTTCATTTGAGTCTTAAAGTGATATACAGAAAAGAAGCTGTCAAAGTGAAACAATCAGAATTTCTTTGTAAAATCGCAGATCTTAGCTCTTTAAGGCTGCCATCACTTATGAATAAAGTCTATTTACATACGAACAACATATATTCTCAGATCACCTCAGAATAAAAGAGATCATCATGATTCAAGATCAGACATTACTATGGGTATCAACAGTCTCTATTGGGTTACTTTTAGGTATCGCCTTATCATGGACAGGCTTCACACCCTCTAATGCCATTCTTAAGTGTGCCAAAGGTGATAAAAAGTTATTATGGGGAATGTGTCTCACCGTAACGACCAGCATGTTTGCTTTTCAAGTCATTAGCGCCCTCAACCTAGTCGATACCAACGTATCAATCCTCAGCAGACCAACGTTACACTGGAGCAGTATGATGGGAGGTAGCTTTTTATTTGGCGTGGGAATGGGATTAGCACGCATGGATATTTTGACCTCGCTCTTGCTCATTGGGAGGGGGAGTTTTTCAGCCATTGTGGTTTTTCTCGTAACAGTCCTAACTATTATTGCTGCAAAACAGGGAATCCTCCATGGTGTGGTAAATATGTTGCACGGCAAATCGATTGCAAACCTTACGAAAATAGGTATTGAGAGCTTCACTTTACCATCGGTCATTGCGGCGGCGCTTGAGGTAAACCCTAGCCAAGCTGCATTCTATATCGGTATTTTCATTGGGGGAATATCACTGGTGCTGATAATATGGCTCAGCGATATATGGCGCTCACCCGCGATTTTCTTCACGGCAATACTGGCAGGATGTGCCCTACCTTCGCTGTGGAGTCTGGGCCATGTCATGCCTGAGTTACCGTGTTTGCTTGAAGCCTCGACACAAGTCATAACAAATATCACCAATAACTCACAAAGCAATTGGTCCCCCATTAGTCTCTTCATTATCACGATGATCATCGGCGGATTTATTACATCTAAAATCAATCCCTTAAATGAGGTCAACACCTCTGTCTCGCCGTGGCGTGTGCTGACAGGAAGCGTGATCATGGGTCTTGGCTCCACCATGGCAAATGGAGACTTGGTCTCCCATGTAGCCGTTGGGCTTCCCACGTTATCAATTCACTCGTTCACCACCCTGCCCATAATTTTTATTTCGGCAATTGGTACTCTACGTATGCTGGATCATTAAACCCCTGCCATTAATCATACGCACAAGGTATACCCACAAGGGCAATTAATCAGAGTGTTAAAGGGAGGAACTGTTTTTCTGTAAAATTTTACGAATAGGCGCAAAACTTTCCCGATGGTGAGGCGCTACGCCGTAAATTTTTAACGCTTCCTGATGGGCAGGCACACCATAGCCAGAGTTTTTATCCCATTTATAAACTGGATAACGGCGAGACAACTTCTGCATAATCTTATCACGCGTAACCTTGGCCATAATACTTGCTGCTGCAATCTCTGGGATCTTCCCGTCACCTCCGACGACCGTCTGAGATGCCATGGGCAGTTCAGGCGCATGTTTGCCGTCAACCATCACCAGACCAGGAGATACCTTAAGACTTTTGACCGCACGCGCCATTGAATCCATGGTTGCGCCAAAAATATTTAATTGAAGAATACGTTGCGTTGATGAGGCGGCAACAGCCCAAATACATGTTTGCTGAATCACGTCATATAACAGCTGTCTTTTCTTTGGAGAGAGACGTTTGGAATCATCAAGCCCCGCCAGAACAACACCCTTAGGAATAATCACCGCGGCGGAAACAACGGGCCCAGCCCAAGGCCCTCGACCAGCCTCATCAACGCCAGCAACGATAATATCTGATTGCTTAAGCATGTCCCATTTCATTACTGAGAAATGTTTTATCTACACCTATACTGGCAATCGCGGTATCCCACTTCACGTTCAAATTACCATCAAAAATTAAATCCATATCAGCATTGACGATTAACCAGCTATTTCTGCGCAACTCCCGATCCAATTGACCAGGATTCCATCCCGCGTAGCCCAAAGTTAACATGTTCTTTTTCGCCCCAGTGGTTTTGCCGATTTCCCGCAAAATATTGCTTGTGGCTGTCAAACCTACACTCTCCCCAATAACAACCGTTGACTCTTCCTTATAGTCAAGGGAGTGGAGTACAAAACCTCGCTCAACATCTACAGGGCCTCCGAAGTGAATCAACACATCCCCTTCAGACTCCCCCTCCATAGTCGATAAAGACAATTGAGACATCAAATCAGCGTATGGGAGTTGATGAAGTAACTTATTGACAATAATACCCATAGCGCCCTGCTCAGAATGAGCACACATATATATTACTGTTTTATAAAAACGAGGATCTGCCATATTGGGCATCGCAATTAAAAACTTGCCAACTAAACAGTCACTTTTAAAAAACATCCATCCCTCGTAAATTACATTCTATATATACAAATTCACCCAATAGCTCAGTAAAAAAAGTATTTATAAAATAATGTGCCTAAATTGAAATAAAAATCAACTGATTAAATGGAAAATATCGCCCAAAAGCTATTTTTGCCCCCTCCTCACGCAAAAGTGATGATAATTAACAAATTAAAAAAACTTGATCAGACTTTAATAATTCTGTATGTTACAAACAAAATAGTAAAGAGAAATTAACTCAACAGTTGCCTTAACGGCAGTCAAATTTAGGAGAAAATATATGACAATACAAGCAGGTAATTCGATTCCCGAAGTTATAATTTTCCAAGCAACTGCGGACGGTCCCTCCCCAATTACAACTACAGAACTTTTTAAAGACAAAACTGTAATTTTATTTGGAGTTCCCGGCGCATTTACCCCCACATGTTCGCAAAACCACCTACCTGGATATTTGGCAAAAGCTACTGAGTTTAAAGCAAAAGGTGTTGATATTATTGCCTGTATCGCTGTCAACGATGCGTTTGTTATGCACAGTTGGGGTAAAGCACAAAACACTGGTCAAGAAATTCTCATGCTTAGTGATGGCGACGCTGCATTTACCAAGGCTACAGGTCTTGAGTTTGATTTGAGCGGCAAGGGCTTTGGATTACGCAGCCAGCGCTTTGCTATGGTGATCAAGAACAATATCATTACCGAATTTAAATTAGAACAACCCGGTGACTTTACAGTTTCTAATGCCGAGACAATACTAGAAGCAATTAATTAAAAGTTTATACACTTCCTAACATATATCTTCCCTAGATAAAGCGATAGGCTGCTGCGGTAACTCTCAAACTTTTCTAGGGAAGTCCTGTAATTAACTTTAAATCTCAGGATCGACTCTTCACGAACCTGAGGTCACTTTTATAATACCTTCGCGCGCAAGGGCATCCGCGGACTCATTGCCAGGGTTGTTAGAGTGTCCCTTAACCCAATACCAAGAAATATTATGTACTTCCCGAACTTGGTCTAGGGTCCGCCAGAGGTCTTCATTTTTGACTGGTTTTTTTTGGGATGTTTTCCATCCACGGGCCTTCCACTGATCAAGCCACTCAAGAACACCATTGCGGACATAGGCGCTGTCTGTATAAAACTCAACATTACACGGGCGTTTTAACGTCTTTAACGCTTCTATTGCCGCCATAAGCTCCATGCGATTGTTGGTGGTCTGCAGCTCCCCTCCGTTAATTTTACGCTCAACGCCCTTATATTGTAAGAGAGCCCCCCATCCACCAGGCCCAGGATTCCCCGAACAGGCACCATCTGAATAAATTATAACATGATCATTTGACATCGAAGAGGTACTCTTTAAAAAAATCCATAATCACAAGCACTCTTGACCTTCTGGTGAAACCTTAACTTAGACAAGAACTCCTCTGGAGCTTTGACCGCGACCAGAGCATCAGGGGATTGATGAATCCAATCATATAAGCGCGTCAGTAAAAACCTTATGGCAGCACCCCTGCATAAAACAGGTAACGCCTGCAGCTCTTGTTCACTGACGCTCCGCACATTTTTATAACTTTTTAAAAGCTGGCGCGCTTTGGTAATATTAAGCATATTATTATCTTCAAAGCACCAAGAATTGATACAGACAGCAATATCATAAAAAATAATTTCATTACAAGCAAAATAGTAGTCAATCAACCCACTAAATTTTCGCCCAGAAAACAGGACATTATCAGGAAACGCATCGCCATGGATAATTCCCCTTGGCAAAGTTGATGGCCAGTTTTTCTCAAGAAAACTCAACTCACTCTCAATCTCATAGCACGCACCAGGGAGCACTGAATCAATTTGTTTAGCGCACGAAGAAAAAAGCGTCTGCCATCCAGAAAGCGACAAACTATTGTGACGAAACCCTTTAAATTTCTCTAAAAATACGTGCATCCGCCCGATCACCTGTCCCAGCTGACCGCATAAATAAACATCAGGGTACCTGGCGCACCGTCCATTTAAAAAAGAAACTATCGCAGCTGGACGACCCGCACACACGGAGAGCATATTACCATCAAGCCTTTTAATGGGGACCGGACTCTCAAACCCAACGGACGAGAGGTGCTCCATAATACCAAGAAAAAACGGCAAGTCTTCCACACACACCCGTTTCTCATACAACGTCAGAACGTACACACCTTCGGTCGTTGTTAAAATAAAATTGGAATTCTCGACACCTTCCGCAATTTCTTTACAGGCAACCATATTTCCTAAAGGATATTGAGATAATAATACCTTGACATCCTCATCTTCAATTCGCGTGTAAACAGCCATTATCTCGCAGCGCCTTTTTGCTGACGCGAATCAGAGACCAGTATTTTAGGAAGGTTAAAGACAACATTCTCCTCAACAATAGTATGGTGGGCAATATGAACATGAAATCTTTCTGCAAAAGCTTCAATCGTCTCATCCACCAATGATTCGGGTGCCGATGCTCCCGCACTAATCCCAACACTCTTAATCGACCCCAATGTACGCCAATTAATATTATCTGCACTATCAATCAAAAATACTTTCGCGCACCCCGCCTTTTCTGCAACTTCTGCTAAACGACATGAATTACTTGAGTTTTTCGAACCAATAATAAAAAATGAGTCCACAATACCAGCAATTGCTTTTACAGCCTGCTGACGATTGGTGGTGGCGTAGCAGATATCTTGCTTTTTTGGAGAGATAATATTAGGGAAACGCTGCTGTAAAGTCTCAACAATATCGGACGTATCATCAACGGACAATGTCGTTTGCGTAACGTAGGCCAGCCGGACGCCATCTTTAGCCTGAAAGGCTTGCGCCACCTCAACGCTATCAATCACCGTGACATACCCCTTGGGAACCTGCCCTAACGTACCGATGACCTCAGGGTGCCCCTCATGGCCAATAAGTAAGGTATGGTATTGATGACTATAATGACGTATCAGCTCATTATGAACTTTACTCACTAAGGGACACGTGGCATCAACATAGATCATTTTTCTACTCTGGGCCTCATGCGTTACACTCTTAGGCACACCATGGGCAGAAAAAATAACCGGAGCGTTATCTGGAACATCATTTAATTCGTCTACAAAAATCGCCCCTTCACTTTTTAAGTGTTCAACGACAAACTTATTATGGACAATCTCATGACGCACGTAAACTGGCGCACCCCATTTCTTTAGAGCCACCTGTACAATGTCTATCGCCCGCACCACCCCAGCACAAAAGCCCCTCGGTGCCGCTAAAAGCAAATCCACGCTTGGTTTATCAACAAGTAAATTATCAGACGTCATGTTAAATCCAAAAATTTATTAATTATCAAAAGATTCTATCCCTTTAAAGCCATCTATTGTTTCTAAAACAATATATAAGATAAACTTGTAAGTTTCCAGTTGCCAAGTCCCCATATCTTTATCTAATATGCAAGCAAGGGTTATTTGATTTAAAGTGTAAGAGTATAATAGTTAGGTGTAATTCTCAATGATGATAGAGAAAATGAAATCATATATCAATTTGTGTCTAGTTTTAATCCTGCTTTCAGGATGTAGTTCGCCACTGAATATCCCCATATTTGGCTTTGACCAGGCCGAAGACGTCCAAGAAACTGCCTACACGTATGAGTACCCAGAAAAATCCTGTGCGCAAGCTTTTATTCTTAAAAACGCTCGAACATTGATGGTTTTTCTCCCTGAAGAAGAAACCACGCAACGCATCCACTATGAGGCACGCCTAAGTCACGCACAAATTAGTTGTGAGTACAATGAAGCAAAAGCCGCCTTTGACACAAAGGATAAGTTCGCTGTTTCTATTAAGAGAGGCGCTCTTAAAAGCGTAGACCCTCAAGCAGACATCATCAATGTCTCTTATTTTATTGCTCTTGTGGAAGAGGATACAAAAATCATTCACAAAAAAACCTTTGAAGTGACCTTTAACATCAAAAATAATGAAAGAAATAGTAATCATATCAGAGAGATTGAGCTGGAATTTCCAGTACAAGAATATAGTGAAGATAAGGATTATAAAATCATTACTGGTCTGATACTCAATGATGAGCAGTTAAAATTTAATAATCAATAGGACTTAGGGAGTTGGCGTACACCTGAAATTATAGGCTCTTATAAGGCAGAGAAAACACCACAGCATCACCCCTTAAACCATATGATGAGGGCTCTTAGATATATTTAGGAGTGTTCATTAAGTCTCCTTCTTATTTTCGCGTAACCCACGATATATCAGCACAAAGACAGAACTTTTGTTCATAATATGAATTGTCCTAAGAATTTTGAAAGAATTTTATGTTTGGCACACTTTCCACAAGACTTGAGAATATTTTTGATAACCTCAAAAAGCGGGGTTCCTTAACATCTCAGGATATTGTTGAGGCCTTGCGCGACGTCCGCAGGGCATTATTAGAAGCTGACGTGGCATTGCCCGTTGTTAAATCTTTTATTAAAAAAGTTCAAGAAGTTGCCAATGGACAGGAAATTGTTAAAGGCATCAACCCCGCCCAACAAGTTATTAAAATTGTCCACGATCAATTAATTGAAACCTTAGGCGCAGAAAACAGTGCTCTTAATCTCAATAGTACGCCTCCCGTCTCAATTTTAATGGTGGGGTTACAAGGATCAGGGAAAACAACCAGCGCTGCCAAATTAGCGCAATACATTCAGACCACCCTTAAAAAGAAAGTGTTATTGTGCTCACTTGATGTCTACAGACCCGCAGCGCAAGAACAACTAAGTATTCTTGGCCAACAAATTGATATAGAGTCCGTACCTATTATTCAAAACCAAATGCCTGAACAAATCACCTCAAGGGCGATGAATATTGCGCGCCTCCGTGGTTTTGATGTTTTGATTTTAGATACCGCTGGTCGTTTAGGGATTGATGAGCAACTCATGGCCGAAGTACAACGAATCTCTGAAATTTCCAACCCCGTTGAGACTATGATGGTATTAGATAGTCTAACTGGACAAGATGCCGTAAACACGGCCCAAAGCTTTAGCGACAGGTGTGACTTAACGGGGATTATTTTAACCAAAATAGACGGTGATGCCCGTGGTGGTGCCGCCTTATCCATGCGCGCCGTAACGGGAAAGCCGATTAAGTTTCTTGGAACGGGGGAGAAGGTTGATGCTTTTGATGTCTTTCACCCTGACCGTATCGCCCAACGTATCCTTGGCATGGGGGATATTGTCTCGTTGGTTGAAAAAGCCGAAGCAACAATGGAAGAGGAAGAATCAAAACGCCTCGCCCGTAAATTTTCTAAAGGTAAATTCGACCTTAACGATATGTACCAACAAATAAATAATTTAAAGAAAATAGGTGGACTTGGCAAAATTGTGAGCATGTTGCCACAAGTGGGTAAAATTAAAAAAGCCCTTTCCCAGTCCAATTTGGATGAAAAAATCCTCACACGTAATCAGGCCATTATTAATTCAATGACCCCAAAAGAACGCCAGACACCAAAGGTTATTGCGGCATCTCGTAAAAAAAGAATCGCCGCAGGATCGGGAACCAGTGTTCAGGATGTAAATAAACTCTTAAAACAATTCTTGCAAATGTCCACCATGATGAAAAAAGTTGGAAAAACTGGAAAATTAGACTCCAAAGGCTTGCTTCCTGATGGACTTGACGGCATGTTCTAAAAAATTATGTTGAGATTTTCTAGATGATGACTATACTAGCGAAACTAAAATTTTATCTTTTTATTATTGACTAGGTTACTACAACCGTAAATAATCTGAGTCTAGTTTTTTGTCTTTATTATAGCTTTTTGTAATGATTATGAAAAGCTTGAGTGTTTAAGTTTTATAATTCAGATCGGAAGAATATGTCTGTTAAAATTCGTTTAACCCGTGGTGGATCTAAGTCCGCTCCATTTTATCATATAGTACTTGCTAATTCTCGTTCCCCTCGCGATGGTCGTTTTATTGAGAAGCTAGGATCCTACAACCCTATGCTCAATAAAGACAATCCAGATCGCGTAAAGTTGAATGTTGAAAGAATCAAGCATTGGCTCAGTGAAGGTGCACAACCGACGACCCGTGTTAAAAAGTTTCTCGGCAATGCAGAAATAATTGAAAAGACTGTCTTCAATAACCCTCAAAAAGCACAACTTGGCAAATCAGCTCTTGAACGTCTGCAGAAAAGAAAAGAAAAAGAAGAAGCAGCAGCAGCGGTCGCAGAAGCTTAAAGGCATTCAAGACCCACCTTTGGTTACCCACGGGCTTACAGCAAGACAACATTGTTTTATAGTCGTTTTTTTATATGCTCATAACATGAATGGATGAGCGCTTTATGTCTGAAAAACTTATAAAAATTGGACACTTTAAGGCTGCCCACGGCATTCGTGGTCATATAAAAGTTGAGTGTTACACAGATTCTCATGAGGATATGATCAATCTGTGTCCCGTCCTTACCCAGGATATGACACCGTATCACTTGAAAAAAATTAGCTTGTGGAAGCACGGCATCATTGCTGCAGTAGATGGAATCTTGAGTCGTACCCAAGCTGAGATCCTTTGTGGCCAAGATATATATACATCCTATGGTTGCCTCCCCCAGCTTCAAGAACGTGAGCTCTACCATGTGGACTTGATCGGTATTCATGCCCAGATTCGACAAAGGGCAATGACAGCTGAGATTATTGCCTTTCATAACTTTGGCTCCTGTGACATTATGGAAGTACAGCCAAGCTGGGCCTCCAAAACCGTCATGGTTCCGTTTGAAAAAAGTATCGTTACTGAAATTGATATTAACAATAAAGTTGTCGTTATTGATCCAGTTCCAGGATTATTTGATACTCCAGAGCAATAACTTCACCTTGCGCCTATGAAAAAAATGAGGTCACATATCTGGATACCCCTATGACTAATGTACCCTTAGATTCGTCATTTCTGTCCCAATGGACCGCAAGAGTTTTAACCCTCTATCCAGAGATGTTTCCTGGACACTTGGGCTATAGTTTAGCTGGTAGAGCACTTAAATCAGGGATTTGGGGTCTTGACGTAATTAACATTAGAAGTTACACACAAGATAAGCATCATACGGTCGATGATACGCCCTACGGTGGTGGCTCTGGAATGGTTATAAAGCCTGATGTAATTGCTAACTGCATTGATCATGCAGTCCCTAAAAGCAGTCATTTGGTCTATCTGAGTCCGCGCGGGGAAGCATTAACACAAAGTGTAAGCGTAAGATTATCTAAAATGAAAGATGTCACGTTTATTTGTGGTCGATTTGAAGGGCTTGACCAAAGGGTTATTGATGCATATGACCTTGAAGAAATCAGTATTGGTGACTTTATTTTATCTGGAGGTGAAACTGGCGCCTTTGCTATTATAGATTCGGTGGTTAGACTATTGACAGGGGTTATGGGTAATACATCTTCCATTACCGAAGAGAGTTTTAATAACAACCTGTTAGAATATCCGCTTTACACAAAACCACAAAATTGGAATGGACTTACTGTTCCAGAAGTACTATTGTCAGGGAATCATAAAAAAATTGATGCGTGGCGTCGAGAACAAGCTGAGAATATTACCAAGATCCGACGTCCTGATTTATGGGCGCAATATAGTGCTGATATGAAAAAACGCCCTTGATGTACCTATGGGAGGTACCTCTCATGTGCCATAGAAAGAAGTTAGTAAATGAACGTTATTGAGAAAATTGAAAAAGAAAACATAGAGAAATTACTTGAAGGTAAGGAGATTCCAAACTTTGAACCTGGTGATACGGTCCGTGTTAACATGAAAATTATTGAAGGTACGCGGGAACGTATTCAATCTTACGAAGGTGTTTGTATTGCCAAAAAGAACCGGAGTATTCATTCTTCATTTACCGTGCGTAAGCTTTCTCATGGGGAAGGTGTAGAGAGAATTTTTCCCCTATTCAGTCCAAATATTGATAGCATTATAGTCGTTCGTCGCGGTGTTGTTCGTCGTTCTAAGCTGTATTACCTGCGTAATCTCAGAGGTAAAGCTGCCAAAATTAAAGAAAGACGCATAAATCAAAAGTACCGGCCAAGATAAATATAAAGTATTCAAATTAAGGGTCGGTTTCGTGACCCTTAATTTTTGAATTACTTCATGTAAACATGGATAAACCCCCTGCTCATTGCTTTTAAAATGGATATTACTGCACAATACGCATATAAAAGATAAAGAGTATTATTTAAAATTAAACAATCACTTACTATATTAATATAAAGTTGAGTAAAATATTACATGAATATATAATGACATGACTTTTACTCAATTAACCCTTTTACCATCCCTCAAGAGGTCATATATTTTAAAGTGATATCTTGGCACAAGAAAAAGTATCAATTCTGCATTTACGCGTCTCTTTAATTGAAATGAGAATAATATGAAATTTATACGTAATAGAGACACAAAAGTTCATGGTTTTGAGAAACGTTCGAGCAATACCTCAGACCTTTCAGAAATCAAACTGCCTATTCATTCAGAAATTGTTATTAATAAAATGAATTCCATGCTGCACTGGAAAATCCAAGCGATTCTTTATGGAGTTTATAATGCTGATGAACTATAAATAATTACTTGTTATAGTCCCTCAAAATACGCCATCCGTTCTGCTTGCTTGGAGGCGTGGCCCAAGCCCCATTTACACCTCTATTAAACTTATGCTCAAGTGCGCCCTGCATGAGCATGCGCGTGCCTTAAGGTATGCGCCCAATCGACTCCTTGCCATTAACTTTCTTTAAGGATATCATCTTAGGTTAAATCTATTTTATTCTGTCACACAAGGTTTAGTTTTATTATGTATCCTTCCCAAGAAGATAAGAAGCATAGGTCTCTCAATTTAAATGTACCTGTTATTGACCTTCGCACTGTTGATGGGAAGAAGGGTTCTGATGCCTCTTTTGTCCTCGCCCAGGACATAGGTGATGCTTGTAAAGAATGGGGTTTTTTTCAAATCATCAACCATGGAATTACAAAAGAATCAATGGAGACCAGGTGGAAAGCGGTCCATAAATTCTTTGCACTCCCCAAAACAGAAAAACGCACCCTCACCCGTTCGAACAAAAATCCATGGGGATTTTTTGACCAAGAACTGACAAAAAATCAACGAGATAAAAAAGAAGTTTTTGATATTAGCCCCTTTAACATACCGAAGACGACAAATGAAAACGACCCTTTTTTAGGACAAACGCCGTGGCCAGAATCATGTCCAGAATTTGAAGCATTAATGCATCAACACTTTATGGCATGCACGCAGATCTCCCTAAAAATCCTCAGGGCCATATGTGTCAGCTTAGGTTTTGACCAAGACCATTTAACAGATTATTTTATTCCAGATCATACAAGTTTTTTAAGGCTCAATTACTACCCTGTAAAAGACCTCTTAACGGACACAGACCATGTCACAGATAAAGAAAAAATGGGTGTGCACCACCATACAGACTCAGGAGCATTAACGATTTTATGCCAAGAAAATATCAAAGGGTTACAAGTATTGAAAGACAATCGATGGTATTCTATTGATCCAGTCCCTGACGCGTTCGTCATTAATATCGGAGATATGGTGCAGGTGTGGTCAAATGACAAGTACAAGGCTCCATTACATCGTGTCTTAGCCATGACAAAAACTGATCGGTATTCTATTCCGTTCTTTTTCAATCCCTCATACGCAACCAATGTTACACCCCTGACAAAAGACAGCGGCACAAAAAAATACCACGACATTAATTGGGGGGAGTTTCGAAAAAAACGTGCTGATGGTGATTATGCAAATATCGGTAAAGAAGTCCAAATAGACGATTACTTAATTTAAGAAAGACTAAGGTTTTCTCTTGAAAGACACCTCCGCCCAAGGTTTTTAACACCTCCCCTGCATAACCGTAACTTTAAAGTATGATTCTTAAGAAAAAGTATTCATTAACCTATCAAACTACGCTATAAAAAAACAGAAATGCTTTTAAGGCTTGTGAGCAGATTTCACTGACCTGTGCGTTAAGTCTTGCGACAGATAGGCGAGAGGATCTGATTTACCATCAGCGCTTTTTCCCCGCATATGAAATTTTAAATTATTATATTTGTGCGCGTCATCAATATATCCTCCCAACACAACATACTTTCCATCATATGACAAATATTGCCCCTACATTTACACTCCGCACACCAGCACTTGTTATGATAGGGCGCGATATTTTATGGAAAGAAGAAGACGGATCCATTTGCACACCCACCTTAAAGGAAGCCCGTTCATGGGCAAAAAAAAGTCCTCCTATTGTTTGCCACTTACCCACCATTATGAGGGGGCTTGAGCCTTTATCACAACCGGCACACCGCATAAAGCCGCTTCCAAGCCGAGATATTCTCGAACTTTTTGCATTTGCCCGCCCCGCTCAAGACGTCCTACCGACAATTCCAGCTCTCACCCAGCTTCTCACCTTACCTCCCCCTCAGACACCCCAAGATCACTTATTCAGCCTTATGGAGATCGCCCAAGTCCTCTTAGGGGAACTGGCCACGCAAAAAGACGATGAGACCATCCAATCTCTTGCCCATAAAATGGCAAATGCCCAATGGTCTTGGGGGGCGGATGTCTTAAAGTCTATCGACAATCAATCATCTGATATCAATGGCCTTGAAGTTTGGAACTACCTTGATGAGTGGGACGAGGTCATGCCGCAAAATACCAATATAGACCATATTGTCCGTCCCGATGACGCCGAAAACCGCCTCAAGCAACTTACGGGCAGAAAAGCCGAGTACCGACAGGAACAAATAACCTATACCCGCGACATCTCCCGCGTTTTTAATCCCCGTGTTGTTGAAGGCATGCCCCAGATTGCCTTGATTGAAGCAGGAACAGGTGTAGGGAAAACCTTGGGGTACATCGCTCCAGCCTCCCTTTGGGCCGAACAAACGGGAGGGACTGTCTGGATCTCCACCTTTACTAAGAACTTACAACAACAAATTGACCGCGAATTCCACAGTCTCTACCCCGACACAGCCACTCACTCCCAAAAGGTTGTGGTGCGCAAGGGCAGAGAGAACTATCTTTGCCTCCTTAATTTTGATAATTTTATAAAACGTACTGCCCTTGATAATACCTTATTGATCAAAGCCAGCTTATTAGCCCGTTGGGCGCGCTATACCCGAGATGGAGATCTGGGAGGCAACGACCTTCCAGGGTGGCTGATGTCCTATATCACCTCCCACCATGAGATTGTTTTAACAGATCGTCATGGAGAGTGTATCTATTCTTCATGTCCCTATTATCGCAAATGTTTTATTGAGCGCGTCATTCGCCGAACACGACAGGCCAGTTTTGTGATCGCTAATCATGCACTTGTCATTGCCCATGCAGTTTCAAATACCCAATCTGTCCATACGCCAACACGGTATATTTTTGATGAAGGACACCATATCTTTAATGCAGCAGACAACGCATTTAAGATAAGTTTATGTGGAAGTGAAGGGCGTGAAATGCGGCGCTGGATTCTGGGTTCAGAAAAAAAACAGCGCAGCCTGGCCCAAGGGATCGCAAATCGTATGGAATATCTGCTCAATGGTCATATGCACACCATAGAATTAATCCATAAAATTCAAAAAAGCGCCCTTTGCCTTCCGGATGAAGGATGGCTCACACGGATTACCGAACAGCACCCCCGCGGGTATGTTGAGGCATTTCTTGCCCAAGTCTGTATTATGGTACGCGCTCGGGTTCAGAATGCAGACTCCCCCTTTGACCTCGAAATAAAAGCAGATAACCCCACGGATCAGGTCAAGCAAGAAGCAATGCATACACATGGGGCACTAGGGAAATTAGCCGCATCAATGACAGAACTTCATCAGGTATTAATCGACCGCCTCGATACCGAAGCACAAACCCTTGAAAGCACCCTCCGTCGACGGCTTGAAGGAACAGCGCAAACCCTAACGCGCCGTATTGAAACCCTCCGTCAATGGCAGATTATGCTTCAATCCTGCACCCAGGATACCAATTCTCTGGACAATAAAATTGGATGGTTCAGCATCAACCGCATCAACGGCCGTGACATAGATACGACTTTTAATTCCCACTTTGTAGACCCAACCGAACCCTTCTGCAGAACAGTCCTGAACTATGCCCATGGTGTTGCGATCACGTCTGCAACTTTACGAGATTGCAATGAAAGCGATACCAGTTGGGAGAGCGCCGAGCATCGAACTGGCGCCCAATACCTGCCCGAACCAGCCTTTCGTTCAATGATTAATAGCCCCTTTGATTTTAGCCGACAAACCAAAGTTTTTATTATTCAAGATGTCCCCCGTGACAATGTCAAATTAGTTAGCGCAGCTTTTCGAGAACTCTTTATGGCCAGTAAAGGAGGAGCGCTTGGACTCTTTACCGCTATTTCGCGCCTCCAACAAATATACGCGCAAATTTCTGAACCCCTAGAGAATGCTGGCTATACCTTATATGCCCAACATGTTGATGAAATAGATAATAGCTCCCTTGTGGATATGTTCCGTGAAAACATTTCATCTTGTCTTTTTGGGACGGATGCCATGCGCGATGGCGTTGATGTGCCCGGAAGCTCCCTACGTCTTGTGGTCTTTGAACGGGTTCCTTGGCCGCGTCGTTCAGTACTCCACACGGCACGCAGGCAAAAAATGGGAGCTAATGCCTATGACGACATGCTGATACGCCTCAAACTAAAACAAGCTTTTGGGCGCTTAATTCGCACAAATAATGATTACGGAGTTTTTGTTATATTAGATAACCGTACCCCTAACCGCCTCTTGAATATCTTTCCAGAAGCAACTTCTATTCAACGGGTCGGTCTGACGGAAGCCCTCAAGGATATACAGACATTTTTTGACGAACAGAGCGCACCACTCCTCCAAAAATACTAAGAAGATATTAGATGATAAGCCGCGCTCTATCTATCCGATCAATATTATTGTAAGTGATCAAAGTGCGTAGACTCGTTATATAGTCCGCACCTTTCTGCGAGTACCGCTCTAATCCACCACTCATATCATATCCAGTCAACGCCTTATTTTGATAGCGGGCATTCGCGCGAATTTGTCGCAACGGGGCATAGGCATTATGACGATTAAGATTATCTATGTAATCAGTGACGCTCTGAAATAAATTATCATAGCGTTTAACCTCGTAGGCATGCCCTTCTGCGCGACCATGGGGCACGATTCCCTTCCCTTTGGCCCATGTCCAGACACCAAACAGCGCGTTCCCTTCTCGGGCAAAGCGGGAGGTTCCCCACCCACTCTCTATAGCACCTTGAGCCAGAACAAGAGAAACAGGAATAATATCAATATGCTCAAGCAATCGGTTAATCTGTCTTTTATCAGTAACCTTGATATTCATACGCCGCCCAAGTACCAGCAAGAACTGATGATCACTTTCTGAGTACTGATCAGATGCGAGAATTCTTTTCATGCGATCCCGCTGGAGCATAATAATATGATTCGCCAAAAGGGCGAGAGGGGTAACAATCATAAAGAATAATTCCTTACGAAACTTACTCTCAACATCCCTCATATCTTTAGGTAATTGTGAGACAAAAAGTGGGGCGACTTCCTGCACCGAAGGCCACTTTTGTTGCCAAGCTTGAGCTATGGACTGACTATTTATAAAGGCATATTCTTGACCAAATTCAGAAATATCTGGCCATTCACCCGTTATTTCAGAGACCTTCACTTCTGCCTCTGCAGGATGTAGCGGCAAAGTGGCAGGCCTCAACCACGTCTCACTTTTTAACAAGCCTGGAATCGCACCAGACAATGCCATAAGACTTAAAGACCCAAACCCAACAGCAACCAGTTTACGTCTTGCTACATCTACCGTCGACACCATAAATACTCAAAACCATTATATATAGGCATAAAATTAATGAGAAACCCCTCACAATACCCCAATCAAAATCACGCAATGTTAACCGCTTCCACAGAAACCACTTCTGGCACATAGTGGCGCAACATATTTTCTATACCATGCTTCAATGTCATGGTACTGCTGGGACAGCCTGCGCAGGCTCCCTTCATGCGCAAATACACGACACCATTCTTGAAACCATGGAAGATAATATCACCACCGTCCTGAGAAACTGCTGGTCGCACTCGTATTTCTAAAAGTTCTTTGATTTCATTGACAATGTCTTTATCTGCCTCGTCAAAACTTTCTTCAACGCTTTCTTCTTCAAAAACATTGACCTCATCAAAAAATACTGGCATTTTTGCAATAAAGTGATCCATGAGGCGACCGAGAATTGATGCCCTCAACTCCTCCCAATCAATATTATCAGTTTTAGTAACCGCAATAAAGTCCTCACCAAAGAAAACCCCTTTAACCCCTTTGATACTAAAAAGCAGCATGGCGAGTGGAGAAATATACTCAGCACTTTTTTCTGAATTAAATTCATAGGAACGACCACTTGGTAAAATCTCAAGGCCTGGCAAAAACTTTATAGTATTTGGATTAGGCGTCATGTCTGTCTGGATAAACACAAAAAATTTCTCCTTATAAATTAATAAACCCTGAATATAATAGATACATACCTACTATCTCAATTATGTCACCAATACTTCAATGAAAAATTATTATACTGAAATTACCGATTAGCTCAAAAATTAAGCTCAGCAAAGTTGATTATTCAGAGTCGAAACACACTATCAAACCTTCAAAGTTCCCATATAGAAATAAATACCATCAAGGTAACCATAAGCTCGGATTAATATAATGAAATATCATCCACAATCTTATGTGTAAAAACTTTTTGATTATTCAAGGGTTACCGCAATAATACCCGTGCACCAAAGACTATTACAATCATCAAACAAAGAAATATGCGCGCCCCAGCATCAATAACTATACTATAGAGCATAATTACCTGATAGACAACAATAGTTACAAAAAAATAAGACAAGACACTTAGAGATGTCCTGTCTTCATTCAATAAAAAATCCTGAAATCAGAGGTATAAAGCCCCCTTAACCCCAGAATAAAATATTTATAATCTAGTTGGCTGCAATATGCTTTCTCAAGTTACGCTTAATCCTTAATGCACGCGCGCTTAAATCAGTATCCTTAGCTTTCAAAAGAAAAGCGTCCAAACCACCCACATGATCAACGGACCGAATACCCGCAGCGCTGACGCGCAGTCCATAAGAAGATTTAAGTGCATCACTACCAAGTGTTACATATTTTAAATTCGGCAAAAAGCGACGACGCGTTTTGTTATGTGCATGTGAGACATTATTACCTGCCAATACACCTTTACCAGTTAATTCACACTTGCGAGACATGAACTATACCCCTTAAAACTTAAAAAATTTGACACTTAATTTATATATCATAGCGCCTAAATTAGACTCTCAAGACTCTTTAAAATCAGTCGTGAGATAAAAGCACTATAAATCAATATTCGCTTTTACACTCTATGACCCATTCAGTCAACCAAAAATATGACTGATCCGGCTTCTCTCCCCATTATTTCTGAGAACTGTTCCACATTAGCACCTCTAGCAAAGCTCACCATCAACCCACTCCCCCCCGCAAGACTCAATCATAAGGCGAATATTTTCCGCTACTTTCTCAAGCGCCTCTTTTGACTCGCCCCGAATCACGAGGGATGTTCCATACTTACCAACAGTATAAAAAGGGTAACTGCCGATTTGTACTGTAGGATTATGATTTTGAACCTCTTCTAGCTTAATCGCGATTTCACTTTCACGTAAATAACAAGTTACTGTTTTACTCAGGACTCTATTGCCCCCATTTAACACCTGCAAAACTTCCATGAACTGACTCTGCATAATTAATGGAACTCCAGCCATAATAAAAATATTTCGAATATGCGCTCCTGGAGCTTTGCTAATTTTATTATTAATTAAATTTGAACCCTTCGGCACTAGAGACATCCGCTGTCGCGAACCGCTAAAACTTTGGCCTACACTCTTGTAATAGTCATCAAGAACCTTAAATGCTTGAGGATGTTGAATTAAAGGAATGCCTAAGGCTTTAGCAATACTGCCCATGGTAATATCATCATGAGTAGGCCCGATACCGCCAGTTGTAAAAACATAGGTATACAGCGAGCGAACCTCATTGATTGTCCGAACAATAACATCAGATAAATCAGGAATCACACGAACTTCCGCAAGAGTAATCCCTTTTTCCTCTAATTTTTTTGCTATAAATTGCAAATTCGCATCTTGTGTCCGTCCAGATAAAATCTCATTACCAATAATGACGGTACACGCTGTAAATGACTGCTTGCTCATGTATGACCTCTCAAAATAACTAAAGACGCTCACGCATTAGGTGAATCCCATTAATTTTTTAACAATTTTCTATTATTATAATGCAAAATAAGATTTTACATAAAAGTAAAAAAAACTTCTTCTCACATATTTTTTTATTTACTATGATACCCATAATAAACCTCATAAAAAGTAACTCTTAATATAGAACACTATAACAATGAATTTTACTCCTCCCCTTATTAAAGGCAAGCTTCTTAAACGCTATAAAAGATTTATGGCTGATATTCAATTAGAAGACGGCACCACAATTACGGCACACTGTGCCAATACAGGCGCAATGCTTGGACTTACGGCTCCGAGTAGTGCCGTATGGGTCTCCTATGAAGATAATCCTAAACGTAAGCTAAAATACACCTGGCACCTTATACAAGCAGATAATACACTCATAGGCATAAATACTCAACACCCAAACACACTTGTTGCTGCAGGAATTGAGGCAGGCGTTATTGATAAACTTCGTGGATACCCCACCCTCTCACGTGAAGTGAAATACGGTACTAATAGCCGGATAGATATTCTCTTACAAGCTCCTGAACGTGCCGACTGCTACGTTGAAGTAAAGAACGTTCACCTTGTGCGCGAAAAGGGTCTCGTAGAGTTTCCTGACTCGGTCACAGCAAGGGGCACCAAACACCTTGTAGAAATGAGTAAACTTGTTGCCAGCGGAAAACGCGCCGTTATGGTCTATCTTATTCAACGGATAGATTGTGATCGCTTTCAAATCGCTCATGACATAGACCCCGAATATGGCAAGGCTTTCACCCATGCGACGAACGCAGGTGTTGAGGTTATTGCCTACTCATGTAAAGTGACGGAAAGTTTTATTAAATTATCTCGTTCAATTACACTAAATATATAGTATGATTGACCTTTCTTAAAAGGAAAAAGTTAGTATTCAATGAATAGAAAAACACAATATGCAGCCGCTGACACATTGCCTGAGTTTAACACAGGCGTCATACGTATCCATCATGATAAAGATTGGGACGGCATGCGCGCTGCGGGCAAGCTTGCTGCAGAGACCTTGGACATGATCACCCCGCACGTTCAGCCGGGAGTGACCACAAGCCATCTTAATCAATTATGTCATGAATTTATTTCAGACCATCACGCTGTACCTGCGGCTCTAAACTATAAAGGCTTTCCTAAGTCTATTTGCACCAGTATAAATAATGTGGTGTGCCACGGTATCCCCAACGACAAGCCCCTCAAAGAAAAAGATATTTTGAATATTGATGTGACGGTTATTTTGGATAGCTGGCATGGAGACACCAGCCGCATGTTTGTGGCAGGCAATACCAACATAAAAGCACAACGCCTGATAAATGTGACGTATAATAGCCTTATAAAAGGTATTGAAATCGTCAAACCAGGTATAACCACTGGGGATATTGGACATGCGATCCAAACTTACGCGGAATCTTTTCGCTATTCAGTGGTAAAGGACTTTTGTGGACATGGCCTTGGACGTATTTTCCATGACGCGCCTAATATTCTTCACTATGGCACCCCTGGATCGGGAGATGTGCTTAAAGAGGGTATGTTTTTTACTATTGAACCGATGATTAATATCGGAAAACATACAGTAAAATATAAATCTGACGGTTGGACAGCTGTCACCCGTGATAACACGCTCAGTGCCCAGTTTGAACATAGCATAGGCGTCACCGCAACTGGATATGAAATATTTACACTTTCACCCAAAAACTTAAAAAAACCTCTTTTTAACACTTAGCTCAATAAATGCTTAAAGATACCCCCTCATACTCAGGTCATAGAAAACGACTTCGCCAGAAACTTCTTGAGAATGGCGCTAATGTGCTCGCAGACTATGAACTGTTAGAGCTGGTCTTAAGCATTGCAATCCCGCGGTGTGACGTTAAACCATTAGCAAAAAAGCTTATAAATACTTTTGAATCATATGGGAATGTCATCTCCGCACCAATTGACCAACTCTCGGAAGTAAACGGTATTGGAGAGACGGCCATATCCACCATCAAGATTATTGAAGAATCAGCAATTCGGCTTAAAAAAAGTAGAATTAAAGACCGGCCGGCGCTCTCATCATGGAATGCCCTGCTCGACTATTTAATGACCAGTATGGGCGCGCTCCGTGAAGAGCAATTACGATTAATATTTTTGGATAAAAAAAATCGCATTATCACTGATGAAGTCCAACAAAAAGGAACCGTTGATCATACGCCTATTTATCCAAGAGAAATTATTCGAAGATGTTTAACTTTAGGTGCAACAGCGTTCATTATCGTCCATAACCATCCAAGTGGGGATCCAAAACCCAGCGAAAATGATATTAATATGACCAAAAAAGTTATAAAAGCAGCGGACTCAATGGGGATTGTGGTTCACGATCATATCATTATTGCTGGTAAAAAATATATCAGCTTTAAAAACCAAGGCTATCTTTAAACTCTATAACTGCAGAGCGTGCATATTATTTACCGTATCAAAAATACTTCCATTCTTCTCAGTTGTCTTCTTAGCACCCTTGTTTTGTCCCATGTGGTCGTAGCCCAAGAATCAACTCCCACCTCTCCAATTAGAATTGATGAGTCCGCGAACTTTGAAGTTAAAGAAAGTGTTGTCAGCCGAACCTATGAGTATATAAATACCAATTATTATACTCGCAACTTTCAAGAAATTAATAAATCCCTCATCAACAATAGATTATTCATTATAACCCTTCGCACCCATGTCTCAAGTGGCCCCTATTTTGAAATGGCGCAGTCCCTTGCGAAATTACTTACCTATACCACCGAACAGAAAGTTTTTGTTAATGTTGAAACGGGGACGAGCACACTCGAAAACATTCAGTTATCTGCAACCCGTGAAGACCTTTATATTTTCATAGGAATGGCGCGGGATGTCTACAAACTGCGGCAAGACGCCGCGAAGTGGAGTAAAGAGCACCCCTATCAAAAAGTTCGCGCCCTCTTAAGTTTACCGCCTTTGGTGCTGCATATTATTACCCAAAACCAAATCCCGGGCCAGTCTATCAATACCCTACAAGGAGCCACTGTTTATGCAGGTAACCCTGACAGCGTGACCCGTGACTTTTTTGAACACGCCGTCGGTATTCTTCCCGTCTACTCTTCCATGACTTTGGTTGATGACTCTACGGTGCGCGAGCCTTTACCTGCCCTTCTCCACAAGGCAATAGATGCCTACGCTATCGCCTCACCAATGCCTGACATCCCCACGCTTGAGATGCACTTTCTCAACCCGTTAGGACTTCTAAACTATCCCCAACAAGGTCACAGGATTCTTGGGGAAAAAAAATCTCAAATTGTGCAAAACCTCATTCCATCCCATGGGTACCAACTTATAGAACTTGATACCCAAACAGTCGCAGAGCCTATTGGTCTTTATACGCAAGCGCGCCTTCCTGGTCGGGCTGCAGCAATGATCACACAAGCCTATTGGTTATGGCGCCTTGCCCTGATCAATGGGGCTGGACAACCATGGTGGAAATATACGGATACCGGAGATATCTTTACGTTACAAGCCCCTTTGCACCATGCAGCAATTGACTATTATAAAGCTGCTGGCGTACCGGTGCCATACATGCCAGACCCATAATGAAACATGTCTTAAGTACATAAAAATTCAGTATCATATTTATTGAAAACGTGGATAATAAGCTACAAAATCATCACGTTGATAACGTGACTTACCATTTACGACCTTTAAGGAGCCTGTTCAATGATTCCTCGCTATAGTCGCCTGGAAATGACCAAAATTTGGGATAATGAAAACAAGTATAAAACTTGGTTTGAAATTGAAGCACACGCTTGCGACGCTCAAGCTCAATTAGGGATTATTCCCAAGGAAGATGCCGCCACTATTTGGAAAAAAGGTAATTTTAACATTGAAAGGATTCATGCCATTGAGGCTGAAGTCAAGCACGATGTTATTGCATTCCTGACAAACCTTGCAGAATATGTTGGTCCCAGCGCACGTTTTATTCACCAAGGCATGACCAGTTCGGATATTCTAGATACCTGTTTTAACCTCCAACTTGTGCAAGCCACGGACCTACTTTTAGAAGGTATTCATAAGGTGCTTGCTCACCTTAAAACCCGAGCATATGAACATAAAAATACAGTGTGTATCGGGCGCAGTCACGGCATACATGCAGAACCAGTAACATTTGGCTTTAAGATGGCCCAAGCCTATGCCGAGTTTGATCGCAACCGTATCCGCCTTGAACATGCCAGAACTGAAATCGCCACATGTGCCCTCTCGGGAGCGGTGGGGACTTTTGCTAATATTGATCCCTTTATCGAAACATATATTGCAGAAAAACTGGATTTAAAACCAGAACCAATCTCCACACAAATTATCCCACGTGATCGCCATGCCATGTATTTTGCTATCCTTGGGGTTGTTGCCAGCTCAATTGAACGACTGGCCACGGAAATACGCCACCTCCAACGTACCGAAGTGCTCGAAGTTGAAGAGTATTTCAGCAAGGATCAAAAAGGCAGTTCCGCTATGCCCCATAAGCGCAATCCGGTTTTAACCGAAAACCTCACGGGACTGGCGCGCATTATCCGAGGATACACTATTCCCGCCATGGAGAACGTCAGCTTGTGGCATGAGAGAGACATCTCCCACAGCTCCGTTGAACGTATAATCGGCCCAGATGCCACTGTTACCCTTGACTTTGCCTTAAATCGCCTTGCCTACACCATAGAAAACCTTGTGGTGTACCCACAAAATATGAAGAACAACCTTGATCAATTAGGTGGATTAATTCATAGCCAGCGCGTCCTCCTTGCGTTGACCCAAAAAGGCGTCTCTCGTGAAGATGCTTACCGAATTGTACAACGCAATGCCATGGTCGCCTGGAAAGAAGGTAACTTTATCGACCTCTTGCAAGCAGACCCAGAAGTCATGTCTGCCCTCTCTCAAGCAGAGCTTCACAAACTTTTTAATATGGAGTACCACACAAAACATATTGATATGATTTTTAATCGGGTGTTTGGTGCTCAGTAAAAAATATCAATCATTTAATTTGGTATTACATAAAAAAACTATTGCTTTAACAGCAATGGATAAGTATACAAGGAAGACTATATTTTATTGGAAGAATGTAAGCTAACCTTGATTCTTCCTCTATGTGGGCCCATAGCTCAACTGGTTAGAGCCGTCGGCTCATAACCGACTGGTTGTAGGTTCGAGTCCTACTGGGCCCACCACAGTCCCCCCCCATATTCAAATACTTGAAAGTGTCGCCTAGCCTCCCCACATGGCTGGCCAGTTAAACAAAAGACATATGAAAACTAGAATATATTTCTTCATGGAAATATATTCTCACCAGCGAATGGTATTATTCACGTATGTAAATTTCTAACCTAAAATTATAAAGAACATACTCTCTTCAGAAATGAACATTAAATGTCTTATTAATGGATATCACCATATAGTTTTGATTAAAAACTAGCTAAGGACATAAAATATGATTACACTAAAATTAGTAATCCTTGCCGAAGTGTAGGAAAGATAATTATGTTAATTACAGAAAAGTTAAATAGCATGCAACTTTCCGCAATATCCCGCATTTTTTCATCAGCTATTGTACGTGATATGGCGCGTAAAGGACAATCTCCTCATTTTGCGAAATTAGTTAATGAAGCAAGTTTTCCTGGCATAGAGCAGTCAACACAACCAATTAAAAGTCTTTTTGAAGAGATTTTTTCTTTGTTCTCAAAAAAAATATATAAAAGTTATAGACAGGAATATATCTATAAATCAGCAATCGCTAAAAATATCTTACTTGGTATACATAACTTAAATACCGCATCAATGCTAAATGAATTTAGAGTAGGCAGTTGCAAAGCTGATGTAGTAATTCTTAATGGAACAGCCACAGTATATGAGATTAAGTCAGACTTAGATACACTAAATAGATTAGAAAAACAAATATCTGAATATAGGAAAGTATTTGCAAATGTATACGTTATCACTGGAAAAAATTATCTAGATGCAGTACATGCAATTATACCTGATGATGTTGGTATAATGTTATTAAATGACAGATATAATATATCAACCATAAGAAAAGCTATAGATTCTCCAGAAAGGACTATTTCTGAGGCAATTTTTGACTCAATACAGATTTCTGAAGCAAAAAAGATATTAAAGCTTCTAAACTTGCAAATCCCTGATTTACCTAATACTAAGATACATAGCGCCCTTAGAGAAAGATTTATCAATCTCAATCCAAGTAATGTACATAAAGCAATGGTAGAAATACTTAGAAAAACTCGAAGTCTCTCTAAAGTATCAAATTTCGTAATTGAAATACCTCAATCTTTGCAAGCCGCTACTTTTTCCGCTTCTCTTAGAAAAAATGAATACAAAAGATTATTAAATGTTCTAGATACGCCGATTTGTGAAGCATTAAATTGGAGTTAATCCATGTATTACCCTTATTTTCGTGGCAAACAATACGAATTAATCACAATCCGTGAGAATGTAAAAACTTTTTCATCATTAAATTTTGTGCCAATTATCGAGCCTGTAAAAAAGTCGTTAAACGACTTAAAAAAAACATTAGATGTTTTAGAGGAAGAAAAAGTTAACTCCATAGTCATTGTAAATCCTCATTGTGGCGATTACTCTTCTAACTCAGATAACCTAAAACTATTCTTCAAAAATGACTTACAAAACCATACTCATGTATATTTAGGAATTATACTTTCTAACGAAACTAAAGTGGGTGAAATTCTTAAAATTTGTTCTGAAAATCAAATACACCCTATTGCCTTTATTCATCGTGGATTTAATGATGTTAGGGGTTTAATAGAAATTTTTGGCAACAAAATAAATGAAATATATCATATTTTCCTAGAGGAACACTGTGGAAGACTATACAGAAAAAACTTTCAAGAAAGTAAAAACAAAATTTTATTGAGAGATGGTTTTCAACGTAAAATTAATAGAGATTACCCTGAGTTAGAATTTTTTTCTGATCTTCATGTTACTTATGAAGACGAAAAAATAAATGGTTTCGGAGACTTCTTAATTGTTGGAGATGATTACTCTGACAGTGGCGGACCAGCTTATGCTGTAGCTATACATTTAACTTTCATTGATAAAGAGCAATATGGTGGTATGTACGTGTACCATTTCGTATCTGATACCCAGCATACACCTAAAAATCCCGCAGGCAAATTTGCAGAAGCTTTAAATAAATTAGTCCATAAAGTTAATGAGGAAAATTCAAAGATTTATAAAAGTACAGCCATTTCTGAATTTTTAAAGCTATACAAACAACAACATTTTCCTGGTTTAGCATATGTTAAAAAACTATCCATGAAACACCACATTGAAACTTTGGCAGAAGTTTTAAAGGCCTAATATATGGTTGGAAGTAAAAAGTGTTGTGCTCGTTGTATTGATGATAGAGAGTTAGAAAAAAGTATAATACCAATGCTTACGGGAAACTCTGGAGAATGTTCTTACTGCTCCACACCGAATATAAAACTAATAACCCCTATAGATTTAAAAGATTATTTTGAATTAGTAGTCGGCATATATAATGAAGATAACAGTGGCAAACATTTGGTTGAATGGCTAAAAGAAGATTGGTATATATTCCAGCATCCTAAAATGGATAATGCAAATTCTAACATGTTACTGTCTGAAATACTTGATGATGGGGAAATAATCAGGAAAAATTTTGTTCCTTCTAAAACTCTTGATTCTGAAGTTTTAGACAGTTGGGAAAAGCTTCGAGAGGAGCTTATGCACACGAATAGATTCTTTCTTCAAACCAAGCTTAATGAAGATAGATTCAGCAACCTTTTATCTCACCTTCTTCTTGAGGTAGATAAAATCTCTAACAAATGGTACAGGTCCAGGATTCAACATACAGAAAAGATGTATGATATTAATGAAATGGGGCCTCCACCAGAAGGACAATCATCACCAGGTAGAGCAAACCCAGCAGGTATTCCGTACCTATACTTAGCATCAGATTGTGACACAGCCATTTCTGAAATACGCCCTCATACCGGTGAGATTATTAATGTCGCTGAGTTTACTATTGATGAGGGATTGAAAGTTCTAGACCTTAGGAACCCACGAAAAACTATTTCTCCTTTTACTCTTAGTGATGAAGATGAAATTTTGCTTTTGAGAAAAGACATAAAATTCTTAGAGCATTTAGGCACAGAATTAACTAGACCCATATTACCTAAGACCGCAGCAATAGAATACATTCCTAGCCAATATTTATGCGAGTTTATTAGAAAATGTGGCTATGATGGCGTAACTTATAGCACCTCGGTAGGTACAGGTTTTAATTTTGCGCTTTTTGATGACAAACGGGCAACAGGTGTAGAAGTACAACAATATGAAGTAAGTCGAGTTTCTATTGAACATCAAATTATTAAATCTACATAGTTAGAATTGACCTATCCTTGCCCTTTTTAATCTTAATATAAAAGTATTGAGAAAAACTATCCGTAGCCGCTTTTAGATCCTTAGGTAATGCACACCTCCCTCAGCTTAGTATGACTTTTTACCTAGGGCTGACTTAATTAAACTATATGATAATTAAGCTGCCTCTGATACCAAGGTGGGCAGAGCGGTGATGATGACCTGTGAACTAATCTTGAAACGCTGAAAGCTGAGTCCTAGGGTATAGAGCCGCGGCCCTAGTTAAGATCAAGCTGTTTAAATATCTTATAGATACAAAAATTTAGAGCGCCCATAAGGGGGAAGGTCATAACAGGGAATTCACAATATTAAGTAAAATTTAACGTGAAAAAACATTGAATTATGCTTACGTTCATTGTATAATTTTTATTCGTGGTTTTCAGAACCCTCATGTTCTGAATGATCACACGCCTTCAAGCTAGCCTGCTTGCTGTATATCGGTGATGATACCAAAAAATAATAAGAAAGCCTCATCCGATATCAACCAAATCTTTATCGCCCGAAAAAAAGAAATCGCCATAATCCACATATAACGGAGGTCAATAGTGCAATAATTGGAGAGCCTCTCTTTCCTAATTGCAGGAAAACCCAACATATCTTTTCTAATTTTTTTCATATCCCGCCGTTAATCACTGAATCACGGTACTGTTATTGGCGTCCTAAACCGGTGGGGCATAGAACCTTCGCTTTCCATTCAGATTGAAGGATTCATGGAATGGTTTAGCGACCCTCCACCTCTCTCAAACAAATCATAATCTAAAACAAAAGTAGTATATAAAAACATGAAAACTACCTCTAACACTCAACCTCTGCTTAAGCCGCTCCCACTGGGGACCAAGGGCATTAGAAACCTATGGCAAGTCTTATATAGATGGCTGGCCGTTGGGCGTACATGGGAAGTATGTGAGGATTGGAAATTCACGACACCTGACGACAAAATAATTCAAATTCCCAAGGGTTTTGTCTCCGATGGCGCATCAATCCCACGGATTTTAAGATTTATTTTATCCCCCACAGGATTGATGTTTATTCCAAGCCTCATCCATGATTACGCCTTTGCACATGACCATCTGTTATTGCTAAATAAAGACGGAAAACCTGAAAAATACCTTGATAGAGCCGGTAAGAAAAAATGGGATGACATGTTCTATGACCTCTCTATGCAGATCCATGGCATACGCATTATCGCCCAGGTCAGCAAATTGGCATTAAAAATTGGCAGTCATACCATTTGGAAGAAATACCAAGGCACCGCACAACAGAAAAAGAACGCTGAAGCACTCCTCAAAGTGACTGGGTTTTTAAATGTAGTCACCCCCTTCATAATACTGGGCTTAATCATTACAACTGTTTTCTTCTGATAGCACAGCAAAAATAGCTGAGGTTTTTCATTGATAAGTGACGTCGTCACTCTGCTACGCTGGGGTCAAACAAGCGAGGTACGGGGAAGCCATCAAGCCCAGCCGTGCATTCCCTTAAAGGCTCCAGCGTAGCACGTCTACCTATGATGGGTTTCAGGGTTATACTTTAGTTTTAGGTTTGAATAACTTTTAATGTTTGGTGTTTTATATAGTGGCGCACCCTGAAGGATAATGATGTGCCTATATCTGACTGGTACAGTATTGCTGAAGAGAGTTATCAGGAAGACAGCCCTAAGGTGATACGGCTCTCTTTTACCTATACCCTGCCATCTGCTGGCCGTTACCAAATACGCCTTAAGCGTACGGATAGCAAAGATTCATCATCCCGCGCTGGGCATGAAATTCGCTGGGCAGGATTGCGCGCCTATGTTGATGGGCCACAAAGGTTTGATGATGTCTCGCTCTTGCTGGTTAAAATGAAGGCAACTGATAATCTGTCCCAACGTACGGCGCGTTCTATTAACGTGATTCAGACCCGTAAGTTGCCAATTTGGGACCATGACAATAACAGGTGGACGGATCCTGTGGTAACCCGATATGGGCGATCGTCGATGTTTTAAAGTCAAAAGTTGGCGCTGAATTACCTGACATTCGGATTGACCTTCAAGGTTTTGTCCGCCTCGCAGATTTATTAAACTCTCGAGGAGACTATTTTGATGGTGTATTTGATACCAAAACCACGGTGTGGGATGCGCTGATTAAAATTGCCCGTTGTGGCCGTAGTGTGCCGATTCTTCAGGGCGGCACTGTACGTGTCATTCGCGATAGTCTGCAAAGCTTGCCCGTTTCTATGTTTTGTTCAAGGAATATTGTGCGGGCATCATTTAATATATCTTACATTATGCCCTCTGATGATACCGCAGATGCGGTCATTGTTGAGTACTTTAATCATCGCACATGAAGACCAGATCAAGTTACATGTAAACTTGAGTCTTCCCAAGAAGAAAAGCCCGCGGTTGTAAGTTTGTTTGGGTGCACCAGTGCCCCTCATGCCCAACGTGAGGGCAACTATATTGTCGCTGATAATTGTTACCACCGCAAGATTGTCACGTTTCGCACAGAACTTGACGGTATGATTCCTACCTACGGTGACCTCTCCTGTCACCCATGTGATATGCCCTTTTGGGGAGGCGTGGGGGGGTGCGGATTCTTTGCCCCCTTTTATACAGGTAATGAGCGAGAGCGCACATACTAATTAAATTAAGACAAGATCAACCAACTTCCCGCGCCTATGTCCAAGCGTGGGGGACGGGTGAGCCCAAGCACCCAGTCCGCACGGACACAAGGGGTATTTATGGGAAATAAATTTAAATGATTAATCGTACGGAACACCAAGCCTACGCTGAACCTTTTATTGGAATGGGCGGGGTGTTTCTAAGGCGATCAATCAAGCCTAATGCTGAAGTTATTAATGATTATAACCGCGCGCTTATAACTTTTTTTCGGGTTGTGCAAAGGCATTGCGATGCTTTCTATCAGCAATTGAATTTACAGCTGGCATCTCGGTCTGAATTTGAGCGTATGCAAAAGGTGCACCCCGATACGTTAACAGATATAGAACGGGCTACCCGTTTTTATTATCTGCAAAAAAATGCTTATGGCGGAAAGGTTGATAAACAAACATTCGGTGTTTCTGCAGACAGACCTTCACGGTTTAATGTACCGCTTATGGATCAGCAGTTAAAAGACCTAAGTTTGCGCTTAAGTGGCGTTGTGATTGAATGTCTTGACTGGAAAGAGTTTATCCAGCGTTATGACGCGTGCAGGAATGCTCTTTTATATTGATCGCGACCAGTTTGCTATTATGGCAAAAATATTAGCAGGGGTATCTGGGCGTTTTATTTTATCTAAAAAACGATCATCCCACTATACGGCAATTGTTCAGTCAATTTAATTTAGTACCCCTGAGCGTTAAATATAGTATGGGCAATACTAACCGTAATAAAGCCATTGGCGAGCTTGCTGTAACGAATATTCAAGGCTTGCTGTAACGTAAGCTCTCGCTTGAGAGTTTTAATTAATCTGTGACCGTTCTTCAATACTGAAGAACGGTTTTTTTTATACAAAAATTGAGGCGTCCAATGTTTGAACATATACCTGAAGAGATTAAACAAACCGTCATTGGCATTGTTGGGCTTTTGCCCACTGCAGTATTGGGAAGCGCCGTAAGTTTTGGTCATGGGATTTGTTAATTGAACTTCCTATGGCGGTTTTTTGCGCGATTATCGGCGGCGGGTTAGCTGCCTATTTACAACTTGATTTAACCGCAACCAATGCTGTTGTCGGCCTTGCCAGTTGGATTGGGCTTTGAGGACTTGAAATTATTATTATGCGTGTGCTTGAGGGAAGCAGCTGCGCTCCCAAAAAATAACTTTATAACTATACAGAGGAATAGTGACCAATGGATATTGAAGCATTAAAATTCGAACTCGTATTAGATGAGGGTTTGGAAACAAAGCCGTACACCTGCAGCGCAGGGAAAATAACAATCGGCGTTGGCCGTAATCTTGAAGATTTGGGCATATCAGATGATGAAGCTGAATACTTGCTTGATAATGATATTGAAAGAGTTTTTGAGGAGCTGGATACTAATATAGCTTGGTGGCGCACCTTGCCAGAACCGCGCGCGCGCCTTGATGAATATGTGTTTTAATTTAGGGTGGCCGCGCCTCTCCAGTTTTAAAAAGATGCTGGCCGCCTTGCAAGTTAAAGACTATGAAACAGCAGCCCGTGAGGCTCTTAATGTCAGGTGGGCTCAACAGGTCGGGGGGCGGGCGCAGCGCATCGCTCATATGATTAAGGCGAAACTCGTGCTGCAGCCCCTGCTTGCCCAAATAGAACTTAATAAGATTGAGGCGGCGCATCGCTTGATATTCGTTGCAGGGTGGCGCCCGTTTATTGGGTGGGTGTGCGGTTTTGCCCTACTGTGGCATTTTGTGCTCTATGACCTGCTCAGCTGGATCTCTCTTAATACCATATCAGCTGATGTTAAACTGCCTGAACTTGTGGGGACTGACGCACTTATCTCTATCGTTATTGCCCTGCTTGGTCTTGGGGGCATGCGTTCTCTAGAGAAGCTGAGCGGGCAGGCAAAGTAATCCCCCCCCCCTTAAGAAGTGCCCCTGCCCCCTTTCTCTGGTATGGTTAATGAGATCTTAAACCATAACGTAAGGGTAGTATTATGAGGGAATATATAGAAGATGGAGTTCTTAAAGGTAAAAAAGCTATAGCGCTTTGGCTGTTGGGGAAAGATGAGTGGAACGAGTGGGTTGAGAAAAACCCAGATGCACGTGTTGATTTTAGGGAGGAGAATTTTGACCAGTACCGTGCTCGTCCAGGTAGCACAATTTCTTTTGAAGGCTTTAAATTCCCCAATGGTGTCTCTTTTAATGGTGCCACATTCGGTGATGGCGGTGTCAGTTTTATAGGTGCCAAATTCGGAAATGGGGATGTCTCTTTTAATGGTGCCACATTCGGGAATGGTATTGTCAGTTTTTGGAATACCACATTCGGGGATGGCGGTGTCTCTTTTGAGCGTGCCACATTCGGGGGTGGTGATGTCACTTTTATGCGTGCCACATTCGGTGATGGCCGTGTCAATTTTAACAGTACCACATTCGGGAATGGCGGTGTCAGTTTTAGCGATGCCAAGTTCGGGAAAGGCCATGTCTCTTTTGGGAATGCCAGATTCGGAAATGGGAATGTCAGTTTTAGCGATGCCAAGTTCGGGGATGGTGATGTCATTTTTTTTGGTACTGACTTCGGGGATGGCGGTGTCGATTTTAGGGTTGCCACATTCGGGAATGGCGATGTCAATTTTGAGGGTACCAAATTTGGGAATGGCGATGTCAATTTTGAGGGTACCAAATTCGGAAAAGGCAATGTCAATTTTAAGGGTGCCACATTCGGAGAAGGCAATGTCTATTTTAGGGGTGCCACATTCGGGGATGGGCGTATCGACTTTAACAGTGCCACATTCGGGAATAGAGTTGTTTCTTTTTATAATGCCACATTCGGGAATGGTGATGTCTCTTTTTGGGGTACCAAATTCGGGGATGGCGGTGTCTCTTTTTATAAAGTCGCATTCGGGGATGGTGATGTCAATTTTATGCGTGCCACATTCGGAGAAAGCGATGTCTCTTTTTTAGAAGTCGCATTCGGGGATGGTGATGTTACTTTTGCTCATGCGAAATGTGGTGGTACGTTTGATTTTAGGCCTCAAGATACTTCTAAAATTAAAAGATTATCTTTTTTTGCATGTACATTTAAAGGCGTTATGATCCTAGCGGGGACATATACTTGCGTACCTGATTTGCGGAATACCATTACATCAAGTCATGTGGATTTGTCAGGTTTGAAGATAGACAAAGAGTATAAAAAACTAGTGGTGCAAAAAATTGATGATGATGTAGATACAATTACAAAGGAATGGATAAGTCAATTAAACGATATATTGGAGAATATTTCAATTATAGAATACGCGGAAAAGATCACAAGGATTAAAGCAAAAATAAAAGCAGAATTTCCCGAAAAAAAATGGGAAACATCTGTAAAGCAATGGAATGAAGAAGTTGAAAAACGCATTGATGAAGAAGTTGAAAAACGCATTGATGAAGCAGTTGAAAAACGCATTGATGAAGAGTTTAAAAAATACATTATTTTATGGGTTTTAAAAAGTTTGGCTACAGATCTTAAAAATATGTTACCTGAAACACTGATAAACAAATATAGAGAGAAAATTAGAAGAGAGAATATAGAAAGATTTGCAGCGCAATTCTGCCGATTAAAAGAGCTTGCGGAGCAAAACCGCGCCCATGATAAAGCCCTTGATTTTTTTGCGGAGGAGTGTCGGATGAATCGTAATTGGGAGGTTTTAAGTTGGCTGCGGCGTGTGCCCAGTTGGTTGTGGGGTGGACTCTGCTGGCTGTGGGGTTTAGTACCCAGTTGGCTGCGGCGTGTACCCAGTTTGCTGCGGCGTGTACCCAGTTTGCTGTGGGGCGGACTCTGCTGGCTGCGGCGTGTGCCCAGTTGGTTGTGGGGTGGAGTCTGCTGGCTGTCGGGTGTAGTAAGCAGTTGGCTGTGGCGTATGTTGCTTAAGCTTACTGGTTTTTTTTGCAATCCCGTAGATGTTCTCTATGCGTTTACTTGCCGTCACGGCCGTTCTATTGGGCGACCTGTTTTGGGGCTGGTGCTTAGTTGGCTGGTCTTTAGTTGGGTTTATGTCTCCCTATTACCTTGGTTGCGCCCTATAATATGTTCTGAGTATTCGTATGTCCATGGGTATGAATATCCAAAATTTTGGGATGCGTTTCTTCTTAATATATTTAACTCCGTTCCATTTTTGGGCTTTACGCGACATGGATATAAAGATGTTTTTGAAGATGTCTTTGGTTCAGATCCAATTCTTTTGGACTATATAGCTATAGGCCTACAAAGCTTGACCGCCTTTATCTTTTTATTCTTAATCGGTCTTGGTATCCGCAACCGCTTCCGCATCTAAACCGCACGTGGGGGGTATGGGCTCATTTGAGAAGATCAGCGGGCGAGCAATGTACCCCCCCCATTAAGAAGTGCCCCTGCCCCCTTTCTCTGGTATGGTTAATGAGATCTTAAACCATAACGTAAGGGCAGTATTATGACGGAATATATAAGAAAAGAACCTCTTAAAGGTGATGACGCTATCAATCTTTGGCTGCATGGGAAAGATGAATGGAATGAAAAAATTGACCAATATTCACGTGTTGATTTTACTGGGGTGGAATTCAATAAGATAGACACCACTAAAAAAGACTTCAAAGAATACTCAGATAAAGTCCTAAATCACAGAATTTCTTTTAACGGTTTTAAATTCCCCAACGGTGGTGTCGATTTTAGGTTTGCCACATTCGGGCATGGTAGTGTCTCTTTTTTTCGTACCATATTCAGGGATGGCGATGTCGATTTTGCGGATGCCAGATTTGGGAATAGAAATATCAATTTTAGCTTTATTAAGTCCGGTAGGGGTGATGTTAATTTTATGGGTGCCACCTTCGGGAAGGGCGATGTCTCTTTTAATGATGCCGCATTCGGGAATGGTAGTGTCAATTTTAGATTTGCCACATTCGGGGATGGCGATGTCTCATTTAGGCGCGCCAGATTCGGGAATGGTAATGTCCTTTTTGATATTGTCAAGTTCGGGGATGGCGATGTCAATTTTAGACATGCCACAATCGGGATTGGCAATGTCTCTTTTAATGATGCCGCATTCGGGAAGGGTGATGTTAATTTTATGGGTGCCACATTCGGAAAAGGCGATGTCTCATTTAAGAGTGCCGCATTCGGAAAAGGCGATGTCTTATTTAAGGGTGCCGCATTTGATTATGGTAATGTCGTATTTGATTGTGCAAAATGTGATGGTCTGTTTGATTTTAGGCCACAAAATACTTCTCAAGTTAAAAGGTTATCATTTTTTGCATGCACATTTAAAGGTGTGATGCTTTTAGAAGGTAAGTTTTCGTGTACCCCTGATTTACGTAGTACTTATCTTGCAACTAATTTAGATTTAGAAAATTTGACAATAGAATATAAACGGCTGACAGAAAAAGAGTTAAGACAAGATGCGATCAAGTTAGCAAAAAAACAATGGATAAAAGATCAGTTAGGGGAATGGGAAAATAATTTACCAGAAAAAACCACAGATGATAAGAAAGAGATAAAGAGACAAGAACTTAATGAGCAATTAAATAATGAACTTACACCAGAAATTATAAAATATTGGATTGAAAAGGGTATCAACCCAAAACCAGAAAATAGTGAATTTGAGTTGGTAAAAGAGATACGTAAAACAGCTGTTAAAGAATTCGATTTTCTAGTTTTTAGACAAGATAAAGAGACGCCTGCATATTTTCGCAGATTAAAAGAGCTGGCGGAAAAAAACCGCGATCACAATAAAGCTCTTGATTTTTTTGCGGAGGAGTGTTCCGCAGATCGCGAAAACCAAAAAAGAGCCCGCGTCTGGTTGGATAAGGCCTATGCGCACTTTTGCAGTCATGGCCGTTCTATTAAGCAGCCTTTGGGTTGGCTGGTGGGCAGCTGGCTGGTCTTTAGTTGGGTTTATGCCTCTGTATTGCCTTGGTTCAACTATGGAATGTGTTCTGAGTATTCGCATGTCCATGGGTATGAAGATCCAAAATTTTGGGATGCGTTTCTTCTTAATATATTTAACTCCGTTCCATTCCTAGGATTCACGCGACATGGATATAACAATATTTTTAGTAAGATTTTCGGTTCAGATCCAAGCTGGGGTGTTTATGCTTGGATAGGTGCACAAAGCTTGACCGCCTTTATCTTTTTATTCTTAATCGGTCTTGGTATCCGCAACCGCTTCCGCATCTAGGGTGTGGGATAAAAAGGTTCTGAGCCCCTAGTATAACTCCACATTAATTTTAAGAAAATAAATCTGTCATCAATAGGCGATTTTATCGTCTTTTGGTGCTGTATTCACTTGCTATACTGTTGAATGGAAGCACTACTATTATTATAAAATAATTATTAAAAACAAGGGGTTATAAAAATTTATAAACTATTTTACACACCTAAGATTGAATATTTCGATCATCATGAATGTAGCGATCTTGAGGTAGAGTTATTACTTGATACATTTGAACCTGTAATAAAAAGAATGGCGACGACTTTAGCGCGTAAAGCTTGATATCAATTGAAAGACTTTCATCAAGCTAAACAAAAAGGCATTGACCCCTTTACGCTTATGATCGAACGCAAAGAAGTCCTTGGGCAAGAGCAATGGCATGGCGTTTTTGAATACAACAATAAACAACTTACAGCTATAGGAACCCTTGAGAAGTAAAGGGGCTACCCTGCTTGGTCTTGGCGGGTGCGCTCCCTTAAGAAGCTGGGCGGGCGGGCAAAGTAATCCCCCCCATTAAAAGTGCCCCTGCCCCCTTTCTCTGGTATGGTTAATGAGATCTTAAACCATAACGTAAGGGCAGTATTATGACGGAGGATATAGAAAAAGGACCTCTTGAAGGTGATGAAGCTATCAAGCTTTGGCTGAAGAAGAAAGATAAGTGGAACGAAGAAATTGACAAGTATTCAAGTGTTGATTTTAGTGGGGAGAATTTTAGCGAATATAAGAGGGTTTCTTTTGAAGGTTTTAAATTCCCCAATGGGGGTGTCTCTTTTAAGCAAGCCAGATTCGGGGTTGGCGATTTCAGTTTTACGAATGCGACATTCGGGGATGGCGATGTCGATTTTTCGGGTGCCACATTCGAGGATGGCGATGTCTCTTTTGTGGAAGCCAGATTCGGGGATAGTGATGTTTCGTTTCAAGGTGTCGAACTCGGAGGTGGCAACGTCTCTTTTAGTCACAAATCATCCTGGACAGTTAGATTTAATTGTAAAGGTGTTGTATTTAACGGTGGCTGTTTCGTTCTGGTCGATGATGCAGCTAAAGAGCTTTGGCAGAAAGGTCGAGATGAGTGGAACAAATGGGTTAAGGATCATTTGAATTGGGGCATTGATTTTAATGATGTGGATTTTAGCAAATATGAGGAAATTTCTTTTGCAAGATACAAATTCCCAGATTGCCGTGTCTCTTTTAACAGAGCCAAATTCGGGGATAGTAAGGTCTCTTTTGTGGGATCTAAATTTCTGGGTGATATTGTCACGTTTATGGGTACTGATTTCGGGGATAGTAATGTTTCGTTTGAAGGTGCCGAACTCGGAAATGGCCATGTCTTCTTTAATCACAAATCATTCTGGACAGCTAAATTTAATTTTAACGATGTTATATTTAACGGTGGCTGTTTCTTACTGAGCGGTGATGCAGCTAAAGAGCTTTGGCAGAAAGGTCAAGGTGAGTGGAACAAATGGGTTAAGGATCATTCGGGTTGGGGCATTGATCTTTATGATGTGGATTTTAGCAAATATGAGGAAATTTCTTTTGAAAATTACAAATTCCCAAATCGCATTGTCTCTTTTGTAAGAGCTAAATTCGGAGATAGTAATGTCTCTTTTGAGGATGCCAAATTTGGGGATGGTGGTGTCTATTTTGATAGAGCCAATTTCGGGGATGGCTATGTCTCTTTTTTGAGAGCTAAATTCGGAGATGGTAATGTCTCTTTTGAGGATGCTAAATTCGGGGATGGTCATGTCTCTTTTGAGGATACCAAATTTGGGAATAGCACTGTCTCTTTTGAGAGAACCAAATTCGGGGATAGTAATGTCTCTTTTGCGGGTGCCGAATTCGGGAATAGTAATTTCTTGTTTAGGCATACTGAGTTCGAGAATGGTGATATCAAGTTTGATTATGCGAAATGTGATGGTTTGTTTGATTTTAGTCCAAAAAAGGCAGAGGCAATCAAACGTTTATCATTTTTTGCATGTACATTTAAAGGTGTAATGCTTTTAAGAGGTAAGTTTTCGTGTACCCCTGATTTACGTAGTGCTTATCTTACAACTAATTTAGATTTAGAAAATTTGACAATAGAATATAAACGGCTAACAGAAAAACAGTTAACAGAAGATGCGGCCAGGTTAGCAAAAGACCAGTGGATAGAAAATCGGTTAAAGGAATGGGAACAAAGCTCAATAGAAAATGGGTTAAAGAAATGGGAACAAAGCTCAAAAGAAAAGTTGGGTAAAAATCAGTTAACAGTTTACAAAAGTAATTTATCAGAAAATCTATTAGATAATTCTAAAGAAAGACAAAGAGAAAAACTTAAAAAGCAATGGGGTCTAAATAAAAATGATAAACTAATTGGTGAGAAACTCACGGAACTCATCTCAAAACAAAATATAGAAACGCCTGCATATTTTCGCAGATTAAAAGAGCTGGCGGAAAAAAACCGCGATCATGATAAAGCCCTTTATTTTTTTGCGGAGGAGTGTTCCGCAGATCGCGAAAACCAAAATAAAGCCCGCGCCTGGTTGGATAAGGCCTATGCGGGTTCTTGTCGTCACGGTCGTTCTATTAGGAGGCCTTTTGGCTGGCTTGTGGGCAGCTGGTTAGTTTTTAGTGAGTTCTATTGTTTAATGATAATTATGAGAAATAAGGATTGCGGAAGCTTATCTCAAGACATACATTGGGAGGCTTTATTTGCATACCCTAAATCTTTTTTATTTTGTATATTCAACTCAGTTCCGTTTTTAGGATTCACGCGACATGGATATAACAATATTTTTTGTAAGTTTCTCGGTTCAGAGCCAAGTTTCTGGGTATATATTCCTATAGGCCTGCAAAGCTTGATCGCCTTTATCTTTTTATTCTTAATCGGTCTTGGTATCCGCAACCGCTTCCGCATCTAAACCGCACGTGGGTGCGGGCGCATTGGTAGTGCCCTCATCCTTTGGGCTGGGGCGGAGAGTAAAAAAACAGGCTATCCCAGATTTAACCTTTCAAAGGCTCAACATTTTGCATTATGATGGAGGCGTCATGTTAAAACAGAAAAAAACATTATTTAGGCGTCAGAAACTTCTTTTAGCGTTGCTTCAAGAGTTTGGTGGGTGCTTGTCGAATATAGACTTACAAAAGTATTTATTTTTATTCACTAAAACTTGTGAGCAAGAAAAAAGTTTTGATTTTGTCCCATTTAAATATGGGTGCTTTTCTTTCCAATCATATGCTGATCGTCGCCGTCTGCAAGACGTGGGGGCACTTGTAAGCACGAGTAATAATTGGCAGATTACTCCAGGTGCTGAGGACTATATTTCAGACGTTGACGCCTCAACTCTTAACAAAGTCATGCTTTTTGCTGAAAAGTTCAAAGGCTTAAAGGGTGATAGACTCGTTCATCACATTTATAAAACGTATCCATACTACGCAATAAACAGTGAGATCGCCCCTAGGATTATGAGCCCAGAAGAGCTTAAAAAGATTGAAGAGGCGCGCCCTCAAGAGAGTGACTATACGTTTTTTACAATTGGATACGAAGGGCAATCCTTTGAGAATTATTTAAATCGCCTCATTAAAAACAATATAAAATTATTGTGCGATGTGAGAAAAAATCCGTTAAGCCGTAAATATGGATTCTCAAAGTCCACGCTGCGCGAGACCCTCAATAAACTCGGCATTGAATATATCCATCTCGCTGAGCTTGGTATTGTGTCTGAAAAACGCCAAGCTCTCAAGTCTCAGAGCGATTATAACAAACTGTTTGATGAATATGAAAAGACAACCTTATCTCAAAATAAAAAGGTACTAGACCAGCTCTTAAGCATTTTCTTAAGGAGGAAGCGCGTTGCCATTACTTGCTTTGAAGCAGAGTCATGTATGTGTCACCGTAGCCGCGTTGCTAAAGCCCTGTCAGAGCTCCCCTTGTGGAAATATAATATCGTACATGTTTGAGGCCTCTTACAATGAAGAAAGAGCGGATTTTTTGGTGGTTGGCCTCTCGCCATTGCTGGAAATTTAGTTAAAATATAGTAATTAAAAACCTTATCTTTATTGTTTTCGCAGCTCATCAACTTTTCTTTTATTGTCATTTTTATCAATGTAACTCTAGAACGTCCACCCATTAGCGCGTCTGTATGGTAAACCATCTTTATCGATTTCGGCAGAAAATTCATTACCCTTAAATGTAGTGAATATTTTAAAAAGCACTTTACATTACATTATTATCAATTAAGTGCTTTAATGTGATTCTTCTGGGCATTCTGTTTATCCTGCTATCTGCGAGAGATTTTTAACAATAGAAGTAATTGAAGTTTTCCATTGAGGAGCATCTTGATTTGCTTTAGCTCTACATTTAATCAAAAGCTGCTGAAGAAGTGCAGGCATTTCACATAACCTTCCCTTACTAGATGCCAAAAAAGTTCCAAAATCTGAGAGCGTTAGAGGAACTATATCTAGCGATAACTTTTTATCATCAGACAAATACCAGTCTCCTGAACGAAATGTATGTGCAGTATTACTGTCAATCTGTACGGCAATAAACAATCCGTATACAGGTTTTTCTGAATTTTTAATATATTGAGCTACATGCCTTCGGACTGGCTCTCCTTCTGCAGCTTCCTGTCGGGATGATGATGTTAAAGTTACTTCTACCACAATGACTGCATTATCAAATTCAAAGACCATGTCAGGTCCACCTCCGGGAGCACAATGAACGGGTAGAAAGTCTTGATCTATCTGAAACCTTCTTGCATCCCATGGAGCATTCTGAAGACTATTAATAGCAAGAAATGCTCGCCAAACTATCCATTCCAAATAGGCTGGGCCTTCCCCCTTTGGTATTGAAACTGTTTGACCATCAGACGTTTTGGCACTTCCTCGTGATGGTATTGCCTTAAACCACGCAAGGATTTCATCTATTTGTTCTGCTTGACTATCTGCATATTTCTTCTCATCGAATTGTAGTAATCTTGCTTCTAATTCATGCCGAAAATTATTAAGATCTTGCAAAAGTGTATCGGTTGGGGGTAATTTGCGATTCTCGCCTCGCGCATTCACCTTAATCACTAGATCTTTTACCACCTCATATGCGGATGATAGGTTGTCCGTTGGCAAGCCTGCTCCACGCCAGAGGTTCTGCAGATACTGGGCATCAGACTGTTCTTGTTCTTGCTTATCTCGTAATAAATCTGCAAGTTGAGCTCGTGATGGGACAAGAACTATGCCACGACTGGCTTGGCGAAAAATTCCTGTCGCCTTCAGATATCTAAATGAAACATCAGGATAATCTTTTGCAATGGTATTATATTTCAGACTTAAATCTTTCGATACCTGATTGAAGAAGTCCCGATCATACTCCTCTATTTTTCCTTTTGCCGCGAACCGACCTGTACGATAGTCAACGATTTTCTGGATAATCTTTTCTAACCCATCAGCCGGGGTGCTCGTTTGCACAAACAAGGCAAACTCTTGAAAAGATATGGTGCTTTCCTGATTGCGCCTTTCCAGCCCGTGCATAATCTGCAAGATATATCGCAAGGGCGAAAACTTATCCATTTTGTATCCTGATTCTAATACAGATGGAATCTTATAGCTGGCAAAGGCCCGTAAAAAGCATTCTTGCTGTGCAGTAATAACTTCAGAACTTATAAGCCTATATCCGTTTGGGGTAATTTCGAAAGGTCGGCCAGATAACTCCGCAATATCTTTAATTGCTACAAGCAATTCTGGATCTGTTGAACCGCTTTTTATCTGTTCGTTAGTAAGCTTTGGAGTAATAAAGCCTAGCTGTGATAATGCTGAACGCCATTTACGACCGAGATCCGGGGCATCCTTGCCATTTTTAACTCTAGGTGAATCGACTATGCGCTCTTTGTGCAATAAAATTGCAAATTCGTTTTCCTGCTCTTCGCCATAAATGTTACCATTTAAGGGTGAGCCCTGTAAAACGCGCAAAGCATTGCGTAAGCGATATGGTGTACGAACCGTAGTATTACTAAGATGCCATAAAGTCATTAGAACCCCACAAACAAATATTCTTGTACTGCGTTTTTATTTTTCTGACTTTGAGTACCGAAACTATAACGATAATCAATATCAATAACCTCAACATGTCGCTTATATTTTGACATCAGAGAAATAATTTCTTCTCGGGTTGGCTGTGAATTGGATGAATAGGATACAATTAAAATGCTATCTCTACGACGATGGAACATTCGATCAAAGGCATCTAATGCACCAGACCGAGAACTGAAAGGAGTTGGGTAGCTTTTAAATTTTTTGGTTTTGGTATGCCATTGCATATCAACACCATCCCAATCCCGCGCAAGCCCTTCAACAAAGTGGTAACGCCGCACATATTCGTTATCTGATAGGGGGCTGTAATATGGTGGGTCGATATAGACTAAATCCGCTTTATAACGTGTTGTCATCGCATCTCCATGGCGGGATCGGTTATCCTGTCCATTATCAAAGATGGAATCGTTTATCAGGGTAGCGGCATTGCGGATCTGTTTTTCCATACTCATGCGAAGATCAGCCCGTCCATCATCATATCGCAACCCTGTATAGGTGAAGATTCCCCGAGCGCGTTTCTTTAAACATGCCCGTATCAAAGCAGACATAGCAATCGCCCGCTTTTGAGCGTTTGGCAATTTCTTGATATTACTTCTGACAAGGTCAATTATAGCATTATCAGCATCTATATAATATACCCCCCGATATGTTTCCTGCACGAAGCGGCTTGCATCAGGGTTTGGCGCAAATAGATTATCAATTTCAAGCTCTGACAGACGGTGTGTGTTGTTCTCAATCATTGCCTTTGTGAAGGTGGCGCTCATTGTCATATAATCATTTGAGAAAACTTGTTTTCCCATGGTTTTGAACATATAGCCGACAACGCCAGAACCGGAAAATAGATCGAGCGCGGAATCAAATTGAAACTGCGCTGCTACATCTTGAATATACGGCAGTAACTTTTCCTTGGACCCCATGTATCGTGTCGGTGGATAAGCTGTGGCTTTTTCATCAACTTGGCTAGGAACTTCACGTATAGCAAAGTGTGGATACGGTTTAACCTCCACAATCACATCTTCGCCTGTCCGGGTTTTAGCTTTGGAACTTATATTGCGGCGGGTGCTCACAACCTTGACTTCGTATGACTCATACAATTCATGCACCAGGGGGTGATTGGAATTTGTCAGCACAACATAACAGCCAATTTTTTGCAGCCGCTTGACTTCATCGGCCAATTCGCGGTGATCTTCTTCATAAAATTGCTCTTTAGTATATCTCTGAAAATCAGAATATTTGGAGACTGGTAAATATGGGGGATCGAGAAAAACAAAATCACCGCGCTGGGCAGTTTTATTTAGAATATCCTTATAATCACCATGGATTATTTTCATATTCTGCAATGCATTAGACGCGGCCATCAATGTTTCTTTGTTACAAATTTTCGGGTTCTTATATCGACCAAAAGGTACATTGAAATGGCCTTGTTTATTAACACGATAAAGCCCATTAAAACACGTGCGGTTAAGATAGATTGTCCGAGCTGCAGCATATTCCTTATCAAGATCAGAAAATTTTAGTGCCCTAATTTTATAAAACTCTTCTTGATTATTCTCAAAAGTTTTAAGATGTGCCATCACTGCTTCGACATTATTAGCTAAAGACTTATAAACATTAACCAGTTCAGGGTTAGAGTCTGCTATCACTCCTGAATGCGGTTGCATGGCAAAGAACATAGCTCCCCCTCCAATAAATGGCTCAATATATCGACCATAGTCACGAGGAACTTTTGATATCAATTCATCTAGCAATTGGGTTTTTCCACCTGCCCACTTCAGAAAGGGTTTAGCTTGAGCAATTTTTTTTTGTGTTAGTTGCATTCAGGTGAGGCTCCGCATTATTTGGATCAAATGTGATCCAAATAACTATTAATGTCAAGTAAACATAAGTGAGGTTTTTTATTCATACGCTTGTGATTAGATTTTTTTCTCCGTTTCTTATTCGCTTATCTAGCGATCTATCTCGCTTTGTACAAAACTACCAAGAACTTTCCACTTTGAATCGCACAGAACTTTTCTTTCAGATGTAAGTCTATAAGCCATTTTCCCCACAACCGCTTCCGCATCTAAGTGACGTGTTAGAGACGCTTTGATCCTTATAAGCTTGTCTAAGCTAACTCAATCGAGGAACCTCACTAGGTCTTTAGCGCTTTCGTTGTAGTATGTTTGTAATTGGTTTATGTTGCTGTGTCCGATAATACGCGCCAGCGGGAGGACTGGGAACTTTTGTGTAAGCGGTGTTATGGCCTCAGCGGGTGTCGTGAAAGTGGAGGCTTTTTGATGATGGTTTTATCTCGATACTTCCTAAAACTCCCATCAAGCCGTCTGGGGGTAGTATTAAAACAAAGCTCTTGAACGCGAGGGAGCGCGCGTAAAATCTCAATCGCTTTTCGAGAGAGAGGCACCTCGCGGTTCGTACTGTTTTTGGTATCAAGTAATAATGCAACACGATTTTCAATATCGACATTTTCCCAAGATAATTTACATATCTCCCCTGCTCGCATTCCCGTTTCAATGGCAAATAAAAAGATTAAGGCCACTTTGTTGGGCTCGCCGTTTTTCGTCATCACCTCCACAAGGGTATTAATTTCATCTTGGGTGATTCTGCGGTCTCTGGGTTTTGAATTAGGAGGCTTCTTAATATCAGCAAGAGGGTTGAGGGTGATCCAGCGCCATTCCTTTATGGCCACATTAAAGACATTTGAAATGATACCCATCTCCCTAAGCACAGATGGGGGTGATACTTGCTGAAGGCGGCTGTCTCTCCACTTAATGATATCGTCATGGGTTATTTTTTGTAGTTTTATTGGAGCTAAAAACGATCTGTTAAAACTTTCAAGACGCAGGACTTCACTCCGTTCACTCTTTTTTGTTGGGGAGATTTCCTTAATGTATTTGTCTAGGGCATTGCTAAAAGTTTTATTGCATATCAAATTAGGGGCACTGTTTGATGTAATAAGATACTCTTGACGTGCAGCCCAGTCTTTTGCTTCAGTTTTGGTTTTAAATGCTTTTGATTTACGTATGCCTTTGCGGGCAATTTGCGCCTGCCACTTGCTAGAGTTTTTAAGTTTTAAGATTGTGGCCATACATCACCTATATTACAAAAATTGAATCCGAGTACAATTCGTAATATAGGTATAATTTCAAGTGTTTTTTTACGATAAAAAACAATAAATAATATGCTTAAAAGTGGAAAAAAACGTTTATTTACAATGATTTTTAATGTTTGGTGTTTTATATAGTGGCGCACCCTGAAGGATTCGAACCTTCGACCGACCGCTTAGAAGGCGGTTGCTCTATCCAGCTGAGCTAAGGGTGCTCGACTCTAAAACCTCACAATTAATTGTGATCAACATAAGGGAATCTATACTTTAGGATCCCACTTAAAGTTATCAGCATAGGACTTGGGAACAACTTTACGCTCACGAGGACTGATAACACGAACAGTCATACCATTTTCTTGAGCAAAACTAAAAGCTTTTTCTTTAGTTGGAAAAAATATTCTTATTTGATTACTATTATCTCGGGTTCCGACCCACCCCATTAGGGGCTCAATAAAACGCGCATCATATGCTTCAACCTCAAGCACCCATTGTGTGACTCCGATACGTCCAGACTGCATAGCACTTTTGCCTTGCTGATATATCTTTACATTAACCATCTTAATAACTGAACACCTGCATGATAAGGAAAATTGTATAACGCTCAAAAAAAGGCTTAAGAGTATATTTAATACAATATATTTTTATATCAAGACTATAATGGTTATAAAAAGGGGGTTTAGGCTTACTTTTTTGCAGAAATACACTCAGGTAGTTTTTTGTGTAACTGGCTCCAAATTTCCACCCACCCTTCCACATGACTTGCTCCAGAAATAGTCTGTGCACGTCCGCATTTAGGATTATTAAGTTTCCGTACAAACCGTTGGGCAACCCATGAAGGGATGACCTCATCAAGGGATCCTGAATAATGGGTTTGGGGTACATGACGAATGTCTCCAACCACATCAATGGGATTATAAGAGGCGACCAAGGGGGAGACATTGCGATACCGATTCAAGGTGACATGGTCTAAGTTCCCAGCAACCGTCCTAATTGACTTAATATCATCACGAGAACTGGCCAGAAGCGTCACAACAGCGCCGCCACCAGAAAACCCAACCAAATGGAAACCTTCAACTTGGTATTTTTTCTTAAGAGAGTCCAAAGCCTGGTCATAGCCATCAATAATCTTCATAGAGAACTGCGCCTTGGTCCACGTCTGACTTGACGCGCACAAGGGCTGATCTGCCGTCTCTACATACTGACAGGGGCGCCCGAGATACACCACATTCTGGGATGAATCACGCACCGCCAACTTTAAAGCTAAGGGGTTACGGGGTGTCGGATTTCCTGAAACCGTATACTTATTCACCCAAGAAAAACCATCCCCCTCGACATAAACAACCATCGGCCCGCCAACCGTTGTAGCCTTTAGGAAACCATACAAGGTGAAAAAACGTGTAGGAATCTCAGAACTTTCAAATGCTGCGCTTTGTGCAATTTGTACAGCATCACGCAAGCGAATATCCGAAGAGTAAAAGGAACATGAAGAGAGAAAAAAGCACACAATGCTGATAAATATCGTTTTATTCACCGCACAAAATCCAAACTTAAATAAGATACGAGGAGCCAAATCGAAGGTTTGACGATTTACGACCTTGAGTATACCCGTCAGATCGTGCAAAGCAATAGCAATACTGGCGAAATAAAGGGCTTTTCCGTTAGGCGACCTTTTAAGCCCAAGGATGATGAAGATCCAGATTCTGGTTCTTTAAAGGCGCGGGTATCAGCAGAGTCAAACGGGAATTAATAATAAAAGACAAATGCATACCCCCCTCCAATCATTATCGTAAAACATGAAAATTGGAGGGGGGAACGAAATAAGAAATACATTGTTATTAAAGAAAACAATGGTCGTATGCTATGAAGTGTTTAGGCTTTTTATTTTTTTATTTATCTTATAAGAAAATGAAACTTGAAGTTTAATATGATAAATAACACTTATAACCTATCGTGCATTTACAGAAATGGATCGCATAAAAATAGCATTTAAAAGGCAAGATGAACGCCAAAAAGGTCACCCTGAAAATCCCCGAGAAAAGGGAGCAACATTTAAAAATGAACTCCTATGCGTTTCCAAGAGAGGGAAGTGAGCAAAAAAATATATTTAATGCTCTCTAAAGATTTATTATTTCAACAAAAAAATAGTATCGATGTTTTTTTTTAGATATTAAATTATAGTTTTAAATTAACGGGGGGTCCCCCCTTTAATTTGAACTATGCCACAAGAAGTTTCATAGTATTAAAGTTCCTTAATTCCGCTTTTACCATATCTAATATTTTTGTTGCTGTATCGGAAGATTTTAAATCTAAATCTTTTCCCTCAACTGTCAAATTCATTTTATTCTGTATAAGATCTTTTGTAAACAGTTTTGATATTCCTTCAACGGTATTTTGCCCATTTAAATATTGTATCATAATTCTTTGGTGGGTAGTAAGTCGAATAGAATAATGATCAATACTCGGGACCATATCGCCCAGCTGGCTATAATGCACTGAGGGTAGAAAGGCAACTGGCTTATCACTGACTGACTCTGACGTGCTGTTTTTATGACGTGTAAACGTTAAAAATCCATACGATAATAAATATGTACATAAATTGAGAACTTCTGATTTTATTTTATCTGAACTTTCATCGGGGAATATGGTAATAACCTTATCAATAAGCTGTTCTATTGACGGATATTTACGAACTGATCGACTTAATTCAATACATGCAGAATAGACGGCAGGTATGCTTTCAATATTTATATATTCGTTTGAATCTTTTGCTAATTTTAATTTTATACACTCTAAGCTATGTACTTGGTCGTGGGTTATCGTGTTATCCGCAAGGGCACCTTTAAACAGCAAATTTAGACCCGAAAGGCGATCACTGGTGATACTTTTATTAAACTTCGCTCCATTTTTCACAAGAAGGGATCGGCGAAAACGACGTTCATAAATGAAATCTAAGTATTGTTCTATTTCAACACCATTAAGGTCTTTAAATGATTCATGAAGAATTTTAGGCTTGTTAGACAGTGTCATAGTAGACAATGAAACATCTGAGAGATAGGTCAAATTATGTTGACCAGCTTTTCTCATAAATTCATGGAAATAGATACCATTATCTGATGTTTCTAAATAATCATGATATAAATACCAATTTCCAATTTCTTTAATAATGTCTAATTCACCTTTAATGATATTGTAATGGCCAGATTTTTCATCTATAAACTTATTATTAACAATAAATTCTAAAAAGGCGCGGCCTTGCTGGAGCTTCTCAAGGGGGTCTTCAAAGTTTTTGATATGATAACGTACCATATCGCGAACAGTCTTAGCTTTCCCCCACCCTGGTAACACATTATAACTTATGTAGGCGATCCCCCTCTCGGATAGCACATTATTTATAGCTTTGAAGATTGAATCTTGTACTGCCTCACTGACCCACGAGTATACTCCATGAATAATAATGTAGTCGTATTTTTGCTCCATGAAGTCATAGTTGGAAATATCCTCAGCAATCATTGTGATATTTTTTAAGCCCATTCGGTCGATAATTTTTTTTGCTGTATCAACTTGTTTTTGTGACATATCAACGCCCGTAAACTTAGCTTCGGGATACCGTGCAGCCAAGGGAATAATATTGCATCCCATTGCACTTCCGATTTCAAGCACATTGGCTTTTTTAATGTCTACAGCATCAAAATTAAGGAGTTTTGCAATTGCATTTATTGATTCTGGTGAAGTTTCAAAATAACAGTTATTTTGATAAGGAATGATATCATAACTATCCATATTCCTAAATTCTTTCCTTTAATTTACTCAAGTTAATAACCCCAAGGAAATGAGAGTACCTTGGGGTTAAATTTTAATCACACAATGGATAAATTAATTAGAATTTAAATCCTACTTTTAATGTTCCTGCGTGGTCAAATTGAGACTTCTTGATTGTTAAGTTGTATGAAACACCTAAGTTCCACAAACCATCATCATAATTAACACCAAATCCGATTTTTCCAGCTAACCCATCAGGGATAAAGCTTGTAGTGCTTTCTTTGTTTTCTTCTTCGTCATCATCGCTGTCAACGTCTTCTTTTTCTGAAGTGTCTTTGTTCGAAACAATAAAGGTATCGACACTTTCACCGAAACTAGCTTTGTAATTGACATCTTCTTTACTACCGAATTCGTATCCAATTCCTAAGGATGCGTACGGAGTAACATGACCAACCCGCAGCTGAGTTCTTGATTCTATTTTAACGCCTCCATCTAGATCGAAGATAGTTGCTGATGTGGATTCTACTGTTTGTGTAAAGCCCTTTTCTGACGTATTGACCGCTTTTTCAGTAAATCCATCTGTACTGGTACTTGCACCAGTAACACCAATTGATGGAACCAGACTTAGGTTAGAGGTACCGGTTTCAAACCCAATTGGAACACCAATTCTTGCTGAACCGTAAATGGTACTTCCTTTGTATTCAGCTGTGTAGGTGTTCTTTACTTCCGTTTCCAACTCACGGGTTGAAGAGTAGCTGTTAATGTTGTATCCACCGTTAATTTCTGCAAAGATACTGCCTGTACTAAATGAAGAATATAATGAGATACCATAGGATGAAATGGTGTTTTTGTGTCCACCTTGATTATCAACAGTAACTTCACCCAGACCATAAGTAAAGCTAGATCCAAGGATGAAACCGTCACCAACCTCAGCGTCTGCACCAACGGCAGCACCAAAGAAGTTTGCGGAATACCCATCTTTTTTACTGTCGGTTTCTGGAGTGTATTTGGAGATTGCCCCAAAAGGTTTAATCCATAAGTTGCTGCCACTGGTATACACATCTCCAGATGAGAACCCGCTGTCTGCGCGCAAAGTAGACGTCCGTGATGAAACAGCGCCACTAATTTGTGATGCGACACTGCTGGCAATAGAGGAAGCCCCTTTGAATGCTGCAACCGGAATCACAACCTGTTCAGCAAACTTTTTCTTCTTTACCGCATCCTTTGAGATACTAGTAATGTACGTCCCTCCAGATGAAACCTTGTTCGCTAGTTTAAGTGCAGGGGCCAGACCAACAGATACACCAAATGATTCAGCGACTGCTTCAGCTGACTTTTCACCTTTGAAAGTAGCCACAATTGCTGCAGTAGCATTCGCTTTTGTAATTACAAAGTGACTGAAAGGGTTACTTTCTACATCAAATTTATCGGCTGAAGCTCCAGCTTCGGATACTGAGAACAATTGGTACACACCACCTATCTTAGGTGTTGTAATGTTAACAACTATCTTGGAATTGGTAGCAGTAAGACCATTACCTTTAATTGTTCCAGTTATGATTGTAGCATTGGAAACACTCGATAAATCTGCAGTCACAGTAATTGAAGAACCATCGTCAAGGTATACATCTCCAATTGTGTTCTCCTTCACAGCAAATGCCAGTTCATTTTTATGCACACTTCCACTGCCATTAAGAGCTGAAGCAAAAACCTGTTTATCGAAATTTACTTTACCATTAGCTTCAATCTTTATTGTTTTTAATTTTGTACTGCTAGCACCGATTTGCTGTTTAAAGGTTTTCAAACCAGTGCCTAAGACTTCAAGAACACCTTGATTATTGGTGGCTGTAGTTATAGGAGCATCAATTATTTGGGGAACACTTGATTCGAATTTAACACTTGAAGTATCTGGAGTAAATACAAATGCGTCAGCGTAAACATCTTTTTGAAAAACAACTGGTTTAGCTTCAGTACTATTCGAAATATCTATTTTTCCAATTTTATTATCTTCAGTCCCGATCTTACCTTTAAAGGTAGTGTTAGAATCACTAGTAATTTTGATTTCACCGTCAGCATCGGTTGCAGCTTTAATGCTTCCAATAACAATGGAATCAGCAGCACCTGCAAATACAACTTTTGCCAATGCAGAACCATCATCTAAAGTTATATTTTCAGCTGTTACATTCTTTTTAAAGGTTGAAGTTGCACCACCTCCGCTATGATTACCACCTGTCACACTTATTTCAATTGCTTCTACATTCTCATCAAACGTTGCGTCCGCTACTATGGTATTGCCACCACCAATGACTTTTATATTTTTCGAGGTTACAGCAGCAGAAAAATCAACTGTAGAAGCGACTGTAGCTGCAAGATCACCAATTGTTACTGATTCAAGACCTTTGTCACTAGCTCCTATCGCCCCTACATACGTTTGTTTACCAACAGCTAGGACTTTACCTGCTGCGCCTCCAAGGCCGGAAGCTGTATTCACACCACCTGAGATTGGATCCTGAATCAGTGTTGGGTTAGTATCATGTTTTGATAAGAACTTTAATGTACCATCTCCTTTAACGACATATTTTGATTTAGTAGATCTGTCAGAGTTAATCCAGAATTTTTCGTTGGTGCCATCATCAGTTAATTTTGTCAGATCTAACGTAACAATTTTACCAGTATCTATATCAAAATCTAATGATGTGGTAGTTATCCCTATCGGGGAAGTCGCAGCATTATCAAGAAATAGAGACCCTGCACTAGCTGTCGCACTCTCAAATGTAATACTTTCTGTGAATCCTAAACTAAGTTTACCTGCAAATACAATGTCATTTCCAGTAAAACCAGAAGGAGCACTATTCTTTACCACATCGTCATTTAATGCAATCCCAGCTATTGTTTTTCCAGTTTCACCCGCAAATACTAATTTAACTAATTCAGAAACTGTACCATCTGCAGCTATTGCTATAATATTATCAGCATCATTTTTAGCTGCTTGTACAAATAAATCTTCGGCAAGTTCCGCTCTATCTGTTGCAGCATGAGTGGAGGTGATGGTAAAATCAATAATAATTGGTGTGCTACCATTACCATTAGTACCAGCAACTCCCACTATATCAGCAGCATGAGCAGCGAGAGGGAATGCGGACATGGCGACTATTGACGCACCACCGATGAGCACTTTTTTTAATGAGTCTAGCGTATTTGTTTTGATATATTCTTTATTCATCTCAAATTCTTTCCTTATAACTTTGAATTAAAAAAACAAAACCAACAGAATATAATTCATATATTCTAAAATTTCTTTAAATTTATCTAAAAGTGTGTTTAAGCATTTAAAAATTAACTTTTAACTTATAAAACTAGCCTTTGCAGCTTAGCTTATCACTTTAAACTTAGCAAATAAAAAAACAAACTTGTTTTAACCCCCTAAAATCGATGGTGAGGACACTTAACAACACCTTTGAAAAATTATTAATATCACGTTTTTTTTATCTTTACAAATATTTATTATAGATTTAAAAAAAATTATTTTTTTTAAATCGCCTCACGTCTCAGAGATTACGCTTTAACACTGGTATGGTGTCGCGTTAGGTTTTTTGGACTATTGAATAAGGCTGTAGGCCTTACTAAAACCGCGGAGTGAGGATTCAAACACCATGACATTTTCAACACCCCATGGCCGAATGCCAATGGAGAAGATGTTGCCAGCTTTCATAGATTTGATTAAAGTGTCGGTCATGACATAGCTGAAATCACACCCATCGGTTAAGCACCGTAAATATTGTGTATTTTTTTCCTCGAGGTCATCCACCTTAAAGACAGCACCTGGACGCAAATCAACGCCAAGGGGCACGCGTACAGACAGGAACGGTTGGCGGTCCTTATCGCCATTTTTGGTATGAATAACCACGATTCTTACGGCGCGTCTGTTGGCATCATTGCCATCCTTATCCTGTTGGACAACGGACAACTCTTGAAACATAAAGCAAGAACTTTTATCTTGCGGATCTTGACACGTTACAGCCCAGTCACCCTCTCGCACAGTATTTGACCCTGCTGCTTCACTCCCCGTCTGTGCGGAGGCCTTAAGGGTACATAACACCAAAAGCACTGGGACAAAATACCATAGTTTGCGCGTATGACGCTGAAAAAAGTAATTATTTACAAACATTAATTTTCCTTGAACATAAAAATACGAAAAAATTCATGATAACGATAGATGTCTATTTCTTTCAGAACCGATACGACGTCATCAAACTTATTTCCAATTAAAATACCTCTATGAAATTATTATTGCAAATAAAATATCGCTTAAGGTCGGTTAATGAGATAAATCTGGATGCGAATTTCATCACACACTGCCATAAATCGGCGCAATAATTTCTATTCCTTTTAGGGATCCTCGGGCAATGGGGATGTTATATAACTGACGCAAATTTTCCTGATTAAGAATTTGTTGTGCATCCCCAAATATACTTGGCCTTTTCTCGTTCACCAACAGAGCCTTATGGGCAACTTGTAGCGCTTGCAGAGGACAATGGGTTGAGAAAATAACCACCTTCCCCTGTTCCGCGACGCTCTTTATGGTTTGAAGAACTTTATTTTGATTATAGTAGTCTAAGGATGAGGTGGGCTCGTCTAATATCATTATATCAGGGTTGGACACTAACGCCCGCGCAATTAATACCATTTGCCGTTGACCACCACTTAACTGGGAAAAGTTTTCATGGGCAACGTGAGCCATGCCAACTTGGGCGAGAACCTCATAGGCTGCGCGCGCATTGTGTTGAGTGGGCGCCGCAAAGAGACCATTTTGACCACTTACCCCCATAACGACCATCTCGTGCACACTGTAATCAAAAGGGCTTAAGGTTGACTGGGGCACATAGGACTGCCGCCCCTTTACCGTTATTTCTCCGTCGCTGATAGGGAGTAATCCTAGCAAACTTTTAATTAAGGTAGTCTTCCCCGCCCCATTGGCGCCTAAAATGGCAAGCACGTTCCCCTGCTCCACCTTAAAAGTCTGTCCTGAATAAATATTCCCGCGGCCCTTCGGATACCTAAAGGTAATATTTTTGACGCTAATCATTGCCCCACCCTTTCATCTGTCTGCGGTACAACAAATACCCAAATACTGGCGCTCCAAGTAAGGCTGTTAATACGCCGATGGGGATCTCACCGTAACTGGCTGTGCGGGCAACCGTGTCCACTAAAATCATATAAATCGCTCCTGAAAACATGGAAATAGGAATTAGACGCCCGTGATTTGCGCCCGTAATCATACGGGCAAAATGTGGTATAATCAAACCAACCCACCCAATTACGCCCGCAACTGAAACCGTTGAGGCAATCATCAGTGTTGAGGCTAAAAGAATTATCCAGCGGCTGCGATGCACATTGATGCCTAGCGAACGCGCCTCCTCATCGCCCAATGAGAGAAGATTGACCACAAAACGCATCTGATAGACCAAAAAACCCGCCGTCCCTAAGGGAAGGAGGACAAATAGCACATCCACATAACTTGACTCGTTAAAGGAGCCCATCAACCAATAGACAATCGTCGGCAAGGTATCATCAGGATCAGCCGTATACTTAACCAAGGAGACTAATGATGAGAAAAATGCTGACGTCACTATACCGCCCAACACCAAAGATAATATATTCTTACCCCCACCCGCCTTGGAAATACTCATGGTAAGGAAGAGGGCTCCGCACCCAAAGATAAAGGCAAATACAGGTATAAATATACTCTTGAGCACTAACAATATGGCGATCACGCCTCCGAAGGCAGCGCCCGACGACACCCCGATAATTTGCGGGCCAACCAGCGGATTCCTAAACATGCCTTGAAGCGCAGCACCGCTAAGACCTAACACCGCTCCGCATATGCCTGATACCAAAATTCGCGGCATGCGTACCAACTCAATAACCCGTTCCTCCACCAGACGCCAACTGCTCTCAAGCTCTACAACATTGGCTAATAGAATCCATACCACTCGGGTAAATGGTACATTAAAACGCCCCATCGATAAGGCAAATAAAATCGTCGCAAAAAGCAACAATACCATCAACACTACTTTGTACTGAAACCAGCGATCATGATGGATAGAGACATCCTTTGAAGGGGAAGGGGGCTGTTTAACCTGAGTTTCAGGGGATAACATTATTATATACGCTCCTTAACTTTATAGACACGCCCCGATTAGCTCTGAGTAATCGGGGCGTGTCTCATGCATGTTTATTTTATAATTTTCTCATAGTCACGCGCATCCTTATTCATTTGAGCCCGAAGCATGCGGTCAAGTTGCGCCTCGGTAGGTGCTTTGCCATATAAAAATGTGATGCCCTCTCTGACACTCTGACGCATGCTGCCCTCCAGTAAGCCTGGGTGAACTGTGCGGGTAAACCACTCCCACCCCAATGGTGACTCTTGGTTCGGCGGATCCCAACGATCCCCGCCAACAGGCACCTTATAAACACGTCTGTTCTTAACCGCCGCCAAATCTGCAAAACGGGGATTCGCGTAAATCTTCTCTGGCGTCATTTTCATATTAAACCCAAATAACCAAATGATATCTGGATCTGCATTCAATAACATCTCTGCATCAACATCAACAAACTTACCGCGAGTCATGACGTTTTTGGCGCCCGCCGTGTCCATAAAAAACTGAAAGTGGCTCTCAGGACCTGCTGCTCGACTCTCATTCAATAAATAGACAACCGTAGGCTTTTCATGGTCTGGAATCGTCTTCGTTTTATCGGTAATTCGCTTATAAGCTCGGTCATGCCATGCAAAAACCTCTGACGCCTTAGACTGTTTGTCTAAAATAATACTCACGTCTTTTAACCACGTCTTGGCAATATCAAGCTTACTGTACTTCATCGCCGCAACGGTTAATCCAGCCGCCTCCATGGCCGCAATGCTCTTGTCATGGCGCGCCCACTGCAAGACTAAATCTGTTTCAAGATTTAACAACTCCTCGATATTCGCGCTGCCGTTGTTATCAATAATATTTGATGACGCCCGTTGCAAACTTGGGAAATACTCATGTAAAATCCCCTCCATAATCGCATTCTTAGAATTAGGAACCGTCGCAACAAGACGATCGCCGCTCTCGTCAATGGTTACGACCATGGATCCAGATGGCGTCGCAATCGTCGCAATGCGTTTGGGAGTCTCGTCAAAATGGATCGTGCGCCCCAATTGGTCCGTGAAGGTTAACGGTTGAGCATAAGATAAACTAACGCCCGAAAATGCGAGAAAAAATCCCGCAAACATCAGCCCAACGAACGCTTTTGTTTTTACGAAACACATAATATAAATCATCCTTGTCTTGCAAATTTTATGTCTGATTTAAATGTTGACCCTCGTCACAGATGAATCATTAAATTTTGATATAATTTTCGTAATGAAAAGTTATAATTTTCGTGATGAAAAGTTAAGGGTATCACCTGCCCGCAATGCTACAGATTATCATTATCATATCAACAAAAATCTTACCCTAAAGGATAAAAAATTCTCACGCAGAACCCTACGCACACCACGCACTTGGGAGTTTACACGCATAATGGTGATAATTTATTCAACAAAATCAAATGGATAATAAAGTGTTATTTCCTTAACTAAACACAGCACACCCCCGAAAGCTCATCGCAATAGGGAAGTATTGCCCCTTAAATTCATCGGCAAAAATCCTAGTGACTTAATGAATTTTCTGAAAATGGAAATTATCTTATTGATAGTCAGATAATTGAGTGCTTATAATGAATATAAATAAATGCTTAAGAGTATGGAATTAATACTTACATCATCATAATTCATCCTTTGACATAATACGCTTACGTGTCGTGACGCGATACGTACATTGTTAGATTTAGTCTTTATGAAGCTGCTGTATCGTTAAAGGAAATATTTTGAATTTCAAAATTTAATTATATAAGGATTTAAAATTAAGATATGACAAATAATCACTTTGAAACACTGTGCTTGCATAGTGGCTATGACCCTGAATCGGATACTCATAATTCATTCAAGCCTCCAATCTACCAAACTTCATCTTATACCTTCACTTTCCCCAGTGATGCAGCTAATCTTTTTGCCCTCAAGAAATTTGGTAATATCTACTCACGCCTTACGAACCCAACTGTTAGTGTTCTGGCAGCCAGACTCGCAGCTATGGAAGATGGCGTTGGTGCCGTTTGTACTTCTTCTGGACACTCAGCTCAACTCGTTGCGTTGCTCAACCTCATGCAGACCGGTGACCATATTGTCGTCTCTAAAGCGCTTTATGGCGGGTCTATCACCCAATTTGGAAAAACATTCAAACAATTTGGATGGAATGCAGACTTTGTCGATACTAATATTATTGATGAGGTTAAAGCTGCTGTCAAAGACAATACCAAAGCTATTTTTATTGAGAGTATTTCTAACCCTTCAGGCATGATAGCTGATATTGAGGTTATAGCTGAAATCGCCCATGACGCCGGCATTCCCCTTATCGTGGACAACACCATTCCGACCTCGTACTTGTGTCGCCCCTTCGAGCATGGCGCCGATATTGTCACCTATTCTACCACAAAGTTTTTAACTGGAAACGGCAGCATCATTGGTGGATCAATTGTTGACTCTGGAAAATTTGACTGGAGTCAAAACGACAAATTTCCTCTCTTGACTAGCCCAGATCAGTCTTACAATAATTTAGTATTTAATGAAACATTTGGTGAGATGGCCTTTACCGTGCGCGGCATCGCAGTTGGTCTGCGTGATCTTGGGGCATGCCTGTCACCATTCAACGCCTATTTAGCGATCAATGGTATTGAAACCCTCTCGCTGCGTATGGATAAGCATAGTTCTAATGGGCTAAAAGTTGCACAGTTCCTCGAAAAACATCCTAAGGTTAACTGGGTATCTTACCCAGGTCTGGAATCTAACAAATACTATAGTCGCGTTAAGAAGTATTGTCCCAAAGGAAGCAGTTCGGTATTTTCTTTCAGTATTCAAGGAAATGAAGTATCAGGGAAAAAGTTAGTTGAAAGCCTGAAATTGATTTCGCACCTGGCAAATGTGGGAGATGCGCGCTCACTGATTATCCACCCCTACTCAACCACCCACTCGCAACTTAGCGATGAACAAAAAATTAAAGCCGGTGTCTTATCAGACGTCATACGTATCTCTATTGGAATTGAGCACCCAGATGATCTTATTGCGGACCTCTCTCAAGCACTAGCGCAGGTCTAGAAGATTGAGACGTTAATGAGTGTTATTTTAGACAAACAATTACCCGCTTTTCATATTCTGAAAAGTGAATATGCTGATGTTATCGCCCTGCAGGAAGTTTATATTGGATTAACTCCAAAACGTCTTAGAATCGGCGTTTTGAATCTCATGCCAACTAAAGTTGAAACAGAAACACAGTTGGCGCGCGTGTTGTCTAATTCCATTATTCCTGTCGAAATTTTTTGGCTAAAACTGAATCACTATACGCCGAAAAACACCAAGGCAGAACATATGGAAATGTTCTACCAAAAGTGGAGTGAAATTGATATTGAACGACTGGATGCCCTAATTATTACTGGGGCTCCGGTCGAACAGTTAAGTTTTACTGACGTTGAATATTGGACAGAACTCTGCACGTTCTTTAAGATAGCAGAAACTAAAAATGCGTTCTTTATCTGTTGGGGAGCGCAAGCTTTTTTATACTATAAATATGGTATTGAAAAATATATTGAACAACAGAAAATTTCGGGCATTTTTGAGCATAAAATTACCCAAACAGATTCTATTTTGCGCGGTCTGTCTGATGTAACCTATATACCGGTTTCACGTCATACTCGGGTCAAGGAAGAAAACATTACTTCCTTTGAGGAACTGGATGTCCTGATCCACTCCCAAGAAGCGGGGATTTGTCTGATCAAAAATAATAAATTGGATCACTTCTACATGTTCAATCATCTGGAATATGACCATGATACAATCCTGAAAGAATATATTCGTGATCAAGAGCGTGGACATAAAACCGTCATCCCAAGTAATTACTTTTCTGACGACCAAAAAACCCTCAATAAATGGCGTTCCTTTGGGTTTCTTATGTACGGAAACTGGTTAAATCAACTCTATAAAGACAAACAGTATGACCCAATTCGCGTGGGCGTTGCAGGACTTAACACTGTGGGGACGAACGTTCTGAAACTGCTCAAAGAACGTGAAGACTTCATTAAAGAAAAAACTGGCCGTCAGGCAACTATTGTCGCCGTTTCTGACCTTGATAAAACAAGACTGCACCCCAAGGACGCCCTTTGTTACCGCTGGTTTGATAACCCGATCAGTCTTGCAGAATTTGACGGCATAGATATGTTCATTGAACTTATTGGGACGGAAAAAGGTATCTCCTATGATTCTGTGCTTACAGCCATTAAAAACGGGAAACATGTGATTTCCTCTAATCAGGCGCTCTTCTCTCACCATGGGTTGGAGTTGATAATTGAAGCAGAGAATCGCGGCCTCAACACCAATTTTGAAGCCGCCATAGCTGGGGGAATCCCTATTATCAAGACCATGAATGAAGCACTGGCCTCCGATAGATTACTCTCCATTGAAGCGATACTCAACGGACCATCAAATTACATTCTTAGCCAGATGGAAATGACCAGCCGGCCCTTTCATGAGATCCTCCACCACGCACAAAACATAGAGTGTATTGCCCCTGAATCCTCCCTGGATGTGGATGGAGTGGATGATGCCCATAAGCTCAATATTTTAAGCTGTATCGGCTTTGGATACAATATTCAAGTTGCGGATATGTTTGTTCAGGGTATCCGCGATATTACCCCACTGGATATGGAAATTGCCCAACAACAAGGGTATAAAATCAAGTTATTAGCGCGAAGCTTCAGAACGAATGATGAAATATGCTGCGCCGTAAGTCCCTATTTAATTAACAACTCCCATGATCTTGCCTGCACCGACAATCAATACAACGCCATACTGTGCAAAGGGGAATCTATTGGTGAGCTCTTCCTAAAAGGGAGAGGGTCTGGTGGCGAACCTACAGCAACTGCCGTTGTCGCAGCCGTTATTGATCTTGCTGCTGATCGCAAATCACACCCTTTTGGCCTCCCCGCCCAGCGCATCAAATCCATTAAGGGCTATGATATCCGCAATCATATCCAGCGATTCTATGTGCGTACAACAGCTGAGATATCAATTTTCTCCCCTTACATAGAAACCCTCTTAATGCAGTCTGATCACCATCATATATTTTTGACAATACCCCTCACCCTCAAAAAACTCCACGCAACCCTATTTTCTTACACGTCCATGATTATTCCCCTGCTGGAACACGAAGAAGACGTGGGATCAACCGTCACTGGTATGGAAAACACCTCAAACTTTCCGCAAATTATATGAGAAAACCCCCAACCGCTCCCCCTTAGAGCACTGCTTAAGTGCATAAAAAAATAGGGGATATTTTACATATTCATTTGTAAAATCCTTTAAAATTAAATATATGATTTAAATTAAATGTTATCTTTGCAATTTGACAGTTGAAATTAATTCGCATTTACATAACAATAAACTTAATTCCTTGATTGGAGAATTTCATGTTTTGTAAACTAAGTCACGTATCATTATTTGTTTTTGTTGTCATACTCTCTGCTGCCTCTAATGCGGGAAATGATAAGATGAAAGTTGTGACTACTTTCACTGTCATTGCGAACATGGCTTCAGAAGTAGCAGGAGATGCCGCCCATGTCGTCTCAATCACTAAGCCTGGGGCAGAAATTCACGGATATGAACCTACTCCGCAAGATATTGTCCGCGCAATGGATGCTGACCTGATTCTCTGGAACGGGATGAATCTTGAAATATGGTTTAAACAGTTCTTTGCCAGACTTGATAATGTGCCTTCAGTTACCCTAACAGACAATATTGATCCCATTCCCATTTCATCGGGATCCTATAAAGGTGCGCCAAACCCTCACGCCTGGATGGGGCTTGAGAGTGGCCTCATTTATATCGATAATATTATGAAGGCGTTTATAAAATATGACCCTAAAAATGCCGTAGTTTACCAACAAAACGCTGAGAACTTTCGCACCCGTTTATATGAAACAATTGAACCACTTCGCCAGGCAATTGCGGCTCTTCCCGAGAAACGCCGATGGCTTGTCACGTGTGAAGGCGCCTTTAGTTACCTTGCCCGGGACTTCTCCATGAAGGAGCTTTACTTATGGCCGATAAATGCTGACCGTGCAGGAACTCCACAGCAAATTCGTACCGTTATTGATGGGATCCGAAAAAACAATATTCCCGTCATATTTTGTGAAAGCACCGTAAATACTGCCCCCGCACGACAGATCGCTCGAGAAACAGGTGCGCATTATGGAGGGGTTTTATATGTCGATTCCCTAAGTGCAGCAGGCGGCATTGTGCCAACCTATCTCGACCTATTAAAAGTAACATCTCATACTATCTTTATGGGATTAACTTCAACTCTTAAGTGATGAAATAGATGAAAAAAGTTAAATTGTCTCCAGATCCTATATCCAAGGGCCAAACTTTGAAAAATCATGGACTTTTAAATTAAGGATAAAACCATGAATAATAATCATGTAAAAAAGAACCCAGTACAAAATGAACGTGATGACAATCATCAGGTTAACGGAATATGTGCTCAAGATATTACGGTACACTATCGTAATGGACATACAGCTTTATGGAATGCGACTTTCCAACTTCCCAAAGGAACAGTCGCCGCACTTGTTGGGGTTAATGGAGCTGGTAAGTCCACTCTTTTTAAGGCACTCATGGGCTTTCTTCCTGCTGCAAAAGGAAATATTTCCATACTTGGTATGAGCGTTAAGATGGCGCTTCGTAAAAATTTGGTTGCTTACGTACCACAATCTGAAGAGGTTGATTGGAGCTTTCCAGTCCTGGTAGAAGACGTTGTGATGATGGGCCGATATGGTCATATGGGGTTTTTTCGCCGCCCTAAAGCAATAGACTTTGAAGCTGTTGAGTCGGCTCTGTGTCGGGTCGGCATGCAGGACTACCGCAAACGTCAAATAGGGGAGCTTTCCGGCGGTCAACGGAAGCGGGTCTTTTTAGCCCGTTCCCTCGCTCAAGATGGACAAATTATTCTTCTGGATGAACCTTTTACGGGTGTTGATGTCAATACTGAAGACCAAATCGTTGCCCTGTTAAGAGAATTGCGGAACGAGGGGCGTATCATGCTCGTCTCTACCCATAACCTAGGGTCAGTTCCAGAATTTTGTGATCGCACGATCCTCCTGAAGGGAACCATTATTGGCTACGGCCCGACAGAGGCTGTGTTTACCCGTGAAAATCTAGAAAAAACATTTGGAGGAATTCTGCGTCGCTTCACACTTGTCAGTACGGTGCTCCATGAAGATGAAGATACCCGTGAAGTGACAATTCTCTCTGATGATAACCGCCCTTTCGTCCAATATGGCGAAAAAACCCAAATCACGGAATACGATACATGATCTCCATTTTACTTGAGCCTTTCAGCTATAGTTATATGGTGAATGCCATGTGGGTTTCTGCTCTTGTGGGCGGTGTTTGTGCGTTTCTATCAGCGTATTTAATGCTGAAAGGATGGTCTCTTTTTGGAGATGCCCTGTCACACTCGGTCGTCCCTGGGGTGGCTATTGCCTATATTATCGGCCTCCCCTTTGCGCTTGGCGCCTTTATCTCTGGCGGACTTGCGGCTGGAGCAATGCTATTTTTATCTACGCGATCTGGACTTAAAATAGATGTGATTATCGGACTAATTTTCACATCGTTCTTTGGACTTGGGCTCTTTATTGTCTCGATTTATCCCATATCCGTATCAATTCAAACAATTACCATGGGCAACATTCTAACCATAACGCCCGAAGATACCTTTCAGTTGGCTATAATTGGCTTTTTATCACTCATAATCTTGCTGGCAAAGTGGAAAGACCTCACAGTCATCTTCTTTGATGAAAACCATGCCCGCACTATTGGACTGCGTCCTGAACTTTTAAAAGTCATTTTTTTTATGTTATTATCTGCCTGTGTGGTGGCTGCAATGCAAACGGTTGGCGCTTTTCTGGTTGTTGCCATGGTGGTTACGCCCGGAGCAACTGCCTATCTGCTCTGTGACCGCTTCTCTATTCTGATTTTAACGTCTGTCATTTGCGGCGTTGTGACCAGCTTTGCTGGAACATATTTCAGCTATTTCCTGAACGGTGCCACAGGGGGTATCATTGTTACACTTCAAACCCTTATTTTTATCTTTGCCTTTATATTTGCACCAAAACATGGCCTCATTTCTACCCGTCGCAAAACACTTAACGCATTAAAAAGTAACAACTTTTCCACTTCCCATATAATAGAAAGTCGCCAAAAGAGTACCTAATGGATATCAACACACTATTAATGCCCTTTACCTTTAATTTTATGCAAAACGCTTTTTGGATCTCAATTCTGATATCAGTACCCACGGCGCTTTTATCGTGTTTTCTGGTTTTAAAAGGCTGGGCACTCATGGGCGACGCTGTCAGTCACGCGGTTCTACCTGGGATTGTTCTGGCATCTATTCTTGGTGTGCCTCTCATATTTGGAGCTTTTGCAAGTGGCATGCTTTGCTCCCTAGCAACCGGATACTTATCTCGCAATAGTCGTATTAAGCAAGATACAATTATGGGCGTCGTATTTTCAGGCATGTTCGGTATTGGAATTATCATGTATTTTGCGGTCGACACCAATTTACATCTGGACCATATTTTATTTGGGAATATACTCGGCGTTGGATCCGATGAAATGTGGATAACTGGTATTATTTCTATTGTGGTCTCGCTTGCTTTGATTTTTAAATGGAAAGAGTGGTTGTTACAAAGCTTCGATCCAGCACAGGCAAAAGCATCAGGGCTATGGATTGGGTGGCTGCATTATGGTCTGCTTACAGCACTTTCCCTTACCATCATTGCAACCTTATCGGCAACAGGGCTGATTCTCGCCATCGGACTGCTCATAGCGCCAGGCGCCATTGCATTTTTACTTGTTCGGAAGTTCTCAACCATGCTCTGGCTGTCAGTGCTGATTTGTATGATGTCCATGCTCATAGGAATCTATGCCAGCTTTTTCATTGATAGTGCACCAGCACCTACAATTGTCCTTATTATGACAGCGATCTTTATCATTACTTTTGTGCGCAAACTATTTCTTACCCACCGCTCTTAACTTATAAAGTCAATCAGTCCCCCCCCACACGCATCAAAGGACTTTGCCTTAGGGTGACCCGCGCATATAAATGCAACTATTAGCTCTTTAAAGATAAAAGCCAAATACGTTTACTATAGTGATTCTTGTAAGGAGGAATTATTTTACTTGTTAACGAAAAAACCAAAGACGCCGCCATGAACGCAGCAGGTGAGTGTTTACGAGATAAATGGTCGGGGCTGCAGGATTCGAACCTGCGACCCCCTGGTCCCAAACCAGGTGCGCTACCAGACTGCGCCAAGCCCCGCCTTTAAATTTTTTTATCAATAACAACAAGCATCGATAGACCGATACCCTAACTGAACAAGTGTTCTACCGCAACTTTAATCTAACTGCAAGAAAATAAAATCATTTAAATCTATTTATTTTTCTTCCTCATATAACGGCAACAATGCCCATAAACCATATATATTAATTTTAGGGTGCGTGGTGCTGCTGGAAAACCATTTCATTACATGCGCGGTTAAAGAAGGTGGCACTTTATTTTGCTGAGCAGCGCCAGACATTTTTTCTCGCTGAGCCGCCATGACTGTCCTCCAAAAAAGACTATAGGCATCACCAGACAAGGTAAGTTTATCTAAGTCCTCATTCAGGAGTTCCCCGCCTTCTTCCCCGCCATTAGCGAGCGACCATAACCTCCCCCATCCTTGGGCACATTGATCCTTTTCCTGGCATGCCTTTAAGCCCATATCAACGACACTTTCAGCGAGACTTAAATAGTATTCATCTTCAATAAAATAAGCGTAATCCCGTAAAAATACACAGGCGAGACCATACTCGGAAAGTGTCACACGCTCAGCCGATAAAGCTTGGCGCATACGATCAGATATGGCGAGCACCACAAAAGTCACCAACTCTTTCAGGCGCTCTGTTTGATTCACCTTTCGATCCAAAAAATAAAGTGGTAAGACCCATGAGAGAGACTCGGTGCTATGTAAGTATTGCCTGCGATATATCTGGTGAACTTCTTGCTCTAAACGATAAGCTGACAAGCGCGTATCGATAAACGGATCAAAACGATTTGTCCCCCTAACATGGGAGTGCCACATCAACGCCCACATGGCGCCGACAGCTTCCCCCCAGTCACCGCACCCTGTAAAAGCGCCGGACGAGCTTGACTTTGACGCTAAACAAAACACTAACTCTTGGGCCATCCGATCAGTATATACGGTGAGCCGATATGAAAAGTCTTGGTTTTGCTCCGACGCAACCGCCTGACACCCCATACTTCCTATTATCAAAACCAAACATCTTATCTGTAACCACATGGACGGTGTCTCAGAACTCCCTTAAAAGTAAAATTGTGTACCTTATGAAAATGTAGTCTGGCTAAAACTTCTCCCAACGCCCCCCACCAGTTTACTCAAAAATAGTACCGATTCTGATGAGACTTGACAAGAGTAAGGGGGTTTATTACCTTACAAACTAATAGACTGAAATTTTTTTCTTTTGGCACTCCTTGTACTCTCCTTAAATATGTCCCAATCACATAGTGCACCTTCTCACGCCATGCCCCTTAAAAACTATGGCGTCAAGATACCAAGCTTTAAGTTTCCAACGTCTCACCCTTCTGTAGAGTACTTATTAAAAAATATTAGCCTTACCCTTACCCCCAGCAGGTGCTCGGTGATTATGGGCAGGTCTGGGTGCGGTAAGTCTACACTGTTACGACTGATGGCGGGACTCATCGACCTGCCAAAGGATGCACAGCGCTGGGTCCCTCAGGTTAATGGTCGAGACAACATCGCCCTCATGGGCCAGGATCACGCTTTAATGCCATGGCTGACTGTTACAGAAAATGTCATGATTGGACATCGACTGCGCGGGGAAAAACCTAATAAAGACTATGCCTATCATCTCTTATCACAGGTTAATCTATATGACCACCGTGACCAATACCCAAAGTCCCTCTCTGGCGGGATGAGACAGCGAACTTCCCTGGCGCGCACCCTCTATGAAGAGGCGGAAATCATCCTCATGGACGAACCCTTTAACAGTCTTGACGCCTTAACGCGTCTAGAAATACAAAATATTCTTAAAAATGTGTTTCAATCTAAAACCTGCCTATTCATTACCCACGATCCACGGGAAGCGCTGCACATGGGTGATGATATTTTTATCCTGCAGGATGGAAACCTGACCCTACAAAGCTCTCCTTCAGTCTCGTCTCTTTTTCATACACTCGGCGCCAAAGATTATGACCCCTCAAGTTAATAAGCCCCTGCTAACAATATCTAAATATGGCATCTTCAGAATAGGTATGGTCTCCTGCGGACTAATTGTCATCTGGCAAGCCATTGTCTGGATTACAAAAGTACCTAATTATATCTTACCGCCCCCCTCCCACGTCATGATTGCCCTGTGGGAAAACCATCAGCTGCTGTTGTACCATGGAAAATATACCACTTTAGAAATCATTTTAGGTGCCCTATGTGGTATTTCACTAGGGACATCAACGGCTCTGATTATGGTGGTCTGGAGGACATCTGAAAAGTGGATTCTTCCCCTCCTGATCATTAGCCAAACACTTCCGGTTTTTGCCATCGCGCCCATACTGGTGACATGGCTTGGATTCGGGATTTCCTCCAAAATATCGGTGACAACATTAATCGTATTTTTTCCGGTCACAGTTGCCATTTATACTAGCCTTAAAACCACCCCCTCGGCCCTCGTTGACCAAGTAAAAATTATGACAGGAAACCCCCCTCTCAAAGACTGGAGAGGCCTATTTTATGTCATCTTTCCTGCCGGGTTACCCCCTATCGGGGCGGGCGTTAAAACAGCGATTACGGTTGCACCTATCGGCGCCATCGTTGGGGAATGGGTGGGATCAAGTGCCGGACTTGGGTATCTTATCCTGATGAGCAACGCGCGCTCCCATACATCTCTGATGTTTGCGGCGGTCTTTACGCTTAGTATCATCGCGCTTATGCTGTACGGTATTGTTAATTCAACTTTTCTCAGACTTACGTCAAATCATACTTTATGATAAGATCCTAAGTGTAATCTACCACAAAAGAATACCCTCAATTATCAACGAGAAAGAAAATCATAATGTCCTATACACCCCATAAGACTTTCCCTTGGATACTCATGCTTATCCTGTTTAGTTTTGCCCACACACCCGTATATGCACAAGAAAAAATAACGGTTCTATTGGACTGGTTCATAAACCCAGACCATGGCCCTCTGATCATTGCCCAAGAGAGCGGTATTTTTGCCCAAAATGGCCTCGACGTAAAAATGATAGAACCAGCAGACCCCAGCATGCCTCCCAAACTTGTTGCTGCTGGACAAGCTGAGGTTGCCATTAGTTACCAACCATACCTGTACATATACGCAGATCAAGGGCTGCCAATCATTAGATTTGCAACACTCATTGCAACACCTCTCAACAGCTTAGTGGTGCTCGACAATGGTAAGATCAAATCCCTCAGTGACCTTAAAGGGAAAACCGTTGGGTTTAGTATCGGTGGATTCGAGGACGTCATTCTAGGGACAATGCTAAGAACAGCTGGTATGTCCCTTGACGATGTCACCCTTATTAATGTGAACTATGCCCTCTCAGTGTCACTCATGTCAGGCAATGTTGATGCAATTATGGGCGCATACCGCAACTTTGAACTTAATGAACTCAATCTCCACAACCACAAAGGACGGGCTTTTTACCCTGAGGAATATGGCGTTCCCCCTTATGATGAGCTCATTTTGATCACCCACACAAATCTTAAAAACGATCCACGATTACAGAAACTTACCCGTTCACTCGAACAGGCCGTCCAGAAAATTATCAACTATCCCCAAGAGACCTGGGAAATATTTTCAAAAGCAAAACCTGGACTTGATAGTGACCTGAATCGCCTTGCATGGAAAGATACTCTCCCGCGATTCGCCCTCCGCCCGGGAAGCAACGATACCGCTCGCTACCAAAGGTTTGGGGACTATCTCCTAGAAAATAAGTTGATAAAAAACATGAAACCTGTTCAGGAGTACTCAACAGAACCTCAATAAAACATAAAAATAAACCTGTCGCTTGGATAGCCAAAATATGTTAAGTTGAGATTAAAAAAATCTAAATATTTTCTTTTTTTTCTATGAAAAACTAAAATGCTGTGATTAAATAATTTTTAATGTTGACATCAACAAGAGTGTATTCTCAAGGTACTAGATTTATAACTATTCTAGAATTTCTTTCAATATTCGCTAAATTAATGTTTAACTCTTAAAAAAAAAAACTCTATAGTGCTAGTAATCAATCGTCTAATTTTCAAGTTAAGAGATAAGATTATGTTACATTTAGCAGTCTCGGCAATAACTCTCAGCATCTTTTGGCTGCTGCTTGCAGGTGTTTACTCTCCCCTAGTTCTGAGCTTAGGATTCGTAAGTATTTCTTTGACGGTATTCCTGATTTATCGCATGAATATCGTCACTTACCATACGGTACCGCTGCACCTAAGCTGGAACATACCTCTCTATTGGTATTGGCTTATTAAGGAAATTATAAAGTCCAACATAAGTGTGATAAAATTAATTTGGACACCCAAACTCTCCTTGCAACCAACCTTACTCTCTAAAAAAACCTATTTGAAGACCGACCTTGCTCGGGTAATATATGCTAATTCTATTACACTAACGCCAGGGTCAATAACTATTAGTCTTAATGAAAATGGTAAGTTAGAAATCCATACATTGATGCGAGAGACGGCTGAAGACCTCAAAAATAGTTCTATGGAAAACGTCATTGCCAAGATGGGTCTTGATACGCCGTACCAAATACACCCTCCACGTTCAATAAAGGATGCGTCATGAATATGTTTGTTGTCGCCCTCTCCGCAATTCTCATAACTATTGCGCTGATTACAATCCGCCTTTTTTTGGGACCGACTGTTTATGATCGATTATTAGCTGCCAATGCATTAGGAACAAAAGTTGTGCTTCTGATTTGTACATTTGGTTTTTTAACTGGCCGGCCTGACTTTCTTGACCTTGCGCTTATTTATGTCCTAATTAACCTTACCAGTACCCTTGCGGTGGTTAAATTCTTTGAATTTGATTACAAGTCTTCATCATCTAAACATCTTAAGAATAGCGGTTAATGTGATTATATTCATCGATCTTATAAGTTGGGCACTGATCATTCTTGGAAGTTTTGTACTTCTAAGCAGCGGCGTTGGTCTGCTCCGTTTTCCTGACTTCTACACCCGCACCCACGCAACAAGCCTGATTGATACCCTAGGTGCAGGGTCGCTTCTTCTTGCTTTGTGCTTACAAGCAGGTTTTTCACTTGTTACACTCAAGCTTTTGTTTATTTTGATATTTTTGTTATTCACAAGTCCAGCAATCAACCATGCTCTTGTTAAAATAGCTTCTATTAATAACCTTAAGCCTCTAATTAAGCACAAGATTAAAGGTAAGAAAGAATAATGGAAATCATCACCAACATTACGCTGCTTACTCTCCTTCTTGTTGTCGCCACAGCTATTATATTTACATCAAATCTGATTCTGATGACCATATTTAGTGGGGTTTTCTCATTGATTATGGCAAGCTTGTTTGTCATTATGGATGCCGTCGATGTTGCCCTTACTGAATCAGCTGTTGGTGCGGGCATATCAACATTACTGTTACTTGCAACCATTCGTCTTGTGGGCACCGTACAAAAACAAAAAAAGCGATTGTTTATATTGCCCTTGGTCTCTGTTCTCTTCTCTGGTACTTTCTTGCTCGTGGTCACTTTTGGTATGCCCCCATACGCAGATCCAGAAGCGCCGGTTCACCAACATGTCGTGCCCAGATACCTGAAAGAGAGTCCTCGAGAAGTGGCGCCAATTCCCAACGTGGTTACTACGATCCTAACAAGTTATCGAGGTTTTGATACAATGGGAGAAGTCGTTGTTATCTTCACAGCAGGTGTCGGCGTCCTGATGTTGCTGGGGGGCAGGCGCCGCAAGGTGAAATCGCCCCAAGAGAATCCTGGCCAGGACAACGCACTCCCTCAACAAAAGGAAAACGACTAATGGGTCACCATGTTATCCTTAAAATAATCGCAAAATTTCTCATTCCTTATATTCTTACATTTTCCCTTTATGTCCAGTTTTTGGGTGAATATGGTCCTGGGGGAGGGTTTCAAGCTGGGCTTATTTTTGCTGCAGGGATTATCATATATGCGCTTATTTACGGCACGGAGGCAGCTCAAAAAATCATCCCCATGGAATGGATAGAAAAACTGATGCCCGTGGGCGCCCTAATTTTTATTGGTACAGGGTATGTATGTATGGCCTTTGGCGGCAACTTTCTTGATTATGACTATCTTATTTTTCTCAATGATTCTGCGTTAGCGCAAACCTGTGGGATTATCACTGTTGAACTAGGCGTGGGCATTACGGTAACCGCCACAATGCTCATAATTTTTTATACTTTTACAGAACAAGAGCCGTGATGCACCATATAACCGAATATTATAATTATTGGATTGTGATGCTTTTGCTGATAATCAGCCTTTATGGAATAATTTCCCAAGAGAATTTAGTCAAAAAGCTTGCTGCCCTGAGTATTTTCCAAGCAGCTGTCTTTCTATTGTACATCTCTATAGGTAACGTGAAGGGCGGCACGAGTCCAATTCTTAAGTACGAAATAACAAAAGCCCTTGCTGCTGGTGGTGATGATCCAACCCTATACTCGAACCCTTTACCTCACGTCTTAATTCTAACCGCAATTGTCGTGGGCATCTCGACCCTTGCTCTCGGACTTGCGTTAGTGATTAGAATCAAAAAAGAGTTCGGTACAATAGAAGAAAACGAAATTCTCGCTCAAGAACAAGATAAGACTATTTCCAATACTCAAGTTTAAAAAGTGCGTAAATAATGACAATGCATTTCCCAATTCTCACCATCGTAATTCCCCTGATAAGCGCACCTATTATCGCTCTGATAAAACATAAAGATATTGCATGGCTTATTGCTCTGATAACGACTGCACTCTCCTTTATCATAAGCGTTGCCTTGCTACAGATGGTCGCAACCTCCACGTACATTTCCTATGATTTAGGGGGATGGGAACCTCCGTGGGGTATTGAATACAAAATTGATTTATTTAATGGCTTTATGCTTTGCCTCATTAGTGGGATTGGGATGATATGTACCCTTTACGCTAAAGAGAGTATTAAACATGAAATAGAAGAGCATAATCAAAGTCTATTTTATACCATGTTCTTACTGGTTATCTCCAGCCTTATGGGAATCGCTGCCACGGGGGACTTGTTTAATGCCTTCGTCTTTTTAGAGGTCTCTAGTCTATCCACCTATACCCTTGTTGCTTTGGGGAGCCATAAAAAAGCCCTCCTTGCAAGCTACCAATACCTTATTATTGGCACAGTTGGCGCAACGTTCTATCTTATTGGAGTTGGTCTGCTCTATCAGATGACAGGAACCTTAAATATTGCCGACCTAGCAGAGCGCGTTCGCCCAATTGAAACCACGTTACCGATTATTGCTGCATTTGGATTTATCACCATTGGTCTGTTGCTCAAAATCGCCATTTTCCCCCTTCATCAGTGGTTACCGAACGTATATACCTATGCGCCAATGGTGGTGACAGCCTTACTCTCCGCAACGGCGACTAAAGTCAGTATTTACTTACTTATTCGCATCATCCTCAGTCTTTTTGGATCAAAATATACCTTTGACGTTATATCATTCAACTTAATTTTAGGTATACTTGGTTTCATCGGTATCTTTACCTGTTCATTGGTGGCCATTTTCCAAACAAACCTCAAGCGCCTTTTGGCCTATTCATCCGTTGCACAAATAGGGTATATTATCGTTGGATTAAGCTTTGTCTCTAATACTGGCCTTACGGCTGGATTTGTTCACCTTATGAATCATGCGGTGATAAAGTGTGCCCTCTTCCTCGGAATTGGTATTATATTTTATCGCTTCTCTTCCGTTGACCAAAAAGCCCTTCATGGCTTAGGCAAGCGTATGCCCTGGTTGGCGTTCGCAATTGTTATTGGGGGACTCTCCCTGATTGGTGTCCCGTTGACGGCTGGTTTTGTTAGTAAATGGTATCTTATTCAAGCCGCCCTTGAAAATAATACCTGGTATTTTGCCGTGGCAATCCTCCTATCAAGCCTGATTACAGTTATCTATGTTTGGCGCATCATTGAGGTCATGTATTTTGAACCGAAAGATCAAGAAAATATTATTGACAGTCAAAAAGCAATTCCGCTCACCATGTGGCTCCCCATGTTGGTGCTGACGAGCTTATGTATTTTATTAGGTGTATTTACAGATTTTACCTTAGAAATTGCAAAATCTGCAACTTTAAGCTTACCCTCAATATGGTATTAAGAGGAAGAAACAGTGATGAATACGTTTGAATTCCTTTCCAATAACATTGTTACCTTAGCCATATTACTTCCGTTTGTGTGCGCGGCCTTGTTACCATTGTGCCATAGGGCACCGAACGTAAGAGAAGCCCTGACTTACACCATTTCGCTTCTCACGGCGTTTGTTATCTATACAAAAATGCTCCCTCCTGTCTTAAACGGAGCGACTCCCAGAACATATATTGGTGAAATCATGCCGATGCTTGATATTGTATTCTGGATAGAGCCTCTTGGTATGGTGTTCGGGTGCGTTGTCGCCTTGTTATGGCCGATTGCCAGCCTATATAACCAAGGGTACATGCGTACAAACAATGAAAAAAGACAAACGACTTTTGCCGTATGCTTTGCGTTAAGTATTGGAAGCGCCCTTGGTATTGCCTTTGCGGGCAACTTATTTACCCTTTTCATTTTCTATGAATTGCTCACCTTGTGCACCTACCCCCTAGTGACCCACGCAGGGACAGCTGACGCCCGAGCAGGGGGACGGACGTATATTGGTATCTTACTCTCAACCAGTATCCTCTTCCTGATGTTTGCAATTATTTGGACCTACCTTATTGCTGGTCATGGGGATTTCTCCATAGGTCACGAACAGGGATCAATTCTTAATAATAAACTCGCGGCATTCCCACTTGGTGCGCTCTTATTTTTATTCATGTATGGTATTGGAAAAGCTGCTTTACTTCCCTTTCACTCTTGGCTCCCCGCCGCTATGGTTGCCCCCACGCCTGTATCGGCGCTTTTACACGCTGTAGCCGTGGTTAAAGCGGGTGTCTTCTGTGTGGTCAAGGTTATTGTCTATGTTTTCGGCATTGATACCCTGCAAAGGATCACAACAGATACTTGGCTTGTGTATGCGGCAGGTATTAGTATTATTATCGCCTCGCTGATGGCACTAAAACAAGACAATCTCAAGAAAAGATTGGCATATTCAACTGTCTCACAACTCAGTTACGTCACGATGGCGGCGGCTATTGCCAGTCCTCTGGCCATCATAGGTGCAACTGTCCATATTGTTGCCCACGCCTTTGGGAAAATTACCCTGTTTTTTGTTGCCGGCAGCATTTATACCGCCTCTAAGAAAAAATATATCTCAGAACTTGATGGAATTGGTCGGTATATGCCTTGGACAATGGGCGCCTTTACCATCGGTGCCCTATCGATGATTGGTCTGCCGCCTTTGGTTGGTTTTACATCTAAATGGTATATTATTGAGGGCGCCTTCCAAGCAGAATCCTACTTCCCCCTTGCTGTTATATTTTTAAGCACACTTCTGAATGCCGCTTATTTTATCCCTATTATTTTCGCTGCATTTTTCAAACCGGTACCAGATACGACCCCTGATTCCGCCCATGGCGAAGCTCCCTTAGCGATTGTGACCGCTCTGTCCATAACGGCTGGCTTAACGCTTCTGACTTTTTTCGCCCCTAATACAGTCTTAGCCTTAGCGCATCAATTAGTAGAGTAGTTTAAAATATGATCAATAAACCTTTGTATCTGTTTATGTATCTTCTTTTTAGTACCTTGGTGTTTACTGAGCTTACACATCATAGGCATGAATACTTTAGTTTTGCTGAAGTATTCGGATTCTATGGGGTGATGGGTTTTGGATCATTACTCGTTTTCATGACCCTCGCATACATCATTAAACTTTTTCTCTGTCATAATGGAAATGACCATGATTAGTATCGCTCCTGCCTTACCTCTCTTTATTGGAGGCATTGTTCTCGCGTTTAGCCATACAAGCTTTTTGCGTAGCCTCAATGGGTCACATATAACCTTTGTGCGCTTGGGAACTATTATTGTGGCACCACTTTTGGCGTTCATACTTATAGTCACTCTTCATGGTCACTCCTTTGAGGCATGGTCCTTTATGGGTAAAACCATTACCCCGACTCAAGAGCCTCCTCACCATACTCTGATTGGCAGCATCTTCATATTTATATGTGGTTTAGGAGGCATATTTGCCCTAAAAAGTAACAATAAATGGGAACTGCCAAGCGCTTTCTTCTATGGCGGAAGTGCCGTCGCGGTCATCATGAGTGGCGACTGGATTATGCTGCTGATATTCTGGGAAATTATGGCAATTGCAAGTACCATACTTATTTGGTGTGGCAATCAAAAAAACAGTTATACAGCCAGTTTACGTTATTTATATATGCACCTTTTTGGGGGAGTATGTTTAATGGCGGGCGTGGTCGCAACAGTACATACAACAGGCAGCACGACCCTTGCACCCCTAGCCCTAGAGAGTATAGGCAGTTACCTTGTACTGGCGGGTATTCTTGTGAACGTGGCCGCCCCACCTGTGAGTTTTTGGGCAGTAGACGCATATCCTGAAGCCTCTACGACTGGTACCGTGTTCTTAAGTGCATTCACTACCAAAACCGCCGTCTTTGTCCTGTGGTTCGTCTTTCCAGGCTTGGATATTCTCGTTTGGCTTGGCCTGTATATGGCCGTATACGGTGCCGCCTACGCACTCTTAGAAAATGATATACGCCGTATCTTAATTTATGCCTTAATCAATCAAGTGGGTTTTTTGGTGGCGGCTGTGGGCATGAATACAGAAATGACCATGAACGGCGCAATGTCCCACGCGGTCGCCCATATCCTTTATAAAAGCTTACTGTTGATGACAGCAGGTGCGGTCATACATGTCACGGGCAAGCGCCTCATGACTGACCTTGGGGGACTGTACAAGTCCATGCCGTTTGTCACAACGATTGCGATCATTGCCATGCTCACAGGGGCAGCATTTCCACTTACAATTGCCTTTACGACAAAAAGCCTGATTTCTTCTGGCGCTGGTAAAGCCGGTCTTGAATGGGTATGGATCCTTCTTACCCTAACGGGGGCGGGAATCTATATCAGCTCAATGCTTCGCTTTGTCTATTTCACCTTTTTTCACCACACCACGAACAAATTGCCCCATAAGGCTGTCCCCATACACATGAAGTCTGCCATGGCAATCGGTGCCTTTGCATGTTTATATTTAGGGATTGACCCCTATGTGATTTATGAAAACTTACCCTTGGAAACCTCTTATTCCCCCTATAAGTTTGCAGCGATTATCAATCAATTGATGCTTTTAGGATTCGCAACACTTGCCTTTTTTACCTTTAAAAAGTATCTAGCGCCCCAAAAGATTTATATTTTAGACTGGGACTGTCTGTACCGAATATTTATACCTAAAATTATGGAAACTTATCAGACGACAACTTCCCGTATCCGCCAACAAAGTCTTCAAAACGCGCGGGTCTTTTTAAGTGATGTCACCCTGTTTATCCAACAGATAACCGGCACTCAGAGTCTGTTGGCGCGCACTTGGGGATCGGGGACAATTGTCTTGTGCGTCAGCTTGTTGCTTGGATTTATTCTCATGTACGTGATTGTGCTTTAACCTGCTGAAGGACGCTAAAGTGCACGCTCAGGCTGGGAGGGTTCTTTGGATAAAACTGCAAGAGGGGTTAACATCCCCCCTTAAAATTCATCACTTCCATAGTTAAACCCACCGTCAGGAGCGCTGTTTTTTTTGATATTAGAACGCACAATTTCTGCATTCTTACTGGCCTTTTTGGGTGTCCAACGACCCGTCACAACCTTTTGTGTGTGCTGAGATGTTTGGCTTTTAAGGTTAGATAAAGTTTGGCTCCCATCACTGTCATGCTGGGTATGGGGATTCTGCTGATTGTTCCTCATATAATCTGATATAAGCTCATTGACCGTCTGCCCAAGAACGGTAGCACTGTTATTTTTTGTCTGATCAGAGACTTGGGGAGCAGTCTTTATATTCTTGGGAGCGCCTTTTCTAGGGTGGGCGTGGTTGACAATATCAGGGGCTTCACGCGGCTCTTGCCCCATATTTTCCTTTGCAATTTTTAAGGCGAGCATTTCCGCCATAGTCATATTTGGTTGACTGGTTTTTTCTTTGTGATTGACGACATTTTTAATGTCAGCTTGACTCAAAGCAGACCAGTCTTTTTCGACCATGACTTTCCCCGTTTGGGTATACCGCTGAATGAGCCTTACTTTACCGGACTCAGGACCATGCTTATACCCCCACATCATGCGATCTAGAGTGATGATAGTGTTGTCTTTCACTTCAGAAAAAACACCATCGCGCACAATAAGCTTTAATAAGTGTTTGGCACTATGGTGACCATACTTCCTCCATACAACCTCAAGATAATCAATCCCCTCTTGGGAAGGAGGTTGAGGCGTTATGCCGGACTCTAAAATACCATACATTAAAATTTGGAACAAATTCGGCTCAACGGGTCCCTCATGTGTGGCAACAAAAACAGCGGGAATAAACATGCGCCCATTGGTCAAGGCGGCATAATGAGCCTGAGACAAATAAAGAATACGTTGGACAAGCATAGGCTGAATTCGGAGATTATCAAGATATGCCATTCGATAAATCCAATTTACAGCATTCAAGGATGTTAGAACTAATGTTTTCATTTCAGATATCTGTTAGGTAGAAATATATACTCCAATAATGTTAAGCCCTATTATATACAGTAAAAGTGACATAATAAAGTGTAGATTCTTAACATAACAAGATAAAGCTAATGAGAACAATACATGCTGGACATGCGGCAAGTTTAAGACTTTAGCATCTCGATTTTAGCAATTTCCATAATTTTATTCAACATAGAAGACAACCCATTGCGACGGGAGAGGCTGAGGTGACTATCAAGTCCAATAGCGGTAATATAGGTCGGTTCAATTGTTAAAATTTCCCGTGGTGTCCGATAATTATATACCCGCAATAATAGAAAGATTAACCCTTTAACGATAACCGAGTCACTGGTGGCTGTAAAAGATAAAGTATCCTCCTGCCGCTCCACATAAATCCACACTTGGCTTTGGCACCCATCCACTTTGTTTTCAGGTATTTGAAACTTCTTATCCATAGGAGTAAGCGTGTTTCCTAGATCAATAATATACTGATAACGATCCATCCAGTCGTCAAGATAACTAAATGTTTCAATTATCTCATTTTGCGTCTCTTGTGATATATTCTGCATACTCATTGACTATCTCACCACATCATCAAGGATTTAATCCTCCACCTTAAAGCTTAAAAAAAATAGACTCAAAATTATAGGTCACCTAACTACTTATAACACCTCTTATGGCGTTGCAACCTTTCCCAACAGAACATTTATAAAAAATGACCCATTACGACCCGAACTGTTAAAAAAGTCTCTCTAGCATCCATGATTTACCACATAATATAGTTAAACTTCTCTAAAAAAATAAAATAATTATCAAATATAGAATAAATGTCTTGACGAAAATCCCTAGGGCTATTAGAAGGAACACGGTACATATGGGAGCCCGTAGCTCAGTTGGTAGAGCAACTGACTTTTAATCAGTGGGTCACAGGTTCGAATCCTGTCGGGCTCGCCACTAATATATAAATTAAATGTATATATTATTCACCCTATGGAAACTACCATAATATTCAAGTGATTTTAAATCGCATTGAAATATTGTGAAAGAAAATAAACAAGGTGTTAAGCTCATCATCATCATCAGAGCTAAACTCCAAAGGGTAACCATCCAAGATAACCAAGACATCTTTATCTCTTCGGACAACCCCAGAAATACTCTCCCCTTTTAAAATCGTTGCCCTAACTAATGGATGACCAACAAGTTTTGAAAATTGGCCATCTTTACCGTTTAGTGCATACCGTTCAAGATCAACCATTACCATAAAATCTTCCTCCTTTTTATATAACAAAAATAATCATACGCCTTCAAACCACACGGATGTATATGCTCATTTCACATTGACTATAGGTAATATAATTTAATATATACGCACTTCTTTTCAATTAAAAAGTGCACCCTTTTAAAATTGGTAAAAATTTAATACAATTAACTGAATATTACTGGTAAAATCAACTATGACAGATCCCCAAGCAATATTCGTTTATATTACCATAGATACCAAAGAAAACGCAGAACGCATTGCCAGGTCTCTCATTGCCGCTAAACTTGCTGCTTGCGCCAACATCTCAAGTCCCATAACAAGTATTTTCCGCTGGAACGAAAGCATCACCCTTGATGATGAATATGTTATTTTAGCAAAAACCTGTCCTCACCTCTTTACCGCCCTCTCCGAACACGTAAAAACTATCCATCCCTATGAACAACCCTGCATCATCGGGTACCCCATTTCCCACATTACACCTGATTTTCTTCAATGGATTCAACAAGAAACTTCATAATCATCCATTGACGACGTGGAAGGGGGACTCTTGGGGTGATTACTATAGTAACACACCTGTAAAGCATTGTTTTATTTTAGAAATTTGATTCTTATAAAAAAGTTATTGACATATTCTGTAAATATGGAATATTGATCACTCACTGGCTTACTGAGGATTCATCTGCGTATTTTGATGAGACGCGTACGAGCTGGGCTTCCCCGCTTATACAGAAGTACTCAACGTTGAGAACAATAGAGCCTACGTTTATTTATGGAGAATTACATGAAAACCTACTCTGCCAAGGCGTCAGATATACAAAAAGATTGGCTTTTGATTGACGCGAAAGATTTGGTATTGGGTCGTCTGGCATCAATAATTGCCTCACGCTTAAGGGGGAAGCATAAAGTCACATACACACCACACATGGATTGTGGAGACTATGTCGTTGTCATTAATGCTGATAAAGTTGCTCTTACTGGGCATAAACTTTTGAAAAAAACTTACTATCGTCATACAGGCTACCCTGGCGGAATCAAGTCAACAACAGCAGAAAAAATATTAAAAGGCGCGTTCCCAGAACGTGTTTTACATAAAGCTGTCCAGCGTATGTTGCCAAGAGGTCCCCTAGGCCGCAAAACTTTGTCACATTTATATGTTTACAACGGATCCTCTCACCCACATGAAGCACAAAAGCCTCAACTTATAGATGTCGCATCTATGAACCAGAAAAACAAACGGAGCGCATAATCATGGCTGATGAAGAACAAAAGATTACTAACTTGCAACAGCTTAGCTCTGTGGTCGCCCCTTCTGAAGAGGTTGTGGCCCCAGTGATTGACGCGCTAGGAAGAAGTTACGCGACTGGCCGTCGTAAAGATGCGGTTGCCCGAGTATGGATTAAACCTGGTTCAGGAAAAGTGACGATTAACAAACGGGATGTCAGCACCTACTTCCCTCGCCCCTCCCACGTTATGATTGTCAACGAACCTATGAAAGTTGCAGCCAGAGCGGGGCAATACGATGTTATCGCAACTATCAGAGGTGGCGGTCTATCAGGGCAAGCAGGCGCGCTTCGTCATGGTATCTCCCACGCATTAACGCGACACGAACCCGATTTGCGGAAAGTTCTCAAACGCCACGGTTTCCTAACCCGTGATAGCCGTGTTGTAGAACGGAAAAAATACGGTAAAGCAAAAGCTCGTCGTAGCTTCCAGTTCAGCAAACGTTAATATAATTCATTATATACAGACGGTGCGTCTGTATATAATACCTCCTATTTTATGATTATACGGAGTCTGAAATGAGATTAGAATCTGATGTAAAACTTGATTACAAAGATGTTTTGATCAGACCTAAGCGGAGTATGCTTAATAGCAGGGAAAGTGTCGATCTGGAACGGAAGTTTACCTTCAGAAACTTCCAACCACACCCTCAGACACCCCCTTCTGATGTCCACTACCAAGACATTCCAATTATGGCCAGCAACATGGATGGTGTCGGCACATTTGCTATGGCCAACGCGCTACTGACCAAAAATATTTTCACCTGCTTGGTAAAACAGTACTCTGCTGATGAGCTTATAGAATACTTTTCACAAGACATACCTGCACGCACTGAACATGTAGGAATGAGTATTGGCATCATTGAAAATGATATTAAAAAGTTTCATCAGGTTTATAAGGCTGTTGGTCCGGCCTTAAAATATGTCTGCATTGATGTCGCCAACGGATATTCAGAAAAATTTGTTTATTTCGTCAAAGAATTTAGGGAAAAATTCCCCCATATTGTAATCATCGCTGGTAATGTTGCCACTGGTGAAATGACGGAAGAATTAATTTTAAGCGGCGCGGACATTGTCAAAGTCGGTATCGGCCCTGGAAGCGTGTGCACCACCCGTATTCAAACTGGAATTGGATTCCCGCAACTCTCTGCTGTTATAGAATGCGCAGACGCTGCCCATGGTCTTGGGGGACATGTGATAGCGGATGGTGGCTGTGTGTGTCCTGGAGACGTCGCAAAGGCCTTTGCTGGTGGCGCTGACTTCGTCATGCTTGGTGGTATCCTTGCAGGTCACGATCAAGGGGGCGGCCATATCATTAGCAAGTTTTTTAATATCAACGGAGAGTACGCCTTAAGCCCTAAAGATGGCACCACGTACGAACCAATGATTACAGAAAGAAAATTTGTTCAGTTCTATGGAATGAGTTCTGATACTGCAAATAAAAAGCATTTTGGGGGGCTCAAGGATTATAGGAGCAGTGAAGGCAGAACAGTTCTTATACCATATCGCGGCCCCGTAGAACCAACCATCCAAGACCTCTTAGGAGGTGTTCGCAGCACCTGCACCTACGCGGGCGCAAAAAAACTCAAGAATTTAAGCAAATGTACAACATTTGTACGTTGTACCCAGCAGTTCAACGATATTTATGCCAATATGGCGTAAAACACCCCTTCATAAATAAAAAACCCCGTCAGGCGCCCCTAAAAGATACAGGGGCGCATCGCGCTTGCATATGTGTTAACTCTTGGAAAAAGAGTCTAACAGTATGCTTAATCATGCTTGTGCGGCATTATAATATTCCCAAACGCACTCTTTATATCTTCCTTTAGCTAACCTGCACAACCCCATTTAATATTTATACTTTATTTAAGTGTAATCTACATATACACTACCAAGATAAGTGTATATCAATACACTAAACTTAAATTTACTAAACCATAATTCATGATAAAAATGTTAACTAACGTATTGTACGTGTCTAAAAAGAATATATGGAGTTTAAAATGGCACTAGACACCAAAGAGTCCCTATGCTTAACGCACAGAGAAGTTGCACTTATCAAAGCTATGCTGAAATATACTAGATTTAATATGAAAAAAATTATGTCCTATTTTTCGAGCAATCTTAATAAGATTAATGAGTCACAAATTTATGACATCTCTACAAATAAAGACTATACGGATATTGACCCCGTAAACGAAGATACACTTGATATCTTTTTATCAAGACACCAAATGCAGAGTGTACAGGAAAATACTGCAAATTAAAAAATTAGATCTCTAAGGGGGGATCACTCACTCGGAGTAAATCCGGGTAAGATGCTACGAACATCACGCGGAGTATTAGGATCTAATCCAGATGTCTCAACAAAATTAAGCAATAATGACTCATCTAACAGTATGTAATCGAGTACGCCCCCTAAAAACTCAGGGGAATTGAAACTTTGTTTGAGATCATCAGGATCATATCCAGTTAAAGCAAAAAACCTATCACGACGGTCTTCATCCTCAAAAATATAAGAGAGTGCCATCAACGCCACCGCTGAAGCTTCGTCTGTATTCATAACTGACCTCTCAATACCAGAGATGGAACCATGTTACTTTATTTTTGCTTCTTTAAATTCAACGTGCTTGCGCACAACAGGGTCATACTTACGGAATTTCATTTTCTCAGTTGAGTTCCGTGGGTTCTTTTTCGTTACATAAAAGTAACCAGTATCTGCTGTACTAAGCAGTTTAATTTTCATAATTGCTGATTTAGCCATAATTCCATTCCAATAAATACGTTTTCCTAAAATACCGCCTAGCAAGGAAAACCCAAAGTAAAGACGACAGAATAAATAAATTTATGCAAGGTTTTGCCATTTTTTGATGACGATACCCAGTTCACGCATAATGTCAATTATTAATCTTCGCCAGAAGCATTACAAGACGCATGCTTCATGCTTTTTTTGAGTGTGTGTAGTAGAATATTATATTTTTTATCCCTTAAACTTATATAATTTTTCCAAAAAAAATACAATAAAAATATTAAAAAGATACCACTGGCGCCGTTTACACACTATAATAATCTTATATCCAAAAAAATATGATACGGAGTTATATATTATGAGTGAATTGGGACACTTTGAAAGTGAGATACGCCAAGAATTTATTGACTTTGCCACTGATGAACTTCAAGTTCTTGAAGAGCAGCTCCATGACTTTATCGAGAATGAACAAGACGGTGAAGCGCTTTTAATCAAGGCACGAAGAGTCTCAAGTATTCTTAAAAGCAGAAGTGGTTTGGCAGACTTGCCTGTACTCGGTGTTTTCGCTCACAGATTAGAGGACTACATCACAGCTATTATTAATTTCTCAAAACATGAAGCTAAGGATATCGGCATATTTCTGGATTATATGCACGATTCTATTGATCCGAAAAAGGGTCTAACAAATGAAAACATATCCAAAATCGTGCGCCAGCTTCCTGCTAAACGCGGTGAGTTTGACCCGTCAGTAGTTACCAAAACCAATGTTGAAGTCATGCTGATCATCCCGAAGGGCACAACAGCACAAATAGTCGAGCGTGAATTCCAAGCATGCGGGTATCGTATCACCACAATTCATACAACATTTACCGCTCTTGAGATGGTGGTTCGCACACGTCCTGACTTGATTGTGATTAATTTCACCCTGGATGATTTAGATGGAATCGATCTTGCGAATGCCCTTAAAGCCATACAAGTTACAAAAAACATACCAACAGCCCTGCTAACAGCAATGGATCAGTCAAACACTAAGTCTATACAAAATCTCAACAAATCCGTTCCCATCATTCGAAAGGGCACGCACTTTGGTGATGACCTTGCTACCGCTCTTTCGCAACTATCCATAACGTAATTTTTATGTAAGTAAACTTATTAAGGCGCTGTTAACGGCCACCTACCTTCTGCCTCGTTTTTTACTATGTTTTATTTTATATTCAAAATTCGATGGTTTTCTTTGCGCCTTAAGATTTTTTAACTCTTTCTTAGAAAGTAGGTATCCACCGTCAACATAATCAAAGGCTAAACTTCCAGTCACAATATCTGCCGTCGTAAGCCTGACGCTCACTTCATCCGCGATATTAAAGCACAGGCCCCGATCAGCCCCATAAATCATATTAGTGTCCTGATGATATAGGTAAAAATCATTTGGAAAATATTTTATGGGCAAAAGCCCTTGGGCACCGGTCTCATGCAATTGGACAAAAATACCAAAGCTGGTCACACCCATAATCCGTCCTTTGAACACCTCCCCCTCGTGCCCTGACAAAAAACTGGCTATAAAGCGGTCAACGGTTTCTCGTTCTGCATACATAGAGCGCCGTTCAAAAGAGGATATATTCATACCTATATGCTCAAAGTCTTGGGTACTTACCTCTTCTAACCCACCAGGGCCTAAGCTTAAAGACGTAACCAGAGCCCTATGAACCAACACATCAGAATACCGACGTATTGGGCTGGTAAAGTGGGCATAGTTCTCTAAATCTAAGCCAAAATGCCCGTCATTATGGGGGCTATAATAGGCCTGAACTTGGGCCATCATCACTAAGTCATTCACGATTTCTTTATAGGGCGTTCCCTTGGCGCTCTGAAGCAACCCATTAAACATCTTGGGTAGAGAGCTGCTCTCCTCAGGGAGGGTGATGTTTAACCTCTTTAGAGACTCATACAAGGAATTAAGCTTGTCTTGGGAGGGATGACCATGGACACGGTACATACACGGCTCCTGAGACTCCATTAACTGTTCAGCAGCCGCAACATTGGCCAGAACCATCATTTCCTCAATCAGTCTGTGACTATCGTGCCGTTGACGGACTCCAATCTGTTGCAAATTATTAAATTGATCAAGGACAATTTGTCGCTCAACACGGTCAATAGCTAAGGCGTTACGGGTATTTCTATTTTTAAGCAGAGCATTGTACGCCCCATACAAAGACTCAATTATTTCTTGGAGTGCAGGGTCGATCGCTCCCCGCCCCTCTATGGCGTCCTGCACCTGGGTATAAGTCAAACGCGCCCGAGAACGAATCACCCCACGGCCAAATGTATGAGAGAGCTTCTGACCATCATAATCAATAACCACACACACAAATAAACACGGACGCTCTTCCAATGGCACCAAAGAACATAAATTATTAGAGAGCAGTTCTGGCAACATAGGCACAACAAATTCAGGGAAGTAGGTTGAATTACCCCGCTTATACGCCTCTAAATCAAGAGGCGACCCATGACGCACATAAAAACTGACATCAGCAATTGCCACCCAGACTAACCACCCACCAGGGTTATCTGGATTGGTATCAGCTTGCACAAAGACCGCATCATCATAATCACGAGCATCCTCACCATCAATTGTTACAAATGGAATATAGCTGATATCTTGATGAAACTCGGAAAATTTCAGCTTCTGGACAGTCTCTGCATTTTTAATGGTATCCTCAGTAAACTGATGGGGAATCCCATGGTTGTGAACCGCCATTAGACTCATAAAGTTCGCATCATCCTTTGATGCAATCTGCTCGAGGACTTCAACATACTGCACTTTATTCCGTTTGCCGGGTAAAATCCGTGCCTTGACCAACGCACCGACCTGCGGTGAGGGCCCTTTTGAGTCCCTAACTTGAAAGGCATATTTTTGCTTACGATTTATCGAAACAATATGTCCCCTCCCGCGGGAGATACCATAAACACCCACAACAAATTGGGTATTCATGAGCATTTTACGAACAACACTTGCCTCAAAAATATCTTGACCATCAGCGTTTCTCTCAATGCATTTAAGATGGGATAACACATGATCACCGGCCTTTACCTTATGGTGATTAAGGTTCAAGACCATCCTAATGACCGGTTGCTGACGGGCCTCTAATGGGGCATCAACTACCCGCCCTAACGCCTCCCCATCTGGAAGAAGACTCTCGATGATGACCAAAGAAACTGCGGGTGTATCCTCACTGGCATGATAAGAGCCGCCCTTTTTACGAATAAGGCTGCCTTCATCCTGCATTTCTTGTAATAAGTTTTTCAATAATATACGATCATCACCCTTTAAATTAAAGAATCTTGCAATTTGTCCCTTACCAACAGAAAAACTTGCCTCTTTCACATAGGAAATTATGTCGTCTTTCGCCGGTAAGTGCGGGGTGCTTAAGCTCATTTCAGATTATTTTTTTGAGTTACAGAACTTCTCATTATTATTTAAACCTTTTTTAGTGTGGCCTTTTTCGCAGTGGCCTTTTTCGCGGGAGCTTTTGTCTCAGGAGCTTTTGTCTCAGGAGCTTTTTTCGAAGCGGCCTTTTTCGCGGGAGCCTTTTTCGCAGGAGCTTTTGTCTCAGTAGCTTTTGTCTCAGGAGCTTTTTTCGAAGCAGTCTTTTTCGGAGCGGCCTTTTTCGGAGCGGCCTTTTTCGCAGGAGCCTTTTTCGCAGGAGCTTTTTTCCCAGCCTGGGCCATTTTTGCCGCGATCAACTCGACCGCCTGCTCTAAAGTAACATAGTCAATCTCCATATCTTTGGGAAGCGTGGCGTTCACTTTCCCATAGGAAATATACGGTCCATACCTTCCATCCATAATCTTGATCACCCCCCCCTCAGCAGGGTGATCCCCCAGACTACGCAATTCTAAGGCGCTCGAACGGGTCTGCTTAGACGCCGCTTCAGTAATCAAAACTACGGCCTCATCCAGGATGATAGTCAACACATTCTGATGACTTTTTAAACTAACATACTTTTTATTATGCAACACATAAGGCCCATACCGCCCCAGATCAGTTTTAATTTCCAAACTCGTTTCTGGATGGGTACCAACCACCCGCGGCAATGCTAGGTACTCTAATGCTTGTTCAAAGCCAATCTCTGAGGGGTCAACATTTTTTGGGATGGAAAAACGCTTTGGTTTTACATTATCGACCATCACACCCAGCTGTAAGTACTTTCCATAGGGACCATTGCACAGGGATATCTCTAATGACGTTTCTGGGTCAATGCCAAGGACCTTTGGATATGCGCCGCCCCCATCGCCCTCGCCATCTTTATTGACATCTAGCGGCCGCGTATACCGGCAATCTGGATAGGAAGAACACCCAATAAAGCCCCCATTACGCGAAGGTTTGATCATCAAACGTCCCTCACCACAGGAGGTACACTTTCGAGGGTCGACATCCGAATCCGTCACGGGGAAGAAGTGTACCCCTAACTCGTCATTAATAACTTGAGTGACAAACTCGCGATTACCAATAATTTTATCAATCAACTCAACCGAGTCTTTCACAGATAACGTCTGTTCGTCTTCAGAACGGCTAAACTGGCGCCAAAAGTCATGAAGAATACTCCGCCATTCAGCACGCTGCTCTGCGATATCATCCAATTGCTCTTCCAATTTTGCCGTAAAGTCATAATCAAAATAACGGCCAAAAAAGTGAACCAAGAATGTTGTCACCAACCACCCGACATTACTGGGTACGAAATAGCGTTTTTGTTCCATTTCCACATAGGAACGATCCCTTAAAACTGAGAGAATTGATGCATATGTAGACGGTCGCCCAACCCCTAATTCTTCCATTTTCTTGACCAAACTGGCCTCGGTATAACGGGCTGGGGGTTCAGTATAATGCTGGCGTGGCGTAATTTTTTCTGATAATAAACGATCCCCAGTTTGAACCATGGGCAAAAGACGATCTTGATCTTTAGCTGTCGCGGATTCCTGCTCATCGTCACGGCTTTCCATATAAACTTTCAGGAAACCATCAAACAATAAGGTCGAGCCCGTTGCCCGAAACTCCGCAACTTCTCCCCTATCCTCAGAAAGGGCTGCAATATTAATTGTCACGTTCTGCAAACGCGCATTTTCCATTTGAGAGGCCAGACACCGCTTCCAAATGAGAGTATATAAACTCAGCTGATCTTTATCGAGAAAACGCGCAACATCCTTGGGATGATATGTGAAAAATATTGGCCGAATCGCCTCGTGAGACTCTTGAGGATTTTTAACCTTAGACTTGTGAAACCTAGGCTTTTCTGGAAGATAGGGCGCACCAAACTCCTTCGCAATAACGTCCCGCGCCTCTTTAATAGCTTCAGGAGCTATGTAAAGGCCGTCTGTCCGCATATAGGTAATCAGACCCACAACTTCACCATCAAGTTGGACCCCTTCATAGAGGCGCTGGGCAACATCCATAGTCCTTTTTGCATTAAACCCCAACTTACGGGATGCCTCTTGCTGGAGCGTGGAGGTCATGAATGGTGGCGCTGGCTGCCGTTTTGTTTCCTTAGAGAGGCGCTCTTTGACCTGAAATTGAGCAGACGAGACCTGGGTGACAATCTGTGTCGCTTTATCTTCGTTAGGAATACTAAACTTATCTAACTTATCTCCACCATAGTGGGTTAAGCGCGCGATAATCGGGGCATTCTCCCCTGTCTTAAGCTCCGCCTCAATAGACCAATACTCTTGACGAATAAAACGACTAATTTGATCTTCCCGCTCACACACCAGCCGCAAGGCAACAGACTGCACCCGACCAGCAGACTTCGCCCCTGGAAGCTTGCGCCACAAAATCGGCGAAATGGTGAATCCCACTAAGTAATCGAGTGCTCGACGCGCCTGCTGAGCATTCACAAGATCAATATCTAACTTACGCGGATTGGCGATTGCCTCAAGGACACTGTTCTTTGTAATCTGATTAAAGGTTACGCGATGAACCTCAACATTCTTAAGCGCCTTTTTTTCCTCTAAGACACTTAAGACGTGCCAGCTTATTGCCTCTCCCTCTCGATCTGGGTCAGTGGCAAGATACAATTTATCAGCAGATTTAACCGCCTTTACAATAGCAGAAATATACTGGGAACTTCGGGTATCAACTTGATAGACCATTTCAAAGTCTTCATCAGGTTTTACTGAACCGTCCTTTGGTAGCAGGTCACGGACATGTCCGAATGACGCCAAAACAGTATAGTCTGACCCTAAATATTTATTGATTGTCTTCGCTTTAGCTGGTGACTCAACAATTAGAACATTCATCTTGCACTCATGTAGTAAAATTTACGGGCTCTACCTTAAATAATAATCTCTTCATCCATAGTACTAAGTGACACCATTTGTCCAGAGTATCTTTCTAATCGACCGGCAAGCTCCAGCTCTAAAAGTACACCATGTACTTCAGAAACTGAGCACTCCGAATAACGAATCAAGTGATCAATTTGTGTTGGCGTTGGACCTAAAAGAGAAATAATATGTTTTCGTAGCTTATCTGTCACCTCATTTGCCATCATGGGCACCTGCTCAGAAGAATACTCATCATTATTCTCGGACAAGGGTCTCTCAACAAGAGGTAAAATATCCACTAAAATATCATCTGCAGTCTGAACCAATGTTGCACCATTACGGATTAAATCATTCGTTCCATAGGCGCGAGAATCAAGGGGATGACCAGGCATGGAAAAGACTAATCGTCCTTGTTCACTCGCAAAACGCGCCGTAATTAATGACCCCGAACGTCGCTCTGCCTCAACCACGAGGACACCCAAACTTAATCCTGAAATCAGACGATTTCTACGAGGAAAATGACGCGCCACAGGCACCATACCCACAGGAGCCTCTGAGATAACCAAGCCTTCGATAATAATTGACTTATATAAATCAGTATTTTGTTCAGGATAAATATTATCAACACCTCCCGCAAGTACGGCTATGGTTCCAGACCGCCCCCGCATGCAGCCCTGATGAACCGCCGCATCAATCCCGCGCGCCATACCTGAAGCAATAACAAAGTCATTATCAGACAACCTCTGGGCAATAGAACTGGCAAACCCTTTGCTATTTGCTGACGCATTCCGCGCTCCCACAATCGCAAAACAAGGCTGTTCTAATAAGTGGGTATGACCGCGACACCATAAAATTGGTGGGGCATCATTACAGTGTAATAAATACTTAGAGTAAACAGAATCTTGATAGGTCACTAACTGGGCGCCCAAAGACTCGCCTGCATATATCTCACGTTTTATTTTTTCCAGACTCGGAATCTTCTTTGGCTTTTTCTGACCTCCACGGCGGGCTAATTCAGGAATTGCCTCAAGCGCAGCATCCGCAGTACCAAACTTTTGTAACAGCTGCTTATAACCAACAGGACCTACGTTTTCAGTACGATACAAACGTAAAATAGAAACACGAGACGACTCCGAGGACACGGTCACATTCATAACCTTTCATTATGCAATCAAATAATAATTTTGCCTTCTAACTTAATATAAAAAAACATATTTTATAAATAAAATCTACTGGTTTCGCAATCTTTCATATAAGAGGCGTTTTCATTACAGTCCCGCCATTAAGAATTATATCTCCTCTTTCACCCCAAGTACGCCCCCCTTCCACGTACTCCATAACATGCAGTGATCCTAAAAAGTAACGTAAACAAATATATAAAATAAATGTACAATTTTAAATTGTATTAAAGCGTGTGGTGTGGTTTACTTGGTCGTACTATGGTATATTTGAGAAAAAAACTGATCAACCTTTTTACCGTCATACTGCTGATGACCCCGCATGCATACGCCCGTGACATCCATATACCGTTTTCGGTGACTAGAGTTATTGATGGGGATACATTTAGTGTATCCATAGAGCTCTGGCCGAATTTAAATAAAACCGTCAATATTCGGATTCGAGGCGTTGATACGCCTGAAGTCTACGGATACAAGTGCACGCAAGAGAAACAACTTGCACTTAAGGCTAAAAAGTTTTTAGAAGAAGCCCTCTCCTCTGAAAATGTCATCATGGAAGATATTCAATTGGGGACCTATGCAGGGCGGGTAATCGCCACAATTATTGTCAATGGCCAAGACATAAAAGATATCATGATTACAAAAAAGATTGGACGACATTACACAGGAAATAGTAAAAAACACTCTTGGTGTTAGCTTAAAGGGCTGGAGTAAACAACTGTTCCACCCACAACCGTATACCGGACTTTACCTTGCATAAGCTTGCGATCAAAAGGTGTATTCTTTGATTTTGATTTTAATTTATAGGTATCTAATCTCCAGCCCTTATCAGGATCAAAGACGATAAAATCTGCGGGCCTTCCTGGCTGCAGGACCCCTCTTTTTTCCCCCAGGATTTTTGCTGGATTGACTGTGAGAGGTCGCAAGACATCAAGCAAAGACATATGAGAATTGTGGTACAACTGTAAAGATGCTGATAAAAGACTTTCCAAGCCAACAGCGCCACTTTGGGCAATATCAAATGGTTGTCTTTTTGAGTCAATATCCCAAGGGACATGGTCACTGGCGATAATATCAATCCCTCCGCCCTTAAGACCCTCAATCATCATGAGGCGATCTTCTTCAGACCTGAGAGGGGGAATCACTTTTGCAAATGTCCGATAGTTCATCACTTCATTTTCATTTAAACAAAAGTGATGGGGCGCAATGGAACAGGTGACGTTTAATCCTTGCTCTTTTGCCCTCAACACTACCCGCACACTTTCAGCAGTGCTGATACCCGTTGCATGATAGGTGCCTCCCGTCATCGCAACCAGACGCAAATCACGCTCCAACATGATCACTTCCGCCATAGGGGAGCATCCTTTAAGTCCCATACGTGTAGAAAGATGACCTAAATTCATCACCCCTTTACTGAGACTCGGCTCTAAAGCCTGCTGGATAATTAACGCGCCACACCCCTTGGCATAGGATAAAACCCGCGCCATAATCTGTGCATTAACAATCGGGGTATGTCCATCTGAGAAACCAACGGCGCCCGCTTCAGAGAGCATTCCTATTTCCGTTAACTGATTTCCCTGTAATTTTTTAGTGGCAGCCGCAACCACACGCACATTTACCAAAGAGTCCACGGCTGACCGTTGCTGCACGTATTTCAGCACAACAGGGTTATCAATACAGGGATCTGATTCAGGAGAGGCAACCATGGTCGTCACGCCCCCAACGGCCGCAGCCTGCCCCGCTGTCACAATAGTTTCCCGATTCTCAAACCCTGGCTCCCCCAGCATCACGCGTATATCAATCAGTCCAGGAGCAAGAGACAACCCACCGCAATCAACCAGACTAACATCCTCCAAGAGGCCTCCCGTAAAAATACCCGCACCCACATCAAGAATATGATCACCCTCAATCAGCAGTCCGCCCTCAGATCCTGTTTGCACATCCGTACCGCTTTCAGGATCTAATAATCGAACGTTGGTATACGCAGTTTTCTTTTTCACCAGGGACGTCACTTTTCTGTTTCCTTGACTGGTTGACCTTTTTCATCAAACCCATTAAGCCAGCCTCTTGTTTTATCTTTATGTAAAAGTAAATCAAGGCAGGCCATACGCACCGCAACCCCCATTTCAACCTGTTCTGCAATTAAACTACGCAGAATATCATCAGCCACATCTGATGCAATCTCAACACCTCGATTCATGGGCCCTGGGTGCATAATCAGCGCCGTTGGCTTAGCGTAGGCCATTTTTTCCCGAGTAAGTCCGTAAAAATAGGAGTACTCATGGGTGCTTGGGATAAAGCCGCCGTCCATACGCTCATTTTGCAAACGCAACATCATAATAATATCGCAGTCTTTCAGGCCTTCGCTCATATCATGAAAAACTTGGACACCTAAGGCTTCGATACCAGAGGGAATTAAAGTTGGGGGCGCAATAAGGCGCACACGTACGCCCATGGTATTAAGTAAATGAATATTGCTGCGCGCGACCCTACTGTGGGCAACATCCCCACAAATGGCCACATTCAGACCATCCAACTGACCGTAATGACGACGAATCGTCAGGGCATCCAAAATCGCTTGCGTAGGGTGCTCATGCATACCATCCCCAGCATTTATTATGGCGCAGTTAACTTTTTCAGATAATAAATTCGCAGCCCCTGAAGCAGAATGTCGGATCACTAAGATATCAGGTTGCATGGCGTCAAGGGTCGTGGCCGTATCTAAAAGGCTCTCTCCCTTCTTGATCGAGCTGCTCATAACCGGCATGTTAATCACATTCATTCCCAAACGCTTACCCGCCAACTCAAAACTTACCATGGTTCGGGTTGAGTTCTCAAAAAAAACATTAATTTGGGTGCGACCAGCAAGCGTAGTGCGGTGTATGTCCTTATTTTTATTTTCTTGGGCGTAAAGTTCAGCTCGATCCAGCAATAAGTGAATATCTGGCGGTGTTATACCTTCCATACCAAGCAGATGATCAACCGATAAATAGTTTGCAGATAACACATTCGATGCCATAATTTACTTACAACCCTTAAGGTTTAACCTTGAAAACTTTTATACAGGCCCATGATAGTTCGTTAATACCCGTGGCACCAATGGCGCGACTTCTCCAATAAACCTAAGGCTTTTATAAAGTACCGTCAACGGGTTTTACGAGAACACCTCGCAACAAAAATATAAGCATAACCAACAAAGTACGTGTACACATTTTTTACCGTATTTCCTACAGGCTGTAAAGTCCATACTCAGCCCTAAAAATAAAGGGGGTATTGCAAAAAGTTATAAGTACGCCTTGAGCATAACGCTTTAAGGGGAGACGCTTCCCCTTATAGACTCTTAAACAGAGGGCACCATATCTGATTTATCTTATGAGAACAATTCATCCAAGTCATCTTGAGACATTAAGCTGTCAACCTTACTTTGATCAATTTTCTCAACTTTTGAATGATGAACTGAAATTGTTTTATTCAGACCATCAACACCTTTTGGATCAGCTTCAACGGTAAGCTTGCTCATGTCTGTCATGCCCCAGATTTCAATTATCTTTTTTATTTTTTCTTCAATTAACTTCAAGGTGTTCACAACTTTGGTAATTCTCTGACCAGTTAAATCTTGAAAGTTACAACTCTCAAACATACGCATAGTGTTATTAGTTATTTGTTCAGAAATATCTAGCAGATACTTGCTCTCCCCCGCCGCAGACGCTAACCGATTAGATAAGTCATCAATTTCTTCTGCAAGGTCCATAATATTTTGGGTCGCACTCTCTGTATCTTTAACAACAACATCCAATTCATAGGCGACATCTTCAATACGGTTGCCATCATCTCCACGGGGACGATACAAGTGTGCAATTTCTTTTTTTACAGAATCAATAGTATAACTGAGGGCATAAAGCTCATTTTCCATGTAAGAAATCTTTTTTGTTTCTTGTTGTACTTTTTTCTCGGCTTCTAAAACTTCTTCATCTGTTACAACCTCTTCTTCTTCAGGTTCGTCGGAGAGGCTCTTGATGATGCGGTCTTCTATTTTTTCCATCAACTGCGCATTTAAAGGTTCTAAAATCTCATGAAGAATACTTTTCATTTCCATTGAATTTAGATTTGGCGAACCAGATGACCCATGAGCCTGACCAATACGTTCAAGTAAACGACGCTCTTGGGTATACACTTTAGGAACAATATGCGACATGATAACTCCATAAAAAAAATAACATAGTCAGCATATATATATTCCAGTATTAAAATACTACACAATGATCCTAAAAATAATTCAGATATACAATTTTTTTAATCCGTTACTTAAATAAACAGAAAACACTTACCAGATAGGGTAAAATACTTTTTATTTTATATTAAAATAATCTAAAGTTATTCTTCAGCAATGCTGGCTGGCACCCAGTCAATTGTCTCTCTTTTCCCACAGACTTCACACAGGTATGCCCACCTTTTGACGGTCACCTGACAGCTATGACATTTCCAAACTGCCTGTTGTCGCATGGGGGGAGCTTCACGTTGAAAAACGTCGAAATTTTGCTCATCTAAATGAGCGCTTACCTTCATCAGGTAATTATAAACTGGTTCAGTTGGGGTCTGATAATACAAAGTCTTTAAGACATCAATTGCTTCTCGACTCTCCATTGCAGAGGACAAGACAACTCCAAGCAATAAACGCGCCGCATAGCCGTCTGGATCATTTTTTATCAGCTTTCGCGCTTTTTTTAAAATCACATCTGGTTTTTCATGGGCGGTTAAAGACGTAAATACATCAATAAAATCAGGATGAGCGCCCCGTCTCCAATAGTCCTGTAAGAGAGTGAATGCTTGGCGATGCTTACCTAGGTGGATCAGTACCTCAACATGCAGGGCCAAGGACGGAGACCACGAAGAAGCATAAGAGCAGGCGCTTTTTGCCGCATTTAACGCCTTATCCGCATCCCCACCTTGTAATGCTAAACGCCCTGATTCAACCAAAAGTCTGGCACGATGTTGCTTGGCTTCACCGTCCTCACCTTCCACCATGGAGGCGGCTACCTCCCAATTATTATGCTCAAGGGCAAAGACATACTGCGCCTTTCGGAACCAGGGTGCATCAGACGCCACCGTTGCGGCAAGCTGTAAAAGCTCCGGATAGACTTCCGCATCGGTATTTATTTTAGGTTCCTTAATTAACTCACTCAGGGCAAAGGGCATTAAGTCCACATCCTCTAAAGCCTCCTCTAAACCTGAAATTTTAGCGTCATCACTTTTCAAAGCCGCAGAAAAAGTTGCGCCCAAAAGATAATCAGGACTTTTTTTACTCAGATGGACACACTTTGCCTGCGCCTTATCCTTCAAACCCGCAGTAAAAAGACTAAAACCATATATGAGGGAACGCAAATCGCGGATACGACGTTCACTTTTACGTAGTCGCTGGTTATAGACAAGACTCTTTCGCACCGTGGAGATACCCATGCCTAGAAAAAACACAGCAAAGGCCACAATCACAATCAAGAACATGCCGATACGCGTTTGCAAGGTTACGCGCCACTCGCCCAGTTCGATAATCGTGAGACCCTCATAGGACCATATAAAAATCACCAAAAGGGCTTCTAATGCAATAAGAGAGATATAAAATAATAACCTAATCATAAAGCACTCGTTTGCAACGCACGCACAATATCGTTTTGAATACCCTCTATCGCTTGATCCAACATAATCCTCTTGTTGGCAGAGAGCACCCACCGACTCCACACATCTTCAGTATAAGCGGGCAAAGTTTCGATTAATCTCACTGCTTCGTCTATATCCCATGTCTCAAGGGCAGAAACCACTAGATTCAACGTCCGATTGATATCAACAGATAGGGAGGAATTATTCCTTATGGCAACAAATGTTTTCAAATACGCCACCGCCTTATCGGTCCACTTATCTGTCTCTAAAAATTCTGCCTCACGCATGAGAATGCGATCACTCAAACTCTTAAACCGTTTTTGAAAGTCCAAAAGTGTTGGCACTCCAAAGGTTGCCACCCTGCGCAATTGGCTTAAGGCGTTTTCTATGACATCACTCCTGACAGGTCTTAGGGCACCATGCAAAGACTCTAAAGCCTTATCAAATGGTATCCCCTTGTCTGCCCTGCTTTTCAAATGATTGAGGGCAAGGAATGCAAGAGCAACAGTATCGGCCTTAATTTCTTCAGACTCAATACGCGCTAATCTCTGGTTATGCTCTTGAAGCATCTTTTTAGAGCTTTGCAACTCTTCTAACCAATAAGCATCATACTCTCGGGTCTTCTCAGGTGTGGTTTTCTTCTCCCGCGCATCCGTATCCAGCAGAGGCTTATCAGAGTCAACCACCGTAACGCCTCCGAGGCCACCATCATCCACCACAAAAGTAAACCCGCTCGCCAGATGAGGATAGGAATACTTTAATACTTCCACCTTTTCATCGATATTCTTAATATATCCGGACAAAGTTATATTGCGCTTATCAAGCATCTCAACATCTACTCTTAAGGCCTGTAAAGCGCCACCTTTCATCTCTAAGTCTTGTCGTAAATTCAACAACGCCTTATCTGCCTCTGAACGTGCGACAGGCGCGTAGCTCTTTATAATTTCAGGTAAGAAATTCCACTCAGACGCCACATTAAGGACCACTGGTAAAAACAAAGCGCCCAACATTCCTGTAATGACGCTAAAGAAACCAAGAAGAGGAACGTAAAACCAGTATTTTACCCGAGAGGTCTTTTTCATACCTGACGCAGAATTTGAAGATATATCTTGGGGTGAGGCCACGGGGTCAGCCGTAAAGTCTTGGGAACGACTCTCTTCCCCTATGGGCGCACCAAACTCTTTACCGCTCACGCGTCCAAGTACCACTGCACGCAGACTCTCTTGACGATGCTCAGGCGCCACAACAAGACGCCGCCATGGACTAGGCTGGGGAACAACATGGGCAACCGCCTCACTTAAACACACCGCTTGAACATGGGCAAGGTCCTTTAGAACACCTGCGCGCTCGGCTAAAACCAAAAATTGTTCCATTGTCCGAGGAGAGAAAAAGAGTGCCTGAGCTATCTGCCGCGATTTTAATGCCTCAACAGCGCGCTCATTAAGAATAGGTTCTGCTTGCGCCTCATATAACACCTCAGAATCAACCACAAAGCCCTGATCTTTAAGAGCTTGCTCTAGGTTACCAGCAACAAAATCGCCATGGACATACAGGACCCGACCTTGATCGGGATCAAGACTTTCTACCACAAGCTTTTCAAGAGACCCCGTATCTCCTTGAGCGGATTTAATTGTCATGAACCCGTGCTGAGATAAAATCTCCTGGGTTCCTGACCCCACCGCATAAACTGGAATATCTCGCCGCTGCGTTACCGCACCCAAAGCACGGGCACCGTTAAGACTTGTCACCAACAAAGCTTGAATATTTGTTAAATCTAGATGAACATTATCCAAGTAGTTAATCTCTAAGACTGGAGACAAAATAGTTGAAATATTGTCCTGCGCCAATACCTGAGCAAAAGCTTGACCATCAACCTCTGGACGCGTGATTAAGACAAATTTTGACACTCCATAAACCTCATAATCTAAAAAAATTTTAAACAAAAACTAGGCTGTCTGCTCTTAATTTTTCCTTTATAACAAATTTAATTGATGAACACCTAATATCAAAGAGTAAAAAAAAATTAAAAATTAATATACCCGCCAACATACATCACTTAATTATCACGAAATGAGGATAAAATATCGCTCCCCTCTCTTTTCATTCTCCTCCCAAGAGCACATCCTAAATCATAGGCCTGATCCAAGGTGCCTTCTATGGAGTCTTTAAGCTGTTCCTTCCCATCAACCGACAGAATTTGCCCTGTTAACTTTAGAGTATTACCCGATATTTCTCCATACCCTCCAATTGGGGTACGGCAAGACCCATCTAAAACGTCTAAAAAGGCACGTTCAGCAGTTAGCACTTTACCAGTGTGGTGATGATGAATCGGCGCAAGAAAGTCAATTATTTTATCTGGACTGCGGACTTCCATGACAATAGCTCCCTGAGCCACAGCTGGCAAATACCGCTCAACAGACATAAATTCATAACTTTCTGCCACCCTCTCATGGTCTAAATGTAAACGCTCAATCCCCGCCTTTGCCAGTAACGTCCCATCAACAAGACCTTGGGATAGTTTCCGTAACCTTGTCTCGACACTTCCGCGCAGAACAACAACCTCCACATCGGGACGCGCGGATAAGATTTGCGCTTTTCGCCGTAAAGAAACTGTCCCAACCTTCGCAGACTGGGGCAAACCCGAAATCCCCCCCTTGTACCGACTGAGGAATATGTCAAGATGACTTTCCCGAGGGAGAACCGCACCAATACCCACTCCATCCGGAAGTCGTGTGGGTAAGTCTTTCCCTGAGTGGACAGCCACATCAATCTCCCCCCGTAATAAGGCGTCTTCCATTTCTTGGGTAAAAAGACCCTTTCCTCCAAGATCTCCTAAGGCACGATCTAAAGATATATCCCCTTTAGTAACAAAAGTTTCTATCACCACATTCTCAGGACTCATTTGGGGATAGGCAGCTAAAATTGCCGCAGAAACTTTATAAGCTTGCGCTTGCGCCAAAGGGGTCGCTCGTGTACCAATGCGTATTAAGTGCATTCTAAAACCTCATCCACACTTCATTTCCCCTTTACAATTCTTATATTATATTCAAGCATGCTCTTAACAAAAAAAACAAGGCAAGTAAATTACCTTGCGTTGCCTAACTTGAGAAATCTATATGACAAATATTAACCCCAAGATTGTTTTAGGAATAGAAACCAGCTGTGACGAAACATCAGCCGCTATCGTCCATGAAAACAAAACAATCCTCACCAATATAGTGTATAGTCAAATTAATGACCATCAATTATTTGGGGGCGTTGTTCCTGAGATTGCCGCCCGCGCCCATGTTTCTCTATTAGATACATTACTTAAAAAAGCTCTTGAGACCGCCAACATTCCGTCATCAACCATCAGTGCCGTTGCCGCCACAGCAGGTCCAGGCCTTATTGGTGGCCTTATTGTTGGACTGGTAACAGGAAAGGCCCTTGCCTCTGCATGGAATGTTCCCTTTATAGGCGTTAATCACCTGCAAGGACACGCCCTAACCCCACGCCTGACAGATAACGTGGAGTTTCCCTATTTATTACTCCTTGCCTCCGGTGGTCACACCCAAATTTTACTTGTACACCACACAGATAAATATACCAGACTGAGCACAACCCTGGATGACGCCATCGGTGAAGTATTTGATAAAACAGCTAAGATTCTTGATTTAGGCTACCCTGGCGGCCCAAAAGTTGAACAGATCGCCCGTACTGGCGACCCATCCCGCTTTTCCCTTCCGCGCCCCATGCTGCACAGCCCTAGCCTTAACTTTAGTTTTTCCGGTCTAAAAACCGCCGTGCGCCGACACCTGGAGCGCATGGACTCCCCCATAACCTCCCAAGATAAAGCAGATTTGTGTGCAGGCCTCCAACATGCCATTATAGAGATCATTGAGAAAAAACTCTCTAAAGCATACCAGTCAGCATGCGGCTTAACTGAACGCCCGCTCACTGCCCTTGTGGCATCTGGAGGCGTCGCAACCAACAAAGTATTACGCCAAAGTCTTACCCGTCTTGCAACCCAAATGAATCTGCCATTTATCGCGCCCCCTCCTCAACTTTGCACTGATAACGCCGCCATGATCGCCTGGGCAGGTATAGAACGGTTACACCTTAACATGACGGATCCTTTCACCATACCCGCACGGGCGCGCTGGCCCCTTGACCCCCATGCCGCGCCCGCCCCTGGTGCGGGCGTCAAAGCATAAAACAATATTTTTACCGCAATCATGTGGCGCTGAAGAAAGAATTATAATAAGCTAAATTTGGGTAACCATTTAAGGACAACACTCTAATGACGTCAAATAAGATTTTTTATTCTAAAATAATCACAGCTATTTTCGTTGTCTTTACTCTCGTGCTTCCTGCAATAGTTCAGGCACAACAATTTTTATCTGCAGTCCAAGATGTTCCCGTTCCAGACATCCTGACAGAAGACCAGCAATCTCAAATTATTTTCGATACCGTCAACGGCAGGGTCATCACATCAACTGCCCGATGGCACCGCGCCCAAAACAGCCCCGATAACAGCACAAAGATCAAACATCTTATTACTCAATATTATCAAGAAACGATGCCGTCTTTGGGGTGGCGCCAACTTCCTAAAGATCCCCTCTCTTTCAAACGAGATGATGAAGTACTTACAATTTCAATCAAGGAACACAACGCAGACCACCTAACCGTCACCTATCACCTGACCCCTGACAAATAAGAATCGCCTCCCCCCTCCCTTTACAAAAATTTATATTGACAAGAATATGTTTTTTGGTTAATGAATTAAGTTGATTTTTTAAACAAAAACAGTTTCTATAAATCTTTACATCATTGCCATGGACTTAATGTAGCTTAAATGTACATAAGGTTTCATCGACAGCAGGGTATTTAAGTATCCCTAAGTGTTAAATTATAGAAAAGTGACTGGATTTCATTTGTATTAGATTACAAAGAGCTTTAAGGAGATATAAGATATGGCCAACATTAAATCGGCCAAGAAACGTATACGCCAAGCAGTAACGCAAACAAAACGTAACTCTGCACGCAAGAGCCGTATTCGTTCCTTTATTCGTTACGTGGAAGATGCCATTGGTCTTGGTGATAAGGTAAAAGCCACGGAAGCTTTGCGAGTTGCACAGCCACAGATTATGAAGGGTGTAACCAAAAGTGTTGTTAATAAAAACACTGCATCTCGTAAAATATCACGTCTCGCACATCGCGTTTCCAATATGTCATAAGTGCAAAAATATTAACCCGAGACTTAACTTTTAAACTTATCCAAACTCGCTGTATTTCTACGGTGAGTTTTTAGTTTTTTATCTTGTACAAATCATAAACTTTTTACCCAAGAATTTAATGATTCAAATTGGGCACCCCCTCCTTATCTTTTATACATTTTAAAATTGCTGGTTATTAATGATTTATTAATTAACCTGCATACACTTTAAAAAAACTCGCAGCATATAGCGTATTAAAAAAGTCAAGGCATATTTTCCAATATATTTTTGCTTTTTCTAATTGGATTCAGTTGCGCCAATTCAATTAAAGACGTAACGTATTCAACAGAAGATTTTTCGTGCTATAAAAATGTTTCATTACCTCTCTTCTACTTATCACTTTCTCATCTCATTCAACGCTAAATTAGCTATAAAAGTTTAAAGACGTGAAACAAAACACACTTCAGCAAAAACCGATGACAAATGACCTACCCTCACCTCAAGTCATTGATACGGATCTACAATGGCGGCAGGTTCAAGCGAAGATTAGGTCAGAGCTTGGAGATGCAACTTTTAATAGTTGGTTTAAGCCTTTATCACTCGCCGCAAGTACAGTGCCAAATCAAGTATCCCTATCGGCACCAACGCGTTTTGTCCGTGATTGGATCAAAACCCACCATATATACATGCTTGAGTCTATCTGGAAAATCGTGAGTCCAGAAGTAACAAAAGTTGATATTGTCGTAGGCGCGCATACACCTCCGTCCACCTCCCCAGCACAGCCCGCAACAATAGGCTCCCATCCTGGAGGTGTGACCAAACCTAAATCAAACTTGGAAGATAGATTCACTTTTGAATCCTTTGTGATTGGTAAGTCAAATGAGCTGGCCTATCACGCGGCTAAAAGAGTTGCAGAAGCGGACTCCGTTCAATTCAACCCCCTTTATCTTTACGGTGGTGTTGGACTTGGCAAAACCCACCTGATGCATGCGATTGCTTGGCAAATTCACCAAAACCAGCCCCAACGTCAAGTGATGTACCTGAGTGCAGAAAAGTTCATGTTCCAATTTATTCGCGCCCTAAGATATAAAGACACAATGACCTTCAAGGAACAACTGCGCAGTGTCGATGTTTTAATGATTGATGACGTTCAGTTTATTTGTGGTAAAGACTCTACCCAGGAAGAGTTTTTTCACACATTTAATGCGCTAGTTGACCAAAATCATCAAATAATTCTTAGTGGTGACCGCAGTCCAAGCAACCTTGAAGGTATGGAAGAACGCCTGCGTTCTCGTTTAGGGTGTGGGCTGGTTGCAGATATTCACCCAACAGATTATGAGTTACGCCTTGGTATTCTTCAAAGTAAAATGGAGTTTAAGAAAGAACATGTCCCCGAGAAAGTTTTAGAGTTTTTAGCGGCGCGCATTACCAGCAATGTCCGTGAACTTGAAGGTGCCTTGAATCGTGTTCTTGCCTATGCCAGCCTAACCAATAGCCAGATTACCCTTGAAACCGTCTCTGATGTCCTGCAAGACCTGTTACGGGCGAACGATCGAAAAGTCACCATTGATGACATTAAACGACGGGTTGCCGAGTATTATAATATTAAAATTACTGAAATCGATAGTACGCGTCGTGCGCGGACGGTCACACGCCCCCGACATATTGCAATGTTTCTATGTAAACACCTAACAAACCGCTCCCTCCCAGAAATAGGAAGAAAATTTGGTGGAAGGGATCATACAACTGTCATGCATGCGATCAAAAAAGTTGACGAACTTCGTCAAACTGATAGTGGCTTGGCAGAAGATATCGACCTATTAAAACGTCAATTAAATGGATAGAGTTTGATTCTTTAAAATTTGCCAACAAATGCCTGAGCTCACCACCCTTGTTTTTATAAGTATTATATCTGATTATTCATTGCTCAAATTCGTCAATTTCGTATCATACTGAGTAAATTAAATCTTGGCCATCTGCGGCATGTGAAGTCTATATGCTACAATAGGATAAAAAATGAATCTGAATATCGAACGCACGCACCTTCTCAAAGCTCTCAGTCACGCACAGGGCGTTGTAGAGAAACGTAACACTATCCCTATTCTTTTTAACGTATGCCTCAGAACAACAAATAATAGTTTAATTATCACGACAACGGACCTTGATATTTCCATGTCAATAAAAGTGGATGCCCAGATTATATCCCCTGGAAACACCACGACACCGGCACATACCCTTCATGAAATTGTCCGTAAGTTACCTGATGGCTCCCAGATTACCCTAGAGTTTGATTCAAGCACCCAGACTCTGGGTATTACATCTGGCCAATCTGCGTTTACATTGCCTTGCCTACCGTTTGAAGATTTTCCTGTGATCAGTGAAAACGATTTACCAATGCGTTTTACTATCGCACAGGCAGATATCAAACGCCTAATAGAAAAAACCCAATTTGCCATTTCTACTGAAGAAACCCGTTACTATATGAACGGTATCTTCCTCCATGCAACCATTGAAAACAATACCGGTGTTCTGCGGGCAGTTGCCACTGACGGTCACCGCCTTGCACAAGCAGATATTCCAACCCCTGAAGGGGCAGGCGCCTTGAAAGGCGTTATTATTCCCCGCAAAACCGTTATTGAACTGCGTAAACTCTTAAGCGAATCTGAGGGCAATGTTGATATTGCTCTCTCAGATGTTAAAGCACAATTTCAAATAGATAACGCGATTCTTAACAGTAAATTTATTGACGGATCTTTTCCTGACTATACCCTTGTTATTCCAGAGAAGACTGAACAGGTAATGAATATTAATGCCCGTAAGCTGGTTGCGGCTGTGGATCGCGTTTCAACCATTACCACTGACAAGTCTCGAACCATTAAATTAGCGATTTCCGAGAATACCATCTCTATTAGCGCAATAAGTCAGGAAAATGGGAGCGGGCAAGAGACACTCAGTATTTCTTATGATGGCGATCCAATCGAAATTGGTTTTAACAGTCGGTACCTCATGGATGTTGCGACTCAAATCGAGGGGGAAAGCGCTCAATTTAAATTCTCAGGTGCAACGCGACCTACACTGATTAAAGATATTAATGATGAGAGTATCCTGTATGTCATTATGCCAATGCGGGTATAGGAGACATATTTCACCTTATATAAACAGCCTCCACGACCATAAAGTAAAGGTAAGCCTCTTTATTATATCTCATACCTATTAATTTAATGATCAGACAACAGGTCTTTAATTTCCGTGACACACGCACTCTCTGTTAATCGACTTCAGCTCTCTAACTTTAGGAATTACCTAACCCTAGATCTTAAAACATCAGGATCAATGATTGTCTTGTTGGGAAACAATGGCGTGGGTAAAACCAACATTTTAGAAGCTATTAGCCTGTTAGTTCCTGGTCGCGGGATGCGTATGGCAAAACATATTGAACTTGGATATTGTCCCCATGCCCAAGAACCAGAAAGCGTCACGGACTGGGCCATTAATGCCAATGTTCATAGTCTTATTGGCTCTGCAAGTATTGGGACGGGTATCCAGAGTGGCCGGCGGATCGTTCGGCTTGATGGCAAACCTCTTAAGGGTTCTGGAGCGCTGAGTCAGTACTTCTCGGTATTATGGTTAACCCCAATTATGGATCGTTTATTTATAGAAGGCGCCAGCGCCCGACGACGATTTTTTGATCGGCTCATTTTTGGCCTTTATCCCGAACATAGCCTCCATGCTACAACCTATAAAAAAGCACTTACTGAGCGTTCCCAGGTGCTAAAAAACAAGATTAACGATGTCAATTGGCTCAATACGATTGAGTCACAAATTGTAAATAACGGCATTGCCTTGGCCCAAGGACGCGTCACGACACTGAATATCCTGCAAAATAAGATTAAACAGAATAGTCACCCCTCGTTTCTAACGCCAGAAATCACCATTAAAGGCCCGATAGAAGAAGCGCTTATGCGTGAGAGTTCCCCTGATAACGTGGCTGAACAGTTCCACCATAAACTAAAACAAGACCGAGCTCTTGACGCCGAAACAGGCAGCACGAGTATCGGCCCCCACAAGACAGACTTCAAAGTGCATCACTTACATACAGGACGTGAAGCCCACCTTTGCTCTACCGGAGAGCAAAAGTCTTTACTGCTTGATCTCATTCTTAACAATGCACGCTGTCAAATTGACCAAAGGCAGTCCATACCTGTTATACTCCTTGATGAAGTAACCGCCCATATGGACACAAGATGCCGTAACTTTTTTTTTGAACAAGCACGCGACCTAGGAGGACAAATATGGATAACTGGTACAGACCGCGCATTTTTTATGGACCAAGCAACATATGCAGACTTCTATAACGTGCAAGAAAACGGTATTATAACCTAGATCACTTTTGCTCGTGATAATATCTTACGTTCAACGTGTTCACCTTGCTTATCTGGGTGAGGACAAACACATCAAAATATTTTTTATTTAATTTCTAAAGTGTATATTTAATTATGACAAATTCTTCTATTGAACAGACAAACAACACTCATTCTGAAAATGTGGAATATGGTGCTAATTCAATTAAAGTTCTTAAAGGCCTGGACGCTGTTCGTAAACGTCCTGGTATGTATATCGGAGATACAGAAGATGGATCTGGTCTGCACCATATGGTCTATGAAGTTGTTGATAATTCAATTGATGAAGCCCTTGCTGACTATTGTGATAGAATTGACGTCATTCTCAATAAAGATGATTCATGTACTATTAAGGATAATGGACGCGGGATTCCCGTGGAAATTCACACTGGCGAAGGCATTTCTGCAGCTGAAGTTATCATGACCCAGCTGCATGCGGGTGGTAAATTTGATGATAACACCTATAAAGTCTCTGGCGGCCTTCATGGTGTGGGAATCTCAGTTGTTAATGCCTTGAGTCAATGGTTAAAATTGACTATTTTTAGAAATGATAAAATATACTTCATAGAATTTGTCAATGGCGTCACAGTTGCCCCGCTGAGAGTCATTGGTGACGCAGTTGGCCAGCAAGGTACCCACGTCACCTTTAAACCTTCTTCTAAGATATTTAGTAAAATTGTTCTTACTTGCGCTACCCTAGAGCACCGTTTAAGAGAGCTCGCATTCTTAAATAAAGATACCTCCATTACTCTTGAAGATCACCGGAGTGCAGAACCTCAGATTAAGAAAATGCATTACCATGGTGGTGTCTCTGAGTTTGTGCAATATCTCGACCGCAATAAACAGACAATTGTTGGTGAACAAATCGTTGCAAGCGGAGAGCGTAACAACATCACCATTGATATCGCTTTACAGTGGAATGACAGTTATCATGAAAATGTCTTATGTTTTACCAACAATATTCCTCAACGGGATGGCGGCACACACTTAGCAGGCCTCAGGACAGTTCTGACCCGTCAAATTAACTCCTATATTGCCGCGTCAAATATCCCGAAAAAAGATAAACTGAGTATTACTGGGGAAGATACCCGTGAAGGTCTTACCTGCGTCCTCTCTTTAAAGATTCATGACCCAAAATTTACCAGCCAAACAAAAGACAAACTGGTCTCTTCAGAAGTGCGTCCGGTCATTGAAACAATTTTAGGTGAATCTCTCAGTACATGGTTCGAGGAGCACCCCACACAAACACGGGCGATTATCAATAAGATATGCGAGGCGGCTATTTCTCGTGAGGCTGCGCGTAAGGCCCGCGAACTGACCCGTCGATCTGGAGTTCTTGAAATCAATAACCTCCCTGGAAAACTATCTGACTGCCAAGAACGGGATGCCATGAAAGCTGAATTGTTTATTGTCGAGGGAGATTCTGCGGGTGGATCAGCCAAACAAGGACGAAACCGCGCCTTTCAAGCAGTGCTTCCTCTGCGGGGAAAGATTCTTAATGTTGAACGGGCACGATTTGATAAGATGCTCTCAAGTCAAGAGTTTGGAACCTTAATCACCGCCCTAGGCACCGGTATCGGAGCTGATGAATTTAATATTGAAAAAATGCGGTATCATAAAATTATTATTATGACTGATGCTGATGTGGATGGCGCTCATATTCGGACCCTATTACTGACTTTTTTCTATCGTCAATTACGACAAATTATTGATGCAGGCTATCTATATGTGGCGCTGCCTCCCTTGTATAAAATAAAGCGCGGTAACTCGGAGTGTTACCTTAAGGACAATAAGGAAATGACCGAGTTTATTATTCTCGATACTCTGACCCACTCTGTCCTTACTCTCCATAATGGTGATACAATTACCCAGGCCGACCTTAAACGTTTAATCGATGATGCACAAAAAATAGAAGGCATCCTGAAAAAGATTGCCCATTGCTATTCACCTAAAATCGTAGAACCCCTGGCAATCCTTAATCTGCTAAAGCTAGAAACAGTCGAAGATGATGCATCTTGCCAACGCGTTATAGATAAAACTGTTACCCACCTCAACCGCGTTGCTAAAGACTATGAAGCGTGGAGCGGTTCCTTTAATGAAACCAGTTTCGTCTTTAACTCTGTTGTTCGGAGTGTCACAAATACCTATACAATTGACAAAGAGCTATTTACCTCAGAAGAAAGTGAAGAACTGGCATCTATAAGTGACGACTTTTTAAGCACATACCAAAATAAAGCGACATTACAAATTAAAGATAAAACCTTTGATATCAGCGGCCCCTTAGACCTGCTCAAGTCAATTGTTGAGACAGGGCGTAACGGCATCCACCTGCAACGATATAAGGGTCTTGGAGAAATGAATGCGGAGCAACTTTGGGAGACAACCATGGACCCTGATGCCCGCAACCTGCTGCAAGTCCGCATTAATCACACGGATAAAGCTGATGAGGTGTTCTCAATGCTTATGGGCAACATGGTTGAACCACGACGGGAATTCATCCAAGAAAATGCCTTGTATGTCTCTAATTTAGATATATAGTTGGGATAATAAATAAACAAAAACCTCATTCTACTTTACGTAATGAATGAGGTTTTTTTTATGGTTAATTACCGGTTCTGATGCGCTCTAAAAGCTGTTTAACCGTAGGAATAAAATCATTTCTATAAAACGGATCAGTTGCAAAATTAAATGCACTTTTGCCCGCAAACATCAAGTTTCGTAAAGTATCACCACTATGGCCAATCGACTGCAATGTCTTTTGAATACAGAAGCTACGGGGATCAGGTTTATGATTGGTTCTAAATGGCGCTTGATCTTTCCAGTTAGAAAAGCGACAATGACTTAAACAGCCCATACAATCTTGTTGGTCTTTTACAATCACCCCACTTTGCTCAGGGGTCACAAAAATAAGGGTATCATCAGGTGTTTGCATTGCCTTGGTAAACCCCTGACTTTCCCACTCTTTAGTTCTCTGCAAGTCCTGTTCTGATACATACAACTTTCGTTTACGTATACCAAAAAGATACTCATGGGTTAGCACGTCAGTTCTTTCCATAGAAAAAGGCACCTGACGTTCACTACGGGCCACAAGCTCTTGTATAAACTCGTTCCTTACGGCTGAACTATAAAACCCTGTAGGACTAAAGCGATTTAGATAAACGTCACCCTCTTGCAACTGACCAAGTTGCGTTTTCCAGTCATCAGAAATTGGGCTCTCTTTGGTTAGTAAAGGCCGCGTGCCGAACTGGAAAGCAATGGGGCCTAACTCCTCATTATCAATCCAATCTTCCCAATCCCGAAGGTACCAAACACCCCCAGCCATCACAATTGGTGTACGATTGAGTCCAAACTTATTCATCTGATCCCGCAATAACTTAACTCGGGCATAGGGCGCTTCCGGCATGTTTGGATCTTCAACATTACTTAAACCATTATGACCACCTGCACACCAAGGGTCTTCATACACAACGGCTCCTAACCAGTCGGTAAAACGGTAATATGCCCGACGCCATAAAGCACTAAACGCGCGAGCCGATGATATAATAGGATAATAATACAGTCCATATTTTGCACAAGTCTCAGCAATACGGTAAGGCATACCAGCGCCGCAAGTAACTCCGTGAATCAACCCCGAGATATTATCTAATATGCCCTGAAGGATTTTTTCACAACCGCCCATTTCCCATAACACATTCATGTGAATGCGACCTTTGCCGCCAGCAGTTTCATAGGCAGTTTTAGCCTGCTCGATGCCGCCACGAATTGAATTTCTGATTAACTCTTCATACCGTTCACCTCGGGTTTTCCCCTCATAGGTGTATGGAATTGAGTTCCCGTCTTGATCACTCATATCAGCCGCGACACCAGAGAAAGTCCCAATACCCCCAGCTTGTGCCCAAGCACCTGAACTTTCACCATTACTAACATTAATTCCCTTACCTCCCTCTATAAGAGGCAGCACCTCCGCACCCGACATGCGAATGGCATTCAATGCTTTCATACACAAATTCCCTATGAAAATAATGATATATTATAATTATTAAATTTTAACGTATTTCATAAATACGTACACAATAAAGCGCCGAATAGAACAACTTATGAATTTATATCATAAAAAAGGAGCAGTGCATATGAATATATGTACATACTCCTTCAAAGTATAGACAGACACTTTAATCAAATAAGCACGTGTTAATTAAACAAGTTCGTCGTTATCAACTTGTTCAACATCTTTCATGCTGAGGCGAACTTTACCGCGCTCATCAATTTTCATAACGCGCACATAAACGGTTTCGCCCTCTTTCAGGACATCTGAAACTGATTTAACGCGCTCATTTGACAATTCAGAGATATGTACCAGTCCATCACGGTTGCCGATGAAGTTAACGAACGCCCCAAATTCAACCAGTTTGACAACGCTTCCTTTATAGACGGTACCAACTTCTGGCTCGGCGACAATGTCCTTAATACGTTTTTCCGCGTTCGCAGATTGCTCTGGAGATACTGAAGAAATCTTCACGGTTCCACTGTCATCAATATCAATTTTCGCCCCAGTTTCGGCACAGATTTCACGGATTATTTTTCCGCCCGCTCCGATAATTTCACGGATCTTAGCAACTGGAACTGTTATGACTGTAACACGCGGAACATTATCCCGAAGTTCAGCACGGGCACCGGTGATTGCAAGGGACATCTTCTCTAGAATGTGCGTACGACCAGCAAGAGCCTGCTGTAAAGCTTGGCGCATAATCTCTTCAGAAATACCAACTACCTTGATGTCCATCTGCAGAGATGTCACCCCTTTATCGGTACCAGCCACTTTAAAGTCCATATCACCTAAATGGTCCTCATCTCCCAGAATGTCTGAAAGAACTGCGAACTTATCACCTTCCATAATCAAGCCCATGGCAATACCCGCACAAGGGCGCTTCATTGGAACACCAGCATCCATCATAGAGAGCGATCCCCCACACACAGAGGCCATGGAAGACGATCCATTTGATTCCGTAATATCCGATACAACACGGATGGTATACGGGAAAGATTCCTTGTCCTGAAGCAGAGGACGTAACGCCCGCCACGCTAACTTACCGTGGCCGATCTCACGACGACTCGTACCGGCAAATCGTCCAACCTCACCGACCGAATACGGCGGGAAGTTATAGTGCAGAATAAAGTTTTCCCGATATTCCCCATCTAACGCGTCAATAATTTGCTCATCCGCCCCAGTCCCTAGGGTGGTGACCACAAGAGCTTGAGTTTCACCACGGGTAAATAACGCTGACCCATGGGCGCGAGATAAGGCACCAACTTCACACTCAATTTGACGGATATCCGTGAGACTCCGCCCATCAACACGTTGGCCTTTATCTAAGATATTGCCGCGTAAAATTCCCTTTTCAATCTTTTTAAACAGAGTGCTAAGGTGAATATCTAAAACAGTTTCACTTTCTGCATACTGGGCAAAAAGTTTAGTTTTAATCTCATCAATCTGGGTTCTGCGGGGTTGTTTTTCTTGAATAAGATAAGCTGCCGCTAAAGGTTCTTGAATTTCCGCACGAATATCTGCTTCTAATGCGGAAAGGTCTTCTTCTTCTGGCAATTCCCAAGGGGCCTTAGCCGCCACCTCTGCAAGATCAATAATCAACTGGTTAACATCTTGCATCGCTTTATGACCAAACATAACAGCGCCTAACATGACTTCTTCATCAAGCTCACTGGCTTCTGATTCAACCATCATGACAGCATCTTGAGTTCCTGCGACTATCAGTTCTAGTTCAGTGTTTTCTGATTGGGTTGCTGTTGGATTCAAAATGTACTCACCATCTTTATACCCAACTTTTGCCGCAGCAAGAGGCCCTAGGAACGGTAAACCTGAAATCGTCAAAGCAGCAGAGACAGCAATCATCGCAATAATATCTGAATCATTTTCAAGATCATGGGCTAGAACAGTTGCCGTTACCTGTGTTTCATTATGAAAGTTTGATGCAAACAGAGGGCGAATCGGCCGGTCAATCAATCGACTTACCAGGATTTCCTTCTCCATAGGACGCCCTTCTCTTTTGAAAAACCCACCAGGAATCTTTCCAACCGCATAACTCTTTTCTAAATAGTTGACTGTTAACGGAAAAAAGTCCCGTTGCTCTGCGGCCTTTTTATCAGCAACAACGACTGCCATAACTGTCGTATCACCATATTTAGCAATAACACACCCATCAGCCTGACGTGCAATTTTTCCTGTTTCAAGGGAAAGAGTTCGCTCTCCCCACTGAATTTCTTTACGGTGTAATTCAAACATATTTCATACCTTTAAAATAACGCGTCCCGCACACGCACCTCTAACAACCCATTTCACAAAACCTTTAGACAGGCGTGTACTGTGCAGCATTGCACAGTACGAAAAACATATCCTAGATTATTTGCGGACACCTAAAGATTTAATAAGTAACTTATAACGACTCTCATCAACTTTTTTTAGGTAATCTAAGAGTCGACGGCGTTTTGATACAAGCTTAATAAGACCAAGTCGAGAATGGTGATCTTTTTTATGTGTTCTAAAATGCTCAGTTAAGTTATTAATTCTCTCAGTTAAAATGGAAATTTGAACATCAGAAGACCCGGTATCCCCTTTTTTCAAACCATATTTATTAATTAACTCTGTTTTACGTTCAATAGTGACCGACATCAGGTTCTCCTTATAAAATTAAAAATTAAAAACCCGTATAGGCTTTAACATCCCATTTGATACAGATCCAAGCGCCACAGCTTGCGACGCCTCCGTTGCTAAAACAATATCTGTATCAGATGCGGACACAGGGATACTTTTCCCATGCCTAATACTTACTGCTTCCAGTTTGTTTAGAGGAATGGCCAAGATGTCGTCCAGCACATCCTCTATAGACTTCATAATCGTCTTTAATTTATTCTTATGACAGAAATTTGCAAGACTTTCCAGTGAAATCGCATTATTAATTGAAAAAGACCCAGCTTCGGTCCGTCGCAAATAAGAAACATACCCGAGCGCCCCAACACTCTGTGCAATATCCCGCGCCAAAGAACGGACATAAAGACCTTTACCGCACGAGACATAAAAAGCCACCTCATCAAGTGAAATAACCTCGCGAAGTTGAATATCGTAAACATGTACGGAACGGGCAGCCATTTTCACTTCGGTACCGCGCCGTGCTAATTTATAGGCGCGCTGTCCCCCGACTTTAATGGCAGAGTATTGTGGAGGTTCCTGTTGAATATCCCCTAAAAATTGAGGCAAAACAGCGGTCAACTGCTCTAAGGTCGGACGCACATCCGAACGCGCAACAACATCTCCCTCACCATCAAGGGTCGTCCGACTCTCGCCAAAACGCACATGAAAAATATAACTCTTGTTACTATTTAGGATATAAGAGGATGTCTTGGTGGCTTCCCCACACGCAATGGGCAAAACACCTGATGCTAAGGGGTCTAATGTCCCGCCATGCCCAACTTTAGACATTTTTGTCAAATGCTTGACTTTGGTGACAACTTGGTTTGAAGAAAGGCCAAGAGGCTTATCAATAACTAACCACCCGTGGGCCGGTGTGGGCCTACCTTGAAAATCAGTCATCTTGATCTAGATGTTGATTCTCAGAAGGGATATGTGCCCGTAAAATCTCGTCCATATAACGGGCTTGATCAAAGGATTTATCACCATAGAATTTTAGCTGCGGCGTAAATCTTAATTTGACATTGCGCGCAACAAGACCCCGAATATATTTCCCGTGGCGATTAAGGGCTGACACGATCTTGTCGTTATTTTGCCCACCTAAAGCAAAAACATAAACCTTTGCACTCCGCAAGTCTGGGCTAAAGCGCACCTCAGTAAATGTTAAAGATACACCGTACAAATCTGCATCATTAATATTTTGACGCATAAATATTTCTGCCAAGCAATGACGTAAAATTTCCCCTACACGCAACTGGCGCTGGGAAGGTCCTTTTCCTCTATTTAAATCACGGTCAAGCATAAAATCCCTAAACACGAGCCTCTCTTATTTCATCAAACTTGTAAAAGTCCTTATACCGCAGTATATAGCCCTCAAACACTCTCATCAATATTATAAATTGAACCCAGTGGCACTTTCCCATTACGCCCTACCAGAGCAAACAAAACGGGCATACCTGTTCAAGCTGTCACGCCTTGGGACAAAATAAACTGGCGCACCCCGCAGGATGCCATAGATAAGGCATTCTCATGTGACAAACCAGAAGATTTTCGCGGTTTAAAACTGTGATCCCCATCCTCTAGCCACTGAAACTGTACTTGGGGCGAGAGGTCATACTGAGCCACTTCCCCCACGGATCCTAAAGCATCGCGTGTTCCCTGAACAATCAAAGTTGGACGATGACACCACCCTAAACGTAAAGGATCAAGACGCAGACGATCTGGTTTACCAACAGGGTGAAATGGATATCCCAAACACACAATGCCAGCAATGTTATCAGCTTTTTCAGCAGAAATCATGGCAGCAACCCGTCCGCCCATAGATTTACCACCTATAAAAATACGACGACCCAATTGGGACTGAGCAGCGACCACTTCTCGATAGCAACTCATCAACTTTTCCATAGGATTAGGAGGACGTTTTCCGCCACTGGCCCGCCGCGCCATCATGTAAGGAAACTCAAAGCGGAGGACGTAAATGTCATCCCCTGAGATTTTTTGTGCAATCGTCTCCATGAAGGGGCTATCCATGAAAGCCCCCGCACCATGAGCAAGAAAAAGTATATTTTTCGCTTCAGGCGCGCCATTATGCAAAATGGAATTAACCATAGAAAGAACGCGTTTTACCTGAAATAACACTTAACACAAATGAAAAGATTTAAGAGCACTCACGATAAAGCTAGCATACGCCCACTTCATGAGCAGACCTCGCACCCTAAGTTAGAGACGCAAAAAACAGATAATCTTAACCCTGACGTGCTTTAAAACGCTTTTTTAACTTATTAATAACAAATACACGTCCACGACGACGAATCACACGACAATTGCGATCACGATTTTTTAAAGACTTTAAAGAATTAACAATCTTCATTTTTTATCCCTGCCCAAATATTTAAATATATTGCTAATAAACAAATTAAAATTAGAGCAATTATATTATATTGAGAAAACCTACTTGTGCCCTACACATCGTTAACGATACACTGCACCACCCATTGTAAATAAAATATTAAGTGATTTTTCATGCGGCAAGCGCTTAAATCAAAAAACCTCTCTTAAGAAATTTACGTTTCGCATGGTATTGTCCTACGGCTCACTTGTCAATACAAGATTCACTTTCACGAGAGTAATTATGTACTTTTCCTGAGAGTGCGCCTTGACAATTAAGCCTTCACAAGTTAGCAGCGCGCCTGCGGACTTGTCAGCCATGCGGGGCTCAACACCCATCGCCTCCATGGGCCCAGAGCAATAAAATATCATCAAAATCATTGATTTGTCATTGAAATGGCCGCCTTCATCCCGTAAAGTTTAAGGGTTCATCCTTTTTATTTAGCCCTTTAAAGCACCAAACCATGAACCGTTTTCTTATCCTAGGGCACCACGCGCGCCACACAACCGGCAGAGTGCCCCTAGCGCACCGCGCAGTTGACGAACGCCAATCTGTTAAATACATAAAGACGTCCAAGCCCCTTGGACACTATTTTTTTTCAATACGTAAAGGTATTCCAAAGATGAACACAACTCTTGACCAAATTCACCATCTTGCAATCCAAGTAAATGATATTGCGGCTTCCGTTAAGTGGTATACTGACAACTTTAAATGCACAGTCGCCTACGAAGACGACACCTGGGCCCTCCTCGATTTTTCCAATATCTCCCTTGCCCTGATTGCCAACAGAAAGCATCCGTACCACTTTGCCATTACCCGTGATGACCTATCGCCCTATGGCGAGCCTTCCCCCCACCGTGACGGCACAACCTCGGTCTATATTAAGGACATTGACGGCAACAACGTAGAGATGATTAAAATACCTGAAGGATATCTTGAGGATGCCCCAAAATCAGGCGCGTAAGTCAAAGCACTTCTGAGCTAGGCCCGAAGGCCACCTCTTTGAGGGCGCCAACAATAGGCACACGGCAAGGTAGATCAGAGCGGCGGTTCTGCTGCGTATCGCCAGATAAGGAAACCGCTCACGCCCACACCTTGACGAAAATCTTTAGTTTTTCAGATTTTCTTCAACAACCATTTTCTTAATCTCACCAATAGCCCGCGCAGGATTGAGTCCTTTAGGACATGTTTTGGCGCAATTCATAATGGTATGGCACCGATAAAGCTTGAAAGAATCATTTAACGAATCCAACCGCTCTTTCTTGCCCTCATCCCGACTATCTGCTAACCAACGATAGGCTTGCAACAAAATTGCTGGGCCCAGATACTTATCGCTGTTCCACCAATAGGATGGACAACTGGTTGAGCAAGATGCGCATAAAATACACTCATATAACCCATCTAGTTTTTTACGCTCCTCAGGGCTTTGCAAACGCTCCGTCGAAGGTGGTGGCGCCTTTGACTTCAACCAAGGCTGAATAGATGTATACTGTTTATAAAAGTGGGTCATATCTGGAACTAAGTCTTTAATCACTTCCATATGCGGCAATGGGGTAATTTTTATCGCCCCTTTGACACTCTTGATAGACGTAGTACAGGCGAGGGTGTTTTGACCATCAATATTCATGGAACACGACCCACAAATACCCTCACGACATGACCGTCTAAACGTCAAAGTTGAATCAACAGTGTTCTTAATCTTAATCAAAGCATCAAGAACCATTGGTCCACATTGATCAAGGTCAATCTCGTAGGTATCCATTCTTGGGTTTTCGTCATCATCTGGTGACCAGCGATATACACTAAAAACCTTAACATCTTTTGCTGAAGAATCGCACTTATGAACCCGCCCCTTCTTCTTAATCCGAGAATTCTTGGGTAGTACAAACTCGACCATAAATTTTGCGCTCCTTACACCTAATATACGTTAATAAACACGAGCATTAATATACACGGGCTTTTGGTGGAAAATACTGCACTTCATCAGTTAATGTGTAATTATGAACAGGACGGAAAGAAGTCTGTACTTCGTTAGCCTCGCCATCATAACTCATCATAGTATGTTTCATCCAATTTTCATCATCACGTTCAGGATAATCATCACGGGCATGAGCCCCACGACTTTCTGTACGGTTGTATGCACTACATATAGTCGTTACGGCATTACCTATCAAGTTGTCGAGCTCCAAAGATTCAGTTAAATCCGTATTAAAAATGAGGCTTTTATCAGATATAGAAATATCTTTCATACTTGCCGCCAGACTCATCATCTTATTTACGCCCTCTTTCAAGATATCTCCAGAACGAAATACAGCAGCATAGGTTTGCATCACTTTTTGCATTTCAAGGCGCGCCTCAGAAACCGCAAGAGTTCCTTTTGAATGAAGCCGAGTATCTAAACGGCTCAACACAGATTCAAAGACGTTCTTAGGCACGGGTTTATTCGGCGAGTTAGGTTTCACAGTCTCAGCACAATGCTTTGCTGCAGCCCGCCCAAATACCACTAAGTCCAACAACGAATTAGACCCCAATCGGTTGGCTCCATGTACCGACACACAGGCAGCCTCACCAATTGCCATCAAACCAGGTACAATTGAATCAGGATCGCCATTCTTGTCCATGACAAACTGACCTTTATAATTTGTCGGGATTCCTCCCATATTATAGTGCACCGTGGGCAGAACAGGGATTGGCTTCTTGGTCACATCAACACCCGCAAAAATTTGCGCAGACTCAGAAATACCAGGGAGCCTCTCTTTAATAATCTCAGGATCTAAGTGTTCAAGGTGCAAATAAATATGATCTTTACTTGGCCCCACGCCGCGCCCTTCAAGAATCTCAATGGTCATTGAGCGACTCACCACATCCCGCGACGCTAAGTCCTTCGCGTTGGGCGCATACCGCTCCATAAACCGTTCCCCTTCAGAGTTACGCAAGATACCACCTTCACCGCGCACCCCCTCAGTAATGAGGCACCCTGCACCATAAATCCCTGTGGGGTGGAACTGGACAAACTCCATATCCTGTAAAGGCAGGCCTAAGCGCAATACCATTCCGCCGCCATCCCCCGTACACGTGTGGGCAGAAGTACAGGAAAACCACGAGCGGCCATATCCACCAGTGGCCAGAATGACCATCTTGGCATTGAAATAGTGAATGGTGCCATCTTCCATGTTCATGCTGACAACACCCTGGCACTCCCCTTCACTATTCATAATTAAATCAAGGGCAAAGTACTCAACAAAAAATTGGGCATTACATTTGACGGCTTGCTGATACAGGGTATGTAACATGGCATGACCGGTACGGTCCGCAGCAGCACAAGTTCGCTGCGCTTGAGATTCTCCATAATTTTTCGACATACCTCCAAAGGCACGTTGATAAATTTTCCCTTCCTCTGTTCGACTAAAAGGAAGTCCGTAATGCTCAAGCTCAAGAATACTCGGTATTCCTTCCCGCACCATGTACTCAATGGCATCTTGGTCACCTAGCCAGTCTGACCCCTTAACGGTGTCATACATATGCCAACGCCAGTCATCTTCACCCATGTTCCCCAATGCAGCAGAAACACCACCTTGAGCAGCAACAGTATGAGATCGCGTGGGAAAAACCTTAGTTAAACACGCAGTGGATAGTCCTGCTTCAGCAAGACCAACAACAGCTCGCAGACCAGCCCCGCCAGCCCCAATAACAATCACATCATATTCATGTGTAACAGTCTCATATGCGTTTGTCATAATACTCCAAAATAGTCTCTAAGGTTTAAAAAACAACAGTACTCTTAGACAAATATAAGGCCTATGCTATGCACTAAAAAAAATTGTCGCAACAGAAACTATTCCACCTATTGGTAATGCATAACAAATAAATCCTACTATCCCTGCACTTAGTTTATGCCAAAATTTATTATGTACATAGTCCTGAATAATCTCATGCAGGCCATGGTTTAAATGAAAAAAAATAGTAACCAACAAAAAAATTAGTAAAAAACTAATATGTGGTGTTGCAATCCATGCCCTTGCCTCACTTTCAGACGCGCCAACAACATGCACCATACTCACCAGAAACCATAGTACTACAGGAACAAGAATCACTGACACCACACGCTGGAACCACCAACGAGCGCCCTCATTCTTTGAGAAGGCTAAACGCAAGAAACTCGAAATCAAGATTCTAATTTTATTTAAAGACATCTAAGCTCTCTATGGATCTAAAAATATAGAACATACAAAGTTATCAAGAACATAACAAATGTAAAACCAAATACGAAATAGGCACTGAGATGGGAAACCTTAAGGTCAAAACCATACCCTAAATCCCATATCATATGACGAATACCGTTTGCTAAATGATAAAAAACACAGGCAATAAGCCCGAGTAATACAAACTGGCCAAACCAACTTCCCATCAGCATCTGGAAAAATCCAAAAACCCCTCCACCAATAGATAAGGCACCTAACCACAAGACAATTAATATCGCAGCAACACTTAACGCAGCACCCGTGATTCTGTGTAAGATGGATGAAGCCATCGTATATTCGAATCTATGTACCTCTAAATGTGGTGATAGTGGCCGCCTTTTCTTTTCTGCCATTTTACTTCTTTAAACTCATGAAACTTAACTTCAACTAACTTCAATGGCATTTAACAAATGTCATCAAGTCATTTTAAACACTTCCCCAGACCCAATTATACTAATAAAGATCATACACATAGTCAATATTTCTATAACAATATTTCCTTAAATCAGCACTCTTTAAACGCAACTAATTATCACTTAAAGCATAGAGGGGGGTTATGGTCACATATCAGCACTTAAAATCCAAAAAACCAGAAAACCCCTGAAATTAATATGGCATATTTCCAGTGATCATATGAAACTTTATACCTCCGCTAAATTCTCACAAACCCCGTCTCGCAAATTGCTATGCCCACACCTTCCCTCAAGATAATTTGCCCTTGCCAATTAGGTTCATCCAGTACATAATAATGATTATCACTCCAATTTGCGTTTACAAACTTTCGCCTAATCACACCTAGCTCTCAGGGTCTCCATAAAATTAAGACGAGAATATAATGCATGATTTTAACAAATACTTATTAACTTTTATCTTATTTCCTTCATTCATTGTACCACCGCTGCCAATGCTACACAAATAGATGAACTCGTCACCCATGTCCCACCGATCGGGATTGGGGCCCTGGCCGTTGATGCGGCGGAGAGCGCGAGCTTGAAGGCTTCTTTAATGAGTTGTCGGTTTTAAACCCTCAAATTATTGGCGGCAAACTTCCTGACGAAAAGTTTTATTATGCCTATTAATCCATAGTTGAACAATGGTAATACGCCTCATTTCTAGGCACGTAAGCCCCCTTAGTCAGTTCATGATTAAGGGCCTTGGGTTGACTCTTTTAATTGTTGTGTGGCACATAAGCAGCACATACACTCATGAGGTAATTTTACCCTCCCCCCTTGAGGCGATTAATAATATCGCGGTTCTATTTACCGATTATAACGCTTTAGAAGAGCTGAAGATCACCACGATCCGTGCGCTTACAGGATTCGTAATTTGTGTCTTGATTGCAGGTACGCTCGGGCTTATTTCAGGATTTCTTCCCTTTGTAAGAGCGTTGTTATGCCCCATTGAGCGCATTATGCTCTCGGTACCACCAGTCGCATGGACTGTTCTGACTATTTTATGGTTTGGTACATCTGGTTTAGGAAGTGTTGTAACGACAATTGTCATATCTCAATTTCCCCTTCTTTATATTTCAACCCTTCAAGGCGTTAAGACGATTGATACCAAGTTATTAGATATGGGGCGGTCGTTTGGTATGTCTCATGCTAAATCAGTATTAACAATTGGCAGCATGCATACCCTTTCCATGACCTTCTCTTCTTTGACAATTTCATTCGGGCAAAGTTGGAAAGTTGGGATTATGGCCGAAGTTCTCGGCGCGCAAAATGGTATTGGGTCTCAGATTAGAGCAGCGCAAGCCTACTTAGAAACCACGGATGTATTTTCATGGATTGTCATTGCAGTTACTCTTTTTATAATCACTGATAAGATATTTATTGATCCCATTAATAAGTATACCATGAAATGGCGGTAACTTACTGATGAATGCTGTTGTAAAACTTCAAAATATTTCATTTAGATACTCTGACTACGATCAAGGTGAAGTGCGCGCTTCTGACTTATTCATAAAAATTAATATTACCGCGGATAAAGGCCAGGTCCTCACCATTATGGGGCGGTCTGGGTGTGGTAAAACAACCATATTAAACCTGATCAGTGGACTTCTCACCCCAACTGAGGGGCATATTTGGGTCAACGCCAAAAGGTTAGCGTGCGTCTTTCAGGACAATCGCCTTATTCCATGGCTGACAATTGGCAAAAATGTTAGTTTTGGCGCTAAAGAAATGGGTATCTCTCTCTCCTCCTCTGAAGTTGATGACCTTTTATACAATGTTGGACTCCCTCCTAAATTAAAGGATATGTATCCCAAAATTCTAAGCGGCGGCATGCAACAACGGGTCTCCTTAGCGCGTGCTATCGCCTGCAGTCCAGATTTACTATTATTAGATGAGCCTTTTTCAGCACTGGATACCGTCACCAAAAATGATCTTATTCACCGTATATCAAATTATATCAAAACCACACAAGGGACCGTTATCCTTGTAACGCACCACCTAGAAGACGCCTGTATATTGTCAAACAAAGTCTATAACATCCAAGGATACCCTGCGAGTTTAGATAAGATCATCAATATCGCTACGCCCTCCTACCAACCGAACGACTCAGATATCAACAATATAAAGTCAGATATTATGCAGAAATTAAAAGAAAAAAATCTTAGTGAATTTACTCCAATGGCCCTCTCTTCCTCTGATGATGGAGTTGAAGAGTTCATCACTTTCATGACCCAAAAAGAATGGGTAATCTCACACCTTAAAGCGGGAGATCAATTTCCCCAAGTCCCCCCTGATGCTGTTATTGTTGAAGAATCTTTTCAAGAAAGTGCTCAGGTTGTCCAAAGATATACCGGCCACCGTACACGGGTTTTATGGATTAAATCCATACCCCAGAACATTGATGCCCAAAAAGTGTCGAAAATCTCTGGTGATTTTGAGCAATTAAAAAACTGGTGGGGGTGGGAAAATATTTATGATGACCTGATTCAAGATGCCCCAAAGACTAAAATAAAAGACATTCTCATTGGTCATAACTGGACATTTGTTGAAACAAAATACGGTGGAGGCCTCAGCCGCACCCCATGTCGCGGGACAGAAGGGGGGCGCACCCTTGAGAATGCGGGAGATTTTATTGGGAAAACTGTTAAAGAAATGTCACAATGGTTGAAAAGTGACGATGACCTCGCGCGCTCAGTTGCTATTGCAAGTTTATCCTCTTACTATAACAATCAGGCAAAAGGGATCATAGGCGAGACCACCTGGGGGTTTCGTGTCTTTAAAGAGTGTATCGGGAAAAAAGTCTGTGTAGGCAACTTTCCACCCGCCCCTAAAATCATACCTGATATTAAAATTATTGAACGTGAGCCAAAGGAAAACCACTACACGGTTGATGAGGGAGAGGTTCTTTTACAAGAGGCAGACTATGTTGTCATCACGTCGCAAACATTAATGAATGGCTCTTTGCCACGCCTTCTTTTTCTCGCACAAAAAGCACAAGTTATGCTTCTCGGACCCACCACCATCCTATCACCCGTCTGGAAAAAGTACGGGGTTCATTATATTTGTGGGGTTCACGTCACTCATGCGAAGGAAATGAAAAACTTTACGTCTCAAGCTGGTGCTATGTTATTAAAAGACCACATGAGTGAAAAAATGACAATTGCATTCTAATATATTAAGGGAAAAATTTATGCGTACTTTACCAGAGGATATTATTGCTTATAAAACTATTGGGCCGTTTTTAGGAGATAAAATTCCTGCAGCTTTATTTAAACGTCACAACACCATGAAAGGCGTTTGGGGAACCTTAGAAATTATTTCTGGGCGCGTGAACTTTATTCAAGACGATACCAATGAAACGTTTCACTTGTATAAGGGTGATATTCATGTGATCCTGCCACAAGAACCCCACTATTTAGCAATACCTGAAGGCTCAAGCCAAAATGAATTAAAAATTGAAATAAAGTTTCATAAAGTTATTAATAAATAATATTTAGATAAATCAAGTGTCCTCCTCACAAAGTTTGATCTAACGTATACTTAAGAAAAGATTTTAAAAACATCGCATTGACATAAGTTAATTTATATTTTAATACGCAGCATACTCAAGTATAATGCAGCGCACCTTACAGAAGTTCTCCTCAAAATGGGATTGAATAAGCTTCCACTTAAACGCAGAATTGTGACCCAATAAAAGCGTATTTTTAAATTTTATAGAGCAATATATATGTATTATCCTACTCTTCTTTTATTCGCATTCATCGTGACCTTTTCTAGCGCTTTTGCACAAAACGATACCCCTGTTGACGTTGACATAACAGTGACTCAACAGGTCAATGATGTCTGGCAAGTTGACTACAAATTTAAACAACCAATTAAGAAGTTATGGCTTGGTCGAAAAACACCTGCCCATAAACATGGATGGCACCTTCAAAGTAGCTATGAGATTCAAGACCTAAATTCAGTCAATAACTTCATTTCGCGTAAAGATGAGCAGCCTTTTGATCGATTAACCGTTAAATTAGACACCTGGAGCACCCTAGTAACGTATACAGTGCAACCTTTTGTCGACTTTAAGCACGGAGTGACTTTTTATCCCTTTCAACTAGGAATCAAAGCCGTTATAGACTCTATAGATAATTTGAACCCATTAAACATCTCTTTATTTATCAATGCTCTTCCCAATACAGATGTCTTTACTTCTAAATTTGGTCTTGTGGACACATCCAATGGAGAACCCCTAAAAGTAAATTTAGATACAGAGATTGAACCCGGATTTATTATTTATTTCGGTTCGATTAATAAAATCGTCTATAACGAGCAAAAAAGTATTGCCTTCATCCACCATGAAGAATCTTCAAATGCATTTAAACGTTATCTTGAAGAGACTACCTCTACACTCCAAACTTATCTCAATGAACATGTGGGTGCCAGAACGACAAACCCAATCATGATAGCTGTTGGACTTCAGAGTATGTATGGAGAAAATCTATATGATCTAATGACCTCATTAGAATTAATTCCGAATACCAATCGTCAAGCATATATAGAAAAATTAAAACAACTCCCTCCGCAACAATTGTTTATAACGGCAGGCAATGGACTTAGTAACTCGGATATACAAGCCCATGTTTTAACGAACGATGATCAAAAGACTCTTCAGCTGACAGAAGATAATCAAACGAGTTTCATTAACTTCTTATCCCATGAAATTCTACACTTATACCAGGCAGAATCAGAAGGCCCTAGCGATGGTTGGTATGAAGAGGGTATGGCGAACTTAGCTAGTCTCGTCCTCTCAAAAAGGTTATTCAATGTTTCAAATGACTTTATTATTGCAGACATTAATAACTCCATCCAAGATGCCATTGCAAACCTGTCTAATAGCGCGCTTTTACATACCAATGAAAATGGTTTTCCTAGCTTAAACTATACCGCTGGTCAATTGGTATTACTTGCAGCACAAACTGCAATTAATGGGGATATTTTTGATATTGATAAATATTTATACACGCATCCCCAAGAAGGTTCCATGTATGAAAAAACTTCACACGCCCTCCGTAGTCTAGATGCGACAGAGGAAGCTATTGCAGCAATTAAAACCTTTATCGAAACAAAACATGATGATCCTTTAACAGCCTTAAAAAACCTATTTGATGCCACGGGTGTGCCTTATATAACAGAGAATGACTCTATTAAAATACATGAACTTACATTTTAATCAAAGGTACAAAGCTAATGGATAAAATTGAACCCCAAATTATTCTTCACAACAATGATCTTCCAGCAGATATCCTTCATTTATTTGATGGACCAATCGGGGTGGATACTGAAACTATGGGGTTACAAATACTCCATAACAGACTTTGTTTGGTGCAGTTATCTACATCCCTCCCGAATAGTACGATTCATTTAGTTAAGTTTGATGGCACAGAGTATAATGCACCCAACCTATGTTCTATACTCGCAGACCCAAGCAAGTTAAAAATTTTTCACTTTGCCCGTTTTGATGTCGCGGTCTTATACCATTATTTAGGGGTTGAATGCGCACCAGTATTTTGCACCAAAATCGCATCAAAACTGGTCAGAACATATACGGATAACCACAGTTTAAAAACCTTGTGTAGGGATTTTCTTAAAATAGAATTATCTAAACAGAAACAAATATCTGATTGGGGTGCATCAGAACTGTGCCACGAACAATTAACCTATGCTGCTAGGGATGTTTTATATTTACATCAACTGAGAGATCGCCTTCATCAGCTGTTAGTGAGGGAATCAAAATTAGAAATCGCAGAAAATTGTTTTAACTTTTTACCTGCCCGTGCCAAACTTGATTTGATGGGATGGGCAGATCAGGATATATTTGCACACAGTGTATAAAGTCCACAAAATTATTAATACGACTCGAAGGAAAGACTAACGAATGGAAACGCTTTTTTATGCAGATAATCCACACGCAACACATAATAAATTAGCAAAATTATATCAATCTGTTACCAAGAAAGTTATTGGACAAAAATTGCTTATTCAAAACTTGCTTGTATGTTTACTGGCAGATGGACATATCCTTATTGAAGGAATGCCGGGGTTGGCCAAAACAACTGCGGCAAAAGCAATTTCTGCGGGACTTGAGAGTAAATTTCACCGTATCCAATTTACTCCTGACCTCTTGCCTTCAGACCTCTTAGGTACAGAAATTTACATTCATGACAAGAATAGTTTTTCATTTAGAAAGGGTCCGCTTTTCAGTAATATTATTCTCGCGGATGAGATCAATAGAGCTCCGGCAAAAGTACAGTCCGCATTGCTGGAATCCATGGAGGAAAAACAAATTACCGTTGGTCATAGTACCTACAAATTGCCAGAAATTTTTATGGTTCTTGCGACCCAGAACCCCATAGAGCAGGAAGGTACCTATCAATTACCCGAAGCACAAATGGATCGTTTTTTAATGCATGCAACGGTTGACTTTCCCTCCCATGACGAGGAGCTCCAGGTCATTGAATTGAATGAGAAACAACTCTTAAATAGTGAAGCCTCTGCGGGTCCACTCACAACACAACAAGAAATTATAAGCGCCCGTCAAAGCGTCTTAAAAGTACATATAAGTGAGTCCCTCAAAAATTATGTCGTCTCTTTGGTCTCTGCAACCCGTTGGCCCCAACAATATAATGAACATTTATCAAAATGGATCTCCTATGGGGCTTCACCCCGCGCAACTTTAGGAATTATCCGGTGCGCCAAAGCTCTTGCTTGGTTATATAACAGTGAGTACGTCACGCCCCATCATATTCAAACCGTATGTATACCCGTATTACGTCACCGCATTATACCCACCTTTGAGTCTGAGGCTGAGGGGATTACCCGCGACCAAATCATAGAAAAAATAATTGACGTGGTTGCTGTTCCATAAGGCTATTTTCATGTTGCATCCAGAGTTTCAATCCCTCCTGACTATGCGGAGTTATGCTCCTTACCTCTCATTGCTTTGGAAAAGTTCAATAGACTCACATTCCTCAGGGACCCAAAGCATTTTCTCTCGAGGACAAGGGCTCGACTTCGAAGAAGTAAAAGAGTATCAACCAGGAGATGATATTCGTCATATTGATTGGCGCGTCACGGCACGTACAGCAAAACCTCATACAAAGGTATTTAGGAAAGACCAAGACTGTAGCGTAATAATATGTGTTGATATGAACAGCACAATGAGATTTGGAACACGCAAAACTTTCAAGTCTGTTCAAGCTGCATATGTGGCGGCCTTACTTGGGTGGAGCGCCCATATCAACCATAACAAAGTCGGCGCGTGTCTTTTTGGTGATATTCCTTCAGGTATTCAATACTTGCCACCGAAATCGTCGCGCTCTTCTCTATTAGCCCTATTTAAACACCTCACGGATCCTCACATTGAAGGGCAAGCCGCCGCGATCTCCTTAAGTCAAAACCTCGATCACCTCAACCGATACGCCCCAAGAGGCAGTCAAGTTTACATCATTAGTGATTTCCATATCCTTGACTCTGACTTAGAAAAACGCCTCATCAGACTACAAAAGCGGTGCCAGACCATTCTTATCGCCATTGATGACCCTGCGGATCACACATTGTTACCTATAGGCCCTGTCATTTTACAAGGCATCAATAATAAGGCGGTCATTGATACCAATAACCAAATGGCACGGCGCACCTATTATCAAATGTGGAAAAATACCCGAGACCAGCTGATACAGACTGCGAAAAAAAACCGTATTTACTTTATATCCCTATCGACTAAAAATGATGTTGAAAAAGAACTCCCTCGACAAATTAAACTTGCACAAAAGAAATGACGCCCGAAAAAGATTTACTTAACGACCTTTACGATATCGAGGGTTTGGATCCAGTCACCTGGTGGCCACTGGCCGCAGGATGGTGGGGAATATGCCTGTTGGTGTCCATGATCGTAGTGGCCTGTTTGCTCCTCTATAGACGAAGAAGAAAGTTTAATCAAAGTTTAAAAGGCAAAATATTCAAAACTCTTTACAGCCTAAGGAACGCCGCTCCTGATAGCGCCGCAATCACCACTCTATCCGAAGCACTCCGCCACATTGCTATGCACAAATACTCTCGTCAAACATGTGCAAAACTTGAAGGTAACAATTGGTTGAAATGGCTTACAGAACATGATCCTCAAAGTTTTGATTGGTTCCACAATGCCCCTTGGTTAATCATTGCTCCCTACGCTCCCTCCCCTCCAAAAGTTTCCAAAAGTGATATGGAAAAAGCTATCAAAGCTGCAATAAAGTGGGTTAAGTAATGTTTCAGTTCGCTTGGCCATACATGGCATTTTTATTTTTCTTACCTTTTATTTTCTGGTGGACTTTCCCTGCCTCACGTACAAAAGATGGAGAAGATACACCGACCATCCTCTTTCCATCAATATCAAGAGCACAATCAGCTTTTAATCGGAATAAACCCTCTTATAAAAGACATTTAAGCGCTTTCCCACTACTTATATATGGTATATGGGTATTATTGGTATTGGCACTAATGCGCCCCCAAATCATCAACCAGTTCCAATATATTCAGAATGAAGGGTACGATATTTTATTAGCAGTTGATATCTCACCCTCCATGAACGCCCTTGATTTCTCTACAGAAACTGAAACCCTGACCCGTCTTGATATTACTAAAGATGTTGTCGGTGACTTTATCCAAAAACGCTATGGCGATCGCGTTGGTTTAATATTATTTGGGGAGTTTCCCTACCTGCGCGTCCCCCTAACTTTAGATGTCCTCTCCATAAAACATATACTCAATAATACGTTCCCAGGGATGGCTGGAGAGTCAACTTCTATCGGCAGTGCGATCGTCTTGGCCATTAGAAACCTGCGGGACCGTCCGACAAAGTCGCGGGTATTAATCTTGCTGACTGATGGTCAAGATACCTCCAGTATACTTAAACCCCTCCAAACTGCACAAATGGCCAAAGAATACGGGATTCGCATATACACGATTGCCGTGGGTAAAAAAGAAGTCACCCCTTACATTGATGAAAATGGCCAAACTGTCATGGTTAAAATGGCGGTTGATAAAGCGTTATTGCAAAAAATTGCCACGATTACTGACGGTAAATTCTTTGTTGCCTCAGATTCTAAGTCATTACAAAAAATTTATAACACAATCGATAAACTAGAGCGCACAAAAGCAGAGGCAGGACAATACCTTATTCGCAAGCCCCTCTATCGTTACCCTCTCGGCTTTGGATGCGTTTTGTTACTTATTGTCTGCTTGAGACCAGTTTATAGAAAGGTCAGGTTTGGTGCTTAAGGATTTTTATTTTGAGAACACGCTTTGGCTATGGGGCATTACACTCCTGCCGTTGATATGGTGGCTCTATGGATGGTTATCTCGGGAGAGAGCCTCCTCTGATCAAATGACCAGCTTTATTGATCCTCACCTTATTCCTCACCTTGTGGTATCGCCTCCCTCCAAGCGCAACCAGGCACGTTGGCTCCTGTTTTTCTTGTCCTTATCTTGGATATTATTAATTTGTGCCCTCGCAGGACCACGATGGAACCTTGAGGAAGTTAAAACCTATACATCCCATAAAAACCTGACAATTATCCTTGATATGTCCATGTCAATGATGGCAGAAGATGAGCCCCCCTCACGGATTGTCAAAGCAAAACAGGAAATCGAAGATATTCTCAACAACGGGGAAGCTACCAAAGTCGCCCTTATTGTGTTTGCTGCAGATGCTCATTTAATCTCTCCCCTCACCAATGATATGACGACAATTAACCAAGTTTTGCCCTATTTAACTCCAGATTTAATTCACGTTCAGGGCAGTAACTTAACCCCCGCTTTAAAGTTAGCCGAGACAACATTCAATTCAAAACACGGTGATACTAATTCTATCCTTATTATTAGTGATGGGGGGGTTGCAGACTACCTAGACGCATACACAAAGGTGAAAGACCTCGCCTCAAAAAACATTACGCTGCACACCATGAGCGTTGGAACCGCTAATGGCGCCCCTGCAAAAAATAAAAATGGCACGTGGATCACAAAAAACAGAACGCCCATTCTCTTCAAGGTTAACCCCCAAGAGTTACAAGAGATTAGCCAAGCTGGAAATGGCCTTTACCTGCCAGCCCATTACTCTGATAAAGACACTCAAGCGATTCTTGACCAATTAACTCAAAACCAAATAGAAAAAAATTCCGAATCGACACTCCTCATATGGAAAGAAGGGTTTTATGTCCTGCTGATCCCTGTAATGATTTTTCTGTTATATTTCTTCCGTAAAGGTGTCACTGTCCCCCTGATTCTGTTGATCGCAATAGTCCCAAATGAATATGCAAAAGCAGAATCGTGGCATACATATTTTCAAAATAACGCACAACAAGCAGAAGCGGAATTTAAACAAAAAAAATATGAAGATGCTGCAAACAAGTTTCAGGACGCCTATCAAAAAGGTGTGAGTTACTTTAAGTCGCAAAAGTTTACAGATGCCGAAGCTGCGTTTCGCAGTGTTACAGAACCTCAACAGGTAAGAAATGCGCGCTATAATCTCGCCAATACCTTGGTTCACCTTGGAAAGTATAATGAGGCAATCTCAACCTATGAGGATATTTTAAAAGATGACCCTGACGACTATAAAACTCGACATAATTTAGAAATTGCTCAACAACTAAAAGAAAAACAACAAGACCAACCTGAACAAGACCAACCTGAGCAAGACCAATCTGAACAAGACCAATCTGAGAAAGACCAGTCTGAGAAAGACCAGTCTGAGAAAGACCAGTCTGAACAAGACCAATCTGAGCAAGACCAAGCTGAACAAGACCAATCTGAACAAGACCAGTCTGAACAAGACCAATCTGAACAAGACCAATCTGAACAAGACCAAGCTGAACAAGACCAAGCTGAACAAGACCAAGCTGAACAAGACCAATCTGAACAAGACCAATCTGAACAAGACCAATCTGAACAAGACCAATCTGAACAAGATCAAGCTGAACAAGACCAAGCTGAACAAGACCAAGCTGAACAAGACCAAGCTGAACAAGACCAAGCTGAACAAGACCAAGCTGAACAAGACCAAGCTGACCAAGCAGACCAAGCAGAGCAAGACCAAGCAGACCAAGCAGAGCAAGACCAAGCAGAGCAAGACCCAAAATCCGCAAAAGATATTAATATCGATAAGCAGTTGAACTTTATGAAAATTGATCCTAAAATTTTCTGGAAAAAACAGTTTCTTATTGAATCAAGGCTTAAAGGCACTAAACAAGAAAAAAACCCATGGTAAAACGCATCCTTTTCTTCCTTCTTATCAGTTGTTCGATGGTGTCCCTGCCCACATGGGCACAATACCAGCCGACTTTTATTGCTAAAGTCAATAGGAACTCACTTACCATTAACGAAACATTTACCCTGGAACTAATCCTCAGCCAGGCATCGCCACTAGAATCCCCGAAAATATCTAACCTAGATTCTCATTTCCAAGTTATCTCAACGAGTCAACTTTCATACACAAATATTATTAACGGAAAAATTAATAAAAATCGCTCTTGGACCTATCGACTGCGGGCGAAACAGACTGGAAGTTTCACCATTCCAGCATTTTTTCTCAAAACTCAATTAGGTAAATTAAACACCAACCCGATTACAATTACGGTCACAGGACCAAACACCTCAAGCAGCACCCTCAAGAAAAACGCGGGCCAAGGCATAAAAATAATTTCTAATGTCAGTAATGAAACTCCATATCAATATGAACCTATTATCTATACAGTCCAATTAGTTACTCAAAAAAAATTATCTGAGTTGCGTTATTTACCAGAGAAAATAGAAGATGCATTTATTGTACAGAACGGTCCACCCAAGTCCTATAAAGAAGTTAACAATGGCATTACCTCATACTTTACAGAACTAAGCTATCTTGTTGTGCCTCTTAAAGAAGGGGTCATGAGCCTGCCCCTAAGCGTCTTTCAAGGGCAAATTACTCCTCAAGACCCATTTTCCTTGTCTGATCCAACTTCAATATTTTCTCAACTTATAACTTCAAATAGTAAAGTTTTTGCTCAAAGTTCGGAACCAAAATTCTTCAAACTTTCCAGTATTCCGCCCAAGATCACCGTTAAAGCGCCAGAGACCAATTTGGACATATGGCTTCCAGCCCGTACCCTCACAATCAAAGAAGAGTGGGACAACACCCAAGAGTTCATGGTTGGCAAGCCTATTTTACGAAGCTTTACCACCTCAGCAAGGGGGGTGACAGCCAACCAATTATCTAAAATAGCCCTTCACCCCCTCCAACTTGAGAAGTTTAAGGTCTATGAAGACTTGCCCGAATCACAAGAAGAAATTATCAACCAAGATATCATCAGCACGTTTAATAAAAACTACACGCTTATCCCCCTAGAGCCTGGAGAATATACCCTTCCTGAAATATCAATTCCTTGGTGGAACCTGAAAAAAAATCAAATTTCTTATTCAACAATACCCCAAAGAAAAATTACCGTTATCCCTGATCCTGCGGCGAATATGACCGCCCCACCTCTTACCACGAACCAAGCACCTCAAGTGCCCCAAGACCTCCCATCTATCGATACCGAACAGCATGACGTTATATCTTCGCTTAAAAGTATGATGACGCCGGTCACCATATGGCTCATGGGGATTATCACTGTTCTATTTCTGATGATTATTATTATCTTCATTAGATCAATGCGGATTAATCAGAAATTACAAGCGCTGGCATCCAATATGGAACATCACCCTCAATCAGACCCCCAGCAGGCATCTAAGGTGAAGCCAGTCATTAAAAACTTGCCGCAAACAACCAACGCTAAAGAAATCTTCCTCTACCTACAAAGGTTTGCACACACAAATTGGGAACTCTCCCACAATGCCTCCCTTGGGACCATATTAACCACACTTATTAAGCGTCTCCCTGAAGAAGAACAGCGGGCAACAGATCTGTTTAAGCTGCTTGAAGGCGCCCTGTACTTCCATGCCCACGTGGATATCAAAGACCTTAAAACCCAGCTGCGCGCCCTTATGGTTCGCCTCAAAAATACGTCACCGCCCAAGCGGCAGCCCAAGGCAAATGACCATGAGTTGCCAGGCTTAAACCCGTAAATCCTCACTTAAGTTAGACGCAGACACCAAAGTAATCATTCGGCATTGTCATTTATAAGAGAAATAAAGTCCGCTGCTATGCTCTTATCCATACCGCTTTGAAAGCCAGAAAATTCAGAAATTAGCCTTTTTTTAGAATAATCACTGGCGTGACCTATCCCTGACAAACTAAAGTAATTTAAATTATTATCGATAGTTTTGGCCAATTCCTCACCGCATAGTCCATGGAGAGCATCAAGATACGCCTGTCGTGGACTATATTCCGTTTCACTCTTATAGAGCGCGCGCCCTGTTGCTAAGGGAATCATCGATGCATAGGCTTGTAACATAGGATTAAAGGCAATGGTTGAGGTATAGTCTTTTAAATTCTGTGGTCGCCCCGTTACCCCAAAGATCCTGAGAAAGTCCTTTAGATACCCAGGGTCATTAACTGGATAGTTATCCCATATACTAATAGGGCGCTTGACCTTATCAGAGATGGCGCGCAACTCATGCTCGGTATATCCAAGACTTATAATATGCTGCCCTGTCCAAAAAATATTAAACTTTTGACTGATCTGACCAAAGTCTTCTAGGTACCGTTGTGGCATTGGCCCTAAAACGCGCTGTAAAATATGATCATAAGAATAGTACGAAGGAACAGTTATAAATGATGACGCCGTACTGTGCTCAGCAGCATACTCGGCAACTTTTACCTGACCATTCGCTAAGTCATCACCAATAGATTTTGGATCAATATCATCAAAAAATACTCCCAATATTGTGGGCGAAATCATGTTTATCTGCTCAATCTTAGCTTTAAGATCTTTTTCTGATTTCTCACTTAGGGTATTGCACCCATATGGACTTAACCCAATCCCAAAACGAACACCAAGAGTTTCAAATAAGTCTCTGATTTCTTTTAAGCTTTGAATGTCCTTATCCGTAAAAGGCTTTGCCCACTCTTTACGCAAACGATCATCTATCTTAGGTGCATATATAAAGTAGCCAAACCCATAGTCACGACAAAAGTAGGCATAATCTTGTAAAATGTCTTTGGTCCAGATGGGCCCATAAAAACCTAGAACAATACCATACTGTTTATTCATAACACCTCATGGTTAATACATTAACAAAGGGTCGTAAATGTTAGAAAAGACAAAAAAAGGTCGTTACGCGTTCTCAGTACACCCCAAGACAAAGATTAAAGTCTCAAGTTATTATAAGAAGAGAGGTGAAAAGTTACGGGGAAATATACTGACCACCCCCCCAAATGCTGGTCGCGGAACGCCCTTAACCTTTCTTATCCTTGAATGACATTTTGCCGTTGGGCGCCAAGTCCTTCAACTCCAAGGTGAACGGTATCTCCTGCCTTGAGAAACTCAGGAGGATTAGCACCTATTCCAACCCCTGGAGGCGTCCCTGTGGAGATAATATCCCCTGGCTGAAGCGACATAAATTGCGAAATATAAGAGACCAAATAAGGCACGCCATACACCATTTTATTGGTATTTCCAGTCTGCTTACGTACACCATTCACATCTAAAAACATGGACAAGTTATGAGGGTCTGAAATTTCATCGGGCGTTACAAGGTACGGACCAATAGGAGCAAAAGTATCTGCTGATTTTCCTTTAACCCATTGTCCCTGACGTTCATTCTGGAACGCACGCTCCGAGAGATCATTGACCAAACAGTATCCCGCCACATAATCTAATGCGTTGGCTTCTTCAACATATTTTGCGGGCTTGCCAATCACAACACCCAGCTCAACTTCCCAGTCTGTCTTAAAAGAGTTTCGAGGTATTTCTATGTTATCATTCGGACCTGTAATCGCTGAAGTTGCCTTCATAAAAATAATCGGCTCAGGTGGAACGGTCGCCCCTGTTTCCTCTGCATGATCAGAATAGTTTAAACCAATACAAATAAATTTCCCCACATACCCCACACACGGGCCAACCCGTTGATCAGGAGACAAAACAGGAAGCTTTGAAATATCTATAGACCGTATTTTATCTAGATCGCTTAAAGCATCATGTGAAATATCTGAAATATACTCAGAAATATCATGATACCCATTATTTGGTCCAACAACTGCAGGTACCTCTTTACCAACTTCTCCAACTCGCAATAATTTCATTAGACGTCTCTTTCCTTATCGTAGTTATTAGTTATTTACTATCTTTCCCCCCATGAGAGACTTAGAAATTTTTCCCTAGTTCAGCCTCAATAGCGCTGGTGAACCGAGACGATTCTGGCTTTGTCATAGAGAAAAAGTATTGTACCAATTCACCTTTCCGGTTAATTAGGTACTTGTGAAAATTCCACTTTGGTGCACCAATACCGCCCAGCTTTTCACGTGCATATACATAAAAAGGATGGGCATTCTTACCAATGACATCATAGCGCATTGACATGGGAAAAGTAACACCAAAATTTACCTCACAGAAATTCGAAATTTCTTCGTTTGTCCCAGGTTCTTGACCACCAAAATTGTTACTCGGCACCCCAATCAATACAAGTCCATCTTCTTGATATTTTTGATAAAGTGCCTCCAGTCCTTTATATTGAGGGGTCAAGCCACATTTGGAGGCCGTGTTGACAACAACAATCACTTTTCCGTGATAGTCCCCTAAGTTAATCCCCTCTTGTCCAATGAGGCTCTCAAATGAAAAATCGCTTACAGTTTCACTTGAATGTGCGGATATATTAAAAATTCCCATAATAATAGCCCCTAAAAAAAACATACATTTTTTAAACATGATCATTGTCCTCACACCACATAATGTAAAATTATCCGATAAATAAAATTATATTTTTAGTGTAACCGAATACACACCCTAAAACCAGACTCTTATCCATTGTGCCTTAGGGGTGGGGACTATCTTCGGAGTTGATTAAATGGGTAACATCAATATTTCTAACACTTATAGCCTGAGCCATCTCGTCAACCGACATTAACGTGCGGAGGATCAAAGGCACCATTAAGGCGACCCAGTTTCCCTCTAAACCGCGGGCTTTTTGGGCTTCCTGCACTTCCTTAAAAATCTGATGAATTTTAGGAATAAAACGAAAAGTCAATGAAAAGGCCAGCCCTAGCGCTTCAGAAGAACGGGCAGATACTATCTTCCCCAAGGCATTTTCAAGACTTGATATCAAGTCACTTGATAAGGTGGTAAACGTGAGCAAATTTGCAACCAAGACCATCACCACCAACCTGATTGTGATATAAAGAGCAAAACTTACCCCCGCTGCATAGACCTGATAACAAAATAGGACCACAAGAACCACCCATAGGGGACGCAGACTTGTCATCACAACTCTTTGAGGAATACGCGCCACATAATATAAACCACCAACCAAAAGGCTTATGGCGATTAAAAAAGGCCAACTTTGAAGAAAAAATAATGCCGTACATACAGTGAAAACAAAACCCAACTTCCAATGGGGCGCTGTATGATGAATATAAGACGACCCTGAAACATATAAATCTGTTAGCATGAACTAAACATAACATATTTTTCAATGACAGTCTGGGGGGCGCCATCTTCTTTGATCTGTCCTTGATGAATCCAGACCACCCGCTCCATAAGCCGCATCAAATCTAAGTCATGACTGACAATAATAAGTGACTGTTTTATCCGCTGTAGGATATGTAATAATCGTGACCTATTTCGAATATCTAGCATGGCGGTAGGCTCATCAAATACGATATATTGAGGTTCCATAATCAGAACTCCAATCAGCGCAATTAATTGCTTTTCTCCACCGCTTAATTCATAGGTTTTGCGATCTAATAAGCCCAAGAGTCCAAACTCATCAAGATAATGGTGCATCCGCAGATTAATTTGCTCTTTACTTAAACCAGACTTCTTTAACCCGAATATAATATCTTCCCGCACAATTGGGAAAACAATTTGATTATCACTATTTTGAAAAACAAAACCCACCTGGCCAAGGTTTTCTTTAGCTTTTACATCTAGGTTATTGACCTTTATTGTGCCTGAGTACTCAGTCTCTAACCCATTAAATAATTTGACAAAGGTTGTCTTGCCAGACCCATTATACCCAATAATCCCAATACTTTTCTCAGTTAAAGAGATACCCTTAATATCTAAAACTTTTAGGGAGTTTTTAGTAACTTTTATATTATCAAGGAAAATCATTAAAAACTATTACTTAGTTTCTGATTTAATAATTGGATATACCTGAGCAACGTTTACAACAATAATGGCTGCGACTATTGACTTAATTACATCTCCAGGAACAAAAACCATGGATGATGCAATCGCTTTCCAAAGTGATATTTTTGCGACATAGGCTAACCACGGAACCCCAATACAATACGTCACCACCACACCACCAAAAAAGCACGCTGCAAACGCAATAAAATAATTCAACCTGTGCCAGAACTTCTCAATAATTAAGCCGACCACATATGCCGCAGGAATCCATCCTATAACAAATCCCCCCGTTGGACCGAGGAAAACTCCAATACCTCCACGTCCCCCTGCAAGCACCGGAAGACCTATGGCAACCAAGATACCAAAAAGTAACATGGAAGCAGCGGCCATGCGCGCCCCCAAAATCCCCCCAACCAACATCACACCAAGAGTCTGGGCGGTAATAGGCACACCAAGACCAAAGATATCAAGGGGAGGAAACATTGACAAAACAACCGTAATTGCAGCAAATAACGAGACAAAAATAGCCTCTCTGACTTGAAAATTAAACACTCTATAAAACTCACTTGGGTATAGATGCACGTAATGCGCTAAAATGAAAATAAGACTAACACCAAATATTTAGAATATCAATCAAATTATATCTCTTGTTATAAGATACCTCTCGCCGCAAAAACGAGGCGCCACTTCTCAAAAAAACCTTTAAGGTAAGGACGAAAATTCACCCTCCTTGGATAAGATGAAGCCCCACAAACACAAACACGGCAATAAAAAGTGTTTCCATGAAAACCATAAAAAAAGGCTGGTAGCCAATACTTATAAACGACTTGAAAGATGTCTTAATTCCAATCCCAGCAATGGCAGCAACCAGAAGCCAGCGCGCAGCTTGCAATAAACTCTCTTGTACACTCTGAGGAACCATCCCTGTAGTATTGAGCCCTACGAGGACAACAAAACCTATTAAAAAAAACGGAAAAGGTAAGCTCTGTGCAGAGACCCCCTGATTGGTTCTAAAATAAAAAGAAAAGCCAATCACAACTGGCACCAATAAAGAAACCCGTAAAAGTTTTATAATTGTTGCTGTCTGGCCCGACTCTTCAGAAATAGAGTAACTTGCCCCCATAACCTGCGCCACATCATGAATTGTGCCCCCAATAAAGATACCAGCCTGGGACGGGCTCATTTGCAACATATTGGTAATAATAGGATAAAGCACCATCGCCAATGTACTTAGAACGGTAACGGCAATAACCGTAAAAATTGTATTACGTTCACTCAAATTGTTTTTAGGCAAAACTGTTGAGATAGCAAGGGCTGCAGAAGCACCACAGATCGCAACGGCCCCACCGGTAAGGAGCCCAAAATAAGGACACTGCTTGAATAACCGCGCCCAAATAAGACCAAACAATAGTGTACAAAGAACACCTAAAACAACAATCATGACCACACCCCATCCCAAGGATACAATATCACCTAATGTGATACCAATGCCCAAAAAAGCGACACCCACCCTGAGCAACTTCTTAGAGGTAAACTGAATACCTGGCAGGCACTTGACATCTTCAGATAAGAAGTGAAACGCCATCCCAATCAAGAGCGCGAAAAATATTTGCGCCCCCCCATAATAGTCACTTAAAAAACGTCCTGCCGCGGCAATGGTAAAACACACCACCACACCAGTGAGGTTTTTTTTAATTATTTCAAATTTGAAATTATTTATTAAGAAGTTACCCATATTCTGAAGTACTGAAGGTTATCGAGTGTATAAATAGGAAATTGGGCCACACATTAACTCTTATTGCAGAAGCCCAATACCCTATAGAATACGTATATTTATAACATGTATCGTAGTTTTTCTATATATTTTGAAAAGAATTTTAATATGACTCTTCAAAAGTCTCTATAACTTAAGCACTACGATAGAGCTTGGTCATGACAAACTCTCGATGTCCCAAAACCTCGGCCGACGTATGCCGACCATTAGCTGTCCGTATGGTCATGTCAATCAAAAGATCACCTGCTTGATCCAAATTCATTTCTCCGCGCAAAATACCAGAGACATCCACATCAATATGCTCACCCATTGTCCGCACAGTCCGAGGGTTGGCTGACAATTTAATTACAGGCATGATTGGGTTCCCAATAATATTCCCTTGACCTGTTGGGAATAAGTGGACGACAAACCCTCCAGCCGCTTGCAGGGTATTACACTCAGCCGCCGCCGAGGACGTATCCATAAAATACAAACCAGCCCCCTTTGACGGTGTCTCCGCAGGCTTTAAGACGTCAATGAATTTTGTGTTCTTACCAATTTTTTGATAATTCCCAAAGGCCTTTTCTTCAATTGTCGTTAACCCCCCAAGGATATTTCCCTTTGTGGGCTGACTATCGGACAAGTCAGAGGTTTTATGGGGTTCAATAACTTCATCCATATAGGCTTGCCAGGTATCAAGAAACTTTTTGCTCGTCGCCTCATCAACGGCACGGCTGGCACAAATCGTCTCACACCCTGTCAGTTCTGAGGTTTCCCCAAAGCATGTTGTCGCCCCCTGTGCATCTACCTTATCAATTAAGTTTCCAACCGTGGGGTTAGACGCAAGACCAGAAGTTGTATCTGACTCACCGCACTTGGTGGCAATCCATAGTTCATTAATCTTACATTCTTGCCGCATGCACTCTGATGCCCAATGGATATACTCTTTCGCCTGACGTGATGCCGCGGCAATCGTATTAATATCCCCATTTTGTTCAATGGAAAACCCTGTAACGGGTTTACCGGTAGCGCGAATACCTTCAACAACTTTACTCGTCCACTCTGGTTCAATCCCAATGACGACCACAGCCGCCACATTAGGGTTCGATCCAGTTCCGATCAATGTGCGAAAATGTAATTCTAAATCTTCACCAAACTGCAGTCGACCATAGGAGTGGGGTAAAGCCAAAGTGCCTTTAATATTATTTGCAACGGCTTCACATGCCGCATTTGAAATATCATCAAGGGGTAATATAATGACGTGATTACGGATACCTACACGACCATTTTCACGGCGATATCCCCAAAAAGTTTTATTAACCATTTTACCACCTTTTCGTTTTTACGTTATGAATATGCACATGGCCGCCTTTTTCTATATCAGCAATGGCCTTACCAATGGCATTGTCATACTTGATAATATCGTTACCATTTTTAATATCACGTAGGGCAACCTTGTGCCCTAATGGAATAGGGTCTTGCGATAAGATGGTTACCTCTTCGTCTGTTGTCATCACCAAGCCGTTAAGTTTTTGGCCTGATTGAATACCCTCCACCACGACGACACCAACTGTATCGGTATCATCATGTACAAGAAAATCAGGTACGCTCATTTGCTTCTCCTTTTTCAAAAAATTACTCTATTTAATTTTATGGTTTTAATATGATCTTTGCCGCTTGGCTGCGACCATTGATCAAGTCACTAAACGCCGCACTTCCCTCAGAAAGTGGTCGTTCCTCATACCAGTTTAAACTGCCAAACGTTCTGGTGTATAAGCCTTGAAATGCTGCCCTAAAGTCCACCATGCTATAGGTATAAGACCCAATGAAGATAATCTCTTGTAATGTTAGACGCCGGACATCAATCCCATCATAGGAGTCTAATAACCCCACATGAACAATCACGCCGCCCGCTTTAACGATCTGACATGCGCCTCCCCTTGTGGCGATGGCGCCAACAGCGTCAATGACGATATCACTGCTACTGTCCCGCAGACTTCCCCCATGAGTTGGGTCAAGAACCTGATCAAACCCTGCTAACCGAGCCACCTTGCGACGGCCTGCATTGGTCTCCATGATGGTAATATCTTGACATCCATGACTCCTTAAAACCAAAGCGCTCGCAAGTCCAATCGCCCCACCGCCAAAGACCACAGCCCGCGCTTCCCGCACGCAGCGCGCGGAATGTTGACACCCTAATGCGACCGCGTGATAAGCTGTTGCTATTGGTTCGGCCATCGCAGCTTTGGAAATATTAAACCCCTCTGGCACTTCAATCAGGTTACGTGATGGCAGTGTTACATACTCGGCAAAGGCTCCCTGTCGCGGCATCATACTAATGATTTCGCGCTGTGGACAAAGGTTAGACCGCCCCCCAAGACACGGGTCACACGCCCCGCAGGTCACCAAAGGGTTGACCGTAACCCTTTTCCCTGCATAGGCCCCCTCAACCACCAGGCCGGCAACTTCATGGCCTAAAATTAAAGGGGCGGGACGACGTTCATCATGTCCAAGATAGGCATGAATATCAGAACCACATATGCCTACAGACTCAACCTTAATCAATGATGCGTCTGCGCCACATACGGGATCATCAACATCTTGAAACTGAACTGATTTAGGACCAACATATACAAGCGCCTTCATTTTGCTGTAAAACCTCCATCGACAAAAATCATCTGACCCGTCACATACGCTGCAGCATCCGAGCACAAAAATAGGAGCGGGCCGTCTAAATCTGATAGCTGACCATTACGCCCCACACATGTCTGTTCAGCATTCTTCTGTGCATGTTCAGGATTGGTAAAAACTGGTGCGGTAAGTTCGGTTGGGAAAAAACCTGGAGCGAGAGCATTGACCATAATACCCAGAGGAGACCATGCTTCTGCCATCGCTCTGGTCATCTGCTCCACGCCGCCCTTGGATGCGCCATAGGAAATCCCCCCTTTAAAAGCTCGACGAGATTGCAATGACGCAAAATTGACAATACGGCCCCAACCCTTTTGCTTCATACCTGGCACCAATATTTGCGCCAAGAAAAATGGAACAGAGAGGTTTAACCTCAAGGTCGCATTCCACCCCTCATAAGTGACATCATCCGCCATTTGCCGCAGATTAATTCCAGCCCCATTGACTAAAATATCAGGCGCACCAAAATGTTGTTCTGCCTGCTCTTTTATCAAGAGCGGTGCCTCTTTATCCATTAAGTCCACGGGTATGATGGCGGTGTGACCTCCAGCTTTTGCTTGCCAAGCTAAAAGAAGCTCCTTCCGGCGGGCAACACCAATCGTTTTCGCCCCCCTTTGGGCAAGGGTTGTTGCTAAGGAAGCCCCAATTCCGCTACTCGCACCTGTGACAACAACAACTTTATCTTTTACATCAAACATCTTCATATTGGGGGTTATTCCCTATTCTCGTTATTGACAGTCAAGTCAAATTTCTCATCAGGAAAATATTTAACCAAACGAATATCTGCCGTCCGTGCATGTGCTTCCATCCCTTCAAGACGGGAAATACGTGCGGTTGTTTCCGCAATCTTTTTCGAACCTTCACGGGTTGCCCTTTGCCACGTGACGATCTTCATATACTTGTGCACCGACAACCCACCAGTATATTTTGCAGCCCCAGACGTCGGCAATACATGGTTTGGCCCAGAAGCCTTATCCCCAAAGGCAACTGTTGTCTCTTCCCCAAGGAATAATGACCCATAGCACTTTAAGTTATCGACCCACCATTCCAGATCATCAGCCTGTACAGTTAAATGCTCTGGCGCATACTTATCCGACACTGCTGCCATCTCTTGACGATCTGAACATAAAATTACCTCAGCATAGTCATGCCATGCAGCTGCGGCATTTGATTTATTCGGCTCTGGAAGTGTATTGATATGCTCTGGGACACGCTTGATAACTTCCTCAGCAACTGCGCGCGCGTCTGTCACCAACCATACGGGAGAATTATATCCATGTTCCGCCTGACCGACTAAATCAGCGGCAATAATATTTGGATCTGCATTTTTATCTGCAAGAATGAGGCTGTCTGTTGGACCTGCAAACATATCAATCCCAACACGACCAAATAAAATACGCTTTGCCTCTGCCACAAACTGATTGCCTGGGCCGACCAAAATATCTGCGCTCGGAAGACCAAAAAGGCCGAATGCCATAGCCGCAACGCCTTGGACACCCCCCATTGCCAAAATATTATCTGCACCACACACATCTGCGGCATAAATAATTGCGGGATTAATGCCCATTTCAGGCCGCGGTGGTGAACAAACGGAAATACTTTTACATCCAGCAACCCGCGCCGTTGTCACTGTCATGATTGCTGAGGCCACATGGGCATAGCGTCCACCGGGAACATAACACCCTGCAGCTTGACAGGGGATACTCTTTTGACCAGCCATAAAACCTGGAACAATCTCAACCTCTATATCGCTCAATGTCTGCATTTGCGCTTGAGCAAAACGGCGGACATTATCGTGAGCAAAATGAATATCATCTTTAAGTTTTTGAGGTACTAACGCGTGTGACGCGTCAATATCCTCACGTGTTAAAAAAATATTCCCTTGGTATTGATCAAACTTTTTAGCATATTCTAATGCTACTTTTTCCCCACCACGCTCAATATCTTCAAGAATTTTGCGAACGGTATCATTAACGTCACTCGAATCTATCCTTAATTTTTTAGTCGCATTTTTTAGATACTCACATACCATTTTTATAAACTCCTAAATTTATTATTTATATACCTCAGGCAGTAATGAGGTTGATAACGGCGGGTAGTAAGCAATCGCCATCACAACGATCAGCATAAAGAAGACGAATGGCACCGCCCGCCCAGCAATTTTCAATATTGACTCCCCCGTCAGCCCTGAGACCACAAACAAGTTAAGACCTAAGGGAGGCGTAATAAATCCAACTCCCAAAGAGGTAATCATCATCACGCAAAACTGAATTTCATTCATACCAATCTCATCTGCTAATGGTTTCAATAGCGGCGCTAGGATGACAATATTTGGCGTCGTTTCCATAACGCAGCCTACTGCAATCAGGATTAAAACCATCAAGAGAATCAAAATTTGCGGATTATCTGTAAGGGAAGTGACAGAATAGACAAACCCTTGGGGGACACCCATTGCCGCAAGAGTTTGTGCAAGCGGCAGGGAGAACGCAATTATCGGCAGAATGACACCATTGACCCGCGCTGAGCTTTCTAACATTTTTGGAAAATCCGAAAACTTAATTGTTTTCAATATAAACCCTAAAATGATGGTCACAATTACTGCAACGGCGCCAACTTCCGTAGGCGTTAAGCTTCCTGAAAAGATTCCATAAAAAATAATTCCTGGGATAATAAACGCGTACCACCCTTTTTTAAGGGCCATGGCAATATTTGCCCGCCACTCTTTAAAAGAAACAGATCCCCCGTTTTCATAGGCATAAATACGGTTAATCACAATATTTGTTATTAAAATTGCGCCAAGAATTAACAGCCCAGGAATCAGTGCTGCTTGAAACAAAACCGATGCAGAAATCCCTAAAACTAACCCTATAATTATATATGCAATCGAAGGGGGAATCAAAATACCAGTACACGCCCCCGATGCAACTAACGCGCAGGTATAGGGACGGGGATATCCAGACTCGACCAGTCGATCAATGGTCATCCGTCCTACTGCAGCGGCACCTGCAGCATCAGATCCTGAGATTGCCGAAAACATACCGCACACAAGGACAGTTGCGGAACCAAACCCCCCTTTTGTCCAGCACGTTAACGCTTCTGCAACATCCAGAAATTTACGACTCAGACCCGTTCGAACTAAGACATCACCCGTTAAAATAAACAAAGGAACGGCTGTAAGGGCAAAGGCGTCTATCCCATCAAATAGGGATTCTCCTAATAAGGTCAACGGCAGAACATCGGACCACACCAACATGACAATTGACGTTACCCCAATAGAAGCCCAAACCGGCGATCCAAGTGCAGTTAAGAGCACGAATATTATGAGGGAACCATAAAAACTCCACCCCAACTCCACCGCATACCCTTGTAAAGATTGCCACAACATTATTCCCGACTCCCTGAGGTATCGCCACAAAACGGGTTCACCAAATATATTAATGATTGCTAATTTTAAAAATACTTAACGTAAACCTAGTCGAACAGATGTTCTCCTGTGTGGACATCACGTCCACCGCGCAGATCCCGAATATCTCTGATAAACGACTGAATTAGCCGTATCATCATCACAAAGAATCCTAAAGGGACCGCCAGCTGAAACCACACCATTGATATTCGCAAACCATGACTCACAGACTGATACTTCCATGCCACAAGTAATGTCTCCATCGACCAAATAAAGGCATTAATGGCCACAAAAAACATGACTAAATCACCAAAAATATACAAAAGTGACTTTACCTTTGGCGTGACATAGGAAAACAACACATCAATCCTAATATGTGCCCGATCTCGCACAGCTAACGCTGCACCGATCCACGCTAAGTAAATAAATGAGTACCGTACAATTTCCTCACCCCAAACTGAAGAAAATAAAAAGACTTCACGGCGCAAAACTTCTACGACCATGGTTACAACTAACATTGTATAAAATACAAGCAGTGCCCAACGCTCAAAGTTTTTGTCAATTACATTGAGTAGTGACTTCATCTTATGTCCTAAGTCATCTTAAAAATTAAATGTAAATTAAGGGAATAAACAAAATCACTACTCCTAGAGAATTTAACAAAACTCATTCATAGCCACTTTTCATGCCTTAGCCTTAGGCATCATGAACATAATAGCGACCAGATGTATTGACAGCTTGCTCTAACTTATCAAAGGTTCGGGAAGATCCAGGAAGTTCAGTCTTATACTGATCCCATTCGGAACGTTGATACCCACCAGCATCTTCCCACTTTTGTAATTGAGCCGAATTCAAAAAGTGAAACTCAACCCCTGACTTACGTAACTCCGTCATCGCAAAGTTACGGGCGGCAGGGACCTTTGCTAGGTTCTGTTGCGCTGTAATTTCTGATGCAAACTCAATACCTTCTTGGACTTCTTTTGACAGACTATTAAACCACGCCAAGTTACAAGAGAATATCTGACTGTCAGGTACAGCACGCGTAAACGTGACATGACTGAGAATGTCTTTAAACCCAAATACATACAGCGCCCCCACAGCGGGGTCTAAGGCATCAGCCACACCCTGCTTAATAGCTGAAGGCGTCTCCCCCCATGCAACAGGTGTCGGATTCGCACCAACCATACGGTAATATTGCTGGAGCATTTTTGAACCAGGGACACGGAATTTAATTCCCTTGAGGTCTGATGGCGTGATAACGGGACCCGCGCCGCCCTTACGAACCGCCACACACCGAGGGTCAATCACAACATAAAATAGGGGTTTAAATCCTTTAGCTTCGACTTTTGGATGAACTTCATCTCGCCATGCTTTCGAAGAAACTAAATTAACGAAGCGCTGATTTGCCCCACAAAAATAAGGAAGATTAATTAAATCCACAACGGGAGCAAATGGTGCAAAATTTGCCAAAGAGTGTTGTGCAGCCTGAATTGTGCCCCCTTGCACCTTCTGTACCAAGGCACCACCAGCACCCAACTGCCCCCCAGGCGCTAACTTGACATAAACTTGACCATTCGTTGCGTTTTGAATGTTTTCTTTAAGATCAAGCTGTAAAATTGGATAACTGCGCGACGCACCTAAAACGTAAGCAGTTGCAATCACCATGATATGTTTAGCAGCCTTTTCCCGAGCTTTTTCTTCTTTTGCTGTCATGGCAACAGCTTTTTCACTAAACAATAAACCAGCTGAACCGGCAACCATAGCGGCTGTAAAAGCCCCTGTTCCTGACAATTTCAAGAAGGTTCGACGCTCAAGTAAAGTTAACTCCTTAGAACCATCTTTTTTAGACATTATTTTCTCCCCTTAAATAAACCTGTTTTGAATAAGAATGTAGTGAATAATGAAGAATTACCTTTCCTTTTTTTCCAGACACAAAACCCCTATAATAAACGCAATGCTCGATGACAAAAGAACCAGCATCTCACCAACATCAGTCAAAAAAACTGACCGTGACATGGACCCTCGCACCACGTTAATAAAAAAAATGGCGAATAAAATGCCTGATAGCATTAAAAAATAATTATTTTTTTTCATGTAAATTGCCTCCCCTTGGCAATTGGTATTTCAATTTTTTTTGGCGAGTATGCAAACATTTAATTGAAGCATTTATTTACTTTTTTAACTCTATTTTAATATCTTACACAATGCTTTTCGTGAATGCAAGCGCTTACATTAATAAAAAATTATTTTGCAATATTATTTTATACATTGGATAATATAATTATTATAATTTGGATTTTAATTGTCTAAATTAAGAAAACAGGTGCAAAACATATTTGTGAAAATGGGTAATATTAATAAACTTAAACTTGATGACATTGCGCGCCTTGCGGGCGTATCAACCGCGACGGTATCGCGCTGCTTTAATACCCCTGAGAAGGTCAACAAGAAAACCAAAGACAAAGTCTTAGCCATTATCGATAAAACTGGCTTTACGCCTAATTTTAGGGGACGGTTACTCGCGTCCAGTCGCTCCAATACTGTTGGCGTCATTATCCCAACAATGGAAAATGCCATTTTTGCCCGAGGAGTCCAAGCGTTCCAAGAAAAAATGTCCGAATCCAATATTACAATTTTAGTGGCCTGTTCCAACTACGCTCCTGAACGCGAGTACCGCCAAATTCACTCATTAGTTAACCAAGGGGTAGATGGGCTATTTCTGATTGGTATGAATCGCCCAGATAAAACCTATGACTTTCTAACCAGCCGCGGGATTCCCTTTGTCCTCACGTGGAATTACCGCCCAAACTCAGACTTTCTAACAGTTGGATTTAATAATAAAGAAGCTGCCCATACAATTGCGAGCAAAGTGATCTCCCTTGGACACACACGCATAGCCATGATTTCCGCCTCCACCCACGGCAACGATCGCGCCTATGATCGCCTCGAAGGTGTGCGCCTCGCCATGCATGAGGCCGGTATTGTGCCGAGCACTCTCAAAGTCATCACCACCAACTATTCCCTCACATGTGGAGGGGACGCATTCCAATACCTCATGTCACAACACCACAACCCCACGGTCATCATATGTGGTAACGATATACTTGCATGCGGCGCAATCCAAAGGGCGCGAGCCATCGGCATCTCCATCCCCCAGAATGTCTCGATTACAGGTTTTGACGACATTGATATTGCCCAAATCATCACCCCACAATTAACAACCATTCACGCACCCCACAGGCGTATGGGACAACAGGCAGCGGAGCAACTCCTCGCCGCCATCAATGGGACAGAACAGCTCTCCAGCATCAACATAGACTACCACCTGGTCCATCGGGAGTCTCTCTCAACTCCCACCTAACCAGCCCGCGCCTTTTTGATATAAATGTAAGCGATTTCATTAATGTCTGAACCTAGGAGTATACCTCATCCAGTCACCCCTTGATTTATCTGCCCTAAGAAAACATAAACCTGAGTCTTTGCGCGATCATATCCAGCTTGAACCCAGCAAAATTAGTTAAGAACAGTCCAGGGCGAGCAAAGCTCCTTCACCATGTCTTTCCCATCACAAAAAATTAATTGTAAAAACATTATCTGGAAAACTATTTATAATTTTTTTTTGGTATAATATACATTAATCTTGTGGAATGCTTTCTCACTCCATAGATTCAGCACATATCCTTGTCTATTTTGAATAAGTTTAAGTTATTTTAGAGTAAATACTATGACCGATTTAACAGTACTCCGCGCTAACATTCGCCAGAACAAGTCCTATGATGAGAACGCACTCGTTGACGACTTACTCAAGGGCCTTAAAATAAATTCTTCGGATCTGAAAATAATAGAGAACCGCGCCATCGATGTTGTAAAATTGACCCGCACAATGCACAACAAGCAGCCTCTTGTTGATATTTTCTTACAAAAGTACGGTCTCTCAAATCAAGAGGGTATTGCGCTTATGTGTCTGGCAGAAGCCCTTCTTCGTGTCCCAGATACCCAAACCCGCGATGACTTGATTGCTGATAAAATTGCCCCAGGTGAATGGGTGACACATGCTGGTAAAGCCGAGTCATTTTTTGTAAATGCGTCCACATGGGGACTGATGCTTACAGGGCGCGTGATCACCCTAAACCCTGAAATTACAGGTAACTCAGAGGGGTGGCTACGGAAACTCACCCACCGCATTGGGGAACCCGTCATTCGCAGCGCCATGGTTCAAGCCATGCGTATTATGGGGGGAGAGTTTGTCCTTGGTGAGACGATTGATGAAGCATTTAAACGTGGTAAAAAAGCTTTTGGGAGCGCCTGCGTCTACTCTTTTGATATGCTTGGAGAAGCTGCACGCACCGATGCCAGCGCCCAAAACTACTTCAACGCCTATGCAGATGCCATTAAAAACGTCGGACACCTGAAAAGTGGAACTAATGTGCACAATAGGTCTGGAGTTTCAATCAAATTATCTGCCCTCCACCCGCGCTATGAAGTCGCAAACTTTAAAACCGTCATTAAAGAATTAGGAGACCAAGCCCTAAAACTCGCCCAACTTGCAGCGTCCTATAATACCCAACTCTCTATTGACGCCGAAGAAGCCGACAGACTTGATATTTCCCTTGACATATTTGAGAGAATAGCTCGTCACCCTGACCTTGAAAACTGGGAAGGGCTTGGCCTCGTCATCCAAGCATATGGGAAACGTGCCCCACAAGTTATTTCATGGATTGATGCTCTGGCCATCGAGACGAATCGTAAATTTTCAGTCAGACTCGTCAAGGGTGCCTATTGGGACAGTGAAATCAAACATGCTCAAGAACTAGGTCTAGAAGACTTTCCAGTCTTTACCCGTAAACCAACAACTGACCTGAGCTACATTCTTTGCGCCCAAGAACTCCTTAAGCGGCAAGAGCGCCTCTTCTGCCAATTTGCGACGCATAATGCCCATACGATTTCAACAATTATTCACTTAGCTAAAAATAACTTTGAAAGAATAGAATTTCAACGTCTTCACGGTATGGGCGGCCTTGTTTACGAAGCAATACATGCAGAGTTTGAAAAGGTTCCCCCTGTCCGTATTTATGCGCCTGTGGGCGGTCATAAAGATTTACTTGCCTATTTAGTTCGTCGCCTTTTAGAAAATGGGGCCAACAGTTCCTTTATAAACCGTTTTATGAATACCCAAGTCTCCCCTCAACAAGTTGTCGCCTGCCCTATCCAAGCGACAAAAGAACAGCTTGTTTACCGACACCCAAGTATCACAAAACCTGAAAATATTTTTGGAGAATACCGTAAAAATTCTCGGGGAATTGATCTTAATGAGCGCACGAACATTCAAAAAATTTTCACCACTCTGGTCGAAGAAAGAAACCGCAGATACACCATCACCCCATCCACGGCGCCCTCTGCCGAAATGATCCCGTTGGTCAGTTCAGCCAGCTTTGATGAGACCAAAACCCTGGCAAAACCAGTCGCCTCTCCTGCGGTCTCCATGATGTCCGCCGTCAACCCAGCCAACCTTGATGATTGCTTGGGAGACGTACCCATCACCACAACCAAAGAGATAGATGACGCGTTTACCCATGCAGATCAGGCGCAAAAAACTTGGGACGCCATGGGGGGAACTGCCCGTGCTGAAATCATCAATAAGGCCGCAGACCACCTTGAAAAAGATATGGAACGCTTCATGGCACTCTTAATACGGGAAGCTGGTAAAACTTATAATGATGCCCTTTCTGAGGTGCGTGAAGCTATCGACTTTTGCCGCTATTATGCCAAACAAGCCAAGGACGAGTTTACCAATGGTATGCCGTTACCAGGCCCTACAGGCGAGACGAACTCCATTAGTCTACATGGGCGCGGCGTCTTTATCTGTATTAGCCCATGGAATTTCCCCCTCGGAATTTTCTTAGGCCAAGTTGTTGCGGCTCTTGCAGCAGGAAACAGCGTCGTTGCCAAACCTGCTGAGCAAACCCCATTTGTTGCCTATGAGGCTGCGAAAATTCTGTATAATTCTGGTGTTCCCGCCCACGTACTCTCATTATGTTTTGGAGGGTCTGACGTAGGGGCGACGATGATTAACCACCCGTTAGTAGCGGGCGTTGCCTTTACTGGAAGCACAGCAACGGCTAAAATCATTAACCGTACTCTTGCTGAAAAACCAGGGCCCATTATCCCTTTCATTGCGGAAACCGGCGGTCAAAATGTCATGTTTGTCGATAGTACAGCTTTGTTAGAACAAGTGACAGATGATGTTATCCAATCGGCATTCCATAGCGCGGGTCAACGGTGTTCGGCCCTTCGGGTACTCTATTTACAAGATGATATCGCTGATAATGCTATCACAATGATTAAGGGTGCCATGGATACCCTCCGCATTGGAAACCCAGAACTGATCAGCAATGATATCGGACCTGTGATTGACCAAAACGCCCTTGATGGCCTGACGACTCACATTAATAAGATGACGACGCTCGCAAAGCAGAGCTACTCTCGACCGCTGCCAAAAGAGTGTGAAATCGGAACATTTCTTGCGCCCCACCTCTTTGAGATTGAGAGCATCTCCCAGCTAGAAAAGGAACAGTTTGGCCCTATTTTACATGTTATCCGCTATTCCGCAAAAAACTTAAAAGCGTCGGTTCAAGAGAGTTTCTCAACCGGATATGGCCTAACCCTCGGCATACATACCCGTATGACCCAGCGTTGGCGCGATATTTTCGCCGCAGCGCCTGTGGGCAATAACTACGTTAATCGTAATATGGTCGGTGCCGTTGTGGGCAGTCAACCTTTTGGTGGTCAAGGACTTTCAGGGACAGGTTTTAAAGCAGGTGGCCCCCGTTATCTATACCGTTTTGCCGTTGAGAAAACCTTGACTATTAATACGATGGCCTTTGGTGGTAATGCAGAACTTCTCACGTTAGATTAGTCATACCCCCACCATAGCCCCCCCATGCCCTCACCGCCATGACGTGGGTCTGCCATTTTCGAGCATAGGACACACACATATCGTAATTTTGTGAGAGGGGAGAGACGTTGAGTTTATAAAAATCGCCACGGGATTCTAACGATGCCCCCACCTCAAGCAACAATGCAGCGCCAATACTGGTGCCGGTTTCCGATCCTGCTGAAAACAGCACACTTCGTCCAGTAGCTTCTTGTAACATTAGAATATAGGGTGCGTTTTTAATAAAAGATCCCTCGATAATAATATCCCCCCATAAATCACGCACATGGCACAGGGTCTCCATACACATTGACATTAATCAGACAATCTTGCTCAGGGTCTAGGCGCACAGGATGCCCCTTAATTGCCATTGCCACAACCCACGTTCCCGTTGAGACAACCGTAAAAGCTTGATGCCGATTCTGTAAGTGTTTAAACAAAGACGCATTGGAATCATGAAGACCGCAAGCAACAGGTATCTTCCTTGGTAAACCTGTCTGGTGGGCAATATCATCTAACAGGGGCATGGTGGTCCCCAGTGTGCTCTTTACTGGTAGGAGTTTATCGCCCAAGTCCATTTTCTGAACTAAAGAAGAATAGGTGCCTGCTGTAGGGTTCCACTATTTTCTAATGAGGTCATGGCTTGGGTAAGGTGTTCATTCCATGGTCATCTGAGCGCCATAATACGGCAAAAAGAACTCTAGTCTCTGGGTCAAGATAAATGGAATAATCCTTCACCCCCGCCTACCGCAGAACCGCTACAACATCAGGCCAGATTTCATCATGACGCCTCTTATACTCTAGCTTCCTTACCCGCAAGAACTTTCATTTTAAATGCATACTTTTCCATAAATCTAAGTCCTTACATTTCCATACAGGGCGATAACTTTACGCACGACTCTAGGCAAAGAGATCACGGTAATTAACAACAAACCGATAAAAATATACATGACAATCCCTGAAACATTTAACAAACCAAATCCAAATGTCACCATACCCAGAATAAAAGCTGCAATGGTTACGCCAAGTATTGATCCCGATCCACCGAGTATACTCACGCCTCCCAAAACCACCATGGTCACAATCTCAAATTCCCACCCCATGGCAATGGAGGGGCGCGTAACCCCTAAACGCGATGTCAAACAAATGGCAGCAATGGCAGACATCACACCTGTCATAAGAAATAAAATGAATTTAATTCTCTTCACGCGCAAACCAGAAAACTGCGCGGCGATGGGATTATGACCAATGGCATACACCCGACGGCCAAAGTGTATTCGGTGCAGTACTACGCCAAAAATTACAGCAAAAATTATAAAGAGCACAAACTCAAACGACACATAACCGATCACATAGCCTTGGCCCCAAAAAGCAAAACCATCTGGATAGTATGTATACGCCTGATCCCCAAGGACGATATAAGAAATACCTCGAAATAAACTCATAGTCCCAATGGTGGTCACAATGGAGGGAAGCCCTAATCCTGAAACTAAAAATCCATTAAACGCCCCACAGAATAAGCCCGTGATAATCCCTATGAAAATTAAGGTACCATTCTCAGCACCTAGACTCGCAGCAAACCCAAGCGCAGTAGAGACGAGGGCAATAATTGAGGCCACAGATAAATCAATTTCCCCAGAAATAATTAAGAGCGTCATGGCAAAGGCTATCAGCGCCTTCTCGGTAAAATTAAAGGTTGCATCCGAAAGACTCCACGGGTTCAAAAAATACGGCGAGGCAAAGCAGTTAATAACAAACACGGCAATAGCCACCAGGGTAAGTATAAACTCCCAACTTGAAATAAACTTAAGCAACGGCCTGTTCAGGGTATCTGGTAAATAATGGTCATTTAGCCCGCCATAAGAAGTTGTGTTAGGGTCGACCTTCATGATGTCACCTCCTCATTCCTCAAAATAACACGGCCTTTTTTTCTGCCCGAGATCCCATTAAAAGCAACAGCAATAATAATTGCCGCCCCAGTAATTGCGAGTTGCCAAAATGGGGATACATTAATCACAGGAAGCGCATTCTTAATTATCCCTAAAAACAATGCACCGACGACGACGCCCCATACACTTCCCACACCACCTGCAATGGAAACTCCCCCAATAACGCACGCTGCGATCACATCTAGTGAAAAACCACTCGCAATATCCACATAGGCAACGGCATAACGAGAAACCCATAAATACCCAGTTAAACCCGCTAAGGCTCCAGAGACAACGAAAGCGTAAAACTGGGTTTTGCCCACATTAATACCCGCATAAATAGCGGCAAGGGGATTGCCACCAACGGCATAAAACGCCCTCCCAAGGGTCACGCGGTGCATTAAAATAAACGCGAGTCCCACACATAAAATCGCTATCCACGATAAAACAGGTAGGTTAAAGATCTCTATTCTTGGAAAGCTTTTAAAACTATCACTCATTTCATGGGCGTTGATCCAACTTCCACCTGAAATCAAAAAGATGGTCCCGCGATATATTGTTAACGTGCTTAGGGTTACAACAATGGATGGTATCGCAAGTTTCCACACGAGTATGCCATTGATCGCCCCTAAGAAACTTCCAAATAAAATAGAGGTTAAGACCATTACAATAATAGGAAGTTCAGGCATCATATTATTGAGTATCGCAACGACCATACCCGTTAAGGCAAGATTAGCCGCCACAGATAAATCGATACAACGGGTCAAGATTACAATCATTTGCCCAAGGGCTAACATAATCAACATAGAACTGTCATTAAAAACATTTCCAAGATTATCTAAACTTACAAAACTAGGAAAACGTACTGAAATCAGTAATAAGAGCAGAAGGATAACGACCGTTAAAATACCTTCGCGGCTTTTAAATAAATTAAAATTCATATGAGATGATTACCTATTCCAACCGCTGCACGTACAAGATTTTCTGGTGTCATATTCTCTCCTGTAAATTCATTAACTATGCATCCTTCACGCATAATAATGATACGGTCCGACATACCGATAACCTCAGGAATCTCGGAAGAGACCATAATAATTGCCAACCCTTGCTCTGCCAATTCATTCATAAACTCATGAACAGCAGCCTTAGCACTGATATCAACCCCCTTAGTCGGCTCATCTAAAATTATCACCTTGGGTGATGTGGCCAGCCACTTAGCAATGACAACCTTTTGTTGATTGCCCCCTGATAAATTACAGACATCATCACTTAATGAGCTCGCCCGCAAATCTAATCTTTGGGTATATTCACGGGTCACTTTAAACTCTTGCGCCAGGTTAATTAATCCAAAACGAGACTCTTTCCCTAAGGAAGGAAGGGTCACATTTTGATAAATTGGCATTCCCTTAGTAATGCCCTGATGGCCTCGATCTTCAGGGACATAAACAATACCATGGTCAATGGCATCAGCTGACGCGTGAATTTTTTGCGCGACCCCATTAATTTCCACCCCCCCAGATAAAGGGCGGGTCATTCCAAACAAAGACTGCATGACCTCACTGCGCCCACTGCCGACAAGTCCATAAAACCCAAGCACTTCACCCTTATGCAAAGTAAAGTTAATATCTTTAAATTCAGTGGGATGAGAATAGCCCTTCACCTTGAAGATTTCTTGGCCTAACTTGGACTGACGCTTAGGATAAACCTGATCCATGGAACGACCAACCATGCTCTGAACAAGCTCATGTTCAGTGACATCTGTAATGTTACCATCTTTGATCTTGTGAGCATCTCTGAACACAATAAACCTTTGGGCAATACGAAAAATTTCATCAAATTTATGACTAATAAATAAAATTGCTTTGCCTTCAGACCTAAGGCGCTCAATCAGGTCATAGGTCTCTAAAATTTCTTTATGAGACAGAGATGCCGTTGGTTCATCAAGAATAACAATTTTAGCATCAATCGATAGGGCCCGGGCAATGACAACTAAGTGTTTTTGTGCAATACTTAGATCCTTAACCTGCGCCTTGGGATTAATATCAGCGCCAATCCGCTCCAACAACTCTTGGGCCTTATGATACATCTGCTTTGGAGCAATCAAACCAAATCTATTTTTAGGAGCGTGGCCAATAAATATATTTTCAGCAACTGAGAGTTCATCAAAGGTCATGGTCTCTTGGTGAATAGCAGTAATACCCGCTTTTTCAGCAATTTGTACCGAAGAAAACACGTGCTGCTTGCCCTCTAAGACAATCGTTCCCTCATCAGGCTGATAAACGCCTGTGAGAATCTTCACAATTGTTGATTTACCAGCACCATTCTCTCCAATAAGAGCCGTTACTTGGCCAGGATATAGCTTAATAGAAACTTGAGTTAGGGCCTGAATACCATCAAATGATTTTGAAATTTTATCCAGGCTCAAAAGTGGCGTACTCATCACTCGTGACCTCTCATCTTCTTTTGAAGTTTGAAGACTACGTAGACCGAACTGTTCCACAACTCTACCACTGTCAAGAAATAAACCTCCCCTGGTTTTAATAACTTAAATTGAGTAAAATCGTCTTATCATCTCATTGTCTAAAACGACAAGACGCCAACAACAGAGTAAGTATGTTCGTTAGAATATGTCCTTAAAAAGATTAATGTTAAAACGGTCATATACAAATGGACTGGCCATAGCTGCGGAGTTTGTTTCATCTAACACAATGCTTCCGACACGCCCCATACCAATAACGGCACCAGGTTCTGCTTTTGACTTCTTGGTTACCAAGTTGTAAGAAATGACGGTTGCTGCATACCCTAAATCAATGGGATTCCAAACCGCAAAGGACTTTGATACCCCAGAATTAACGTGCGCTACCATTTCAGAAGGGAGCCCTAACCCCGTGACATTAATTTGACCAATCTTGCCTGCATCTGTTACAGCTTGAGCAGCAGCAACAATCCCCACAGACGTCGGTGCGATAATTGCGCGCAAATTAGGATATCTTTGCATTAGGCCTTGTGTCTCACGGTAAGACTTATCCGCCATATCATCCCCATAAACGGTTGCCAAAAGATTCACCTTAGGATAATTGCCCTTAACTTTATTCATATTCTCAATCCAGGTGTTTTGATTGGTCGAAGTGGCCACAGCTGACAATACCGCGACGTCCCCTCTCCCCTCCAAACCTTCTGACGCAAGCTTAACAAGCATATCACCGATCAATATATCAGATGAAGGACTCAAGTGAACGTGCCGCCCTTCTTGATTGACCGCGGAGTCCCAAGAAACCACTATAATACCGCGCTTTCTGGCCTTACGAAGAACGGGTACAAGTGCATCGGGGTCATTGGCAGAAATCGCAATGGCATCAACCTTTTGCGCGATTAATGAGTTGATGACTTCTATTTGTCCTTCAGAACTTGCATTTGTTGGGCCTGTATAAATAATTTTAACATTTCCAAGCTCTTTAGCAGCTTCCTCTGCACCTCCAGCTGCCGCCTCAAAATAACCAATACCAAGAGCCTTAACAACCAACGCGATACGCTCCGTCTTTGCTCTTGCAGGTAGGGAACTAACAATAGACATCAAGATCAATGTCATACCAAAATATTTTAATAGTTTCATGATCTCAGGCTCCTAAAAATTAAAAATAAAATTTTTATCAACTTTTTTTATAAAAAAAATACAGAACCGCCCACTATCCAAGAACAAAAGGTATTACCCATTTTAAAATACCGCCCCCCAAATCCTACAAAAGTACATATACAGCATCATACCTATCACTCAGTGCTACTACATTACACGAGCGATTACGTCCAAATACTTAAACCAGAACACTTTGAGAAATAGGTCTTCCATATTTCCCTAAATCTTAAGGTCAAGCCTGAGTATTTCCTCTTAAGTTTATCGCAGCTAATATACCTATAATAACATAAATATATTAAAAGAAAGCATGCTGAAAAAAAAGATTTTTCTTTTTTTGCTTTATTCTTAACATAAAATCATAGGTGCTATTTTTTTTGAAAATGAAGTTTTATTGTCTGACAGACCAGGGTTGAAACTGAAACATTATGGAGAATACGTATGTTGAACGCGAATGAAGGTTTACGCTTAGAAAATAAATGGGATGAGGCATACGCGTCTTCTCTCAGTGAGTCCGAGCGTCTTCTATACCGTTCCAACCTTTTAGGCTCAGACAAGCGTATCACGAATTTTGGCGGTGGCAACACTTCCGCAAAAACCTGGGAAACTGACCCTCTAACCCAAGAACAAGTGCGCGTTCTCTGGGTGAAAGGCTCTGGAGGCGACATCGGCACCATGAAGATGAAATGGTTGACCACCTGCCCCACTGTACATTTAATTTGAATCCTCGTGTGACCTCAATTGATACCCCTCTGCATGCGTATATTAATAAACCTCACGTTGACCACATGCACCCTGATGCAGTTATTGCGATTGCAGCATCTGCCAACAGCAAAGCTCTTACACAAGAAATCTATGGTGATGAGATTAAATGGCTTCCTTGGAAACGCCCCTCTCCCAACTGATGAGCGTCGCTCTATTGCGACTCAATTAATGCCTGCCATGCGCGGGATCGTGAGTAACAAACAGAGTATGGTTGGCCATTTTGATGACAGTGAGCCGGTGCTTCAATTTGTATGCTCCCAAAACCTAGAGTCTTTAGCGGCCCTCGGCACCAGTTGCCCTGACCACTTTTTGCGGACCAAAATTCGCCCTTTAATTATAGACTTCAGCCCCAGCAATATCAACTTAGACCATACCCTTGAACACCTCGAAGATGCAGTAAGCGCCTACCGTGAGAGCTATGCTGCGTACTACGAACGCTGTAAACGTGACAACAGCCCTGCCCTCCGAGACCCTAACCCCATTGTCTTTCTCGTCCCTGGAGTAGGCATGATCACCTTTGCAAAAGATAAGGCAACCGCAAGAATATCTGCTGAGTTCTATGTCAATGCAATTAATGTGATGCGCAATTCTTCAGGAGTCTCTACTTACTGCGGGCTTAATGAACAAGACGCTTTTGACATTGAATACTGGCTGCTGGAAGAAGCAAAGTTACAACGCCTCCCCAAGCCCAAAAGTCTTGCGGGAAAAGTCGCATTAATCACAGGCGGTGCAGGCGGTATTGGTTCTACAATCGCCAAACGGTTTTTAACTGAGGGCGCATGTGTTGTCTTGGCTGATATTGACGAGACCGCCCTTGAACACGTCTCTGCCCAGCTCAAAAATCAGTATAGCCATGACGTTGTCCGCACAACCCATATGGATGTGACCAATGAAGATGTGGTCATGTCCTCACTTGCCCATACTGCTACTGAGTATGGAGGTATTGACATTTTGGTATCTAATGCGGGTATAGCTTCCTCTGCCCCCATTGAGGCAACCTCTTTAGAGTTGTGGAACCAAAACATGGCGGTTTTATCCACAGGGTACTTTTTAGTTTCTAAAGCAGCATTTAAGATAATGTATGCCCAAGAAACAGGCGGATCCGTTGTCTTTATTGGATCAAAAAATGCATTAGCCGCCTCCCCGAATGCACGCGCATATTGCACCGCAAAAGCCTCTGAAATCCACCTTGCACGCTGCCTCGCCCTTGAAGGGGCACCCCACGGAATACGCGTAAATGTCGTCAATCCAGACGCTGTCTTACAAGGGTCAAAAATTTGGTCAGGGGAATGGCTACAAGAACGGGCAGCTGCCTATGGCAAGGAAACGAGAGATTTAGAGGAACACTACCGTCAACGCTCTTTATTAAAACGGATCACTTTACCAGAAGATGTTGCAGAGGCTGCGTACTTTTTCGCGTCAGAATCCTCTCATAAATCAACAGGAAATATCATAAATGTTGATGCTGGTAACGTGCAGGCATTCCCGCGATAATCCGTTCCCAGCCGCGCTTATCAAGTACATGTAAGACACGTATACCCACCCCTCTGAGAAAGTGATTAAAAAGATGATTACACAAGAGACCATAACCCGTGAGAACGACGCCCAGGTCATAAAACGTGATTATGATATGCTCGGCGAGAAACTTGACCGCGACGGGATTGATATTGATCACATTAAACAAAAGGCATCAAGGTGCAGTGTGGCAATTCCCTCTTGGGGCGTGGGCACAGGCGGCACGCGGTTTGCGCGCTTCCCTGGACTTGGTGAACCCCGCAATATCTTTGATAAACTTGACGACTGTGCCGTTATTAATGACCTGACACGTGCCACCCCGCGCGTCTCTTTACACATTCCCTGGGACAAGGCCGACCCCGCGCTTCTGACTGAAAAAGCCCACTCGTGCGGACTTGGGTTTGATGCAATGAACTCGAACACATTCCAAGATCAGCAAGGACAACACCACTCCTATAAGTACGGCTCTCTCTCCCATGTTAACCTAGCAGTCCGCACCCAAGGGATTGAACATAATTTAGAGTGCATTGACCTGGGCCAGCAAATTGGTTCTCAGGCGTTAACAGTTTGGATTGGTGACGGGTCAAACTTTCCCGGCCAAAGTAATTTCGCAAAACAGTTTGATCGATACTTAGATTCCATAAAGAAAATCTATAATAAACTCCCCAAGGATTGGCGCTTGTTTACCGAGCACAAAATCTATGAGCCTGCTTTGTACTCAACGGTTGTGCAAGACTGGGGGACAAACTACCTCATCGCCCAAGAACTTGGGGATCAGGCCTTTTGTTTGGTAGATCTCGGCCACCATGCACCAAACGTTAATATTGAAATGATTGTCTCCCGACTGATTCAGTTTCAAAAACTTGGTGGTTTCCACTTCAATGATAGTAAGTATGGTGATGACGACCTTGATACAGGGTCAATTGATCCCTATCGCTTGTTTTTAATCTTTAATGAACTCGTTATTGCAGAGCGCAATAACGCCCCGAACTTTACCCCAGCCCACATGCTTGACCAGTCCCATAACATCACTGACCCCATCGAAAGCTTAATGGTTAGCGCCATGGAAGTACAACGGGCCTATACCCAAGCTTTATTGGTCAACCATGAAAAACTTCACGGTTATCAGGAAGCTAACGATGCTTTAATGGCCTCCCTGACCCTAAAGCAGGCATTCAGAACAGATGTTGAGCCTATTTTGGCAATGGCGCGCTTTGAGTCTGGTGGCGCCGTTGACCCCATTGCCACTTACCGCGCATCTGGGTATCGCCAACAGGTGGCTCTCTCAAGACCGTATACAGGGGTAAGCAGCAGCGGTATTGTCTAAAAACCTAAGCGGTGCGCCCAATCTCCCCAATTCAGGAGCTTGGGCAAGACATCTCAAGAGGATAACAATACTGCATCGAGCCCCACATTATTATGGCCAATAATATCCATTGGCTTATATAAGAAATCTGACAGGGTGCCGAAAATCTTCACCTTACCCCCAGCCTCTTCAACCAGAAGCACTCCAGCAAGAACATCCCAAATGTTGACACTTTTTTCGTAATATATTTCTGACTGTCCCAATGCAATACAGGCAAGAGAATAGGACGCACACCCATAAAAACGATACACCATATTGGCACGATCTATCTGGCGAATTGTCTCAATATACTCCTCTAAGTCCCACCGTGAAGAACGACTCAGAATCACTTTTGCACGTTCCGCGATGGACTCTTTAGAGACATGAATCCTTTGATTATTCATAAAGGCACCCTGCCCCTTCACCGCCCACATACACATATCTAACTCAGGGTAATATAAGAGGCCGATAACGACTTCTCCCTCATAAATATAGGCCACAGAGACACCCCATAAAGGAGAGCTTGAAACAAAATTGCTGGTACCATCAATGGGATCTAATACCCAAATACCCTTTGCATGGGTATAGTCGTCAACGTCTTGCTCTTCGGTTAAAATAGAGTCTGTTGGATAGGTCTGTACAATTTTCAGTCTCCATAAATCATCAATCGCTTTATCGGCAATGGTGACAAAATCTTGGGGGGCTTTTTCTTGAAGAAAGTCATCCTTTAACCCCGAGGTATTTTTAATAGAATGCGCCAGTTCTCCAGACTCTTTTGCCAAAACTTTTGCAAATTCTAAGCGATGTTTTATATGGTCAAGCATTTTAAATCCCTTGCTTATGTCCTTCACAGATAGTGAAATTAAGTCTTTTTAATGTAAGAGAGGCGCCCCCTCATGAGGGCCCATCCCCATTTATGAAACCTACACCCCCGATAAATAAAAGTGAAGCTGTAAAATCTGCATATCTTTTTTGACCCAAAAATTTTAAAGAGAAATGATAATTAGGTCACATTGGGCACAAGGCAGCCGACAACACCCTCAAAAAACCGAACCGCTTTGATAAAAAACGACGAATCTCAGGAAGAACTTGCATTCCAAGAAAGTATCCAGTATAAAGGGGGATACTCGTCTTTATGAACACTAAAATACGTAAAGATGGGTGAGTTTTTATTGCTCTTGCTAAAATGATGTCATTACACGGTGACGAATTCCCCAAATAGTGGGTTATTTTGAAGATCTACCTAATTTTTGTTGATCCCAAGCGTTTGAACGAGAGTGTTCCAATGAACCAAAAAATATGGTTGATACTAGATAAATAACTCTATACATAAGTTAAATACTATTTTTAAGGACAATGTGATCGTAAGTGATGCGAGTTAAATTCGTGAAAGCGATCACCACAAGGAATCGTATATCTTGAGTGTTTAGAAAAGAGACACGGCTCTGGACTCCTTAATTTATAGAACATCATTAAAAACAGATAATACGTCATCATTTTTCTAAAATGTGAAGACGTGTGTCTTGGCAAGGAATAAAAAATTATGACGACTTTTACCGAAATGGATCTGCCCCAAGCATTGACCCATACACTACAAAATATTAACTTTCACAAACCTACCCCGATCCAGGAGAAGGCGATTCCCCTCGCGCTTCAAGGACAGGACATTCTAGGGTCCGCACAAACAGGAACAGGTAAGACAGGGGCATTCGGTATCCCTCTCGTAGCAAGACTGTTATCAAACCCTGAAAGCTCCGCTCTCGTTATGACGCCAACCCGTGAACTTGCCGCACAAGTTATGGTTCAAATTCAAGCTATGATGAGTACTAAAACAAAAATTAAAACCGCTTTATTAATTGGTGGTGAGTCTATGCCCAAGCAGCTCTCACAGTTGCGCAACAAACCTCGACTGGTTGTGGGGACGCCTGGCCGTATTAACGACCACCTCAATCGTGGTAGCCTCGTGCTCAAGAATACTGATTTTCTAGTTTTAGATGAAACCGACCGTATGCTTGATATGGGATTCACAATCCAGATTGAGAGCGTCATGGAATACATGGCCCCCAAACGGCAGACATTACTTTTTTCAGCAACTCTCCCTAAAAACATAGTCCGTATTGCCGCAAAATACCTCAATGACCCTGTGCGCGTATCTGTAAGTCCTCCCTCAGCGCCCGCAGCCAATATCAAACAAGATACTCTTAAAGTTAGGGAAGAAGAAAAGTTTCCCTCTCTCCTCTCCCAACTGGAAGAGCGCGAAGGATCCGTTATCGTCTTTATTAAAACTAAATACGCAACAGAAAAAATGGCGAAGCGTCTTTCCAAAGAAGGGCATGACGCAAATGCGATTCATGGTGACCTCCGCCAACATAAACGGGATCGGGTAATAGCAGACTTCCGCAAGAAAAAATATCGTATTCTTGTGGCCACTGATATCGCAGCAAGGGGATTAGATATTCCGCATATTGAACATGTTATCAATTATGACCTTCCCCAATGTCCAGAAGATTATATTCACCGTATCGGCAGAACCGCACGTGCTGGAGCCGAAGGTGCTGCCCTGAACTTTGTCACCCCTTCTGATAATGGCAAGTGGAATGCTATTGACCGTTTACTCAACCCGAATGCACCCCGTTCTGCAAAGCCTAAAACCTTCAATAACAAGAAACGCATCAGGACGAATCCCAAAGGTGACGTGATTCCTTTTAATAAAAACAAAAGAAATAAAAGGCCCCCTGCTCCAAAAAAAGCAGCCTAACGCCTTCTTGTCCCTATTAAAGGTAGAAATACCGCCTTTGATGTAGATAAGGCGAAAAGTGTATTACAACCTATAAATATATTGATCCCCTTTATCCTGCCGCCTCGGTGAAGACGCAGGATAAAGCTTTATGATACTTGCCTTAAAATATTCCCTCGTCTATATTGTAGGAGCGTCATAGAATGAAAAAAATTAAACGAACAGCTCTCGTATTTCTTTAGGGTCTAAATGTTTATTACATACAGACTATACTTATAAACGGTAACCTAGAAATGAACGATATCTTTAATGTATTTATGCAGATATTGCAAAAAATTCTCTTGGTATTTTGTACTGGTGCAACCCTGTTGATTGTGTTTATAGCTGTGACGGGCATGTACAAATTTAATTACCTCGCAAACTTGCCCGACCACGATAATGATGGTAATAAATGCCTTGAAATCGATCTCGGTAGGTCATGTGAAGAAGTTTATAAAGATTAAGACATCTATGGCTAAAAACAATACACCTTAAGGCCGTACCCCCGCATCTTATCTTTTAAAATAAAAAAAACATTCTTGAGTTTAAAATCCCTTTCGTGTAACAATTAAAGGTAATATTTTATTAATCATTTAATTTCCAAGATATAATTTATTTATTAACTTTAAATTTAATTCGTATACAAAACACAGTGAATATTTTCCGTACAACATTCAATGCACTTATCATTAACTGGCGCACCCTCGTTTAGCGGGATTTGTGTATTTTTTTACGTATGAATAGACAATTAAAACCCGCTTTATTGCGGGTTTTCTAGTTTTTACAAGAGGTAATCAATAAATGAATTTAACAGACCTCAGTCAAACTGCTGGGAAAGTGGAAACCCTCAGCCATACAGTTCCCTATATTCACGACCCTCTCTCAGCATTTGAGCAGCTATGCACGGGGAAGCCATACACGTTGTTGCTTGAGTCTGCGGAAATAGACAGTAAGGACGAGTTGAAGAGTCTCATCCTCACCGAGGCCGCTCTAAAGGTCGTCTGTCAAGGACAAAGAGTAACCTGCACTGCTTTGACACAAAACGGAAACGCCCTCATAGACTTCCTCAAATGTGAATGTGCGCACCATATTTGCCCCCCTTCAGAAGACGTATCTGAGCTCAATTTAGCTTTTGATCGCGCCACTCTCGACATGGACGAAGAAAGCCGCTTGAAAGCCCCATCAGTTTTTGACGTTCTGCGCAAACTGGTGCATGGCATCACCCCCCTGCGGACTCATCCTCATGCTGTATTCGTTGCTGGCATATTTGCCTATGACCTCTTAGCAGGATTTGAGCATATCCCTCCCGTTCCAGAACGCGACAATACCTGTCCAGACTATATTTTTTACGTGGCTGAAACCCTTTTATTAGTCAATCATGAACAAAAGAGTACTGAAATTATTGGTAGTGTCTTTAGCGGTAAAGACGTGGCCAACAGTTATTTCTCAATCAGTCAAAAAATCGAAGAGATGAGTCAGAAATTAGGACAGCCATTTGAACCGATAAAACATCCTAAGGAAGTTGTTTCGCCTGAACACCTGCAGGTCAGCCAAACCGATGAAGACTTTATAAAAACCGTGATGACCCTGAAGAAAAATATTCTTGCTGGAGATGTTCTTCAAGTGGTCCCATCCCGAACATTTTCCCTGCCCTGCCCCTCACCGTATTTGGCCTACCGTCAGCTGAAACGCCAAAACCCAAGCCCTTACATGTTTTACGTTCAAGATGAAGATTTTAGTGTTTTTGGTGCTTCTCCTGAGTCTGCACTTAAGTACAGTCAAAAGAACAACCAAGTGGAAGTCCACCCCATCGCTGGCACCCGACCAAGGGGAAGGCGTGCGGATGGTACCCTTGATCCAGATTTAGATAACCGCATTGAACTTGACCTTAGAGAAGATGCGAAGGAAAAGGCTGAGCACCTCATGTTGGTGGATCTGGCACGCAATGACATCGCCCGTGTCGCCCACCCAGGGACGCGCGCCGTCAAAGACCTGCTGAAAGTTGACCGCTACTCTCATGTTATGCATTTAGTCTCCCGCGTAACCGGCCAGTTACGCTCAGATTTAGATGCCCTGCATGCCTATCAGGCCTGTATGAATATGGGCACCCTAGTTGGCGCACCAAAAGTTAAAGCCGCCGACTTAATCCACCACATTGAACAGCAACGCCGTGGCAGTTATGGAGGCGCCGTAGGGTATATCAACAGTACTGGTGATATGGACACCTGCATCGTTATCCGTTCTGCCTTTATCCGTCACCAAACAGCATATATCCAAGCTGGTGCAGGCATTGTGTACGATTCAGACCCCCAATCTGAAGCCGATGAAACCCGTAACAAGGCTCACGCTGTCATCAGCGCAATTCTCAACGCCCACACCATAAAAGAAGGGCCTAACCAATGAAGCCTCAGATTGTACTTCTTGATAACTTTGACTCCTTCACCTATAACCTTGTAGACGAACTCAGAGTTCTTGGCTATCGCCTGGTTGTCTACCGTAACGTGGTCAGTGCCGACCATATTATGCAGCAATTGGAGGCACGTCACCCAAACTCCCTTTTGCTGTTATCCCCTGGCCCGGGGATGCCTCAAGATGCGGGGTGCATGCAAGAGCTGCTTGTAAGGGTTCAAGGGCAATACCCAGTCTTTGGGATTTGCCTTGGGCACCAAGCTATTATCCAGCACTACGGAGGGAAAATAGTCAGATCATGCGAGGCGGTGCACGGAAAATCATCCGCCATTACCCACTGTGGTGATAAAATGTTTAGCCACCTTCCTCACCCCCTTAAGGTGGCACGGTACCACTCCCTGATCGGTGTGAACCCTCCTCCCCCTAAACTTAAAGTCATTGCCAGCTATGAGAACGTGCCTATGGCGGTATACCATGAGGACCATCATATGTTAGGATTTCAATTCCACCCAGAATCCATCCTCACCGTCCATGGCAGTCAATTACTCAAACAAAGCATTGAATTTCTTATTAAGGAATACCAAAAATGAAAAAAGAATTGGAGCTCCTCTTCCAAGGGAAAGACATGACGGAGCACCAAAGCTATCAAGTGTTTTCTCAAGTGGTCAAAGGTACCGTTGACAATATTACACTTTCCTCCCTCCTTACTGCCCTAAAAATTAAACGGGAATCCCCAGAAGAAATTGCAGGTGCCGCCAAGGCTTTAATTGAAAACGCCAAGCCAATTGCACGCCCAGATTACCCCTTTGCCGATATTGTTGGTACAGGAGGGGATGGGCACCACACCCTCAACATATCCTCCACCGCAGCAATAGTAGCTGCTGCATGTGGGGTAAAAGTTGCAAAACATGGTAATCGCAGCGTCTCTAGTCGCTCAGGTTCTGCTGATTTATTTGAAGCATTTGGTCTCAACCTTACCATGTCAGCAGCGACCGCGCGCACGTGTCTGGATCAATCGGGCCTATGCTTTTTGTTTGCGCCCACATACCATGCAGGAATTAAACATGCTATGGAGGTGCGCACCACACTCAAAACCCACACCCTATTTAATCTCCTTGGCCCGCTTGTTAACCCCGCGCGACCAAGCCATATTATGATTGGTATCAATAGGGAGGAATTATTACACCCCTTTGCCAAAACTCTCCAAATTCTCGGATACAAAAACGCAATGGTCGTCCATGGAAGCGGTCTTGATGAACTGGCACTCCATGGTCCAAGCCAAGTTATGGAAGTCAAGGGCAGTCAAGTGACCTCATATACTCTCTTTCCAGCAGACCTTGGTATCCCCCCTTTCAAGCTGGAAGACATTCAAGGGGGAACACCCGAAGAAAACAAAAAAATGATCAAGGACATTTTACAAGGGAAAGGTCACCCCGCCCACGAAGCCTCAGTGGCCTTAAATACAGCAGCTTTATTAAAGCTTACGGGACATGCATCAGATTTTGCCCAAGGCTACCAACAGGCACGAGATGTCATTCGCTCAGGCAAAGCCTTGGCCACCATTGAAAAGACGGTACAGCTGAGCCAAAAAGAGAATGAGTCATGACCAATGTTCTTGAAACAATTGTTGAGAATCGCCGCATAGAAATTGATCAATTAAAACGTACCTTGCCACTAGAGAGTTTTATTGATCAGCTCAAACCTTCGAAAAAAAGTCTTGTTCAGGCGTTATCTTGCCCCAATACCAGCTATATTTTGGAGTGCAAAAAGGCCTCCCCTTCAAAAGGTTTACTCCGTTCCAAATTCGATATAGATGAGATCATAGATGCCTACACGCCCCATGCGGCAGCGTTTTCGGTACTCACAGACTCCCGTTACTTTCAAGGGGAATTTTCACACCTTAAGCACATCACCTCTAAAGTTCAGCAGCCTGTTCTAAATAAAGATTTCTTTTTTGACCCTTATCAAGTTTATCTCGGACGTTACTACAACGCAGATGCCATCCTCCTGATGCTCTCCGTCCTTGATGATGCCACCTACATGCACTTATCAGGCATTGCCAAAAGTTTAAGCATCGATGTCATAACAGAAGTGAGTAATCAAAAAGAGGTTGACCGCGCCCTCCACCTCAACGCCCCAATTATCGGCATCAATAATCGTAACCTTCGCGACCTCTCGACACACCTTCAGACCACAGAAAATCTAGCCCCCCGCATTCCTAAAGACCGCATCATTATTGCAGAATCAGGCATTAATACTAATAAAGATGTCCGCAGACTAGCGCCGCTGGTCCATGGTTTCTTAGTGGGCAGCTCCCTCATGTCACAACCAGACCTCCCACGTGCGGTTTCTAAGCTGGTGTATGGATCGGTTAAAATATGTGGCCTTACCCAAATTAAAGATGCCCATGCCGTGAAAAACTCAGGCGCGACATATGGCGGATTAATTTTTGCACCGACATCACCGCGCTATATCCAATTGGCCCAGGCTAAATCCTTGGTAAGAGAGGTTCCGTTTAACTATGTGGGCGTATTTGTTGATGCCGATTTAGACACGGTTGTCACCCACGCCCAAAGTCTCAATCTTGTTGCCGTTCAACTCCACGGTCAGGAAGACCAACACTATATTCAGGCCCTCAGATCCCGCCTACCTAAGGACTGTGCAATCTGGCTCACAAAACCTGTTACTGATTCCCTGCCGGCAATGACAGAACAGTTGGTCGACGTTTTTCTCCTCGATACCAAGGTAGGAAGTCAGCAGGGCGGAACAGGACAGAGTTTTGACTGGGAAATTTTAAAGACACGCCCTCAAGGTATCCCCATTGCTCTGGCTGGGGGTATAGGTCCACACAATATCCAAAAGGCCCGCCAAACAGGGGCGGATATTCTGGATATAAACTCACAAATAGAACACACACCCGCCATCAAAGACCACCAAAAACTTAAGGCATTGATGGCAAATTTGCGCACATATTAATAAGAGTAAGAGATAGAAAAATGAATCACTTAAACAGCAGGTTTGGCGAATATGGTGGAACGTATGTACCTGAAATCCTCACCCCCGCCTTAGATCAGCTGGAGCAGGCCTTTATTGACGCCCAAAATGATAAAGATTTTCAAAGGGAATTTATGTCCCTATTAAAAGATTATGCTGGCCGTCCCACACCTTTGACCCTAACCCGTAACCTTGTAGATAACCCCCTGGTGCGCCTTTATCTTAAACGAGAAGACTTGCTCCATGGCGGTGCTCATAAAACCAATCAAGTATTAGGTCAAGCTTTACTCACCAAACGTATGGGGAAATCCCATGTCATTGCCGAAACGGGAGCTGGACAGCATGGGGTTGCCACCGCATTAGCCTGCGCCCTTCTTGGATTAAAAGCACGTATTTATATGGGCGCCAAAGATATGGAGCGTCAAGCACCCAATGTCTTTCGTATGACGTTGATGGGTGCAGACGTCATTCCTGTGACAACTGGCTCGGGGACATTGAAAGATGCAGTTAACGAGGCTTTACGGGATTGGTCGGCAAATCACCACAACGCCCACTACCTGCTAGGCACCGCTGCTGGCCCTCACCCGTTCCCGACCATCGTCAGAGAATTCCACCGCATTATTGGCGAAGAGGTGAGGGAGCAACTGTACGCAAAAACTGGGAAACTGCCCGACACCATCGTTGCGTGCGTGGGGGGCGGGTCTAACGCCATTGGTATATTTTCCGACTTTATTGACACTCCATCCATCAGACTTATTGGTGTCGAACCCGCCGGTAAAGGCCTCCATACCCATGAACATGGTGCGGCCATCTGCCAAGGTTCGAAAGGAGTCTTACACGGTGCATACAGTTATATTATGCAAGATCAATACGGTCAAATCCAAGAGTCATACTCAGTCTCCGCTGGATTAGACTATCCAGCTGTGGGCCCACAACATGCCCATCTTCACGATACGGGGCGCGCCGAGTACGTGGCTATCACAGATAATGAAGCCATTGACGCCTTTCAGCTACTTGCCCGCAAAGAAGGGATTATCCCCGCCCTTGAGCCATCCCACGCGCTCGCCTACGCTCTCAAGATAGCACACAGTGCAACCGAAGAGATGACCATTGTCGTTAATCTTTCTGGACGAGGCGACAAGGACCTCTCCCACGTATCCAATATTCTAAAGACCCGAGGAGATGTCTAATGGACAGGTACCACACAATGTTTCAAAACCTGAATGCACAAAACCAAGGCGCCTTTATTCCCTTTGTCATGTTAGGGGATCCTGACGAAGAAACCAGCTATCAAATCATACTTACCTTAATTGCAAATGGTGCCAATGCCTTAGAGCTTGGGATTCCTTTCTCTGACCCTACGGCTGATGGCCCCACGATCCAGAATGCAAGTTTACGGGCATTTAAGAGCAATATTACGCCCACGCACTGCTTTAACATTATTAGCCGCATCCGTCACATCAGCCCCCACATACCCATTGGTTTACTCTTGTATAGTAACCTTATTTTTGCCAAAGGCCTGGATGCTTTTTACCAACAAGCCGCAGCCGCCGGCACAGACTCAATTCTGGTGGCAGATGTCCCCGTGCGCGAATCTGCCCCCTTTATACACGCAGCTAAAACCCACAATATAGATCATATTTTTATTGCACCTCCCAATGCTGACCGCCAGACCCTGCAACAAATCGCAGAGCTCTCAGAAGGATACATCTATTTACTTGGACGCGCAGGGGTCACGGGCACAGAAACAGAAGTGAACATGCCAAGGGAAGGCCTGATTGATCACCTTAATCACCATAACGCTGCGCCCCCAGTTCTTGGCTTTGGCATCTCAAAACCCCAGCATGTTACCGCTGCCCTTGCTGCTGGGGCGCGGGGCGCCATTTCTGGTTCTGCTACCGTCAATATTATTGCCACTTACCACCAACAGCCCCCTCTCATGCATGAGAAACTTGCAGACTTTATCCAGACCATGAAGCGGGCAACCACCCAAGTGGGCACTACCTCTGATTTACGTACCTGATTACATCTGCCTTTGTGCACCTTGCATTAAAATCACTACACTGACAAAACTTACTTTGAAATGATCAACAAAAGGAAATTCAATAATGTGGTATGTTATTTATTCTGAAGATGTCGAATACAGTTTAGAAAAACGCTTGCAAGCACGCCCTGCCCATTTAAAACGTCTCCAAAAACTTGCTCTGGAAAAACGTCTGTTGGTCGCCGGCCCCTGCCCAGCAGTCGATAGTCAAGATCCTGGTAAGGCGGGATTTACCGGTTCAGTCGTCATTGCAAGTTTTGACAGCTTAGACCAGGCCCAAGAGTGGGCTGACCAAGACCCTTATGGTGAAGCAGGCGTCTATAAAAGTGTTACTGTGAAACCCTTTAAGAAGGTTCTCCCCTCGTCTTGAGATCCCCGCAACTTGACCCATGGGAAGAGAGCTACGTCAAGGTGTCACTCAGCTCTTGAGTATTTTTTCCCCACTTCAAGACCAACGGGTCAAGCGGTTTCAAAAGATCAATCAAACCAGATCGAATCGCTGGATGAGGGGGAGGGAGAGAATGACGCCATTGCATCCGCATGAAAAAACCGAGAATACCTGCCCCAAGAGCAATCCAAACATCAAACATGGATTGATCAAGGGCATACGCTCCTATGATTGAGAGAACGAAAACGCAGGACCAAAAAATTGCATAAGCAAAATCGGCCTGTTGCGTAAACATGGTTGGCCCTGGCCGCAGCCCATAAACCAAAAGACCCGCTAGAATAACGGCGGCAGTTGAAGAGGACGACAACTGCTAATCCCAGAGCACGCCCAGCTTCACCCCTCTGGGCCCCATCTAAACACGTGGTCGCTGAGGCCGACGTCCCCAGAGTATTAATCAAGATTGCTGTAATCGACCCTGCAAATGTTGCCGAACAATATATTGCCGTTAAAATCGTAATCGCTGATACCAGATCCATTGTCAATGTAAACGGCAAGAGAAGAGCCGCACCCGTGGTCGCATTTAGCCTTGGTAAACCGGGTGGTTCATAGCCTCCAGTATGGCTTTTTCAATTTTAGCACCCACGTCATCTGGCGTATCTTTGTGCCCGCAAGCATCATCATACGTGTCGTGACATCTGTGCCGCCTCCGTTACCAGCATGTGTGACGAGCTCAATAGTTTTGCTTGGATATTCATGATCTAGCAGCTCCAGCAGACATAACAGTGGCCAACATGGGGATAAATATATTTCTCATTAACTTTCCCTTTTCTCCCAAATAACAAAAGTTTATAATTACTTATAAAAAATTTTTTTATAATATATTTTCCATCTCATACAAAAGTCAGATTTTCGAGTCAACCGCTTCAATTTTAACGATTTTTTTGCTATTTGCACTTGATAAGTAAAGAGCAAATAGATAATATTCTCGTGAAAATAGAGGCGAAAAAAAGACTTTTAGACCTGTGTAATTTGATGGGTATACACGCCCCAAAACGCCACAGTTTGTCGTATTTCTGCAAATCTTAATACCCTCCACGCATATGTCATAAATGGATCCTACACCTACTAAGATAAGAGGTCAGTGACTTACCATTCCGCCCCAAAATCGCCTAAAATAGGTCGTAAAATAACCGCCTTTGACATGCAGTACACACCTCATTACCCGTCGCCGCGTCCACCTCTTAGCACGAACGATACATCGTGGTACCTCAAAAGAATTTATCTACTCAAAAGTATTTATTATTAATAAAAATACCCGTGATAAATAAGTCATTGAAAATACAAAAGTTGGGGGTAAAATGAGCACTAGCATTTTTATATACATTTTTTATAAGCGGTCATTCATGTTAAAAATTCTCTCTAACAGACCTAAATTTATCTTAAGTTTTTTTTTATCTTAATGTTAGCGGTTGCCCTCATTGCGGTCGGGCAAGGCCCCGTTTTAATTAAAAGCCAAATTATTTTAAAAATTATCATCCACCATATAACCAATTCCCAGAAAGAGCTCGCCTGGCCCCTATATATAGATTCTATTGTGTGGTTGGCGCGGTTGCCTCGCATTGTTATGGCAATAGCGTCTGGGGCAATTTTAGCTGTATCAGGAGCGGTTTTACAGGCAATTGTCCGTAACCCCTTGGCAGATCCTTATATTTTGGGTGTAAATGCTGGTGCCTCAACTGGTGCGGCGCTGTTTATTACGGGAATTGGGTTTTCTGCAGGAAGCATTATAAGCCTCTCAATAGTCGCATTTATTGGCGCATTGTGCGCGATGTTCTTGGTATTAATCGTTACTGGTTTTTCTGCAAGTTCATTTCGTTTGATCATGTCTGGTTTAGCAATCGGCTATGGATTAAGCTCGATTACCAGCTTTCTCATTTTTGCATCTGATTCGCCTGAGATGTCACGTTCCGTTATGTTTTGGCTTATGGGATCCCTCTCAAACATCCATTGGAGTACAGCAATTATTACGTCGACTATTGCCGTTATTTTCTTATCATTAATTATATTTCTCTCCCCATACTTAGATGCAATGGCTGCGGGTGATGAAACCTCGTTATCAGTTGGTGTGTGTCCCTTTAAAACCCGGGTTATTTTTATAGTTATCCTCTCATTAGGAATTGGTGTCGTCGTCGCGGGTGCTGGAAGTATTGGGTTTGTTGGATTAATCATCCCCCATTTCGCCAGAGCGGTTATAGGAATAAATCACCGGTTGATGTTACCTGCATGTGCATTTATGGGGGCGACTTTTCTTTTAGTGGCAGATATGGGAGCGCGCCTGCTTTTTGAACCACAAGAAATGGCCCTAGGGGTCGTCACAGGTATCATTGGCGCACCTATCCTATTATTTATATTACAACAAAATAATTCTAACTCTGAATAATGTAAAATAGGACAAGAAATATCCATTAAATTTAAGCGTAATACTTATTTATCAACGAGTCCTGATCTTTCTGCCCATGAAAATCTCCCAGTAAACTGGTATGAGGTGATATTCTCCTCAACAATTTAAATGTATGAACTTTAAAAAAGCTATTGAAAATAACTATTACTATTATTAATATTCTTTGTGTTACTAAATATGACTGTTAATAGAAAAGTAAACGTACTCAAATCTAATGGGTATTATCTGAACAAATTTAATTTAAAGATTTCATCATGAAGAATCTTAAGAACCTCATAATTTTTGTATCCACATGCCTGCTTGCCTTAAGTGCATCTGCAAAGGATCATTTTCCAGTTCAAATTAAGAATTGCGGTATTGATATTGAGATTAAATCTGAACCAAAACGTGTCATTATTGCAAATAATGATTCAATTTCATTATTAGATGAAGTAAACGCACTCGAAAAAGTCGTGGCACGAGGCGCGATTCCTATTGAGGGCGTATATGAAGATCGTGTCTATGAAATAATTAATAAATCCACATTACTAAGTAAAAAGAAAAATGATACGGGTGGGTCAATTATCACACTCGAAAGCATTCTCTCCTATCAACCTGATTTACTCATTGCCTCAGACTCCTCTTTTGACCGTGAAACATTAAGAAAAAGTGGTATTGTTTTGTACTCACCACCAGCATTTTGCAAAGATGTAAACCAACGTCCAACTGGTGACGCCACCTTTGAACGGATATTTTCTGAACTTGAAAACTTTGGGAAAATGTTTGGGCAATCTAAATTAGCTGCAGAAAATATTACAAAACTTAAAAAAATTATCGCTAATTTTAAAAGTAAAGATACCTTTGATGGAACTGCTATCGCAGTTTATGTAGGCGGTAATGGCACCTTATACCCGTACGGCGCTGGAAGTATGGTAACACCAATTTTCAATACAGTTGGCCTTAAGAATGTATATGAGAACGAAAAAGAACGTGTTTTTGAAGCAAGTATCGAAGATATCCTAGGTAAAAATCCTAATACTGTTGTTCTGTTACACGCATCAGGCACGCAACAAGCGCTGCTTGATTCTTTTTACAAAGTAAGCGGTACCCAATCTTTATCAGCCGTTAAGAACGAGCGTGTGGTGGTCTTTTCATTTGCATTTACTGATCCGCCAACCCCTCACTCCATATATGGTTTGCCGAAATTAGTAGAGACTTTATCCTCAATGCGTGTGAATGTTCAGAATAAGTAATATATGTTTTTCTCGTAAGGGAAGAACTTTATTCGAAAATACCAGCTTTACATTAGAACCCAACAAAATTGTCGGAATTGTGGGTCCTAATGGAAGCGGTAAGACAACACTCTTGCGTCTCCTTCTTGCGTCTGAGAAAATTAATTCTGGTAAAATCCTATTAAAAGGTAAGAATATTTATCAGATGTCTCGACGGGAAATAGCACAAAACGTTGCATATCTGCCTCAAGGCCGACCTTTTGATTTGGGGCAGTGTGTAATAGATTTAGTGATGTTAGGTAGAATTTGTCATCACGGACTTTGGTCTACACGCACCCAAAAAGACAAGAGACTCGCCGAAGATGCTATTGAAAATGTTGGATTATCTGGTTTAAAAAATTGCGGAATATCGCAATTATCCGGTGGAGAATTACAAAGAGTCATGATCGCGCGGACATTGTGCCAAGATACGGATATTATGTTTTTCGATGAACCTACAAATTATCTCGACATAAAATATCAAATCGCAATTTTAGACTTAATACAAAAATTAAGGCGTACAACCCTTATTGTCCTCCATGATTTAAATTTAGCAGCACGATTTTGCGATCGAATTATGCTTTTAGATCAAGGAGGAATACGCGCAATCGGGACGCCCCATAAAGTGTTAACTGAAGAGAACCTATCCTCTGTATATCAAATTAAAATGTCATGCATAAAAATTTCAGAGAAACGAATGTATGTAACTGCATTGTAATAAAAAACTAGAAAAGGAAATCCAAGATGAATGAAACAGGTACGCTAACTCCTGAAATTTTATTGGACAGATGGAATCAACAACAAACGGGATTTATTAAATATCGTACCCTTAAAATAGAAATGATGGTAGATGTCATTGGTCGTTTCTGCGGCACATCACCTAGAGTTTTAGACCTTGCATGTGGACCTGGTTCTTTAACACAATTTATATTATCAAGGACTCCTGATGCAACAGTGGTTGCCATAGATAAAGACCCCATCCTTATTGCCATAGCTGAAGATGTTTATAGAAACGACCATAGAGTCAACATTATAAATGCCAATTTGGATACACGCGATTGGGTTGATGCGGTAAAAGACGTGTGCAAAGAACCTTTTGATGCCGTTGTAAGTGCAACTGCCCTCCATTGGTTAGAGCCCGCTGTTCTTACAAATGTATATACTGATTTATATAATATTATGGCTGAAGGGGGCATCTTTATGAATTCAGACAGCCTATATTACGACCCAATCACCAAACCAGCCATGAGAAAATTATCTGATGTTATCGAGAGAGAACACGAAAGTAATAGTTTTGGAATTACCGCAGACTCTTGGGACGACTGGTGGAAATTAGCGGAATCTTATCCGCCCTATGCCGAAGCCGCCAAACTCAGAAAACATGTTTGGGCACAAGAAAGGAGAAACTTCCCCATAGTAAACTTAGGATACCACCTTGAATTATTAAAAAGTGTTGGTTTTCATGAGACGAGTACCATATGGCAATATTTTAACGACATTACCTTGTATGCAATTCGTTAATAAAAGCCCGTCCCATAAGAACGGACCCATGCCATTTATTAAAGTTCCTCCCCCAGCAAATGAAATTCCCTAGGGGGATTTACCTTGTACCATGAACTTAAAAGAGCCCAATTTAAGTATCGCACTCGCCGCAATAAGAATTGACAAGGTTATGGCCGTACTATCATTGATACTGGCCACAATAAACCCCATTAGACTCCCGATTGTCGCTTGAGTAAACCCAATTACTCCAGAGGCTGTTCCTGCAATATGGCCCATGTTATTCATTATAACTGAAATACTATTTACAATTAACGCTCCGCCAGGGGCGAAATAAAAAAATAATGGAATTGTAATTCCCCATAAACCACCCCAAGCCATAAACGCATTTATAAGTAAGACCAAAGCACTGATCAATGATAAAATACAGAGCAAATAATTTATCTTATCTAAACTGAAACGCGTAACCAAGAAAGAGTTAATAAAAATAGCTACAAGCATGCCCATCGTCATAGTGGAAAGAAATAGCGCAAACTGCGAAGGTGTAAGGCCAAAAGTTTGGATACAAAGAAATGGAGTTATCGCAAGATAAGCAGTAGCACCAGAAGTTCCAAAACTCATACATATAATATACCCCCTTGCCTGCTTATTCATAAACACAGATAAAAAGGAAAATAGTATTTTAGAGGGCGTAAAAGTGATACGGTTACCTTTACTAAGTGTCTCGGGGATTGTAATAAAGATTAAAATAGACCAAATAAATGCATAGGCTGATAACCCCCAAAAAATTTCTCGCCAGCCGAAAAACTTCAAGATGGTCGACCCGATAAATGGCGCACTAACGAGCACTAACCCCATGGCCATTATGACCATAGACATAGCCTTGGTAAACGCAGCCCCTCTAAACAGATCACGAATAATCGCGCGCGCAAGCACAGAACCTGCCGTCCCTATCATTCCCTGAAGAAAACGATACACAATAAAATTATCAATATTTATGGTCATAGCGCATAAGGCACTTACAACTCCATATAATAAAAAACTAACAAAAATAACGACTCGCCGCCCCAGCCAATCGGATAAGGGGCCATATAACAATTGTCCAATAGCAGCGCCAGCAAGAATAACGCTCAGAGTGGTCTGAATTTTTGATGGCGAAACACCTAGCCCCTCAGCAATACCAACGCTGGCTGGCATAACGACATCAATAGTAATACCCGTGGTCCCACTCATTATCGCTAAAAAAGCAATAACGAGTGGGCTTAAACCCAAGACAATTGAAGACATATTATTATAATTCGTTCAATTTTGACCACATTTCCTGATCACGTTCATTTGTCCAAATAGTCGGACGTTCTATACCACCTGCTTCATCATAGGCACGAGAAACATCAAACGGCATACAATGTTCATAAATTACCCATTTACCGTATTTCGGATCCATACGCTCTTTACATAAATTAAATGCTTGTTTCAAACTTTTACCAGCATCGCGGGCTTCTTTTGCAGTTTGGTAAAGATCAGTGATAAAATCTTGTGTTTCTTTCATAGCAAGTTCACAAAGCTCAGGACTTTCAAGCGCATCACCACGACCTGGAACAAGTTTTTCAGGTTTCAAGGCGCGGAGTGCATCCAATGTTTCGGGCCACTCACGTAAGTGGGCATCACCCGTATAGGGCGTCGCCCCAAATTCCACCAGATCGCCGGCGTACAGAATCTTTTCATCCTGCAACCACGCAATTGTATCGCCCTGGGTGTGGCCTTTACCCGGAGACCAAATCTCAACTGGACGGTTGCCAAGATCAACGGTGATCTTGCCATCAAATACAATTGAAGGCCATGTAAGACCAGGAATCGACTCCGCTCCTTGGAAAAGACGTGGAAAACGACCAAGCTCACTTTCATAGTCATGTTGTCCGCGCTCTTCAATCATTTCATATGTCAAACGGGAGGCAAGTATATTTTCTGCGTCATAGGCTGCTGCTCCCAAAACACGCACAGCATGATAATGACTCAAGAGAATATATTTAACTGGTTTGTCGGTAATTTCACGGATATATTTTAGGACGTCTTGGGCCATATATGGTGTCGCTTGCGTGTCAATCACCATCACCCCATCTTCACCAATAATCACGCCAGTATTTGGGTCCCCTTCGGCCGTATAGGCATAAGCACCTTCACCAAGCTTAGCGAATGTGATATTTTTCTTACCAAGGTCACCTGTGGAAGCAAATGTTTTTGTCATTTGTAATAACTCCATTTCTTAAATATTGAAAAAATATCTTCACCAAAGAGGCAGAATTAAAGAATGCTCGCCTATGCATCTTGTAAAGCGATTTGCATCGCTTCTCTCAGAACATTTATATCCCCAATATGATTAGCTAAAAGAAGGATAAGCTTGGCATTCACATCACGGCTTTGGGCATCAGAAAGATCAGCATGCAGACTAATCAGATCGTGATAAAAATCATCTGGATCTGAAATATTTGGCTTAGTATTTAATACCATACGCTCTCCGTAACTTATGTCTGTGCTGTCGCACATCGGAGCGCATTCTTAATATGCGTTACATTAAAATAGTGCCACCGTGCGGCCACGTATTGATCAGGACGAATTAAATATGTGGTCGTATCACCAGCACCATATCGATGCTTTAACAGACCTTGAGAATCGTTGATATCTTTTCCAACCACAACCACATCGCATAAAATACCACCACGCTCAATAGAGCGTACCGTGACATTTTTATCAAACGTAAGTACTACAAAACAACACTTATTAATGTAAGTCAAGAACCATTCCTCACGACCTTCCACAACAATTGGTGCATCACTACAGTTAGTTCCTGGACGCATATTTCCTTCGAACTCTTGGGTATCGGGCGTATTTAACGGGCTGTTATGATAGGGAGTTGGCGTAGAGAGACGACCAGAATTGATCAGCGGGCGCGCAAACGGATACTTTTTTGCCAAGACAAGCGTTGCATCTCGGAAGACACGGGATATCTCGCTTTTAGGAGATATAAAATCTGTGGAACGTGATGAGTTCTTTAGATTATCTTTTGCAGCCGTGACGCGCTCTTGGCTGTAGCTATCCAAAAGACTCTCAGGTGCCTTGCCCTCAAGGACAAGTTTAAGTTTCCAAATAAGGTTATCCGCATCCTGCACCCCTGAATTCGCCCCCCGCGCCCCAAACGGCGAGACTTGGTGTGCTGCATCACCGGCCATTAATACGCGACCATACTTAAAATCATGTAATTGACGACAGGCAAACTGGTAAACCGACACCCATTCTAGTTCAAACTCTTTATCATCACCCAACATTTCACGTAAACGCGGAATTACATTTTCTGGTTTTTTCTCTTCTTCTGGGTCACAGTCCCATCCAAGTTGAAAGTCAATACGCCAAACATCATCAGCTTGCATATGCAGCAGAACAGACTGTTCTTTATGAAATGGAGGATTAAACCAGAACCACCGCTCCGCAGGGAAATCAGCTTTCATGACAATATCCGCGATTAAGAAACGGTCTTGAAAAAAATGTCCCTCAAAGGTAATGCCTAACATATCTCGAACACTTGAGTGCGAACCATCACAGGCAATAACATAGTCAGCTTCTAAAGAATAAACACCATCCGGCGTTTCAACCGTCACCGTAACATAATCGGGGGAGTTTTTAATATCCACCACCCGAGTAGACCAACGAAAATAAATTAAGTCATTATACCGACTCTGACATTCATTGATAATATACTCTTCCAGGAAATATTGTTGCAAATTGATGAAAGCAGGGATTTTGTGGTTGGATTCAGGTAAAAGGTCAAATTGATAAACCAAGTCTTCATCTCGGAAAACCTTACCAACTTTCCATACAACCCCCTTATTAATGAGGCGCTCTGCAACATTAAGACGATCCCAGATTTCCAGTGTACGTTTTGCATAACATACAGCCCGCGATCCAACTGAGACCGTATTACTACGGGATACAACAACAACCTCAATCCCCTGGCGCGCAAGATCCAAGGTAGAGGTCAACCCTACGGGACCACTGCCAATAACAACGACCTTATGACGCTTAATAAAACCGCTCTTTTGTTCTGCAGTCTGAACATATGGAAACTCTTTATATTCATATGTACTTAACATTTTATTACTCTTTTACCCTTGGGCAATAGGATATTTTGTCACTTGCTGATCAATTGCCCCAAAAATACTCTCCCCAGCATTATCTTTCATTTCAATACGCACCCGATCCCCAAATGTCATAAACTTTGTGGTTGGCGCCCCATGAGAGATTGTCTCAATCATACGAATTTCAGCGATACAAGAATATCCCCTCCCGCCGTGGGCAACAGCTTTTCCAGGCCCGTCTCCCAATTTATTTGAAACCGTTCCTGACCCTACAATTGTTCCTGCAGATAGGGGACGAGTTTTAGCGGCATGAGCAATAAGTTGAGGAAAATTAAAGGTCATATCAACCCCCGCTTCTGCACACCCAAACGCCTCCCCATTGAACGTCACCAATAGGGGCAAGTGAACCTTACCATCTCGCCACGCATCCCCCAGTTCATCTGGCGTCACACATACAGGAGAAAAGGAGCTAGAAGGTTTAGACTGGAAAAACCCAAACCCTTTTGCGAGCTCACCGGGGATCAATCCGCGCAGAGAGACATCATTGACTAACATAAACAAGCGGATAGAGTCCCCTGCCTGATGTTCTGATGCGCCCATCACCAAGTCATCCGTAATGACGGCCAGTTCCCCTTCAAAGTCAATTCCCCATTCTTCAGAGCCAAGCTGAATATTATCACGTGGACCGATAAAAGAATCCGAGCCCCCCTGATACATTAACGGCTCCGTCCAAAAACTAGGAGGTAATGCGGCATTACGCGCCTTTCGAACTAACTCCACATGGTTAACATACGCAGACCCATCTGCCCACTGATAAGAACGGGGTAAGGGGGACTCAGACGCCTGATCAAACAGACCTGCGCCAGTCACCGCACCCGCATTCAATCGCCCATAAACATCTTGTAACTTTGGCGCAACGGCTGCCCAATTATCCAAAGCACCCTGTAACGTAGGGGCAATTTCTGACACAGCCAGATATTGACTTAAGTCTTTAGAAACCACCACAAGCTGTCCGTCACGGGTATTATTTTTCAAAGTTGCGAATTTCAATTTAACGACCCCTTTTGATACCTAAGAATTCACTTATTCGTGCATCCATGCCGCATGATTCGGCGCACTTTTTGTCTGGGACCACTCTTCCAACATGTCCCACTTAACGTCACCAAGCTTACGCTGCATATCATGAGTACTCGTGTTATATGCGAGTTCTATGCGATGACCATTAGGGTCAAAGAAGTAAATAGATTGAAAAATCGTATGATTTGTCGGACCAGTCACGTGAATTCCATCTGCTTCCAACTTCGCCTTAATAGTCATCATTTCTTCTCTATTGGGAATTTCTAAAGCCAAATGCTGAACCCAGTTTGGTGTATTTTTATCCCGTTCCATCTCTGGTGAGTTTGGTAATTCAAAGAAAGCCAAAATATTACTACTGCCAGCATCTAAAAAAACATGCATGTAGGGATCAGGCGCTTTCGTTGAGGGGACTTGGTTTTCTGCAATTGCCAAAATAAAATCCATGCCCAAATATTTGATGTACCAATTTACTGTCTCTTTGGCATCCCGACACCGATATGCCACGTGATGAATTCGCTCAATAGCCATTGTTATACCCCTTATTCAGCACTCAATACTTACAAAGACGCTTTCCCCAATTACCAGCCAGAACACTGCTCACCCATGACGGCTGATTCAAATTATTATCGTGTCCACAAAAACAGTCCTTGAAAATATATAGTAAATTTCATTAATAATTAATTCAATAATTAAAGTTTCTTTTATTACTTACTTTGCTTTACGCATATTTTTTTTCGCAGATATATTGCTTTTTTTATTAATAATTCAAGAAAAAATATGTTTAAAAACATAGTGTTTAAACATTATAGTAAATTATCTTGAAATTAATTTCAAATGAAATGATACTTATTATAGGATAAATTAACTTTTATGTATGAAATATTAAAAAAATAAGAAAAATATATTTTTTGAGCCTTTTACATGGAGGAGTAATTTTTATAAAATCACTCTTAACAGTACTGATAATGCTCTTTAGTTTACCCACAAATTTTGCCTTGAGTGCAGATCCTATTACCCTTAAAATCAGTCACTTTCTGCCGGCACCTCACCCAACCCAAAAAGGACGTTTTCATACATGAATAAGGATACAGATTTTGACCTTAACAATTTTTTTCCATACCGTGTACGCATGTTCTATAAGACTGTCAATCTCAGGATAAAAAATGTCTGCGCCCATAAATTTGAACTCAAGGTTAATGAGTGGCGTACCATGGCCAATATAGATAACAACCGTCCACTTTCTGCAAAAGAAATTGTCACACGTTCCAGCATCAGTAAAGTGAACGTATCCCGCGCTATCACCTCCTTACAAAAAAAGGGGTTATTAGACAGACATGTTGACCCCACAGACCGCCGCCGCATTCTGTTACGTCTTACCCCCAAGGGAAAGAAAATCATGACGGAGCTTGTGCCGCTCTTAAAAGAACAAGAAAAAGAACTTCTCTCCCCCCTTAATGAAGAAGAGGTCAAAACACTCTCTAGCCTGATGGCTAGGGTTCAAAATAATTCAAATATCTTCCAAACTAGAGAGACTTGTAACGACTAAAATAGGGAATGAAATAATGAAATTATACACCTACTGGAGATCATCCGCTGTATATCGCGTCCGTATCGGGCTTAATCTTAAGCAAGTTCCCTTCAAGAACGAATATATTAATTTGGTCAAAGAGGGCGGCGAGCAACATTCTGAACGCTATCGCCAAATAAACCGAAACGGTCTTATCCCGTCCTTAGAACTTGACAGCGGAGATGTTCTAACCCAGTCCTTAGCCATTCTCGAATACCTAGATGAAACCTATCCCCACCCATCATTTTTATCTAAAGACCCCATTCAAAGGGCGCACATACGTGCTTTTGCACAATCGATTGCCTGTGATGTCCACCCCATAAATAACCTGCGCATTCTTCGGTATTTATCTGATCAATTAAATATCTCTGATCCCCAGAGGCAAACGTGGTATGCGAACTGGGTCAATGTAAATTTCACTGCTATCGAACAACAATTATCCCGCACATCAGATGGTAAGTTCTGTTTTGGCACGACGCCTACGCAAGCAGATATTTGCCTGATCCCCCAAATATATAACGCATACCGATTTAATATTGATATGAAGATGTATCCAACACTCGTGAAAATCAATCAACACTGTTTGTCACTTGATGCCTTTAAGGCAGCGATACCAGACGCCCAAGAAGATGCTTACTAACCTCCCCCGAAACAACAGCTTACCGCATATATTCACCTAGAAGGTGGTACATTGGGCTGAGAGGAATACTAGAGAAAAAAGCAAGGTTTGTGGTTAAATAGCAGATCATCTCTTCATGCAGGGTGCCGGATAATTTATAGACGTGAGTGAAATTATGAAAAAACAAAACCACATACCTGACCATGGCATTACTTTTTTTCAGGCTTTTAAAGTGTGGCTTAGAGTGGCTTTGTTAAGCTTCGGTGGCCCTGCTGGTCAAATTAGTGTTATGCATCGCATTTTAGTTGACCAAAAACGTTGGATTGATGAGGGGCGTTTTTTGCACGCTCTTAATTATTGTATGCTTTTGCCGGGGCCAGAGGCGATGCAATTAGCAACCTATATTGGATGGATCCTCCATGGTGTTCGCGGGGGCCTGGCAGCAGGGGTTTTATTTGTTTTACCTGGTTTTATATCTATCTTGATTCTTAGTTTTATCTATGCGGGTTATCAAGATCTCAGCCTGGTGCAGGCAATTTTCTTTGGGGTCAAAGCTGCCGTTCTGGCTCTTGTTATCAACGCCTTGTTGCGTCTTGGAAAACGAGTACTGAAAACACCATCTATGGTTCTGATTGCAGGCTCAGCCTTTGTGGCAATGTTTGTATTCAATGTGGCATTTCCACTGATCATTTTAGGAGCCGCAATCATTGGCCTTTATATTGGGAGAGCCTCCCCTGATTACCTTGTTATCCAGCAGCATGCATCACCCCACATAGATAATAAGTGGGAGAGGCATGAAGACGTCAGTTTAAGTAAAAATCAGCTGACTGATACATCTTGGCGTCATGTATTTAGAACGCTCAGCATTTGGCTCAGCTTATGGGCTTTGCCAATAATTGGCCTGATATTTATTGCAGGCTATGATCATGTATTTACCCAGCTTGCCATCTTCTTTTCCAAGCTTGCTGTTGTAACATTTGGTGGCGCTTATGCGGTTCTGGCATACCTAGCACAAGAAGCCGTTCAAACATATGGCTGGCTATCACCGGAGGAAATGTTAGATGGGCTTGGCATGGCAGAAACAACACCAGGTCCATTGATACAAGTTGTGCAGTTTGTCGGTTATATGGCGGGCTACAGAGATATAAGCCCCCTACACCCATTACTTTCTGGCGTCATTGCCTCTTTTATTGTGACGTGGGTCACTTTTGTCCCCTGTTTCTTATGGATTTTTCTTGGCGCGCCCTTCATTGAAAAATTAAGGGGTAATCATAGGTTAAATATAGCTCTTTCAACTGTTACAGCTGCGGTTGTTGGCGTTATTCTGAACTTAGCAATTTGGTTTGCAATGCATGTATTGTTTGACAGGCTTTATAATTTTCATAACTGGGGAATGTCATTACAGATCCCTGATTTTACGACTATTAATTTTCCTGCTACCGTCATAGCGATCGGCTCAATTGTGGCAATACTCAGGTATAATGTAGGAATGATCACAGTACTATTTTCCAGCGCAATTGTCGGGACGGCATATCATCTAACCTTGTCATTTATGAGTTTATTAAACTAAATAATTCGCACTTAACTGCAAATCGAGTGCAGATAATAGCTCACCTAACAACAGAACTTTAGGGTTAGGTGCCAGCGCACGGGCCAAAGCAACGCGCTGTTGCTGTCCACCAGATAATTCATGGGGCTTGATGGGCAAACGGCTCTAATTGAACAAGTTGCAACATTTCAACGGTACGGGTTTTCTGTTTGTGTTTATCCCATTTAAGCATTTTCATACCGAACATCACGTTTTCAATCTCTTCTGCGTAAACAGAAATTTCACTTTCAGAGATTCTTTCAAAGCCACCAATCAACCCTAACAAAGCTATCTTTCCACACCCAGAAGGTTCTAACAGGGTAAAAACTCTCCATCTTCAATTTCCAAAGACATTTGTTGCACAGCGGTAAAGTCACCATACTTCTTAACCACGTTACAGATCGAGATGGCACTCGTTCTCTGACTCATTTCTTTAGAGTCTCCCTTCATATGTTTATTTTTCTAGTCTTTAACACAAGCTCTGCTCTGGGAAACTTAGATTGACATACCACTTAGTTTTTATAAAATTTTTATAAAACGTCAATTTGCCAGAGGGTCAAAAAAAGTCGAGTAGAAGGCAACAGGAGAAACCTATATTTCAGAAAGAAGAATGTATTTTAATTCCAAATAGTCATCCAATCCATAGACGGAGCCTTCACGGCCCAGACCAGATTGTTTGATGCCACCAAATGGTGCCGCTTCATTTGAGAGGATGCTCGTATTGACACCTACCATGCCATATTCCAGTTCTTCAGCAACACGGAAAATTTTGCTCGTATCTTTGGAATAGAAATAAGAAGCCAAACCGAACTCAGTATCATTGGCTTGGGCGATTACATCATCAACAGTCTCGAACTTGAACAATGGAGCGACCGGACCAAATGTCTCTTCGCGCGCCACTTTCATCTCTTTTGTCACATTCTTGATAACTGTTGGCTCAAAAAAAGTATGACCCAACTCGTGACGTTTACCACCACACAGGATTTCAGCCCCTTTCTCTTGAGCATCTTTAAGGTGCTTTTCCACTTTTGCAACAGCCTTCTCATCGATCAATGGTCCTTGGGAAACACCTTCGTCAAAACCGTTACCAACCTTAAGGGTTGCAACAGCTTCTACAAGCTTATCTGCGAACTTATCATAGATACTAGCCTGAATATAAAGACGATTTGCGCAGACACATGTCTGACCAGAGTTACGGTACTTAGACATCATTGCACCTTCAACGGCCGCATCAATATCAGCATCATCAAATACAATAAATGGGGCATTACCGCCCAGTTCCAGACCCATTTTCTTAATGGATTTAGCAGACTGTCCCATCAGAAGGCGACCAACGCCAGTTGAACCTGTGAACGTCACCTTACGAATAATGTCGTTAGATGTCATCTCGCCACCGATGGCAACCGGATCACCCATGATACAGTTGATAAGCCCTGCAGGAATGCCCGCTTCTTCAGCCAAGACACAAAGTGCAAGGGCAGAAAGTGGTGTTTGTTCAGCCGGTTTCATCACAACTGAACAGCCAACAGCCAGAGCTGGAGCAATCTTACGTGTGATCATCGCATTCGGGAAATTCCAAGGTGTGATGGACGCAATAACCCCGATTGGCTGCTTCATCACGATTACACGTTTGTCATGAGATGGTGCAGGGATCGTCGACCCATAAACACGTTTTGCCTCTTCCGCATACCATTCAATGTAACTTGCACCATAAGCAACCTCACCACGGGCTTCTGCCAATGGCTTGCCCATTTCCAGTGTAATCAACTGAGCAAGGTCTTCCTGGTTCGCCATAATCAGGGTGCACCAGGTACGCATAATGTTAGAACGTTCCTTTGCAGGGCGCCTCTTCCATGACTTTTGCGCAACTTCCGCTGCTTCAATGGAGCGACGTGTTTCCGCTGCACCCATCATTGGCACGGTTGCAATAATCTCACCCGTCGCCGGATTATTAACTTCCAGTGTTGCCCCACTATCAGCATTGACCCACTGGCCGTTAATATAGGCCAGCTCTTTAAATAAGTTGGGATTTTTAAGATTTAGCATGAAGTAATTCCCTATGTAGCTTGTTTAATTGCATCAGCAATGATTGCCAATGCTTCATTAAAGATATTGTCCTGAATTGTCAGCGGTGGCAAGAAACGGATGCAGTTGCCGTATATACTACACGACAGCAAGATCAGGCCTTTTTCTTTGGCATAGGCCATGATCAAAGGAACCATGTCCGCACGTGGCGCCCCATTTTCCATAAACTCAACCGCAACCATCAAGCCCTGACCACGCACATCAGCGATCTGCGGAACGTCTAATCTCAAACTATTCAACATAGCTGGTCATTTTTTTACCAAGTTCTGTTATACGTGCGTGGAATGCATCATCAGACATAATATCACACGCAGCATTTGAAGATTAGCTTAGAGACAGTAAAGGTATTTCGGCGTCAATTATTCGCAAAATGTATTCTATTGATTTCCAGCTCAAGGATAAGAATATCATCGGCATTATTGCGTTGGCCTTTTGTGCCTTCAGCCAGAGTTCAGATTGAAGGGGTATAAAGGTGCATAGAACGACGAGCGGATACAACTTTTAACAGAACACTCATTGAGATAACTCGTTAATTTGACTGTTATAAAAGCTACCCTCTCTGCCTTCTATTTTACTATCACCCTTTAAAGGAGACAGGTTATGTCAAATAACGAACAGAAAAAAGAAGACCAAAAACCACAAGAAGCACCAAAAGATGAGCAAAAAGCCGAAGGTTCGGGCATTAAGCCTGGATATAAAGGAAATAACCCTGGTGGTGCTTCTTCAAAGAAATAAGCTATTGATAGCTCATTGAAGAGTTGCTCTCACATATGTGAGAGAGGAAAAGGGTCAGTCACTTGAAATGGTTGGCCTTTTTTACTTTATCCATCGCTTTGTGCTTCAGGCCGGCGTAAGATGGGTAGAGGATAATGAGGGGTATTAGAACACAAATATATAGGATAAATCATGCGCATACTGGTTGTAGAAGACGATAAAATTATTGGTGACGGTCTTCAGACTGCGTTGAAGCTCGAAGGCTATGCCGTGGATTGGGTGGAAGATAAAGCGTCTGCCACACTTGTCTTTGAAACCCATGAATATGACATGCTGCTGATGGATATTGGGCTGCCTGATGGTTCGGGGTTGGATTTATTGGTTGAGATCAGAGCCAAAAAAAGTGAAGTTCCCATTTTGATGCTCACCGCCTATGACAAAACCAGCTACAAGATTAAAGGTCTTGATCTGGGGGCGGATGACTACCTCATCAAACCTTTCAAACTAGATGAATTAAAGGCAAGAATTCGTGCGCTGCATCGCCGCTGGGAAGGACGATCACAACCCTTGCTGCAAGTAGGAGATATTGAACTTAATCCCGCTACGAAGAAAGTGACCTTAGCCAAAAAAGATATTCTGCTCGGCCCGAAAGAATTTGTAATTTTGCAGCTCCTCATGGAAAAGCCGGGCGAAGTGCTATCCAAGCAAGTAATAGAAGACAATATGTATGGCTGGGGTATGGAGATAGAGAGCAATACGATTGAGGTACATGTATCCAAACTACGTAAGAAGCTGGGTAAGGACGTCATTAAAACCATTAAAAACATGGGGTATCGCTGTGCAGTCTCCCCTTAAATGGCTCTCAAACATGCTAACCGAAAGGCACTTCAAAAGAGAGATTGAGGAGCTTTCGTACGACATTGAAAAGCGTATCACGAAATCATTAGCTCCCATTGACGAAAAAACTGCTCCGAAAGAAATCCGCCCTTTGATTAACGCTATTAATCGACTGATTACCTATTTTGAAGATCGTTCTTCACATGAACAGGATTTTTCGGCCAATGCCTCCCATGAACTCCGCACGCCACTGGCTGGCATTCGTTTGCAAACCGAAATAGCCATGGGTACGGATGATAAAGAAATACAACAAAAAGCACATCAAAACGTCCTTATCGCCATCGATCAAAATGAACGGTTGATTGAACAATTACTGACATTGGCTCGGCTTACAGCAGATAGTGTCGAGCTGGCGATGGAGAAAGTAAATCTCAGCCAATTATTGGCGCATGTTATTGCCAATTTACAAAGCCTTGCTGATGAAAAGAAGATCAGTCTAAAGCTTAAATCGGAGAACAATTTTACTCTGATTTCCAGTGAAGAAAGTCTTTCCATCCTTCTGCATAATCTGATTCGCAATGCTATCAACTACATTCCGGATAAGAGTAAGGTAGAGGTAAAAGCCGTTACCGCTAAAGGCGCGAAAATAGTATTATCTGTGGCCGATAATGGCCCCGGCATTCCTGAAGAAAAACATGAGATGGTGCTGCGCCGATTTCAGAAAACAGAAAACAGTGCCCAATCCGGTAGCGGGCTTGGTTTGGCTATTGTCAAACGCATCTGTGATTTACATCATGCCACATTGGAGCTTGGCAGAACCACCAAAAAGGGCGGTCTTAAAGTGACGGTTACATTTAACCGTTAGATGGTTGCTTGTTAGCAGGTTTGCTCGCCTCTTCCTTTTTGGTCGTTTCATGAGCTCCATCAGAAGCATTGCCGCAACACTTTCCGATCAGCCTCTTCATAAATATCTTAATAATGCTTATCATTATGTTCCTCTATAGCTAAGATTCATTTGCCTAATTGAACCCAAGGTACCCCCGCAACCTGAAGCCAGACTGAAGGGTGCAGGATTATTTCCGATTTAAGGATGCCATAACTGACTTTCAGCTACATCACATTAATCAACCCTAACACGAAATATAAAGCTCTTCCTTCAGTCAGGCTTCAGGTTGGGTGGCTATCATTCAAGCCATTCATTTGAAAAAAGGAAGTATTATGCCATTTTATAAAGTGTGTCTGGCAATAGCAGTACGAGCGCTACCAGCGTTTACGCCTGCATATGCCAAAGACAAATGTGACACCAGCGCTAATTACCCTTTTTCACCAAGCAACCTCTAAACACAGAAAATAGAAATGAAGAAATTAACAATAGGCGTTATCAGAACGTCAAAGAAAAAGTATGAGAGACGTATTCCCATCCATCCAGAGCACTTGCCGCGCTTGTCAGAAGATATTCGACACCAGTTGATATTTGAAGAAGGCTACGGTAAACCCTTTGCAATACCTGATTCAGACATTGCCGCACAAGTAGGCGGCGTTGCTAAGCGCCGTGAAATACTCGCCACGGCTGATGTGACACTTATTGCTAAGCCCGTACTTGAAGATTTGCAGGAACTTCGTGAAGGAGGTATCCTTTGGGGCTACCCGCATTGCGCGCAACAATATGCGATCACGCAAACGGCCATCGAGCGCAAACAAACGCTCATTGCCTTTGAGGATATGTTTGTTTGGGGTCCGTCTGGAGAGATTGGTCGCCATAGTTTTTATAAAAACAATGAAATGGCGGGCTATTGTGCCGTCTTACATGCCCTGCAGCTCAAAGGGATTGATGGGCATTACGGCAACCAGCGCAAAGTGATTATATTCAGTTTTGGTGCAGTGAGTCGCGGCGCTATATACGCACTCAAGGCACATGGATTTCGCGATATTACCATCTGCATACAGCGTCCCGACCACGAAGTACGGGAGGAGATACTAGATTGCCACTATATCCGCGTAATGGTAGGAGACGAAGGTAAAGCACGCATGATGGTGATAGAGCATGATGGTACGGAGCGTCCTTTAAGCGACTTAATTAGCGAAACAGATATTATCATTAACGGAACACTCCAAGATCCCAATGATCCTTTTAATTTTGTCACTGAGGAGGAAGAGTCCTGCCTTAAATCAGGCTGTTTGATTATTGATGTGAGTTGCGATGAAGGCATGGGGTTCTTTTTCGCCAAACCCACCACCTTTGAGAACCCTATGTTTAAGGTCGGCACGGTGGATTATTACGCGGTAGACCATACGCCAAGTTATCTATGGGAAAGCGCCTCACGAGCCATATCTGCCGCACTCATTGTCTACCTGCCAACCATGATAGCGGGTCGCGATAGCTGGCAAAAAAACGAGACCATTCGAAGAGCGATTAATATTGATGTTGGTGTCATTCAGAGCCCTACGATTCTGTCGTTCCAAAATCGCCAGCTGGACTATCCTCATCATCCAAAATCAAAAAGAACATCAATATCTGCCGATGGTGATAGCAAACTACTAATAAAAACAGGAGACTGAAATGAGTTACAAAAAAGGTGATAAAAAATACTGCCACTTAAATCACTTAACCAGCGATTATATCAATGCCATGAATAGTGATGCAGCCGCTGAAGAGCCTCATTGTCTCATAAGGGATTTACTTGCCAGAGGCGATTAAAACGGAAATCACCTTAGAACATTTACTCAAGGTTCTTTCAGGTTCTAGTATGGGAAGAATCCGATACCGAAAAATTCATCGAAAATGTATCGAGGCATTATGCTTATGGCGTGACTGCCGCCAGGGTAAAAAAAGACGAATATGACGCCAGAAACGAGGCCTTAGAGAAAAGTAAAAAATCACGACGCTGAGGTTACAAACATATCTATGGTCAATCGCTCTAAGAAAAACCATCGCGATAGATTATTGCAAACGCTTATGGAACGAAGTGTGGGAGAGGTATTTTCTCCATTAGAGAACTTTATCCGCAAACAAACCACCGCTGCCCTTCTGCTCGTGATTGCAGCTACTATTGCGCTGGTGTTGGCTAATCTTCCCCTGAACAACCCTATTGATCATGTTTCAGAAATGGATCTTGGATTTCTGTTTAATGATGGGCAGTTTTCTATGCCACTTTCCGAATGGATCAATAGTGGTCTTATGGCGCTGTTTTTCTTTATCATCGGTCTGGAAATCAAACGCTCCATCATGGCTGGAAAACTCCATGATCCTCATAATGTAAGCCTGATTATCATTGCAGCAGTCGGAGGAATGGTGGTTCCAGGCGGGCTCTACGCCATGCTTAATTATGGGAGTGAGGGAGTTCATGGCTGGGCAATCCCTATGGCTACCGATACAGCTTTTGCCATTGGAGTGCTGGCCATACTTGCCACACGTATATCAGCGGGTATTTCCATTTTTCTTGCCGCGCTCGCAATATTTGATGATATCGGGGCAATTCTTATTATTGCAACATTCTATACTGAGCAGTTGCACTATACCTCACTATTACTGGCGTTGATTCCGCTGACATTACTGGTAGGTGTTAACCGGATGGGTATTACCAATGGTTTTATCTATGCTATTTTGGGAGTGATATTATGGGCCTATGTCCATGCATCAGGCATTCATGCCACCCTTGCCGGGCTGCTTCTGGCCTTTACAGTACCCGCCAAAACCTACCTGCACCAAAGCAACTTTATCGATAAGTTACGCAGTCTTCTCGATAGCTTTGAAACCAGCAATAATAAAAAGCATACTGCCATGCTTTCTTCTGAAAGTCAGCATGACCTGACAGAAGAAATGCACAGGCATATGAAAATCGTTTCCACCCCACTGCAACGCTGGGAGCTGCTGTTTATCAATCCAGTGAGTATTATCGTGCTTCCGCTTTTTGCACTATTTAATGCTGGCATAGTCCTTTCCAGCGACACCGTAGGGCGTGCGCTGGAGTCTTCCGTAATGTGGGGCATCGTTGCCGGTCTGGTCATCGGCAAACCGCTGGGCATTATTTTATTTAGCTATATTGGCCTTAAGCTGAAGATGGGAAGGCTGCCCGAAGGTGTTTCCATGAAAGAAGTGGTGAGCGTGGGTATGGTTGCCGGCGTGGGTTTCACCATGTCTGTTTTCATCACGAATCTAGCCTTTACCAGCAATCCAGAATTGATTGACTTTGCCAAATTTGGCATTCTATTGGCGTCTATCCTCTCTGCCTGCGGAGCATTAACATGGGTGTACACTAGAAGATACGAGAATCACTGCTAATTTCCAGAAAAATTTAATCCATAGCCAGCAGGCAGGGCCGCGGGCCTATCATCTGCAATGCGGGTTTCTTTGCATTGCTCATCGGTTAAGACGATCTCGACATCCGTATCGGTCGCTGGGCGTTCAATATTGGCCAGCGCAATAACATCAGACACCTCAGAGACCGTGATATTGCCCAGATCAATGGTGCGGGTGGTTGCTGTAAAACGGGCACCAAGCAGACGGAAGGTTAAATCCTGATCCTGATGCGGTGTCCATGTGCTGGCGTTTGATGAAGAGAGCAACACACCCACCTGATAGGGCTGGCTGGTGACCCATCGCTCATGAACCGCAGGCTCGGCATCATCGGTTAAAATCACAATGGCATATTCAGTGCCTGCATCCAGCCAGACCGGATCCCATTCAATGCGGGTATGACCACCGCTGAGGTTAATATCATCTGCTTGAATATGGGCGCTAGCGAGGATGGTTTGATTGGGTATGCCTGTTGTGGTTTCCCTGATCTGGGCAATCACGCGGCATGTGCCTTTCTCCGTAAACCATAAATCAACACCGCTAATATGACGACCTTGATTGAGGGTAAAGGTCTGGGGAAGCGGACCAGAACGAAATTGCCGGACAACCACGGTCGTTTGTTGTTGGCGAATACCGGTCAGGATTGTCACCCTGCGGCGTTCCTCAGTCGTGATAATGCCACGGGCGGTATAAGAGGCTTCGCGGTCATTACCTGCGCTTCCGACAAACTGCATGAGCTTGGTGCCGACTGGGATGTTTTTTACCGTCACTATCTGCAACGAGTTGCGCCATATGGGTTCTCCTCTTCGGCGTTAATTTCAGGCATAAAAAAAGGCCGCCAGAGCGACCTTATTTGTATGGTTTCATTATATATTTCGCTTATTCGACCAAACGTTTAGCGCGTTCTTCAATGATGGCGATGATCTCATCAAACACATCGGATGCCAGACCATCTTTGATCAGGCTTGCTTTCAGGCTTGGTGCAGTTTCCATCATCTTTTCTGTCATCTTTCTAATCTGTCGGTTCATAGAAGATTGTGCCGCCTTAGTGTCAGGCACAAGACTGTGAAAGTGCGGCAAGTACACATCTTTCGGCTTATATTTACCGTCAATCTTCATGGCCATGTTTTTAGACAAATCTGGATAGATGGCGGTACTTAACAAATCATAAGCCGGTGCCAACTCTGGTTTTTTGCCCTTGTAAAGCAAAGAAAAATTCTTGCCATGGGCATCGGCATTACCCACCAGATAATTAAACAGCACAATATTAAGCAGCTTGATCTGATCCGCTGCCGGGCGTGCCGCATGTTTAGAAATCACGTCCTGACATGCGGCGATATTTGGGCCTCCTTCACGTTCGTATTTGATCTCAGGTGCAATGCCCAGAGCCTGACAAAAATCTTCCTGATGAATACGCGTTATTGTGCCGTCCTCACCAATTTGGCGATCATAGCGCTCCACTAGATAATAAGGCGTATTACCAACGAAATGTAGCGAAGCTTCTGGCACATCAAGCCCAATCATTTTCGCCAGCTTGATACAAAACAGCTCGTTATGAGCACTGTCTTTCACGTCCTCAATCATGGGCTTTAAGATGTGCGTGGTCGGTGCACCGCCTTTGATAAGCACAACATGCCCCTCTTTAAAACCAACCGCCAGCTTATCCTGCGCTCCAGCCAAAGAAAGCCGATAGCCATCATTACCCGCCAGCATCGGGCGGCGTTTGATGAGATCTAGTACCTCACGCAACCGCCTATCATCCAAGACTTCCACATCATCGGATGCCTTGGGCGGCTGCTTGCCGTGCTGGTATAACGCCAAAGCCCCTGCACAGTCACCACCAACAGCTTCAAGCAAGGCAAAAGGGTTCTTTTCAGAAAGTCCCAAATTTTTCGCGAGACGATCCCGCACACTTTCCTCTGGCAATAAGCCGGAGAAGAAGGCTTTAACCTGAGCGCTTTTGAAAGCCTCTTTTTGCAACGGTATTGAGAGCGAAATACCGTAAGATGCCGCTTGTAGATAATCGGCATTATAGGTAAAGGCCAGATCGCCACTATCCGTTTGCTCTAGGCAGCCAACCAAAACATCTTGCAAATAGACATCTAACATTCGGCTCATAGCACTTCACCGCCAATCGTGATATCAATCCCAAGCATTGATACGATGGTGAGCGCCTTGCCAATATAGCAGGACTCTTTGCCTTGCTCCAGCTCGCGGATAAAGCGCACGCCTACACCCGTGGTAGCAGCCAGCTGCTCTTGTGTTAAGCCTTGCTCTTTGCGCGCCTGCCTCACAATATGTCCCAGTTTTTCAATTTTGTTATCAGCCATAAATAAACCCTTTCGGGATGACAATAGCATAACTAGCCTTAAAATTAAATGAATAAACCCGTTCGGGTCTATTTTTCTATTTCCAACGACATTACAATCTATATCATCCCGTTCGGGGTTATTTTTCTTCCATACTTCCCTAACTATCTTCAAGTCGCTCAATTCCGATGCCGTTAAACAGCAAACTAAGTTAAGTAAAATCAATGCTTTATAAGAATAATTCGTAATTAATTAGTAAATAAATTTATTTTTTCATTTTTATTTTTGTAATTGTTCTAGCGTAAAGTATATGCTCTTTCCCTTGCGGGTGCATTCAATTTGACCACTTTTAACCCATCCTCGGATTGTTTGAGGTGTTAATTTCAGCATCTGAGCAGCTTCTTTAAGTGTATAAAGCTTTGAATTATTACAAACTAAAATATTGAGTTGTTTATTTAAATTATTTATTTCTTTCATTAAGGGATACGTTGCATTTTTTACCGCCTCTTTGATTTCTTCTTGTAATGCACTCATCAAATATTCCTTTCACAGGTTTATCATAATCTAAAACTTTAGGGTGTTATTTTTGTGTGTACGTCTCGAAACGATCGTGCCACTCTTCCATAGCTTTTGACCAGTTCCATGGCTTAATCGTAATTTTTAAGGGGGAAGGCAGTTTGTTCCAGACACACGAACTTTCAGTTAAAATATCTCGTTTCTCTGTTGCTAAGACCACCCTATCTGCATGTTTAACGGTGCTAATTACTTGCTTATCGAGAGGTGTACGGATATTTGCAGCGTCATATATCGCGTTATCTGTTACCTCGGTTAAACGCGAGATAGCTTCACTGGCACCTAAAATATTGAATGCAGATTTTAAGGGGGAAGTTATATCGCCAATAAATGCCTCATGGGCATCATGCAACAGTCCATAAATTCGCTGTTCTGCAGGCAAGATATCGGCAACAAGACAACAGTGCTGTGCGACCGAATAAAACAGATGGGTTTGACCATTAAAGCGACATATTTTTGCAAGGCCTTCTGCAATATCTTTCCATGAAACATCCTTTGCATTAGGGCTTAAAATATTCCATGTACCGCCTGAAACTGTATGTGCGATTGGTGGGACTTGTTCCATTATTACCTGCCTATAATTAAGAATGTTATCGTAAGGGCTATAATGATCATGCTTAAAACAATGCTCCACCCAAAGGGGGTGAGTTGATTGTAAAGGCGACGTATACGTATCATGGCCGTGCTCCCTTTTTTCTGTTTTGGGGTTTTTGATTACACTGGTTGATTTGCTTGACTGCCGCGCTCATCGCTTGGTTTTTATGATTTTTAATATCACTTTCAGTAAACCCTACGTTAATTAAATCTTTTTCAAATACCTCGTTTTTATCTTCAATTATATTTATGATCTCAGTGGTCATTCTTTTAACTTTTTGCATTGTCCTCATCCTTGCAACAGCAATATTGCTCAATTTGATAAGCTGTAATGCTTAATAAAAGCACTTTGGTTATATAGTGTCAAGAGCAGTAGTGCTTCAAATTACTGTTATGAAAGCTGATAAATATACTGTAAAGTTAGTAAAGTATTAATTATTTTAGTGGTGAGGTGGGTATGTTTAAGTGGCTACAAAATATTTTTAGTGCAAAACCAGCGCCTGTTAATCCTGTTAAAAAGTCAGTGCCATTTGATCTTGGAGAGGTAAAGGCAAGTAATTTAAATATGGATTGGGATATTACTTATGAAGATCGCAATGGGGAGATAACTGAGCGCCGCATAACCGTAAAGTCGCTCCATGGAGAGCGCCATTATCCCAAATATGCTTTCGCCTATTGTCACCTGCGTAAAGAGCCGCGCCATTTTAATTTATATAATATACATGAGGCATATATAGGAGATACTTATCAAGAAGTGCCCGTGACATACCATTTATTGGACTGGATTGATGATCAGTTAGGCGGGACTGAAGAGGTGATAAAGTCTGTGATTCAAGAAATTGAATTTGATTTTAATGTAAGCTTGAATGTAGATAATTTAGAAGAAATTGAAGAGAATTTAGATAAGGTTCAAGACCTTTTTATTGAATATGAAGAAGATATCAACACGGTTAAAGATTCACACATAAAAGATATTGAATTTCTTCTACAACACTATAGTGACTCTTTAAAAGAGTTTAATAATCAAGAACATGGTAATCAGGAGAATAAAGATATTGAAGAGCTTGAAGAAGAGGTAGAGGATCTTCAAGATCTGATAGAATCTCTTCAGGGAGATCTTAAAGAAATTAAAATTAAGTATAGAAAAAAACAAATAAGATTAAATAGATCCAAGAAAATAAAGCATGAAAAGCTATTAAGTGATTTAAATCTGGAGTGGGATATTGTCTATGAAAATAATGCCATGGAGAAAACCGAGCGCCGAATACAAGTAAAATCAGTGTATGGCGCAGACAGTCCGAACCATATTTTTGCCTTTTGTTACCAGCGGAAGCGTGTTTGCCAGTTTAACCTAAGAGGCATCCTCCACGCACACTCATGTGAGACTGGTGAGGTTGTGCCCATTACATCTAATCTTTTAGAATGGATTAAGAATCAGGTGGATAAAGCTGAAGAGTCAACACTTGAGCATAAGATAAAAGAGGCTGAAGAGCAGTGAAGCGCGTCAATTTTTAAAGGGGTTTAGGGGCGCGGATGCGGTAGTCGGCCACAACCACGGCCACAACCCAAATATCTTTGCTGCCCTCAAATTGGGTGCTGTCGTGATAGTTATTCTCTGGGATGAGTATGGGGGTTTGATGTTCTGGGTCGGTCGACCTTGGCCATAGCCATATTTTGCCATCATCGCCTTTGCGGTACTCTTTGACTGTCGCCTCAACTTCATTGTCTTTCCAGCGTTGCACAATAACGTGGTCACCTTCATTTAAGGGGCTGTTATGATCGTGGATTGATACACAAACAAGAATCGTCCCTTCTGGATATTCTATGTTCATGGATTGCCCTTTGACGCGGAGCCCAAAAAAGGATTTATGTGCAGTCGGACGCGGCAGGGAGATTTTTTGCCAGTCGTCATGATGCCACTCCATTGCTTCTAACCATTCGCCCGCCTGCACAACACCACGAATATACAGCGAAATTATTGGAGAATTAATAACCTCACAGTTTTGAGAAACTTTTAAGAGGTACCTTAAATTTTGCTGTGTTTTTTTTGGAGCCAGTGCCTGTTCTTCAAGATGGAGGCGAACAGCCTCTTCCACTTTTGTTAAAGTTTTTAAGCTAATAGTGTGCTTAACGGGCTGATAGAGGAACCTGCTTAGAGTTGACGCGGCAAGACCCGCATTTAGCGCTAATCGTGATGGCGACCAGCCTGTTATTTCCAAGGCCTTGGTGATTCTCTGGCGGATTTGTTCCTGCATATTTTCGCTTGATTTATTAGTCATGGTGTAATTTCGCATATTTTCCCCTTGATGTCACAAATAAAAAATGCTAAAAATAAGCACGCTCAATATAAGTATTTTGTTTATTAAAACACATAGGTGTCATATGAATTTAAACGAATGGCTTAAAAAAGAGGGCCAAACTAGACGTTGGTTTGCTAAGAAAATTAATGTTGCGGAATCAACTGTTCATAGGGTTCTCAAAAATAAATGGTCCTTTACTCATGAGATTATGGAAAGGGTTATCATCGCAACTCAGGGTGAAGTGAGGCCTGATAGCTTTTTTAATATTGATGAATTGGTGGGAAAAATTAAAGAGACGACTTAACATTTTTCTTTATTTCCTCCCCAAGTTTTTTTGCTTGGTCATAGTTATTAAGGGTGTGTTTGATCTGTTTTTGGTAGGGCGTATTGGTGGCATATAGTTTCTTTCTACATCTTTTTGCCAAGATATCTAATGTTTCTATCTGATCTTTCATACCTTTAAACTAGCTTAAAATAAGCGAGTATTCATTACTTCACACACAGGTTTTTGCGTATCAGATAAAACAGAGATTCATTTTAATTTGTAAGGTAGAGCTCTCATGACAGAAAAAAGACTCTTTTCGAAAAATGTTTATTCTCAATTAAAGGCCAGTTTTAAAGAGCTGGTCAAGAAAGCTGGTGGTCAACAAGCAGCGGGCAGTTTAACCCGCGTGGATCATCAACGCATTAGTCAATACGCACTTCCCCACAAAGAAACTCAACCGCCAATTGATGCCATCATAGATTTAGAAAGTCATGTAAATGAGCCGATCGTCACAAGGATTATGGCAGATATCAACGGATATGTGTTGATTCCCAAGCCTGAGGCACCTAATAAAATTGAGTGGGTGCGTTCATTCGGGTCTCTTGGGAAAGAGGTGGGCGAAGTTTTGGCACGATTGGCTGAAGCCATTAGCAGTGGTGGGGATATTACTGCTGAAGAATCAAAAAAATTAAATTTGCGCCGTGAGGTGCGGGAAGCAATGGCGGCTTTAACCCAGTTTGATGAGGCGCTTGCGTGTTTAGACAGTGGGGAGATACATAAATGAAAAGTATTGCTCCGCATGCCCCATATTGTTTAGATGAAATACGCCATAAAATAAGCCTTGTGACTTTAGTGGGCAACGAAATTGAGCTTAAAAGACGGCTAGATCACAGGTATTGGGGGCTTTGCCCGTTTCACAAAGAGAAAACCCCCTCTTTTTGCGTTAATGAGAAAAAAGGTTTTGCCTTTTGTTTTGGGTGCGAATGGTATGGAGATATTTTTGACTGGGTCAGAGCCCGTCAAAGGCTGTCTTTTAAAGATGCTGTCAAGTTTCTAGCAGACTATACCGGATCAGGAGCAGTGATCAGAAAACCTACCGCCCCCAAAGAACATGATACCCTTGACCAAGACAACGACAACAGAGAAATTTGGGCGCAGCGTTTGTGGTTTGGGTGTCGCCCCGCAGCCCGTACATTGGTTGAGATATATTTAAAAAAACGCCGTATTGACCCACTACCTTCTGGGGTTATAGAAAATCTGAGATATCATCCAGCACTTTATCATAAAGAATCAGATACGAACCTGCCTGCTATGGTTGCAGCCCTGCAAAACAGTAAGGGGCATATTACAGGAATTCATCGTACATTTTTGAAGCGTAATGGCTTAGGTAAGGCGCAGATACCCCATCCCAAAAAAATGGCAGGTAAGGCGCGCGGCTCTGCCATCCGTTTGCAAGCAGCTGAAGAGACTTTATGTATAGCCGAAGGGATTGAAACCGCCTTATCAATTATGGTGGCGACTGGCTTGCCAGCGTGGGCTGCTGGAAGTTTGGGGAATATGGCTTTAATTGAGGTGCCCCCCATAGTCAAGGATGTCGTGCTTTGTGTTGATGCTGATGGCAATCAGGCGGCTCTTGATGAGATTATTAATAAAGCTGCCGATTTTTACGCAACCTGCGGAAAGCGAGTGCGTATTGCTTATCCTAAAAAGGGTATGGACTTTAACGATATGTTACGGAGGGCGATGTATGCCTAGTATATTTTCATTCGATGATTTAAACACCACCATTGATAACACGCCGCGTATTAAAGATTATCTGCTGGGGGAGAAGTTGGGGTTTAGTCGGCCAACTAAGATACGGGAAATAATTAAACGCAATATTGAAGAGTTGCGCTGGTTTGGAATATGCGCGCGATATGCTGGCACAAGTAGTATCGCAAATGGCACACAGCGGGAGGTTTCTGAATACTGGCTGAATGAATCCCAGGCCATATATGTGTGTATGCGTTCCCGCGCAAAAAACTCTACGGAAATACGTAAGGAAATTTTGAAGGTCTTTGAAGAGCTGAGGACGCATAACAATCAAGGGTTGTCTGGGGAGAAAATGCACTCACATACCCATAAACTTAATACAACAGGGGAGTTGTGCAATGTATGATCTTTATCGGTTGCTTTTTAAGGGAAATGGGTATACGCTGATAAGCGAGAATAAACAATCTCACAAAAGCGGATGCCGTACCCGAAAGATTGCGGTATTTTTATGTCCAGCATTTATACGTGCTTGCTCACGTCGATGGCGGGAGGGCGGTGAATACAATACCCTTTTGGGGAATAAACCCGCCTGTCTTTTGTTAGGTTGTTTACCTCCCGCTGCTGACGGGTCTAAACAAGCCCTAGGTAGCGGTTGTTCAACTGCTAACAAAAGGGCATTGATATGACCGTCTTCGACTTTCCTGGGCAAAGACCGCCCACACCCACCCAAAAAATCCTTAAGCTTTATCTTGGCGTTCTCGAGCGTGAGGTCGCCTATCTGCGCGCCCATTATCATCATAACTGGCGCGACCACTGCGGTTTAGACTTTGGCGTATGTGTTTATGATTCTTTTTATACTGAAGTAAACCGTTTTTATTGTTCGGATTCAGGGAATCCTGAAGCTGATGCAGTTTTATTCACAAATAGGGTAAGAGCAGTTTTCACTCATTTAAAGGATGATCGCGCCCTTAACATTATGGAGCAAGAACATGTCTAGTATATTTTCACTCGATGATTTAAACACCACCATTGATAACACCCCGCGTATTCAAGATTATCTGCTGGGGGAGAAGTTGGGATTTAGTCGGCCGCGGGCTATTCGTCAAATAATTGAACGCAATCTGGAAGAGTTGAGAGGGTTTGGAAAGTGTGCGCCTCAAGCTGTGGCGGGTAGTATCGCAAATGGCGCACAGCGGGAGGTTTCTGAATACTGGCTGAATGAATCCCAGGCCATATATGTGTGTATGCGTTCCCGCGCAAAAAACTCTACGGAAATACGTAAGGAAATTTTGAAGGTCTTTGAAGAGCTGAGGACGCATAACAATCAAGGGTTGTCTGGGGAGAAAATGCACTCACATACCCATAAACTTAATACAACAGGGGAGTTGTGCAATGTATGATCTTTATCGGTTGCTTTTTAAGGGAAATGGGTATAAAGTTTTATTTGAGGACAAAAAACCTCACAAAAGCGGATGCCGTACCCGAAAGATTGCGGTATTTTTATGCCCAGCGTTTATACGTGCTTGCTCACGTCGATGGCGGGAGGGCGGTGAATACAATACCCTTTTGGGGAATAAACCCGCCTGTCTTTTGTTAGGTTTTTTGCCTCCCGCTGCTGACGGGTCCAAAAAAGCCCTATGTAGTGGTTGTTCAACTGCTAACAAAAGGGCATTGATATGACCGTCTTCGATTTTCCCGGGCAAAGACCGCCCACACCCACCCAAAAAATCCTTAAGCTTTATCTTGGCGTTCTCGAGCGTGAGGTCGCCTATCTGCGCGCCCATTATCATCATAACTGGCGCGACCACTGCGGTTTAGACTTTGGCGTATGTGTTTATGATTCTTTTTATACTGAAGTAAACCGTTTTTATTGTTCGGATTCAGGGAATCCTGAAGCTGATGCAGTTTTATTCACAAATAGGGTAAGAGCAGTTTTCACTCATTTAAAGGCTGATCGCGCCCTTAACATTATGGAGAAAGAACATGTCTAGTATATTTTCACTCGATGATTTAAACACCACTATTGATAACACCCCGCGTATTTTTGATTATCTGCTGGGGGAGAAGTTGGGGTTTGAGCGCCCGCGTAATATTCGACCATTAATTAAGAATAATTTAGATGAATTGGGAGGGTTCGGATCAGTGCCGACGCGCCCAGCTATGGTCAATATTGGTAGTGGCGCACAACGGGAAGTCGATGAATACTGGCTTAATGAATCCCAGGCCATATATGTGTGTATGCGTTCCCGCGCAAAAAACTCTACGGAAATACGTAAGGAAATTATACAGGTCTTTGAAGAGCTGAGGACGCATAACAACCAATGGTTGTGTGGAGAGAAAATGCACTCACATACCCATAAACCTAATACAACGGGGGAGTTGTGCAATGTATAATCTTTATCGGTTGCTTTTTAAGGGAAATAGGTATAAAGTTTTATTTGAGGACAAAAAACCTCAAACAAGCGGATGCCGTACCCGAAAGATTGCGGTATTTTTATGCCCAGCGTTTATACGTGCTTGCTCACGTCTATGGCGGGAGGGCGGTGAATACAATACCCTTTTGGGGAATAAACCCGCCTGTCTTGTTTTAGGTTTTTTGCCTCCCGCTGCTGACGGGTCCAAAAAAGCCCTATGTAGCGGTTTTTCAACTGCTAAAACAGGGGCATTGATATGACCGTCTTCGATTTTCCTGGGCAAATACCGCCCACACCCACCCAAAAAATTCTTAAACTTTATCTAGGCGTTCTCGAGCGTGAGATCGCCTATCTGCGCGCCCATTATCATCATAACTGGCGCGACCACTGCGGTTTAGACTTTGGCGTATGTGTTTATGATTCTTTTTATACTGAAGTAAACCGTTTTTATTGTTCGGATTCAGGGAATCCTGAAGCTGATGCAGTTTTATTCACAAATAGGGTAAGAGCAGTTTTCACTCATTTAAAGGCTAATCGCGCCCTTAACATTATGGAGAAAGAACATGTCTAGTATATTTTCACTCGATGATTTAAACACCACCATTGATAACACCCCGCGTATTCAAGATTATCTGCTGGGGGAGAAGTTGGGGTTTAGTCGGCCAATTAAAATACGGGAAATAATTGCCCGCAATCTTGAAGAGTTGGGAGGGTTTGGATCAATTTCCCAGCTTAGGGTTATGGTCAATATTGGTAGTGGCGCACAACGGGAAGTCGATGAATACTGGCTTAATGAATCCCAGGCGTTGTTGATATGTATGTTTTCCCGTACCAAGAACGCGGCAAAGGTTCGCCACGCATTAGTCGAGGTTTACTTGGAGTGGCGTGCACAGCCAAAATCAGAGGATGGTGATCGGCAGCCTGAACGGTCTGCTTCGGACGAATCCTCAACAAAAGTAGATATCAAAACCTATACCGCGCTGTTGCGTGAGGCTCGTTTAGTTTATGGGGCAATGGGGGCAGACCAGCTTTGGAAAAAATTGCCTGTGCCTGGGGTGGATATGAACAGTGCTGATGACAAGTTCACGCATACGACTGGTGAGTATAGCCCTGATGAAGTTGATGAGGCGTTTAATGGGGATTGGTGTTTACGTCATTTATTTAATCAAGCCGTTAGTCGCACCGAAACAGTATATGAGGTGTTTTTAAAGGCTGATAATTCAGTAAATGCGCGGACAACCTTATCGGAAGCGGGAATATTTATCAATCCTGCAGATAATCAAAACTGTATAGCAATCGCAAAAAATCATAAACGGTTAACCCGCATGTTTGCAACCACATTCTGGGCGCAGGATTGGACATTGCCGCTGTTAAGGCTTGATGGCGCGTATCTAACGCAGCAAGCGATTCCGTTTTCAGGCGGTAAATATAAAGCGGTTATCATTCCTATGGAAATAGTCAAGGAGGTGATTGGCTTGAATGCCGCAGAAGAGACCCCTGAGGATGAAAAACCCATTATTAATCATAATATTAAAGATTGCCTTGCCTTGGTACGGGTCATGCAAAGTGTTCATGGTAAAAAAGCCGCGAAAGACCTTTGGGCGCATTTGCCCTTGCCTCAACCTGATGCGGATACTGTTGGGGGCGATGTTATTACTGCTGAAGGCGGAATGCAGGATTTTATCAATGAATGTGTTAAGTCTTCTTTGGGGTCGCAAGTCAAAGCTGCTGTATTTTACAACACATACTTAAGGTGGTGCTCTCTTAAAAATATACGCCCATTAACTATGACAAAATTCGGCACTTTATGCGGACGGGTGTTTGAAAGAACCAAAGGTCATGTTCGTCAGTATCTTGATATATGCATCGATGACAAAATTTTAATACATTGATTTTAAAACAATTTTTGTAAATAAAAGGTGAGGAAGGCGTATGACGGATAATTTTGGTGGGATTGAAGCTCGTATTGGTAATTCAAAAGTCGTCCGCCTTCCCGGAGGGGGAGATCATAACAAAATCAACCTGTTATTAGCAGAAAAAGAACGAAATGATCTTGGGAACGGTGAGCGGTTTGTTATGCGCTTTCAAGATAGCTTTTTGTATGTCAATAATGTGGGGTGGTTTTGTTGGACAAGAAAATACTGGAGCCCTATTGAGGCTGAACAAAAAGTAAAGCGCAAGGCCCATGAAACAGCCCGATCAATTCTTGAGGAAGTGGATGCCCTGCAGAAACGTGGCAGGCCTGATGATATCGCTTCTGGTGATTGGGAAAAATGGTTAGAAGATCTATTTAAATGGTCCATGGCATCGGGTAATCAAGGACGGCTGGAGGCCATGGTCAAAGTTGCTAAGCCGTATATGTCGGTTGAACCTGATAAGATGAACAGGGATCCACTACAGCTTAATGTGATGAATGGTACGTTAAAATTAAAAAAACCGCATCATACTTTTACTGCCCATAAACGGGGGGATATGCTCTCTAAAATCATGGATGTTGAGTATAACACTAAAGCGCAATGCCCAAAATTTCATGCATTCCTCAAAGACGTACAGCCTGATAGCTCTGTACGGCGTTTCTTGCAGGTGTGGACAGGGTATTGTTTAACAGGCGATACCAGTGAACAAAAACTTGTATATAATTATGGGCAAGGCGGAAACGGTAAATCTGTGTTTATTAACCTGATTTCCAAGATGATGAATCAATATGCCGCTTCCATGCCTTTTGCCTCCCTATTAAACAACCAGAATAAACGGGGAAGTGATGCAACGCCAGACCTCGCTCGATTGCCTGGAGCGCGTATGGTGCGGGCGTCAGAGCCTGACAAAGGCGCACGGTTCGCCGAGGCTATGATTAAAGAAATTACAGGCGGTGAAGAAGTAACAGTTCGCCACCTTAACCATGACTTCTTTGACTTTGTTCCACAATTTAAACTCAACTTATCAGGTAATCATAAACCCGTGATTAAGGGGCAAGACCTGGGAATATGGCGCCGTCTCTTGCTGGTGCCGTGGAATGTCAATATCCCCGATCATCTGGCCGATAGGCAATTGCATAAAAAATTATGGGCCGAACGCTCAGGTGTTCTGAATTGGATGCTGGAGGGAGTGAGAATATGGCTTGAGAGCGGGCTCTACGTGCCTGAAAGCATCCAGCAAGCAACTGATCAATACCGTGATGACAGCGACCACCTTGGACGATTTATTAAGGAGTGTCTGGAAAAGAAAGAGGGCGAATGCGTTCAAGCTTCTGTCATGTATAACGCGTATTGCGCCTGGTGTAGGCATAACAGTGAAACAGCATGGACCATGACCACATTCGGCAAGACCCTGCCTGAGCGTGGCGTTGAGCGGAATAATGGCCGTGTCAGAACGTATAAAGATATATGTTTAATTAATACCGAAGAGTTATTTGATGGAGATTTATATGAAAAACTTTAAGCAATATTGAATGTAACTATCGCAACTATCGCAAACTATCGCGTGAAAAAAACTTTTTAATATCAATAAGTTGTGAGGGCGCGAGGCTTGCGAGGGTATTTTGCCCCCTTACGTATGCGTGCGTATGTACATGTGGTGTCATAGTATATAACTATCGCAACTATCGCAAGAAAGTAATAACATGCTAAAAATAAACAATAATTTAGAAAATAAACTATCGCGTTATACTCTCGCTGAGCCTCGCAAGCCTCGCAAGATAATTGATGTCGAAGAGTTGCTCCAGTGGACGTACCACACGCAAAGAGCTCATGTGATTGACCTTCAAGATAATCAGCGTACAGGCCCAGTAGGCTATAAAACTAGTTTCCTTGCTATCGAGCGCTTTGCACGTATGGGCGTTAAAGTTGATAATGTACATAAATCCTCAACGCATCATACGCACACAGATGCTGAGACAATACATAACACCGTGAAAACTCTTAAGCCATTATGGATCGGGCTGCTGATACATTATGCAAATATGGGAACGCGCCCCGATTGGATGCCTGGGGCAACTCCTAAAATTGTTCCCGCTCTCGATAAACATGGCAAACCAAAAATTGTATATCATGACGCCAGAACTAAACGTAAGCCCGCTTATTGTGTTGTCCGATCTGAACCTAGTATAGAAGAAATAGAATTTGTTCGCGGAGTATATACTCAATGGTGGGATGCAATGGACAGCTTATTAAAAAAACTACCAGAATTACAAACGTATACAGTTAAGATGAATCCGTATACGCTTCGTAAACCTTGGTTATAAAATTATTATTGACATGTGGGGGAATATTTGACAGACTGACTCCAGGCAAATTACGATCAAATGATAATTATTTAAATTCATACATTTTATTCTTAACTTAATGTCATTTGATTGCTGAAAAATCGCCCCAAGCAATCTTTTTATTGTACCGCTGATGAGCTCGCTCCAGCGGTTTTTTCTATTTTATCCAACAAGTCAACAATTTTGCGGGTCCTTCGGACGGAGCTACGTATACGGGCCAATCTAGCGCGCGGATTCGTTAATTTTTTTTAATTTTAGTTTGGTTAATTCGGTTAATCTGGTTAATTAACTTTATAAATCAAGGTTAATTTTTACCGTATAAACTTTGTTTTGAATCAATTCTTTGTATGTTTCAGAAAGCTGTAGGTTGTTTATGAAAGGAACGAGAGCAGAATACGCCCGTCATGCAGGTGTGAGCGCCCCAGCTGTAACTAAAATGGTAAAAACTGGCAGGATTTCCCTTACGGATGATGGTAAAATTGACTTTACCAAGGCAGATCAACAGCGTTTAAATAATAATAACCCTTCATATTTTAGGGGGATAAACAATAATCAGCATGGGCTTTTACAGACTGCCCCTGCTCTCTCTCAAAGTCAGCCATTACCCGTTTTAGATCATACCTCACACCCAGCTTCATTTGCTGAAGAACGGGCAAGGCGGGAAAGGTTTCAAGCTAACTTAGCAGAATTACAATATAAGCAAAAAAAAGGGGAACTTATTTCCCGCTATGACGTTGAGGAAGGTCTCAAAGCTTCAGGTCAGACAATCCGACAAGGCTTAGATGGAATAATCACATGGGCTGATGAAATTACTTCCGTGGCTTCCAAGGAGGGCGTGGATGGCGTACGCGCCTTTTTAAAAAATAAAGTACGTACTCTTGAATTAGAAATAGAAGAAAATCTCAAAGCTTTAGGAAAAAATGATGTCGCAGGATAAATCAGTATTAGCAGTTGTCGCCGAGGCTTTGGCGTGGGGTATTCGTCCCAACACTGTTATTCTTCCTGCCAGATGGGCCGCGGAGAATTTAGTTGTTGCGGATGGCCCTCATACGGGTCAGCGCTGGTCTGCTGAACTTACGCCTTATGTTGTCGAGATTCTCAATAACCTTGTGGTAGACGGCCCCCACAACCGCGTTTCTGTGCGTAAGTCGGCGCAGACAGGTTTGACTGAGGCAGGTATTGCGTGGATCGGCTCAATTATGGATAAAACGCCCGCTAAAGCCTTGGTGGTCTTTCCTACAATTCGGTCAGCTCAGGACTTTAATCGTGAAAAGTTGACCCCAACCATTGATGCAACGGATGTCCTGCGAGTGAAATTATCCAATCGTAGCCGTTTCAAAAAAGCCTCAACTGCTTTAAATAAACAATACCCTGGAGGCTCTTTGACCTTAACTGGTGCCAATAGCGCTTCGGATTTACGATCTAAAACGGTACGATACGCGTTCTGTGATGAAATCGATGAGTGGCCACTTGATCTTGATGGACAAGGTGACCCCATGGAAATGGTAAATGCCCGCTTAACTGCGTTTCATGCAACGGGCGACTACATGCTTTTTGAGGTTTCAACGCCAACAATAAAAGGATTATCCCGTATTGATAACGCATTCCTTGAGGGTGATCAAAGATATTGGCATGTGCCGTGCTGTCATTGTGGAGAGTATCAACGGTTGGTTTTTGGGGGTAAAGACAAGCCATTCGGCCTCAAGTTTGCTCGAGAATGGCCGCATGAAGCATATTATGCCTGTTGTCATTGTGGTGGAGTCATACAACACCACCAAAAGAGCGAAATCGTAAAGGCTGGAAAATGGGTTGCTTTAGCGCCTGGAGGCGGAAAGCATCCGAGCTATCACATTGATGCTTTAGTCTCCCTTCTGACCACATGGGATAAAATCGTTGAAGAGTTTTTGAAATCGAAGGATGACCCCAACAAACTTAGAGCATTTGTGAATCTTAAACTTGGTGAAGCCTGGGAAGAGCGCGGTGATGCGCCAGAATGGAATAAACTTTATGCACGCCGTTCAGGATATCGTAAGGGTTTAATACCTGATGGTGGTGTTGTCTTAACAGGTGCTGCAGATATTCAGAGTGATGGTATTTATTATGAAATTGTCGCGTGGGGTTCTGGGGAGCGGTCGTGGTCCATTGATGTTGGTTTCTTGCCTGGTGATACTGCAGATGCCAAGAGTAAACCATGGCACGAATTAGAACGTATATTTTTATCAAGCTGGTCAAATATCAACGGCGGTTCGCAAATTATAGATCTGGCAGGTGTAGACTCTGGGTATAATACAGGGGCGGTATATGCCTTTGTTAAACGTAATGGAAAGTTTCTAGCCCTTAAGGGGGTGGCTGGCTGGGGTCGCCCTCCTCTTGGTACTGCGTTAAGTCAGGATGTCACTTGGAACGGCCGAAAACAACGGCGCGGACTTAAGGTTTGGAATGTGGGCACATGGACGCTGAAATCAAAGTTTTATGCTAATTTGCGCAAAATAGGTATACCTGATGGTTTAGATGAGGATCCGCCAGGGTATTGTTACTTTTCAGAGTTTCATGATGATATCTATTTTCGACAAATTACCAGTGAATACCTTAAGTCCAATACTAAAAAGGGACACATTCAACATGAATGGTATGCCAAGGGACCCAACCATTATTTGGATTGCAGAATTTATAATATGGCTGTGGCCTCTCACCCTTACTTACGGTTGCCCGATTTATCGGATAACGAATGGAAGAAACTGGCGAACGAACGCAACATTAATGAAGACCCGCAACTCAATCTTGAGGCATTATCTTTGAGTATATTGCCACAGGATGAAAAAGAGACGCCTTCATCAAATTATATTAATACAAGCCCGCCATACATTCCAAGAAATAAGAACTGGTTGTCACCAAGGAGATAATATATGTCTGACTCTTTTACGCAAACTGATTTAGATGCTTTAAATAAAGCAATTGCCTCTGGTGAACTTACGGTGAGTTATGGTGATAGGACGGTCACATATCGCACAATAGAAGAATTAATCAAAGCGCGTGCCCTTGTTATGGGTAATTTATCATCAGGCGATAGGAAAAGTTATACGGTTGTTAAGTTTTCCAAAGGCTAACTTTTTATAAAGTAGAATCATGAATATTTTTGAAAAAATAATATCTGCGGTATTGCCGTCAGTGGCGCTTCGTCGTGCCCAAGAGCGGTGGCAAATCGATCAGATCAAGAGTTTGACGCGGGAATATGATGCAGGAAAGCGAGGCCGCCGAACTGATGGTTGGCACACCAAGTCAAGCTCACCCAAAACGGCACTTGGTTCTTCTATTGCCTTATTACGTGACCGCTCCCGTGATATGATCCGTAATAATCCCTACGCTTCGAGAGCCAAGGATGTATTCGTCTCAAACGTTGTGGGTGCGGGTATTATCTCACGGGCTGAAGATGAAACTATGGATCTGTTTAAACGCTGGTCTGATGTTTGTGATGCTGATGCTCGGTGTGACTTTTATGGATTGCAAAAGCTTGTCTGCGGGGCTGAATATGAATCTGGTGAGGTTCTTGTTTATTTTCGGCATCGGCGTCCAACTGATGGTCTGCCTGTACCCTTGCAAATTCAAATTTTAGAAGCAGATCATATTGATACATCAAAGAATGAGCAATTGCGTAACGGCAATACAATTATTCATGGAATCGAGTTTAATCGTTTAGGTCAAAGAGCAGCGTACTGGCTCTTTCCAACGCATCCCGGAGATGGACTAAACCTTACTTCCCGCGGGCATAAGTCTCATCGTGTGAATGCGGATCAGATCTTACATATTTTTGAAGTTAAAAGGCCTGGACAAGTTCGGGGCGTCCCTGCCCTCGCCTCCGTCCTGCTGCGCTTGCGTGATTTAGATGAATATGAGGATGCTGAACTTTTAAGAAAAAAAATTGAGGCATGTTTTGCAGCTTTTGTGAGCCAGCCTGAAGGACCAGACATTAGTCCACTGGTGACAACCGCAAAAGACAAGAACGGTCTTTTAGTTGAAAACTTAGAGCCCGGCATTATTAAATATCTAGCACCCGGGCAACAAGTGACGTTTGGAGCTCCTCAAAGTTCGGGTGGTTATGGAGAATTTCATCAAATTAAGGCCCATGAAATCGCGTCTGGTGCGCGGGTGACCTATCAACAAATGACGGGGGATATGAGTCGAGCAAACTACTCATCAATGCGTGGGGGTAGGTTAGAGTTTCAAGCTGTATTAGATCGCTATCAGCGGGACGTTATGATTCATCAATTCTGTCGTCCCGTATGGTCAAAGTTTTGTTTAATGGGGATCGCATCGGGGGTATTGAAAAAAGAAATATACCCTGGGTGGACAACGCCTAAGCCGAAGCCTGTTGACCCATTAAAAGATGCATTAGCCGATTTAACCCGCGTAAGGTCAGGAACCGCAAGCCTATTTGATGTGGCTGCAGAAAATGGACGAGATCCCAAGTCATTATTGGAAGATATAGCTGCGGTTGCAAAAAAAATAGATAGTCTGGGATTAGTTTTGGATTCGGATCCGAGAAAGGTTGCAAAGTCAGGAGCCATACATTCAGAGAACCTAATAAATGAGGTGTAATATGAATTTAGATAATAACAGTAGAAATCGCGAAGTACCCCTGAAGCCTTCAAGGCGGTGTAATCAAATTGATGGACGGATGGGCATCAGATCCACAACAGCGAATGAGGATGAACGCACGGTTGAGATTATTTTTTCAAGTGGTGCACGGGTCAGACGGTACGGCTTCCTGCCTGATGGTTCTGGTTTTGGGAGTTATGATGAAGAGTTAGTTATTGATTCAGAGTCAATTGACTTATCACGTCTCAATACTGGCAAGGCCCCAGTTCTTAATACCCATAATAGTTTCGATATGGATGATCAGTTGGGAATGGTGGTTGCTGGTTCTGTCAGGATTGAGAATAATATCGGGTACTGTGTTTTAAAATTCCGAGATACGAAGGACGCAATGAGTATCTTTCATTCCGTGATAGATGGGACTGTGGGGAACGCATCTGTAGGCTATTCTGTCCAAAATTTTAATGTTGAGTATAAACACAGTAATTCTATTCCTTTGTTTACTGCAACCCGATGGACACCAATGGAGGTGTCCATGGTACCGATTGGTGCGGACGTAAGTGCAGGCGTGCGTTCCGATGATAATAATGAAACCACTTGCGCAATTACTTATATGGAGAATAAAGACATGGAAGAAAATGTGGAAACTGTAGAAAATTTGAGTCGTCAAGATAATGTATCTATCGAAAAAAATAAGCCTGAAGACAAAAAAAGCCTTAATGGTTCGGGGTCAGGTTTAGCAGATAGAACATATGATACGGGTGTTATGTCTGAACGTAAGCGTATTATGGATATAAAAAACGCTGTTCGAGTTTTAGGGGATGAGGCGAATAGTTTTGCAGATGATTTAATTCAGAGGGGCGTCTCTTTGCATGATTCACAGTCTGCTATTTTAGAAAAAGCGGCCTCAAATTCTGATAAAAACGAAATACGTGGACAAAAAGTTGACGTGGGCCACTCTTTTGACGACCCAAAGGTTATGCGCGGTTTTATGGCTGAAGCGATTGCTTCTCGGTATACTGGAAAAATCCCTGAAGGCAAAGCGCAAGAATATCGAAACTTAACAATAAAAGATATGGCAAAAGAGCTTTTAGAGGCTGGTGGTGAGCGTGTCGGCAGGGATTCGGCTGACAGTATTATATCTCGGGCTCTTGGTATAAGTGATTTCCCGCTTCTCTTGCAGGATGTTGGTGACCGCATTTTACTCCCGTCCTATGGGGTATCACCATCAACATTTAGGCAGATTTCTCGTAAAATAACGAATCGGGACTTTAGAGAAAAAAAATTAGTCCGTGATGGTGATTTCCCTTCTTTACTGCCTTTAAACGAGCATGGTGAGTTGCACCAGGGTGCAATGGGCGAGACCATGGAAGGCATTAAGCTTGCGACCGTCGGACGCCGTTTAATGTTAACACGGCAAGCGTTGATAAATGATGACCTTGGTTCATTTGCGGATTTGGCAACAAAAGCTGGACAGGCCGCAAGCGTCTATGAAAATGAAACGGTGTGGGGTGTTATCACCAGAAATCAAAAGTTGTTATCTGATAATAAGCCCTTATTTCATGGAGATCATAATAATCTAGCCAATCTAGGTGCAGAAATTTCAGCTGAGTCTGTTGGTAAAGGAAAGACGGCAATACGCACGCAAAAAAACATGGATGGCAAAACATTAAATTATACTCCGTCAATTATCGTTGTTCCTGCCGCATTAGAAACTGTTGTTGAGCAATATTTATCCCATGTTGTGGTACCAACCCAAAACGAGAATGTGGTTCCTGCTTCTCATAAAAGCCTGAAGGTTTTAGTTGAGCCCCTGCTGGACGCAAACAGTGAAGAAGCTTGGTATTTGTTTTGCAGTCCTGAAAGTTTGGCCGCTATTTTATATGCCTACCTTGAAGGTCGGGAAGGCCCGCAAATGTTACAAAAGGATATTGGTTTTACTGGTGTGACTTTTGATGTTGTTTTGGATTTTGCTGCGGCTCCAGTTGAAAGTCGGGCTGTGTATAAAAATCCTGGTGCGTAAACTTACGTTAAGTTTTTATATTTTTGTTGTTATGGGGCTGCCTTTTGGCGGCCTTTTATTATTTGTATCTCTCAATATTTAAGGATCTATATCATGAAAAATTTTGTGCAGGATGGACATACAATTACCGTTACTCTCACGAGCCCTGTTGCTGGTGGGGATGGTGTTTTATTAGACAATATGTTTGGTGTTGCTTGCTATAGCGCTGAAGCCAATACAAGTTCGGAAGTGAAAACTAATGGTGTTTTTGATTTGGAAAAAGATACCAACTCTGGATCAGCTCTTACTGCTTTTGGTGCAGCGTATTGGTTAGCCGCTGAGAAAAAAGTGACAGGGAGTGGCGAAGGGAATGTTTTAATAGGTTTCTCTGTGGGGGCTTTTGCTGATGACGCTGCTACCGCCCGAGTTCGACTTAATGGCACATCTGTTGTTTCTTACTCTGCCCCAGAAGCATCAGAATAACAATAAATCTGTGAGTCTATGATGGTTGATTTTACTCGTCTTGTCAGTTCAGCTTTTAACAAGTTTGGTACAGATGCAGATTTTTGTGAGAGGGCAAAATTAAATTTAAAGCGCGTGCGGGTAATACTTCACTGGGAACAATCTGAAGTTGAGACGTTTGGTGTCAACATTCGGGAAAGTAGCGTCCTGATTGATGTTAAAAAAAGTGATGTATCCCACCCGCAAAAAGGGGATGAGTTTATTATTTGTGGTCAAAGTTACACTATAAACTCAGCGCCCTACTATCAAGACACAGACCGTTTAATCTGGAGATGCCCCGCCGCAGAGGAATAAAACAAGAGTGAACATCTAGGGTGATGCGTGGGCTTATTTTAAAATTTGAAAGGTTGAGTCATGAGATTAGAAACCGCTTTTACTGGTGATCTTAAGAAAATTATTGCTTTAGAGGAAAAAAACGCAAAAGCCGCAGTGAAAAAAGGCGTCGTAGAGACGTCATTATATACGAAAAATGCTCTTCGCAAACAGGTTACGCGTGCAGGTTTTGGGCAAAAAGTGGCAAAGTCTTGGCGGAGTAAGGTCTATCCTGGGAAAAATAAAACAAGTTTAAACTCTGCAGGTTTGGTTGAGAGCAAAGCGCCCAACATTATTCGAGCATTTAGTGAAGGTAAAGTTATAAAAAGCAAAACAATAGGTAAATGGCTAGCAATTCCAACGCGTCACGCGCCTAAAACTACTCAGTTTGATAAAAGAATATCCCCTTCTAACTGGCCAGAGCATAAATATGGAGAATTAAAATATGTTTTTAATAAAAAAGGAATGTCATTTGCGTATGTTACTGGTGGTTGGAGTGTAAAAAAAAATGGGAAGTTGGGTAAACGTTATGAAAACGGTGGTTTGACCAAGAAAGGCAAATATCGAAAAGGTATTGCAACCGTTGTCATGTTTATTATGGTCCGGCAAACAAGGCCTAAAAAACTTTTTAATATAGATTCTGTTGTGTCCCGTACAGGAGAGCGCTTAGCCAGAAATGTAATTAAACATTGGGAGGATGGCAGTGGATAAGAGTGTACGACAAAAGGCTTTTGAATATCTGCACTCCCTCTTATCGCGTATTGATACAATCCCTGACTATGATGCGCCAGTGGTTTTAAGAAATGAGCCTGAGGCAGTATCTATTCCTAAGGGGGGATTGATAATCCTGCGCGATGGTGAGGTTATGGAGGCCGGTGTTGTTCTGTCACCAGTCTTGTATGAGATTCATCATCAACTTGAGATAGTGGTTCAAGTGCAACACACATGCGCGAGAATTCGTGATGGGCATATGGATATTTTATTACAAAGCATAGCCGCCAGTATTTCTTATGACATAAATTTGAGCGGTATTGTGGACAACGTAAGTCTGGACAAGGTCGAATTTCTGGATGAGCCCATTGAAGGCGCTGAAACCATCAAGGCCGCCTTAATAACGGTTGTTGTTGAATATTCGAGTGACACCCTTTTGGGATAATTTTTTATAAAAAACCTAATTTAATGGAGAGAGTATATGTCTAAAACAAGAGCTTATGGCTCTGATGTTCAATTATTAGGTGTCTTTGAAGATGCTTATGGTGTGGCCGTGGATGGTTCCGAAGGCGAAGTATTCACACGTTTATTTTTTCAAGAAAGTTCTTTAGGTGCAGAACAGCAGTTAAACTATGAGTCGGTTTTAGGTCAAGGCCGTGATGCTCAGGATCCTTATTATGAGGGTGTTATTGATGAGGGTGATTTTGGAGTTCCCTTTGATTTGCGTGCCCTTGGGTTTTGGTTAAAAGGGTTACTGGGCAGTCCAGAAACGGTTGCTCTTAAAGACTCAGGTTTTTGTCATACTTTTTTATCTGGGAAGAGCTTACCAAGTTTATCATTTGAGATTGGATATACGGCCCTTAAAACGCCTAAATTTTATAAACATAATGGCACTAAACTTGGACATATATCATTTGATATGTCGCAAAACGGTTCAGTAAGTTCAACAATTGGGGTGATTGCTCAGGGGGAAAGTTTAGGTGTGGCGACCGTTGACGCGTCCCCAAAGTCCTATTTAATGAAAAGGTTTCACCAAAGTCAGGGGGTGATTAAAGTTAATGATAGTCCACTTGCGAATGTGACAGGTGGTAAATTCACATTTTCTAATAACTTGGAGCGTGTGGAGACGATTCGTAATGATGGTCTAATTGATGGGGTTGATGAGACGGAATCAACGGCAGATGGCTCGATTGATGTTCGATTTAGCACTGATAATACCTTAATTGATGCCATTACATCTAAAACCCCACTGTCTATGGAATATACATACATTATCCCTGGTGAGGAAGGATACGCCTTAACGTGGCATATGCCTCGGGTTTTTCTACCAAAGAAAAAGCAAGAAATTAAAGGCCCTGGGGGAATTCAGGCAACCTATGACTGGCGTGCGGCCTATGATAGTGAATCGGGGTATATGTTAAAAGTAACGTTAACTAATGACGTAAGCGCTTATTAAAATCATTTTAAATATAAGGATAGTGTAATGGTTAAGCTTGCTTTACCAACGGAGAGTTATTGGCTTGATTTACCCAATAAAGTACGTGTCTACGTTCGACCATTGACAACGGTGATTTATGAGACGGCGCGCATTAAAGCCTCTAATCTTATAAGTAACCTTTTAAAAGAGAGTGATGATATTACCTTGGCTGGTGGGGTCATAAAGGGTTTAGACCTTAAAGATGAAGATAGCGTTATGGGTGTTTCGCAATACTTATTTGTGCAGGCTCTTGCCTTGTCGGCCATTGAAAAGTGGGAAGGCGTTTATACACAAGACGACAAAAATGCGGAGGTTTCAGTAGAGACAGTCCGTATTTTAATGGGTTTTCATGAAATTGCCTCCGAGTTTATCGAAAAGTACACACAAAGTTATATTGAGCTCGTTTCTGAGGGAAACGTCTGAAGGCTCTCGCTAAATGGCACTTTGGCGGAGGGTCAGACTATTGCAAGGGGTGTCACATGAGTAACAGTCCATGCGCATCATTTGGACGAAGTGCCAGAACAGACGACTCACAAACCTGCCCTTACATTAAACATCAACCGCACTATGAAGAAGGTGCGCAGGCTTGGGATTTAATATTAACGAAGTCTGGAAGACAGCTAAGAATTGCAGATTCATGCGGAGTTATTGGTATCGATATGACCGCAAATTTAATGATGGCGCGTGCTTGCGGTTATGATCAGCGCGCGCTGAGTTACTTATTACCATTTATTGAGAATGGAATTATTGAGGCCTTGAATAATAAGGAAAGTAATAATAGCGATGTCGGGAAACAATAAACATATATCTGTTCGCATGTCTTTAACGGATGCCAAAAAAGTATTTAAAGAGTTTAATACCCTAGGTGAGACAGGACAAAGAGCCCTTGCTAAAATCGAGAAACAAAGCCGGCCAGCTTCAAAAGGGTTGCTCGCTCTTAATAATGTTGCTGGTGAGCTTAGGTCGGGTATGTCCTCGATGGCAGGTCAGTTGGGTGTTGTTGGTTCTGGTTTAAGTTCTTTAGGCTCACGGGGGTTACTTGCGGCTGCAGGTCTTGGAAGTCTTGTGGTTGGTTTACGGCGCGCGGTCATGGGTGCAGCTGTGGCAATTGAAAACTTTAGCAGACTTGCTGATACTGCTGAAAAGTTGGGGATCACAACCAGTCAATTACAAGAGTTGAGGTTTGCCGCAGAACAAAATGGTGTTACGGCACAAAAATTAGACATGGGCTGGCAGAGGTTTACGCGGCGACTGGGTGAGGCAGCTCAAGGGACTGGCGCTTTAAAAAACATACTGGAACAATATAATATCTCAGCCACAAATGCCGATGGCACCAATCGTGACGCTGTTTCTGTTTATCGTGAATTAGCAAATGTTGTCTCTCAGACGACATCAGAAACTGAGCGCCTGCGGATTGCCAATAATGCTTTTGACTCTGAAGGGGTTGATCTTGTCAGGTTAATGGCTTTAGGTGCTGCTGGTTTTGATAAATACGCCGCTGCTGCACGTAATGCTGGCATTGTGATTGACCAACATATTATTCATAAAACAAGAGAGGTGGGAGATGAGATCAACCGCCTTAATCAACAAATACAAACGAATATGGATCAGACGAGTGTATTTTTTGATAGTTGGATTTTACGGTTGACAAAAGTAAAAATGACCTTGTCTCAGACACTAAATAGTATTGTAAGTTTTTTCAAAAGTGATGAGCAAAAGTCATTGAAAGATTTTCAAAAGGAACTTGATCATATTCGGTCCAGGCTGAACATAAAAAAAATGTTTCCACCTGCTGTTTTAGAGGTTGTGGGGGTTAAGTCTGTTGAGTCTGAAATGAAAAGGCTTCAAGAAATTACTAAAAACATTAATCGTATAAAGAAACTAAATAGTCAAGCTTCCACGGGTCAGGTGGCTAATGTTGTGACGGGGTCTGGTGATGAGGTGTTGAAGCGTTCAAAGCCTAAAGAATCGAAAAGAAACCAGTCAACCTTTGATGCTGATAAAATATTGTTATCCTTAAATCAACGACTGCGTGAGCAACAAAAGTATCTTGATGCGGTTGAAAACAGCTATTTAACTGCGACTAATAATAAAATTGCCCTGATTGAAAAAGAAAAACAGGCAGAATTATCTAAGATTAAAACGCTTAAGATTTTCGGGGAGCGTGCCACTGTTGCCCGTATACAAATTGAGAAAACAGCAGCAATTGAAATTGAAAAAATCAAAAAACAAGAGGTGGCGCGTTTGGAGTCCATTGAAAAAGCACGCCTGCGGATGAGTCGTGAAAGTGTTGATGGTATCAAGCGCGCTTTTATAGATTTACAAGATGCCTCTTCAGATATGGCGTCACATTGGGAAAGTAACATTAAAGGGATGAATCAGACGGTCAGGTCTGTTTTTGTCGATATTACCACGGGTGCCCAGTCTATGGTGGACGGCTTAGGCGTTATTTTTAATGACCTTCAGCGCCAAGTCTCTGGGAATATTTATGATAAATTTGTTGGTAATTTATTTGACAAGCTCATCAAAACTGATGTTGAAGTCAAGCATACAGGTGGCATTGTTGGTGAGGGGGTGCAGCAGCGTTCAGTTAATCCCCTAGTCTTTACGCGCGCACCCCGGTTCCACTCTGGCGGTATTGTTCCAGGCTTAAGGTCTCAAGAGGTTCCCATTATTGCATTAAAGGGCGAGCGCGTATTAACAGAAGCGCAGCAAGAGAATACAGCTCAAACAATTCTTGCTTTAGCTGCTGCACCCCGATCCCCAAATATTAATTTGACTGTCAATAATAACGCTGGGCGCGTCTCTCATGCAGAGGCGCACATAAATCATGGCACTAATAATACTCTTGATCTTCAAGTGTTCGTTGAGGAAATAGAAAATACAATATCCCGAAATGTTTTAAATGGAACAGGTTTAGCACCCGTTTTAGAGAATAGGTATAACCTTAATTCTGCACATAGTGCACGCCGTTAATTTTAAGGTGTGGTGAGGTTTTATGACAGTATGGCCAGAGGTTCTTCCCCTTCCAACGTTTGAAGGATATAGCATTGAGTCAATGGATTCGGTTTCGCGTACAGACATGGAGTCTGGTCCTGCACGACAACGGCTTAGATATACACAAACGCCAACGCGGATAAAGGTACGTTGGAAATTCAATAGTTTTCAATTTAGCATTTTTGAGTCTTGGTTTAAGCATGAAGCTAAAGAAGGTGGTCGATGGTTTGAGATTCCTCTTTTAGGGGGGTTAGGTATGGTCGAACATGAATCGCGATTCGCGGGACGTGGCAGTTCGCCATATATTGCATCACCTGAAAAAGGGGATAGTGGAGGCGCTTTTTGGGTTGTCTCTTCGGTTTTAGAAATCAGGGAAAGGTCTATCCTTGGGCATGATATGTTGGATATTGCCCTAACAGAAGATGTTTCTGCGTTATTTTTAACCATAGATGCGTTTGAGGATTTAATACAAAATTCTTTGTATGAATTGATAGAGGATTAATCAAATGAACTTAAAAGATAAATTAGAAACTTCAATTAATCAAATTAGCGAAAATGCAGAGACGTTTAAAAAGATTGTTGATGGCCCTGCAGATGGGGAGGCGTCAACAATTACGCTCCCAAATGGAACAGTTAAAACCATCTCTAAAACAATAAAAGATGTTGAAAACCATATTACAACGCAAGTTGGTGACATTGACAGCGCTCAATCTTTCGTTGAGGCCGCTAAAGATGCGGTTGAAACTATGAAGAATAAAGTTGAGGTTGATAAGTCTGATGTTCTTAACGCCAAAAGTGCCGTGGATACCGCTAAGACTGCGATAGATACCGCAAAAAGTGACGTTAATACTGCAAAAAGTGAGGTTGATACCGCAAAGAGTGAAGTTGATACCGCTAAGACTGCGGTTGATACCATGAGGGGTGAAGTTGGAACCGCCAAGGCTGCGGTTGATGAGGCAAAAAGTCAAATTGATACGACAAAGGGGGCTATTGATACGGCGCAACAAATTATTGAAACTGCAAAATCTGCGGTTGATACCGCAAAAACTCAAGCTCTAACCGCGCGAGATGCGGCGGTAGCAGCGCGAGATGAGGCTGAAAGTTATGTGGCCGGCACCATAACCTCAGAACACATTGCGGCCAATGCTGTAACGACTGATAAAATCCCTGATGGGGCAATCACTTTTGAAAAACTCTCGGAAGGTGTTGTGCAAACATTATTATATGGGAATATTATTTTATCTATTTTTCCTGAATCTGGTTCACGTGCTTTTGTAGTTCCTGGAGGTGTCTCAAAAATATCGGTCATTGCTGTTGGTGGCGGTGGAGGAAGTGCTGCTGGTAATTTTGGCGATGGCGGCGGTGGTGGCGGCGGTGGCGGCGCTCTGGTCTGGGCGCATCAAATTCCTGTCACTGTTGGAGACCGCCTAAGTTTAAATGTTGGCGCAGGGGGTCGTGGTGGTTTGAATTTTGGTAGTGATGGAAATAATGGAGAATCCTCATCTGTTGGGTATGGGGGATGGAGTTTAACTGCTGGTGGCGGCACAGGCGGTCGGCCGTATAGTTCGGGTTCCATGAGCGGTGGGAGTTTTTCTGTAAGTGGGCTCTCGCAAAGCGGTGGCGGCGCTGGTGGCGCTGGTGGGGCTGCTTACGATGGCGGTGGCGGCGCTGGTGGCGGTGGTTTTGATGGCGCGGGCGGTAAGGGTGAACACTTTGCTTCCTCCGGAAACCATCCTGTTGTAGGAAAGTATGGTGGCTCTGGGGGGCGTTCGCGTGGAGTCTCTCAGTCCCATGGGTCTCATCCAGGTGGTACTGGTGGACGAGGTTCTAAAAACGCAAAAGCTGGTGGCGGGGGTGGGGCCCGCATTATGCCTTTGAGTTACTATAAAGAATATAACAAAAAAATAAACGCAGACGATTGCACTGAGAGCAGTACTACCACTATACGCGGCAGGGCTTTCCAAAACCGTTACCTTGGGACTGAAGGTGGCTGGCCTGGTGGTGGCGGTGGTGGCGGTTATGATGATGGATATTCGTATGGTAGAGACGGTGCTGGCGGTTGCGTTGTTATTATTTGTAATCTTCAGATGCCCCTTATTGACTGGGCTGGAGGCGAATAATGTTTTGTTTAGAAGAAAATGGCATCTATATAGGGCCATTCAGCACACACGAAAAAGAAGGAATCCCTTATAAAAGTCGGGCTCCTGAAAGTATTGACGCAACCCAACAAAAGTTAGTTTTTAAGGAACGCGTCCTTGAGGAGAGTTCTAATGGTCAGCATGTGGTTGATGTTTTTGTTGCTGAAGACTTAAGCAGTGAAGAGCTGGATGGGCGCCAAGAAGAAGAACGGCAACGCTTAGAGTTGTATCGGGAGCATCTTTTAACCACACTTGCAAGCTTTAGGTATGAGCAAGAGAGCTCTGGCATTGAAATTGGCGGCAAAATTTTTGCAACGGATCGCCACAGCGTGGCCGTTCTTAATCAGTATAAAACCCAAGCGTTAGAGAAGAGTGACCTTGTTATTATGTGGAAAAACAATGGCCAGTTCACCCCCCTCCCCGCGTCAGAGATTATCAACGTTTCAGGGACTATCATGGACCATATTAACGCCTGCTTTGTCCGCGAGGCAGACCTTACAAAACGCATTATGGCCGCTGAGCTCAATGACCTTGAGAACATAAATATTTATGAGGGGTGGCCCCATATGAAAGATAAAATAACGGAAGGTGAATAATGCCGAATGAAACATTATCTGAAGCGATTAAGGAGGCGTATGCCTCGGTACCGTCGCACGTTATTATTTTACATACTTTAGAGATTAGTCATCCTGATTTTGAGCGTCCGATTCGAGTTGTACGCAATTTTGTTGATGAAGTTACGTGGTTAAAGAATCCAGATGCAGCTGAGGTTTTGGACGCTATGCCTGTAGAAGAAAAAAACATGGTTGGTCTTGTTGCGCGGCTAGAAGCAGGTGCCGCGGTTGACGGCGGGAAGATGGTGACTTTTGTTGCTCTTTCCTTTGATTTGGAGTTCCCCCCTATTGATACAGCTCCCGTCCCAGAAATTGGGGTGACCATAGATAATGTTAATCGTGACCTTATAAAAGCTTTGGATATTTCGGTAAGTTCACAAAATAAAATTGAGATGACCTATCGGCCGTATTTATCTACCGACTTAAACGGCCCACAAATAGACCCTCCTTTCACTATGGTGTTGTCGAATGTGGTTGCAACGCCCTTAAGAATTAATGCGCGGGCAAGAATATTAGACTTTGGTAACAAGTCGTTTCCATCAAGAACGTACACGACTCATAAGTTTCCCGGGCTTACCCGTTAAAACAACCTTAAATTAATCATAGAAAGAAATAAAAGATGCATTGGGCTACGCAATATATCGGCCGAGATTGGTGTGCGGATGGGGGAGAGCCTTATCAGTTTAATTGTTGGAGTTTTGTGCGCTATATCTATAAAAATCATTTTGCCTGTGAGTTACCCCTTATTTCTGTTGATGCTGAAAATATATTGGAACTCACCCGCGCTTTTAACAGATATTCTCAGCAGCCTTGTTGGCAGCAAGTTGACAGGCCATCTGATGGAAATTGCGTTCTTATGCGTATGGCTAGGTATCCTATTCATGTGGGAATATGGTTAGAGAATGGTGGGGATTCTGGAGTCCTTCATTGTGCGCGTCTGTCAGGCGTGGTCTTTCAAAATAAATTTGCATTAGAACTCCATGGATGGCGGGTTGAGGGATTTTATCTTTGGTTAGGGGGACGTTGATGAAAAATAATAAAAGAAATGGTGTCGTTGTCTATGTCACAAATATGTTCCAACCAGAGCGTCATAGACGTGTTATGGAGACTTCTGCGCCCATAACAGTTAATAACTGGCTTGAAAGTCAGGGTGCTCTGGAGTTTTCCCAACCTGTTCTGTGTATATTTAATGGGGGCGCGTTAATGCGTAAGTGGTGGGCATCAAGGTTTATTTCTTCTGGTGATGTCTGTATTTTTTTAACTTTGCCTGCTGGTGGCGGCGGTAGTGGTGGGGGAAAGAATCCCCTGAAGACGGTATTGTCCGTGGCGTTGATGGTCGCCGCCCCCCATATTGGCGCTGGTTTAAGTTCAGTCTTGGGTATAACGGGCGCCTTGGGCAAAAGCATTATTGATGCGGGCGTTTTGCTGGGTGGTTCTGTTTTAGTTTCCGCGCTTGTACCCCCACCTAAAGCGGCCTCCGCGGCATTTTCTGGGGGGTCGCTTGGTGTTGCTCCCGTTAGTGTTTCACCAACCTATAACCTGCAAGGTCAAGGAAATATAGCACGTTTGGGGCAGTCCATAGCTGTACAATATGGAAGACATAAGGTTTTTCCAGATTTAGTTGCGACCCCGTGGTCAAATTATAACAATAATCAGCAATACATATATCAAGCCCATTGTTTGGGGTATGGTGTTTTTGATATGGAGCGCATCAATGTTGCTGATACTGAAATCAATAAGTTTTCAGAAATTACATACGAGGTTGTTCCCCCTGGCCGCGCATTAAATTTGTTTGATATTAATGTTATTACCCGCGCTGAGGTCTCTGGCCAAGAGCTGAAGACTGGGGAATATGTTGGCCCTTTTATCTTAAACCCTGTTGATTCAATAGCTCGTAAAGTTGGTATTGATGTGATTTTGCCCCGCGGGCTATATTATGCAAATAGTCGCGGAAATTTTTATAATAAAACTATATCTTGGCGGGTTGAGGGATGCCGTCTTAATGATAATGATGTGCCTATATCTGACTGGTACAGTATTGCTGAAGAGAGTTATCAGGAAGACAGCCCTAAGGTGATACGGCTGTCTTTTACCTATACCCTGCCATCTGCTGGCCGTTATCAAATACGCCTTAAGCGTACGGATAGCAAAGATTCATCATCCCGCGCTGGGCATGAAATTCGCTGGGCAGGATTGCGCGCCTATGTTGATGGGCCACAAAGGTTTGATGATGTCTCGCTCTTGTTAGTTAAAATGAAGGCAACTGATAATCTGTCCCAACGTACGGCGCGTTCTATTAACGTGATTCAGACCCGTAAGTTGCCAATTTGGGACCATGACAATAACAGGTGGACGGATCCTGTGGTCACCCGTAACCCGATATGGGCAATCGTCGATGTTTTAAAGTCAAAAGTTGGCGCTGAATTACCTGACATTCGGATTGACCTTCAAGGTTTTGTCGGCCTCGCAGATTTATTAAACTCTCGAGGAGACTATTTTGATGGTGTATTTGATACTAAAACCACGGTGTGGGATGCGCTGATTAAAATTGCCCGTTGTGGCCGTAGTGTGCCGATTCTTCAGGGCGGCATTGTACGTGTCATTCGCGATAGTCTGCAAAGCTTGCCCGTTTCTATGTTTTGTTCAAGGAATATTGTGCGGGGGTCATTTAATATATCTTACATTATGCCCTCTGATGATACCGCAGATGCGGTCATTGTTGAGTACTTTAATCATCGCACATGGAGACCAGATCAAGTTACATGTAAACTTGAATCTTCCCAAGAAGAAAAGCCAGCGATTGTAAGTTTGTTTGGGTGCACCAGTGCCAGTCATGCCCAACGTGAGGGCAACTATATTGTCGCTGATAATTGTTACCGCCGCAAGATTGTCACGTTTCGCACAGAACTGGACGGTATGATTCCTACCTACGGTGATCTTATTACTGTCACCCATGATATGCCCTTTTGGGGAGGCGTGGGGGGTGAGGTTGTCGAATGGGATCCAATCGGTCAGATACTCACATTATCCGAGCCTGTGGAATGGATACAAAATGCTGATCACGTTATTGCCTTAAGAGCAAATAACGGCTCTTTGCATGGACCGTTTGCGTGTGAGCAACAGAGCATTGAAACGCAAGTTAAAGTTATAGATTCCTTATCGTTCACCCCTTATACAGGTAATGAGCGAGAGCGCACATACTTCACATTCGGTACCCGCGATAATTGGACCAAGATGTGCCGAGTCATATCTGTTCGCCCAAAGTCAGGAGGCACTCAGGTTGAGATCAGCGCAGTGGTCGAAGATAATCGCGTACATACTAATTAAATTAAGACAAGATCAACGAACTTCCCGCGCGTATGTCCAAGCGTGGGGGACGGGTGAGTCCAACCACCCAGTCCGCACGGACACAAGGGGTATTTATGGGAAATAAATTTAAATGATTAATCGTACGGAACACCAAGCCTACGCTGAACCTTTTATTGGAATGGGTGGTGTTTTTTTAAGACGATCAATCAAGCCTAATGCTGAAGTTATCAATGATTATAACTGCGAGCTTATAACTTTTTTTCGGGTTGTGCAAAGGCATTGCGATGCTTTCTATCAGCAATTGAATTTACAGCTGGCATCTCGGTCTGAATTTGAGCGTATGCAAAAGGTGCACCCCGATACGTTAACAGATATAGAACGGGCTACCCGTTTTTATTATCTGCAAAAAAATGCTTATGGCGGAAAGGTTGATAAACAAACATTCGGTGTTTCTACAGACAGACCTTCACGGTTTAATGTACCGCTTATGGATCAGCAGTTAAAAGACCTAAGTTTGCGCTTAAGTGGCGTTGTGATTGAATGTCTTGACTGGAAAGAGTTTATCCAACGTTATGATCGCGCAGGAATGCTCTTTTATATTGATCCGCCATACTATGGGCATGAAGATGATTACGGCGTGAATATGTTTGATCGCGACCAGTTTGCCATTATGGCAAAAATATTAGCAGGGGTATCTGGGCGTTTTATTTTATCTATCAACGATCATCCCACTATACGGCAATTGTTCAGTCAATTTAATTTAGTACCCCTGAGCGTTAAATATAGTATGGGCAATGCTAACCGTAATAAAGCCATTGGCGAGCTTGCTGTAACGAATATTCAAGGCTTGCTGTAACGTAAGCTCTCGCTTGAGAGTTTTAATTAATCTGTGACCGTTCTTCAATACTGAAGAACGGTTTTTTTTATACAAAAATTGAGGCGTCCAATGTTTGAACATATACCTGAAGAGATTAAACAAACCGTCATTGGCATTATTGGGCTTTTGCCCACTGCAGTATTGGCAAGGTTGTTGTGGCATTACCGACTTTTCAGTATTGGGAAGCGCCGTAAGTTTTGGTCATGGGATTTGTTAATTGAACTTCCTATGGCGGTTTTTTGCGCGATTATCGGCGGCGGGTTAGCTGCCTATTTACAACTTGATTTAACCGCAACCAATGCTGTTGTCGGCCTTGCCAGTTGGATTGGGCCTCGAGGACTTGAAATTATTATTATGCGTGTGCTTGAACGAAGCAGCTGCGCTCCCAAAAAATAACTTTATAACTATACAGAGGAATAGTGACCAATGGATATTGAAGCATTAAAATTCGAACTCGTATTAGATGAGGGTTTGGAAACAAAGCCGTACACCTGCAGCGCAGGAAAAATAACAATCGGCGTTGGCCGTAATCTTGAAGATTTGGGCATATCAGATGATGAAGCTGAATACTTGCTTGATAATGATATTGAAAGAGTTTTTGAGGAGCTGGATGTTAATATAGCTTGGTGGCGCACCTTGCCAGAACCGCGCGCGCGCGCCTTGATGAATATGTGTTTTAATTTAGGGTGGCCGCGCCTCTCCAGTTTTAAAAAGATGTTGGCCGCCTTGCAAGTTAAAGACTATGAAACAGCAGCCCGTGAGGCTCTTGATAGCAGGTGGGCTCAACAGGTCGGAGAGCGGGCGCAGCGCATCGCTCATATGATTAAAGGGGGATGAAGCCATGTTTAAAAATATCTTGAGTAGCGGCGTTCTAAGCGCGGCCGAAGGCGTGGCCAATGTGATTGATCGGTTTGTTGAAACAGACGAAGAAAAAAGAGCCGCTGAAATGATTAAGGCGAAACTCGTGCTGCAGCCCCAGCTTGCCCAAATAGAACTTAATAAAATTGAGGCATCGCATCGTTCAATATTCGTTGCAGGGTGGCGCCCGTTTATTGGGTGGGTGTGCGGTTTTGCCCTACTGTGGCATTTTGTGCTCTATGACCTGCTCAGCTGGATCTCTCTTAATACCATATCAGCTGATGTTAAACTGCCTGAACTGGTGGGAACTGACGCGCTTATCTCTATCGTTATTGCCCTGCTTGGTCTTGGGGGCATGCGGTCGTTTGAGAAAATCAGCGGGCGGGCAAAGTAACCCCCCCCATTAAGAAGTGCCCCTGCCCCCTTTCTTTGGTATGGTTAATGAGATCTTAAACCATAACGTAAGGGCAGTATTATGACGAAACTTATAGCATACGAATATCTTAACAAAAATGACGCGATAAATCTTTGGCTGGAGGGGAAAGATGATTGGAACGATTGGGTTGAAAAAAACCCAAAGAAATTTGTTGGTTTCAGTGGGGTGGAATTCAATAAGATAGACACCAATAAGGAAGACTTCAACGGATATTCGGATGCAATACTAAATCACAATATTCGGTTCTCTGGTTTTAAATTCCCCAATGGTGGTGTTAGTTTTAAGGATGCCATATTCGGGGGTTGTACTGTCGATTTTAATAATACGGATTTCGGGGATGGCAGGGTCGATTTTCGAGACGCCACATTCGGTGGTGGTACTGTCTCTTTTTATAATGCCACATTCGGGCATGGTCGTGTCTTATTTGAGAGAGTCACATTCGGGGACGGTACTGTCTTTTTTACTCGTGCCACATTCAGGGATTGCTATGTCTCTTTTGATCAAGCCAAATTCGGAGATGGCGGTGTCGGTTTTATACGTGCAACATTCGGGAATGGCTTTGTCTATTTTGGAGGTGCCACATTCGGTAATGGCGATATCGTTTTTGAGAGAGCCACATTCGGGGATGGTACTGTCTCTTTTACTGGTGCCATATTCGGGGAGGGCGACGTCGTATTTCATCATGCAAAATGTGATGGTCTGTTTGATTTTAGGCCAAAAGAGACAGAGAAAATCAAACGTTTATCATTTTTTGCATGTACATTTAAAGGTGTAATGCTTTTAGAAGGTAAGTTTTCGTGTACCCCTGATTTACGTAGTACTTATCTTGCAACTAATTTAGATTTAGAAAATTTGACAATAGAATATAAACGGCTGACAGAAAAAGAGTTAAGACAAGATGCGATCAAAGCAGCAAAAAAACAATGGATGAAAAATAAGTTAGAAGAATGGGAAAATGGTTTACCAGAAAAACCCACAGATGATAAGAAAGAGAAAGAGAAAGAGAGACAAGAATTTCAAAAAAAATTAGATAATGAACTTACATCACAAATTATAAAATATTGGATTGAAAAGGGTATCAACCCAAAACCAGAAAATAGTGAATTTGAGTTGGTAAAAGAGATACGTAAAACAGCTGTTAAAGGATTCGATTTTCTAGTTTTTAGACAAGATAAAGAGACGCCTGCATATTTTCGCAGATTAAAAGAGCTGGCGGAAAAAAACCGCGATCACAATAAAGCTCTTGATTTTTTTGCGGAGGAGTGTTCCGCAGATCGCGAAAATCAAAATAAAGCCCGCGCCTGGTTGGATAAGGCCTATGCGAACTCTTGCAGTCATGGCCGTTCTATTAAGCGGCCTTTGGGTTGGCTGGCGGGCAGCTGGTTATTTTTTAGTGTGATTTATTGTTCAATAATACTTTTGACAAATAAGTTTGTTATAAGCTCATTTTTGTGCAGATTTTGCGAGGTTTTATCTGCATACGCTAAATCTTTGTTATTTTGTATATTCAACTCAGTTCCGTTTTTAGGATTCACGCGACATGGATATAACAATATTTTTTGTAAGTTTTTCGGTTCAGAGCCAAGTTTCTGGGTATATATTCCTATAGGCCTGCAAAGCTTGATCGCCTTTATCTTATTATTCTTAATCGGTCTTGGTATCCGCAACCGCTTCCGCATCTAAACCGCACGTGGGGTGCGGGCGCATTGGTAGTGCCCTCATCCTTTGGGTTGGGGTGGAGAGTAAAAAAAACAGGCTATCCCAGATTTAACCTTTCAAAGGCTCAACATTTTGCATTATCATGGAAGCGTCATGTTAAAACAGAAAAAAACATTATTTAGACGTCAGAAACTTCTTTTAGCGTTGCTTCAAGAGTTTGGTGGGTGCTTGTCAAATATAGACTTACAAAAGTATTTATTTTTATTCACTAAAACTTGTGAGCAAGAAAAAAGTTATGATTTTGTCCCATTTAAATATGGGTGCTTTTCTTTCCAATCATATGCTGATCGTCGCCGTCTGCAAGACGTGGGGGCACTTGTAAGCACGAGTAATAATTGGCAGATTACTCCAGGTGCTGAGGACTATATTTCAGACGTTGACGCCTCAACTCTTAACAAAGTCATGCTTTTTGCTGAAAAGTTCAAAGGCTTAAAGGGTGATAGACTCGTTCATCACATTTATAAAACGTATCCATACTACGCAATAAACAGTGAGATCGCCCCTAGGATTATGAGCCCAGAAGAGCTTAAAAAGGTTGAAGAGGCGCGCCCTCAAGAGAGTGACTATACGTTTTTTACAATTGGATACGAAGGGCAATCCTTTGAGAATTATTTAAATCGCCTCATTAAAAACAATATAAAATTATTGTGCGATGTGAGAAAAAATCCGTTAAGCCGTAAATATGGATTCTCAAAGTCCACGCTGCGCGAGACCCTCAATAAACTTGGTATTGAATATATTCATCTCGCTGAGCTTGGTATTGTGTCTGAAAAACGCCAAGCTCTCAAGTCCCAGAGCGATTATAACAAACTGTTTGATGAATATGAAAAGACAACCTTATCTCAAAATAAAAAGGTACTAGACCAGCTCTTAAGCATTTTCTTAAGGAGGAAGCGCGTTGCCATTACTTGCTTTGAAGCAGAGTCATGTATGTGTCATCGTAGCCGCATTGCTAAAGCCTTGTCAGAGCTCCCCTTGTGGAAATATAATATCGTACATGTTTGAGGTCTCTTACCACTGCTGGGAATTTAGTTAAAATATAGTGTGATTTATTTAGAGTTTAACAAATATGTTAAAAATTACTTTTTGAAATTGGTTACGCGTATGCAATCCTTAGGCATTGATATTCAAAAAAATTTGCTTACAAATGCAAGACATAATCAAAGCTAGGAATGGTAACAACAATTTAGAGCAGTAATGAAGGAACACGCATGGAACAGGTCGAATCAGAGGACGGAAAATCCGCCAATATTGTACAGGAAAATGTGCAGCATTTAAAAAAGTTGTTCCCCGATGCCTTTACCGAGAATGGCGTTAATTTTGATACGCTGCGCCAGCTTCTGGGCGACGAGAAGGTACTGGATGAAGGCGAGGAAAAATACGGCCTAAATTGGCATGGCAAAAAACAAGCCCGTCAAATTGCCCTCACGCCATCCCTTGGCACGCTTTTGCCTTGCCCTGAAGAAAGCGTGGATTGGGATACAACACAAAACCTGTTTATCGAAGGTGATAACCTTGAAGTCCTGAAGCTTTTGCAAAAAAGCTACGCCAATAAGATAAAGATGATCTATATCGATCCGCCGTATAATACGGGGAAAGAGTTTATTTATCCTGATAAGTTCCAAGACAATCTTGATACTTACCTGAAATACACAGGCCAGATAGATAATGACGGAATGAAGTTTTCTTCAAATACAGAAACAAATGGACGTAAACATACCAATTGGCTCAACATGATGTACCCACGATTAAGAGCAGCCAGAAGTTTTTTAAAGAATGATGGAATATTGGCAATTTCTATAGATGATAATGAAATCTCAAATCTCCTTCAGCTTTTAGAAGAGATATTTGGAAAAAATACTAAGGTAATTGCTGTCAAAATGAGTGAGCCAACGGGTGTAAAAATGGCATCAGCTAATAAGGAAGGAACTCTTGCAAAATTAAAAGAATATGTAGTACTGGCATCTAAGTCACCCATAAGAAACTTAACTCCTGAAAAGATGCCTAAAGCAGTCTGGGACAGTGAATATAGAACCGTGTTATGCAATGTCACCAAAAGTGATTTAGTGCACGTAAAGCAGGTTTTAGCCAACGAGGACAGAACTCAAGAAGATCTAAATGCGGTTGATGCCATTGTACAAAACATAGAAACTAAAAATATCAACCAAATTGCCAAAGAAGAGACTGGAGAAGACGCTTCTGAGGCTTGGTTATTTAATAATGCGTGGCGAATAGTACAGTTTTCTACGTTAACTGGGGGTGCTAAAGATATAGCAAAATCAAAAAAGAAAGATTTTGGAAATAGTGTTCCAAGTTTCTATTCCATAGTTACCCCACAACAAAAATGCTACCTTATCAAAGGAAGCTTCAATGATGATTCTAACCTCCCTCGTTGCAAAGTTCTATTTGCCGATGATTACTTGGAGTTACACATTGGAGATTTTTGGCAAGACATAAAAACTACAGGGCTTGATAACGAGGGGTTTGTGCCTTATAAGAATGGCAAAAAACCAATTAAGTTATTAACCCGAATTTTTGATATGAGCACTAAAGACGGCGATATTGTGATGGACTTCTTTGCAGGATCAGGGAGTTCAGCGCAAGCCGTAATGCAATTAAACTGTCAGAATAATGTTAATTTGCGTTTTATCTTAGCTCAATTACCAGAAAAGCTTGATCCGAAAAATACAGAACAAAAAGAAACTTTTGAATTCTGTGAAGCACTATCTGTTCCTCATAATATTTCTGAAATATCCAAAGAACGTATTCGCCGTGCTGCGAAAAAAATTAAAGAAGAAAATCCAGATTATGCTGGCGATCTTGGCTTTAAAGTTTTCAAACTTTCAACTTCTAACATCAAAGCCTGGAACCCTGACCGTACAGACCTTGAACGTAGCCTGCTGGATTATCAAGATCATCTGGTTGAGGGGCGCAGTGAGCAGGATATCTTATATGAACTCTTGCTCAAACGCGGCGTGGATCTGACCACCCCGATTGAAACCAGAGAGATTGCGGGTAAAAATGTGTACAGCATCGGCTATGGCATGATCATCACCTGTCTTGATAATCTGATTGCGGGGGATGATGTTGAGCCGCTCGCCGCCGGTATTATTGAATGGCAAGAAGAGCTAAAAGACACGCTTGGCGTCAAAGTGCTTGAAACACATGTATTTTTTAAAGATTCCGCTTTCCGTGATGATGTCGCCAAAACAAACATGGCCGCCATCCTCTCCCAAAACGGTATTGACCATGTCCGTAGCTTGTAAGGGGGATCATCAGCATGAAATTACATTTTGAAGATAATCTCGATTACCAAAAAGCGGCGATAGACTCTGTTGTGAATTTGTTTAAGGGGCAGGAAATCTCCCGCTCTGAATTCACGGTTACCCGCCGTGATAAGGATGACAATCATTATTCACTTGGCCTGACTGAAAACCAGCTGGGTATTGGTAATCGCCGTCAGCTTTTGAATGAAGAGATCCATGACAATTTAAAGCGTATCCAGCTTAAGAACGGCCTGCCCCCATCAGAAAACCCCGTTAGCCGTGATTTCTCCGTTGAGATGGAAACTGGAACGGGCAAAACCTATGTTTACCTCCGCACCATATTTGAGCTGAACAAGAACTATGGCTTCACCAAGTTTGTGATTGTTGTACCATCGATTGCGATTAAGGAAGGCACGAATAAAACCTTGGAAATTACCCGCGAACATTTTGAAGCGCTTTATCCAAATGCCAAGGGCTATGAGTTTTTCCAATACGATTCCAGTAAGCCAGGAAAGGTACGCAACTTTGCCACCAGCGCCAATATTCAAATCATGATGACTACGGTCGGTGCGATTAACAAAAAAGATGTTAACAACCTTTATAAAGAAAATGAGAACACTGGCGGTGAAAGGCCACCCATCCCATCATCATCGTGGATGAGCCTCAATCAGTTGATGGCGGCTTAAGCGGTAAAGGAAAGCGGGCACTTGATGCAATGGAGCCTCTGGCAACACTACGTTACTCAGCCACGCATATCGATAAACACCAGATGGTTTACCGCCTTGATGCCGTAGATGCCTATGAGCGCAGATTGGTGAAGCAAATTGAGGTTGCCTCTTTAGAGGTTGATGGCGGGTTTAATAAGCCCTATGTTAAGCTGGTTGAGGCCAAGAATGTCCGTGGTTCAGTCATTGCTAAAGTCGAATTGCACGTCCAGCGCGGTAAGAATATTAAGCCTGAAATCCTAACTGTTGAAGACGGTGACGACCTTGAACAAGTGACCAACCGCTCTATCTATGAAAATATGCAGGTTGGCACGATCACCTGCGGTAAAAATAATGAGTCCATTAAAATCAAAGCGCCAGGCATAGATGATATTTTGCGCCCAGGTAAAGATATTAATGGTGTAAACCCTGATATGATTAAGCGGTTAATGATCCGCCGCACAATCAAAGAGCATCTTGATAAAGAGATACGCTTTGCCCGCCAGAAGCTGCCTGTGAAGGTTTTGAGCCTGTTCTTTATTGATAGCGTTGAGCATTACCGCAGCTATGGTGAAGATGGGAATGAAATCCCTGGGAAATACCTTGATATCTTTGAAGAAGAGTATCGCAGTCTAGCTAAAAGCCCAGACTATCAGACGCTTTTTGAGAAAGTAGATTTAAACACCGATGCTTCTGAAGTTCATGACGGATATTTTTCCATCGATAGAAAGAAGCGTTGGACTGATACGGCAGAAAAAAACCAAGACGGCCGTGATAATGCCGAGCGTGCCTATAACCTTATCATGAAGGATAAAGAGAAGCTTTTGAGCTTTGACACTAAGTTAAAGTTCATCTTCTCTCACTCCGCACTGAAAGAAGGCTGGGATAACCCTAATGTCTTCCAGATTTGTTCATTGCGTGAGATTGGGACTGAGCGTGAGCGCCGCCAAACTATCGGACGCGGCCTGCGTCTATGTGTCAACCAAGAAGGCTTACGCTTGCGTGACAATGATATTAACACGCTGACCGTGGTCGCCGCTGAAGGTTATGAAGATTTTGCTGAAAATCTTCAGAAAGAGATTGAAGCAGATACTGGGATTCGCTTCGGAATTGTTGAGAAACATCAGTTTGCTGTAATTCAAACACAAGATAGCAATGGGAATCCTGCACCACTTGGCGTGGATGTATCTGAAAAAATATGGACATTCTTGAATGAACAAGGATTAGTTGATAAGAACGGTAAAATTCAAAATAGGCTAAAAGAAGCGCTTAGGGATAATAAATTCAGTCTTCCTCCAGAATTCCAAGTGCATAAAGGCGATATTACCGCTATTTTGAAAAAACTGGCTGGAAAATTGGGCATCAGGAATGCTGATAAGCGCGAAACCATCAAGTTAAATAAAGAAAAGTTCTTGAGCGATGACTTTAAGCAGCTTTGGGATCGCATCAAATATAAGACCATATACCGTGTAAACTTCGATAACGAGAAGCTTATCAAAGACGCCGCGAAGGCTATTCAGGACTGCCCACCAATTACTAAAACTAGAGCCAGGTTTAGAAAAGCTGGGTTGGAGATTGGTAAAGGTGGCGTAAATTTTGAGAAAGGTGAGGTGTCTCTCTTTACCACGATCAATGAAAATGACATTGAATTGCCTGATATTCTAACAGATCTTCAGGATGAGACACAGCTTACCCGCGGCAGTATCGTTAAAATCCTTCAAGAATGCAGGCGATTACAAGACTTTGCGCGCAACCCCCAGCAATTTTTTCAAATGGCCACAGAGGCTATAAATAGAACAAAGCGTTTGGCGCTTGTAGACGGGATTAAGTACCACAAAATTGGGGATCAAAAATACTATGCTCAAGAGCTTTTTGATCAAAAAGAATTGATGGGCTATCTTGAAAATACCGTTTCCGCCAAAAAATCAGTATATCAACGAATCATTTATGAATCTGTTAGTGTTGAGAAAAGCTTCGCAGAGGATCTTGAAGTAAATGAAGCTGTTAAAGTCTATGCCAAGCTTCCCTCATGGTTTAAAATTCCTACGCCGCTTGGTTCATATAATCCTGACTGGGCTATTCTTATAGAGGATAATGACCAAAAAAAACTATATTTTGTTGTAGAAACAAAGAGTAGCAATTACTTGGATGATCTACGCATCATAGAAAAGGCAAAAATTGATTGTGGCCATAAACACTTTAAAGCTCTTGGTGAGGACGCTCGCTACATGGTGGCGAATAGTTACGATAATTTTATAAATCAAGCTTTTGAACAATATGAGAAGACATAAGATACCCGCAAGGTTCTTTTAACGATCAAAATTCAGAAAAACCTACTGGAAAGATATGGAGCATATGTTGGCGTTGTTCCGAGAGTAGCGCCGTATTAAAGCTTTATTATTTTTATCAATATGTCTTTGTTGAATATATTTTACTATAAGCCAACTCAATCGAGGAACCTCACCAGGTCTTTGGCGCTTTCGTTGTAGTATGTTTGTAATTGGTTTATGTTGCTGTGTCCTATAATGCGCGCCAGGGGGAGGACTGAGAACTTTTGTGCAAGCCGTGTTATGGCCTCGTGGCGGGTGTCGTGAAAGTGGAGGTCTTTAATGGTGGTTTTATCTCGATACTTCCTAAAACTCCCATCAAGCCGTCTGGGGGTAGTATTAAAACAAAGCTCTTGAACGCGAGGGAGCGCGCGTAAAATCTCAATCGCTTTTCGAGAGAGAGGCACCTCGCGGTTCGTACCGTTTTTGGTATCAAGTAATAATGCAACACGATTTTCAATATCGACATTTTCCCAAGATAATTTACATATCTCCCCTGCTCGCATTCCCGTTTCAATGGCAAATAAAAAGATTAAGGCCACTTTGTTGGGCTCGCCGTTTTTCGTCATCACCTCCACAAGGGTATTAATTTCATCTTGGGTGATTCTGCGGTCTCTGGGTTTTGAATTAGGAGGCTTCTTAATATCAGCAAGAGGGTTGAGGGTAATCCAGCGCCATTCCTTTATGGCCACATTAAAGACATTTGAAATGATACCCATCTCCCTAAGCACAGATGGGGGTGATACTTGCCGAAGGCGGTTGTCTCTCCACTTAATGATATCGTCATGAGTTATTTTTTGTAGTTTTATTGGAGCTAAAAACGATCTGTTAAAACTTTCAAGACGCAGGACCTCACTCCGTTCTCCCTTTTTTGTTGGGGAGATTTCCTTAATGTATTTGTCTAGGGCATTGCTAAAAGTTTTATTGCATATCAAATTAGGGGCACTGTTTGATGTAATAAGATACTCTTGACGTGCAGCCCAGTCTTTTGCTTCAGTTTTGGTTTTAAATGATTTTGATTTACGTATGCCCTTGCGAGCAATTTGCGCCTGCCACTTGCTAGAGTTTTTAAGTTTTAAGATTGTGGACATGCATCACCTATATTACAAAAATTGAATCCGAGTACAATTAGTAATTTTTTCGTAATACAGGTATAATTTCAAGTGTTTTTTTACGATAATAAACAATAAATAATATAGTTAAAAATGAAAAAAACTGTTTATTTACAAAGATATTGATTGTTTCATAATATTTTAATTAGTGCCGTTAAACAGCAGCGTTTCCAGCTCTTCTCTGAGGTCAAACCCTTTAATTTCAAAGCGCTGGGTAATCTGACGCATAAATTCGGCATTGACCGATGCCCGAGACAGCAGCTCGCTAGATTCTGAGCGGTGCAGGCGCAGCAACACATTGCTGGTCGTACGCGACTACACAACTGAGCGGTTGCCACTTCCAACAATGCTGGTGCGCGTCAGCGGACTGGTGAACTGGCGACCGACGCGTAATCGGGCTTGACCATGAAGTATTCACCTCTGTCCAGCGATCTACGGCCAGATTAAGCGTGACTTTTGCTGGAACAGACTCCAGCTCATAGCTCAAGGTAAAGGCATCACTTTCAAGGCCAGTTTCTGCAATATCGGCTGCAATCGGCAGAGTCATCTCGCCATCGACAATAGCAGCGGTCTGATCCATGCCTTGATCACGCATATCGTCATCGAAAAACCGATCGACAAAGACTCCGAGCTTGGCTGACGGGTCTTGGGAACTGGCATCGTTTCGCAAGCGTTCCTGCGCGACGAGACTGTAGAGGTCGTGAATAGATTCACCCAAATGAATTTCATGCGCTCATTCAACAAGCCACACCTCATAGGCATCAAGCTCTGGGTTAAAACCATCATTACCGATAGAAAAAAAACTCTGCGGCTTTGACCTCTAAACCAAAGCTGTTTTTATAAACACTTGTGCCAACCATGCGCCGCGCTTCAAATCTTGTGATATAGGCAACTTCACCCGTGTCGGGGTCTTGTCTAGGCTCAAGTGAAACCATATCGACAAATACAGCCGGAGCTTCTATTTCACCGCGAATTTTCGGATAAAGCCCCATCTCACGGATAGGCAGGCGTTCACGGATAAGTTTTTGCTGCAATCCCGTTTGCTGGTTAACAGAGCGAATGGTCTTTGTTCTAAGCCATCGCGCCATTTTGTTCAGCGCACGATAGGCCGCAATCTCCGTGTGTTTTTCTGCAACATTTTGCCGCAGAATAAAATCACTGATTACGCCTTTATCGATGACATCTATTGCAAAAAAACTCATGACTGCATCAATGCTTCAACATCCCATGTGCCGCGCTCGATATTTCTAAGAGGCTCGGCATAGGTTTTACGGCCCAGCGTATTGACTGTTTCGTTAAAATCAGCGGGTGCAAAATAGGCCTGGAAGGTATTCAGTGTTATGATTGGCTAATTTGAGCGCGCGCTTTGGCAGCCTTAACCACCGGACTTTCTTCGCTGTCACTCAGTTTTGTTGGTAGGGTTTGTGTATGAATTTCAGGCTGCTGATTGTTTTTAGCTGCCATCAGTTTTTAAGAGCTTATCTTTGGCCTGATCAGCGCTCAAACCTTGCTCGATAATTGGCATGCGTTTGCCTGATGATAGGTTAACAGCGAAAGATATGGTTCATCAGTCAACCTGTCATCACAATTAAAAAAGACTATAATTTATTGTTATCCAATGACTGGAAAATAGGGCACGCGCTGAATCAGATCAGCACCCTTTATAGTTGTTAGCAACACACTCGCGCGCAAGTTTCTGTGCAGCAGAGATATCAGCAAGGGTCATGTTTTTTTCAATAAGTTCTCGAGCTTCTGGTGCTTTCTCATGGCCCAAGGATGCAGCAATATTTAACCACATGTGGGCATGGACATTATCTTTTAATACACCGTATCCGAGGGCATACATCAGCCCAAGACTGTATTGTGCTTTGGCATTCCCCTGCTTAGCGGCAAGGGCGTACCACTTCACCGCAGTCTTATAATCCTGATCAACGCCGCGCCCATTTCTATACATCACCCCAAGATTGAACTGTGCGGGGGCATACCCCTGCTTAGCGGCAAGGGCGAACCACTTCAGTGCAGTCTTATAATCCTGATCAACGCCATCTCCATCGGCATACATCCACCCAAGATTTAACTGTGCGAGGGCATCCCCCTGCTTAGCGGCAAGGGCAAACCACTTCACCGCAGTCTTATCATCCTGATCAACGCCGTCTCCATTGTGATACATCACCCCAAGAAGGAATTGTGCGTCGGCATCTCCTTGCTTAGCGGCAAGGGCGTACCACTTCAGTGCAGTCTTATAATCCTGAAGAACGCCGTATCCGAGGGCATACATCAGCCCAAGACTGTATTGTGCTTCGGCATGCCCCTGCTTAGCGGCGAGGGTATACCACTTCAGTGCAGTCTTATAATCCTGATCAACGCCATCTCCGATGTAATACATCACCCCAAGACGGAATTGTGCGCGGGCATCCCCCTGCTTAGCGGCAAGAGCGTACCACTTCACCGCAGTCTTATAATCCTGATCAACACCTTCTCCATTGTGATACATCACCCCAAGATTGTATTGTGCGGGGGCATCCCCCTGCTTAGCGGCAAGGGCGAACCACTTCACCGCAGTCTTATCATCCTGATCAACGCCGTCTCCATTTCTATACATCCACCCAAGACTGTTTTGTGCGGGGACATGCCCCTGCTTAGCGGCAAGAGCGTACCACTTCACCGCAGTCTTATCATCCTGAACAACGCCGTCTCCATTGTCATACATCACCCCAAGATTGTTTTGTGCTCTAGCATCCCCCTGCTTAGCAAGAGGTGTCCATTCTTTTAATGCAGTTGCAAAATCCCCATTTTTTGCGGCAGCTGCTCCCTTATCAAGGTTAGCACTCCAACTAGAGAATGACATCATTGTCGATAGAACAAACAGTATGAAACAAATAAAACGCATCCTAATACTTTCTAAAATAATAACTGATTCAAAACGATAATAGGTCTTTAACTTTTAATATTAGAAAAATAATTAAATTTATTCAATTTCTTTAATGCACCTCTCCCCTATAAAACCCACCTATATACCACTGAAAGGAAGTGAGGTATGGACATACACCAACTCAAAAGATGAGATTGCCGCACGATTACGCCGTAAAGATTGATGTCGACCGTAAAAAGTTGGATGGTGCATGCGACCATTTAATTGGCATGCGTTTGCCTGATGACAGGTTAACAGCAAGAGATATGGTTCATCAGTCAACCTGTCATCACAATCAAAAAAGACTGTAATTTATTGTTATCCAATGACTGGAAAATAGGGCATGCGCTGAATCAGATTAGCACCCTTTATAGTTGTTAGCAACACACTCGCGCGCAAGTTTCTGTGCAGCAGAGATATCAGCAGAGGTCATATTTTTTTCAATAAGTTCTCGAGCTTCTGGTGCTTTCTCATCACCCAAAGATGCAGCAATATTTAACCACATGTGGGCATGGACATTATCTTTTAATACACCGTATCCGAGGGCATACATCACCCCAAGATGGCCTTGTGCGCTTGCATCCCCCTGTTCAGCGGCAAGGCGATACCACTTCAGTGCAGTCTTATAATCCTGAAGAACGCCGTATCCATTGTCATACATCACCCCAAGATTATTTTGTGCGCCGGCATATCCCTGTTCCGCGGCAAGCGCATACCACTTCACAGCAGTCTTATAATCCCGAAGAACACCGTGTCCATTGTAATACATCACCCCAAGATTGTATTGTGCGATGGCATTCCCCTGCTTAGCGGCAAGGATATACCACTTCATCGCAGTCTTATCATCCTGAACAACGCCGTATCCATTTCTATACATCACCCCAAGATTTTTTTGTGCGCTGGCATGCCCTTGCTTAGCGGCGAGGGCAAACCACTTCAGTGCAGTCTTATAATCCTGATCAACGCCGTCTCCATTGGCATACATCCACCCAAGACTGTATTGTGCGTTGGCATCCCCCTGCTTAGCGGCGAGGCGATACCACTTCAGTGCAGTCTTATAATCCTGATCAACGCCGTATCCATTTCTATACAACACCCCAAGACGGAATTGTGCGCTGGCATCCCCCTGCTTAGCAAGAGGTGTCCATTCTTTTAATGCAGTTGCAAAATCCCCATTTTTTGCGGCAGCTGCTCCCTTATCAAGGTTAGCACTCCAACTAGAGAATGATATTATTGTCAATAGAACAAATGGTATGAAACAAATAAAACGCATCCTAATACTTTCTAAAAATAGTACTTAATCTAAAACGATAATAGATATTTAACTTTAAACACTAGAACAATACTTAAATTTATTCAATTTCTTTAACGCACCTCTCCCCTATAAAACCCACCTATATACCGCTGAAAGGAAGTGAGGTATGGATATAGATCAACTCAAAAAATAAGATTGCCGCACGATTACGCCGTAAAGATTGATGTCGGCCGTAAAAAGTTGGATGATGCATGCGACCATTTAATTGGTATGCATGCGCCTGATGACACGTTAACAGCAAGAGATATGGTTCATCCGTCAACCTGTCATCACAATTAAAAAAGACTATAATTTATTGTTATCCAATGACTGGAAAATAGGGCACGCGCTGAATCAGATCAGCACCCTTTATAGTTGTTAGCAACACACTCACGCGCAAGTTTCTGTGCAGCAGAGATATCAGCAGGAGTCATGTTTTTTTCAATAAGTTCTCGAGCTTCTGGTGCTTTCTCATGGCCCAAGGATGCAGCAATATTTAACCACATGTGGGCATGGACATTATCTTTTAATACGCCGTATCCTTTGGCATACATCACCCCAAGATGGCCTTGTGCGCTGGCATCCCCCTGTTCAGCGGCAAGGCGATACCACTTCAGTGCAGTCTTATAATCCTGAAGAACGCCGTATCCATTGTCATACATCACCCCAAGATTATTTTGTGCGCCGGCATATCCCTGTTCCGCGGCAAGCGCATACCACTTCACAGCAGTCTTATAATCCCGAAGAACACCGTGTCCATTGTAATACATCACCCCAAGATTGTATTGTGCGAAGGCATCACCCTGTTCAGCGGCGAGGGCATACCACTTCAGTGCAGTCTTATAATCCTGAACAACGCCATCTCCATTGGCATACATCACCCCAAGAAGGACTTGTGCGTAGGCGTTCCCCTGCTTAGCGGCAAGGGCAAACCACTTCACCGCAGTCTTATCATCCTGATCAACGCCGTCTCCATTGTGATACATCACCCCAAGAAGGAATTGTGCGTCGCCATCTCCTTGCTTAGCGGCAAGGGCGTACCACTTCAGTGCAGTCTTATAATCCTGAACAACGCCGCGCCCATTGGCATACATCGCCCCAAGATTTTTTTGTGCGGGGGCATACCCCTGCTTAGCGGCGAGGGCGAGCCACTTCACCGCAGTCTTATAATCCTGATCAACGCCATCTCCATTTCTATACGTCAGCCCAAGACTGTTTTGTGCTTCGGCAAGCCCTTGCTTAGCGGCAAGGGCGAACCACTTCACCGCAGTCTTATAATCCTGAACAACGCCGTATCCATTGTTATATATCAGCCCAAGATTTAACTGTGCTTCGGCAAGCCCCTGCTTAGCGGCAAGAGCGTACCACTTCAGTGCAGTCTTATCATCCTGAAGAACGCCGCGCCCATTGTCATACATCACCCCAAGATTGTATTGTGCCTCGGCGTACCCCTGCTTAGCGGCAAGGGCGAACCACTTTGCCGCAGTCTTATCATCCTGAACAACGCCGTCTCCATTTTCATACATCACCCCAAGATTGTATTGTGCTTTGGCGTACCCCTGCTTAGCGGCAAGCGCGTACCACTTCAGTGCAGTCTTATCATCCTGAACAACGCCGCGCCCATTGTAATATATCACCCCAAGACTGTATTGTGCCTCGGCAAGCCCTTGCTTAGCGGCAAGCGCGAACCACTTCAGTGCAGTCTTATAATCCTGAAGAACGCCGCGCCCATTGTAATACATCACCCCAAGACTGTATTGTGCCTCGGCAAGCCCTTGCTTAGCGGCAAGCGCGAACCACTTCAGTGCAGTCTTATAATCCTGAACAACGCCGCGCCCATTGTCATACATCAGCCCAAGATTGTATTGTGCGCGGGCACCCCCCTGCTTAGCAAGAGCTGTCTGTTCTTTTAATGCAGTTGCATCATCTCCATTTTCTGCGGCAACTAATCCCTTATCAAGGTTAGTACTGCAACTAGATAATGAGATCATTGTCGATAGAACAAACAGTATGAAACAAAGAAAACGCATCCTGATACTTTCTAAAAATAGTACTTAATCTAAAACGATAATAGGTCTTTAACTTTAAACACTAGAAAAATACTTAAACGTATTCAATTTTTAACGCACCTCTCCCCTATAAAACCCACCTATATACCGCTGAAAGGAAGTGAGGTATGGATATAGATCAACTCAAAAGGTGAGATTGCCGCACGATTACGCCGTAAAGATTGATGTCGACCGTAAAAAGTTGGATGATGCATGCGACCATTTAATTGGTATGCATGCGCCTGATGATAGGTTAACAGCAAGAGATATGGTTCATCAGTCAACCTGTCATCACAATTAAAAATACTGTAATTTATTATTATCCAATGACTGGAAAACAGGGCACGCACTGAATCAGGTCAGCACCCTTTATAGTTGTTATCAACACACTCGCGCGCAAGTTTCTGTGCAGCAGAGATATCAGCAGGAGTCATGTTTTTTTCAATTTCTTCTCGAGCTTTTAGTGATTCTCCATTGCCCAAAGATGCAGCAATATTGAACCACATGTGGGCATGGACATTATCTTTTAATACCCCGTATCCATTGTAATACATCACCCCAAGATTAATTTGTGCTTGGATATCCCCCTGCTCCGCGGCAAGGGTGTGCCACTTCATAGCAGTCTTATAATCCTGATCAACGCCGATTCCATTGTAATACATTGCCCCAAGATTGTTTTGTGCGACGATACTTCCCTGCTTAGCGGCAAGGGCTAACCACTTTGCCGCAGTCTTATAATCCTGATCAACGCCGAGTCCTTTGTAATACAGTGCCCCAAGACTGTTTTGTGCTTTAGCATCCCCCTGCTTAGCAAGAGGTGTCCATTCTTTTAATGCAGTTGCAAAATCCCCATTTTTTGCGGCAACTAATCCCTTATCAAAGTTAGCACTCCAACTAGAGAATGAGATCATTGTTGATAGAACAAATGGTATAAAACAAATAAAACGCATCCTAATACTTTCTAAAATAATAACTGATCCAAAACGATAATAGACATTCAAGTTTAAACACTAAAACAACACTTAAATTTATTCAACTTCTTTAAGGCAACTCTCCCCTATAAAACCCACCTATACCGCTGAAAGGAAGTGAGATATGGTTCATCAGTCAACCTGTCATCACAATTAAAAATACTGTAATTTATTATTAACAATTAACGCGCTGTTTTGCCGTAACGGGGGTCGGAGTCATATTTCAGGCCCAACTTATCGGCGCGCGCATTATCTTCCGCGATTTCCTTGTCGACTTCTTCCACATCAAATCCATATTCCGACACCACCTGAGATCGGCTTTTAACACCATTATTCATGGCCATCTGATCCGCTTGCTGGTCTTTGAGCGGATCACCCCATTCAAAGCCCTGCGGTATCCATTTCACAGATGCATATTTAAAGCTGTTATCCGGCAGACTGATGCGCCCCGACAACACTGCCAACTGAAACCATTTTCTCCAAACCGGTCGGCAAAGTTGAAATACCACCGTGTGACGCTGCAACATTTCACAGCGCCTGCGAAACTCAATCATGCCAATAGCGATAAAGCGTCGTTGCTGACGCATGAAAGTCTCATAGGATGAGCCAACATCCGATAGCGCAGAGAATTTAATATCTTCCCCTGACTCTAAAAGCTGCACCGTGCCAGGCTCAAGCTCAGCCAAAGCCAATCCATCCTTATCCTCTACCCCTTCGCCCATCAGATTGCCTTCGGGGTCAACCCTTGTGATACTCCGCACCGCATTGCGTGAGCGGGTTCGCAGTATTGGGAGACTGGCAGCAAGTAAACTGTTGCACAGGCTGGAATGCCACTGATTATAAACTTTAACCTTCTTTTGTGAGCGGTTTTTTCTTTGATTTCTAAGAGGAATTTCAAAACTCGTCCCAAGACAGCCTAAATCCCCAAGAACGATCATGTCTGGTGGTTTGACCACACGGATTTATCAAAAATATTCTTATCATGTTTTGCGTATTTGCGCAGGACCTACGGCTAAAATACGTTTATTGCTATCTGTAATAATTTGATGCACTACCATGTGACGCTTATTTTTGTCTGAGTAATTTTTCTTGCGTTTGCCTAAATTTCTCGCTCGACGAACAGGACGCTCCGTTCCATCCGCCATAAGATAAAGTAGACTGTCTTTTTCTTACTTGAGTAAGAATTACTTCACGTTTAGGCATCTTAAAATGACCCGCCAACAGACGTGTCATCACCCTGTTTAGGCGACAAACCATAGGATAAGACACACCCAAAAACACGTGGCTAATATAAGTTCGATAATAAATTAAGCACATTTAAAAGCCGTGCAGAAAATTAAGTTCATATCTGCGGCCTGAGCCAATGGAGCGTTTGCGGATAGGTTTGTTTGACCAGTTTATCAAAGTCGTCAATCAAAATACTACTAACACGAAAAAATAATGAGTTTTTGGCGATAAAGAGGTTTCCGAGAACACAATACTAAAGTATATTAATATAACCTAACTAAAAGTATAAAATTACCCGATATCCTTAATTTAATTATAATGAAATTTTTAATAATTAAGAGAGTGAAAAATGAACTCAAAAAAATTATTTATCAGTTTTATATTTTGTACACTTATAACGCAATCTGCTTTAGGTCAAAGCTCAACCGAGCATAAAGAAGATAATATAATAGCAAAATATAAAATTTTAGAAAATGAAACAATTAAAGATGGCATGATAAGTCTTTATAGAATTCAAGCCTTAAAAGATCTTTCCAGCAAGACATCATTTCCATTACTTCTTATTAGTAAAGAATGTGATTCCAGCGTTAAAAAAGGAGATATCGGGGGATTTGTTGAAGGCCAACACAACCTTTCACAAGATCAAGGTGATTGTGCTTGGATTTCTGACGATGCAAGAGTTTCTGGCAATGCAGCCGTTTCTGGCAACGCAAGAGTTTCTGGCAACGCAAGAGTTTCTGGCAACGCAAGAGTTTCTGGCAACGCAGAAGTTTCTGGCAACGCAGAAGTTTCTGACGACGCAAGAGTCTCTGAAAATGTAACAATTTCTGGCAACGCAAAAGTTTCTGACGACGCAAAAGTTTCTGGAAATGTAACAATTTCTGGTAACGCAAAAGTTTCTGGCAACGCAAGAATTTCTAACGACGCAAAAGTTTCTGGCAACGCAAAAATTTCTGGAAATGTAAAAATTTCTGGAAATGTAACAGTTTCTGGAAATGAAAGAATTTCTGGAAATGTAACAATTTCTGGAGATGAATCTTATGAATTACGTAAGTTCTAAAAAGAAATTATAAATTTTATCTTCCCCCACTAGTTGGGGAAGATATCGTGTTCTTCAGAAATAACTTTCTACAAAAGATTGTTTTAAAAAAGCACCTCAAAATCGGAATGCAGCTTGATTTTCTTTGTATCATCTGCGTCAGATTTTCCCGTCCAACCTGACCCAAAAACCATTCAACAAGCCTAGGCGATGCCTTCGTCAAAGAGATCAAGTTATCTATACTTGGCTCTCTCTCGGCATCAAACCGTGACATGACCAATATCGACTAAGGTTACTTAATTGATTACTTAAATGATATATATTTAATGATCGATTTTACCATATTATGAATCAATAAAATAAGCATAAAAACAGGCTCACCTAATAAATACATAAGGCATTGTTTTAACTCATGATAGGTAAAATATCGGTCAGATATGATACTACTAATCAAGGGGCAACACCTCAAAAAACCCGCTAATCAGGTAAACAACAAGAACATTTTGCCCGTAACGGAAAATCAGATACCAAAACCCATGGCCATGACGGCAAAATCTGAGCTGGAAATAGCTATGGCAACGACCCATCGTGATCCGCCTAAGTTCTAACAGCTTTTCGTACAGCGCCCTCGGTCACACCGCGAAACGTGGCGTATTTCCTGATTGAAAGTCTCATATTCTAAGATTTTCATTTTTGTATAAGTCGAACCGTTTCAGTCAAAAAACTTTTTTCTGATGTATTCATTGCTTCGTAAGCTTCTAAAATCTTTCTATACTCTAATGGCTGGGAAATATCTCTAGGCATATTATCATCATAAAAATAATCTATCGGCACTTTTAATAGAGAACACAGGACGTGCAATCGTGCAGCGGATATTCGATTTTGCCCCTTCTCTCACTTTTGTACCTGCTGGAAAGAGACATCAACATATGCTCCAAGCTTGCTTTGGTTTATTTTTAGGTGTTTGCGTCGATCTCGAATGCGCTTTCCAATTTGTAAATTGATTTTATACTCTACAGCATTCACGGTTATCCTCCTTTTAAAAGTAAAAGGCCACCAAGAGTATTGGTGGCCGGGAGTTCATAACCGTACATTCCCAAGGGAAACGGCGTGATGCTTTTAGCATACGCCTGGACATGGCATCACCTCCCGGCCATAATGGTCGGCAGGCGATATCATTGCGGCTGATATCTGGCCGCTTGGGTATGTGGAGTTATGAAGCCCCGGCACGAGACTTTCGTGCTGGCTGTAACTATACGAGAACACCGTCAAAAAGCAACGTAAAACCGTCTTTTACAGATGAAGTGACCTCCATCAATAGTGACCATTATTGCCATAATTATATTTTACTTTATGGGTTCATGCAGCGGTCATGACCAGACAAACACCCTCGATAAAGACAAGGTCAAACAGCTCTTAAAACTCGAACACGGCATAACCAAAAATGAGATTGCTAAACTGGCAAAAGCACACTGCGCGCGAGCATCTCTCCACCCTCAAAAAAGCAGATACAGAGGTTACCAGCGAATAAGTCGTGGCGTTATTTTATTTCAGGAACAAAATAGCATGTTTCGACACTTGCTCCATTTATCAATGCTATTAGACCTAATACGAATAGTGTCGCCATAACAGGCGGAAAAATAGCAATAGCAACAAAAGATATAATAATAGTTATTTTCTGCCATTTATCAAATGCTTTGGTAATACCAAAACGAATAAGGACTTTTATTAATAAATTCCATATAGCACAGGCACCTTTATTCAAGCTTGATAGAATACCAAAAAATGCTTTTACTGCATGAAATGCTTTCTATCCGGTAAAGTCTTCCCAACGCGGCGCAATCACATCAACATATTTCGGATCAAGCTCAATCAATCGGGCGCGGCGGCCTGTTTTGTCCCAGGCAATCATGGTCGAACCTGAAGTGCCAAACGCATCTAGGACAATATCCTTGGTTTTTACTAGAATTATCAATGGCACGCTCCACGAGCTCAGTAAGCTTCATGGTGGGATGTAGGTCGTTCTTAACAGGCTTGTTGACGAACCAGACATCGCTTTGATTTCTTGCCCCGCACCAGAGGTGCGCGTGCCCATCTTTCCAACCATAAAGGATCGGTTTGTATTGGCGCTGATAATCCGCACCCCCCAGCGTGAAGGTGTTCTTCGCCCAGATGATAAAGGTTGACCATTTGCCGCCGTCCAGCTTTTGTTCCAGCTTTAGAGCGCAGTTTATCTTTAGCGGTGTCACCGTAATTAACGTTATAAGGCGGGTCAGTAAAAACCATATCGGCCAGTTCCCAAGCCATCAGTTTTTTTCATATCAGCTTCGATTAACGAGTCGCCGCAGAGCAAACGGTGCTCACCCATAATCCAGACACCGCCTGTTTGGCTGATAGGATTTTCCGCCACGATTGGAATGTTTTCATCAAGTGCGGCTGCTTCTTGCCTCTCCAAAGATGTCAATAAATCATCTAACTCCAGATCGTCAAAGCCCAGCAGATCAAAATCAAAATTCTCATCTGCCAGACTTTGTAATTCTAAGCGCAATAATTCTTCATCCCATCCGGCATTCTCGGCGATTTTGTTATCGGTAATCACCAAAGCGCGGCGTTGGTTTTCTGTCAGATGACCCAGCTTGATGGTCGGAACGGTTTGCAGGCCCAGCTTTTTGGCCGCCACCCCGCGCCCAGCGATGATGATGTTATCGCCACCAACCAGAACAGGATTCACAAAGCCAAATTCAGCAATCAACCCTACAATTTGCGCCACGTGTGAGTCACTGTGTCTGCGAGCGTTGCGGGCGTGGGGAACCAGCCGCTCCAGCTCTATTTGCTGAACATTCAAATCCATTGTTGAACCTTTTTATGTGTTAGTGACGTGCGAACCATTTCTTGCGCCCTGTCGCTAGGCAAATCCCGCGCGCCCGCTTTTCCTATTCGCTCGCAAGGGGTTGCGGGGATGTCAGGGCGGGGCAGTTTAGGAAGATTAGCTTTGATTTATACCTTGCATTTTCGGAATTAAATACCTGATTTGCTAGGTAGAGTCACAGTCAGCTTGACCCAAGAGGTAACTAATACTATAATATTAGTATAGCAAACAATAAATGATAGACTAATACCATGATGAGACTTATCACCACGTCTAAAGCGCAAGAAAAATTGCGTGACCAAGTGAAGGCCAAGCGTCTAGCTCAGGGACTTACGCAGGAAGGTTTGGCAAATAGGGCGGGTGTTGCCCTGCCGACATTGCGCAAATTTGAGCAAAAAGGGTTGATTTCTTTGGAGGCCTTTTTAAAGATTTTGATGGTACTAGGGGCTCTTGAGGCGTTTACCAGTGCTTTGGAAAACGACAACGAACAATTTGAATCTATTGATGATGTCTTAAAAGATCGCCCTAAGAACCCCCGAAAACATGGATGGCGCACATGAAGTTTGAGCCCATTTCACAAGTTAGGGTCTTGCTACGTTTTGCTAAGCAAACACAATTAGTCGGACGACTGGCAAAACGTAAACATAAAATCTATTTTGAATATGACAGTGATTTCATCCAGAAAGGGATGGAATTATCTCCGATCGAATGCCCTGTAAGATCGGGCGTGCATAATTTTGATCCGTATCTTTTTGAAGGGCTTCCAGGTGTTTTTAATGACAGCCTTCCTGACGGTTGGGGACGTTTGCTGCTTGATCGTGAAATGAGATCGTGCGGCGTTATGCCACAAGAGTTATCTGCGTTAGATCGCCTTGCGCATGTGGGCTCAACAGGTATGGGGGCTTTGGCTTATGAACCGGATCACACTAATGGCTTTACTGAGGGATTGATTAACATTGATACCCTTGCCAGTCAGGCTTCCCGCGTTCTATCAGGCGAGGCAACGGATGTTTTAACAGAGCTTTTAGCACTGAATGGATCTTCTGCAGGCGCACGTCCAAAAGCCATGATTGGACTGCATCATAACAAACTAGATGTTATTCACGGCACACAGGATATGCAGGGGGCGTATGAACCTTGGCTGGTGAAATTCCCTAATATGAGCGATGGGGTGGATGCAGGTGCCATTGAATATGTTTATGCATTGATGGCAGTCAAAGCAGGGTTGACCATGCCAGATGTGCATTTATTCCCAGCTCAAACTGGAAGTAAGTATTTTGCTACCAAGCGCTTTGACAGACAGGGAAATGAGCGCCTACACATGCATACGGCGTGCGGTCTGTTACATTCTGATTTTCGAGCCCCATCCATGGATTACCAAGATCTTCTCGCATTAACGGTGATTTTGACCAAAGACATTCGTGAGGTTGAGAAGATGTATCGATGGGCCGTGTTTAATGTGCTTGCTCATAACCGTGATGACCATTCTAAAAACTTTAGTTTTTTGATGAAAGAAACGGGTGAATGGAAGGTTTCACCCGCCTATGATTTAACATTTTCATCTGGCCCTCGAGGAGAGCAAAGCATGATGGTTTTAGGAGAAGGCAAAAATCCCAGTATAGATAATCTCATTAAACTGGGGTTGGAGGCAAAGCTTTCCAAAAGCAACATTGATACAATCATAGAACAAACCAGAGAAGCCCTTAGTCATTGGCGAAAACTGGCTCAAAACCATGGTGTATCAAATTCGAATATCGATCTGATCGAAACAAAAATCAATATCAGCGCTTCATAGGCCACCCTGATTATTTCTGCCCCGCATTCAAACGCGCTGTAATTTTGGCAAGAGCGATGCTCCATAAGCGCCTCCGTAAGGGATACTGTGCTCCTCACACCATGCAGTGAATAACGCGAGAAAGCCGCCATATGCATGGTCTGCGTCCATGTTTGTTGGAGAGCGCCCATCCGGTAGCTGTGCCCAGATGCATGTCTTCAACACACAAAAAGCCGTATTTGGTGCGAGAGGAACTGCTCAGACCGTAATTGTCTGCATCCTTGAAGCTCAGGCGTGGCGCGTTTCGCAGCTCAAAAATAAGCTGGCGATAAGACTAGTTTTTATCCGCCTGGAACATGATCAGTCTGGGCACACCACCGAAAACCATAAGCCCGCTGGGCGTTAACACACGCGGCTGGATTAAATCTTCCGGCATGGGCGGATGTATCATCCAGAAAATGTCCAACCGTGACAGCAGGCACAGCCGTGACAGCGACTTTTAAAACTAGCAAGTGAGCGGGAGTGGCGGCTTTTGCAGATAGATGATGCCCCCGACCTTACTCTTGAAACCTTGTCTCTGCTGACTTCTGAAAGAGCGGCGGGTCAAGGATAAGGGCAGCCTCTCATCGCTAAGGCTCTTGGGTGGTCTGGATGACCATGACGTTTGTAGCTGCCCTCAGATATGACCGAATTACAGCCCTGACCTCAACCCTATTGAGATGGTCTTCGCAAAACTCAAACGTCTGCTCAGAAAGGCAAAAGAACGATCAAAAACTGAAAGGCAGCAATCGATTAATACCGTCTTGTTTTTTTCAATCAGAGACAAAACGGGATAGTAGATACGATTAATCTATGAACGATCCTGTCCATTCATTACAGCTTATTGAATAAGAGCTAGAAGAAAGAAGACTTTTAGAGTAAATATTTGAACTAGAGTCAGCATGGGCAGAGCATGAATAAACTTTAAACCTACCAGAGACTGTTGTCTCTTGTTCAGAAGTTGCGCTTGGCTCAAAGTAAACGCAAGACGCATACTTAAACCTTGGTCCAGAACCGTTACGATGAAAGTGCTTATATACTTTATGCTCATAGCCAGTAATTTTTGTAACATGATCTAAATCGTCTTTTTTTGTTCCCATTCTATACAGTGAACATCTATCGTGCCGGCTGGTTTTATAAGGCATGCCAAAAAGAAATAGCTCAGGCTCAGGATCAGGATCATTTTTGGTGACCTCTGTACCCCAAAACAAGTTTATACATTGAAATTCTTGTAGCTTGTAACTGTCCCCATCATCCTTACTTTCAATAGGCATTTCTTCGCTAGTAAGTTCTGTAAAGGTTTTTGTTGTATCATGTATATCCCCTTTAAGGTGATAAAAGTGTAATTTTTTAGTTCCACGAATAGCTAAAATCCATTGATCGTTAAGATGAGCTAACCCAACAGCAGAAGACCTATCAGAACGTTCAAACGTTAAGTGAGAGAGTTCTGATATAAACCCACCGTTAGATGGATTTAAATCATAGAATTTTACCTTAGATTTGTCTTTAAGTGTTTTAAACATTTTATATTGTTCATTTCCAACAGCAAGAATGTTGTCAACAACCTGAATTCCACTAGGATGACTGAAATTGGAATCTATATATTCATAATATTTTGAATTATCTGGGTTAAAGACAGCTGTATTATTTGCAAACTTATAAAGATATCCATAAGCCGTGCGAAATGGTTTGTATCCAGAGCCTACGATAACAAAATTTTTCTCTCCTAAGCAATACATTCCTTGATGATGATCAAGACCGAAGAAACCCGTACTATTTAGGGGTATATATTGACTAGAATTGCCGTCTTTACGACCAGTAAATCGTAAACTAAACTTTTCTGCACCTGTTGTAGGAACTTCTTCAAAAGTTTTAACTATATCTTTAATTACATAACTAGGGTTTAAAATATTTTGATTATTTGATACATCATTCATTACTTTAACTTTCTATTTAAAGGTTGTTGTGGTGCACTCTATTTTTGGTTGATTGCCAGCTTCAAGATCAAAGAACAGCGTCTTTTCAGCGGGAAGCGTCCAGAGCAGTGATGTTTTGCCAATACCGCTTTTACCGAAGATGCACCCCTTGATGCCTTTGGGCTCGAACAAGCGTTCATCGGCTGAGATGATAGGAAGGCTCACTTTGCACCTCCTTTGCGGGAGAGTGCGTCCATAATGTTTTCAGCGCCTAATGCGCCTTTAGCGCGCGCTTCGGTGTAAAGCTCACGGATGGCAGGCAAGCGCTTGTAAATTACGCTTTGCTCTTTGGTCGTGCCGGCTCTAGCTGGGGTTCTGACGCTGCCCAAAAAGCAAAGCGGTCGCGGTATTTCCTGATTCAGGTCTTGTATTTCCGTGAGAACCCGTCATGTTTTTTTGCCTTCAAGGAGTTACTTACCGAGAGGGCTTAGAAACTGTCGGCGGCTTAAGTCGCAGATATTCCGCAAAGCCACGCGCCTTCAGCGATCCGCGCAGTTCGGACAGCGTCCCGTAGAGGGCCCCGCGCGGGGTTTTGGTTTTGCGGGAGATTTCACTGATGCTGAGCGTTCGCAGACCAACCAGCAGCAACACCAGATGCGGCGGCATCTGCTGGACAGCTTGCTTAAGGTCGATTTGAAGATCGCGACTGGTCAGGTCTTCGGTTTTAGGATCGGGCAAAGCGTTGTCTTCACCGTCCTTATCCTCAAGCCATGCATCGAGTGAAAAATCACTGATGCCAGACCCACGCTTTTGGGCGCGCGCTGCTTCAATCAGGCTGGCACATTTGTGGTTGAGGATGCGGTCAACAAAGGTCGACCATTTTGCTTTTTCGGGATCATAAGCCTGCTTGCGGGATAGATAATCCAGCATCAGCTCTTGCTCGAGGTCCTCGACTTCTACGCCATAAATGGCGGAGTGCCGCATCAGGCTGTATGCGTGATAACGGACTTGGTTTACGAGAAAGGCATGAATTCCTTGGTACTTGTTTTTGCTCATTTGATTTCACCATTTTTGAGTTGCGGCGAACCCAAACCGTTTGGGAACGCTTCAACCCGAATGGCGAAAACTCACTGGAGGCCCTGAAAACCGGTGCATTACTCAGGGCGCAAAAACGAAAAAATCCCCGACATGTGGGGCTTTGGTGGACACAATTTTTTTTGAAAAAAGTTTCAGGGCGTTCGGTGAAATTTCACTGAGGCGGTATTATACAAACCCGAAATGCGTTAGTTACTCGTCCCAAATATCGAGAAATTGGGTTTGCATATCCTGCAGGCTTAACTGGCGGGGCTGGGTGCCATCCAAGATGGCTTTTTTGATCTGGGGAGCGAGTGGACTCAAACGCAATATCCGCGACATATACGAGGAGTTAATTTTGCGCTAGTGCGACATGTCATCAATGGATTTATAGCGCCTGGTATCAAGCAGGTTTTGCCTCTTGGGGAGTAGTCATATCAGCGCCTTCAGGAAGCAAAATCAGTTTTTTTTCCGCCCTAGCGTTTGATTTTTATCGGCACCCGAACCGAAATCACATTGCCTTCCATCATTCTTATGCATGCATCCATGCTTGCGCCTCCAATTGTTTGGTTGAAATTCCTTGGAGGCGCTTTTCTTGCTCGTCTAATTCTCGCGCAAGGCTTCGCGCCACGTTTCCATGATCATCTCCGGCGAGGCAAAAACGGCTTACAGCTGTCTCAGGATCAAAGCTTCCATCTCACTGGCACTGACGTTGCGAACTTTACAATCTGGGTTGATGCCTTTTCGGTAATGCACGCACGTGTAAGCGATAAAGCCTGCCGCCTTTTTTATGGGTATGGCTCAGTACCAGAGAGCATTCACACTCACCGCATTGCAAAAGCCTCATCTAAGAATAGCCTTAGTTTTCTTGCGTGTGATTGTGCCTCAGTTGATCGTGTTTTCGTGTCTGATGGCGCGGACTTTATTCCGCCCATCCACATGCCTTTGCGTTTGGAGGCGGCCAATTTATAGCCTTCTTCCAAAATGGTGACCTGATACTCAATGCCCTTATATTCCCGCACCAATTTGGTGCCGAGGATGGGCCGCTGATATTGTGTCTTGCGCTTTTGTTTGGCTTTCTTGCCCGAGCCGAATAAATCATTGGCCTGCTGTTCGATCCGGTTATCGATCTTACGGATCAACGCCATAAGCAAGCTCCTGCAGGCGATAAGCCAGCCTACGGACAATGTGACTTTTATGGCCGCTGGGTGGCTCATCCTCATACACATCCCGCCATAATGCTTTTAGGTCGGATAACGGCATGTTCGGGAGTGCGTCCACACGCGCTACTTCGGTGCGGATATCACGTTCATTTACAAGGTTTGGGTGAAGTGAAGACATAAAAAACCTCCTTGATAATGATAGTGTCGTTCAAGGAACGACTGACTAAAATGACTTGAGAACTGTCGGTTCAGTCAATGCTGCGCACCCGCATTAAATTAGGCTTGTGAAAACTATAAGCCTAATTTATATTAGGTAATTAGCTAAAATTGAAAGGATGCTATGGAGTCACTGACAAACGCACAGAATTCGCTATTACAGGCCATTGAACGCCTGAAACGTGCCCCCAATAATCCAGGCGGGATGTCGCCCACGGTACAAGAGCTTGCTGTAGAATTGGGTGTGAAAGCCCCTAGCGTATTTGAAGGGCTCAAGCGGCTGGAAGATAAAGGCTATATTCGCAGGCAAGCTCGCAAAGCGCGGTCTATCGAAATTCTTCGCGCACAAACACCAGATAAGAAGTCCGACTAACATTAGCCAAGTATTTGGAGTTTAGAATGAAAACAATGATGTTACTTCTCATACTTATAATAATTGCAGTGTTATTTTTATCTGAATACGACGACCCAAAAGAGCGTTATGATGTAGGTTATAGCGACGGGTATGCGGTTGGCTACAACACAACCTGTCAGATTCGTGCAACCCTCGTGTACGGCGATTTTGATAATGCAGACTACGCACGTGGTTATGCCGATGGACAGACAGCTTGAACAATATCCTGTAATAAGGATAGGAATCATTAGATTTAGTATTGAAGGGGAGCATATTGAGCTGCGCCCTGAAAATCAGAAACTAAAACCCTTGCGTATAGGACAACAAGATGAACTTAAAATAATTGGGAAGGTCTTACATGTATGCTCGGGTGCCCGCACCGAGACCCTCCTAGACGACCCCCCAAGGAGGATAAACACATGAGCACCTATAATTTACGACGTTTTGCCCAGCCGGATGTTTTGAAAAACATCCAACAAGATAATCTGATTACTTTTCTGAAGAAGTATGAAAGCTACCTGACCGGACGCGGATTCAGCTTTAATTTAGATGAAGATGGTGAGCTGGATTTTGAATGCTTAAGCCGAGTTTTGTTAGAGCCTACAGACGATATCGATATTAATTTTGTTGAAGCGTTATTTTTTATTCAGGAGATATCCGATGATGAGCACTTCGAACAGCTCCATGAACTTGCAGAAGCAAATACAATTGAAACTCAGGATGACGTGTCTCCAGCTGATTTGGCACTAACGCTTTGGCTGCACGATCCTGAGCTTTTAAAGCGCCCTCATGCTGAAGTGCTTTTGCTGAAACCGAAATCATTCATGTACTTCATGTCGGATAAGAAAGCGCCAGATGAATTTGGTGTTCCAGGGCAAGAAGTTCTTAGTGCTCTAGAGAAGGAAATGGACGTTTGGTTCTCTAAAAATAAGCGTGGAACTGGTTGCCGCATCTTGGCAGTGAGCGCCGATGATGAAGACAAGATATATTTTTTGGTTCATCATGGAATGCCTTTTAAACGTGAAGGAAAGATTGAAGACGGAAAGTCCAAGACAATTTTCTATCGCCCCGAATTTCATGATGTGCTGATATATGACCGTCCAAACAATGAGCTTGCAATATTCAATAAATCAAGTGCCAAGAAAGAGCGTGAGATGTATCTGGATTTGTTCAGCCAACATCTCTTCGGTCAGGCTGAATATTTCCCTGGTGCAGAAAAATATACACTGCAACCCCTAATTGATAACGGCGTTGATTCATTGGCTTGTGCCGATATTGACGGGCTGGAACATATAAAGCTGGTTGAAATCCAGCACCAGTTTCTAGGGCCTTATAATGACAAACAGACCTTACGCTCAAACGATGTGTTCGCATCACTTGAATCGCGAGATAAACCATTCCCAAACTTTGGCAGATTGGTCTCAGCCAGCTTTTCTGCGAAGTTTGAAAACGCTAAGCGTCCGCGCATGGTCAAGGTACGAACACCGAATGTGGCCAATTTTGACCGTAAGGAAGATTCTCACCTGATTGAAACATGGTTGCGGAAACGTGGTTTTGTGAATGAGCAGCAAGAGGAAGACGATAGCACTCAACCCCTAACGCATCAGGAGAGCAATGACGCCGTATCAATCACCGCCATGGCGTAAACTTACAGAGCTCTCTGGTGGCAAGGGCGTAAAAGCTGAATGGCATGACTTTCCAGAAGAATTCCTCGCTATCACCAACGAGCAAGCATCTGCCATACCGTGTAATGGTCGAACAGGATGTTACATGAATGTTGTGCGGCATGGGCCGAGCGATATTGTCGGCATCTGCACATCTGACACTAAGCAGTGCGACCGCCGCACGCTCAACAAATCAGAGCTGGCGCTGTATCGGATCGATCACAAAAAACTGGCTAACAAAATTGCTGAGGCCGTTGGTTTTACCCAGCAACATGAAAAAATCACAGGCCGCACAGCCCTTTGGAAATTTGGCGCGCTGAATCCGCAAGCCGAGCATAGCTTTCCTGTCTATTGCTTTTTAGGCCAGACATCATCAAAGTTGGATAAAATCATCAATCAGCTTTGCATGGGCAAGCAGACGTTTCTGCTAATTGCCGCCACCTGCAGTCTCATCAGCACTGCCAGCTCAGAGGCGAGCAGCAAGCATAAATCCAAGCTCATCGTCATAGATGATGTGCTTGCCGTTAATGCCGCAGGTAAGGTTGCGACCAAAGACAGTGCTCAAACCATCATATCCAATTGGCTGGAAACGGTGTTGCCGAAATCGGCCAGATCGGGACCTGAGTATCAATTCCCGACACCAGCAGGCGCAACATGGGAACAGTTTATATTCGAATTTACTGCAACAGAGATGTTGTTGGTCTCATGCGGTCAAACTCAACAACGACTGGAACCTGAGCATTTGAAAATGAAGAACCAGAATTCTGGCAAGCCAACGCTGCAGTGGACATTAATGCTTTCGCTCGCCACAACAGGTGGCAGCATTTCTTGGCAAGATCAGGATGCCACTGATCGCGTTAAAAAGCAAAAGCAGGAATTGGCGAACAAGCTCAAACAGACCTTCGGCCTCTCAGAAGACCCAGTTCCTTGGAATGAGGGCGAGAAAGCATACAAAGCAAGGTTTGTTATCAAAGCCGCCAATAATGTGCTGCGCCAGCTCACTGGTTGACAATGACAGGCATAGACTGGTGCGAACTGATGGGGTGCCAACCCCTTGATTTCTTAATCCTAAAAGCTCCGTACTTCGTTTTTCTTTAGTCAGGTGTTTTTCAGGAAAGGGGCATAAAAGCACGAAAAATTAGAGAAAAATCGGGCGTTTTTATAATGATTTTGATGTCATAAGATGATCCTTCAATAAATTGAATTGAATCAAAACTCTACCCTATGCAACAAACATAGTCTGTCTCATAGGTGATGACGATTTACAATGCCATAACCCGCCGAGAAACCCCACCATAACGCCAACACTGGCATTTATAAATATATATACCGCCGAATAAACCCAAGTCCCCAACCGTACAGGCGGATAACGTTTATGCGCCCGCCTCCATATGGCGACACATGCGTCACGGGATAGATCATCTACTAATAATTGGACCTAATTTCTGGAGGCATGCCGCTATGCACATGGCCATAATCAACACCCAGAATTATTTACAGCCATTAACGTTCAGATATACAGCATATAAAGATGACGTTGCTGTTATGAATAGACGGTTTTTCTTGATCCCACCAAAGCATACGTTGCTGACAAATTCTGGGATTTTTATTTTACCAATTAACTCTCCGTAAGTATTTAAACAGTGAACACCATCAGCTGCACTTGTCCAAATACGTCCGTCTGCATCTAAACGAAACCCATCAAAGAACCCATTTGTACATGTTGCAAAGGGTGTGCTCAGATTACTGCGTTCCGTAACAACTGATTTTCCATCATTAGATAACTGGAAATAACGAATATGAGCAGGTCCATCTTTCATATGTGTCCCCCCAGTATCAGATACGTATAATAATTTTTCGTCAGGTGAAAATGCTAGTCCATTTGGCTTAATAAAACCATAGGGTATAGCTTCAATTTCTTTGGTGATAGGCCCCCAGCGGTACACGTTGCATGCCCCGATTTCACTATCGGCACGTTCCCCTTCGTAATCCATCATTATGCCGTAACTGGGATCAGAAAACCAAATAGAATCATCACTTTTGACAATAACGTCATTGGGAGAATTTAGGCGTTTGCCATTATAACTATCGGCGATAATTTCAATTTTTCCATCAAATCCTGTTCGTGTAACACGTCGTGACAAATGTTCGCAACTGACCAATCGCCCTTGATTGTCAACGGTGTGCCCATTGCTGTTATTAGACAATTCACGAAATACAGAAATAGAATCATTCGTTTCATCATAGCGCATAATGCGATTATTGGGAATATCTGACCATGTTAAATATCGTCCAGCAGGAAAATAAGCGGGCCCCTCTCCCCAGCGACATCCAGTATATAGGCGTTCTACTTTCGCATGCCCAATAAAACAGTTTGTAAATTCATCTTTAATAACTTCATACCCTGTGCCCTCTAAAGTGCCGAACATGGAAACTCCTCCTAAATAATAATTTTTTACGTGGGCATGATAGCATTAATTCTCATTAAAGTTGAAATAAATATTGTATTCTGTATACAAAGTTTACTTGACATTCTAGAAATACCAGTGAATAATTCTAATAAAATAATGATAATTTCGGGGAGCAATATTAATGCCATCAATTAATTTATCCAGTTTGATTAAAAAATACGGAGATGTGCAAGTCCTTCATGACATAAACCTAGATATGAAAGACGGAGAATTTACGGTATTGGTTGGACCTTCGGGCTGCGGTAAATCCACAACATTACGTATGATTGCAGGATTGGAAGAGCTTTCAGGAGGTGAAATATATATTGATGGTAAACCTATTTCAAAGTTAGAGCCAAAGGACCGTGGGCTTGCAATGGTATTTCAGGATTATGCTTTGTATCCACATATGAATGTAGCCGATAACATGTCTTTTGCACTACGTCTGCAGGGGGTGCCAAAGGCGAGTCGTTACGCAAAAGTTTTAAAAGTTGCAAAAACCCTAGGGCTGGAACCTTATTTAAATCGTAAACCTGCTGATCTTTCGGGTGGTCAACGACAGCGTGTCGCAATGGGGCGTGCATTAGTGCGTGATGTAGATGTATTTTTATTTGATGAACCTTTGTCAAATTTGGATGCGAAGTTACGCGCTGAAATGCGTGCTGAATTATCGTTGATGCGTCAACGGGTGCAAAAAAACATGATTTATGTAACCCACGACCAAGTAGAGGCTATGACATTAGCAGACCGCATTGTGGTGATGAATGATGGATATATTCAGCAACAAGGGAGTCCTGAAGAGCTCTATAAAAAACCTGCTAATAAGTTTGTGGCAGGATTCCTGGGAACGCCAAGTATGAATTTCTTGAATGCAAAATTGCGATATTCGGGAATAGATGTTTTTATTGATGGTGAAGGTTTTTCTATTAAGTTATCCGAAGAAAAAGCCAAAAAAATTGCTAAGAGATGTGAGCATAACGTTATTTTTGGCGTTCGTCCGAGTGATTTAATCTATAACCCTAAAGCAAAAGATGACCGATCGTTTGATGTACGTGTGGTTGTGTCTGAGTATATTGGTTCACAATCTGTTCTAATAGTTGAAATCGTTAATGATTCAAGTAACGTGGGGCAGAGGTTGAATGTAGAACTAAAATCGGAAACGCCCATTCCGATTGGTAAAGTGTTACGCTTTGAAGTGTTGCAAGGGAGCACTCACTTATTTGATTCTACAACAGAAAAAGCGATTTTCTAATTCTGGAAATATGCTTTTATTACTTTTAAGTCAAAGGCTTAAGAGCATACAGCACAAACTGTATTTTTTAAAAATAAAGGGAGAAAAGTATGAATAATTTAATTAAATTGACTCTATTGTGTGCGTCATTACTTATGGCTAGTTCTGTATTAGCAGGTCCATATGATCCATATAAGGGGCAGACGATTGTTGTTAACTTTCCTGCACATCCGCATTTTGATGCGGTGATGAAAATATTGCCAGAATTCACTAAAGAGACAGGTATTAATGTTGAAGTTGACCGCCAAGCCTACATGAAAATGCGTCAAAAGCAAACGTTAGAATTAACTAAGAAAAAAGGAGAATATAATCTAATTGCTTATGTGGTCTTTTCTAAGGCGGATTATGTTTATGCTGACCAATTAGAAAACTTGGCAAAGTACTTCATGAACCCGCATTTAGCAGACCCTAGTTATGATGCGTCTGATATTGCCCCTGGTTATATGGCAAATATTGGTATAGCTGGCGGTGAAAAGGGATACCTGGATGGTCCAACAGGATCGCTGTTTGGTCTTCCATTTGGTCCAGAAACATCAATTATGGGGTATCGTAAAGACATCTTTAAAAAACATGGCTTAAAAGTACCTGAAACATATGACGAATTATTAGAGACGGCTTGTAAAATTAAAAAGCTAGAGCCTGGCATGGGGGGAATCGCATCACGTGCAGCATCTGGACACCATGCATCACATGCTTTCTTATTACATCTAGCACCAATGGGCGGAAAAATCTTTGATGATAAATGGAACCCAATAATGAACAATGCAGCAGGTGTAAAAGCCGCTGAAATATTGAAGAAAATTATAGAATGCGGTCCCCAAGGTGCGGAGACATTTAGTTTCGCCGAGTCAGGTGCATCATTCCTTCAAGGTAAAGCTGCTATCTATTTAGATGGTAACGTATTTGCTGGTAATGTTGATGACCCAAAAAAATCTAAAGTCGTCGGTAAAATTGGCTGGGCATTACACCCCAAAGGGGTTCGTTATGCATCTATGACGGGAGCGTTTGGTCTTGGTATTCCCAAAAATGCCGATAAGAAAGAAGCCGCATTTCTGTTGATGCAGTGGTTAACATCTAAGAAGGGTGATATGTTGGTTGCCAAAGCAGGTGGTGCACCATCTCGCCTGTCTACATTAAAAAATAAGGAACTGTGGACGCAATATCCTCACCTAGAAACTTTGGGTAAGCAATTACTCTATGCTGACCAAGATTGGCGTCCAATTATCCCTGTATGGGGTAAAATCAATGCTGAATTAGGTACTAGATTATCTAAAATGATTACGGAAGATATTTCTGCACAAGAGGCTTTAGACGGCGTTGCAGAGCGTAGTCGTAAGATTATGGAAGATGCTGGTTACTACACATGGACTAAATAATTGAAGCATATATAACACCGCTCCCCACTCTATACTATGTATTTAGTGGGGAGGACTGGTACATGCCGCTTAATTGAAGTGATGGATATTTTTATGAGAAACTTTAATTTTCAACGGTTAACTCCGTATATTTTTATTGCTCCTGCGGCGGTAACGCTAGTTGTTGCATTGCTGTATCCCATTGGATATATGGTTTATGCTAGTTTCTTAGATTGGTCACCGTCACAGCGTATTGGAGAGGCTGATTGGGTTGGTATTCGCAATTACGTCACTCTTTTATACGACCCTTCATTCCGTGAATCCTTCTGGGTGACTATTAAGTTTGCTTTTTGGGTGGTCTTCCTTGAGATGCTATTGGGCGTTGGTTTGGCATTGCTGTTAGACCGTGAGTTAAAAGGTATGAAAACGCTTCGAGCTATTTTTATTCTGCCTATTATGATTGCCCCTATTGTTGTAGGATTAATGTGGCGATATATGTATCACCCGACGGTTGGTGTTTTTAATATAGCGTTAACATTCTTAGGCTTTGAACCTGCCCCCTGGTTATCAAATGGAGATTGGGCATTAATTGCCATTATTATTGCCGATGTTTGGCAGTGGACACCGTTTGTTTTCATTCTAGCTCTAGCGGCGTTACAGTCTTTACCCTCATCGCTGATTGAGGCATCTCGTATTGATGGTGCTGGTACATTACAACAAATTTTCTATATTAAAATTCCCTTAATGATACCTGTTCTAATTGTCACCGCATTATTACGATTGATTGATGCATTTAAGGTTCTAGAAGTTATTTTGGTGATGACTAATGGTGGGCCAGGATTGTCAACCGAGATTATGGCTTTACGTATTTCTCGTACTGTTTCTGAATTCCAAGAGCTGGGTGTTGCAGCTGCTATGTCAAACTATCTATTGTTGTTACTATTATTACTAACAACCTTTATGTTCGCCTATACAAAAATTGTAGAAGTGCGTAAAGAGAAGATGCGCACTCAAATTGCAAAGGTGTCATAAAATGTCACAGAAAAACAATTCAATGTTCTATATGTTCTTGGCGTGTGTATTGTTGCTATCCACAGGGCCGGTCATATTAATGGTGGTGACATCATTTAAACTAAATGTTGATATTATGAGTGATAATTGGTCCCTATTTTTTATGCCTACGGTTGCCAATTATGAAAAAATATTATGTGATATGTTGTGGTATACGCCAGAAATTGATGGATATTGCGACCCTACATTTGGTCGTGGTTTGCTGAACTCTCTGATGATTTCAACTGTATCTACAGTTATCACATTAGTGATTGGGTGCATGGCTGCCTATGCTTTAGTACGTTTTAAATTTATGGGGCGAGATACGGCATCATATACAACTATGGCTATACGCATGGTTCCGCCAGCAGTTTTGTTGGTACCAGTATTTGGTATTTGGACATTCCAATTTGATTTGAACGGTACGTACGTGGGGATTGTGTTGATTTATGTCGCTATGAATTTACCCTTTGTCATCTGGATTCTACAAAGTTTTATTGTTCAGGTTCCTATTCAATTAGAACAAGCTGCAAAAATGGACGGAGCGAATCCTATTCAGATTTTCTTTCTTGTAGTTTTCCCATTGATAAAGCCCGGCTTGGCTGCCGCATTTATTTTAACCTATCGTATAATTTGGAATGAATTTTTACTAGCTAATGCCCTGACAGACCGTGGTACACGTACGGTTCCCATTACCATTGTCAACGCTATGTCTGACGTTGAAACCGATTGGGGGGTAATTATGGCAACCGGTATGTTGCTTGCCATTCCACCTATCATTTTCACGTTACTGGCTTCAAAACAAATTATTGCAGGAATGACGTCAGGAGCTGTCAAGGGGTAATAATGGATGAAAATGTAAACGACATCCTGCGATGGCTATTTTCTAGTTGGGACAGTAATCGTCCTCACCAAATTGACTTTGGTAGTCAGTGGCACGCTCGTATGATGTTTCTTGCTTGGGGTATTTTATTACCTTGTGGTATTTTGATGGCTCGATTTTTCAAAATCACACCAAAGCAAAATTTTCCCCATGAATTAGATAACCAGTTGTGGTGGTATTCCCATGTCTATTTGCAAGCTATTGGGTGTATTATTTCTTTTTTATCCTTGTTATTTATTTTGTATTACAACAGCCATAATATTGATGCACCGCTGCATCGTCTGTTAGGGTGGGCAACGATGATATTGTGTTCAATACAGATTCTATTGGGGCAATTTCGCGGAACGAAAGGCGGGCCGACTTATCCTGCTCCTGACGGTAGTTGGCGTGGTGACCATTATGATATGACAACGTATCGTTATGTTTTTGAATATATCCATAAAATTCTAGGATATGTCACTTTGTTGTGTTCATGGGGGACAACCCTATCAGGGCTATGGTATGTTAATGCCCCGAAAGGGATGGTATTATTTATTCTTTTTAATGATGATGATGATGATGATGATGATGATGATGATGATGATGATACCATCACGGTAAAAGATGGGGAAATAGAACCTATGTATCGTCCCCACGGCGTTGAAGTCGATGAAAAAGGGGCGTTATACGTTTTAAGCGAGAGTGGCGATAGATTATTTTATAAGGCCAACCCATTAGATGGAGACAGCTGTGATTATAGTGTCCCAACAGGAGGTGTGAAGGGGCATTTATTCGCTCTGACCAAAGATGGTAAACGTGCATTCGTCAGCAACCTTAATTCTGGCGATGTGACAGCAATTAACCCACACGATGCAAGCGTTCAACCCATCGCATTAGAAACTGGTGTTAAACCAGAAGGGCGATGCCTAAGTCCCGATGAAAAAACATTATATATTACAAATCGTGGGGATAATACAATTTCTATAATTGACGTGGCTACGATGGCATTGAAATTTACTTTTGATACGCCTACTGATCCTACTCGTATTTTTTATGATGTGAAACGAGATAATATAATTGTTATTAATTATTTGGGCGAAACTATGTCGATTTATAAGGCGGACAAAGGGGGTTTAATTCATACATTTGAATTCTCATCAAATCCCACCGCTATGTCGTTTATGAATAATGGTGATTGGGCTATTGTCCCCTTTATGGACAAAAAAATTCGTATTTTTGATTTAAATTCTTATGAAATGGTTGATGAGTTTCAGTCTGGAAAAGAGCCAGACGTGACATATATTATTGATAAGAATAAACTTAATTTGTAAAAATCAAATGAGTTGAATTTTACTATATTCCTACGGTAGTTAACTTTTTCTATTAAAAAAAGAATATAAATAAACTTGAGAATAGAAAATGAAAATTACAGCCGTACGCGCAAAATTATATGAGTGGCAAGGTAAAGTATGCCGACCAAAGGGAAACTTTTGTACAAATGATATCGATATACTAACAAATACCAGTGCTAATGCTGACGGCATTGAATGAAAGTGGCGCAATGCCCGATCAGGTTCAGATGATCGGCAGCACTATGATCCGGACTCACTATCTTGCAGCTGGCGCAAAAGGGAGACTCAAAAAGAAGGTTTTAGCCGCTCAAAAAGTGGCTTTACAACCAAGACCCACCTGATTGCCAACGCTCACGAATTGCCAACGCTCACAAATTGCCTGTCAGGGCGGAAATAAGTGGCGGCGAGGTCTCTGACTTCAAAGGCTTTGACGCCTTGGTCGATGAGGATTTGCCTAAAGCCAAAGTCTCTCTCGCTGACCGTGGTTACGACCGCGACCATATCCGTATCGAACGGGGTGGCTATGGGTGCGCTTAATCAACAGAAGCGCGCATGCAAGGCTATCAATGCTGGCTGCCCCAATACATATCTGGCAATTCAAACTGTACCCTTGGAGTGCGCGCACAACCGCTTGCGGATGCTCTGCTGGCTGAACTGCTCGTGAAAATACCTCCGCCAACAGACAAAATGCCGACGGGCTTATGGGCGAAAGCATCATCAGGTAGGCAGCCGGCGACTGATTTCAGAACAGCCGAATAAGAACCATGAATAAGAACCATGAATAAGAAGCATGGTACACTGGTGTAGCTAAAACGATTCCCGATGAATCCAAGATCGCTTGTAGGCTGCACGACTTCGGTGTTCTCAAAACAACACCGCTTGGCATGTCGTCGCCACAAAAAAGTCTTGCGCTGCTGGGTCAAGGAGAACAGAGCGTAGCCCCGCATTATTTCACATTCTCTGGCAGCTAGACACTTTGTAACAGACCCTTCTCTTCGCGAACCTACGACAACGGCAACTTCATTGCTCATGACTTTTCACTTGCCTTCTCGCCAAGGAAATGCCTACCATTTGCCATGAGCAGAAATGCGATGCTTGTGATATCGCAGGCAAGAACAGCAAATGAAGTTCCAACCTATAACGCATTCATGATGAGCGTCACAATGGGGGAACGTTCATAAGATTACAAATAAGACCACGGATAAATGCTTGGCCTTATTTGTAATCCAATTTTTTTGACAAAGATGGTATACAGTATTATATATACGACTCTAATGATACAGAAAAAGAATGAAGCATGCCTAATTCCATTAATTTTAATCGTATATCACTTGCTAAGCAAATTGCTGCAGAATTGCGTAAAATGATTTTGTCCGAAAAATTATTACCAGGCCAACCAATTACTGAACGTGATTTATTAGAATTATTTGACGTATCACGCACACCATTGCGTGAGGCATTACAGACTATTCGTAACGAAGGTCTGATCGACATATCTAGTTCTCGTCGTATGTCAATTTCTCATCCTACCCGTGATGATACTCGTGCTAGATTAGCCGTTCTACGTTCTTTAGAAGAATGCGCAGGACAATTATCCGCCCAAAACATTACCAATGAAGACATTCAACTATTAGAAAAACTTCAGGAAAAAATGATACGGTATATCCAGGACAATGACCCTATTAAATACTTTGAACAAAACATACAACTTCACCGATATATTGTTGAAACCACAGGCAATAACTATTTAATTAAAACCCATAAAGAATACGATAACGCATTATATCGTCATAGGTTTCTATCGAGTAACTATTCTAGTGAAGGTCGTGAAATTGCATCAAAAGATCATAGCAATATAATAGAAGCATTACGAAATAACCGCGCACAACAAGCAGGCCAATTATTACGAGAGCATTTAGACAATACGCTCTCTAACTTAGAAAAATATTGGTCTGAAAATCCTAGAGATTAATTATAGGGGGAACGTCAGTGACGAAACCCAACGCGATGAGCCTACCCCTCATGTTAAGGGGGAAGGTTATAAGTACCGTTTTACCTGCAAAGCAGAAAACACCTGGTAAATGCTCGGCATAGACTGGTGCAACATGGACGTTCATACCAGTTTACCATTCCCGCGATTGGAAACAAAGCAGTCACGTGTGGCACAGTATCTGAGTGTTAAGAAAGGCAGCCATTGTTCACTCAATCAAAAGGTGTATCAATCTCTTGACATCAAAGATCTTCTCAGAGAAGAAGACGATTAGAAAATTGACTGTATCAAGAATGAAATGGTCTCGTTTTTTTGGACAGCTTCTAGTTTCCTATGCAAGACACTGCCAAGGAAATCAGTTTTTCTGGATGAGTCATCATCGGACTATGACCACTTTCAATTCTCAGAATGCTTATCTTACCCAAACAGTGCTTATCAATCTCGTTGATCATAAACTCTTGGGCTTCAACAGGGATTGCCTGATCTTGGGTGGTCACTACGTAGTGTCTTGGGACAGCCCAAATGGGCCAAAATCCGCAAAACAGTGCCGAATATACCCTCAAATTGCCCGTTTCAAGAGGCAAACCATGTCTGCAACTTGAAAATCACAGCGTAAACCGCCAAGCGCAACGAAACAACAAATTAGTTGAGTACTATCCGACTCAGTGATAGAGTAAAATTTTTGTGTTAATAAAAAAGAAAGGATTGTAGCCATGAATACTAATACAGCAAAGAGAGTTGAGGTTGAAGCATTCCAAAAAACTTTGGCGCTTCTCCAAATGTTTTCGGAAAGATATCTTGCAATTAAAAACTACCGAATCGCCCAAAATGTCCCTTGAAGTGACTGCTGGGCGGCAAGCTGGTGGTTGTATGTAATGAAAAATTCCAAGGCACATAATTATATATGCGCCTTAGTTCAAATCACTTGATGGGAATGAATTAATGGGGAATGTTCACTATCTAAATCCTGAAAAACAGGCATTAAATCTTGAAGAGAATCTCACCAACATAACTGACAGTTTTAATCATAAAATAAAAAATCGGGTTGAGTTTTTACTGAGCAAGACTTTACATAATGTGGATGGAGCAGCAGGAAATCAGGATAAAATTTTCATCATCCCTACGCTGGATGATTTTTCGATATTAACAGATTTATTTGGTTGGTATACCAAAACAATAGGAATTGATCGTCTGCATGAATTCGTTGATAAAATTGATGAGCAGGAATTTTATTCGAAACATATTGTAGACAAGTTGAGAAAGTTCTTAAATTCTGGAGAAGTATACTTTAATTTTGAGGCTCAGTTTGACCCCACTGTAATTCGTCGAACTGAAAAAAACCTATTTTATGCGACTACATTTGTTATGGTCGTCTCAAGGTTTATAATTGATTGTAACCAATACATTTTTCACAAATTACAATTACTGCCACCTGAAATTCATATCAATAGAGCCGAAAGATGCGACAGGAGTTCTTTACGCCTCCTTCAGGATATAGCACTCTCCTTAAAAAACACGCCCCTTACGATAAAATTTATCTTTCCGTCGATAGACAATGGGCAAGATGAAAAATTTCTTTCTGATAATATCGAGTTAATTAAAGCATCAAGAAGGAAAGTCTTTGCCAAGCTGATAAGTCTCGCCAGTGTTTCCGGATTAAATGATGATTTAACATCCCCACGAGAAATAGATCAATTTCTTGGATCAATTGATTTTATCAGTGGTATTGCGCCCCTGATAGAATCTTGGGAGCCCCACAACAACCTAAGTTCCATAGATAGTTGCTTGGACTTTTTTTATAAGAGTAACTATCAGATGCTGCTCAGCGCCTTCATATCTGTAAAGAGTTCGTACTTTGATGATAGCGCCGCAAGACTTGAAATTATGTTTATCATTTCTACTGTGATAGAAAACACGCTTCAAATCGCAGCTTTGACTGGTGATCATTCTACGTTATCTGAGCTATTTGATAGCTATGAGTACATTTTAGATATGACGCGTAGAAGAATCAGGGCATCTGACTATAAAAAGTCTTTTATTATTTCTTTTACCCATGCATTGCTCCCAATAAATCTTCAGCGAGCTGAAATGCTTGCGGATAATGGGGAGGTGAAGGAAGCTCGATTACTTATGGAGAGGCAATATGGATAATTTAAATTCAGAGCGAAGTAACATAATTGATCAGATGCAACTATCACTTTTTGCACATCCAGACCTAAAAAAGTCCTTTGTTTCAGCTAAGTTGTTTGATAAGTTTCAACGTCATGGGGGCAGCTGTCTCAAACTAGCCGATATACTTAATGAACGAAGATGGCCCAAAATTTTACCTGAGCATCGGCAATATCTCCAAGAGTTTTCTCACTTCAATATAATATTTCCTATACATTGGTATAACATTCCCCACACGCTCCAAAAATGGTTTGAGGATGTATTTGTCAGCGGGTTCGGGTTTGGGGACTCTTTCCCGTTTGAAGGGAAAACAGCCAGATTAGTTGTTTCTGCAGGTGGAAAAGAGGAAGATTACACGAGCGATGGTAAATACGGTAAATCGCTAAAGGCGTTGCTTTCACCCATCAGATTGACATTAAAACACCTAAAATTTAATCAGGTTGATCCTCTTTACATTTATTCTGCTTATAAGCACAATGATGTATCCATAGAAAAGCTATTCCAGAACTCCATTCTAAGATACAAAAGTTCTGAAAGCTAAGCAATGTTACATAAAGTCATCTTTCTTATTTTCATTTTTTTGGGGGTACTTAGTCAGTATGTGCTAGAGAATTCTTCCAGGCTAATTGTTTATGAAATATCTGGTTCCAAATCCGCGGTCTCAGTTATTGGATCGGTTACAGCTTTTGTATTTGTCTTTTTTAGTACTTTTTCAGGTACTATAGTGGACGCAATTTCTAGAAAATTTTTTATCTATTTGCAACTAATTGTCGGATTTACTCTATCTACAATACTATTTGGTTTGTTTTATTATGGGCACGAGACACTGAGTATAGTTTTCGGATTTGTGTTTCTTACGGCAGTATTGAGTTCCTTTGCATCGGCTTCAAAGAACTCCATATTTTACGATATCGTCGGCGAAAAAGACCTAGTAAAGTGGATCAGCTGGAGAAGTATCGTTGTCTCAAGTGCAATTCTTTTTTCATTTTTTGTTGTCGTTCGTATCCTTGGCGAAATTCAAAGCTCTCTTATTATCTATGCCGCTTTACTAGTTTTTTCGATGATTAGCTTCATTTTTGTTCGCTACAAAGATCAAAACATTAGTTACAAGCTCGCAGATATTAATAGCTTTTGGAAATATATTGGTTTGAAGTTAAAAGATTTTTCGACACTGTTTCAAGTTAACAGAATGCTAAGAATGTTATTTATTCTTGCCTTTGCAAAAACAGCCCTTATATTTTGGCCGATGTCGAGTGGCGCATTATTTAAGTTTGGTATTGAAGATCAAGAAACTCAAAAAATATATCTATACGCATCAGCACTTATGCAAGTTACAACAATTATTTCGATATACATTATTGGTAGATATGTGCGTCACTTCTCCATCAAGAGCTTTATTTTCGGAATTATTGTTAGTGGTCTCGGAATCGTATTATTTAGTAGAGCAGAGAGTACAATATTTCTGATTGGCTTTTTAGCAATCCTTTACGTGGGTCTTGCGATATCTCAAATGTCTTGGAATTATATCCTAAGATTCGAGTTGCCGAATGAGTTTAGAACTCAAGGATTGTCATTTTCGGTTGTTCCATATTATCTCGGTGACTTTGTATCTGGGCTTTTATTTGCGTTATTAATTTCGATTTTTTCAACCTCAAATTTGTTATTGGCTGCAGGAATTTTACTTTTCTTTTTGGGACTTTTTTCTTATTTCAAGCTGATTAAACCTAGCCTGCTCTCCTAAATGTCTGCGTTTACGAGTTTTGGACTCGTACCGTAAAACTGGAGAGTACCTTCTGTTAGAATGAAATTTACCGGAGGAATACATGAGTCACAAAAAAACTGATGAATTTAAACGTGAAGCTGTCCAGTTAGCATTGACAAGTGGTCTTTCACGCAAACAAATTACCGCCGACCTTGGTATTGGCATGTCTACATTGAATAGGTGGGTCACTCAGCATAAAAATGATGATTTGCTGTCAGGTCCGCATCCACAAGGAATTATCCCGCCTTCGTAAAGAAAACCGTATTCTTGGAGAGGAACGCGAGATTTTAAAAAAGGCGAAAGCGCCCTGTGTTCCAACGCCAGCGTGACGATCTGGTTTTGTTGACCAATATTCGTACCCTTCACAAAGAAAATTATCAATCTTATGGACGTGCACCCATGACAAATGAATTGCGGGATATTGGTTTTACAGTCAGTGAAAAGCGTGTTGCTCGTTTGATGAAAAATAATAACATCAAAGTGATACCCACCCATGCGTTCAAGAAAACCACAAACAGCGATCACAATTTTAATGTGACTCTAAACCTGTTGGATGGTGACTTTACAACGACGGGGCCAAACCAGAAATGGGCAATTGTTATGATACCGCTGCGGTGGAGACTTTTTTTAAATCCTTAAAAGCTGCATTAATCTGGAGAATGAAGTTGAAAACACGTGAACACGCAGAAAAAGCCTTGTTTAGATATATTAACAGGTTCTACAATCCAAAACGTCGACATTCATATCTGGGAAATATCAGCCCTATGCAGTTAGAATTGAACGCCGCATAAAATGAGTACGGTACTCTCCAGTTTCACGGTACGGTGTTTTTCAGGAAAGCGGCATAAAAGCACGAAAAATTAAAGAAAAACGCGGTGTTTTTATGTCAGAAGCAAGTCAATTGCAAACAGCAAAAAAGCCCGCAAATTGCTGGGCTTCCCACGGCTATGCCATTTCTAGCATAGACAAATTCGTTTTAAGTTAATGGCGGGCAGTGAGGGATTCGAACCCTCGAGGGGCACTACACCCCTGGTTCCTTAGCAGGGAACTGGTTTCAGCCACTCACCCAACTGCCCAAAGAACATAAAATTCTATATAACTTGATCTAACGCTCCCAAGAAGCCTCAGGTCGTTCTAAACCTCCCAACAAGAAAGGTCAAGAATAAAACACGAAAACATACTGAAAAAAACCTAAGGAAATTGACACAGGTGATTTATATCTTCACTTCACCCTATTAGTTAAGAAGGAAAACGCTCTATAGTAGTGGAGATACCCTCTGATTAATCCTTCAAGGCTAATCCAATTTTCCATTCAAGAACATTAAGACTCTTTGCATGAAAAACTTCAATTTGCTTATCTACAATGCCAAACCAACCCTCATTTTGAGTTTCTTGATCAGTTACTCGTATACACCCAACATTACTTTTGCTAATTGTTTTATGTACTGCCTGTCCTGAGAAATTATACCCACAGGTTTCTTTACCCGTCAGGAGAGTATTAAAATCCGACCGTGTAATTGACCGCATATTCGACTGCATTGTCTTGTTGATCGCATCATTAAATGCCTGCAAATCTAACTGTAATATTTGTTCTTTCGATACCATGATTTGCGTTACCAAAATTATTTTTTTAAAAGCACACTTCAGACATACTTTATAAAACATAAGGTGTATAAAAACACGAAAAATATTTGATGATAATTAAAATATTTAAAAAAATACCACCTCGTTTAAATACACACAATTTATAGTGCCTTAAAATAAATAGTGCATATTTAACGGCAACTAAGCAAGCAATTTTATAAAATTAGTTTTTTTTTCACACTTCTTAAGAGTTTTTTTTCGGCTGCGCACGACGAAATACTAATGTATTCTCATCCGAATCCTCTGGAATAAAACCGTATCCACCTAAATTAAAATCTTTTAAACCAGAAGCACGGTCTATATTTTGCGTGATAATAAAACGTGCTAGGCCACCGCGCGCCCTTTTAGCATAAAGGCCTATAACTCTGGTCTGACCATTCTCAGCAACTTCTTGGAATATCGGGGTAATTACCCGCGCTTTAAGATAGGTCTGATCAACGGCTGAAGAGTACTCTTTTGAGGCGGCATTAATGACAATCTGTTCAGAATGACTCTTTAAGTCTGCATTTAATGCCTCTGAGATATGCGGCTTCCAAAATGCATATAAGTTTTCACCACGGGGATTATGGAGGCGTGTGCCCATCTCTAGTCGATAAGCTTGGATACCATCATGAGGGCGCAGCACCCCATATAATCCGCTGAGAATACGAACTGTTCTTTGGGCGGTACGCATATGTTCTGGTGAGAGGGTATCCGCATTGAGTCCCACAAAGGTATCCCCCCGAAACGCGAGGATTGCAGCCCGAACACTCTCTTTATCAGGCTCAAGTGAAAAATTCTGAAACCGTTGATAAGTCAGATCTGTTAAGTCATCGGATAAGGACATCAGTCTATTGATATCAGCGCGAGGCAGCTGCTTGCAGACTTCCATCAATTGCGCCGTATGGTCACAAAGCAATGGCCTCGTGATTTCTACTTCATCAGGCACAAAAGTAAAATCCAATTTTTTTGCTGGAGAGAGAATAATTAACATAGATATCTCCTTAGTATCCTATTACAAACCAAAATATACGCCATTTCCTTGAAACTGTCTCAGTTTACCACGAAAAAAACACCTCGCAAGATAAGGGGGCACGCTTCTATTATTTGACCATTACTGGCCGATGGGCATGGTTAAGAACAACTGATCTTAGTTCAGAAACCATAAGCTCCCGTTGCTGGGCACCGTGAGTCTTGGCAAAAACCACATCCAACATTGGGGCGATATGCCTCATCGCAGCAATAGGGTCTTTTTTCTCTAATAAAGAGGCGGTAAATAGTGATGTCGTCAAATCACCTGCCCCTGATGGCGGATATTTTAACTGATAACGGGGCGTCTGTATCCATGACGACTGACCACCAAAAGAAACCATCATCCCGATCGAGTCCTCCTCAATATTAGGGTGATCAATAATCCCTGTCACCAGTACCGTTTCACACCCCAAGCGCTCTGCTTGGAGCACATCTGTCGTGCCAAGTAAAACTTCATACTCAAATGTATTGGGCGTACACACTGACGCCAAAGGTAAGAGGGTCTTTTGTATCCCTTCCAGCACCACATTCGACACATATATACCTGAATGGTGATCCCCAATAACCGGATCTAAAACAATAAGGGCATTTGGCGCAACATCCTTTAATAGATGGATAATTTCTTTCGCTGCATTGACCGCCTCTTCAGTGCCTAAATATCCAACCATGAACGCATCAACATGGTGTAAATGCCCCGCTTTATGCAAATCCTGAGCAATCCCCACCATGGTAGCGAAATCAAAGACTTGCTCAGTCCAATACCCGTAACCCTTATGATGGCTTAGGTATACCGTAGGGATTGGCCAATAGGTATGACCCAAAAGTTGCATAGGAAACTGGACCGCACTATGCCCCACGTGACCATAGGTCACCATTGATTGTAAGGATAATATATTCATTTCATAAAACCAAAAATAATACACTCTTCAAAAAATTACGCCCTTAGGTTGCCCCTCCCCTTGTCTTACCTCTTCCAAGCCTCAGACGTACCCTCGCGGAACGCACCTAATCTTATAGATCCTCCACGTACAAATTAGTATACAAAATCTGATTCAAATAATTTGACGGGCTTTGAGGACATCCCATAAACAGTTTTATACAACTCCTGCACAAGTTTAATCTTGTCGTTACCCAAAGATGCCCACCTATGGTAAGAGAGTGGCGCCCCAACTGCGAGGGTGACTTCAGTATTTATCTTGCGAACAAATTCCCTAATGAACAATCCAATACGCAAAGAGTAGCTAATATGAGAAACGATTTGAAATAAACGACTATTATGTCCTTCAAAATAAATTGGTACAACATGCGCTTGGGTTTTCATAACGAGGCGCGCAACATAGGTTTTCCACCTATTATCCATTGGATGACCAAAAAGCTTGCGTGAGGTAGAGACGCCGCCACTTGGGAAAATAACAACACACCCCTTCTGTTCTTTTAAAAAAGATTCGGCATCTGTACAAGATTCTAAATTTAATTTTTTATCCTGCATTTTATCAGAGAAATACAGGGGTATCACATATTTTTTTGTATGGATAAAATTAATAAAAATATTATGGGCAAAAAAGCGATAGTCACACCGCACACGGGAAACTAAATAGGCAAGAACTAAACTATCAAGAATACCGTAGGGATGATTCGCAACAATCACCACAGGGCCAGTTGCAGGGATATTATGGACACCGCCATGAGTAAAGTTTAAATGAATACCAAAATGCTTCATGAACGCACCTGGTAGGTCATCAGGGTCCTTATCTGCGAAAAGATGCTTAAGACCACACCCTAAACGCAATCGTCCCGTGAGGTTCTCTAAAAGCCTGACCACTCCTTGGCCAAAAGCACTCTTAAACATCATAGAATAGGAAAATCTATATATATTATCCATAAATAAATGTACCAACTATATTTCATTAAGGAATAAGGTGAAAATCTCTAGTATTCTTTTTAAGTTGTATAGTCTGCATTAATGCGTATGTACCCCTCAGATAAATCACACCCATAAACAGTGAAACATCCCTCCGCAATGGCAAGGTCAATATAAATATTAATTTCTTTACCTTGTAAATATTGGATTAACTTAGGCAAGAGATGATCCTGGAGCTGCTCTTGATACACCTGCATATCTCCGAAATAGACTTTTACATTATCGGGCACAATGTCCTTTTCCTCAGAGAGCTTACCAATCGCCATAATGACACGTCCCCAATTAGGATCCGCACCGTTTACAGCCGTTTTCACCAAAGGGGAATTGACGACAGACTTGGCCACACGCTTTGCTTGCCCATCATCTCTTGCCCCTGTTATCTGAACAACGATCGACTTGGTCGCGCCCTCGCCATCCATGGTAATCATTTTAACCAGATAAAGCGCACACTCATACAAGGCCGTTTCAAAATCATTAATCGCAACATCGCCCCCCAGACCATTGGCAAAAATAGCTGCGGTATCACTCGTTGATGTATCCGTATCAATACTCGTGGCATTAAATGTTTTCTCCACAACCCTGCGAAACACCTGATCTAACTTAAGGGCATCAATTTTTGCATCCGTAAAAAAGAAAGCCAGCATGGTAGCCATATCTGGCTCTATCATCCCGACCCCCTTAGCAATACCCACAATCTGGGCAGCACCACACTTGACAGAATAAAATTTCGCTTTTGTGTCCGTGGTCATAATCGCCGTCGCAGCATCAATTGCTTTAAGCTTTTTTAAAGGCACAGACTTTTGCCCATTCAAGTTCTTTGTTAAACTTGCCATCGGGTAGGGCTGGCCAATAACACCAGTTGAGGCAATAAGAACCTGCGTCTTCTCAAGACCCAATATTTCCGCAGCAAGAGCGCGCACCACCTGAGCATCGTCCCGCCCCTGGGCGCCAGTCGCAACGTTGGCATTCTTTGACAAAACAACCATACCTTGAAACTTCTGACAATCAGACTCTCGGCTAATTTCAACGCTCGCACCAGAAAAAAGTGACTGAGTAAACATAGCAGCTGAATAGGCAGGCGCCGTGGAACGAATCACGCAACAATCTGATCCAGACTGTTTTAAACCGACCCGTAAACAATGCCCCTCAAAACCTTGAGGCAAATAAATTTCTGTATCTTCCATTTTTTTGAAATACCCCCTTAAGTTCTTCGTACGATATTAAACTTTAGCACGCATACCTAGCACCTCAGAATAAAAGGCAAAAACAATTTCCATCTAAATTACTTAAAAAATCTTGAAAAATAAATAAAATGAGAACAATAATTCATTAATTTAGATTTCTAATTATTGTAATACTAAAATTAAACCTATATCTTTTAAGGTTCTTGTAATCAATTATTTTTTTAGGAACCATGTCCACCTCTGAACAAGAACTCACCCCTGAAAAAGAATCGCCCGTAAATTTAATACAATATATCATAATATTTACGATTACTGTCATTTGGGGAACAAACTTTATAGCTTTAAAATACGTCCTCAATGAACTTCAGCCATGGACAACTCTCTCACTTCGACTGACCCTCATTAGCGTTATCCTTGTGCCATTTATTAAATGGCCTAAAGGCCATTTCTGGCCCATGATGGCTATAACGGTCATGCTTATTCCAGGACATTACGCCCTCCTTTACTTTGCCATTGAAATCACATCCAGCGTCAGTTCAATATCACTTTTATTGCACATGGCCCCGTTATTTTCTATATTATTATCTTGGGTGGTGCTGAGAGATAAGCCGGGTCCCCAAAGAATATCAGGCATCATTATTGCCACGATAGGCGTTATACTTATTTTTTACAGGCCACAATCTAATACTGAGATACTCGCTGGACTTTGTGCCCTTGTCTCTGCTACATTCTTAGGTGGTTATGTTATATCCGTCAAATTTTGGGATAAAATACCCCCCTTAGCGATTATTTGCTGGACACCTGTTTTAGGCATCCCTCTCTCTTGGATTATGGCATTTACTACTGAGACAAGCCCCCTCATCACAATATCGCAAATAACCCCTGATGCTGTCATATCACTTTTATATATGACTGTGATGTCTTCTATTCTGTCCCATGGGGCGTGGACATTTCTTCTCAGGATGCTTCCCATCAGTTTTCTGATGCCGTTCACCTTATTAGTTCCCATGGTTACAACCGTGACATCCGTTATCTTTTTGAACGAAACCCTCACATTACAACTCATATCCTCATCTGTGATTATATTATTTGGTATTTGGTTAATAATGACATCAAAAAAATACTTAAGAAATATAACCCCCAACTCGAGAGTAAAGATTAAATAGTACTATTACTTTCTTTTTTTAAAATGGAGACAATATATTATGAAATCAAGAACTAAACTATACCCTTTTGCAAGCAACAACTCTTTAAAAGTATCTCAATTAATTGATACAAAGGGGACCAAAAATACCGCCATATGCTTCTCTGGTGGCAGCTCAAAGGCATTAATTAGTGCCGCTGGCCAACTACGCGCCATAAAAACTTTAAATAATAAAGACGGTAATCTGCTTGAACAAACACGCTTAATTTCATCAGTTTCTGGAGGCTCTTGGCTAACTGGAATCTTCTCTTACATAAATAATTCTATTCATGATGATGAGCTGCTCGGCAAATATGTTGCCGACCAAAGTCGATTAGTTCTAACTGCTCATAATAAAAGTATCGATCCATCACTTATCCTTGATTACTTACCTGAAAACCATGTTGGTCACCGCATTGATAGTGACAAAATAAATATTGTTCAATCGATTATTTTTTGTTTATTTTTACACCTTTTCAGGAAAGTGCCATTAGACAAAATATGGTCAACATTTATTGGACTAAAGCTCCTGAAAAAATACAACATCTTCCAAAATGATGCTGCTTTTCATCCAACGACCTTATTCACATATAACGATAAAACGCGTCAAGAGATTTACAAAGAAATTTCAGGTTCAGCCAATGCTCTGATAATGACCCCCGCAAGTGAGCATAACATTAAAAGGCCATTTTGGAGCTGCAACATTAATATATTGATTCAAGGTGATGATGGGCAGAATATATTGATTCCGTTTTTTTCCAATCCAATTTGTTCAGGCACTCTGTTAAACACAACGCACTCTTCTCACAAAGAGACCTCAATTTTTCAGCGGTCAGGTATTACCTCATATGCCATTAACTCCGTCCCCAAAATTACCCACGATGACAACACTCTTACCATTGAATCAGAACAATTTTGGTCACTCACCGATGCAATTGGAGCCAGCAGCGCTTTTTTCTCACAATATATCGTAGATTTAATCAAGAAATTACAAAATGATCATGATCACTGTGCACAAGCTATCAAGGAACATGGAAGCGAGACACTTGAAACATTCAAAGAACACTATAAAGAAGATCAAGAAATACAGTCAATTCATATTGATGATGCTCTCAGAAGGGTTGAATATTTCTTACTAAAATTTTGCGGTATTGAAAATTTAGAACCAAAGTACTTATATTATTCGTTAAGCGACCCTGAACCAATGGATGAAGTAAAAAGCTATGTTTTTGCCGATGGGGGCATCACAGATAACACGGGGATTTTAGGCGCGCTCGCCTATAATGACATTGATAAAATAATTGCTTTTGTGAATGGCACAAAAGCCGATATAAAAGTAACAAACATAGGTATTATTGACGAAAATGGTAAGGAAATTCCGGATACGAGATTTGCTCTTAGTGATTTCATTCCAGGACTCTTTGGATATCAACCCTTTCAAAAAGATAAAGGGTACATCCTTTACGAGGGCGCAACAGATATTAGTCACCCCTCGAAAAAAAACAACCATGTCTTTCACTCCAGTGATTTTGTGCCTATTCTGCAGGAACTGGGTAAAAAACAACTAGATGGAAGCCCCGTAGCAGTCTTAAAGAAGCTGAGAACTTTAGAAAATAAATACTACTCTATCGCCAAGGATCGAGAAATCACTATCATAATACAACTTCTCCAGTTTAACCAAAAATGGCACGATTCTCTGTCGCCTGCTGTCCAAGCTGAAGTTGACAAGATAAGAAAAGAAGAAAATTTCCCGAATTATCCTATGCGTGATATGTTTCTTTCTAAAACAGAGACGAACCTTCTATCCCACTTCACATCATGGGCTCTGATACAAATTGAAACAGAAATTCGTCAACTTTACGAATCATGATGTTTTTGGTTGATAAAAGTCATGAAGCAAAGTTCATTTTCCTCGCCCTAAAGACCAACAGCTTTTAAAGATAAAAAATCAAATCTAAACTTATGTATTTTCAGTTTTTAAGATATATTTTGGTGCGCTGTGATTTTAGGGAACCATAGGTTAAGTAAACGACAACGACTGGAAAATAAATCATAAAATTGATCCTATTATAATATTTTATGTTTCACTCTCGCAGATGGAATCTGTATACTTCTTAAGAAACCTTAATAATACATTACAAAAAACTTTAATTGAATATTAGGAATATATGAGACATGCTGAATAATAATAAAAATAATATATTGAGTCTATTTGCGATCACTTTCACAATATCAGGTGCATTCGGAATACTCTCACCCACACTCATGTTTTCTATTGAAAACCTGGGGGCGACCCAATCTTTTGCTACACAAGTCCTTGCATTCTATAGTATTTCGCAATTTATTAGCGGCCCTATTTTAGGGAAGATGTCTGATAACTTCGGCAGAAAACCAGTAATTTTTTCGACAATGCTGCTCGGGCTCCTATGTTATTTCACCCTCACCCAAGCTAATTCACTGTTCTTGGTGACCCTCAGCTTGATCGGCGCAGGTATTTGTTCTGGTACTACCAGTGTCATATTTGCCACTGTCACGGATATCACAACCCCAGAGACGCGCTCAAGAGGTATTGGATTGACGGGGGCCTCAATTGGGCTTGGCTTTACCATAGGGCCATTTATTGGTGGAATTCTTGCAGCCTCAGAAGCAAGTAATGCCACAATCTACTTACCGGCAATCGGCTCAGTTTGTCTTATAGCCGTAGGTCTTTTGTGCGCAATAACTTTAAATCTCCCCCAGACTAAAAAAGATGTGAACTCAGTCAAATCCATCATATGGCAACCCATTTCTTTTAAAATACTTCTCAATAGTCCCTTTATTAGAAGTTGTTGTATTTTCATGTTTGTCCTTACCTGTGCCTTATCCATGATGGAATCGACGTTATCATTCTTTTTACAGAATAAATATGAGTGGGGGCCCAAACATATTAGTTGGCTGCTTTCCTACGGAGGTCTTTTAATTGTCTTTATTCAAATGAAACTGATTGGCCCCCTCACTGATCGGTATGGCTCAAAAAACCTTGTTAAGGCAGGTATATTCTCCATGTGCTTGGGACTGAGCATATTAGCGTTCTCCCCCGTATACTATGGCATTCCTTTCGGTATCACATTTGTCGGTATAGGGATCGCCATTTTCAACACATCTCTCCTGGCGCTCACATCTTATAATTGCCAAGAAAGTGAACGTGGTCTCACCTTAGGAACGGTGGTCTCTATGCAATCTCTAGGACGTTCTTTTGGACCATCTATCTCAGGCTATCTCTATAAAAACTTAATAACCTTACCAATTCTGACAGGTATCGTCATGCTTCTCACTCTTTTAGTGCTTACATTCACACCCCTCTCAAAATTTAGTCAACCTCAGCCCGAACCAAAATAAAGTTCTCCAGTATATGTTTCAAATCTCAAGATATTTCCTGACGCTTTAACATATTGCGCCCATTGACCATAAAGGTCATAGAGATTTATCGCAGAAGTATTTATATAAAAAGCGGGTGCGCCTTATCAGTAAGGCGCACCCGCTTTTTGTAAGTGATTTTATCTGATGATCAGAATATCTTAATGATCATCAGACCCAGAGGGCGCCCCACGGGGAATCCGAATATTATCGACCATACGTTGAACATGCTCAGGCGGCGCATTGGTCACACGGGCAACAATAAATGCCACCAAGAAGTTCAGAACCATCCCTATCATCCCAATGCCTTCAGGGCTGATACCAAACCACCAGTTGGCGGCAACATTGGATGAAGGCGATATAAACTTAAAGTAAATAATGTACCCAAAAGTAAAGGCTAACCCAACAATCATACCAGAAATAGCGCCTTCTTTGTTCATGGGTTTAAAGAATATACCCATTATAATCGCAGGGAATAAACTTGAAGCGGCTAACCCAAATGCAAAGGCCACAACCTGGGCAACAAATCCTGGAGGATTAATGCCTAAGTACCCGGCAATACACACAGTCAAAGCAACAGACAACCTGGCATAAAACAGCTCTTGCTTATCGGAAATAGAAGGCATAATAATATTTTTCAATAAGTCTCGACTTATTGCAGTGGAGACCACCAGCAAAAGCCCCGCAGCAGTGGACAAGCCCGCAGCAAGAGCTCCCGCAGCAACTAGAGCAATCACCCAGTCAGGTAAACCTGCAATTTCAGGGTTGGCCATCACCATAATATCACGGTCGACATAGACTTCATTTTGAGAATCCGTTGCAGCATTATTAATCAGGCGCTGTCCGTGCTCACCACGATCCACCCCGACAAAGCTAGGCTTCCCTTGAAATGGTGCGCCGTTACGGTATTGAATTTTACCATCATCATTTTTATCAACCCATGCAATAAGTCCATAATTTTCCCAATTACTAAACCAGTCTGGCGTATCAGAATAATTAACTTCATTGACTTCTTGGATAAAGTTTAATCTGGCAAATGCACCGACTGCAGGCGCAGAGGTATATAAAAGCGCAATAAACAAAAGCGCCCATCCTGCTGATATCCGCGCATCTGATGCCTTAGGAACCGTGAAGAAACGCACAATCACATGGGGCAAACCAGCTGTTCCCACCATTAAGGCAAATGTAATAGCAAAAACATCAATAGTTGATTTTGAACCGTCAGTATAGGCATTAAACCCAAGATCCACCAAGGTGGCATCTAGTTTTTGTAATACCGACATGCCTGAACCATCAGATAATGTAGCCCCCAAGCCTACTTGTGGAATTATATTATTAGTTATTAGTATAGAAATGAAAATTGCTGGTATCGTGTACGCAAAAATAAGAACACAGTACTGAGCAACCTGGGTATAGGTAATCCCCTTCATCCCCCCAAAAACAGAGTACGCAAAGACAATCGCCATCCCCACAATAACACCTAAAGAAATATCAATTTCCAAGAACCGTGAGAAGACAATTCCGATTCCGCGCATTTGCCCCGCAACATATGTAAAACTAATAAAAATTAAGCAAATAACAGCGACAACGCGCGCCAAATTACTATAATACCTGTCTCCAATAAAGTCAGGAACAGTAAACTGGTCAAACTTACGCAAATAAGGTGCAAGCAAAAGGGCAAGCAGAACATAACCGCCTGTCCATCCCATAAGATAAACTGAACCGTCATACCCAAGAAACGCGATAAGCCCTGCCATAGAAATATACGATGCAGCACTCATCCAATCGGCAGCTGTTGCCATGCCGTTCACAATCGGGTGAACTCCGGCACCTGCAACATAAAAGTCTTTAGTCGACCCTGCTCGCGAAAATATGGCAATGACAATATATAGAGCAAAGCTTAATCCTACAAAAAGATAAATAAGTGTTTGAAGTTCCATTACTTTTCTCCCTAATCATTGACATCAAATTCTTGATCAATCTTTTTCATTCTGTATGCATAGAAAAAAATTATGATCACAAAGCCATAAACTGATCCTTGCTGAGCAAACCAGAAACCAAGCTTAAACCCAAAAAAGGATATTTCATTTAAGAGATCAGTAAGTAGAACGCCACAACCTAAGCCTACAACAAACCACACAGTCAATAACATCCCTAAAAGTTTTAGGTTAGCTGACCAGTAAGCTTCTGCTTTTGATTTATCTAAATAATCATGAGTATCAGACATTAGTAAATTCTCCCCTAATTAATCCAATGATGATCAAATTAAAATTTTTTTTATATTAATTTAAATTAAATTGTATCTTTTTTTGAAAGATAATCAAATTTTTCTTCACCCCATAATTAAACATCATCAAATTTATGTACATTTCTTCACTCAACACATTAACATTTTGCCCAATAAAAAAAACCTTGACTTTTCTTCTGATAACAAAGATTATGCCTCAAACAATAGTGATTATTACTCGCATTTTTGTGATTTATAGTTGCAAATAGAAGTTAAAATTACCCCTCCAAAAAAATTTTGTTTAACTTTAAGGGTTTCATAATGCATTTTTTAAGCAAATTTAAAGTGTTCGCACAAGTTTCTCTCCTAACTGGCGTTATGTCAACGCTGAGCGCCTTAACGATGGCAGCACCTATTAAGCTGGTTGATGTTGTCGGTAGAGAAGTCACACTAGATAAACTTCCACAAAGAATCATGTTAGGTGAAGGAAGAATGATTTACGGGTTAGCCCCTTTGATTAAAGGCAACCCATTCAAAAAGATTATAGGTTGGAAAGAAGATCTCATTTTATATGATCCAGACACCTACCGCAAATATAAAGAAAAGTTTCCTCGGGATATTGCACGTATTAAAAGTTATGGAAGCCCCTACGCTGGTGACTTTAGTGTTGAGTCAATCATTCAAGAAAAAACTGACTTAGTAATTCTTGATGGGGGAGCCTTGTTCAAAGCAGAAGAGACAGGCCTGATTGAAAAGCTTGAAAAAGCTAACATTCCTGTTGTTTTTATTGACTTCCGTAAGAGCGCAACAACCAATACTATTCCTTCATTGCTGATCCTAGGTAAGGTTCTAGGGGAGCAAGAAAATGCGCAAGAGTTTATTGATTTCTACATCCAACAAATGAATAAAGTGACGAATATTGTCAACTTAATTCCTGGTGAAGACCGTCCTCTTGTTGTTGTTGAGAATGCCGCAGGATGGTCCCCCCAACAATGCTGTTGGTCTTTTGGGCCATATAACTATGGACGATTTGTTGAAATTGCCGGTGGAACAAATTATGGGTCAACCCTGCAAAGCAGCTACTCCGTCACCCTATCTCTAGAAGCGATTATTGCAGCGAATCCTGAACATATGGTTGCGACAGGTGCTAACTGGATTGAGACCCGTAAAGAGGTGACATCAGTGTTGCTTGGATATGAGGGCAACAATGAGGTGAACACTAAAAAGATTTACGACCTATCACAGCGTACAGGTATAGCTGAATTAGATGCTACCAAACAAGGGAACTACCACGTAATCTATCACCAGTTCTACAATTCACCATACCACTTCATTGCGATTCAACAAATTGCAAAGTGGCTTCACCCAGATGAATTTGAAGACTTGGATCCACAGGCAAACTTTGATGAACTTCATGACAAGTTTTTACCTTATGACAACTCTGGTCAGTTTTGGATCAGCTTGAAAGAGCAACAATAATCACGACTGAAACATTTCTTCGCATAGATGATCAATAACCTTTGCGAAGAAATATTCCTAAAACAAGGATTAAAATAAAAGTTAAAGGCATTTTTGACTTCAAATTTTATGGAGATTACTTGTTATGAACGTCCTAAAATACACATACCGCACTCTTAAACGTGTCTAAAGTTACTTTTATTTCGCATATTTATCCAACTTTAAGAGTTCGTTTATTACTTTTTAAACGAACTCTTTTTTTTATGTTTATGCTTTCTTGCTTCGCACAAAGTAAATGATCACACCCTTTTCCTCACCCAGCCAAAAGGATTAAAATTTTATGCTTACTCGTCGTCAGTTTACTCTTTCTTCTCTCACATCACTCACGTATATGGGTCTTGCAACAACACCCCTTCTCTCCCATGCAGCTTCCACCCAACATTTTGTTAAAATGTTAAGTATTGATCCAAACAACACTAGTATTTCGAATATCTTTGATCCCCTAATTCTGTACATCTCTTCCCACGATAAAGTTACTTTTTTACCATCGGAAGTTGGCCATAACTCTGCCTCAAAAAAAGGGATGGTGCCCGAGGGTGGTGAAACATGGAATAGCGCAGTTGATCAAGAATTCTCAGTTACCCTAACCATTCCAGGGGTATATGGTTATATTTGCTTCCCCCATTATGATATGGGCATGGTAGGACTGATTGTGGTTGATAATGACATCTCAAATATTAAATCATTAAAAAAAGTTCGCCATCTCGGTAGTGCACGCAAGGTATTTCGCGCACTCATTAAAGAAGTCGAATCTAAATTAGGATAAATAAAGGGTAGTTATGATAAATCTCATTAAAACGTGGGCAAATTCTTTAGAACGCGAAGAAGATATGAATGAAGACCATTTATGGATCTGGAAAGAGATAATTAACTCTATCCCACAGCAAAACCTTGAGCATACCAAAGTTCTTGACATTGGGTGCAATCAAGGAGGTTTTCTTCGCACCCTTTATGATGCGAAACCATTTCATCAGGGCGTCGGCGTTGATATCGCGACCCACTCAGTCAGCATAGCCCAGCAACGCAAAGAGAATCGACCTATCGAGTACATCGCAACACCTAAAATTACCGATGCAGGGACAGGATTTGACTTTGCATTTAGTCATGAGGTTATTTACCTGATTGAAGACCTTGAAGACCACATCAAGCAAGTGAGCAGTGTCTTAAAACCTGGTGGAAGATATTACGCGATCACGTGTTGTCATTCAGATAACCCGTCATGGCCAAGCATACGTGAAGAAGCGTCTAAAATCTCGAACATCCCCGTGCCTAACCATAGTATGGCAGATATTCTAAAAGCATTTAGAACAGTGAAGGGTTCTGTGGCTTGCGCACGATTTCTCGCCAATACATTTATTCCCATGAACGCCACTGAGTCGTATTTCTCCGATGATCTCAAAAAATTAGATATGTACACAAAATGGAAGTTAAGCTTTCTTTTTGAAAAAACCTCATAACTTATTAAATTCTCATCCCCTCCACTTGTTACATCCGTTTAACTTTCCCACAAGGTGGGGAGGGTGAGTGACCAAAACCAACGCACTAAGTCTTCAAATTTAAGTTAATCTCCTTATTTTGTTACAGTCTTTATATAAAAATTTAGCATGTTGACAAAAAAGAATTTCAGATTAACCTAATGCTATTAATAATTACTATTGATAAAAATTGTGAATCCAATCGGGACAAATAAATGAATAATCTAAATATATTTAATGAACTGAGATTTTTCTCAAGAAATCTGCTTACTGGACTAACAGTAGTACTTTTGTGTTCTGTTATATCTATCACATCAGCTCAGGCAAAAACCATTACGGTGACCGATATCGCGGGTCGCACCGTTGAGGTTAAAGAAGGTGTAAAGCGCGTCATACTTGGTGAAGGACGTATGATGTATTCTGTTGCGATCATAGAAAAGAACGCCCCTTTCAAACACATTGTAGGATGGAAGGACGACCTTATTAAGTATGACCCTGATGCCTTCAGACAATACCGTAGCAAATTTCCTAAAGAAGTCGAAAAGATCAAAAACTTTGGCAGCCCATACGCCGGAGACTTTAGTGTTGAATCAGCCATCGATCTTAAAACAGATCTGGTGATTTTAAATCTTGGAAACTTATACAAAGCCAGAGAAACAGGCGTAATCGAAAAGCTCGAAAAAGCAGGTATTAAAGTTATCTTTATTGATTTTCGAATCAACCCAACGCACAACACAGTGCCAAGCATGTATTTATTAGGACGTGTTTTTGATCAACTCGATAACGCTCAAGAGTTTATAGACTTTTACATGCAACAAATGCGTCGTGTAACAACAGTTGCCGCAAAAATTCCTGATGAAGATCGCCCAATGGTATTCCTCGAAACAGCAGCTGGTTACTCTAACTCTTGCTGTAGGACCTTCGGACACACTAACCTTGGTGAGCTTATATCTATTGCAGGTGGAAAGAACTGGGGATCAACCAAGACGTTTGGTCTTCACTTTGCAACCAGCTTGGAAAGCATCATTTCCCTCAACCCAGACATAATTATTGGTACCGGTGCAAACTGGAAAGAAGCTAACCCAGAAGTCGCCTCCGTCCTTCTAGGTTACGATGCAACACAAGCGTCTGTAGACGAAAGACTACAAGGTCTTGCGGATAGAAAAGGGTGGCACACGTTAGACGCGGTTAAAAACAAACATTTCCATACAATTTACCACCAATTTTACAATAGTCCTTATCACTTTGTAGCACTCCAAGTTTTTGCTAAATGGATTCATCCTGAAAGGTTTAAAGACCTTGACCCTGAAGCAACTTTTGCTGAGACACATGAAAGATTTCTTCCTTTTAATTTAAAAGGTATTTTCTGGTCAACCTTAGATTAAAAGATAAAAACCTCGGTAAGAGAGATACTTCCGACCCCCTAATATAAAGTTTCTCTCTTACCTATTTTTTTACAATATGGATATTATGAATATAAAAGTTATTAATTCTGAAGCGGAAACGAATGAGAGTTCTGATGTACGCTATCTTAAAAGTAATCGTAAGCGTATAGGTATTTCCTTAGTCGCCCTCTCTCTCCTCATCATAGCTCTTTTGGTCGATATTGGATGGGGTCCAAGCTTATTACCCTTCTCAGATGTTATCTATGGCATCCTCTTTCCAAACGAAATTTCACCACAGTTGAGTGTTATTATATGGGACTTACGTCTTCCCATCGCCTTTACTGCAGTTCTTGTTGGCGCCATGCTTGGTATGGCGGGGGCAGAAATGCAAACCATCCTTAATAATCCACTCGCTGACCCTTTTATCCTTGGAATCTCATCTGCAGCAAGTTTTGGAGCTGCCTTGGGCATTGTTCTTCAAGTTAATTTAATTCCAATTGCAGGGCCGTTTCTGGTAACAGTTAATGCCTTTATAATGGCAATTATGACATCGTTTGTTCTGTTTTTCTTTACAAAGCTGCGGGGCACAACCCCTGAAACCATGGTGTTAGTTGGTATCGCCTTGATGTTCACTTTTAACGCCCTATTAGCCTTGATGCAGTACTCTGCTTCTGAAACGGAACTTGCACAAATTATCTTCTGGATGATGGGATCCTTGTCGCGGGCAAACTGGACAAAGGTTATAATTTGCTTAGGTATTATCGGCATGATCATCCCCTACTTTATTGCACACAGCTGGTCGTTAACTGCCCTGCGTATGGGAGATGACAAAGCAGAAAGCATGGGCGTAAATATCAAACGATTACGTGTAGAAATCATGATTATTGTATCTATACTTGCAGCTACCGCTGTTTCATTTGTTGGTACGATCGCTTTTGTTGGTCTGGTGGGCCCTCACATTGCCCGTATGTTGGTAGGTGAAGATCAACGTTTTTTCCTTCCTCTCTCCGCCATAGCCTCTGCTTTAATTATGTCTATAACATCAGTTCTAAGTAAAGCTATTACCGTTGGCGTAATTTATCCGATAGGCATGATTACATCCCTTATTGGTATTCCATTCTTTATTAGTTTAATTCTGGCAATTAAAAGGAATAATTGGAAATGATCAAATTAGAGATTAATAATTTATCCTATTCATATACGAGTAATATTCCCGTTTTGAAAAATATATCTGTGAGCCACTTTAAACGCGGGGAAGTTACTGGACTGATTGGACCGAATGCATCAGGAAAATCGACATTTTTTAAATGTATTGCTGGTATTATTAAAAATATCAGCGTTTCTCTTGATAATGAGACGATTCAATCTGTCGGCCATAAAGCATGGAGCAAAAAAGTCTGTTATATGCCGCAAGTTTTTAGTTGTAATGCAGCGCTTACAGTTTTTGAATCTGTACTTTTAGCAATGAAGCAATCAACTTCATCATGGCGCGTAACAAATGAAAATTCTTTGAGCGTCGCAAAAATACTGCAACAATCAAATATTGAACACCTCTCACAAAGGTATATCGGTGATCTGTCTGGCGGACAACAACAAATGGTCTCCATCGCTCAAGCGCTTGTCCGTTCCCCTGATGTTCTGCTGCTGGATGAACCAACAAGCGCCCTCGACATGCGCCATCAACTTGAAATATTAAACCTCGTTCGGAACGTTACTCGAGAAAAAAATATTGTCACCATTATTGCTCTACACGACCTTAATCTCGCCTCCCAATTTACAAGTCAAACTTTGCTCATGCAAGAAGGTAGGGTGATTGCACAAGGAAATACCAACGATATTTTTCATATGTCTGAGTTAAGCCAAACATACAATGTCAATATTGAACTTGGAAAAACGAAATCCGGTATCTTAAGTATTTCAGCTACACTTTAAAGCAGAAGTGTTACGAATTAACTAAAAAACACTTCTGCTTTATATTTCAAAACAATTTTTAATATTAAGTTCTTTCTATTAATAGAAAGAACTTAAATCAGTTGTGTAATGCAAAATAAATCATTATTAGCGTGTATAATTCTGGTGTTATCTACATCATTATACAAACCATAGCTAAAAATCCCTTAGCAGACCCAGGTGTCCTTGGACTCACTGATAGGGCGGTATTAATGTTAATTTTTAGCTTTATCCTCTTTCCTAATATCCCCCCTTTATATGCAACATTTATCACTTTTGCAGGCGCTATCCTTACGGGTATTCTCACGTTATTTATTGTGCGTGATCGCAGCAAAGGTATTTTTATTCTCTTAGTTGGTCTTGGGATTGGCGCCACTCTATCGGCAATTTCAGATGCTACTCTCTCCGTCATTCATATCGAAAAAATGGCGTTACTTTTGGAAAAAGTATCTGGCAGTTTTACGTCAGTTGACGAAACCCATATGATTTTTATGATCATTTATACCAGTGTTATCATAACATTATACTATATGATTGCGCGCCCAGTTACCTTGTTAAGCTTGGGCGATTCCGTTGTCAAAACCATGGGAATTAATACCACAACTCTCTATATTAAATTCGCGCTTTTAGCCATACTGGCAATGGCACCAGTGGTTGCTTTAGTCGGGGCAATTAATTTTATTGGGTTAATATCAACATTTTTTGCTAAACACCTCATTGACCACCGTGGCAACGAGCTTGGGACGGTCAGCATGCTCATCGGCGCTATCATAACCACATGGGCGGACACCCTGGGGCGGACAGTCTTTGCCCCAACAATGATCCATACAGGGCTATTCATCACCATGATTGGTGTCGGAATGTTTATTTTAATATGTATTTTATCCTCTAAAAAAATTAATCTTACCCGCCAGATTACTCTTTCCAATACCCATTATACAGACTCTGCAGATACCCAGACCTTAGGGATTTTATGAGAATTATAACCTCAAGTATCTAAAGGGCCTATGCCAAGGTACACCTAAAGGATAACAGCAGCTCCCACATACCTAGTTAAACATACGGCTTGTAATATGGTATGTTATGGTTTAAAATTTATTGTAATGTTTGAAAATAATAATGCTCAAAAGTCGACAATTTGAGCGCTTTATTATTTAGATATTCATTAACTCGAATATTTTATATCCATGAGGAAAACAATGAGAAAATATATTGCTTTAATTTTGTTTGTAGGATTAACACCCATATCATCAGTCTTCGCTGAAGTTGGCGTTACAAACACAGAAATTACATTTGGTCAATCAGCTGCATTGTCAGGCCCCGCATCCGCCCTAGGTACGGGAATGAACTTGGGAATTTTATCAGCTTTTGAAGAAGCAAATAAGGCTGGAGGTGTCCATGGCCGGCTACTCAAGGTCGTCTCCTATGATGATAAATACGAACCAGATCTCTCAATAACCAATACTAATAAACTTATTAATGGAGATAAAGTTTTCGGTCTGATTGGCGCAGTGGGCACACCAACCTCTAGCGCTACACAACCCATAGCAACCAAGAACAACGTCCCTTTTATTGGCCCCCTTACTGGTGCAAGTTTTCTACGGAAGCCTGAAAACAGTAACGTTATTAACTTTAGAGCAACCTATGATCAAGAAACAGAGACGTGGATTGAACACCTGACAACTGATTTGAATATCACAAACATTGCCATCCTATATCAAGATGATGGTTTTGGCCGTGTAGGACTTGCAGGTGTCGAAAAGGCAATGAAAAAACGTGGATTAGAAATTTCCGCCGTCGGCACGTATCCTAGAAACACAACAGCTATTAAAAAAGCAGTCCTGTCAATTAGAAAAGCCAAACCTAAAGCTGTGGTGATGGTAGGCGCCTATAAGCCGATTGCTGAATTTATTAAATTAGCGAAAAAAACAGGTATTGACGCGACCTTTATCAATATCTCGTTTGTCGGATCAAAAGCGCTTTCAAGTGAGCTCGGCAAAGATGGTGCTGGTGTGGTTATTACCCAAGTTGTGCCCTTTCCATGGAACAACTCTTTAGCCGTGGTTGACCATTACCAAAAAGCATTAAAAGCCTATGACCCCAGTGCTGAATATGGATTTGTGAGTCTCGAAGGATATATTGTTGGTAAATTAACAATTGAAGCCTTAAAACGCGCAGGTAAAGACCTTACGCGGCAAAATTTCTACGATGCCATATATAAAACCGAACCCTATGACCTTGGCGGTATTAAACTCACCTATGGTCCCAATGATAACCAAGGTTCAGAAAATGTATTTTTAACAATTATCCAAGAAGATGGATCTTTTAGAACTGTTAATAAACTCGGTTCTTAAAAAGAACTTTAAATAATTTAATTAGTACATATATGAAGTATATGTTGGTTCCATTCCAGTTCATTCTTATATGTACTAATTCATTACGAGTCCCCTTACGTGGACAAAAATCATTAACTTGGAGATTTTCTTATGGGAGTAAAAGGTCGCCTGTATATTGCATTTGGCAGTGTTGTTATTGCTACACTTGCATCCACACTGGTTGGCTGGCTTTCGCTCAAGCAAAGCGCAGAAACCCTCACTAATATTACAACCGAAAACGTACCGGCCGTTGTGAGGCAACTGCGTATGTCTCGTGATATAAATGAAATTACTGCCACCGCACCAAAATTAGTTGCCGCTGAAACTAAGGATGACGCCAAACAAGTATGGAAAGACTTAATTGCTAATAAAGAACAACTGAGTAAAAACCTAGAAAATGTTTCCGCTTCCCCAGAAGATATAAAGAGTTTAACGGAACTCTTTAAAAAGTTTTTATCTTCCCTCTCCAGCTTACAAAAACTCGTAGACAAATCTCTTGGCTTTGACGAGGCGCTCGAAAAAGAAAAAATAATATTGAGAAGTAAGCACAAAGAAGCCCTTGCGGTCATAGCTCCAAAAATTGATGACATTAACTTTGATATTATCATTAACGCAGAGGATATTGATCCCTTACAACCAAATGCTATTTCTAACTTTATTGATGATAATATCAACAAGTTGATCATGGCCTTTGAAGTTAAATCTGAAATCAACCTAGCCTTTGGACTTCTCAGTCAAACAATTACAACCGGTTCGCCAGAGAAAATTAGACCGCTGCGGGAAAGGTTCAACGCCAGCCGTGGTCTTCTTGAAACCGCAATGAGTGGCCTTAAGAGCACAACAAACATTGACGAAATAGAAAAAATAATCATACAAATAATTAAGACAGGGACTGAAGCTAATAATATTTTCGATAACCGCTATGATCAATTAATTAACTTCCAAGAAATCAGTAAACTTATCGGCAAAATCGAAAATTTATCCGTTAATTTTCAATCTCTCATTGAAGAAGTTGTCAATAAAACTGAACAAAGTATGGTTCAAGCTACCATTGATTCAGAGAAAATGATGGCTCTTAACATCAACTTACTCTTGTTGTTTGCGATTGGTAGTGTGGTTATGGCGATTATCATCTCAGTCGTCTATGTTGACCGTGGACTCGCGCGGCGCCTGATGCAGCTCTGTCAAGCCATGGTAGAACTCTCTAAAGGTAAAATGGATATTACAATTGATACTTCTAAAAAAGATGAAATTGGACAAATGGCCAGTGCCCTTAAGGTCTTCAAACAAGCTGTAATTGAAAAACAAGAAATGGAAGTGCTCAGAGTAGAAAATTCTAAAAAACACGAGCAAGAAAAAATAGAAGCAATGATCAAATTATCCAACTTATTTGAAAGCAAAGTTGGAGACATTGTGAGCAAGGTCAATACGTCCTCTGAGAGCCTCTATGATAATATGGAAACAATGTCCACGTCCCTGCAAGACACCTTAAAAGTATCCGATGATGTTTCTGGTTCAGCAGGCAATGCAGAACGTGGTGTTGAAGAAGTTTCTTTTGCTTCGGAAGAGTTGGCCGAGTCTATCAAAGAAATATCGAACCAGGTCTTAAGTGCCAGTGAAAACACAAAAATTGCTGTGCAACAAACCGAAGCTACCGATACCGCCGTCGCCAACCTTTCTGCAGCAGCAACCAGAATCGGAAATGTTATTGAGTTGATCCAAGATATTGCTGAACAAACAAACCTCTTGGCTCTGAATGCAACAATTGAAGCAGCACGCGCAGGTGAATTTGGTAAGGGCTTTGCAGTTGTGGCAAATGAAGTTAAAGTTCTGGCTAGCCAAACTGCAAAAGCAACCGATGAAATCACTAAAGAAGTGCATGACATTCAATCCTTATCAAATAATGTTGTCTCTGCGATCCAGCTTATTGGCGAACAAATTAATCACGTCAGTGATATTTCAAGTGCCATTGCCGCTGCTGTGGAAGAACAGTCCGTTGCAACAGGTGCCATTGCCAGCAGCGTCCGCGAGACTAATACAGCCATAACAGAAGTCAAAAAAGGGGCACAATTAGTCACTGAGGCGAACAGTAAATCGAATCAAGACTCGGTAGAAGTTCTTACAGAAACTAAAATCTTCCGAGAACAATCCATCACATTAGAAAAGGAAGTTAAAACATTCCTCTCTCAAATCAGGCCAAATAATGAATAATCTGACCCCATACTGACCCTAGGTCATATGTTAAGAGTCAATAACTTTTACACGAATTACAACCTCATCTTTTAAACATCTTCATGAGAATGTAATTCGTGTAAAAATTTTTTAATCATTAAGACTGCCTCGTGCATCACGCATAGAATCATCAAGTACAATATTATCCAACTTTTTATTATTATCAGCCCCATGGGCAAACGAACGTATTACAGTTCGCTCATTAATCCATGGAGAAATAAAAAGTGTTGGCACACGTACACCAAACCGATTGAATTTAAAACCACTTTCTAAAGTGTATGGCGGCTCTTATCTAAACCCAAGGGCGGTGATGCGCCCCACGGTGGTGCAATATGATCATAGCACCCCCCTTGCACATGTAATGATTGTATTTATATTAACTTTAGGTATCCATACAGCGAAATGTCAAATTTATTCTCGGCGCTTGAACCATCTTCGTCGGGGGCAAAGAGTGCTGCCAATACACTTGAGTCGGCCCCTTCATGATTAAAAGGCTCCCATGATCCAAAACCTGCGCGGCTGTTTCTTTGGTCTTCTTATGCTTAAAGACAAACTTTCTGGGGGCACCAAGGCTTAACGAGCTAATGGCATAGTGCGGTTTTAATTCCTTTTGATCATCACTATGCCACCCCATCCCCTCTTGTCCATTATGATAAAGGTTTAAAAGACAAGAGTTGAAAGATACGCCACTTGTGCCCTCAATCAGACTTCGCAACTCCAAAAGCACAGGTATCCATGAATGAGCTTTTCTGGTTTTTTTGGAATAGGTATACAAAAAAGGTTCGTCCCCATACCAAGAAAATTTACGTCCCATAGTGATCTCTTTGCCAAACATAATCGCTTGATCGTACTGCCAATCAACCTGATGCAATAACATATCAAGATAATGATCAGCGTCTTTAGAAGACATGACTGACGTATAATAATAGGCCTCCCCATCTTGGCCTAAAATATTGTATGGCTGATCTCCCATATGTTACAAAACCTTTTTACCCTTTCATAGCGGCGCGAAGCTGCCTACCAAAATTTACGTCATTCTTAAAATATGTCAGTATAAAACAAAACTATTTCCCTCAAACCATCTAGCATTGTTTATTAAACCTTTATATTATGTATAATGACACTAGTGTTATCAAAAAATTCTAAGAAGCATTTTGATAACACAGATTCTGAGGTCAATAAAGGACACCAGATATTTAAAAACAACCTTTTTTTTCTATTTTATACCTAATAATCTTCCTATGACAACATCAAATAAAAAGCCGCTTAACTTATTAACCCCTGAAGAACAACACATTATTCTTCATAAAGGTACCGAATCTCCGCATACGGGTAAGTACAATACGTTTTCCCAAAAAGGTCTCTTTATATGCCGACAATGCGATACACCTCTGTATCGCTCTGAGGATAAATTTGATTCCCGATGTGGATGGCCAAGTTTTGACGACGAAATTTCTGGCGCTGTCACCCACGTCTCTGATACCGATGGTATCCGTACAGAAATCATCTGTACCGCGTGTAACGGTCATCTCGGTCACGTTTTTAAAGGTGAGAATTTTACCCCTAAAAACACGCGTCACTGCGTTAACTCAATATCGCTAAAATTTAAAAAATACGACTAACTCTGTCTGAGTTCCAAATTTCTTGAGTCTTATAAAACACAAAATTCACCCTTATAAATATAAATTATAAGAAACCTACGACTTTTTAGATAAACCCGATGTGTCGCACTCCTTGGAGTCCTACCCGCACCCCCTATGCTTGGAAAGAGCCTCAACCGTTCATAATGATCAAAATTAATCAACACTGGTCCCATATTTTATTATTGCAGTTTCTTGTTGTCTTCACCCCCATGACAATGATTCCATTTATGTATTTGCACATTGAGACACTTGCCGCTCCTGGTCAAAATGTCGCGTATTGGACATCAATATCATCCTCAATGCCCTCATTTAGCGCACTCTTAGGTATGCTTCTATGGAGCAAGGTCACTGATAAAATCCATAGCTCCTATTTACTGATCATCGGCTGCACCATATGTTCAATAGGATACTTTATCCAATCGAGTGCCCTCTCCCCTGAAGTATTTGCCATCGGACGTATTATTCAAGGTGCAAGTTGTAGTCCTATTTTTTTATTGATTGCCACAGTAAGAATTCAAAAAAACACCAAAAACGCGCGTTTTATTGGCCTTTATCAAGCTGCAGGCGCTGGGTGTTTGCTCGGCCCAATTATTGGAGGGATTATCTTTGAATACAATGCCCTCAATATCTTGTTAAGATGCGCATCCATAACCTTTCTCTCGCTGGCATTATTCATATACTTGAACATCAAAAATATTGATCACCCCCATACCACAACTTCGTCACTCACGGATCTTAAACCCAGAAAAATATCTGAGTACCTTCCAAGAAGGTATTTAATATGCCTCATTGCCGTAACCTTAAGCGTCGCAGGTGCATTCGGCTTTAGACCATTCTTTGCCTTGTGGGTTATCCAAAAATTAGGTGACGGCATTCAGATGAAAACCATAGGCGCGATTAATTCATTGAGCTGGCTGATAGGCATCTTAGTTCTTCCTTTATGGAGTAAAATCTCATCGTCATTTGCCTCCATATATCTTTCCTTATCGGTGTCAGCCTTTACGCTTTTTTCTCAATCGTTCAGCCAATCCCTCTCGTCCATTACCACCCTCAATATTATACAAGCAAGTGCCTATGCAGGACTAGAACCTTCCTTGTATAGTAATATTAGGCACACCAATTTCCCTGAAAAAAACTTAATTATTGCACGAATAACATTAGTTCTCGGACAAATTATCGGCCCATTAATTTGTGGACTTTCCTTTCCTTTATTAGGGGTTTCGGGAATTCTCCTGCTGTCCGCCAGCCTACCGCTGATCGGATGTATTATTTTAATGACTCAAGAGTTCCACTCTAAATACTATCAAGTATAAACAGCCTCTTGTTTCGCGTCATCGGCTAGCTTCTCATCATTAAAGTCACCGACTTTGCGTGAGACAATTGCAGAAACCACAGTGTCCCCCGTCACATTAACGGCTGTGCGCGCCATATCTAAAATGCGGTCAATTGAGAATAATAAGGCCACAGCTTCAATAGGTAACCCAACGGCGGGCAAAACCATCATTAATGCCGTTGCAGATGACCACGGCACCCCTGCAGTTCCAAGAGAAGACAAAGTTGCAACGACAACAATAATGGCATAACTTTCAAACCCTAAACTAATACCATATAAGTTCGCGATAAACACCGCAGCAATTGCAGGATAAAAAGCACCACACCCATCCATATTAATGGTCGCGCCTAAGGGAACAACAAAACTCGCTACACGCTTTGAAACCCCTGCCTTTTGCACCACATCCAGGGTAACCGGCAATGTTCCATAAGAAGACGTGGTCGAGAATGCTGTAATAGAGGCCGGTAAAATTTTCTTGAAATACTTAAATGGATTCACCTTAGCAACCGTATACAATAGGCCGCCATAGACAAAAACAATATGTATGATCGCAACTAAATAAATCGCAAAAATCACATCAATCAACGGCATTATAATATCGGCACCATACTTATTGGTAACGCCTGCAATAATTGCAAAAATCCCAATAGGGGATATTTCCATAATAAAGCGAACCAGTTTAAATAATACCTCAGAAAATGATTTAAATAAGTTAACAAATGGCTCGGCACCCTTTCCCACCTGTACTGCACTAATCGCAATTAAAAGGGTAAAAACCACGACTGGGACAACCTGTCCATTTACCATGGCCTTAATAGGATTACTGGGCACAAGATCCACAACGTTCTTAATTACTGGAGGAACGTCCCATCCTTTCCAATCCTCTTGAACCAACTGAGCACCAGCCCCTATGTTAAGGAGTTTCGCAACCACGAGTCCTAATATGGTCGCAATCACAGCTGTAATCAGAAACCACAAAATCGTCGTTACACCCATTACCCTAAGATCTTTGTATGATCCAACCCCCGTTATGGCAACAATCAGCGTTGTGACAATCAAGGGAATCACGATCATTTTAATTAAATTAACGAATATTTGACCTAAAGGCTCCACAAAAGGAACCACTACAGGCACGAACTGTCCAACAAGCCAACCAATAGCAAGCGCAGCCAACGCACGTTGCCATAATGAAATTTTTATCCATTTTTCAAACATAATTTTTATCTCCTTAGATAAGTTTTCGGACCAAAGTACATAAATATAAATTTTTTCATGGGATCGTTTTTGTAGTACTTATGATAAGCACATTTTTTATGATATTTTAATATTATTACATAAAAAAGAGTATATATACAAAAAATTACATTTTTATTTCTTATATTTTTCTTTATAAAAAAGTATTGCAAAAGCAAAACATCTCTTTGATAATTTAGAATGTTAGATATTTTGTTATAATAATTTACTGATCAATGCCTTACAGCACTTCACGTATTCTGCACCGAAGCACCACTCCTCTTGCACGCGCGTCCAAAGGAGATGGCCCTTATATTGTTGATGATGATGGAAAGTATTATCTTGATGCCTCAGGTGGGGCAGCAGTTTCATGCTTAGGCCACAGCAACGCCCGAGTAAGACAGGCTATCAAAGATCAAATTGATCAAATCGCCTTTGCACATACGGCTTTTTTCACATCAGATGCCGCAGAGGAGCTGGCCGAATTTCTCATCGATCGGGCCCCTGAAGGCTTGGATTATGCCTATTTTGTCTCTGGCGGGTCAGAGGCAATGGAGGCGGCTCTTAAACTTGCGCGCCAATACTATTTGGAAAAAGGCGAGCCCTCGCGCAAATATTTCATTGCCCGCCGTCAAAGTTACCATGGCAATACCTTAGGGGCTCTTGCTGTTGGTGGCAACATGTGGCGTCGAGAGCAGTTCACCCCCCTGCTGATTGATGCCGCCCATATATCACCGTGCTACCCATATCGTGAACAACGGCCTGAGGAAACCTTAGAAGAATATGGACTTCGCGTCGCCAACGAACTGGAAGAACACATTCAGAAACTTGGTTCAGAAAATATCCTTGGCTTTATCGCCGAGACGGTTGTGGGCGCAACCTCAGGCGCCCTCGTGCCTGCTCCAGGCTATTTCAAACGTATTCGTGAAATATGCTCCCACCATGGTATCCTCCTGATTTTAGATGAAGTAATGTGCGGTATGGGGCGAACTGGCTCTTTGTTTACCTGTGAACAGGAAGGTATAAGTCCGGATATTCTTATTACCGCAAAAGGACTCGGTGCTGGCTATCAACCTATTGGAGCCATGCTTTTAAGTGATAACATTTACCAAACTATCCTGAAGGGAACGGGCTTTTTTCAACATGGTCATACCTATCTTGCCCATGCAACGGCCTGTGCAGCTGCCTTAGCCGTACAGAAAGAAATTGAAGAGAGGGCGTTGCTTAATAATATTAACCACATGGGCAAGGAACTTGAAATCGCCCTGCGCGAACGCTTGGGGGATCACCCACATATTGGGGATATCCGCGGACGTGGCCTGTTTTGGGGGATTGAAATTGTTGCGGACCGAACCCATAAAACGCCCTTTGATCCCTCAACAAAAATTAATATTAAACTCAAAAAAAATGCCCTAGACCTTGGACTTATCTGTTACCCAAATGGGGGCACAATTAATGGGAAAGAAGGGCACCATATCTTACTCGCGCCACCGTTTATTATAGAAAGCCACCATGTGGCTGAAATTGTTGATAAAGTTCATCGTGCCTTAGAAATAACCCTCAACACACTTTAAAATATACCTTTATGAACCTCCCTAAAACCATCATATCTGTTGCCCCCAATGGTGCCAGAAAAACCAAGAGTGATCATATAAACTTGCCTATTTCCCCCGAAGAATTGGCGCAAGAAGCCCATGAGTGTTATAAGGCAGGCGCCGCCATGATTCACTTACACGTCCGCGATGAAAATGGTCAGCACACACTTCTCCCCAAGCATTATCGTCCAGCAATAAACGCAATCCGACAAAGGCTAGGTAATAAAGTAATCATTCAAACAACCACAGAAGCAACAGGCATCTTCAGTATTGATGACCAAATCTCCTCTGTGATTGAGTTAAAACCTGAAGCGACCTCCTTAGCAATAAACGAGTTATGTCCTGAAGGGATGGAAGAGAAGGCACGGCAGTTTTTCCACCACATCCACAGTGAGAATATTGCCCCCCAATATATCCTTTATTCCGCAGATGAGGTAAAACGGTTCATTTCCCTGCACCAAATGGGCATCATTCCAGATGCGGTGCCTTCTGTCCTTTTGGTGCTTGGTCGCTATGGGACAGGGGTCACCTCAACCCCCCAAGACCTTATACCCATGCTCGACGCCCTCAAAGGGTTTAAATGCACCTGGACCCTATGTGCATTTGGCCTACAGGAACATGCGTGTATGCTGCTTGCCATTGGGAAAGGTGGTCACTGTCGCATTGGATTTGAGAATAATATATATCGGCCAAATAAAGAAGTCGCCTCTCATAATTCCATTCTCGTAAAGGATCTTGTCGCGCAAATTAAATTAAACACAACCCAAATCGCAACTACGGAGGAAACAAGACGTATTTATAATATAAAAAAATGAAGATAATTACATTTAAACGCTCGCAGAATATAGAAGTATGTTAAAATTTCATATATAAAAAAACTAAAAATTAATGGCTAACATCAAAGAATATAATTTAAACTTTTTATTGCATTAAAAATTACTAATAGTGTGTTTTTTATTAAATAATAATATATTTACACTTTTTTTGTTGTCAAATTAAGAGCTTTCCATTTTTAGGGCTGGCACATCATAACATAAAGGAAATTAATATATGTTTGTAAAGAAATTGATTACATCAATCTCAAGCTTTATAATCTTATTAGCTTTTACTTCTACTTCTTCAATTGCTGCTGAAACCAATCACATTGTTATCGGCACCGGTGGTCAAACTGGTGTTTATTATCAAGTAAGTGGTGCAATTTGTCGTCTTGTTAACAAAGGAAAAGCAAACCATAATATTAACTGTACCCATAAAACAGGTGGTTCAGTTAGCAATATCAACGGTATTCGGTCTGAAGACGTTGATATGGGTATTGCCCAGTCAGACTGGCAGTACCACGCCTACTATGGCACAAGTCCAAAGCATTTCTCTCAGGGAGCATTTAAGGAATTGCGCTCAATATTCTCCGCCCACCCTGAACCATTTACAGTTGTTGCACGCATAGACACTGGCATTAAAACCTTTGAAGACCTAAAAGGGAAGAAAGTTAACATTGGAAACCCAGGCTCTGGATCTCGTGGAACAATGGAAGTTGTCATGGAAAAAATGGGATGGACTATGGATGACTTTGCTGTTGCATCAGAACTAAAAGCTGCTGAGCAATCCTCAGCACTTTGCGACAAAAAAGTAGATGCAATTATCTACACAGTCGGTCACCCTAATGGCGCTATCCAAGAAGCTACCACCGCATGTGACTCAAAACTTATCACAGTTGACAATCCAAGTATTCGCAGTCTTGCCGCTGATAATCCCTACTATGCAATGACGGAAATTCCGGCACTTTATAGAGGAAACGACAAGCCAACTGTAACGTTTGGTGTTGCCACAACCTTTGTAAGTTCGACAAAAACTTCAGAAGAAACCATTTATCAAATTGTAAAAGCAGTTTTTGATAACTTCAGTGGTTTCAAGAAAATGCACCCTGCGTTTGCTAATCTGAAGGAAGAAGATATGATTCGTAACAATTTATCTGCCCCACTCCACAAAGGAGCATTGCGTTACTACAAAGAACGCGGCTGGATGTAATTCGATATCATTTTACCAAACTATTAGCCCTGCAGTATACGCAGGGCTAATAGTTGTTTTGCAATGAATAAATAATAGTAATTTTTTCCAAATATAGCTTAAGCATTTGGAAATAAGGGGAAATGGAGATGAACATAACCGACTCAACACATACGAAACTCTCCGATAAAGAAATTGAAAACTTAATCAAATTTACTGATGCAAGAAAACGTAATTTAACCGATACACGTCTTCTTCGGATTCTAATGGGAATTGCCCTCAGCTGGTCGATATTTCAGGTGTGGATATCATCACCAATGCCATTTATTTTTGGATGGGGAGTATTTTCCAATGATGAAGCCCGCAAAATTCATTTGGCTTTTTCCGTCTTGCTGGCTTTTCTTTCGTATCCGGCATTCAAATCATTTTCCCAAGACCGTATTCCAGCCTCTGACTGGTTAATTGCAATTATAGGAAGTCTATGCGCACTCTACCCTTTTATTGCCGACTCACTCCTCGTTGAAAATATCTTTGGTACACGCTTATCAGACCGACCTAGCAGCCCCCTCAAATTCGATATTTTTGTCTCAATTATTGGTATCATTTTACTCTTGGAGGCAACGCGTCGTTCTCTGGGGTTGCCCTTAATGATTGTAGCGATTGTGTTTCTCAGCTACACCTTTCTGGGTTCTTATGCGCCAGAAATAATTGCATGGAAGGGTTCATCCTTTGGAGGGACCATGGATCATCAGTGGTTATCTGCTGAAGGTGTTTTTGGTATTGCCCTTGGCGTTTCTACGAACCTCGTGTTTTTATTCGTGCTCTTTGGTGCCCTATTAGAACGTGCGGGAGCCTCAAATTATTTTATTCAACTTGCTTTTTCCCTTATGGGTCACTTTCGTGGAGGACCTGCAAAAGCAGCTATTATGGCATCTGGAATGACCGGGGTCATTTGCGGATCTTCCATTGCCAATGTGGTCACAACAGGCACATTTACCATCCCCATGATGAAGCGGGTTGGCTTAACAGCTGAAAAGGCGGGAGCGATTGAGGTGGCCTCATCTGTGAATGGTCAGATAATGCCCCCCGTTATGGGAGCGGCGGCCTTTTTAATGGTTGAATATGTGAATATTTCGTATTTTGATGTCATTAGACATGCCTTCTTGCCTGCGATCATCTCCTACATTGCCTTGGTGTATATTGTCCATTTAGAAGCTATGAAAATGGGGCTTGTTGGATTAAAAAAAGCTACTAAAAGCAAGAGTTTTAAGTTTGTCATTAGCAGCTGGCTGATAACGCTTTTACTTATCCTTGGCCTAAGCAGCGGCCTTTATTATATATCTCAACTTTATAATCTTCTTGAAAGTTCTTCAGAAAGACTGGCTGGCGTCCTTGGTATTCTTATACTGCAATATATCATTATTAAGAAAATAAAAAATGTTACCCATAACCATACAGTCCAGAAAATTATATCCACTGGGGCATTAATTCTAGGAAATACAGTCATTATTGCATTTGGCTTATTATTCTTGTTTGATATTATTCGCTCCGTTTTTAATGAGGCGTTCACACCATGGATCATCTCAGCATTATTGCTGGTATTGTATGTTGTCTTAGTGAAAATAAGTTCAGCCTACCCAGACCTTGTGGTGGATTCCTCAACTCAAAGCATGATAACCCTTCCAGAAACCGGCCCTACGGTAAAGTCGGGTTTACACTTCCTTATGCCCGTTGCAGTTCTGATATGGATGTTAATGGTGGAGCGCCTTTCCCCAAGCCTTTCCGCGTTTTATGCAACAGTTTTAATGATTGTCATCCTGCTCACACAAAAATACCTGTTTGCATTTTTCCGCAAAGAAAACAAGTCAGGTATTCTTGCCCATAGCTTTACGGAACTTGTTCTTGGTATGACCACAGGTGCGCATAATATGGTCAATATTGGGATTGCAACCGCAACGGCAGGGATTATTGTCGGTGCTGTCTCCCAAACAGGTGTTGGATTAAAACTCTCTGCCTTGGTGGAGTTTATATCCATGGGTCATATTTTCATGATTCTCTTCTGGACAGCAATATTAAGCTTAATTCTAGGGATGGGTCTGCCGACAACGGCAAACTATATTGTGGTCTCTTCTCTGCTTGCCCCTGTCATTATAAGTCTTGGGCAGCAAAACGGGCTAATTGTCCCCTTAATTGCCGTTCATATGTTTGTGTTTTATTTTGGGATCATGGCGGACGTTACCCCGCCCGTAGGACTTGCCTCTTTTGCTGCGGCAGCTGTCTCGGGGGGGCGTCCGATTTTAACTGGCTTTATTGCTTTTTTCTACTCGCTGCGAACGGCGCTGCTGCCATTCTTATTTATTTTCAACACGGATCTGCTCTTGATTGATGTCACATTGTTTGGAGGGATTAAAATCTTTATCATCTCAACATTTGCAATGCTGATTTTTACATCAGGTTTTCAAGGGTATTTCTTAATAAAGTCGCGAATATGGGAGTCTCTCGCCCTTGTCATAGTGGCGTTCACCCTATTCCATCCAACCTTTTGGATGGATCGCATCATTGACCCATATAAAGAGCATAGTGGAGTAGAACTTACGCAAGTCATAGAAAACGCACCTATCGGTACCCAGCTGCGTATTCTTTTAAATGACATTGATGATCTTGGAGATCCTATCTCTAAAACATTATTAATCGACGTAGAGCAGAGTCAAGATGGACAAAGTCCGCTTGAGAATTTAGGACTGGACCTTATCCCACAAGATGACAACAACGTGATCGTTGATGGTGTAAGATTTGCAAGCACTGCTGAAAAGGCAGGTTTCAGATTTGATCAAGTTATTTACTCTGTGGGTGTGCCCTCGGATCGCCCGCTCAAAGAGCTGTTCTATATTCCTGCCATCATGGTGTTAGGTTTTATCGCCAAACTGCAACGTCGGCGACAATATAAAATGGTCGCGACCTAAGGGTTAGTATTCCCCCCTTTACGTCGATCATAAGAAGTTGAGGGGGGTTATTTCCTCGCCACGGCGCTCCAGACCAAAGCGTTGTGGTGAGCCATGGGGAAAACTGTTGTCGCGCAAGGCTTCTCTTCAGGATATGGGAGATGTTTGCTGACGCCCAATTATAGGGTGACGACAAGCCTACGCCTCAGGATTGCAACTTTACGCAGTAGTCATATAATTGATTTGCGGCATTAACAAAGCGCTCTTTGATGGTCGTATCACTTAAGTGTTTTTTATTATCAACAAACGTAAAGTGCTCCGACTGGGTCACCAATTGTGTGGGAATTGCCACGCAATAAAGTCCTCGCGCCACAAAACGCAGCTGTTCACATGGCGTCACGCCACTATACCCCCCGCCATTAGAAACAAGGAGGACAGGTTTATGGGCCACCATGCTAATATCTAAGTGATCTAAAGCATTTTTCAAAATACCAGAAAAACTATTGTGATAGATAGGCGTACACCAGATCATCCCTTGTGCCTCACCGGCCATACGCCCAAACTCACGAACATCAGACGTAGAAGAATTGAGATACTCAGCCGCATTATGTAATGGTAATGGTCGTTGACATAGGTCCCAATGGATTGTTGTGCACCCGTTAGCATCTAGTAAGTCCTTCAAATACTCCCCATTATATGAGGTATAGGAATTAAAAGAGCTACTCCCGCTAATAATAAAAATTTTCATATGATTCCAAAAGTAAAAATATACACTTCACTCATATATGTTGTGATCACTCAGGCTCATTCTCTCACACATACTCTAAAGAGCAACACGCACAAATACGCATATGTCATATAGAACATAATATCTCAAATGACATGTTGCAAGGATTGTTCCGGTAATTTTATGACGAAAATTTATGAATTACTCCGCAAGAACCGCGACTCCCCTTGCCCTTAAGCAATAACACCATTAACGATAACATGATGAACCCCGCAACTACAAGACTCAATCCGCGCATTCACGCCATCAACGTACACCAATTACTCAGAGTAACAAAAAAGAGCGCGGAGCAAGATATAATTTCCAAAAAAAATAATCTCTATTATACTATGCGTCAACCTTAGGTTATCACTCTTTAAAATTAACCACTTCTTAAATACGCTATCTTATATTATTATCATATAAAACAAGAGCATTACTAAAGTTAAGTCTATTCAAAGTTGTAAACCCCTTTTTACATATCATCACCTTGATGTTAACACAAATTATCCTAAGGAATAAATCTTTACTCATAAGATGCTATACTTTAGTATAACGAGATCAAAAGAAAGCTTAAAATCCATATGGATAAAAAGTTAGAAATTGCCGTTGTTGGTACTGGAATTTCAGGCATGTCAGCCGCATGGTTGCTCTCACCCAAACATCACATTACTGTGTTTGAAAAACAGGGTCGTCTCGGAGGACACACCAATACTGTTAATGTTGGTCAGCACGGCATTGATACGGGTTTTATTGTCTATAACGAAAAAAACTACCCGAATCTGATTGCTTTATTTGAATACCTTAATATTCCCACAAACAAAACAGAAATGTCGTTTGGCGTCTCAATTGGACAGGGACAATTTGAGTATAGTGGAACCAACATTTGGGGAATGCTTGCCCAAAGACGCAATGCCTTGCGGCCAAAGTTTTGGGCACTCTTGTTTGATATATTGCGATTTTATCGGGAAGCTCATGGAGCTTTAACAGATACCACCTTACAAAATTTGACCTTAGGCGCGTATCTTACAGAGCATAAATACTCAGAAAGTTTTATTAAAGACCATATCCTTCCCATGGGGGCGGCCATATGGTCAACACCTATGGATAAAATGCTCGACTATCCTTTAGAGGCCTTTGTGCGTTTTTGTGATAATCATGGTCTTCTACAATTATCTGATCGTCCCCAATGGCGGACCGTAACTGGGGGCAGTCAAAAATATGTCGAAAAAATAACCGCCCCTTATGCTGATAATATTCACCTCAACCGTGGGGTAACGAAAGTATGGTCAGATGAAAACGCGTCATATATTCTTGATAACAATGGCTTGATTGAAGAGTTTGACCATGTGGTTATGGCAACCCATGCTGATGAGACACGGAAAATTTTGCCGGAAAGCTACGAAGCTGAGCAGGCACTCTTAAAACATTTTCACTACCAGCCAAATACCGCCTATTTACATACGGATGAAAATTTAATGCCCAAAACAAAACGGGCATGGTCTAGTTGGAACTATATACGTGAAAACCTTAAGAGTGAAGATGAGGTATGCGTCACCTATTGGATGAACAAGCTGCAAAACATACCCCATCACACCAATTACTTTGTCACATTAAACCCCATGAGAATGCCTAGAGAGGACCAGATCATCAAAAGCTTTCTCTACCATCATCCAGTTTTCGACACCCAAGCAATCTGGGCACAAAAACGTCTTTGGAACCTACAAGGTGTCAGGCGTATCTGGTATTGTGGCAGCTACTTTGGCCATGGTTTCCATGAAGATGGTCTCCAGTCTGGGTTAGCTGTAGCGGAGCACTTAGGCGGCGTAAAACGTCAGTGGTCCGTGGAAAATGAATCTGGCCGTATTACCATTCCTCCAGCACACCGCCAAGCATACCCCGACCTTGCAGGTATCGCATCATGACTACGTGGCGTAGTAAATTGTATCATGGACGCGTTGAACATACCCGCTTGAGGCCGAAGAAGCATGCGCTTACTTATCGTGTCTGTAGTTTCTTATTTGACTTGAATGAATTAGACGCGCTCCATAATTCCATGTGGTTCTTTAGTTTTAATAAATGGAATATTCTTAGTTTTCATAATAAAGACTTTGGTAATGGTACCCATAATAATTTACATGACTATGTTGAAGAGGCCCTTACCAAGGCAAATATACCAATAAATTTAGGTCGCGTTGAACTACTTTGCTATCCCCGAATTCTTGGATATGCCTTTAATCCCCTTTGTGTATATTTTTGCTACGATGACACAGAAAATCTGAAAGTCATTATCTATGAAGTAAATAACACATTCAAACAACGTCATAGCTATATGATTGAAGTCCCCACTGATCAACAAGAAGCTGTTCATCAGGTCTGTACGAAAGAGCTCTATGTCTCCCCATTTATGGGAATGGATGCGGTCTATTACTTCTCTATCAAAAGACCTCAAGAGAGGGTCAGTGTTAAAATCGATCAGCATGATCAGGATGGTCTCATCCTCACAGCAATTTTCACTGGAAAAGCGGAAGAGTTTAGCAATCTATCGACCATAAAAATGTTTTTCAAATATCCTTTAATGACCCTCAAAGTCACCTTAGGAATTCATTGGGAAGCTCTGCACCTTTGGCGTAAAGGGGTTAAACTGGTTAAGCGTCCAGAGCCGCCAAAAGAATTAATAACCCATATTACATTTCCTCTCCACAAGCAAGAAAGGTTCAGTAATGAATGATGTAACTGTATCCTCCTTTTCACCTCATTCTAACCTCTTTCAGTTCGCAGGATTTTTAGAACGTGTATGGTTACGCTGTTTTATGAATTTATTGAATAAATTAGAGTACGGCTATATATGCGTAATTCTGCCCAATAAAAAAGCTGTCTATTTCCAGGGTAGAAGAAAAACTGATCAAAAAGCAACGCTCGTTCTTAACAGTACCAAACCGATCAAGGCTTTATTTTTAAAAGGTGAGATTGCCTTTGCCGAATGTTTCATATACGGGCACTGGAGCTCTCCTAATTTGACAGCTTTATTCAATATCATGTTAGAAAATGAAAATGCCTTTATGACCCAAAAGGCAGGAAGTTTTCTAATAAAGTCCTTCCAACGTCTTCAACACTTCTCCAGGAGAAACTCACGTAAGAAAGCTCGTAAAAATATTTCCTTCCATTATGATTTAGGTAACAATTTTTATGAAAAATGGTTAGACAAAACCATGACTTATTCTTCCGCCCTGTTTACGGATAAAGCCGAATGTCTGCAAACAGCCCAACTGAATAAGTTCCGTCAAATCACACAAATGGCAGGCCTTAAACAAGACGACTCTGTCCTTGAAATTGGCTGTGGCTGGGGCGGATTTTCTGAGTTTGCTGTTAAAGAACTTTCCTGCAATATGCATGGCATCACCCTCTCAAAAGAACAACTAGAGTACGCTGAAGCGCGATACACCCAAGGTGGGTATAACAATAAAGCTTCTGTATCCCTTACAGATTATCGCGATATTACTGGTCACTACGACAAAATTGTCTCCATTGAAATGTTTGAGGCTGTAGGACACCAGTATTGGCCCCTATACTTTTCCCGCATCCATGAACTTTTAAAACCTAACGGCATTGCTGTCCTACAAATTATCACAATTGAAGAGAAACGATTCGAACAATATAAAAAGAGTGTAGATTTTATTCAAAAATATATTTTCCCAGGCGGCTGCCTGCCAAGTGATACCGTCCTTTCAACTTACATTAAGAATCAAGGGCTGGTTTTAGAAGATAAACTAAACTTTGGCCACTCCTATGCCCGAACGTGTAACATGTGGCTTCAAAACTTTATCAACAACTGGGAATATATCAAATCCCTAGGTTTTGATGAACAGTTTAAACGTATGTGGATTTACTATTTATCCTACTGCGAGGCGGGGTTTGAAAAAGGAAGCATTGATGTCGGTCTCTTCAAAATTCGCAAAATGGCATAAACACCTTTACGCCTTACCAGCCTTCGCCCTTGCGCTCCCAACAATTCCCTTATTTATATTGTTGCCGACATTTTATGCTGAAACAGTTGGGCTTGGGTTGGGGACAGTCGGGGCCGTGCTGCTTATTGTGCGCATATTTGATGTCGCCAGTGATCCTATAATTGGATACGTCACAGATCGCATTCCACTAAAATATGGGCGGCGAAAACTCCCAATCGCCCTTGGTGGCGCCATCGCTGCACCCGCGCTCATCTTCTTACTTTCTCCTGAAGCAACTGCCACTGCTTGGTACTTAGGAATTTGGGGATGTGTATTATATTTGGGCTGGACCAGTATTCAGATACCTTATTTAGCGTGGTCAACAGAACTCTCACGCAATTACCATGACCGTAATAAAATTAATGGCTTGCGTGAAGCAACTGGCCTTATTGGCATTCTCGCCCTCAGCATTATTCTGATACTGTTAGCCGATAGTAATGAATTTGATCGTTTTAAAACCTTATCCCAAATTACCATAGGGGTTGGCGGCATACTCCTGACAGTCACCCTATTAAACGTCCCCGAGACCCCCCGCTCTGGTCATCCGCCTGCTCTTACCTTTCCTGCTAAAAACTTCCTATTTTTACGTGTTCTCTCTGGATGGTTCCTCAACGGGTTAGCCAATGGATTTCCTGCCGTTTGTCTCCCACTCTATCTCACCTTTATACTGCAATGCACAGAAACAGAAAAATACCTATTAATTTTCATATATTTTCTCTGCGCCATCATCAGTATTCCCTTTTGGATCATAAGCGCACGCAACATTGATAAACATAAAGTTTGGTGTTATTCTATGGTACTTGCATGTGCAGCGTTCATATTTGTCCCTTTCCTAACAGCAGGTGATGTTATTTTCTTTGGAGTGGTTTGCGGTGTCACTGGTTTCGCGTTAGGGAGTGACTTAGCTTTACCACCCTCAATCCAAGGGGATTGTGCAGATTGGGATCATTATCGCTTTGGTTATAGTCGTACAGCGACGCTATTTTCTTATTGGAGCATGTCGACAAAACTATCTCTGGGACTTGCTGTTGGCATAGCGTTCCCTCTTTTAGAACTTTACGGACTCTCACTTAAGAGCAGTCCCAAAAACTTGGAATCAGGGTTTACTGCTCTGATTATAATATATTCGATAGTGCCTATCTTATTAAAAGTTACGGCTATCTGGCTGATGTGGGGCTTTCCCCTTACCCGACATGCCCACACAGCCATCCATAGTGCCTTAGAGAAGAGGAAAAATTTATGACACGCCTATTCCTACTAATTCTAGTATCTATATTCCTATCAGGGTGCAATAATATGAAAATATCGGACTTTAAAGACACCACGCCTAAGTTTAATTTATTTCAGTACTTTGAGGGCAAGACAGTCGCTTATGGCATATTTGAAGACCGTTTTGGCAACTTAAAACGCCAATTTCGCGTTGAAATTGTTGGAACCATTGAGAATGACATCCTAACACTAGATGAACAATTCTATTTTACTGATGGGGAACGCGACCAACGTATTTGGACCATTACCCAAGATGCAGATGGCCACTTCACGGGGACTGCGGGTGATATTATTGGTGAAGCTAAGGGAGTGAGTGAAGGCAATGCCCTCAATTGGCGGTATGACCTTGACTTAAAAACTGGAGACTCCTCCATACGGGTACACTTTAATGACTGGATGTTTTTACAAGAAGGTGATGTGTTAATTAACCGCGCCAACGTGACCAAATGGGGCATCAAAGTTGGGGTGGTGAGTATCTTCTTTGTTAGACCGCCAGCCTCTTCCTAATACGTCTCAAGATTGGTCCTAAAAACGGTATCTTCATATAAAACCCTTCTGAAGCATCCCAATAATCAATATGCTTGGAAATGTTGCCCTGTTGATCCGTATAAATCTCGCTCAAACCGGTTAAGTCCCACGTCCCAAGAATTGAGACTTCACCGGTAAAGCGCCACTTAAGGATATAACTGTCCTGATGGTGCCAGGTCTGGGTAATAGTAAATTTAGGATTTTTGACATCTTCCAATGTTTTTCGCAGGATAGCCTGTAAACTCGACAGAGACGTCACTTGATTAAAAGGGTCTTTAAAGTCTATATCAGGCAAAACATAAGCGTCCATCTGATCAATGAGCTCCTGAGACAAATTCTCATAGAGATAAATATATTTTTCAATGGGTTTTGTCATCGCTTTCCTTCCACTTTCTCTATAAGTTTAAAATAAAGCTTATAGGGTAATAGCTGTAGTAGTTTGATTTTATTACGGAAAGATCTTGGAAAAGAAATCTCAAACTGATCGCCTTTTAACCCATTGACAATAAACTCAGAAGCCTTTTCAGGTTCCAATAAATCAGGCATATGAAAATCATTTTTCGCCGTAAGTTTACTTTTGACAAAACCAGGATTAATCAATTGAATCTTAACCGAACTTTGCTGCAGTTCGACCCGCAAACTTTCTGCCAGACTAATGACAGCTGCTTTACTGGCACCATAACCAGATGCATTGGGTAACCCTATATACCCCGCAAGGGAGGCAACAATGGCAATATGTCCGCCATGCTCTTGCATATACTCAAGCAACGGCAGAAGGCAATTGACCACCCCAAAATAGTTAACATCCATCATTTGGTGGAATTGCGCGCTGGTGGTCTCTGAAGTCGGCCCTGGCTGGTACGCCCCCGCATTTAAAATGGCAAGGTCTATCGGGAACGCTTGCGCCAACGTCGAGGCAGTCGCCTTTGGATCTGTAATATCAAAAACCACATAAGAAATATCATCATAACCTGTGGCGATAGATATTAAACTTTCTTCATTGCGGCCGCTGATGGTGACCCTATATCCTTCTTGAACGAGCCTGTACGCCACATTAGACCCTATGGCACCATTCCCTCCAGTAATGAAAGCATGAGGTTTATTTCCCGTCATCTTGCCCATCCATTCACTCCAAAATACCCAGAGTCGCCGAGATATTCCCTCTCTCGACCAACTCTGACTTTAAAATATTTACTTAACTGTACCACGTGTCCTTGCCCAAGGTAAGCCCCGAAATATCCATAATTATATTCCCAGACACCGCTACATTCTGCCGCCTCAGCGTGGTAAACCCATCTGGGTATCCTGCCTCTGCCAAGTAAACGCTTCGCTGCTTCAGGGTCGAACTTAATACCTTCATAGGCCTCATCATCCCCTGGCATTAAGGGAGGTTAAGGGTTGATTCGCAGGGACACCGCGACCGTTAATAATACGGACAATACGCTCCGTAGATAAGACCAGAAAATAAGTCTCTCCCCAACAAATCTGTCCCAAACCAATATCCACGCGCACATCCATCAGCAAAACTATATAATAAAAATTAAAATGCATGCACAATAAGTTAAGATTAAGTCTGAAACTTCTAATTATTTTCTGCTTTTTAGTTCTGAATTTATCATCTTAAGAATGTAATCTAGACCAACGCACACAAAACCTTTCTTTTCATAGAGTGTTCCCATATCTCTCGTAATATAGAAACCTAAACTTTACAAACACTTAACCGCGTAATGAGTCAAAAAACTTAACACCAAAAGGTAAGGCCTTGGATGTAAAATCACATCCAAAGTTATGGTTTGTATTATCTGCTCTCTCTGCAAACACAGAACCCTCGTGTAAAAGGTGGGAATATTAGGTATCAAACCGCTCTCAAAGAGTGAACAGGTATGTTTTTTATTGACACCAACCGACTGGTCGGATAATTTAATCTATAATTTCAGGCTAAGTTTGCAAAGCATATAGGCACTTACACCATCAAAATCTAAAATGAAGAAGGCCTAATGTGTTTATATTGCCATGGGGGAGTAATGCACAATATCCTTTCTATTCGACGACTTGATAAAATTGCAGTTTTATCAATTAATAATCCACCAGTGAACGCGATTACTCAGCAGGTTAGGTCCGAACTTCTCAAGTCGCTGAACGAGCTGGAAGACGACACGACAATTGATAAATTAATTATTTTCTGTGAAGGGAAGACATTTTTCTCTGGTGGTGATATTAGTGAATTTGATGGAGAGCCACCTGAACCGCATTTGCCAGATGTCGTGAACACACTTGAACGTTCCCGTCTGATTACCATTGCCGCTTTACATGGGAGTTGTTTTGGCGGTGGGTTTGAAGTTGCGCTTGGGTGCGATTATCGGATTGCCCTTGAGGGGACGCAATTTGCTTTTCCTGAAGTCAACCTTGGCCTTATTCCTGGCGCTGGGGGGACGCAACGACTTCCCCGACTCATAGGACTAGAGGAGGCCTGCAACATGCTGGCTTCTGGCCGTCCCTCTTCCACAGAAAAAATGTACAAACTTGGGGCAATTGATAAAATCGTCGATGCCCCCCTCTTAGAATCCGCTATAAATTTTGCTGCAGAAGCCCACACCAAGCCCCCCAGACTCTCCGCCCAAAATACCCCTGATGTAGATGTAACAAAAATATATGCAGCTTATGATACGGGAGCGGATGCGCCCAAATTAAACATTTCTGCAGCCCGTTGGTCAACAGAACAAAGCTTTGAGATTGCGCAACCGAAAGAACGTGAACTCCACTTGAAATTACGCCAGAGTTCACAATCAAAAGCTTTTCGTCATGTATTCTTCGCGGAACGTAAAGCCTCTAAACCTAAAGAATTAGCAGAGATTACCCCCAGACCCCTCACGCGTATTATTGTGGTAGGCGGTGGTTTAATGGGAACTGGAATTGCCGTATCTGCCCTTATGGCTGACAAGCAGGTTTGTATTATTGAACAAAGTGATGCGATGGTCGCAACTGCAACAGAGCGGGTGACTGCCTCACTGGTCTCGGCACAAAAACGTGGAAAATTAAAAGAAGGTCTTGAGAAAACCCTTGAGAGGTTTTCTGCGAGTAGCACTTTTGATGCAGCCCACAACGCCGACTTGGTCATTGAGGCTGTCTTCGAGGACACTGAAGTTAAACGTGAGGTCTTTACCAAAATTGTCAATACCTGTGGGCCAGAGACGATATTAACCACAAATACGTCCTATCTAAATCCAGAAATAATTATTCCCCCAGAACACCATGGGCGCAGTGCTGGACTCCATTTTTTTGCACCCGCACATATTATGAAACTGATTGAAGTCATAAAGCTTGGAACCACATCACAAGAGGTACTCGCAAGTCTTTTTAACTTTGCTAGACAATTAAATAAACGACCTGTGGCCTCAGGGATTTGCGACGGTTTTATTGGGAATAGGATTCTATCCGCATATCGGCGCCAGGCAGACTACCTCCTAGCCGACGGCGCCCTCCCCCACCACATAGATACCGCTATGCGCAACTTTGGTATGCCCGTTGGACCCTATGAAATGCAAGATATGTCAGGGCTACAAATTGCCTGGGCCAACAGAAAACGGCAAGCTGCCACCCGTGACCCAAACCAAAGGTATATTCCCATCGCTGATCATCTTTGTGAAATCAATCGCCTTGGCAAAAGCACTACCAAAGGGTGGTATGACTATGAAGGAAATGAAAAAAAACCGAGTGAAACTGTCTCAAACATCATAGAAGACTACGCCCATTCACAGCATATAAAACGTAGTGATTTTGATGAGACCACCATTCAAAACAGACTCCTTGCGGTTATCTTTAACGAAGCAAATTTAATCCTAGAAGAAGGAGTTGCCAACAATGCAGGCGATATAGATGTGGTAAAGGTAACGGGATACGGCTTTCCAAGGTGGCTGGGCGGTCCTGTCCACTATGGCAATATGAATCACTCTTTAGTGCAAAAGGCCATCCATGAAGTTGCGGAACAAAGTATCCATTCATGGAAGATCGCAAATGTTTTAAAATAGTAAGTGGAGATAATTTATGCTGGAAGTATCAAGTTTCATTAAGGGTGAGTGGCACGCCCCAATTCACAATGCATCTTCTATTTACGATGCCGTAACTGGGAAGGTGATTGGTAAGGTAGGACATGGCGGGCTTCCCTCCGCTGAAATCATAAACTACGCCAAAGAAAATGGTGGCAAACAGCTGCGCGCCTTAGGGTTCCATCAACGTGCAAAAATGATTAAGGCTCTTGCGCTATATATGATGGACCATAAAGACCCACTTTATGAACTATCCTTCCATTCTGGCGCAACAAAAAAAGATAGCATAATCGACATAGACGGGGGCATTCAAACCATGCTGGTATTTGCCTCTAAAGGGCGGCGGGAAATGCCTGATGGACAAATCTATGTTGATGGTAATATTGAAGAGCTCTCCCGTGATCAAAGTTTTAAAGGCATTCACATTGCAACCCCATTATTAGGTGTTGCCTTACATATAAATGCCTTCAACTTTCCCGTATGGGGAATGCTTGAGAAAATGGCGCCAGCTCTGTTGGCAGGCATGCCCGTGATTGTGAAACCCGCATCACAAACCTCTTATATTACTGAAGCCGCTTTCAGACTTATCATTGACAGCGGTATTCTCCCCGATGGGGCGGTACAACTGATTTCTGGATCTGCAGGGGATCTCATTGATCACCTTGGCTCCCAAGATGTTGTCAGCTTCACTGGGTCTGCAACAACTGCACTTAAATTGAAATCTAACCCTAACCTCTTAAAGAGTTCAGTGCGCTTTATTGCTGAGCAAGACAGTCTCAACGCCACCGTTCTGGGAGCGGATATTACTCCAGACGGCCCTGACTTTAACATCTTCATCAAAGAAGTTATCCGCGAAATGACGACGAAGGCAGGACAAAAATGTACAGCAATTCGGCGTATTCTTGTTCCAGAGACCCACTTAGATGTAACAATTCAAGCACTATCGGACAAACTTGATAAGGTCAATATGGGGGATCCTAAAGCAGGAGAGACCACCATGGGGGCTCTGGTATCAATTGACCAGTGTAATGACGTGCGTAATTGCGCCTATCAGATCAGTAAGGAATCAATATGCGTTTACGGTGAAGTGCCCGCACAAGCCTTTTCCATAGGCCAAAGTGCATTTTTTGCCCCCCTCCTTTTCCACTGTAAAAACCCCGATACCTCGGACACGGTCCATTCCGTTGAGGCTTTTGGACCCGTTTCAACTATAATTGGATACCGAGACGAAGCCCACGCCATTGACTTAGTCAACATGGGTCAGGGGTCTTTGGTGGCCTCGGTATTTACTGGTTCAGTGAAGATCGCGCGTGCATTTGCCTATGCTTCAGGCCCGTGGCATGGAAGACTATATTTTAATAATACTAAATCAGCAAAAGCAGCTACTGGTCACGGCGCCCCCCTGCCACACATGATTCACGGTGGCCCAGGGCGTGCTGGTGGCGGTGAAGAAATGGGAGGGATACGAGGTGTCATGCACTATATGCAGCGCACAGCTATCCAAGGACACCCCGACATCCTCAGCGGCATCATTGAACAATATGTTCCTGATGCTGAGACCAGTCACGCCAGCGCGCACCCCTTCACACGCACCTATAATCAGTTACAAATTGGTGAGAGCATTACAACTAAAAAACGAACAATCACCCTTGAAGACATTGAGCACTTTGCCAACTTTACGGGAGATAAGTTTTACGCGCACATGGATGAAGAGGCTGCCACGGCCAACCCTTTCTTTCCTGGACGTGTTGCCCATGGATATTTACTGTTGTCATTTGCTGCAGGCCTCTTCGTCGAGCCATCCCCAGGTCCAGTTTTAGCCAACACTGGCCTCAACAACCTTAGTTTTTTTAAACCAGTGGTTGCCGGTGATTCCATTGGGATTACTTTAACAGTAAAACGTAAAACCCGCCGTACAGAAGAATATGGCGAGGTAAGGTGGCATGTAGAGATTAAAAACCAGACCGAAGAAATGGTTGCCTCCTATGAGCTTTTGACCATGAATGCCTATGAAAACCCATACGAGCATGTGAGGACCTATGAATACGATTACGCAAACTGAAACCATTCTTGAGGAGAAAGAAGGGGCGTTGCTCATCATCACCCTAAACCGGCCTGAGCAGCTTAATGCCTTCAACGAAGAAATGCATCGGGCCTTTCACAAGGCGCTTACACGCGCCTATGACGAAGATATACGGGGGGTGTTGATCACGGGCAAAGGACGCGGTTTTTGCGCGGGTCAAGATTTAGGGGATCGCAATCCAGACGCAATGGCTGCCCCTCCAGACTTAGAAGCAACCATTAGTAATTTTTATAATCCAGCGATCAAGTTAATACGAGAACTGAGGAAACCTGTTGTCTGTGCAGTCAACGGCGTTGCAGCAGGAGCAGGTGCCAATATTGCCTTTGGATGCGACATAGTTATTGCTGCTGAGACTGCCCGATTTATTCAAAGCTTCTCTAAAGTAGGGCTTGTTCCTGATGCTGGTGGATCGTGGCTGTTAACTAGAATACTAGGGGAAGCGCGGGCGAAGGCTCTCGCGATGACGGCATTTCCTGTCTCTGCTGAACTTGCAAAACAGTGGGGACTGATATGGGACGTAACACCGGACGATGCTTTATATGATACAGCCCACGCGTTAGCACTTAGGTTATCCCAAAGCGCAACTCTTGGTCTTGGACTGACCAAACACGCAATTCATGTTGCGTCTCAACAAAACTTTAATGACCAAATTCAGCTTGAAGCCAAATATCAAGGTATTGCTGGACGGAGCAATGATTATGCCGAAGGTGTGAGAGCATTCTTACAAAAACGCGCCCCTAACTTTAAAGGATCTTAATATGAATGCACATGAAATTGCAAAGGCATGCGCAGAAGTCTTATGGAAAGAAGATCGGGCATCTTCATGGCTCGGGATGAAGCTGCTTGATGTCGCCCCAGGATACGCCAAATTAAATCTTCACATCAAACAGCACCATTGTAATGGACACGGTATCTGTCACGGCGGCATTAGTTTTGCTTTAGCTGACAGTTGTTTTGCTTTTGCCTGTAACTCTTACGATGAACGTACGGTCGGCAAACACAATGTCGTCAGCTATCTCCGTCCAATATTTATAGACGATCTGATTGTCGCGACAGCCAAGGAGGTAAGTCGAACCAAAAACTCAGGCATCTATGATATCACACTATCTAATCAAAAAGCAGCTGTATGTGTTGAAATGCGTGGGTTCTCCCACCGTATTGAAGGTAAAATTTTAGTATAAAAAAAACCAAATTAGTAAGGAGGAAGTATGTCTACTTTAGATTTAAAAAAACAAGATCTTACAACCGTTGAACCAATTGAGAAAGCTTCAAGGGATGAAATTACAGCTTTGCAGCTGCAACGTCTTAAATGGTCACTTAAGCACGCCTATGACAATGTCAGTTTTTATAAGAAAAAATTTGATGAGGTCGGCGTACATCCTGATGACTGCAAATCAATAGAAGATATCGCAAAGTTTCCATTTACAACCAAAAAAGACCTACGAGACAACTACCCTTTTAATATGTTTGCTGTCCCCCTTAACCAGGTGCGTCGCATCCACTGTTCATCAGGCACCACGGGACGCCCTACCGTTGTAGGCTATACTGAGAATGACTTGAAAGTTTGGGCACAAGTTGTTGCAAGATCTATGCGTGCTTCTGGTGTCCGCCCTGGGGATATCGTCCATGTTGCCTATGGGTATGGACTTTTTACCGGCGGCCTTGGGGCGCACTACGGTGCAGAAAAGCTAGGGTGTACCGTTGTTCCTGCATCTGGAGGGATGACAACGCGACAAGTCTTGTTGATTAACGACTTTAAACCATCTGTGATTATGGTAACCCCCTCTTATATGCTGAACATTCTTGATCAATATCGACAAGCAAATATTGACCCACGAGACTCCTCGTTAAAAGTTGGTATTTTTGGGGCGGAACCTTGGACGAACTCCATGCGTGCAACCATAGAGGACGCCTTTAATATGGATGCTGTTGATATTTACGGAATCTCAGAAATAATGGGCCCTGGTGTCGCAAACGAGTGTATTGAAACGAAAGATGGCCCTCATATTTGGGAAGATCACTTTTATCCTGAGATTATCGACCCTAATTCCAACCAGAAATTAGAAGATGGTAGCACAGGAGAACTCGTGTTTACATCTCTGACCAAAGAGGCCTTTCCCATCATTCGCTACCGAACCAGAGACCTAACCACCCTGCGCCCTGGTACTGCACGGTCTATGCGGCGGATGGATAAAATTATTGGCCGCTCAGATGATATGATCATCTTGCGAGGCGTAAATATTTTTCCAACGCAAATCGAAGAGCAAATTATCGGTCTACCTGAACTGTCTCCCCACTTCCAAATTGAACTTGGCAAAGACGGTAGCCTCGACATGATGACAGTCCACTGTGAACTTAGTAACCAGAAAATTGAAGAAAATAAAGGTATTGCAAAAATACTCCAAAAAAGGATAAAAGAGAGTATAGGTGCTAGCGTTCATGTGGCATTGCATAATCCTAATTACCTCGCGCGCTCTGAAGGAAAAGCATTGCGTGTTATTGACAACAGACACAAAATACTTGATAGTAAATCAAAATTATAGGAGTGAAATATTGCGCACAATTGCAAAAGATTACAACGATAAGCGCAATATTATTTTGAATACATCTACGCAGCTTTTTGCCGAAAAAGGGTATGATCGTGCCTCTATGCGGCAAATTGCCACTTTTTGTAACATTTCTAAAGCAAATCTATACCATTATTTCCCGAGTAAAAACGCAATTTTATATTCTATCTTGGCGCGCCACTTGTGCCAATTAAAAGATTATATTATTTCCATTCCTCAAAAAGACAGAAGCCATTCGGAATTTCTTGCTGATGTTATTGAAGAAATATTAGTTTTTTATCGTGGAAATGATGATGTCCATCAATTGCAAATTAATGCTCTTGGGCAATTGGAAGAAGAGGATAGAAAAGAGCTGATCGGGTATATGCGCACCCTCACGCGGCACGTTTCCACCTTGATCAAGAATGTCAATCCTGAAAAATTTGAATCAAAAGAAAAACTCCGTATGGCAACCATGTCTCTCTTTGGTATGTTAAATTGGTACTATAATTGGAACAGTGGACGCGGTATTAAGGGAAGAAAAGAATACGCCCGTTATGTCGCGCAAATCATGTTACATGGCGTCTACTCTTCCTCTGACGACAATGCCGCCTCACCAAATCTACACGAGATGACCGTCGAGTAAATCAGCCATTCGACCAAAACCTTCGCCTCAGGCTTTAGGAAGAACATCACCTAAGATTCAACACCAGAAATCCTTCATGCCCATAAATATGCTCCATATGGTTAAATTTACGGCGTAACAGCCCGCAAACCCCTTAAGGGCAGACCCCCCCAAAAGAGCGGGCTGACAGTACCGCCCATGCCCCATCGTGCAGTTGCAAAATATAAAAATCTAGCACCCCTTAATACGCCCTTAAAAAGCTTTTATTAAATTTATATGAATATTATGTCGTGTTAATTAAAATATAATTCAATGTTTGACCATTCGCACGGTCTGTATTAATATAATAATAACATATCAATTAATACAAATTAAAATACAATAATTACATTGTAGTTAATTGAAGAATAATCCCGCACTTTAGGAACACGATAGATAATAAAAAACAATAAAGTAGGGAGATATAACTAGACGTTAAAAAAAGGGAGATATAACAGATGTCAAAGTATATTACGGAGAAAAGCATACGTGATTTATTAAATCTTATTAATAGCGGCAGTGTCACCATAAAAGATGTACTCAATGATGTCATCCGGGCACAGAACGATAATAAATCTCTTAATGCTCTCTCTTTTTTTCCAGAAGATACATTTAATGAACGCGGGCAGAACTCTAAAAAAGGGAGTCTCCATGGTATTCCTTTTGTGGCAAAAGATAATATCAATACTTCAGATATGCCCACGTCTGCATGCACGACTGCCTTATTATCCTCAACCCCAAAAACCAATGCCAAAGTTATTGATGACCTCATTGCTGAAGGTGCCATCCTTGTGGGAAAAGGGGGAATGCACGAACTTGCGCTTGGCATTACATGTAATAATGCCGCAACAGGGGCAATTAGAAACTTACATGATCCCTCAAAAATTCCAGGTGGATCATCCGGAGGACCGGCAGTAGCGGTCGCGGTCGGTATGGTCCCCTTTAGTTTAGGCACAGATACGGGTGGGTCCTGCCGGATTCCAGCTGCTCTTTGTGGAATTACTGGATTCCGCCCGAGTAATAATCGTTATTCTCGGGAAGGCCTGGTTCCTATTTCTCACTCCAGAGATACGGTCGGGCTGCTCACCAGATCTATAGACGATCTTTTGATTGTAGATCGTGTGTTAGCACATGATCCTAAACCCATTACACCAAGGAATCCTAACAGCATAAAACTTGGAATAGATCCACACTTACTTTGCGCCGACCTCGAGCCACAAGTCGAGGATGCATTTAAAGGTACCATAGAAAAACTAAAACAAACGGGTGTCTCTATTCATGAAATTGATATTAGTAAAATTTGGGAACATAATGCAGCTTACAGCTTTATAGTGGTCTTTTATGAAATAATGCGTGACCTGCCTAATTATCTCGCAACATACGCACCAAATATTAATTTTCAAGACCAACTCGTCAATCAAATTGCATCACCAGATGTAAAAGAGGCAATCCAGCAACATATTGGTGAGCACGCAATCACGCAAGAGGCGTATGATGCGGCAGTTAATACCCACCTCCCAATAATGCGAAAAATATATCAAGACGCAACCAAAGATTTGGACGGCATTATCTTTCCGACGACTCCATTGCGCGCAATTAATATCGGGGAAGATGAAACAACGGAGCTAAACGGCAAAACTGTACCTGTATTTCCAACATTTATTCGTAATACAGATATCGGATCAAACCTTAGTCTTCCTTGTATCACCATGCCAATAAAAACGGCGGGTTTACCCATTGGTATTGAGATTGATGGTAAAGCTGGTCATGACAGAGAACTTCTTTCTGTCGCACTTGGACTTGAATCTCTAGTTACTTCTTAACCAGAAATAATCAAAAAATATTTAAATTTTAAACTTTTTACGTGAAATATAAGGGGAAAAAACATGAGCACTACGTATAATAAAAAATCACTTATCAGTATTGGAATTATAGCCCTGATAGGTTTGGCAATTGCCTACACGGTATTTGTCAGAGTAGGAAATACGTCAAATAAAATTATTAAAATTGGATTCCTTGTACCTGACTCAGGTCCTGCAGGGATTTTTGGACCCTCTACCCGTAATTCTGCAAATATGGCAATTAATGACATCAATGCAGCTGGAGGGATAAATGGACAAAAAGTCGAACTGATTTTTGCTGATGCTGGATTACCGCCTGCGGATGTCACACAGTCTGCTCTAAAACTGTGGAAAAGTGACGAGGTTTCAGCATTTGTTGGGATGCATGACTCTGGTGTCCGCGCTGCTGTTCAACAAAAAATTGGTGGAATCGTTCCCTATGTTTTCACGCCGGTCCATGCGGGTGGGAAATGTCAAGCAGGTGTCTACATTACAGGTCCAACCCCGAACCAACAGCTTGAGACTTCAATTCCATACATTACAAAAGCAGAAAATGTCAAGAATTGGTACTTGATTGGACATGATTACAGCTGGCCACGTGATACAAACGTGGTTGCAAAACAGATCATTGCAGCCACTGGAGGAAAAGTTGTAGGTGAAGAGTATCTTCCTATGACGACCTCTGAGTTTGACACCTCTCTTGCCAATATTAAAAAGAGTGGCGCGGATGCAGTCTTCCAAACTATTGTTGGAGGTGGCGCAGTTGGCTTCAATATTGCCTTTGCAAGTTTTGGGCTAGACTCTCAAGCCTTGCGTCTTGGTACACTCATTGAAGAAAATACCCTTGCCGCCATTGGTCCAGGTAACACCAACAGATTATACAACTCCGCAGGATACTTTGAAAACATTGAGTCACAAGACGCTCAAGATTTTGCGAAAAAATACTACGATACTTATGGTAAGGATGCAGCAAGACTGAATGGACTTGGAGAAGGTGCCTATGAAGGTCTTATGTTAATTGCTGCCTTGGCCAATAAAGCCGGATCCTTTGATATTAAAAAACTTGAGGCGATTGCTGAAGGTATCAACTTTAAAAGCCCGCGTGGCGCAGGAAAGCTTGAAGGACGCCATGTAACCCAAAACATTTATCTAGCTGATGGATCATCAGGTACATACAAAGTGATCCAAAAATTCCCACGAGTGAAATCTTCTGAGGCCTGCTAAGATCACCACAATCAAAACATAAAGTAACTTATCTAGGGGGGAAGATAACACTATGTCACTACTTTTAGTGATGAACGTCATTTGGCATGTTACAACACTTGCACTCGTCACAGTTGGGCTTGCTGTTATTTTTGGTCAACTCAAGATCATGAACATGGCACATGGTGAGTTTGTTATGATTGGTGCCTATAGCGCTGTTATTACCAGCGCTATAGGTTTACCAGAGTTTATGCAGCTACCTGTTTGTCTTTTAACATCAGGCACCGCTGCTTTTTTAATTGAATACTTTGTTGCACGACATTTTTATGGTCGTATTGCAGGCGGACTGCTTGCAACATGGGCAATAGGTATCTTGATGCGTGAGACAATCATTGTTTTCTTTGGTTCTAACTTTCAACACGTTTCATTGCCAATTGAGGGGACGACACAATTTCTCGGAGGAGAATATCCCACATACCGATTGGTTATAATTGGTTTTATCATTTTATTCTTTATCGGTATGTATTTTTGGCACCGTCATTCACGGATCGGGCTCAAAATTAGAGCCATGATGGCAAATACGAATCTCGCGGCAGCAATTGGCACGAATGTGCCAGTTCTCTCCCGTAATGCCTTTATATTTGGATGCATAATAACCAGCTTTTCTGGGTGGTTATTAGCGCCAACAACACGTGTTGATCCCTATATGGGGTTAGATTATTTAGTACGTTCCTTCTTTGCGCTTATTGTCGGAGGCTTTGGCAGTATTGAGGGAACCTTGGTCGGAGCCGGAACGATTGCTGGAGGGCAAAGTATCGTTTCAGCGTTAACCAACCCAACTTCTGGATATATATTTGTCCTCATATTATCAATTCTTTTCCTATGGAGACGCCCTCATGGCATCATCAACCCGCATTAGTCTTATTTTCTTTGCGTCTCTGGTCGTCGTACATTTTCTAGGAAGTTCATACCTTATATACCAAATCTCTCTCTACCTTATTTACGCCATTGTGGTACAAAGCGTTGGATTGGTTTGGTCAAAAACAAATATTCTCCCGCTTGGACAGTCCCTTTTCTTTGGGCTTGGAGCCTATTTATGCGCCATCTGTTTACGCACCTTTGACAACCCAGTATTGCAACTAACCCTGATTATCGTAAGCATCATTGCGGTCACTTTGTTAGCGTACGTGCTTGCGGCAGTTGTCTTTAAGGGCCGGTCAGAAACAGGTCCATTCTTTGCACTGATCACCCTTGCATTGGTTATGATTGCTGAACAAGTGGCAACAAGTGCAACGGAAATTACTGGTGGATTCAATGGTATGACGGGATTTACACCCTTTTTGGACTTAGATCCCATGGGCAACTTTTACTGGGTAGTTGCAATTGGCTGTACCTTAACATGTTTTACTGTTTTACGGATTAATGAACTGCCCATCGGTGTCATTGCCAGCGCCATGGTGGATAATGAGCAGCGCCTACAACTTTTTGGTTTTCCAACTTATATTATTAAGGCAATTATCTTCGGGATAGGAGCTGCCTTTTCTGCCTTTGCAGGTGTTCTTTTTGCAAATCACCAAGAAATTGTCACGCCAACCTCTATTGGTTTCTTCCTTACTGCCGAATTCGTCATATGGTGCGCTGTGGGGGGGCGTCTTCACCCCCTAGGCGCCATTCTTGGAACTGTCCTTATAGGTATGCTGTCATCGGGATTGAGGGACACCATAATGATATGGGATGTGTTGCTTGCAAGTACTTTTATCCTTGTAGTTCTGACCTCACCCAAAGGTTTATGGGGATTAATCCAAGACCTCGTCTTGACATTTTACCGACCAAAAAATGAGAAAACCTCCCCAATACTCCCTGCGCCTCCAGTCCATCATAGTACCACCTCTGCGCCGATTCACTTAGATAATGTCGTCCTGAAATTAAATAATATTCATATTCTCAATGGAATTAGTATGACGTCACCACAAAGTGGTGTTTTAGCCATTATTGGACCGAACGGCGCGGGTAAAACATCCCTCTTAAATGTCATCATAGGCAACGTTCCGGTTACCAAAGGAACAATTAACTATACAGGAAAATCCATTGGCAACCGTGACCCTTTTCTGGCGCTCGGGGATGGTATCGGGCGCAAACTCCAAGTGCCCTCATTATTTATGACCATGAGCCTAAAAGAAAACATCGCGATTGCAACTTTTGCCAATCGTCTGCGCCCCACGGAATATTTACGGTCATCCGCCCTATCCTGGCAAACAGAGTGGTACCAGGAAATGGCACGCCTGCCAGAGTTTTCATTCCTTGATAACCAACACCAGGAGACCAATAATCTGCCCCAAGGTCATCGCCAGTTCCTTGAGTTTCTGATGACAACCATCAGTGAACCACGGCTGTTACTCCTTGATGAACCTTGTGCAGGGCTCTCGCCCCATGAAACCCATTTAATGAGCACCCTTGTGCAGCAGTATACCAAAAACTTTAATGCCCTGACCATTGTGATTGAGCATGATATGCATATTGTTGAGAGTATATCTGATCAAGTTATCGTCATGCATCAAGGAGATATTCTGGCCCTGGGTAAGTATAGCGAAATAAAAAAAGATCCAAATGTAAAAGCGGTCTACTTAGGAGAAAGTAAAGCCTAATGTCTCTTTCAATTCATAATCTCAGTGGTGGCTACGATGATACACTTGTCATACAAGACCTGACAGGTGAGATCACATCTGGACAGATTGTCGGTGTATTTGGACGAAACGGCGTTGGTAAAACCACCCTAGCGCGATTAATTATTGGTGAATTACAAACCACATCTGGAGTTATTTCAATTCACGATCAATCTGTCCAATTGATGCCCACCCATGAGCGCCGTAAAGTAGGCATCGGGTACCTGCCACAAAATTATATGGTTTTTGATAACCTTACGGTCCGAGAAAACCTCATATTAGCTGGTTCTCTTGACCATGCGGAGCCATATTTTGTCAGATTCCCTAGGCTCAAAAAACGCCTGACGCAAAAAGCGAGCACAATGTCAGGGGGCGAACGTAAAATTCTTAGTTTTGTTCGGAGTATGATTGAAAATACCACCTGTTTAGTGCTTGATGAACCAAGTGAGGGTGTTCAGCCCGAAAACATCAAACTTATGCAAGAATGTCTCTTGGAGAAGAAAGCATCTGGTGTTTCTATTTTACTGATTGAGCAGAACATTAATATGCTCGAGAATTTAGCTGACCATTACTGGGGAATTGAATCTGGTAAATTAGTCTACAATAAACATAAAACCGTGGCTAAGCACGAGGATATTATCGAACTCCTCACGGTTTAGTCGCCCCGCCTTACACCGTCATTAATACCCTTCAGGCATCCGTCATGCGCCCTAACTTTCATGGGCGCATGTTTTACTTAGTGGCCTGCGGCATCATAACTTATTGTGAGCTTAGGGGAGGAAGCGCGAAACTGGCAAGAAAGGGCATATCCACGTTCAACTTCATAATCCTCAAGGGCATGGTTTGTTTCCATCTCCCCTGTACCCTCTAAGACTTTACACCTACAGGTTGAGCAAACCCCCGCAAGACATGAATAAGGAGCATCCAGATTATTACGTTGTGCCACATCCAAAACACTCTCACCTAAGTGCATATCTAATACATGGGTGACCCCCTCAAGAACAAGGGTCAACTCGACATCTGCGGCTTTCTTGGTATCCACATTTACAGGCGTTTTCTTACGCCTGCTCGTGCCAAATAATTCATACTTTATCTGGGACTTATCCCACCCAAGTTCTAGCAGACCATCTCGAATATCATAAATCATCACCTCAGGCCCACAAATGTAAGCATGACTAAAGAATGAGTGTTTAAACCAATACTTTAAAATATTTTTACATTTCTCGGATGTCACGCGCCCCGAGAACATCTCGATATCCTGTTGCGAAGAAGAGAGGACATAAATGATACTGAAACGCTCCAAATAGATATTTTTTAAGTCTTCTACCCTGGTTCGGAACATGGTACTGGCAGGTGTTTTATTGCCGTAAATAAGCGTAATCTTAACACTGTCTGACCGTGCAAACGCAGTTTCAATATGGCTGATCATAGGGGTGATGCCTGACCCTGCAGCGATCATCAAAATCTCTTGATTGTCCAGGGCATCGTAATTGAGCGTAAACTTCCCCATAGGCGGCATGATCTCAAGGGAATCCCCTACTTTAAGCTCCTCATTCGCAAAAGTAGAAAACACCCCATCATGAACTTTTTTTATCCCAACCTGTAAACTTTCTGAACTTTCACCACAACATATTGAGTAAGAACGGCGGAGCTCTTCATCAAAAAACTTATATCTAAAGGTTAGATACTGACCTGATTGATATTTAAAAGTATCTTTATGCTCCTGAGGTACCTCGAAATCAACAACCACAGATTGAGGTGTGTTCCTTTCAATACTCTGAACCTTTAAAGAAAAAAAATCAGCCATGATGTTGTTTCCATTATATACATTTAAAATAGCCAAATACTTCAAGGCACGAGAGACATTTCCACATGGCTTGACAGGGGGTCGATGAAAACTCGCTTATTTTAGCAACATTACCAGAGCGACACCGTGGACAGCTCTCAGGCTGTCCCTTATTTTCAGAGTTGGGGGGCGCGATCCCATATTTGGTTAGCTTTGCCTTACCTTCTGACGTGATCCAATCAGACGACCATGGAGGACTTATTGAGCGCCTTATCTTAACATTCTCAAAGTTATTGAGCTGCAACTGCTCTACAATCATCTCTTCAATCAATGATATAGCTGGACACCCTGAGTACGTCGGCGTGACTGTGACAATAATGCTACCGTCCTCAACCGCAACGTCCCTAATCACCCCAAGATCTGCCAAGGTCAGAACTGGTATTTCTGGATCGGGTATTGCCTCCACAACCCCAACAATGTGCTGTAAACTTTCATTCACCATGACAAGCCTGGATAACTACGTTGAAGCCATTGCATATCAGTGAGAATATGGCCAAGATTCTCACTATGAATGCCATTGATGGCACCCTTGTGAAAATAATTTCCGGTGGGAACCGTGAGCAAATCGTGCAAATCTTTTTTAAGTATTTGGTCAATAATAGGACGAAAGGAAGACGGCCTATTGGCAATACCACACGACTCAAGCTCTGGATCATAACGGCTATCATCTTCAAACAAGCTCCCAAAGGATGGCCAGAGTAAATCTAGGGCATTCTGCATTCGGGTTACGCTCTCCTCACTCCCGTCGGCAAGCATCTGCACCACGTTGCGGGAACGGTGAATATGATAGTCCACTTCATTTTTGACTTTTTCAGCAATAATCTTAATATCTTCACTGCTGGAGTGGAGAAGTTGAGAGACCCGCTGATGATGCCACAGGTCAAACAAATACTGCCGCATGAGCACAAAGTCATAACTGTGCGCTGGTTCTTCACACAGAAAAGCGTTGAAAAATTCATGGGTATCGCGGAAAAAGGCTAACGTGTCCTCATCACGCCCTTTGCCCTCAATTTCCCCAAAAGATGACAGCCACATGCGTGCATGCCCCAGCAGGTCAAGAGAAACATTCGAGAGCGCGATGTCCTCTTCCAAAATAGGCCCCTTCCCACACCACTTAAGATTCTGCTGAGCAAGAATTAACGCATTATCACCCATTCTAATTATTAGAGAAAGCTTTGGTTGCATTAAATCTTCTTCACTTCTTGAGGTATTTCAAAAAAGTCTGGATGACGATAAACTTTGTTATTCGCAGGTTCAAAAATAGGCCCTTTATGATTAGGGCTGGAGGCGATAATATATTTTGATTGCACAACCCATATGCTCATTCCTTCTTTACGCCGAGTGTAAACGTCCCGCGCATAGTCCATGGCGGACTCTTCTGAAGGTGCGTGTAAAGAGCCTACATGGCGGTGGGCAACTCCGTGTTGACCTCGAATAAAAACTTCCCATAAGGGCCAAAGATTTCTTGTCTCTTCCATTTCCATACTCACTAAGATGCAATACGCATACTTTTCTTTTTGTTGTACGCGACCATGCCTTCACGAAACCAAGCACCATCGTCCCACGCCTTATTTCTGGCCTGCAACCTTTGGGCATTACATGGACCATTTCCAGCAATCACATCAAAAAACTCGTTCCAGTTAGGTTCCGTAAAATGATAGTGAGAGGTTTCAGGATTAAACTTGATATTCTCATCAGGTATTTTTAGACCTAAATATTCCGCTTGAGGGACAGTTTGATCCACAAACCTCTGCCGTAATTCATCATTGGTTTGAATTTTAATTTTCCAGGCCACCGATTGTGCAGAGTGGACACTGTCCTTGTCGGAAGGCCCAAACATCATCAAGGCGGGATACCAAAAACGATTAAAGGCATCTTGAGCCATGATTTTTTGCTGTTTACTGCCAAAGGCCATTTTCATGATCACAGCAAAACCTTGACGCTGATGGAAGCTTTCTTCTTTGCAAATCCTAATCATCGCACGGGCATAGGGACCATAGGAAGTCTGTTGTAATGTGACCTGATTCATGATGGCGGCCCCATCAACCAACCAGCCGACAGCGCCCATATCTGCCCACGTAAGTGTTGGATAATTAAATATGGAAGAATACTTCACCTTGCCTGAATTCAATTCACTGATCATGACATCAAGGGACTTACCCAGAGTCTCAGCGGCTGAGTAAAGATATAAACCATGACCCGCCTCATCTTGTACTTTTGCTAACAAAATTGCCTTACGCTCTAAGCTCGGCGCGCGACTAATCCAGTTTGCTTCTGGCAACTGCCCAACAATTTCAGAATGGGCATGCTGACTCATTTGACGCAATAAAGTTTTACGGTAAGCTTCAGGCATCCAGTCCTTAGGCTCAATCTTTTCACCCGCATCAACACGCTTCTGGAAGGCTATTTCTTCCTGAGACATTTCATGGATTTGTTTAGGTCTTTTACCAGTAGATTTTACTTCTTGAGCATACATATTTCCAACTCCTATACTCGTTCAATAACCATCGCTACACCTTGGCCAACACCAACACACATGGTACACAACAGATACTTCCCACAACGACGGATCATTTCATTTACCCCTGTAAGCACTAATCTTGCGCCACTCATCCCCAAAGGATGGCCTATGGCAATCGCGCCTCCATTCGGGTTAACGTGTTCTGCATCATCAGCAATGTTAAAACTGCGCAACACGGCCAAAGCCTGCGCTGCAAATGCCTCATTCAACTCAATGACATCCATATCATCAATTTTCAGGCCCAGTTTTTGTAAAACTTTGTGAGTTGCCGAAACTGGTCCAATTCCCATGACTCTTGGCGCCACGCCTGATGAGGCGATACCGAGAATTCTTGCCTTAGGGGTGAGGCCATATTTTTTCCCAAAACTCTCCCCTGCAACCAGTAAAAGAGCAGCACCATCATTTACCCCAGAGGCATTACCAGCTGTCACCGTCAGACCCTCCCCATTAATTGCCCTAAGGGTAGATAGCTTTTCCAAGGTTGTCTCAGGCCGTGGGTGTTCGTCTTTCGTAAAGACAACAGTCTCACCACGTTTCTTAGGAATTTCCACCGACATAATTTCATCGGCAAAAAAGTTATTCTCATAGGCTCGTGCCCACCTCTGCTGGGACCGATAGGCGAACGCGTCTTGGTCTGCGCGGGAAATATTAAAGTCCTTAGCAACATTATCCGCAGTCTCAGGCATAGAATCAGTTCCAAAGGCTTTCTGCATTTTTCCATTAACAAAACGCCACCCAATAGTTGTATCAAAAAAGAGGCTTTGTCTGGCGTAGGGGGTTTCACTTTTCGCCAATACAAAAGGCGCACGGGTCATACTCTCAACACCACCAGCAAGCATAAACTCAGCATCCCTCGATTCTATTGCACGATAGGCAATTCCAACCGCATCAAGCCCAGATGCACACAAACGATTAACAGTTATTCCGCCAACCTCAATAGGGAGACCTGCAAGCAATGCCGCCATTCGTGCAACATTTCTATTATCTTCCCCAGCTTGATTAGCGCACCCTAATACAACATCGTCTAGCGCACCCCAGTCAACAAACTGATAGCGACTGACCAACTGTGCTATTGTAAGTGCTGCCAAATCGTCTGGGCGGGTTGTTGCTAACGCCCCTCCATACCGCCCAACAGGCGTCCTAACGCCATCATAAATATAAGCTCCCTCCAACATTTACCTCCTAATATCAGTTATTTTCTTTAACTATATCAAAAACCAACCAGTCGGTCAATAATAATCATTACATTAAAAAGTCTATCAAAGAAGGCACCCCATCCCCGCTTAGCCCCTCTTCGGGTTCAGATGGGAGCGCGGGAAACACCTTACCCACTTTAATATCAAGGCTTTATGTTCTACCAGAGCGTTGGGCGGCACGGCGCCTGATCCCCAAGGGGGTACGGCACGCCAAAGCACATAAGTTATGATCATAAAGCGCCGTATTCATAAGTCCTTAAATTGACCATAAAATTAGGATTTTTCTTGAGTCCTCCCCAATGTGATAACGTCTAAATATGGATAAGGATGCTCAAATAAAGACAAAGCTTCATCTGACAATTGGAACGCCGCGTCTCCCAAAGACCGCAGCACACCCACAGATGCATGAATTGCAGAAATAAGGGCACCTTCAACCCAGCCACCGGCAAAACTACAGGACTCACCTGCAAGAAAGACCCGATGATATCCATGCTCTACTGCATCTGGGTCATTGGCAAACTGGTACTGATAAGTAAGTGCAGCCGTTCCAAGTTCTTCACCAGGATAAAGAAGTTTAAATCCGGCATTAATATAGGGTTGATCCTCCCAATTAATCGCCGTGGATACGCTAAGGTTGATAAAGTTAAATGGCTGCCAGCCCTTCACGGAATTGGACAAATTATTATAGCATTTCTCAATATTTTTAGCCCATGATTCAGCTTTAGAGTGATGACCATCAAAATAACATAACGCTTGACACTTGCGGGATTCTTCCCCCCATAAATAACTCGCAAGAACGTTGGCACACGTCTCATTTCTCCCAAGTTCATCCATAAGGAAATAACTCTGCATAGCGACTTTATCTGACAAGATAACCCGTACTTTCTGGCCATTAACAGCAGGCCACTCATCCCCAGGCATCTCTCCCATTGTCTCTTTACGCTCAGGATTTTCCACCACCGTAAATAACTTGCTCGCAGTTAATGAGTGAAGTTTAGTAAAGGCTGCGACAATTCTGTGTACACGACCTCTCAGGCAACTTGGAAGTTCTGGCTTCAGCATCTCTGAATATAAAAATGGATCCCTCCACTCAACTTCATTAGCTTCTTGGGCATCTAGGTTCAAATAGGTTTGATAAACACGGTGGGATGTTGCAACCACAGTACGCGCATATGTTTGAGTCTGGCCATCACCATAGGTAATTTTTACCGCTGCATACTCAGAAGAACTCACCTTATCGCCTCCAGTTTTTGCAACTTTGATTTCCGTAACAGGACTATGAATAAAATTAAATGTGCCATAGCCTTCCTCAGACGCACTGCGGTACTCTTCACAGCAGACATCATAAAATACTTTCGCTAGGTATGACGCAGATATGGGAAGTTGGTATTCGTCTCCATATTTCCAGACATATAAACGCAACAACTCAGTCAATGCAATTGGATACAAAGGTCCAAAGCCCCCCGTTCCAATCCCTAAATAATAAAAAATATCTAATTCATACTCGGAAAAGCTAGCCCCCCCTGCCTCAATCGGAGCCTTGAGAAACTTCCCCAAACTCCAGTGGTGATATTTTTTTAGAAAAGCATTGAAATAACAAATTATATCATGTTTATGTGCCTTAACCGCTTTCTCACTTGCTAACCATTCTGCGATCGTATCACAATCAATGGTTATGCTTTTATCAACACTTTCTACTTTAAATCTCTGAAGACCGCTGACAAACTTGTTGACTATATCCACAAGATGTTGCGGCATTGCTTTCCCATTCCCAAAGTAATACGTGTCGCCCTTGTAAAAAAAGGCTGTCGCCACCTGACCTGGGTTAGGAAAAGGATAAATAAATTCCTCTAAGCCAAAAGGATGGTGTTTTAATTTGGGAATTATCTTGTACAAATATTTCCATAAAACCGCAGACTTTGCGGGATAGCGCATTGCTCCCATTTCTACAGAAGGGAGGGAGCTCTCCCCACTTTTAAGAGAGTATAACCTTCCCCCATATTCGGGAACATCAGCATCTTCTCTCGTTGTCGCCTCATACAAATCTACATTAATTCCACAGCGCAATAAATTATATGCCGTCGCTAAACCCGCAATACCCCCGCCTACGACAGCAACTTTAACGTGTGATGCGTGCTGCCCTTGGTGAGGTGTAGCAAAAGGCATATCTTTATCTAAAAGCGCATTATAATCATTGTGTATAAGGTCAATGTAATACTGTTTTTGGGCTGCAAGTTCCTCAAGGGTTTTGGGACCTGTGAGGGAGGATTCTATTTTTTGATCATGGCCTGCTGCAGCGGAGACGCCTGCTTTCTGCGTTTTATCTCTTGTTTTTTTTTCACGCACCTCCCTGAGGGCAGAAAAATTTATATAGTCCATATCACCCTAACTTTTTATGAGACTTTTTATATTTTCACATAGAGACTTTTAATTATAAATTCTTAATGAAAAAATTACAAACACTTAAGTAATTCGTAATTTCCCATGAAAAAAGTTCCCTATTTTAAGATAAAGTCTCCCCCTGAAAAAATTCATGTCCTATCTCATAGTTTCAAAATACACCCTTAAAGCGCCTTGCACGTGGCGCCCTAATACCCAATATCACAAACAAAATTGCCCCAAAATTCATCTCAAAGAAAATTTCGGGGCAATTCAGGGAAAAACAGAATACACTGTACCAACATATATGCTGGTACAGTTTTTTTATGTTGAGAGATTTTTTTTAATTCTTTTTTTCACTCCGCTGCTTTTCTTCTAAATGAGTTACATCTGTATATATTATGCCAGGGTATATTTCAGATCCATCGTTTTCAGTATCCCTTTTAAGTTCATCATGTATAGGTTTTGGTTTTTTGTCACTTGACTTAACTTCACTTGACTCAACTTCATTTGACGAGAATCCACTTGACTCAACTTCATTTGACTCAACTTCATTTGACTCAACTTCACTTGACGGAAATCCACTTGTATCCGTTACTGTTCGGCTATTGAGGTGTATTAGGGTCTGTATATGGATACTCATAATTAAATAAAGGTTCTACATCGTCATTTAGACTGTACCTGTCTTTGAGAGATTTAAGAACACCAGCAGATGCGTTAATTGCAGATATAAGGGCGCCCTCCACCCAGCCACCAGAAAAACTACACGACTCACCTGCAAGATATACCCTATTATACACAGATTCTTTAATATCCTCGTCTGCTGCAAACTGATACTGATAAGCAAGCGCAGCCGTTCCTAATTCTTCATCTGGATAGGGAAGTTTAAATCCTGCATGAATATAGGGCTCATCTTCCCATACGATGCTAACTGACTTACCAGGTGTTACAAATTTATATGGCTCCCAATCACTAAAGCTTACTTTTTCAAGGTTTTCGAACCACGATTCAGCTTTATTGTTGTCGCCGTCTACGTATTGCAAAGCTTGATATTTACGGGACTCATCCCCCCAAAGATAACTGGCAAGTACGTTTATTTTTTCCGGATTCGCCTCGTTACCACGATTCTTAAGATAATACGACTGCAGATACTCGCCATCAGACAAAAGCATCCCTATTTTCTCACCACGTACGTCAGGCCAATCAATATCTGGATTTGTATAAAAGTTAGGAATTAGAGTAAATATCTTACTTGCAGACAAAGAGTGAAGTTGTTTAAAGGCTTTGAGAACTTTGAGCAATTTAGACCTTATCTTTAGATCTTCTTCTTTTTTTCCTGGAATTATAAATGAGTTGATATAGCCAGAAGATTCAACTGTTTGGCTGTCTAGGTGCAAAGTGGTTTGATAAGCCCGGTGAGACATAGCAGCGACAACACGGGAATAGAATCTTTTTTGCTCTTCTCCTTCAACGATCACTGTAATCTGCGTCGCATCATTATCATTATAACCTTCTTCACCCGGAACCTTGTTAAGAGTTCTAACAGAAGTAACAGGTACCTTTGGGTAAAATTTAAATTCCCCGTACTCTTGTTCTGCCTCTGTACGTTTCTGAGGATCGCAGACATTAAAAAATAGCTTTGCCATATTGGAAGAAGAGACAGGAAGTTTATATTCATCTCCAAATTTCCATGCTAGCAAACGTAGGATTTCGCTTAATGCTATGGGGTACAGGGGACCAAACCCTCCCGTTCCAAAACCTAAATAATAAAAAATATAATCTTCTTCTTCCGTAAGGCTAGCACCACCCTCTTTTAGAGAAGCTTTAACAAATTGTCCCAAACTCCATGTGCGATATTGATTTAAGAAACCTTGAAAAAAGTTTATTATTTCTTGTTGATTTGATTTAACAGCATCTGTTGAACTTAACCAGTCTATGATGTTATTAAAAGTAACATCATCATAGGTAAATCGATTAAAAGCATCAGTAACTTTTTCAAGGATTTTTTCAAAATCTCTAGGTATCGGCTCTCTATTACCATAGTATTGGCAAACACCGAAATACGCCCCAGCCGTAGCCGCCACACCAGGATTAGGAAAAGGATACATTTCTGTAGTCACTTCAAAAGACGGATTCTTTAATTTTGGTATTATAGTATTCAGATATTTCCAAAAAATTCTAGACTTTCCTGGAAAGCGCATAGCCCCCAACTCTACAGACGGTAGACTGTCACCCCCACTTTTATAGGAATATAACCTTCCACCATATTCAGGAGTATCAGAATTTCCTCTAACCGTTGCCTCGTACAAGTCAACATTAACCCCACTACGTAACAAATTATATGCAGTGGCTAAACCTGAGATACCTGCACCGACAACAGCAACCTTGGCACGTTCTTTATCATCTTTTAGTTCCGCGAAGGCCTTATCATTATCTAATACTTCATTATAATCATTGTATATAAAATCCATATAAAACTGGTTTCCCCCAGCAAGCTGCGCAACAGTACTTGATTCTATTCGCGGACGTGTTTCTGAACGCTTACTTCTAATTTTTTCTGATAGTCCTTCTACAAGTGGTGTTAAGTCTAAATTATGCATAAATTCCTCTTTTTTTTATTATTGTTTTTATTAGAGATCCACAATTGTACACCATTTGTTCTTATTTTTCAAGTTAATATTTACAATTATAACAATTCATGTGTATAAACCCATGTCCATCAATAACCATTGAAATTTTTAAAGTACATATTATACACTCTGTATATAATACCCTTAGTCATCCGTAGGTTTTTTTACCAATAACCTACACAAACTATCATTTTAAATGGGTTATATGTCTGTTCATAATAAAGATACCTATTCTGCCGGCTCCATAAAAAAAGACCTTCTTAACTTTCTTAAAGAAATAAGTGATCTTACCCGCCTTTCTATTCCCATAACTGCGGCCTTATCATTAGAGATGTTTAAAGGTGTCATTGATACCATAATGATTGCACCTTTAGGAACAGAATCATTAGCAGCGGTATCTCTTACAGAATCAATCTCAATAATATTTTATGCGGCATCAGCTGGTTTTGTTGGCATATGTGGTATTTTTGCGGCTAATAACTTTGGGGGAAAAAATAATGAATTACTCGCATCCACTCTAAAATCAGGTCTTGTTTTAGCACTTCTTGTCGGCCCCCTTTTTACTGGAATGATGATATCTTTTTGGTATTTTCTCCCCTCCTTAAGACAACCTCAAGAAGTCTTAAGCATCTTACCATATTATTGGATTATCATGAGTATAATTATGATCCCCCATATTATGTTAATGACCATAAAGAGTGTCTATGATGCAATTAATAAACCATGGATCGGACTTTTATTAATATGTTCTGGTATTATCGTAAAAGTTATCGCTAATTGGATCTTCATCTATGGTGTCGGGGAATGGGAAGGCTTTGGGCTTTTTGGAGCGGCACTTGCCTCTATGTTTGCAAAAGTCTTTGCATTACTTCTTGCAATTATGTATTGGCGTTTAAGCCCTAAAATGGCGCAATATCGATGTGCAGCACGGGTTTCTTGGGTGAGCGTACTTGATCAATTTAAGAAGGCAGCACCATTAGCACTTGGATATGCCGGAGAGGGTGGTTCATTTGCTGCTGCTGGCCTTATGGTTGGACTCTTTGGATCAACCGCATTAGCTGCTAATCAAATTGTCGGATCCGTGGCTGGTATCTTATATATGACACCTATGGGTATATCTAGCGCCGTCGCGATTCGCATAGGTCAAGCAATCGGCGCCGGAAAGGGCAAAAAGGATTTACGCCTTATCGGTTATGCATCTATCACAACAGTCTGTTTCTGGATGGGTCTGATTATAAGCGGTCTTTTAATATTTAATGATGATATTTCAAACATGCTTTCAGATGATCCAGCGGTGATTGTCCTTGCTGCTTCAATGTTTATAACGTTCGCGGGCATGCAAATGGGGGACGGCATACAAGCAATATGTTTAGGTTTATTAAGAGGTCTGCTGGATTTAACATGGCCGATAATCTCTACGCTTTTAGCCTTTTGGGTGTTTGCGCTTCCTTTTGCCTACATTCTGTCTGTTCCACTAGGTTTTGGTCCAAATGCGATATGGGTTGGATATGGGGCGGGCACCGTGGTCGCCTCTATTATCCTGATCTGGCGATTCCTTATCTTGACAAAAGAAGGAAGATTAGAAGCCAATACCACTCAATACTCAGGTGATTCAATCACGTGTACAAAATAATTAAGACCTTATAGATAAGGAAAAGCATACTTTTTTTAAGGGACTCTCTCAAAAGTTTTTAGATTTCTTGGTATCTATATTTTCCGGCACCCTTATGACCATCACCCAAGCTTTTTCTGATCATTATCTAAATACATTTGAGCATATACGCCCTTTGTACCGATTAAAGTCTGGTGTGTTCCTTGCTCCACAATAACGCCGTCTTGGACAACATAAATTTTATCGGCATTTATAATCGTGCTTAAACGGTGCGCGACCACAACCGTGGTACGGTTCCTCATCAATATATTTAAGGCGTTTTGAACTTTGCGTTCAGTCAGAGTATCAAGAGAAGATGTGGCCTCATCTAGTAATAAAATTGGTGCATTTTTTAACAGAGCGCACGCGATGGAAATGCGTTGCCGCTGTCCGCAAGACAGACGCAGTCCCCGCTCACCGACAATCGTGTCATATTGGTCTGGTAATTCCATAATAAATTCATGGGCGCTTGCCGCCTTGGCAGCCTCAATGACATCATCACGGGTTGCATTCTCTCGTCCATAGGCAATATTGTTAAATACGGTTGAATTAAACATCCATGTATCCTGAGCCACAGTCGCAATATTTTTCCGTAAACTCTCTATCGTAACATCCCTAATATTTTGATTATCAATAGTGATGGCGCCTTCATGAATATCGTACAAACGAGAGATTAAACTTAAAATGGTGGTTTTACCGCTCCCGCTTAACCCCACTAAGGCAATCGTCTGATTTCTTTTCGCTGTGAGCGAGATATTTTTTATTACAGGTGCTGCGTTATCATACCTAAAAGTTATATTTTCTAACCTTAAAATGCCATCTTTTAACTGAAGATCCGTGGCATTAGGCACATTAACAATTGTCGGCCTCGTATCAATAACTTCAAATACACGTTTTGCCGCACCCAATCCTGCTTGTAATTCCGTATTAATACGTGCCAAGAATCTTACAGGCTGGTAAGCAGAAAGTAACGCCACAAAAAATGTCATAAAGGTACCAACGCTCATCTCTTCACTGAAAATGGCATACCCCCCCCACGCCAAAATCAACCCCATAAAAACACCTAAAACTGTTTCTAAAATAGGTTGCAATACGGAGCGATTATGAATGGTTGCATAAGAGACTTGTTTAATCCGTTCAAACGAAGTTCGGGATCGCTGTCTTTCATAGGATTCACGACCATAGATTTTAAGCTGTCGCGCACCTTTCAAGGCATCATCTACAATACCGACCATTTCACCAATTTCTAGCTGGTAATCCTTTGACAGCTTCCTCAATTTCAAACCATAGTGAACAACTGGAATAATAATTAATGGAAAAGCTACAGCTGATAACAGGGTCATTCTCCAATTAAGATAAAAACATAACCCAAAAAGCCCCACAAGAATGAACGACTCCTTGCCTATGGAAATAAAAACATTGGCAACTGTAAAACGCATTTGATTGACATCACCGAAAAAACGGGACAACTGCTTGGACGTGCCTTCCTTATCAAGGTAGGCAATATCACTACGGATAAATGAATCAAACATTTGGTTTTGTAAATTAAAAATAGTGTCATAGCCAATCCGCATAATGGCAATATTTTGAACGTACGTGAACACACCCTTGATGATAGATATCATCACAAAGATCACAATTATAAGAAAAATACTTGTTAGGTTTGTTCCCTCTAAAATATAATCAAAGGCTGGCTTTACCATTCGTACTTGGGCTATGGCGCCAAGGGCAACGATCATCATTGATAATATGCTGACGAATAATGCTTTTTTATGGTGACGAAGATAAAAAAACCAAATACGTTTTATTAATATTCTGGTATCACCATCAAATTCTATTTTTTCTGTTTCTTCGATGTTTGAGCGTGATCTAAATCTGTACATGTTTCGCATTTTTTTTAAATTCTCATAAAATTAATCGAACCTGAAATTAACTAACTAAATAAATAAAGAGTAGACATTTTTTTAGAAAAAATATTCTACTCTTTATCAAACGACGCGAACACACTTAATTAGAGGTAATTGCTTTATAGACCATATCATTTTTATGGTAATTGCCCTTCATCTTGACATAATCAATGCTTGACCATCCTTTATCATCTTTGGCATGGGGATTCGCACCAGCCTCTAATAACGTCATGACGATTTCAGGATTACGATTATGGACAACCGCATCAATCAGCGGTGTTGAATTGATTCCCACACACCGTTCCTCAATGTCAGCCCCATTTTTAATAAGAACATCAATAACCTCAGGATTATCACTATTCATAGATGCTAAGAATAAAGGCGACCAACCCCAATCAATTTCAGGATTCACCTCCGCACCCTTATCAATTAAAAACTGAATGACTTTCGGATCATTGCTTTCCATAGACGCATGAGCAATAGGTGTGAGCCCTTCTGAAGTAGCTTGATTCACATCATATCCATCTTTAAGCGCCCGCTCCACATCAGTAACTGTTGCAGAGCGCCAGAAAGATTTCTCCCAAAAAGGATTAGACTCTGCATGTGCATAAGAAATCAGACTCGTGCCAATAACAAGTACCATCAGCCCTATATTCAATAGGGTTTTTAAGATTTTCATAGACAAAAATCCTTAATTAATCATGAAAAATATATGAAATATTAGGTACTGTAATTTTTTAACTTAGGCTCAAAACCAGACTAGCACTCCGAGAAATTAGGTCAACACAAATTTAATAAGACTTAATAATTTTCTGCACGGCAACACTTAATATGTTTGCAAAACACAAAATTAGTGATATGAATAATTAATATCATTATTAGGAACTGGAAATTTTTTACGCTTTAGGCTTGTGTTTTAAATAAATATATACTGGAGCCTTAAATATGAAAACATGTGTCAATCTATTCATTGTAACCACATTATCATTGATAATTAACTTAACAGCGGCCGTTGCTCAAGAAAACCGCATAATCGTTTTTGGCGCCGCCCCGGGTGAAGTCGCCAGCCTATTAGGTATGGAAAGTGACCTGGTTGGTGTCGGTCGTTTAACGACATATCCTAAAAACTTACAAAAAGATTTCCCCATTGTTGCGTATGTCCGTCGCGCACCAGCAGAAGGAATTTTGGCATTAAACCCAACACATGTTTTGGCGCCTAGCTTTATGGGTCCTGAGCAAACCATTGAAATTTTAGAAGCTGATGAAAATATCAAATTTTTTCAAACTAAAGAAGTTATAAACCCTGAAGATGTGGCAACAAATATTCGCTTAGTTGGAGGGTTCTTTGGTAAATTTGAGCAGGCAAATAAAATCGCGCTCCAGGTTGAAAAAGACTTCGACGCCGTAAAAGCTGCAGCTGAGGACTTACCTGAAATAACATATGCAATTACCTATTATTCCAAAGGAAAATTATTTGTTAGTGGGTCGGGTTCCACGAATATCTCCATGGGCTGGGCTAAAGGTGTTAACGTATTTGACGGCGTTCCCCGTCGTACGGAAGCCAACCGCGAATCCTTACTCGCAAAGGATCCAGATGTCATCCTGCTTTTCAGCTTTTCATTAGAGCGTATGAAAGAAGATGGGAAAAGCATGGCAGACTTCCCTGCGTTATCTCAAACATCCGCATGGAAAAACAATAGAGTAAGCGTTCTTCCTCGTTTCGTTTACGCAATGGGTCCACGGACACCTCAGGCGATCAACACTATGATTGGCAACCTCCACGGTAAAGATAAAATGGCGAATCTGCCGCCCCGTGACTACGCGCCTCAAGAGTCTTTGGTTATAAAGAAAGGATAGCAAAAAGCTACAATAGTCTGGTATTGCAGGGATATGATTTGTTAAATCCCTGCATACTTATAGATTTAACATGTGTTTCTTTGCTTTAGAGTGAAAGAATAAAAATGAATGAAAAAATCAAATCCAACGGCCTTGGCGTAAAAGCATATCATACCAACTTTCGTCGTGTTCTCCCCCCTTTTTTAATAGCTTTGATGTTCATACTGGCTGTTGTGACGATTACTATTGGGGCATACTCCGTAAAACTTGGTAACGTCATAGAAGTCGTTTTACACAATTTATTTGGATATACCACGCTCGCACCCAATGTTGAAAAAGTTGTGGTCTGGCAAATTCGGTTTCCCCGTATGCTTGGCGCCGCTGTAGTCGGTGCGGCGTTAGCATCTTCAGGTGCCGTGATGCAGGGTATGTTTCGTAACCCACTCGCTGACCCTGGGTTAATTGGCGTCTCTGCTGGAGCGTCTTTAATGGCTGCTTTGGCAATAGTCATGGGGAATGTGTGGTTTGGCCAAGCTGAATCTATATTGGGATTTTGGTTAATTCCAATTTTTGCTTTTGTCGGTGGAACAGTCGTAACATTTTTTATCTATTTCGTCGCTTTAACACCTCGAGGGGTCTCTGTGGTCACCATGTTATTAGCGGGTATTGCTATTAACGCGGTTGTAGGGTCAATTTCAGGAACCCTCACCTATGTCTCCAACGACCAACAACTCCGAGATATTGCGTTCTGGACTATGGGAAGCTTAGGCGGTGTAAGTTGGAAATATATGGCCCTGGTTGGCGCCCTCGCTTTGGTCTGTTTCTATAATTTATCCCTCGCAAGGGGATTAAATGCTAACCTCCTAGGGGAAGCAGAAGCACGCCATATCGGAATTGATACCGCTAAATTTAACCGTAAATGTGTTGTCTTAACCGCCTTATCGGTTGGATTTAGTGTCTCAATCGCAGGGCCTATTGCCTTTGTAGGAATTGTCGTCCCCCACATTTTACGTTTAATGACGGGGCCGGACCACCGCTTCCTCCTGCCCAACAGTATGATTTTAGGGGCAGTTATGGTGTTGTTATCAGATATTCTGGCGCGAACTATGTTCCCACCTGCAGAAATCCCAATTGGTATTATTACCTCTGCTATTGGGGCGCCATTCTTTCTCTACATTCTTATGACGAATAAACGCCATATTAACTAATAAACAAAAGGAAAGTTGATATGACAATACAGAATGATATAAAGGCCAAGAATATTTATTTTTCACCTAATGGAATCGATATTTTACCCTCCATGGACATTAAGTTTCTTCCCGGCGAAGTTACCGCATTAATTGGTCCGAATGGGGCCGGCAAATCCACTCTGTTGAAACTGCTCAGCGGGGATATCAAGTGCAAAGGCGATATCGTTTACGGCAATGATAATATTCAGAGCTTAACTATCAAAGAACTCGCTAAACGCCGAGCAGTCCTCCCCCAAGAAAGTTTTCTATCCTTTGCATTTAGTGTGCGAGAAGTGGTTACCCTTGGTGATTTAGATAAAGACAGTGAAGATTTAATTGATCAAACCCTCGAAGAAGTTCAATTATTAAATATCGCAGAGCACAACTACCTCACCCTTTCAGGGGGACAAAAACAACGCTGTCAAATGGCGCGGGTTCTGGTACAAATCTACAGCAGCATGCGCCAAGGGTACAAACCTATTTTGTTCCTTGACGAGCCCACATCAGCAATGGATATGTCTCATCAGCATCATATTTTAAGAGTTGGTCGGAATTTAGCACATAAAGGGTTGTGCGTTTTGGTTGTTCTTCACGATTTAACGCTAGCGGCCCAGTATGCAAAACGGGTGGTAGTCTTAAAGGACGGCATTGTTTACGATGATGGCACCGTTGACGATGTCATGACCCGCGGAATGATTGATTTCGTCTATGGCCACCCCGTTGATATTATTAAACATAAGGGACAAACAATAATTATTCCTAATATTTTATAACCATTAAGGGCGCTGTGATCCGCTTTTATGTGAATGGGTCACACCCCTTTTCTCATTATTATTTGGGAATCACCATCGGCGTGCCTGTTATGGGGTCAGGATGGATAATACAGTCCATATCAAAGACCGTTTTGATTGTTTCTGCGGTCATAGTTTCCTGAGGTGTTCCTTGGGCAACGATGCCACCATTGTTCATGGCGATAATATGGTCGGCATAACGGGACGATAAATTTAAATCATGAAGTACCGCAACAACGGTTGATGAAGCATCCTTATTTAAGTTTTTTATCAACTCCAGGACATCTACTTGATGGGGCATGTCTAAAAAAGTTGTGGGCTCATCTAATAAAAGAATATCCGTGTTTTGTGCCATGACCATGGCAATCCAAACTCTTTGTTTTTGCCCCCCCGAGAGGGAGTCCACGTCTCTGTCTGCAAGGTCATAGGTCTGAGTTTGTTTAAGGGCATTGATCACAACGGATTCATCTTCGTCACTCCACCTAGAAAAAGCAGTACGATACGGGCTGCGCCCCCGACACACCAGGTCATAAACAAAAATACCCTGTGGGGCGAGAGGAGTTTGCGGTAAAAGCCCGAGAGTTTGTGCCACCTTTTTGGTATTTTGGGTATGAATCGCTTTACCGTCTAGAACCACAACGCCAACCTCTGGCACCAGCAAACGCGCGAGAGCTTTGAGTAACGTCGACTTACCGCAGGCATTTGGTCCAATAATCACTGTATTTTTACCATGGGGAAGAGTAACGCTCATATCATCTAAAATCACCGTATCCCTATACTGAATACGTATACGCTCTGCGGAGAGGCGGTACATCATTATAATTCACCTTTTCTAATGTTACGCGCCAATAGCCATAATAAATAAGGGCCCCCAATAATGGCAGTATAAATACCAGCGCTTAGATTAATTCCTGGAATAGCGATGCGTCCCATTAAGTCAGAAAATGTGAGAATAATAGACCCAACCAAAGCAGATAATGCCACATTAATACCCGCAACAGTGCTCATCCTTCGGGCAATAGGGCCTGAGACAAAGGCGACAAAGCCAATTGGCCCCACAACGCTAACGGCGAATGCAGATAAAAGTATGCCTAAGAGAACCGCATACAGACGCGTACGATTAATATGCACCCCTAAGGAGACAGCCGTATCATTACCCAGCTCTAAGTCTCTCATATTCTTTTGAAGGTATAAGGCACATGGTAATAACACGACAAGTCCACTAAAAGCAATGGTTACAGAGTCCCATGTTTTACCGTTGACGCTGCCGATCAACCATATCATCACATCGGATGCACGGTAAATATCGGTGGTAATTAAAACAAAGTTGGTAATGGCTGTAATGGTAAAGGCACACCCAATACCGATTAATACAATGCGATAGGGAATAAAGCCATAGGCATTGGCATATTTCCATAGTCTACCCACAGCATTCAAGTGGGAGGTACTCTTACGCAAATATGGTGATGAAGGCTGGGCCTGCCATGCAAGCACAATCACCAACAAAGCCGTGATCATCCCTCCCCCAATGGCACTGAAAATAAGCGCGTACCCTGAGGCATCAAAAAAAACTAAGGCCACAACAGCGCCTAGGGCAATACCAGAATTAAACCCAATCACATCAGGGGATGCCAATGGGTTACGAATTATCGACTGAAATATGGCACCACTGGCACCCAATAAAGCACCGGCTGTGGTCCCCACTAAAACCCGAGGGAGCCGAATATCCCAAATAACAAGTTCATCATATCCCCCTGTTGGATGCCATAGAATAGAGACCACTTCCCCCAAAGAAAGGGAATATGACCCTGCGGACAAGGACCAAATCAATATCCCCAGCAATAGGGTCGTCACTCCACCATATATCCCCATTTGCGCCATACTAATTCTGGTTTTAAAAAGAGGAGCTCTTATCATATCACTATTCCTAATTCTGCGTGATCCTCAAACTACGGACAATCCATATAAATAAAGGTCCCCCCACAAAGGCAATAATGATGCCAACCTCTATTTCAGTACCCTTTAAGACCAGTCGCCCAATAACATCTGTCCCTAATAAGATAATTGCCCCTAATAACGCGGCATACAATAATATCCACCGATGATTCTGCCCAACCCAGAATCTGGCCATATGGGGAATAACCAATCCCACAAAGGCAATGGGGCCCGCAATTGCAACAGCTGAACCGCACAGCAGAGTAATGGAAAGCAAGGACAATACGCCAATACGTTTAATATTCTCGCCCAGACCTTTAGCGGCCTCATCCCCTAAGACGAAGGTATTTAAGGTATTGCTCAGCCACAGACTTATAAGAATACCTCCGATGATAAAGGGGGAAAGCTGGAGAATCTCCTCTACTTTGGAAACCTGCAAGGATCCCACCACCCAAAACCGATAGGTATTGAGGGTTTCTTGACTCATGGTCAGAATAGCCGAGATGATGGCAAATAACATAGCGTTAATGGCAGCTCCTGCCAGGGTGAGCCGCACGGGGGTTGCAGACCCTAATTGCCCCGTGCTGCTAATTCCATACACCACCGTTGCTGCTAACCCTGCCCCCACAAATGCAAACCACGACAAGTGAAAAATAGAGGTAACTCCTAATCCCCAAATAGCGATAACAGCACAGAAAGATGCACCCGCATTGACTCCCATAATACCAGGATCAGCAAGAGGATTACGGGTTATAGCTTGCATAATCGCGCCTGCAATTCCCAACATAGCCCCAACAATAAAACCGGTTATTGTACGGGGAATACGTAAATCCCAAATCACAATTTTGGTTGTATCGTCTTTATTATTTCCCATGAGGGTCTGCAGTATGTCCATAATTTCTAAGTTTCTGGTCCCAAAAGCAATGGATGAGAACACCGTACAACACAGCAAGATAATCAAGACAATTAAGCCGACGGTATTTTTACGATATAAGGACTTACGTAAGTGAAAGGGAGAAGTGGGCAGAGAACTCATATGTCAGGAGGTATCCGTTTTACAATGAAGGGCAGCTACCCTATAAAGATATTTAGTCTATGAGTCCCATACGTTGTGAGCTTTCAACAACCGTTGCAGGATTACCATCCACTGCGTTTTGCAATAGGGGAACAATGGTGTCGAGTGCATAGTCTAAACTTAGGATATTAGCATGTGAAAATGCCCCTGTTAGGAGTGCATCAACGGCAATTTCCCGACCTTCTTGATAAACGCGCATGGTTTTACGCATTTTTAAGGATTTGACATTTTCCACATCTGCATCTTTAGAGACAACCCATAACAGCACATCCGTATCTAAGGGACTAAAGTCTTCAGGAGAATAAGAGAGGAAACTTACATTTTTCGCATCTTCTAATAAGCGCTGAGGAGTTATAAATCCAAGGTTTTCCATTAATTGCACCCGAATATCAGAACTAACATAGGCACCAGGCTTGTCTTTCCAATAATAGGCAACCGCAACGGACTTGCCCTTAAATTGGGGATTATCAGAAGCGTATTTTATAATTTTTGCTTGAATACGGTTAATTTCCTTACGGGCTTTTTCAGCTTCACCGACTGCACGCCCGACAATTTCTGTTTGAACATCCCAGGGCGTACCGTAGGCAGGGTATTGAGCAGGACGAACCAGAGTCGGCGCAATGGAAGAGAGCATGTTATAGTCTTCTTCTTTAATACCTGCCCATAACCCCAGGATTAAATCTGGTTTTAGAGAGGCGATTTTTTCAAAGTCTAAATCACCACGCGGGAACACAACGGGCGTATAATCAGCGCCAAGAGAATTAAAAGTCTCTTTCGCCCATGGCCATGCACCATACTTATCCTCACCATACCAGAAACGTACACCAACAGGTTTCACGCCCAACGCCCACAAGGTGTCAGAACGCCCATAGCTTAAAGAGACAATACGAACGGGTTTTTTCTCAACCGTCGTCGTACCAAATACATGATCAAAAGTTTGGGGAAAAGAGTTTGCCAAGGCACTTGATGCCCCGAAAATAATGCCCAAAACAAAAATAATTTTCTTCATTTTATTGTATTCCTTATGGATTCAGTCAGAATATGAAAGCCTGTTTATTTGATATAAACGTCCTAACACCTTGAGGGATATTACGCCACTTCAATAAGGGTGCGCCCATACGAGCTTAATAATATTAAGACTCAAAATCATAAAGTAAACGCCTTGAGACTGAAAAAATTATTTTTTTCATATTATTTGAGAACTTGTTGCTTTATCACAGATAATAGGCGCTTATTTAAGATGTTTTTCTATGGTTTTAAAGGAAAAGCATGAAACTTTTTAATTGAGTTTTGGATTAAAATTATTTATCACATTTAAATAGTGATAAACTTAACACATAGACGTTTTACCGCCCACACACTTTTGACGAACAGAAACGCTTAAGACCAGACTGATTGGACGCGACTTGATCCAGATTCAACGAAAATGCCCCTGCTGCCCACGACATGGCATAGGTACTTACTTGGAAAGTCGATCCGATAATAGATTCCCCATTGGTATTCTATGACAGTTACTCTGGGACCATGGGGAGAGGAAACCGTAAAAGTATCAGGTTACCACTCTTTAAAATAAAAGGGACACTATGAATAATTCACCCCCTAAGCCTGCTCAGACACCCTCAGACAATACTGATCACATCATGACACCAAAAGAATTAAGAAGTGCCCTCGGACATTTCCCAACGGGTGTGATCATCGCCACAACTCAGGTCCATGGGGAAGACCTTGGGATGACCATCAGCAGCTTTAACTCGTTATCACTAGATCCGCCACTTGTCCTTTTCAGTATCAATAAAAACGCACATGGGTTACCCAAATGGCAAGAATCAAAAGGTGTTGTAATCAACGTTCTGGCTTGGGATCAAATCGATTTATCAAATAAATTCGCCACGCCCTCTGATAATAAATGGGAAAATGTTACCTTCTCACGCGGAGTCTTTGACGCCCCTATTCTTGCAAATACCTGCATTAACTTTGAGTGCAACCCTTATTTGGAACAAGATGCTGGGGATCATATTCTCTTCATCATGCGCATTCTTTCATATCAGAAGAATATAAATAAAGCCCCGCTGGTGTACTGCCATGGTCAATATGGCACCCTAAAATCTAATTAGCCTTGCCGCATTATAAGCCCAAGGCTCGAAGGCCGCACTTGCTTTAAGTGACGAATTAAGAGAAAACATCCACCGAATTTAAAAAGCTATATATATATATGCATAAAACAAAGCAAAAAATATTGGTTGATGTATTAGGTATATAAGTAAACTTTTTCTCCCAACAAGTATTAAAATATTACCTAGCCTTGAGGGGTAAGGCTTTGCTTTATTGATTCTTTTAACTATGAAAGAATTTGCATACCTGACAAAGAGAGTCCCAGCTAGAAAGATCATAAACCACGGCAACAAAGGATAATAATCAAGGGTGCTTGGCGGATTTTCTGACAATCCAATCCATGCAAAAATACGATGATCTGGTAAGACGAGTAAATCTGTAAAACTGATCCATGCCAGTATACTCATCAAAATTAAGATCCATCTATTCTTCAAATCTCTGATCAATAAAAATAATAAACTACAAATCCCCAGCAGATGCAAAATACCTATATAAATAAATGTATCCTTTGTGGTGATAAAACTATATGCACTAATCAAGGTAGCCGCACCAAGAATCATCAGGCATCGCTTTAAATAGTCCTTAAGGTCTATTTTCTTATTGATGTGCCAGAATTGTAAACTTAATCCCGAAATTAAAATAAAAGTAGATGCCACAGTCATCGAATAAATTCTTAAGCCGATATATTCATTGTAAGAACTAACTATATAGAAGCCGAAATACTGTAAATCATAAATAAAATGAAAAATCACCATCGCAACGATGGCCACGCCCCTGACAAAATCCAAACTTTCCCATCTTAAATTTTTATTTGTTACCATATATTCCTCCGGTAGTCTAAAACAGCCTATTACAGTGCGTTCACTGAAGAGCTGTTTTATTGGGATAATGACTTAGAAAACGATACCGCACCCAAGATGGTAATTCAACGGAATAGATTTACGGACTGGCTTATTGGAGATGTGCGGGGTAGACCAGAAAATGATCAATGATAATAGAAGAGTTAAGCAGGCGTATCAGAGTTGCACTTCCGCGGATATAAAGAAGTTTTATAATGCAAACTATAGGGATATTTAATCAATGAGAATCAGGTGCTCCTTGAGGGAGAAGAGAGAGGAATTTCTCCAGTTGATATTTGGTTAAAATTAGTGTTAAATGGTTACCATAAAATATAGAAATTTAATTTGATGATTCATTTATCCATAAACATAATAAATTTGAGAAAGATGTTGTGACGGCAAAATTAAATATCAATAAATATAATCCAAGTTTTGTACACTCTTTACTAACTTTCGGATCAATTGTTTTAGTAATCGGCTTTGGACTTTTTTACTTCAATTTAAGCCTACATAGTCTAATACTTATTTGTTTGCTCATTGCAGGAGGGAGCGCCTTCCGTTTAAGTCAAGATGGTTTTAAGCCAATCCGGGATGCCATGAATACGGGCATCAACAGCGCCTTACCTGCAATTTATATTTTCTTCTTGATCGGTATTCTTATTGCGGCGTTTATCCAGAGTGGAACCGTTGGCGCTCTGATTTATTATGGATTAAAATCGATTGTCCCCGCATTCTTTCTACCTGCTGGTCTGATCCTTTGTAGTTTTATGTCTCTTGCCACTGGAACCAGCTGGGGCACAGTGGGAACTGCAGGTGTTGTGTTAATAGGTATTGGGTCAATCATGGGGATTCCCCTGCCAATAGTTGCCGGTATGGTGATATCTGGTGCCTGTTTTGGAGACAAAATGTCTCCTGTATCTGATACTACCAACTTAGCCGCCATGGCATCTAAAGTTGATTTATACCAACACATTAAAAGCATGCTCTACACAACGGGGCCAACATATCTGATCGTATTGGTCATATACTCAATCATTGGGTATAGTTATGCAGATGTAGGCCTCCCTGAGGGTGACTTAAATTTAATGCTCTCTGGTATTGAGAACACCTACACCATTAATATTATATGTGTGCTTCCATTAGTTCTGATGTTGGTCATGAACTATATGAAGGTGAGTGCTGAAGTGTCGATGATATCGGCAGCGGTGGTCGCTGTTTTCTTGGCGATTCTCATGCAAGGCGCAGATATAACAACTGTTCTTGGCGCTCTGTACAGCGGAGGTTCATTTGAAACTGGCACAGAAACCCTCGATAAGTTATTCAGCCGTGGGGGGATTACCGCTATGATGTGGACCCTTTCTTTGGCGCTGATGGCATTAGCCTTAGGGGGTATTTTAAGTAGTTTCCGTTTCTTACATGTGCTTATTACTGGTGCTTTACTCCGAGCTAAACGGATTGGAAGTATCGTCAGTTCAACAATAATTACGTGTTTTATTGGCAACATGACCATGGGTGAAGCCTATATGTCCATTATTTTAGGTGGGCAACTTTTCCAAGATGCCTATGATGACCATGAGATTGACCGTTCGGTCCTTTCCCGCTCCTTAGAAGAAGGGGCAACATTAACCACAGCTCTTATTCCATGGACAACGGGTGGTGCATTTTTTGCGTCAACTCTCGGCGTCAGCGTTATTGAGTATGCCCCTTGGGCGTTTTTAAACTGGATGAATCCTATTTTATCCATCATATGTGCATATTCTGGGATTGCTTTATTTAGAGCACATCGAGAGATAAACTCTTACCAAACGTCATCCCACTTAGGAGCTCCCTAATAAATTCCCATAAACTAGGATTTATAGTATGGTCTAATACGCGCCATCCACAAGAAACACACGATCATGTTTTGGGCATCAGCATACTAGATTCTCACCGTAAACCGTGGAGGGCGTGACTTGAGAAAGCCCACACGCACACCAGTGTTACCACGGGTACGTGGCGCCTGATAAAATCTATATCCTCAGTTTTGATGGTATGAAACCTGCAGCTGGCAATCCATGCGGACTCATATTTGTGCGGACCTTAGATGAACATCTATTCTGCTACACAAAAAATTTTCAACGGTGATTATCCGTCAAAGCAATAGAGAGCTTGCGCGTAGGAGCTCGAAATAAACTGCGCGGGTATATTATCTTTGGTGTGCTCTAAAAAGGTATATAGATTACAGTCTCTTGAAAAGCATCTGCGGCTATAACGCAGAATCAACTTATTATTACTTTAAGTCGCGTCATGATTGTTATTGCGGGTCAAGAAAAAGGCGGAACCCTAAATGCTGGAAACGAAACTTTAAAATTCAGCCTTTCTCTATATGTAGCTTAGTATCAAGACATGTCTGTCGATGCGCGCGGTAATCAAATTTCTGCTCGACCAGGGCGCAATTAAGGTGATGAGAAATTAACATGACCTCTATTCATCCCTCATATAAGTTGAGTGGTGGTGAGATGATTTTCTATGGCTCTCGCATGCTTTGACCAAGTACACGAATTATAGGATATATCAGATATTCAATGATATGACGTGTACCAATTTTGATATCTGCAACAACTTCCATACCTGGAATCAACCTATATCCTTGAGGAACATTTTTTAGCTCGTGTGACATAATCTCAATTCGGACAACATAAATGGCCACCGGCGAATCTTTGTTGGTGGTGGCATTCTCACTTATCACACGGACTTTCCCTTGCAATATACCATGTTGTTGAAATGGAAATGCATTTAATTTAATCCTTACCTCATCACCGATACGAATATAACCAATATTCTGAGCAGGAACTTGAACTAAGGCTTCAATTCTAGACTTAAGCGGCATAAGCGTCAAAATTGGTTCTGCTGGCTGTACCACTGAACCGGCAGAAAATTGCCCAACTTGTAATACAATACCGTCTGTGCGGGCTTTCAGTTCAACAAGAGAATTAGCTTTCTGTGCGGCTTTAAACTGACTCTCTGTTTGAACTAAATCTTTTCTTACCTCACTAAGTTCCCCAAGCGTACTCGTTTCCCATTCAGCTATAAACATAGACCGTGCTACTTCAATCTCATTTATTTTATGTTCTGAAATATTTTTTTCGTGTAACAGAACATCAAGTTCCCCCAGTCCCACAACTAACTGTTCTTTAACCTTTAGATACTCACCTCTCGTTATAAAAGACTTTTCATATAAAGCTTTATAATTTTTATGAAGTTCTTCAAGAATCACTATTTTCTTTTGAAGATTAGCAGACATGTTCTTATTTTTAGATAATTCAAGTGACAGTTTGTGACTGCCTAGACTGTAATTCTTGAGACTTTCATTTTTATGATTAGCGCGCTTATTGAAAATATTTAACTGCAAGTCTTTTGATTCATTATTTTCAGTTTCTAGAGGAACATACTCTACATTTTTTTGTTCTGCTGTGAGGCGTCGATAATGGGAAAAAAGTGCACTTTTCTTTTGCTTAATACTCTCAAGTTGAGCCTGTGACACTGTTGAATCAAAACTAACTAAAAGTTGGTCTTTTATAACTTCATCTCCACTATAAACATGAACTTTCTTAATTATTGACGTTTGAAACGGTTGAATTTGGATAATTGGATCAATCACAATTAACTGACCTATTGAACTGACGAAACGCTCAACCTCAGCCAAACTCGCCCAAACAATCGCCGTAACTAACAAAGAAAATATTGTGTATAAAATCCATCGTGAACGTTTTGGAACCTGTGAATGCTCTAATTCAACGGCATCAGACTCAAACTCTAACAAAGCAGGATCATTTTTTTTTATTTGTTTTTTATTACTCATGAAACTTTAAGACCCACTACCCATTTGTTGATCCCACAAAGTACGATAGATGTCAGACTTTACTAAGAGTTCATCATGCGCAGCCACGCAATCAATTTCACCATTCTCCATAACAACAATAAAGTCAGCATCTTTTATCATAGACAAACGGTGGGATACTATTAAAACAGTGCGCCCTTTACTAATTTTTGACAAGTTTCTCTTAATAATACCTTCACTCTCAGCATCTAGAGCACTGGTCGCCTCATCAAGAATAAGAAACTTTGGGTGCACTAACAATGACCGCGCAATGGCCAATCTTTGCCGTTGCCCTCCCGACAAGTTTGAAGCATTCTCTTCCAAAATGGTATCGAATCCTTTGGGGAGTTTTTCAATAAATTCAATTGCTCCAGCTAATCTTGCAACATGAACAATATCCTCCATTGTGGCATGAGTTACAGTCATACTGATATTATCCCTCACAGATCCATGAAACAGAAAATTTTCCTGCAAAACAACACCTGTTTGCTGACGTAAATGCATAATATCAATTTCACGCATATCTATGCCATCAAAACGAATAATCCCACTTTGCTGTATATACATACCCTGAAGTAGCTTCATTAAACTTGTTTTACCTGATCCACTACGACCCACAATGCCAACCTTGCTACAAGGAGGAATTTCTAGGGAAATGTTTTTTAACACTGCAGGTTGTTTCATATCATAGTGAAAGGTAATATTCTCCAATAATATGTTACCCGTAAACTGTGGTCGCAAACCTCCTGTATTAATACCAGGTTCGCTAGGTTGGTTCATAACACTCCCGAGCATTTTTACCGATAAAGAAGCCTCTTGATATTGATGCACCAGACCAACCATCTTGACTAATGGTCCCGAAACACGTGCTGCTAACATATTAAATGCGACCAGCGCACCAACGGTCAGACCATCTGAAAAAACTAAGGACGCTCCTACCCAGATTATTAAAACTGATAAGAGTGACTCAAGAAATTGTGAAACTGCCTTGGCTGAAATCGAAATTTTTCCCAAATTGTAATGCATTTTGACAGCATCTGATGCTTTTTGATTCCAGTTCTTATGCATAACAGGCTCAACTGTTAGCGCCTTGATCGTCCTCATACCCTGTATGCTTTCAACAAGCATACCTTGTCTCTTACCTTCGGCTTGATATAAATTATGTAGCCTTTTTCGATAGGTAGGAAGCAAAGCAAGCATAATCAAAGTTAGTAATAAACTTACAGAAATCACCAATATTGAGAGATAACCGGAATAAAAAATAATTGCAGGTATGAAAATTAATAATGCCGTTGCATCTAAAATTGTAAGAAAAAGATTTCCCGTCAGAAACTCTCTAATAGAAGATGTTTGCTGCATATGTTTTGTGATGACTCCGGCTGAGGCATGTTCAAAAAAATGAATAGGCAGATTAAGCAAATGAGAGAAAGTTCGTGTTGCAACGCGTATATCAATTTTACTGGTCGCGTGTATAAGATAAAAGCTTCGTAACCATTCTAAAATCGCATTAAATATTAACGCTGAGACAACACCTACACCTAACACATGTAGTGTAGAATAAGTTTGATTAACAAGCACCTTATCTATTACGACTTGAAAAAATATAGGTACCGCCAATGCAATAAAATGCATGAAGAAAGCAGCTAATGTTATGTCAATAAACTGGACTTTTTGTCGAATAATTTCTGGAATAAACCACCGCAAGCTAAAAGGTTGATTCTCATCACTCAATTTATAAACACGTTTAAAAAATAGACACTCCCCTATTAATAACTCTTCAAATTCTTCACGACTTAAAAACTCAAATTCAAGTTTTTGTTTCATTGGGTCAAGAAATGCAACTGTTTCGTCATTTTCTTCGATTACATTTTGCGCGTTCTTTTTCTGAGTGTCACTCTTAGGCAAAAAGCCAGATAAAATTATTGCTTGACCATCTTTCTTAAGTGCAATGACTGGATAACCACCAGCAATACGCGCAAGAGATTCCCACTTTATTTTTATAATTTTGTTCTTAAAGCCTAATTCTTGTGCAATACGCATGAACTGCATTTTGTTAAAAGAACCCGCATCAACAGCATACTTATGTAAGATTCTATCTACACTTGCATTGATTCCATGGTGTTGGGCCATAAGCGATAAACAGCTGATCCAACTTCGCATGATTTTATCATTATTTATATTTGATGTCATATATGAAAATATTAGGAATACGCCAAGAAGTGGTTAATAAAAATAAAAGCAGAGAAGGAACTATGGATTAGAGTTCTAAATTACTATCACTTAATTTATGATTCTATTCTCTGCTTACTATTTTTGATGATTATCAAAGTTAAGCTAGTTGTGATGATTCTCTGTAAACATCCTTCCTTATTATAGTTATTGGACTGCCAACCATTTCCATAAATTCACTAAACATATCCTGATCTGGGTTGTCTTTAAAATAAATTTCAACATTATTTTTATCATTATAAATTAATGAAACTCGTTCTGGTTGAGCTACAGAACCAAAAGAAATCAATAAATCTTTCCTTTTACTTAGCGTGTCATACATCAGTTCTAAATTTATTTTATCCTTATCTGGCATATCAAAATCAAATCTTAATATACTATTACCCTCACCTCCAAAAATTCTATCCTGACCAAATTTCTTTTTCATAAATTTATAGGTATTAGTCCCAGCACCACCCCTTAAGGTATTAGTCCCAGCACCACCGCTTAAGGTGTCATTACCTTCACCACCGCTTAAGATGTCATTACCAGTACCACCATCTAAGGTGTCATCACCAGTACCACCAATTAAGGTATCAAAACTAGCACCACCAATTAAGGTGTCATTACCTCCACCACCATATAAGGTGTCATTACCTCCACCACCATCTAAGGTGTCATCATCAGAACCACTTTTAATCGTATTACCTAAGTCATTACCATAAATTATATTTTTTCCATTTCCAGCATAGAGGTCTCTCATGCCATCAAACATCCTAAAATTATCAGCAAGATCACCAAGTATAAGATTATCAAAATTACTTGCAACGATTGTAAACGCTCTATTAATGTAGTTTATACTATTGTTTTCAGTCATATAGCCTGGTCTAAGGGAAAAGTTTGTATCGCTTCCATAAGTATCATCAGTAAGAAGAAGTTGATATCCTACATCTACATCATCAACAGTTTGATCTTTTTTAATAATTTCTACAAAATAAATTCCAGTTTGTTGAACTTCAAATTTACCAGAAAAAGACGATTCAATAAGTCTACCACTGAAACTCCACAAATTAATTTTTAAATTTGCCTTATCTTTAGAGTCATCTGTTAGTAAATTTAATTCATATTTTCCATCCGCCGTTAAATATACCCTATAGCCATCATTAACGTCGATTTGGTTTTCTGAAGGTTTATCGTTGCTTTGGTTTTTTAGTACACCTCTAACGTAACTATTCATAGCTATTGGTTGTATTTCAAAATACTCTGATTTTTTAAGAAAATGTCCTTTACTATAGAACATGTCAATCCATATGTTACCATTATATAGCGCGTTTTCATTTTCAGACCGATACTCTTCTTCCTGACTAAAGACAATAATGATTTCATTACTTTCATAAGGGACCTGTAAATCTACTGTTTGCCATAAAAAAAACTCTTCCTGAAAAACGACTCTTTCGTCTTTAATGACTTTTAATATCGCCTTCATATTTTTTGTATTCCTCATTGTCTCTCCATCAGGCATAAGCAACGAATTAAAATTAAAGGAAGTTAAGAAATAACCTTCTGGCAAAAATAATGTTCTCTCTTTACGGTAATTTCCTTGTTTATCCAAATTGCGAAAGGCTACAAATTTTTTAGTTTCAATACTATTTTCATTGAAGGCACGCGTATCCAGTATAGAAGTATCTTCAATTAACTTTAAATTAATGGGAACTTTTGTTGGACTAAAATCTAGGGTATCATTTCCCCGCCCACCATCAATAAAAACTTCATAGGCATAAGCATCTACATGCACCACATCGTGGCCCTGGCGTAAATTTATATATCTTACATTTTTACTTGCAGAGTACTCATCCGCACTGGAAGTTCCTACTATTACCTCCACATCATAAATAACACTGCCTTTCGCCTCTCCTTTAGTTCCGTACTGGGCACTACCATGAATAAACTCATTGTGGAAAACAACATCAAACCTCTGTTTAACAACTGAGAACATTTCAGGAATTATATTCTTCATTTTTTTACTATGTTTAGCGATAACTTCTTCGAACTCAGCCTGCCAATCATCAGGATCAATTATCTTCGACGGTAAGAAAGATGGTTTGAGGCTCTTGACGAGCTCCCACCCCACGGATTTCGCCATTTTCGCTATAGCGCTTAAAAAAAATTTCATGTCGAGATGCGGTGCCACCCAAGGCTTTCGTGTGCTCGCTTCATTTAGATCATATTGATTTGCCGATGTAATATTAAGTGAATATGCCGCTTCATCAGCATTATCAGGTAATTCTACTCTGATAATGTGTAGCCCTTCCTCAACTACCCCCACCGCCAAATGGGTTGTAGAGGAAAGCTCTGGTTGGGCCTTTAAACGAAAATCATCAGAATTATCTTCACTGTCATGGTAAACGTAATAGTCAAACACTATCCCTTCGTATGCCTCGCGGTCATCCAAACGTTGACCAGATATCTTTAATTGGGTCACAGGTCTACCACCACGTGACACGGGCATCTTTTCTTTCCACGTCCGCACATCACCGATATTAGTCACTGACACCAAATACCAACCTGGTATCAGGTATACTTTGTATTCATGGTAACGCTTAGAGCTATCAAGCTTATCTACCTTTTCATCATTCATATCTAAAGTGTTTGCTAGATTATCACCCACCAGACCTTTATATGAAGGGTTTGTTGAAACAATCTTAACACCAGTCTCAGTATCAGTTTTTAAAGGTTTATAATCTTCATAAACAACCTTAATTTCCGGAATTTCGGACACAATTCCATCATCATTTTTTCGAACAAACTGAACAACACCACTCTCAGGCGGACGGAATGCCAAAATCTCAATAGGAGTATTACCCGTATCCATAACTTGAATTGTTTCTAATTTTAACTCGTTTTCACCTTGCATAACTTTATATGCTATATGATTAAAGTCTTCAACGTAGTATAGAACACCTTTGTGTACATAATTCGGGTTTTCTTGATTATCATTTGGTTCCTTAGCTATGATACTGAGCTTATAAGAACCCGTATCACTACCAGTTTTGATCCAAATCTCACCAGTAAATGAAGGTGTAATTGAGTATGTATTTGTGTCTGTACCTTCTTTAAAATCAAATTCTGTAAAGTCACCTTGCTCATTAAAATATCCATACAATTTTCCAGTTTGGCTAACTTCTAAGGCATATGTTACACCTTCCTGCACCGACACTCTATGTGCGACTGACGTTATTTTTACGTTTACATCTTTGTCTGAATATATTCCTTTTAAATATCTTGCATGTCTAGTGTTATTAAGTGTGATTTGTATAAAACTATCTACATCAATTTTATCAAAATTCTTATAATAAATTATATCTTGTCCAGATCCAGCAAACCATGCATCCCTTCCTGCTCCGAGGTGAGCAGTATCATCATCGTCTCCCGTTAATAATAAATCATTATAATTAGATAATTTTGCGTTTTGCCGTCCATCATTAAACTTAACGTGGAATGAACGTGGTACAAACTTTATTTCCTTCTTGGTCTCATTAAAATAATCATCCGTATTATCTTCATTGCTAATAAATTCATCAATACGATCCAATTCAGGGTATTGATCCGACGCACCCTTGACTATACCTTTAACATCGGTTGCGATTTCATCGAGTACTTCTTGTTCAAAATATCCCATCGGCACGTATTCAAGTGCGTCCTTAATAAAATTTCCTTCCGACTGAATCGCTGTAGTATCTATACCAACCCTGACATAATCAAAACCTAAAGTTCTAGTTGCTATTATTTCGTCATTTATTATATAATTTGAAATATTCTGCACAGATTTGGGGGTATCTCTAGAAATATATTCTCTTTCGTGAGTAAGATTCTTATTAAGATTTTTTGTACGCTTTATAACATGTATATTAGATTCTAAAAAACTATATTGGTTAGGGTTAAAAAAGGTCCAATTATAAGTATCCGATTGCATTTCACTGAATTTTTGCCACTTCTGATAAACACCCCGTCCAAGATGAGTATTTAATGCATCTTTTTCGTAGTCTGCGATCATAAGTTTAACTGTGAGTTTGGCCAATATTGGGATGAAGATTATTTCCGAACTACTCGCACTCGCTAAAACCATTTCCCCCAATTCACCCGATGTAATCATCGTATCTTCCAACAATGGTTCTAATTCTGCTCCTGCTTCTGATTTCTCAACACCGTCTGTACCATAAGATTTGTATTCTTTTCCTGATCCTACTTCCTCAGTCGATTTTTCCTCACCAAAGGTTTCGTTTTCCTCCTCATTTTCCGCCTCTTTATAGTTACAAGATCCAAGACTTCTTGTACACCTAGCTAGCTCTCTGCCTTTGCTGGGCTTTTTGATCTTTTTGGGCACTTCTGTGATGCTGTCGGATAGTTGTCGTCTTGGAATTGCTGTGAACTTTATCTCATTAATTTCAGCTTTCGTTATCACTGGTTTAAATTCTGGAATAGCACCACCAAATGCTTCAATACCTTCGGATAGTTGTGGACTTGGAGTTTCTACCGATTTTAATATTTCATTAAGTTGAGAAAGGTCATCGTCCACTAAAGATCGGTCAACGTTTTCATCACTAAATTCATCTCCCGATATCACTGGTTCTGATTCTGTATTAGCACCACCAGATGCTTTATTACCTTCGGATGGTTCTAGCCTTTCAACTCCTAACGATTCCAATAGTTTATTAAGTTCAGAATTTTCACCTTCCGGAAAAGAAATAAGGTCTTCATCACCAACTTCAACACTAGCTTCCTGATCCAAAACTTCATCTGATGTGTCACTTAATGATAGATCTTCTGCCCTCTCTTGCTCAGTAGATTCCTCAGCTTCTTTATCAACTTGTTCATCATCTTCATCACCAACTTCAACACTAGCTTCCTGATCCAAAACTTCATCTGATGTGTCACTTAATTTGGGACTTGATGATGATAGATCTTCTGCCCCCTCTCGCTCAGTAGATTCCTCAGCTTCTTTATCAACTTGTTCATCATCTTTGGCATCTGATGTATTAGCACCAGCAGATTCTTCAACCTTTATGTCCATTGATACTAATAATGCATCTACTAATATTTTGTTTTCAAAAGCAATTCCATCAAGCGTTAACTCTGTTTTAGATGCTGCATCACCTTGTTTCACATCTTCTTTCTCAACGTGTTCTTTGGTATCTGATGTATTAGCACCAGCAGATTCTTTATACCCTATGCCAAATGCTGCTTGGTTTAATTTATCCCATATATCATCAAGCATAGCATCCGTTAGCATTGATTCAGAAACTATTCCTTGTTCTATATCATTACTTGATATTGAACCCTCGACCTCATTGGCATTTTCTGTTATCAGTTGAGCGATTTTACCTACTCAGCTAGACGTGCAATAAATTAAAAAGTTTACAAAGTTTGCTATAAATTCGTAACCAAATTGCTTCATAAAGGTGTCATAGGATTGCTGCTGGAGAATTCCATGAGCAGCCACGCCGCCTCCGGCGAACCCCAACGCTCTACTAACCATTTCATTAATATTGAATTTTAATTTCCTTCCTTGAAATTCCGATTCCAAGCTTTTAAAAAATTCTTCCTTAGAAAACTCAGTTAACGCACTTCCGTTTTTTAAGACCAATGAGGTTCTATATTCATTGCCAGTCACTTTTGTCACAGCCGCCCTAAATAGTCCTTCCTGATTCATGCCAAAAGTACCGATGAAAGCACCTGTACCTGCAGAAGTTACAAGTGACTTTACGCTTGCCATTGTCGGTGATCCCATTTGTTCGCCTTGTTTTTCCAATGTAGCTCGCAACGCATGCGACAAACCGAACCACATCACGGTAGGCAGATCACTAACCACTACACGAACCATCTCTTCCTTAGCTTCACTAATTTCCTTATTTTCAGGTTCAGTATCCAAACCAAATCCTTTATTTAAAGCTCTATCAACTATATCCGCCACTGTACTTAAAACCCCAGTAATTAAAGAAGATAATACTGTTGAGAAATAAAAACCTTGACTTTCCACTGCTTGTCGTTCCGAGTCTGACATCGATTCATTAGTATTCTTTGAAACGTAAACCTCTTTGATAGCTTGATGTACAAAAGCACCAGTACCAAACACAACTGCGCTTTTTAGAAAGCCAACCACTGCTTTGATGGGTCTCACTTTGTTCATTCCAGACCCAGTTGGAGGAACTTTGTGTAAAAGAACTTTTTCTTTAGTAACGTTATCTAAAGTATCATCAGACATAATACTACCTCACATTTATAAAATTTAATTTTCTTAAAAAAGACAATAATTAACTATTTATTAACTAAAACTAAATCTGACTAGGTAACCACAAAACAATTATAGGAAAAAATAATATCAATAAAATTGTAACCGCATCTGCAATAAAAAAAGGTGTCACACCGCGAAAAACTTCCTGAACAGAAATTTGAGGTTGTACACCAGAAACCACAAAACAGTTCAAGCCAATTGGAGGCGTAATCAAGCAAAACTCCGCCATCTTAATAACGAGAACACCAAACCATATAGCACACATAGTACCAGACATTCCAAATGTGCTATCAGCTGCTGATACAAATTCCCCTCCATTCAATGACATAACTGCTGGATAAAAGACTGGCAGGGTTAATAACATCATTCCAATCGCATCCATAAACATACCAAGAATGGCATAAACAAGTAAAATCATCACCATTATTAACATTGGACTTTGATCCAAACTCGTAATCCACTCACTAAAAGCAGACGGCAATCCAGCAAAACCAAGAAAACGGACATAAATTAAAACACCCCATATAACTGTAAAAATCATGGTTGTTTGTTTCGCTGTCTCAAGAAGAGACTCTTTCAATTCTTCCCACCGCATGCCTCGCCAAATAGCGATCACAAATACAAGAAAGGCTCCTAGAGCACCACCCTCTGTGGGCGTGCCCCATGCTTCACCACCGAACGGGTTGTAAACAAAAAAAATAATCGTGACTATGACAAACATAATGGGGAATGTTCCTGGTAAAGACTGAAAACGCTGCCCCCATGTAAAACCTGTTACCTTTGGCCCAAAATTCTTAATTACAATTGAAATACCAACAATTAAAATACCATAAACTATGGCGCTAAATAATCCTGGAATAAAACCAGCCACTAACAATCGACCAACATCCTGCTCTACAATAATTGCATAAAGCACCAAAAGAGCAGAAGGCGGAATCAAACTCGCCAAGGTTCCTCCAGCGGCAACAACTCCAGCGGCAAACGCTTTATTGTAACCCACTGCAAGCATCTCAGGAATTGCAATACGTGCAAATACAGCAGATGTTGCAAGAGACGCACCAGATACCGCTGAAAAACCAGCCGTGGCAAAAATAGTCGAAATCGCAAGCCCTCCAGGTAACCATCCCAGCCATCGCTTAGCAGCTGTGAACAAAGATTTGGTTAAACCAGCATGATAAGCTAAATATCCAATTAAAATAAATGTTGGAATTAACGAAAGAGCGTGGTTAGCAAGTTTTGAATGTGGTACTTGACCAGCAGTTTTTACTGCAACAGTTAATGCCCAAATAAAATAACTTGTATCATATCCTTTTTTCGCCCAAAAAATCCAAACCAAACCTACGAGACCAGCAAAAGCAGCAGCAAAAGCTACGCGCATTCCCAAAAACACCAAAATCATCAAAAAAGCGGTAACGCAAATACCAATATCAATAGGAGTCATAACGATCTCCTTTGAAGTCTTTAGAGTCAACAACTTGACTAATAGCCTGTTTCGTTATCTCTTCATTAACTGGAACCGCTATTGGCGCATCAGTATTTGAGATTACCGCAGAAAGATACCCCCAGATTTGCAGTAAAATTCGTAAAGTTAATATAAAAAAAGCTATGGGGACAATAAGTTTTGCAGGCCAAATAGGTAAACCAATATCCATTGAACTATCACGGCTCCACAAGGGTAATCCAAAATCAAAGCTCCTTAAAAAGTGTGCCGACGCCCCCCACAACATAAGTAAAATAAGCCCTAAAATTATAATTGTCGTGATAAGCTCTATAATATAGAGAGGACGTTTACGAAATTTATTTATAAACATATCCATCCGGATATGTCCCCCATTTCTTTGAGTGTAAGAAATGCCAATGAAGGTTATTAATGGCATAATCTGTTCAATCCAGTCCATATATCCAGGTATAGGTTGCCCAAATACCTTACGACTTAAAACAGACATAACTGCTAGTATGATTAACCCAAAAATTGCAAAACCACTCACTAAGGCAAGGGATTGCTCCACAATATACACTCTAGAGTCGCATAAACTCAGAAAACGCCCGTCCCTAAAAATAGTTACGTTATTAACCATGAAAAAAGTTCCTAAAATTTTTATATTTTATTGAGATGTTTTCTCTTGAAGAAAATCATATAACTCACGTGCAGGAATCCCACGCGCAGTATTTTCTCTAATCCACTTCTCAGCCGCAGGTTGAGCAACCTTTGCTTTAAAAGCTTCTAAATTTTCATCTGAATATGTGATTTTTTCAATGCCATATTGCTGCAATAAAGGTTCCCATTTTTTCATAGTTGTATTTTCATAATACTCAATGTAATGATCCAAAGACTCATCAACTGAACCTAAAAGAGCATCGTAGTAGTTCTTTGGTAAACTATTCAAAGCGTCAGTATTCACTACAACTGGACAGTTCACAGAGCCAGGGTTTAAATTTGTTGTCCACCACTTAACTGAAGATACCGTTCCAAAAGAAATATGAGCATGAGGTGCAAAAGAAACAGCTGTAATAATTGCACCATCCAAAGCTTGACGTACTTCACTTGCCGATACTGAAGTAGGAACAGCTCCTAACATTTTCATAGCTTCTCCAATACCTCCAGTAGCACGAACAGCGATACCCTTAAAATCTTTAAGGAGTCTTGGAGGGGGCCCAACACCTGCAACATTGTATTGTGGCAAGGGTGATGGCATTAAAATAGTTGCGTTCCAACGGGCAAGGTCTTTTTTTACAGCTGGGTGATTGTAAATGGCTGTAGAGATATCACGCTCTTGATTCAAGGAATTAATATTTAAAAAAGGAAGTTCTAATACAGTAATCGTAGGATTTTTATCTGGATGATATCCTGCACAAAATTGCGCCATCTCAAAAGCACCAACTGAAATACCATCAAGATTCTCCCGATTCTTTGACAGTCCCCCATAACTAAGATTTAACGTAAAACCCCCATTTGTTTTTATTGAGACAAGCTCAGCAAGCTTCTCTATGTGCTCAGTAAAAGCCCGACGCTTGCCCCACAGAGATACATTCCACTCAACCGCATACACGCAATTTGAACAAAATAGCATCATCAAAAAAACATAAAAAGTTTTAAAACGTTTTTCTTCCCTATTCATGACAATCTCTCTCCCATTAATTTAACTTTAATTTATTCTATTTATTTAAATTATTAAACTTTTTTTTAATACTTAATCTTAAAAACTATATAACACACACTTTGATACAGTCAAGCTTCATATATTAAATAAATTTTAATACATTATATAATAAAATTAATATATGTTTATACTTTGGTATGCATTTAAAGCATACTAGGCTCAGCATAAATGCGGCTCATCATTCACTAAAAGATAATTACTATGACAAATATATTTGGTAGCTTTTTATCGTTCCTAAAGTCTCACCTTTACGGCATTCAGAACTATTGGAATAGAGTGAGCCGCCCTCCATATCAAAAAACAGGTGGACATCATCCGCGCAGGCACAGACTAGGACGAGCTGACGGGTTACGCCCCCTTAATTTCATTAAAACAAAAGCTGAAGCCTTCGATTTTTGCACCAAGTGCTTTGTAAAGAGAAACGTAATTAAAAATAGCAAAAAAGTAAGCGAATTTTGGGTTTTTAAGGCTGCGTCTCTCCAGCATAGATAAAAGTTTTATTTAGCTAATAGTGGTATATTGAATCTTCTTTTGTTCACTCTATAATTCTAAAAAACTCGTCAAACTACACTAGAAAAAACCAATTCGAAGGTAAGTCCTTTTGTATATACTCATAGCAATCTTTAAAAGATTTTTAAGTGATGAACGTTATCAGACACCTCTGAATACTTATAATTATATCCTTTTTTCCAATTAGAATATGCTGTAAAAGACTCTATTATGGCCCTTTCCAATCCTAATATTGAACGGTTTTTAAATTTAGTCTGCACAGATCCCAAGGATAGACCTTGGTGAAGGGAAGTAGGCATTATACTTCTGAGTTTATTAGGGGTAAAAATGGAGCTAATATTTTGGGGATTCTTCACGACTTAAAAACTCAAATTCAAGTTTTTGTTTCATTGGGTCAAGAAATGCAACTGTTTCGTCATTTTCTTCGATTACATTTTGCGCGTTCTTTTTCTGAGTGTCACTCTTAGGCAAAAAGCCAGATAAAATTATTGCTTGACCATCTTTCTTAAGTGCAATGACTGGATAACCACCAGCAATACGCGCAAGAGATTCCCACTTTATTTTTATAATTTTGTTCTTAAAGCCTAATTCTTGTGCAATACGCATGAACTGCATTTTGTTAAAAGAACCCGCATCAACAGCATACTTATGTAAGATTCTATCTACACTTGCATTGATTCCATGGTGTTGGGCCATAAGCGATAAACAGCTGATCCAACTTCGCATGATTTTATCATTATTTATATTTGATGTCATATATGAAAATATTAGGAATACGCCAAGAAGTGGTTAATAAAAATAAAAGCAGAGAAGGAATCATGGATTTAAGAGTTTTAAATTACTATCACTTAATTTATGATTCTATTCTCTGCTTACTATTTTTGATGATTCTTAGGATGCGCGTAGTGATTGTGATGCTCTATCAAGATCCCCTGCCACAGTAATTAGTTCACTCCTTTTTATGAATTCACTAAACATATTCTGGTCTGGCGCATTTCCAAAATAAATTTCAACATCTTCTTCATCATTATAAATTAATGAAAACCCTGCTGGAATTTCTTGATAATCAGTTGATTGATTTTTATCACCAAAACTAACAAATAACATCCTTTGATCATCTAGCCCATTATGCAGCACCGCTGACATTATTGTCGACCAATCTGGGATATTAAAACTAAATTCTAATTCACTGTTACCTTCAGTTCCGAAAATTGAATCAAAACCAAATTCCTGAGAATCGAATTTATAGGTATTATTTCCAGTACCACCAATTAAGGTGTCATTACCAGTACCACCTTTTAAGATGTCATTACCAGTACCACCTTCTAAGATGTCATCATCAGCACCACCATCTAAGGTGTCATTACCAGCACCACCATCTAAGATGTCATTACCAGCACCACCTCTTAAGATGTCATCATCAGCACCACCTATAATTATATTATTTAAGGTATTACCATAAATTTTATTTCTTCCATTTCCGGCACGGAGGTTTTCCAAGCCATCGAACATCCTAAAATTATCATCAAGATCACCAAGGATAATATTCTCAAAATCACTTGCAACGATAGTATACTCTCTATTAATGTGGTTTATACTATTGTTTTCAGTCATATAGCCTGGTTTGAGAGTAAAGTCTTCACTGTCTTTAACTTTTTCATAAGCATCATCAGTAAGAACAAGTTGATATCCTACATCATCAACAGTCTGATCGTTTTTAATAATTTCTACAAAATAAATTCCATTTTGTTGAACTTTAAATGTATCAGAAAAAGACGATTGAATAAGTTTACCACTGAAACTCCACAATTTAAGTCTTAAGTTTTCCTTATCGTCAGGGTTATCTGTTAGTAAATTTAATCTATATGTTCCATCAGCCATTAAATATAACCTATAGCCATCATTATCGTCGATTTGGTTTTCTGATACATTATCGTTGCTTTGGTTTTTTAGTACACCTCTAACGTAACTATTCATCCCTAATGGTAATATTTCAAAATACTCTGATTTTTTAAGAAAATGTCCTTTACTTCTTACCATTTCACCCCATGTCCAACCATTATAGTAATCGCTTTCATTTTCACTCAGATACTCTTCTTCCTGACTAAAGACAATAATGATTTCATTACTTTCATAAGGGACCTGTAAATCTACTGTTTGCCATAAAAAAAACTCTTCCTGAAAAACGACTCTTTCGTCTTTCATGACTTTTAATGTCGCCTTCATGTCGTCTGTTCTTTCCATTGTCCTTCCATCAACCATAAGCAACGAATTAAAATTAAAGGAAGTTATGAAGTAACCCTCTGGAATATATAATGCTACCTCTTTACGATAATTTCCTTGTCGACTCAAATCGCTGTAACCATCAAAAACTTTAAGTTCAATATTATTTTCATTGAAGGAACGAGAGTCAAGTATAGAAGTATCTTCAATTAACTTTAAATTAATGGGAACTTGTGTTGGACTAAAATCTAGGGTGTCATTTCCCAGTCCACCATTAATAAAAAGTTCATAAGCATAAGCATCTACACGCGCAATATCGTTACCAGCTCGGAAATCCATATATCTTGTAATTCCAGTTGCTAATACCTCATCCGCCCTTGAACTTAATACTAGTACATCCACATCATAAACAATACTCCCTTTCGCCTCTCCTTTAGTTCCGTACATGGCATTATCATTAAGAAACTCATTATGGTAATAAATGGGAAATCTCTCTTTAACAATTAGGAACTGGTCACGAATGATCTTATCAATATCTTTACTTTTTTCTCTTTCGGCTGCTTCTTGGGCCTTTTCCTCCAAATAATCAGAAAGACCCGTCAGATAAGCTGGTATATTGATGAGCTTGAGAAGTCCCACCTCTTGAGCTTTCGCCCAATTCTTTAAGATATACCCAAAGTACGCAGTTGATCTATGATATTCTTTAGAAGTTTCTTTGAACCGCGCCCTTTGTATTCTCTCATCATTTATATTATGTTGATTAGACGATGTCATTCTAAGTGAATATCCTACTTCTTCATCAACACCACGGGGTAATTCTACTTTGATAATGTACATCCCCTCCTCAACTACCCCAAACGCAACATGGGTTGTAGCGGAAAGCTTTGGTTGGGGATTTAAACGAAATTCATCTGAATTATCTTCACTGTCATGGTAAGCGACATAGAAAGGCTTTTTATTTGGATAGTGGTCATCCAAACGTTTTCCAGATAATTTTAACCGGGTCACAGGTCTACCTTCATCATTTAAACTGTAGCGTTCTCTCCACGTCCGCACATCACCGATGTTAGTCACTGACACGAGATACCAACCTGGTTTCAGGTGTACTTGGTATTCATGGTAACCCTTAGAGCTATTAATTTTATCTACCTTTTCATCATTTTGATTTATAAATTTTGTTGTATCACCCACCCGATTTTTATATGAAGGGTTAAGTGAAATCAGTTTAACCCCAGCCTTATCATCAGTTTCCACAGGTCTATAATCTTCATAAGCAACCTTAATTTCCGGAATTTCGGACACAATTCCATCATCATTTTTTCGAACAAACTGAACAACACCACTCTCAGGCGGACGGAACGCCCAAATATCTACAGGAGTGCCATCCGTATCCATAACTTGAATTAATTCTACTTGTACCTCGTCTTCACCTTGCATAGCCTTATATTCGTCAGGATTATAGTATTCAACGTAATATAGAACATCTTTGTATACATAATTCGGGTCTTCTTGATTATCATTTGATTCCTTAGCGATGATACTAAGCTTATAAGAAGGCATATCACTACCACTTTTAATCCAAATATCACCAGAAGATGTAGGCGCAATTAAATATCTAGTTGTGTCTGCACCTTCATCAAAATGAAATTCTGTAAAGTCACCTTGGTCATTAAAATATCCATACAATTTTCCATTTGAGCTCACTTCTAAGACATATGTTATACCTTCCTGCACCGACACTCTATGTGCAGTCACGCCTGTTTCGTTCTCAAAATATTTGTTATTTGAAGTGTCATGAATTGATATTTGTATAACACTATCTATATCAATCTTATTAAGAGTCTCAAAATAACTTACATCCTGTCCAGATCCAGCATACCATAAATCACGTCCTGCTCTGAGGTAAGCAGTATCATCATCCTGTCCCGAACTAACTATATCGTCATAATCAGATAATTTTACTTTTTGCCGTCCTTCATTAAAGCGCAGGGAGTGTGAACGTGGTACAAACCGTATTTCCTTCTTGGTCTCATCAAAAAAATTATCCGTCTCTTCTTCATTATTGATAAATTCACTTATTTCTCTAGAAGCGTGATTATCATCACTTATGAAGTCATCAAAATTCTCCACACCGCGTCCGATAGCTCGCGCAACATTCCATTTACTTTGATACAAATAAATCTCATCAAAATCTATACCAGCCCTGATGGGGCCATCAGGACTTAAAGTTCTAGTTGCTATTATTTCGTCATATATTATAGATTTACCCATATTCTGTTCAAGTTCAGATATATCATCCTTTTGATTAACTATTCTTTTATGATTAATATGCCTATCAATATTATTTATACGGTGGAGATCATAAATATAAGATTCTGTTAATCTAAATTGGTAATGGTGAGCCAAGGCCCAACTATAAGTTACTGATTGCATATTCATGAATGATTTCCATTTAATATAACCATAATGTCCTAAAATACTTTCACGTGTCTTTTCCTCATGATTTTTGAACGTACCTGAAATAACAGGAGCCACTGCGAGATCGAAGAACGCTTGGAACCCTAACCCTTCAATAACACCCATACCCATTGTAGCAAATCGCTCCAACATACCAGCTTCACCAGCCACCCCTCCAAACGCTGTTTCTAATTCTGATTCACTGAAACTAGACAATGAATCATTAAACGTTGTTTCTAATTCTGATTCACTGAAACTAGACAATGAATCATTAGATAATGATTCCTCAATGGCTTTTTCACCATCATCAATGTTACCTTCTTCAGTACTGAGAGTAGAATCTCTGTCATCTTGGTCAATATGGTTTCCAAAATCATCGAAAGGTTTCTCAACATTGTTATCAATATTTTCGACAGCATCTTGATATTCGTCATCGTCCTCATCACCGAGAGAATCTTGATATTCGTCATCGTCCTCATCACCGAGAGCATCTTGATATTCGTCATCGTCCTCATCACCGAGAGCATCTTGATATTCGTCATCGTCCTCATCACCGAGAGCACCACCAGAATTGTTAGTTTCACTTGCCTCTGAACCAGTTAACCTTTCCTCTTCTAACAAATTTTCTTCAGCATCTTCACCGAGAGCACCACCAGAATTGTTAGTTTCACTTGCCTCTGAACCAGCTAACCTTCCCTCTTCTAACAAATTTGCTTCAGCATCTTCAATAACTTCAACTATACTATTAAACTTATTTCTCATTCCTTTGACAGCCATTCCGAAAAGTTTGGACATACCGAAGTAACCTACCAATTTAGACATGGAGTTCAGACCTTGGAACCACGGCTGCCAAAAAGCTGAAACCTCTCCTACTTTAAAGATTGCCGGCGCTACTGAGCCGACGCTCCCATAACCGATAAATTTACCAAGAAATTCAGCAAATAATTCCGGTATCTTTGCAACCGAAAATTCTTTAAACAAGTTCTCCTTAAAAAGCTCTAAATCAAACTTAGACATATCTATTATACGACCTTCGTTTGTTGGGACATATTTCTTTTCGATGTTGCCAAAAAGTCCGCCATACATCGATCTGAATTTTTCTTCCACATACGATCCCAGAGCACCTCTAAACGCACCTGTCAATGTTGAAGTGATTCCTGAGGCGGTTGCATTCAATTCAATAAAGGGGCTCAGTGCACCTTTTATTCCATGCCCGGCACCAAAAGCCATAGTCGTGACTAAATCAGTAGTTAATAAATTACTTACATCTCTAACAAATACACTTGCTCCTGCAGAATTTACGAAATCGTATGTTACACCAACTGTTTTAAGAAAAGCTTTCTCAACTTTCGACAGGATTGTAGTACTAGCTGAAGCCCATAATGCACTTACCCATTCTCCAATAATAGCAGCATCTCGTTCCAGTAACACATCATCTGTATATTTCTCACTAAAAGAACCTTTATAATATTCTTTGACAGCCTGTGCTATATGAGGACGAATACCAAACGCGATACCGCTTTTCGTAAGTCCAGCCAAAAACCTCGCGGTTTGCAGCTGAGACTGTTCAGCTATTGGTGCTTCTAAAAGACTCGTGGCCGGTATGGATAAATCACTCTGAACTGAAGATGATGTAGGCATAATAACACTCCTTAAATTTATAAATATTTTTATTAATTATAAAAAATAATCGTTAACTACTTACTGACCCACGCTAAATCTGACTAGGTAACCACAAAACAATTATAGGAAAAAATAATATCAATAAAATTGTAACCGCATCTGCAATAAAAAAAGGTGTCACACCGCGAAAAACTTCCTGAACAGAAATTTGAGGTTGTACACCAGAAACCACAAAACAGTTCAAGCCAATTGGAGGCGTAATCAAGCAAAACTCCGCCATCTTAATAACGAGAACACCAAACCATATAGCACACATAGTACCAGACATTCCAAATGTGCTATCAGCTGCTGATACAAATTCCCCTCCATTCAATGACATAACTGCTGGATAAAAGACTGGCAGGGTTAATAACATCATTCCAATCGCATCCATAAACATACCAAGAATGGCATAAACAAGTAAAATCATCACCATTATTAACATTGGACTTTGATCCAAACTCGTAATCCACTCACTAAAAGCAGACGGCAATCCAGCAAAACCAAGAAAACGGACATAAATTAAAACACCCCATATAACTGTAAAAATCATGGTTGTTTGTTTCGCTGTCTCAAGAAGAGACTCTTTCAATTCTTCCCACCGCATGCCTCGCCAAATAGCGATCACAAATACAAGAAAGGCTCCTAGAGCACCACCCTCTGTGGGCGTGCCCCATGCTTCACCACCGAACGGGTTGTAAACAAAAAAAATAATCGTGACTATGACAAACATAATGGGGAATGTTCCTGGTAAAGACTGAAAACGCTGCCCCCATGTAAAACCTGTTACCTTTGGCCCAAAATTCTTAATTACAATTGAAATACCAACAATTAAAATACCATAAACTATGGCGCTAAATAATCCTGGAATAAAACCAGCCACTAACAATCGACCAACATCCTGCTCTACAATAATTGCATAAAGCACCAAAAGAGCAGAAGGCGGAATCAAACTCGCCAAGGTTCCTCCAGCGGCAACAACTCCAGCGGCAAACGCTTTATTGTAACCCACTGCAAGCATCTCAGGAATTGCAATACGTGCAAATACAGCAGATGTTGCAAGAGACGCACCAGATACCGCTGAAAAACCAGCCGTGGCAAAAATAGTCGAAATCGCAAGCCCTCCAGGTAACCATCCCAGCCATCGCTTAGCAGCTGTGAACAAAGATTTGGTTAAACCAGCATGATAAGCTAAATATCCAATTAAAATAAATGTTGGAATTAACGAAAGAGCGTGGTTAGCAAGTTTTGAATGTGGTACTTGACCAGCAGTTTTTACTGCAACAGTTAATGCCCAAATAAAATAACTTGTATCATATCCTTTTTTCGCCCAAAAAATCCAAACCAAACCTACGAGACCAGCAAAAGCAGCAGCAAAAGCTACGCGCATTCCCAAAAACACCAAAATCATCAAAAAAGCGGTAACGCAAATACCAATATCAATAGGAGTCATAACGATCTCCTTTGAAGTCTTTAGAGTCAACAACTTGACTAATAGCCTGTTTCGTTATCTCTTCATTAACTGGAACCGCTATTGGCGCATCAGTATTTGAGATTACCGCAGAAAGATACCCCCAGATTTGCAGTAAAATTCGTAAAGTTAATATAAAAAAAGCTATGGGGACAATAAGTTTTGCAGGCCAAATAGGTAAACCAATATCCATTGAACTATCACGGCTCCACAAGGGTAATCCAAAATCAAAGCTCCTTAAAAAGTGTGCCGACGCCCCCCACAACATAAGTAAAATAAGCCCTAAAATTATAATTGTCGTGATAAGCTCTATAATATAGAGAGGACGTTTACGAAATTTATTTATAAACATATCCATCCGGATATGTCCCCCATTTCTTTGAGTGTAAGAAATGCCAATGAAGGTTATTAATGGCATAATCTGTTCAATCCAGTCCATATATCCAGGTATAGGTTGCCCAAATACCTTACGACTTAAAACAGACATAACTGCTAGTATGATTAACCCAAAAATTGCAAAACCACTCACTAAGGCAAGGGATTGCTCCACAATATACACTCTAGAGTCGCATAAACTCAGAAAACGCCCGTCCCTAAAAATAGTTACGTTATTAACCATGAAAAAAGTTCCTAAAATTTTTATATTTTATTGAGATGTTTTCTCTTGAAGAAAATCATATAACTCACGTGCAGGAATCCCACGCGCAGTATTTTCTCTAATCCACTTCTCAGCCGCAGGTTGAGCAACCTTTGCTTTAAAAGCTTCTAAATTTTCATCTGAATATGTGATTTTTTCAATGCCATATTGCTGCAATAAAGGTTCCCATTTTTTCATAGTTGTATTTTCATAATACTCAATGTAATGATCCAAAGACTCATCAACTGAACCTAAAAGAGCATCGTAGTAGTTCTTTGGTAAACTATTCAAAGCGTCAGTATTCACTACAACTGGACAGTTCACAGAGCCAGGGTTTAAATTTGTTGTCCACCACTTAACTGAAGATACCGTTCCAAAAGAAATATGAGCATGAGGTGCAAAAGAAACAGCTGTAATAATTGCACCATCCAAAGCTTGACGTACTTCACTTGCCGATACTGAAGTAGGAACAGCTCCTAACATTTTCATAGCTTCTCCAATACCTCCAGTAGCACGAACAGCGATACCCTTAAAATCTTTAAGGAGTCTTGGAGGGGGCCCAACACCTGCAACATTGTATTGTGGCAAGGGTGATGGCATTAAAATAGTTGCGTTCCAACGGGCAAGGTCTTTTTTTACAGCTGGGTGATTGTAAATGGCTGTAGAGATATCACGCTCTTGATTCAAGGAATTAATATTTAAAAAAGGAAGTTCTAATACAGTAATCGTAGGATTTTTATCTGGATGATATCCTGCACAAAATTGCGCCATCTCAAAAGCACCAACTGAAATACCATCAAGATTCTCCCGATTCTTTGACAGTCCCCCATAACTAAGATTTAACGTAAAACCCCCATTTGTTTTTATTGAGACAAGCTCAGCAAGCTTCTCTATGTGCTCAGTAAAAGCCCGACGCTTGCCCCACAGAGATACATTCCACTCAACCGCATACACGCAATTTGAACAAAATAGCATCATCAAAAAAACATAAAAAGTTTTAAAACGTTTTTCTTCCCTATTCATGACAATCTCTCTCCCATTAATTTAACTTTAATTTATTCTATTTATTTAAATTATTAAACTTTTTTTTAATACTTAATCTTAAAAACTATATAACACACACTTTGATACAGTCAAGCTTCATATATTAAATAAATTTTAATACATTATATAATAAAATTAATATATGTTTATACTTTGGTATGCATTTAAAGCATACTAGGCTCAGCATAAATGCGGCTCATCATTCACTAAAAGATAATTACTATGACAAATATATTTGGTAGCTTTTTATCGTTCCTAAAGTCTCACCTTTACGGCATTCAGAACTATTGGAATAGAGTGAGCCGCCCTCCATATCAAAAAACAGGTGGACATCATCCGCGCAGGCACAGACTAGGACGAGCTGACGGGTTACGCCCCCTTAATTTCATTAAAACAAAAGCTGAAGCCTTCGATTTTTGCACCAAGTGCTTTGTAAAGAGAAACGTAATTAAAAATAGCAAAAAAGTAAGCGAATTTTGGGTTTTTAAGGCTGCGTCTCTCCAGCATAGATAAAAGTTTTATTTAGCTAATAGTGGTATATTGAATCTTCTTTTGTTCACTCTATAATTCTAAAAAACTCGTCAAACTACACTAGAAAAAACCAATTCGAAGGTAAGTCCTTTTGTATATACTCATAGCAATCTTTAAAAGATTTTTAAGTGATGAACGTTATCAGACACCTCTGAATACTTATAATTATATCCTTTTTTCCAATTAGAATATGCTGTAAAAGACTCTATTATGGCCCTTTCCAATCCTAATATTGAACGGTTTTTAAATTTAGTCTGCACAGATCCCAAGGATAGACCTTGGTGAAGGGAAGTAGGCATTATACTTCTGAGTTTATTAGGGGTAAAAATGGAGCTAATATTTTGGGGATCCCTCACACCTTGGCTTGATAACTCGCTCCTTAATGTGTCAATCTAGTATTGTCGATATAAAACTAGTTTGATCACATGGTGTACCAAAAAATCTGCACCCACCACCTTCATCAACCCATGATTATATAACTTGTAAAAAATATTTTGCCGCGAATCACTGTTGAGGCCTTATTGGACACCGTTCTTTGTTAAACTTAAATCTCAATCATAACCTCATTGCGACGCATTGGGGGGGGTGTCCATGGTGGATTGTAAAAAGCGTATTTTGGAGAACCTGTTGCGGATAGATTTTGAGATTTAATATATTCTATCAGCTTTTCCTCATGTTCCATCACATGGGTATCAGAATTTATTCCAGAAAATGTAATCACGACGAATTTTTTTGGTGGCACCTTTGTTAATATAACAAGGTCATTTACTGGCTTGGGCAGTTTTTCCATTGTATATTCAGAAGGCATAACAAAGCTAATTTGCCAATTATTACCAGTAAATTGCTGCTGCACTGGTGCGGTCATCGCAATACCATGCTGGGCTATGTTGCTACCAAAAATATAATTTGCCAACAGACGAAAGCCGTGACCAATAGCCTCTTTGCGCTCACCATTGATGTGAACTTCTGCAACGATCATGGCTTTGTACTGCCTCACCTCAATATTATTATCGGCAGTAAGTACTTCATATTTTGGTGTTTCAACATCACTCATAATCGGCCCCACAACATCAATACCCAGAAGAACAATTCCAACAATTGCTTGCAACAATCATTACTATCTAACAAATTATGTCATAAATGTATAAACAAAACGAGATGCGAGTTTGGCCGTAATATTATCTGGATCGAATTTGAGATTAACCTCTACCACATCTAAAGCTGCGATAACAATATCATGATTAAGTAACTCGATGATGCATTGTTCTCCCAATGCAGGATGTATACCCATCGGATTTAGAGCACTAACCCCACCAGGGGCAATACCTACACAAAAATAGGTGAACGCGCGCCCCTCTTTTGCGCACAGAGCGTAGACATCATAAAATGGTGTACCTGATGTCGGCACATTATCCTGTGTCGTGCGTAAATCAAAATGAGCGTCAAAATTTAAAACTCCAATTCTTGTCTGGATAGGATATGCTTGGTGTAAACCCCTAAAAACACCAAAGGCAGTTTCGTGGCCACCCCCAAGAATAATAGGCGTATGATTGTTTTTAATAATATACCCCACCCCATCTGCAAGCTCTTTTTGGGCAGTCTCTAAATCATTACCCTGACAGATAATCTCGCCACTATCATTGAGGCAATAGGTGGGGAGGTGATTATCACCATCAGTATAAGGTAAATTGGCAATCGCTTGGCGAATAGTATCAGGGGCATCCCTTGCTCCCATTCATCCCTTATTACGCCTTACCCCCTCATCACACCTAAAACCTATGATCTGATAGCTGTTATTTTGCATTTGTGTATTCAGTTGAATATCCGCTAAGGCATGTGATGTTACTATTTGGAAAATTCGTAAATGTTCCTCAGTATCACCATCAAACCGTCCGTTCCAAAAGGTGCTCATGGTGAGTATTTCTCATCCTGTTTTATTCATTAAAAAAACTTCACAATATATTTTATCATGAAGTCTTTTTTTGATCGGAGCCTTTAGTCAAGGCTTGGTAAATTTAAGCCATGTTTTTTAGCGCACTGTTTTGCCGCCTCGTACCCTGCGTCTGCATGTCGCATAACACCCGCATGCTGTGAGAACCCCATGCCCACACCGCCGCCATGGTGGAGTGAAACCCCAAGTTGCTCCTGATGCGGTATTTAACAAGGCATTTAGTAAGGGCCAATCGGAGACAGCATCGGAGCCATCCTTCATAGATTCTGTTTCACGGTTTGGCGATGCCACCGACCCTGAACCCAGATGGTCACGACCAATGACAATAGGGGCTTTTAATTCACCATTTTTTACCATTTCATTAAAAGCTAGAGCCAAACGATGTCTATCGCCTAAGCCAACCCAACATATTCGGGCGGGCAACCCCTGAAAGGAAATACGTTCCCGTGCCATATCTAACCAATTGTGAAGATGGGTATTATCAGGTAAGAGTTCTTTGACCTTTTGGTCCGTTTTATAGATATCTTCTGGATCACCTGACGGATATTATTACCATAGTCCACCGTTGGAATAGCCGCCAAGTCCCCCTGTTAAAATCCATTTTCCAGACATATCACCGCCAAAATGTTGACGACCTGCCTCTACAAATGTTTCATAGGTTCCTTGTACGATACCTTGACTGCCGATATAAATCCATGACCATGCAGTCATTTGCCCGTACATCATTAAACCTTCTCTGTCTAATCTATTAAAATGTTCCAAGTTTGCCCAATTGGGGACTAAAAATGTCTTACACATTAAGTGTATTCATATCTCTGACGATACCCCCTATATTTATGCAATTAATGCCGATAAAGAAATAGCAAAACTCCTCAACATTGCTCTGAAGGAAGCCATTATGGTTAGTAACCGTACGACGTGGATTCACCAAACCCCTATTAGAGCGGCGCTATTATTTACCAAACCAGGATATGAAATCATCAGTTGTTAAAACATTACAAACTGGGTAACAAATTATTGGGCATAAATTTATTAAGTTGACCACTCATAACAACAGATCTTGCTTTCCTAATATCAGGAGCGAAATAACGGTCTTTATCATAAAAATCAACGCAAAGCCGTAATTCAGACTTTGCCTTTTCCAGAATATCTGATGTTTTTAACGGAGCACGAAAATCAATCCCTTGGCACGCAGCTAAATATTCCGCAGCCACAATACCAGCCGTATTGTCCGCCATATCTCGCAATCTTCGTGCAGCAAATGTGGCCATAGATAGATGGTCTTCTTGGTTGGCTGATGTAGGTATACTATCAACTGATGCAGGATGGGCGAGGGTTTTATTTTCTGATGCCAACGCAGCACCTGTGACCTGTGCAATCATAAAACCCGAATTAACGCCACCAAAATTCACAAGAAATGGCGGCAACTTACTTAGGTTTGCATCAATAAGCAATGCTATACGCCGTTCTGATAACGCCCCGATTTCCGCAATAGCAATGGCCAAATTATCCGCCGCCATCGCAACAGGCTCTGCGTGGAAGTTACCCGCAGAAATAAAGTCTCCTGTATCCGTAAAGACTAATGGATTATCAGATACCCCATTGGCTTCGATCTCCAGAACCTCTGATGCGTTGCGAATTTGTTGGAGGCACGCGCCATTTGCCCCTTTTGTCCACGCACCTCATGCAGGCGCGCATCAAAGGGATAACGACTACCTAGGGCTGCGTCCACTGACATTGACCCTGCCACAGGTGAGGATGCATATAAATCCTCAATCATAAATAATCCCTCCAAAGCCAATGCGGTGGATGCTTGCGTCCCGTTTAACAACGCCAACCCTTCTTTGGGGGCAAGAATAAGGGGGGAGAGTCCTGCCCTATCGAATGCTTGGTTAGCAGATATAATTTCCCCTTGATATAAAGCTTCACCCTCACCAATTAAAACGGCACTCATGTGCGCCAAAGGTGCTAAATCACCCGATGCCCCAACGGATCCCTTCTCGGGGATACAAGGGTATACCTGGCTGTTTACCAACTGGATTAAATACTCTAAAACACATAAACGCACTCCTGAAAATCCTCGTGCTAATGAATTGATTTTTAAGACCATCATTAAACGAACGGTAGCTTCACTCATTAAATTACCCACTCCCGCAGCATGGGAAACCACAATACTACGCTGGAGGAGTTCTAAATCATCAGGGGCAATTTTAGTGTTTGCCAATAATCCAAACCCAGTATTCACACCATAAACTGTACGCCCATCAGTGATGACCTTTGCAACCGCTTCATGGCTTCTCACAATATCTGGGTAACAATTAGAATCTAACATCAAATGTACAGGGGCAGCCACCACCATGCGCAATTGTTCTAACGTCATTTTTCCTGCTTTAATTGTTAATTCTTTCACCATTGAATTAAATGCTCGCAAGATAAGGCTTGCACGCCCTCTTTTTCGGCAAAATGCTGATCCACTCCGTATGGACGTGAATCCATCACCATCATATTGAACTGCGGTGCCTCACTTGCGAACACTTATGCCTTAGACTAACTTTTTTTACACTTTAATTAATACTGTAGACTTGGCTGTTTTATATTAGAAAATTAATTCGGAATATACAGTGCAAGAACAACCAGGTTTGTGGGTGATACCCCAACCCTATGACTGGGGCAGATTGGTGATGGGGCAAGGGCTTCCAGCGCCCCCTTCAACTTCTTAAAAGCTACAGGATATGAAACCAATTAAACGCAAAATACTCTAAAATGTTGAATAAATAATATTTTGTGGATGAGGGTATTGTCCTGTTGGCCAATGATTTTTAGGATAATTGTATCGTTCCGATTCTATGATATTGAATGTTTGGGGAAGTTTCTCTTGAAGTTCTTGTTTACTTTTAATTCGCATCTCATCGCTTTGTAACTCTGATTTTGCATGAAGATAAGCAGCGGTTGAAAGATAGAAAAATTCGCTACTTTTGCATATGTTATCGCAGGTAGGGTCACCATAGCTGTAATAGCCCTTCCTTTCTGCTTTTTCCCACTCTTTATAGACCTTAGAAGAGGTTTCTTGCCCAAATATTTCAGGGTACAAAACACTCCACGCTGAGTTGACGACCAGGTGAAGAACTTCTTCTTGCGTCGCGTCGCGTATGTATCCGCCAGGTTTTGTTTCTTCTCCGTAAAGGTCTTGGCCAAGATAATCGTCAAAGCTACTTTCTAATTTATAGATTTCTTGTTGTGTGAATTCATATTGGCTCATGATTAACAAAGGCTTGCTTTTTTTCATGCTATTTATCAGCCCAGGCTCGTCAATTTGTCCATCCAAGTCATTATCTAGCCATTCTGCGGCAACTTGTGCAGCATGTGCTAGTTTTTCGTGAGAAATATTGTCTTTTGCACAAATTAACATATGTCCAAATATGATGGCGCTTTTACCGAATACGTCCTGTCCTGGACATGTCATTGAAGCATTTGCTGGTTGTCCATAATGGAGAGCCAGAAAGCTTAGGGTGATGATGGGGAAAATAAACTTCTTAAACATAAAGATTATGACCTTTTTATGAAAATTATTATTGATTTATATTGAAATTAAGAATTTTTCCCTTGACCCTGTCCTATACACTATTTCTTAATAAAAATCAATATTTTATTAAAGTATTCACCAAGGATGAAGCTGCAATGGACATTAATGCTTTCTCTCACCACAACAGGCGGCAGTATTTCTTGGGCAAGATCAGAACGCCACTGATCGCGTTAAAAAGCAGGAGCAGGAATTGACTAACAAGCTCAAACAAACCTTTGGTCTATCGGAAGACCAAGTTCCTTGGAGTGAGGGTGAGAAAGCATACAAAGAAGAAGCGCTCGTAAGAATCATCTTTCTTGCCCCCGCCTGGGGGCAGTCAAAAGAATAAAAACTTTGCTTTTGATTTATGTGTCAATTTGACATGTTTGTTGTTTTGCGGTATTATAAGCTATATAAAATTTTCGGAGGAATGAATTATGGCAACTACAGTTCGTTTAAGTGATGAAATGGTTGAAACTGCAAAGCAGTATGCCAAAGTTGAACATCGCTCTGCAGCAAAGCAGATTGAATACTGGGCAATGCTAGGTCGTGCAGCTATTGAAAACCCAGATTTACCCGTTGAATTTATCAGAGATACTTTAATCGCAATGGAAGAGGTTAAGGCTGGCAAAGGAACACCTTACAAGTTTGATTAAAATGCAAATTATAGAATCTCCCAAGTTTAAAAAATCAGTTAAAAAACTTTATCCCAATCAAAAAGCTGATTTGGATCTTGCGATTAGAACCATCGTTAATGATTTATCTATCGGTGAGGAAAAGGCAGGTGATTTAACGGGTGTTCTTGTGTATAAGTTTAAAATACAGAAACAATTAACTTTACTGTCATATACTTACGATGATGAAAAAATTATATTAACTTTATTATCGGTTGGTCGTCATGAAAACTTTTATGACAAGTTAAAAAGACAAATAGAAAATGATTGATTTCATAAATAATAGGGGGCGAATTTGCTCTCTTTGTACTGGATTATGATTGTAAAAATGCAGATAGGTTTTCATTAACCTGTTGGCGAGCTAATGTTATATCATTGTTTACTTCTTCGCTATCTGCCGACTGTATTCCTGCAAGATGAATAATCTCAGGAACAAACGATTTCGCACGTTCAATAACATCACCAATACCAGAATATGCAGCGTGTAATGCCATTGCGATTTCTTTCTTCTTATCGTCTTTGTGTTGTTCTACCCGCTCTGCACCATAAATGGTTGCGGCAATATTTAGCAACTGATGAACATTCAGACGTTTAAACGTGTTATCGTATGTTGGTGTCCAATAATCACGTAGATTGATATTACATTCCTGGGCCAAACAATCAGTCAGTTCATTGTCTAGCCAACAAATACCAGCGATTTTAATCAATCCAGATGTTACCTGTAATGGAAAATCGTTATAGTTCCACAGACGAATAATAGCGCCTACCAGGTACTTGGTATGTTTGCCCTAAGCTCTCCCAAAAACGCAATCGACCTTATGAAACAGAAACAATATGTCTCAAAGACATTTGAATACGGACACATAAAACCCCAAAAAATTATATACAATATATTATTTATCTATTGACATTAAGCTTTGCTTGCTAATAGGGTATACTGTATACAAAATTTATACAGGCTATCAATAATTATAAATAAATCTGTTATTAGGGAGATAACTAATATGTTTAAAAATAAATTATCCGTTGGTCTATTATTAGGTGCATCTATGATGGCAACGCCTGCTATGGCAATGGATATTATCGTAGCTATTTCCGCGCAACCTACACAAATTCACGGTTCAACGGCAGAACGTTTTGCCAAACTGCTACAAAAGAAATTGGGTGATAAACACACTGTTAAGTTTTACCATAGCTCTCAGTTAGGTAAAGACAAAGAATTAATGCAAAAGTTGAAATTAGGCACAGTTCACTTTTCTATGCCATCATCTACCATGTCTGCAATCGTTCCACAATTTGCGGTATTTGATATGCCATTCATCATCAAAGACCGTGACCACATAAAAAGAGTCGAAAAAGAAGTCTTTTGGAAAGAACTCGCCCCCAGAGCAGAGGCAAAAGGCTATAAGATAGTAGCCCTATGGGAAAATGGTATTCGCCATATTTCTAATAATAAACGTGCCATCAATACCCCTTCTGATTTAGATGGTTTAAAAATTCGTACCCCAAAAAGCTCATGGCGTGTTGCGATGTTTTCTGCGTGGGGTGCAAGCCCGACACCAATGTCATTCTCTGAAGTATTCTTAGGCCTACAAACTGGCGTTATTGACGGTCAAGAAAATCCACTAGCTACAATTTGGAGTGGTAAATTATATGAGGTGCAAAAACACGTTTCTATTACGGGGCACGTATACATTCCAGCATATCTAGCCACATCAACAAATGTTTGGAAAAAATTACCAGCAGATGTCGTCAAAGCAGCCCAAGAAGCTGGTGAAGAAGTCCGTGCAGAAATGTATGCAGCTGGTGAAAAATCTGACAAAGAGTTAATTGGCAAATTAAAAGATGCTGGTGTAACAGTGAACATTGCCAATCATCAATCATTTGTCGAAGCAAGTAAGCCTGTTTACAAAAAATTCAAGAAAGAAGTACCAGGTGGTACTGAATTAGTTGATAGCTTCTTAAAGTTAGCAAACTAAATAATAGTCACCTTATAGGGTGGATAACGACTCCACCCTATAAGGTGATTTTAAAATTTCATTGAGAATAATTATGATAAGTACTCTATTTAAGAAAACGTTGGAATATTTTAGCGTATTCCTAATTGCATCATTGATTGTCATCGTAGTTATGGGCGTAGGGTCTCGTATGATTGACATTTCATTCCCATGGTATGACGAACTAGCCAGTGTTATCTTAGTTTGGTTAACATATATAGGTTCTGCCTATGTCGCTTTAATTCGTGGACACATGAGCTTTGACGGTATCCTCGTCATGCTAAAGGGCAATACGCAAACGGTTGTTTTTGCTATTTCAGAAACTGTTAGTATAACTTTTTTCTTAATCGTGGCTTATTATAGTTATTTAATACTAGAGGTCTTTGCAGACGAAACACTAGTAACATTACCATGGTTACCATTATCCGTAACACAGGCAGTTGTCCCTATCGCATCTATCTTATTTGTTTTAGCACGTTTATTCGCCATGCCATCAACATGGCAATCCATTCGTGTAGGCCAAGACAGCAAAATGGCATACATCGAAGATGTAATTAATGATGTCAAAGCTGAAATGAACAAAAATGAAAAAGATTCATAAAGGAGCGATGTTATGGAAATCTTATTAATTTTATGCCTATTATTATTATTAATCTTTATCAACGTTCCTATTGGTGTTGCCATTGGCGTAGTTGCCCTCGTCGGAATGTTTGGATTACAGGGAGAAATGTCATTTTACAATGCGGTGCTAAGCCTATATGACGGTGCATCCAAATTCCCATTGTTGGCAATCCCACTATTTATTGTTGCTGGCGGTTTAATGAACAGCTCCACCATTTCACGACGTTTAATCGATTTCACAAGTGCCCTAGTCGGTTTCGTCCGTGGTGGTTTGTCAATGGTGAACGTTCTTGTATCTATGTTCTTTGCTGAAATTTCTGGCTCTGCCGTAGCAGATGTTGCCGCCACAGGCTCAATTCTAATCCCCGCCATGAAGAAACGTGGTTATAAAAAAGAATTTGTAGCCGCCCTAACATCGTCATCAGCATCATTAGCTATTATCATTCCGCCTTCAATGCCTATGATTTTATACGGCGCAATGTTTGACGTATCTATTGTAAAGCTATTCGTTGCAGGTATCCTGCCTGGTGTTTTAGGTGGGTTTTTCATGATGGCGCTGTGTTACTATTTTGCTGTACGTTACAACCTACCACGTGAAGAAGGTTTTAGCTTAACTGTCCTATGGACAAAATTCAAAGCGGCTGCATGGGCGTTCACTCTACCATTAATCATTCTTGGCGGTATTTTCGGGGGTTTAGTCACCGCAACAGAAGGGGCTGGTCTAGCTGTTGTTGCCGCACTATTCATCTCTGGTGTTATCTATCGTGAATTAACCATGGGTATGATTTACAGCTCCATGATTGACGGTATTCGCCAAACATGCTCTGTGATGCTGCTCGTTGGTACATCGGCAGTATTAGGTTTATACCTAACTGAATCAGGTGTTCCGCAAGCATTAGCCCAATCAATTACAGACTTAACAGACAACACCTATGTAGTTTTAGGTCTATTAAATGTCATGTTTTTAATTTTTGGCATGTTCTTACACGGTGCCAGTGCGATTATCTTGGTCGGACCTATCGTTATGCCATTGGTTGTACAATTAGGTATTGACCCGATCCAATTCGGTCTAATGTTAACACTAAATCTAGCAATCGGACAACAGACACCACCTGTAGCATCAGTCTTAATCACATCATGTGCATTAGCCCGTACAGGACTCTTTGCAACCACCCGAGCGAACCTACCGTTCATCGGTATTCTATTCCTATTACTAATGCTGGTTACATATGTACCTGCAACTACATTAACGTTGGTTAACTTCTTTTATTAGAAAAAATATAAATAAGCTTGAGGATAAAAAAATGAAAATTACAGCCGTACGTGCAAAATTATATGAATGGCAAGGTAAAGTATGCCCCCCAAAGGGAAACTTTTGTACAAATGCTATGGATATAGTAACAAACACCAGTGCTAATGCTGACGATAAAATGGGGTCTTTTCGTTTCCACTCTTGGACTGTAGTAGAAGTTGAAACCGACAATGGCATTATTGGTCTAGGGAACGTTGCCCTAGCCCCTGCAATTTCAAAAAAAATCATAGATGAATATCTAGCACCATTGCTAATTGGCGAAGATCCATTTGACTATGAATACCTATGGCAAAAAATGTATCGCTCTACACTAGCATGGGGACGAAAAGGTGTCACTGTTGCCGCAATCTCGGCTGTTGACATTGCCCTATGGGACATCATGGGGATTGCGACAAACAGGCCTGTATTTAAATTATTAGGTGGCCGCACAAAAGAGGCTATTCCCGTATACGCATCTAAGCTATACGCACAACCATTAGAAGACCTACGTGCAGAGGCTCAAAGCTATGTTGATGCTGGTTACAAAATGTTCAAAATGCGTTTTGGTTGGGGTGAGCAAGACGGTCCCGACGGCATGAAGAAAAATGAAGATTTAGTAAGTACTGTTCGTGAAGTTATCGGTCCTAATGCTGACCTAATGGTTGAATGTTATATGGGTTGGACACTAAGCTATGCTAAACGTATGCTAAAACGTTTAGAAAAATACAACATTCGCTGGTTAGAAGAACCTGTAATTTGTGATGACGTTGATGGATATTCTCAATTAAAAAGCATGAATGTTATTCCAATTTCTGGTGGTGAACACGAATTTACAATTTACGGTTTCCGTGATTTGCTAGAACGTAAATCTGTCGATTACATTCAATTTGATACCAACCGTGTTGGTGGTATCACACAGGCAAAAAAAATCATGGCATTAGCAGAAGCATACAGCGTACCTGTCGTTCCACACGCTGGGCAAATGCATAACTATCACCTAGTTATGAGTTCGGTAATTGCACCAATGGCAGAATTTTTCCCGAAACACCCTGTGGAAATTGGTAACGAATTATTCTGGTATATCTTCGATGGTGAACCAATCGCTGAGAATGGTTTTTTACAATTAGATGATAATAAACCTGGATTGGGATTAACATTGTCAGATGAACACCTAGATGACTTTAAAATTAAAGTATAGGTAACAATATGAATATTGTACAAATCAAACAAAATAATAAAATTATTTGCTGTATTGTAAACGGTAATAACTTAAATGTTATCACTGGTGAAAAGACAACCTATGATATTGCAAATCTAGCTCTGTCCAAGGGGCAATCTCTCACAGCTACAATTACAGAATTAGGCACAGAAAAATCCATAAATTATCAAGAATGCTTAGAGAATGGTTTAGTGACTATTCCTATTCATCACCCTGATGCCAATCACTTTTTTGTATCTGGTACTGGACTAACGCACTTGGGTAGCGCAGATGCTCGTGACAAAATGCACAGCAGTAACAGCAGTGATGAAACAGACAGCATCAAAATGTTCCGTTGGGGCATTGAAAATGGTAAACCAGAAACTGGTTCAGTTGGTGTTAAGCCTGAATGGTTTTACAAAGGTGACGGTACCATTATTCGTGCCCACAATGAACCACTAAATTATCCAAATTTTGCCAAAGACGGTAGTGAAGAACCTGAAGTTTGTGGCCTTTACATCAACGACAAAAATGGTGTTCCACACCGCATTGGTTTTACTATTGGTAATGAATATTCTGACCACACAACAGAAAAAGAAAATTACCTATATTTAGCACATTCAAAACTACGTGATTGTAGTTTAGCACCAGAATTACGATTAGGTGATTTACCTAAACATATCATAGGAAAAAGCTCTATTATTCGTGATGGTAAAACTATATGGGAACAAGAGTTTCTAAGCGGTGAAGATAATATGTCGCACACGATTGAAAATATAGAACATCATCATTTTAAATATGATTTATTCTGTCGTCCTGGTGACCTTAATGCACACTTTCTTGGAACGGCAACCCTAAGTTATGCTGACGGCATTGAAATCCAAGATGGGGATATCATGCGTATTAAATGTGACGATTTTGGTAAAGCATTAGAAAATCCATTAGCAAAAAATAATACGCCTGAAAGCTGCGTACACGTTAAAAAACTATAAAGGAGTATAAAATCATGACATTAACAGGCAAACACATTATTGGTAATAAAACAGTCGCTGGTTCTGCGACATTTCAATCTGTAAATCCTGCGACCAATGAAAGTAATACACCTGCTGTCGCAGAAGGCACAACTGAGCTTGTCAATCAAGCCGTTACATTAGCCCATTCTGCCTTTGTCGTATATCAAAATATCAGCCGTGCTAAACGTGTAATTTTTTTACGTACAATCGTCAAAAAACTACAGGAAAACAGCACAAATATCATTCCAACAGCTATGTTAGAAACGGGACTACCAGAAGCTAGAATAACTGGTGAATTAGGTCGTGCAATGGGGCAGTTCACGGCATTTGCTGATTACGTGGAAAAGGGTCTACACCTAGATGCCCGTATTGACACGGCACAACCCGATCGCACACCGTTACCCAAACCAGATTTACGTTCTATAAATCAACCATTAGGGGTCGTTGGAGTATTCGGTTCATCCAATTTCCCATTGGCATTCTCTACTGCGGGCGGTGATACAGCATCTGCATTAGCTTCAGGTTGCCCCGTTGTTGTCCGTGGTCATAATGGTCACCCGTTAACATCTGAATGGACTGCACGGTCAATCCAAGATGCCGCCAAAGAATGCAGCATGCCAGACGGCGTATTCAGCCTAATTCAGGGGACAAACTATGACGTTAGTTACGCCCTTGTTGAACACCCATTGGTTAAGGCAGTTGGTTTTACAGGTTCAACATATGTTGGTCGTATCCTGTTTGATAAGGCAACATCACGCCCAGAACCAATCCCATTCTATGGTGAATTGGGTTCTATTAACCCAGTCGTTTTATGCCCGAATATTTTATCCGAAAAACCAAAGGAATTGGCAAAAGCATTCGTTGGTTCACTAACAATGGGCGCAGGTCAATTTTGTACGAACCCAGGTTTAGTGATTAGTCTTTCGGGTGATGCGTTAAATACATTTGTGGAAACAGCCGTTGCAACAGGTGCGGAATCTTCTGAACAAGTTATGTTAATGCCAAAAATTGCAAAGGCATATAAGTCAGGCATTGAAAACCTTATCGCAAAAACTGGCGACACTCCTGTGCAAGGTGATACAGCATCTGGCGTTAACACATGTCGTTTCAACCTGTTTAAAACAACGGGGGCGAAATTCATTGTTAATGATGATTATCAAACAGAAATTTTTGGACCATCTGGTCTTATTGTTGAATGTAGAGATCTTGTAGAATTTGAAACCGTATTACACAAATTACAAGGTCAATTAACAGGTACAATCTGGATGAACGATGCCGATACAGACACAGCAGAGAGGGTTATCAACATCTTAAATCAAAAAGTTGGTCGTATTCTATTCAACGGGTTCCCTACAGGCGTAGAAGTAACACACGCCATGGTTCACGGTGGACCTTACCCATCAAGTACGGATAGCCGTACGACATCTGTTGGCTCAATGGCTATTTATCGTTTCATGCGTCCTGTATCCTATCAGTCGACACCACAGAGATTGCTACCAGCTGAATTACAAAATGCTAACCCAAATAAAATCATGCGTTTGGTTGACGGTGTAAACACCACAAACGCTGTATAATAATTTAAATAAGGATATTTACTCATGTCAAAACCTACAATCGGTCTATTACAGGGCGACATCGCAGGTATCGGGCCAGAATTATTAATGAAAATCCTAAACAAGCAGGACGTTCGTGAACGTGCTAACATCATCATTATTGGTGCGATTGAGGCATACCCTCGCGGTGAAGAGACAACAGGCATCAAAATTCCAGTAACAGAAATCACTCATTTTTCTCAAATTAACTTTTCTGGCGATAATTCCGATACAATTTATCACTATAACCTAGATATTTCTGGTATTGATACTGTTCCATTTTCAAAAACAACACCAGAAGCCGGTCTCTCCTCCATCAAAGCCTTAGAAGTCGGCATGGATATGTACAAAGCTGGCATTCTGCAATCATTATGCTTTATGCCATTTAACAAAGAATCCATGCACAAAGGGGGCAACCCACACAACGATGAAATGGCATTCTGCAAAAGTTATTTAGGGCATGATGGAACAGTTAGTGAATTTAACGTTGTCGATGGTATTTGGAATGGACGTGTCACATCACATGTATCCATTCGTGAAGTGCCTGATTTAATCACATTTGAGCGTGTTAGCAATGCAATTGATCTAGCGCACAACACCTTATTTAAGGCTGGTTATGAAAAACCACGTATCGCAGTTAGCGGTCTAAACCCGCACTCAGGCGACGGTGGTTTAATGGGAACAGAAGAAATTGACACCATTATACCAGCTATTAATTCCGCACAACAACGTGGTATTGACGTAAAAGGCCCATACCCTGGTGATACAGTATATCTACAAGCCCGTGATGGGAAATTTGATACTGTTGTAACGATGTATCATGACCAAGGACAGATTGCCATTAAGATGATTGGATTTGACCGTGGCGTATCCGTTATGGCGGGGTTGCCAATTCCAATTACAACACCAGCCCACGGCACCGCATTTGATATCGCAGGCAAGAACAAGGCAAATGAAGTTCCAACCTATAACGCATTCATGATGAGCGTCACAATGGGGGAACGTTCATAAGATTACAAATAAGACCACGGATAAATGCTTGGCCTTATTTGTAATCCAATTTTTTTGACAAAGATGGTATACAGTATTATATATACGACTCTAATGATACAGAAAAAGAATGAAGCATGCCTAATTCCATTAATTTTAATCGTATATCACTTGCTAAACAAATTGCTGCTGAATTGCGTAAAATGATTTTGTCCGAAAAATTATTACCAGGCCAACCAATTACTGAACGTGATTTATTAGAATTATTTGACGTATCACGCACACCATTGCGTGAGGCATTACAGACTATTCGTAACGAAGGTCTGATCGACATATCTAGTTCTCGTCGTATGTCAATTTCTCATCCTACCCGTGATGATACTCGTGCTAGATTAGCCGTTCTACGTTCTTTAGAAGAATGCGCAGGACAATTATCCGCCCAAAACATTACCAATAAAGATATTCAACTATTAGAAAAACTTCAGGAAAAAATGATACGGTATATCCAGGAAGATGACCCTATTAAATACTTTGAACAAAACATACAACTTCACCGATATATTGTGGAAACCACAGGCAATAACTATTTAATTGAAACCCATAAAGAATACGATAACGCATTATATCGTCATAGGTTTCTATCGAGTAACTATTCTAGTGAAGGTCGTGAAATTGCATCAAAAGATCATAGCAATATAATTGAAGCATTACGAAATAACCACGCACAACAAGCAGGCCAATTATTACGAGAGCATTTAGACAATACGCTCTCTAACTTAGAAAAATATTGGTCTGAAAATCCTAGAGATTAATTATAGGGGGAACGTCAGTGACGAAACCCAACGCGATGAGCCTACCCCTCATGTTAAGGGGTAAGGTTATAAGTACCGTTTTACCTGCAAAGCAGAAAACACCTTATAAATGCTCGGCATAGACTGGTGCAAACTGGCGGGTTGCGAGCCCCTCATGTAAGAGGGTTCGAGGTAGTCCTAAGACTTGGATATTGTAGAAATCGTCTAACAAACCCATATCGAATAACAATTTTCTGATGATGATCTCGAACGCGTGACCTGGAAATAGCTCATGCAGCGCGATCATAAATGCCTACGATTTTGCAAATTTTCGATTAGCGTTCAGTTTTACCTCAATTCCTTTGCTTTCTTTATAGCTGCAATAAGCAAACCATTGCTCTTTTTTGCTTCGAACGATGCTCGATTTGTACTGACACTTATCATACAGAATATCTAATATGGATTGATCTGAAATTATGCCTGGAGCTATGTTCTGGATAGTGCACACTAGGCCAATCTTTGCCATAGCCAAGTTCAACCAAACTACTGTGCATCTCGCGCTGAAGCGCCCCAAAGAACGCTGGCAAAACGTTTTGTATGATCACTTGACCCATTCATCTGTCGAGTGCCTTGAAGGCAATATTTTTAACCCATATTTTCTCAATTAGGCCATTGAAACACTTGTAAATACATATAGCTTCAACAATTGTATCCTTATGAAGCCCTGTAACGGCCTCGTGGTCAAAAACATAGTCCCCGATAGAAATTCTACTAACTATTTCCGCATGTAAATCGCAATTAAAAAGTTTCTGGAGATGATGATGTCTGACTTCCTCATGACCGCGTAGAAGAAGTTGGTTCGTCTCAAATTCTCTGAACTCCACCTCATCTGAATACGTCTTAAGTAGATCATCAATATCGAGTCGATTGTAGGCGTCCAATTGCGAGTTTACGAGGTCATCATGTTTCATTTTCATTGTCCATGCAATTTTCAATCAACGGGATTGAGCGCTCAAATGGTTCGCGAACATACTTATGACCATAAAAGTGAGCCCGAGTATCACTGGGAAAACCAATGGTTCCCCGTTAACGAAGGTGGATGTTAAAACGCCTATCGGCGGTGCTGCCATCATTGAGTAGGCCGCGTATTTAGAGCCAAAGCGCGCCATGAGAAAATACCATATAATGAAAGCGATTCCGTTTCCAAATATGCCTACATATATTGTCGCTAAAACTACAGGCGCAGATACCTCAGGTATTTGAACGGGATTGCCGAGACTTAAGAGGAGAACTACGAGACCTATATTAAAGATGGATGCAAATGCGAGCTGGATAAATGCACCGACCCGAATATCTGTTGTTATCCTAGTGCGATCATACATTCTGCCGCCATAAGCCCATACGGTTGCTCCAGTCAAAATGATAATGTGACCCAGGCTGAAAGATCCACTGCCTTGGATTACAAGGACACATCCAGCGAGACAGAATAGCATTGGAACAAATCCGAATAGGTTGAAGTCTCTGGATTGAACCATGTAGAACAGAGAACTCAGAGCAGGCATTGTATAGATAAGAATAATCGCTTGTGAGCTTTGAATAGAAACCAATGATATGAGATTGAATAGAGGTACAATTACAAAGAGTGGGATCGCGATAAGCAGGAGTGACCCCATGTCCGCTCGACGGACGACAAACTTACGATTAATGAGTGGCGCAACCAAAGCTGCATAAGGTATCAACGCGAGCAGACTAGTTATTGCTCTGAATGAATATGGATCGAAGTACGATAATGCAAACTTAGATACCGGAAAATTGATCCCCCAAAGTGCCCCTAAAATGACGATCAATATAGGTCTTTCATACTGCTTCAAAAGGTGCATTAATGACCTGCTCTACGCGCGTTTCAAAATTTACCATCGACATGTGAAATCGCCGTCCAACAAGAAACGGTTCGTCATAGCCCGTCAATGCCTTCACAACTTGATCAACAGCTAAGCCAGACATTGCAGAGAGTGAAGGAGCGCTTTGCCAAGCATTTACCTCTCTATCGCCATTGAGAAAATCCTGCTTCATCCGTGATACTTGGAAACTCTTTATCTTGTTATTTGCGCTATAGTAATTGTCTGCCTGCTTTACGGCTTGTGCTCCATAGTTCAGAGACTGATCGGAGTTGTATGCATAGATTGGTCCAACGGTTATATCGATCGGGTCTCCCCCTAACTCAATTAACGGTATTCGCTGCTGCTCGGCTCGAAGATGTACAAGTTCCTCAACGGTATTTTTCCTGTAGTAGCCCAAACTCGCCCAAGCTAACACAATCATGTCTACGTCAAGCAACAGCTCAGCGATACGATCTTTGTCTCTCGAAACAAATTCATTATATGGCTCTACATCCACATTCGGGTTTATTTGATTGAGCCGCTGTTTAGCTGCGTCAACTTTGCTTTCTCCAATATCGTCCTTGGAATACAGTACCTGACGATTCAGATTTGACAGTTCGACTGTGTCTCCGTCTACAAGACGTAGTGTTCCAACTCCCATAAGACCTAGTTGCAACGTGATCCAGGTACCCCAACCGCCTAAGCCCAGAACAGCGACACGGGAAGCACGCAGAGCCTCTTGGTATTTAAATGCGGCCTGGTTCTTTCCGTCAAAGAGTCCGAACTGAAGAATTTGCCGATCGTAGCGCTCAACTTCTGAAGTCGAAAGCACCTCAGATATTGAGGTGCTCTCTTCAAGGAGTTTATGTTGGGCAAGCGATTGAATAAAATCGGAAAGTTCCTTTTCGGTGGTTGAATAACCGCCAGCTCCCAATTCTTTCAGAATCCTTGAAGGTGTGTGACGCCCGTCCATTTTTTCCAACGCAAACAAAACCCATTCTGGGGGGGACTCGATAGTCTGCGCTAACCCAGGTACTTCGCCAATGCAAACGTCGCCAACATCGTTTTTTATGATGTTATGACCAGATTTTATTGTTGGCTTGATAAACTTCAACATTATGGTCGCTCTTTTTTGCTGGCCTTGGTCTTCTGGCAATACTGTGATGAGACTGAGATTTAGCCCAACCCCATCGCGCGAGCCTTACTTCAGCGCGATTGCTTCACCTTTGGTGTACATAGCGACCTCTTCGGCGATTGCTGAAACTCGCTCGTTGACTGCTATAAACTTGATCATAATACTTTCTTTCAAGTATTTGAGGTGGATGGAATAGCTTCAGACACCCGAAGCTACAGACCAGTATGAGTCGCCAAACTATGAATGTCAACACTGGAGTAAAATTGCATCACGAGGGTTTCGGAGGTTTGTCCTCGGCATATATGACAGTGATCCATTTAAGGATTACAAAGATCACAAAAACCGCGTTTGCTATCGCTCCAAGTTTCATATCTCACCTGATGAGTAGTCAATGCTAGGCATAGACTGGTGCGAACTGGCGGGTTGCCAAATCCTTAATTTTCCATGACTAAAAGCTCCGTACTTCGCTTTTCTTTAGTCAGGTATTTTTCAGGAAAGCGACATAAAAGCACGAAAAATTAGAGAAAAACGGGGTGTTTTTATGTCAGAGCAAGTCAATTGTAAACAGCAAAAAAGCCCGCAAATTGCTGGGCTTTTGAGGCTATGCCATTTCTAGCATAGACAAGGTCGTTTTAAGTCAATGGCGGAGCAGAGAGGATTCGAACCTCCGAGAGGTTGCCCTCAACACGAGTTCCAGTCGTGCGCCTTAGACCGCTCGGCCACTGCTCCACTGCTGAACAATACTTAGCAACGTCACGCTGATATTACAAGGGAAAAATTACACGACAAAAGACTTAACCTCAATCATGGGAAAAACTTTTTTAAAACACCTTAAAATTTATGAGATAAATTCCAATGGTTTGCGGTCAAAAAACTTATTATTAAACAATAAATCAAAGACTATCGACTTCCGTTTCAACCAGAAGCCAAACAGGACCTGAAGAGTCTATTTCCCGAGAGAAAGTCCAAATATCTACAACTTCCCGCTCAACCCCATTTTCTTCAATATCCAACTTAACATTGTTGCGACCATAATAGGTGTCTATTTGGGTAGAAACAAACTTCACAGTAATTTCAACCGTACGCCCCATAAAGCTGGCATCAATAATTTCAAAACCAACGAGGTCTACTAAACTTCGCTCAAGACTCTCGCCATTGGCATCCCTCTCAGCAATTGATGCAGCAAAGTTCTTGTACAACTCCTGACTTAAAAGAGGCAACAAGATTTCCAGCTTACCTGCAGCAAAAGCTGATGTAATTTCCGTATGTGCCCACTTTGCCCCACCTATAAAGTCAGAAAGAGTAAATTCTTGATCCTCATATGATACTTTCTCTAAAATATTACGCGCAACTTCGGTAACTTTTTCATCAGTCTCTAACGCTGCTTCAACATCATTGTTTTTCTCACCATAGGTGGATAAAGTATCAGCTGAAGCACCAATAATAGGACTGTCATTAGGGTTTACCCCATCAAAAACTCCCGATTCATCTACTTTCCTTTGCTTTGGTACGTGTCCATCCGTACGACCAAAAGAGTTTGTCAAACGCAAAAGAATAAAAACCGCGACCAGTCCAATGACTATGATATCAATAAATTGGATACTTACCTCCATAACCTAAAATCTTTCTTCATGAATAATATATGAAAATTGATACTAAATATTGTATCATCTAGCAACTCATCGTAAAGTAAGATAATCTAAAAAAAATTAATAACAATTACAATTTCTATTCACAATGCCAAAAAAAATAATTTTAATTGCAACTCCAATAGTATTTTTAGTATTTGAGACTATAATTCTCTCTTATCTAAATATTATAACTGGTTCCTTAGCATCTGTCACTATTATCATCAGTACGTCCATAATTGGACTGTATATTCTCATTCGCAATTTTCGAGAAAAATCCCATGTTATTCAGATCAATAGCAAAAATATAAACTCGCCAATACAAGAAGTTATAAAAAAAATTACCTTTACGTTTATTGGCGTCTTTTTATTAATCCCGGGCATTGTGACTGACATAATAGGACTCATGCTGCTTATTCCTAAAATACGGCGCATCCTAGCGCAGAAATTAATTTTATTAGGATCGAATTATTTACTTTCTGCACTTAACAAAAAAAATCCGCCCGCCCCTTTCCGGTCAGAAGAGACAAATACTTCTGAAGAAATTGAGGATGGTAAATTCAATGAAATAAATAAAAAGAACTAAAACAATTGATATTATTTTTTTTTACATGAATATTTACGAGAGAGAGTATATTCTCCTCATTTAAATTTCTGGTCGATCATATTATAATTTAAGAAGGCTTTAAAAAATGACGAATGAAACAGACACTAAAAACTCTGAAACTTCAACAAATGAGCACCCTCAACAACCTAAAATGTTTATTGTCTCTCAATTTATTCGAGACCTCTCCTTTGAGACCATTAATCTGCGCACACAACAAAACCCCATGCCGCGCCCTGAGATTAACTTAAATATTGATACACGGGCCCAACCTCTCGAAAACGGCCACTTTGAAGTCCAGATTATCGTCAGAATCGAAGGTCAAGAAAAAGAAAAAGACGAAGTTAAACCGCTATTTGTCATAGAGTGTATTTATGCTGGAATCTTCACCCTGGAGAATATTGATAAAGAACTTATTGAAAGTTATCTGATCATCGAGGGTGGACGCATGCTGTTCCCCTATGTACGTATGATTATTTCCCAAATCTCCCAAAATGGAGGCATACCTCCTTTGATTCTAGACCCTATTGACTTTATGGCCCTGTATCTCAACAAAGTAAAGGCATATGAGCAGTCTCTAAAGGAACAAGAAGCTAAAGAGACAGACAAAAAAGAAGAAATTGGTACCCCTGCTGGTTCCGCGTAAAAATATCGAGGTGATGTGGGTGTACCTCTTGAGAATAGCGCCTAAAAAGTACGCCCACACATATCTTATTTATTTAGCCGCAATCCTGGGTGTTGGGCAACTGTATTAAATGTTGCTGAGTGTGTTTGACGGTAATAAAGAATAAACAGGACAATGATCACTGATACCCCTAGGCAAATAGTGTGCACAAACCACGTTAAACTGGCCAGGGCAAAATAATAGCTACGAATACCACCATTAAAATTATTACTGCCAAGAGTCAGGAGTTTCGCAGAGTATTCCACAAAAATCTCTTCTTCTTGTTCAGTGGGCTTACCTGGCAACGCACCTATCATCACACATAAATAATTAAATTGCCGCAGAGAAGTCGTAAATAAAAAGAAAGAATATACGATTAATCCAGTAGGTAATATCAAACGAAATACAAAGTCTTTAGAGGTCATTTGACTCCAAAAGAAAAGATTACTTATGGTTTTCGAGCCTGCTTCTGCAGCACCAAATGCTGCCGCTAACCCGATAAGTATCAGAATACTTGCGCTGGCAAAAAATGTAACGGAGCGCATGACGTGACCAATTAATTGGGTATCCGTTACCCGCAACTTATTACTGCACAGGCTGAGCATCCATCGTTCACGCCAAACATGCATGACGCTACGAAGCGTTGGCCGTATTTTCGAGGGAACAACCTCCATCACCACGGAATAAAATAAAAAACTGATAATAAATAAAATAATAACTAAACCATCCCCAGACATGACTTTCCCTTGCTTTCATATTACTTATACAATCAAGAACAAGCGCGCCGCACCTCTTGAGACCAAAAGAGGATATGACTCCCAATGCGCTCTGGAGCCACGTGCCCCACAGGCTGACACTTCATCCCTGAACACCAACCTCCACCATCTTAAGATCAGCCCGCTTATCCAAGCGTTGATGTACCTTACGGGTCCTTCTCAATTCATTTTACATCATCGTGTTCCTAAAACAACGTGTAAGAAATTATATTGCTGGCAAAAAGTCTTTAATAAATGGAATTGTCACTGCATTCTTGCGCACCAAAGACCCTTGATCAATCGCATGGACTAAGGCCGAAACAGCCTCAAAACTCCGCTCAATACGGGGCAGAATATAGTTCAAAACCCGAGGGTCAATCGGAATACCTCGATCCCCTAACTGCTTGACTAACAGCGCCCCCAACAATTCATCATTGGGCGCCTCAATACAAATTTGAGAAATAGCCAACAAACGAGACTTTAAGTCAGGTAAGTGTATGTGCCATAACCCCGCAGGTTGACGCGCCACAATCAAAATATGGTAATTGCGCTCCTTTGCGTCATTCAATAAATGAAACAATGCCTTTTCGTCATATTCTTCTGATTGTTCCATAGAAAACTCTATGACAATATGCCCCTTACTGGCCCCAATACGCTCCGCCACAACGCTATAGGTTAAGTGGGATATCGATATCATATCAGCATTAAAAATATGACGCCAAACAGCTGATAAATGTGACTTCCCAGAACCGGCAGGACCATATAATACCGCAACATTATTCTGCCAATGAACGATATTCTCCACAAATTCTAAAGCGTTCACATTACAGGGCGCGACTAGAAAGTCTTCCCGCGCTAATGCAGGCTTACAAAATAAAGGTAAAGGTAATTGTTGATTAGAGACCATAGAATCCACGCGCCTTGATTACACAGACTTCTCATGTGCGGAAGCAGGCGTGCCCTTATCCGTCACCTGCCCCTGATGAGAGGCGCGTGGCTGGCCACGAAAATAATCAGACTCTAAGTAACACCCAAGGCTATAACGCACTATAATCGCGATACCTGCAGCCGTTGGTACCGCAAAAAACACACCAAGAAGTCCAAATAAGTTACCGCCTACTAATATGGCAAAGATCACCCAAACAGGGTGCAGGCCCACCTTAACCCCCACCAAACGAGGCGTTAAGATCATCCCCTCCAGTATCTGTCCAATAGTAAAAATTCCAACTACTAAGAGAACCAGCAACAGATCCGCAGGCCACCATTGAAAAATTGCAACAACTATAACAACCAGCAGGCTAATGAACGCACCCAGATAGGGAATAAAGGCCAAAAGTCCAGATATACAGCCAACAAGAAGGCCAAAATCAAGGCCAATAACGATCAAGCTTACAGAGTAAAAAATTGCCAAATACACACACACTAGGAGCTGACCACGGATGAATCCACTCAAGGATATTTCCATTAATCTTAACTGCTCACGAATGGTATCTGCGTGTTTAAGGGGTAAAAAACGATTTATAATCATGACAATATTATCCCAGTCACGCAGCATATAAAACGCCACAACTGGGGTAATGACGACCAGCGCTAACAGGTTAACCAGATACACGCCTTGCAACCATGCCCTCTCCAAAACCTTAACCAAAGTGGTTACAATATCATTGGCCATACTCATCAGTTCTGGCTCTAGAATTTGGACATACTCATAAAAAGAATCGTGTCCAAGTAAGGATTCGAATCCTAATAACTCTAAGAATTGGGGATTCATTTTTAGGGACGACAAAAGGTCAATCATTTGATGGACAAAAGCGGGAGTACCTTTTATTAAAACAATCGCTTGCTTCAAAAGAAGAGGTAAAAGCACAAAACAAATAATAAGGAATATAAGTACAATAAGTCCGGTAATAACTGACGTTGCAAGGGTGCGCCCCATACCGCGCATTTCCAACTTATCGACTAAAGGATCAATAAAATAGGCAATAAACAACCCCGCAATAAAAGGGAGCAGAATCTCTTGGACAGCAAAAACAAAACACCCAAAACCTAGAATAATTAAAAGCCAGAAAAAACCTATACGTGTCATAAAACTATCCCCGTAACACTAAAGTCCACAGACCACCTGTGCGTTTAAGATCAATATTCTCTTGCGCTAACGCAATAATAAATTGTTGAGGCTGACCATAGAAGTATAGATCAAAATATCCCTGATGTGTTGTTAAAGATGTAACTAAAATCTTTTCTAAGACAGAGACTTTCTTTAGACGTTTGCGAATCGTCAACCACTCTTGGAAACTGGTGATGGGCACCCGAACAACAGCGCGAGATAATTGCCCACGCTGTATTAAGGTTTTCTGCTTCCACTCTTCAGTAACCTCTTGATGAACAGTCGCAACTGCATAGTTTAAGAATTGCTCTATGTCATCTATGCTTGGAGGGCGCTCAAGGTCTTTAACCTGACTGCGTTTACCCGCATCACTGTAATAGTCTATATTAAGACTTAGGGAATTTAGTCGAGATTCAGAGTACTTAACCTCACTGACCAACACACTACGGGCATCATACCTCTGGCGCAAAAGATGGATACGCGACTCATCCCCTTCTAAGGCTGAAAAGGTATTAATAATCTGCTGATCTTCTTGGTCACCCTTAAGGATAACCACAGGCACAAGGTCACCATACTTTTCACGCCCCAGCCAAGACGTCCGTAAAATATTCGATTGCTCTAAGAAACTCGTCTGATAATCATAGTGCAGAATCGGCAAAACAAGAATGGGTTTCGATTTTGTCTCACTAAAAGGCAGCGCGCTTTTGAGTATAAGCGTGCGCACACCTTCTGGATCAAACACCACCTTCAAGTCGGCCATATACCTGACGTTTGAACGTTTTTCATTAAAAACCTCAACGCCAAGTACGAGGGATTCTAAGGTTGCTTGAGAGACTTTAGGATATTGTGCTGTAAACTCTATAGGAATAAGGCGCGCCATTAAAATATTAAAAGCAGTCGACTTCCCTTCTTTAATTGCCACATCCTGCGCCACTGTTGCAGAACCAGACGCAATATCAATCGGCACGTTTGCAACAGTATAGACATCACTATTTTGAGCGCAAACCTCATGCCCTCCAAGAAGGAGGCTCAATGTGGCAAGACATACAAAAACTATTTTTGCGCAAAATACGTTCTGTGGCAAGCTCGACCTCTTTCCATGACAATTTACACATAGGAATTTTGTTGATATTCAACGTTAAGTCTTAGTACAGGTTTCCACAAGAATGGCACATCAGATAAGGGACTTATTCCTAGGTTCACAGGGCGTTAACCGTTAATTTCAATACCCGCAAAAAAGAATTTAATTTCTATACCGGCATTTTCAAGGGAGTCTGACCCATGAACTGCATTTGCATCTATGCTCTCAGCAAATTCTTTCCGTATGGTTCCTGCAGCTGCCTCCGCTGGATTGGTTGCGCCCATAATTTCACGGTTTTTCGCAACTGCATTTTCCCCCTTAAGGACTTGCGCGACAACAGGGCCTGAAGCAATAAAACTCACCAAATCATTGTAAAATGGACGTTCCTTATGAACTTCATAAAATTTTTGAGTTTGTGCCACCGTCAATTGTAGACGTTTTTGAGCAACAATTTTAAGTCCTGCATCTTCAAATTTAGCGTTTATTCTACCAGTTAAATTACCACGTACGGCATCTGGCTTAATCACGGACAGCGTATATTCAATCGCCATATCAAATCCCTATAAATAAAAAAATAGTACTATAAATAAATTAAATAAACAAAAATATATAAATATATTCTATTCATGGGTTATATAAATACTTGACCAAGATAACAAGGAAATATATGCACAGTTGGTATATTTCTGTTTAAATAGTATTTTAGGTATATCATATTTTATGATTACTATTTAAAAATAGCTTTGTCTGGGCAAGTATTTAAGTATATTGATGCTTCATGGGCTGTACTTTTTCACAGAAGACAGGACACCTTAATCCCTTTCGTATAGGTTAATAACCTTACCTTATATTATTTTTATTATCAATGCTGCACATCAAAGATCTTACATATTTCATCAACGGCCGCCCATTACTTAACAAAGCCTCCGCCTCCATTTCTAGTGGGTATCGTGTTGGCCTTATTGGTGCGAATGGCTCAGGCAAATCTACACTTCTTCGGCTTATTACCCAAGACGCTTATATGGATGGTGGGAGTATCTCTCTCCAGCAAGGAACATCCATTGGCTACCTTGAACAAGAAACGTCCCAACTGGACATCACCCCCCTTGAGCACGTGCTCCGCGCTGATAAAGAAAGGGAAATGCTTCTTCAGGAAGCACAAACCGCCACAGACCCCTTAAGGATTTCAGAAATTCACAACCGCTTATCTGATATTAATGCCCATGCCGCCAGCGCCCGTGCACATCAGATTCTAAACGGACTTGGATTTACGACACAAGATGTGCACCAGCCCTTACATAGTTTTTCTGGAGGGTGGCGCATGCGGGTTTTTCTCGCGGCAACTCTTTTCCAGAAACCTGATATTCTCTTGCTTGACGAGCCAACTAACCACTTAGACCTTGAAGCAACCGTATGGCTTCAAGACCATCTTGCCAAATATCCATATACCACTGTTATTGTCAGCCATGACCGCAACTTACTCAATACATCTGTCTCGCATATTCTTAATTTAGAGCACCAGCGCCTTTCTTTATTCAAAGGGAATTATAATACATTTGAAAAAACAAGACGTACCGCTCTTATGCATCAAACAAAAATTCATGCGCAACAGCAAGTGAAACGTAAAAAACTCGAATCTTTCATCAATCGCTTTAGGGCTCAGGCAAGTAAAAGTAAGCAGGCGCAAAGTCGCATAAAGATATTGGAAAAAATGGATCCAATCCCAACAATGGTCAATGAAGCCTTACCAGACTTTTACTTTCCCTCTCCAGAAGTTATGCCCTCACCGCTTATTGTTCTTGAGAATGGTAGAATTGGCTACGACCAAACGACCATCTTACAAAATGTCAACGTCTACTTAAATAGCGATGACCGTATCGCGCTGCTTGGTCGTAACGGTAATGGAAAATCTACACTGGCCAAATGGCTTGCCCACGTCATCAAAACTCAAAGTGGCTATGAACGCAGGTCGAAAAAACTTCAAATAGGCTACTTCGCGCAAAGCCAACTTGAACAACTGATCCCAACACACACCGTATTGCAGCATATGCAAAACCTCATGCTCAATAAGACAGAAGCTGAAACCCGCAGTCATCTGGCCCACTTTGGTTTCTTCGACCAACATATGAAAACGGTGATTACCAACCTCAGCGGTGGTGAAAAAGCCCGCCTGGTCTTCGCAACTATTGTCCTCAAGAAGCCCAATGTATTGGTCCTTGATGAGCCAACCAACCATTTAGATATTCAAAGTCGCCAAATTCTTATTCAAGCGCTCATCGCCTTTGAAGGCGCGGTGATTATCATCAGCCACGATGCCCATATTATTGAACATATTGCCGACAAACTCTTAATCATAGAGAACAAAACCGTTAAGAACTTTGACGGCACCATGGATGATTATTATAAGAAAATCCTCGCAAAAGAACCTGCACAGGCTAAAGCAACGAGCCAACGCGCGCCCTTGCAAGAAAAAAAACAGAAAACTGCCCAAAACGGATCTTCACGCACCAGCTTACTAGCACTGAAAAAGCAAGCGCGGGATCAAGAAACTCTGATCACCGAACTTGAGACTAAGATTGCTATTTTTAACAAAGAACTTTCCAAGCCCACCCTTTACGTTGAGCAGCCCAAAAAAGCAGGGGAGTACAGCAAAGCGAAAACATCCCTAGAGCGACAAATCAAAGAGGCAGAAAATCAATGGCTTGAACTTGAAGAGACCATCAGAAATATGTCAAACACCTAAAGTTGGCTCAAGTGACCTGCTGTAAGACCCATGGACCATCAGTCTGTTGCCGCCAATAACTTCTCACGAAACTCTCACCAGCACACGCTTTCCATCGTATGCGTGCCTCCTGCACTGCGTGCGCGTCTTTACCATTAAATAAATCAAAGACACGGGCAAATGAGGACTTTGGCACCACACCCGTCAAAGGCCACTCACAACTATCAATAAGGAATAACACCGTGGCGTTATTCGGGTTCTCAAATTTATGAGTCATCCATATGGGTTGGTGCTCAGGGAATCCATCTTCACACGTCCCATGGGGAAGCCAACTTGCCGCTTCATAGCACCAAAGATGGACAGCCAAACTCTCAACCCGCTCAATGGACGGGCAATAAACAAGAGCCCGCATATCTGCACGCAAAGCTTTCTCAAGCAATTTAGGCAGCACCTGCTCAACGGACATATGTTCTAAATGATAGAACCACACTTCAGGTGCAGGTGCAGACATAATTTACGATTCAATATTATTGGCAATAAAGTCATTTAATAAACGGACACCCCAGCCAGTTGCGCCTTTTGGAGTCGTTGGTAGGTCAGTATTCGTCCAGGCCGCGCCCGCAATATCTAAGTGTGACCAGCTGACCTTATTGACGAAACGTTGTAAGAATTCTGCTGCTGTAATTGACCCTGCCATCTTACTCGTACCGATGTTTCTGATATCTGCTACCTTACTATCGATCATTTCATTATATTTTGGATGGAGAGGAAAACGCCAGACTTTCTCACCGACTGTTTCGCCTGACGCGGTCAAAAGACGGCTTAAGGTATCACTATTTGAGAATATTCCAGCATACTCTTGAGCCAAGCTTATAAGTATAGCACCTGTTAATGTCGCAAGATCAATAATATACTTTGGCTTAAATTTATCCTGAGTATACCACAGGGCATCCGCAAGAACGAGACGCCCTTCAGCATCAGTATTTAATACCTCAATAGTTTGACCCGACATAGATTTCAAGATGTCACCTGGACGCATCGCATCCCCTGAAGGCATGTTCTCAACCAAGCCACAAACACCAATGACATTTGCTTTCGCTTTACGCCCTGCCACTGCCATCATCAACCCAGCAACCGCGCCAGCACCTGCCATATCAAACTTCATTTCATCCATGTTTATAGCAGGCTTCAAGCTAATACCACCCGTATCGAAGGTGACGCCTTTACCAACGACAGCGACAGTTCCAGACCGCCCACGTTTCGGATCTCCATTCCACTGCATAACAAGCAGCCGTGACGCTTTACTACTGCCCTGACCGACTCCAAGGAGTGCATTCATCCCCAACTTACGCATTTCTTCTTCATCTAAAACACTAATTTGTACGCCCAAACTAGATAGCTCTTGGCATCTTTCAACAAATGATTCTGGATAAATCACATTTGGTGGTTCGGATACCAAGTCACGGGTGAAAAAGACCCCATTAATCACATGGTTTTGCATATCAAAGCGATTAGATGCCTCACGGGGGCGGGCGGTTTGAATACTGATCTTCTCAATCACATTCTTGATTTCATCTTTCTTTTTAACAGAAAAATACCGATCAAACGTGTAAGACGCTAAACGCAACCCAACAGCAAAGGCAACCGCAGCATTACTTGCCTGCAATTCTGCGTTCTCAACCGTATCCAGAGCAATGGCAATACTTTTTTCTTGGCAGGCTTTAATTGCGTTAAAGAGTTTACCCCCCATTTCCTCATACTCTAAGCGCGACAATTTCTGCGGGCTTCCCATTCCCAAAAGAATAATTGACCGCACAACAGCACCAGCAACACCAACAATTTCCAGAGTCTGGTTTAACTTCCCTTTAAATTTTAAAGAAGCCGAAACCGAACGACTAATTAAACCATCTAAACGTGTATCTAAGACCTGAGCACTTAGCGATAAAACGCCCCCTTCATAGACTCCAACCACATACACGTTTGACCTTGGAACTGTTAACTTTGCAAAAGAAATATTCATAAAAAAAACTCACTTCTCACACTAAAATAATTTATCACGACCCACAAAATAGAGTATCTCAAAAATTCATTCTAAGCACCCTATTAAAAAAAATAAATAAAATATTTTCAAGATTGTAAATATTCGGCTTTTTTCCTAGGAATTAGCGTGCTGTAATGTTTTGATTTTATTGACTATACTAAAAAAAATACGGGTTTCCTTTGGATATTAATCCCCACCAATAAAAAAAGTATTTAAACCCTATGACAAAACATTTTAAGCACTTTTACTATAACTTAGGACGGGAATTACAGCAGTCTTTCAGGTAACGCATCCGTAAAGTTTGCCCTCACGCATAATATAAACCCATTCTTCCCTATTACCCGTGGATAATTATTGGAATATAATGCGTAAATTTGTTGTCATACCATATAATATATTTATATTAGAATAATAACATCCTCTCAACACTTCATAGAGTAATTGTTATCTTCAAGAAAATACATTTTCTCCATATCTATATGCTAGAAAGTACGCTGCATATATTATATTCAAGTATAAATCCTAGAAATTGATTCACGACTAGATATTATGAAAACATTACACGCCTCACTTCTTCTCATCGTATCCATTTTTTTTATAATTTTTTTGAGCATACTCCCGTCTGCCCACGCTAAAAGTAATAACGCCCTCCGTATTGTTGGCTCTTACAAAAATCAAGCAATAACGGAAACTGACTTGTATGATCGCATAAACTTTATTGCGAATGATATGACAAATATCTCACCTGAAAACCTAAAGATTCCAGAACGAGACTTTATCATTTCATTAATTGAAGAAAAAGCAAAAGTAGAACTTGCAGAACTTCATAATATTACGGCTTCTGATGCAGAAATTGCGAACACCCTCCAACAACTAGCTATTTTAAAGGGCTTTAAAAATATTGACGGTTATGCGGCGTATTTAACGGACCGTGGATTAAGTATCGAACACCTCACTGAATTTTCCCGCACTTTCATCTTGTGGAATAAGTTGGTTATTCTGTACTTTAAACCTCAAATTACTGTCTCTGAAAAGGAAGTTGAGGACACTCTTCAGCGTATTGAAAATGACCCAGATAAAACCACCGCTACCCTGTTAGAGCTTTTTATCAACAAAAATAGCTCTGGATCCAACCGGCAAAAAGCCCAACTTGCACAAAGTATTTACCAACATGTCGGGAAAAACCAGTCAATGACAAGTGCCCGCGGTCTGGCACCTTTTTTCTCTGATAACTTCTCAGCGTCCAGCTTTGGGATCAAAGAATCGCTCTTCCTCGCAGAGCTTGATCCGAAAATTGTAGATAATTTGAAAAACACAAAGACGCGCACTCTGGCCGACCTGATTGAAACGCCAGAGGGGTATTACATCCATATTATCATAGATCGCAGCTCTAATAGCGATGAAGGCACACGAACGCAAATAAGCTTCAAGCGCTTTATCTTGGATGCGGATCAACTTAGCGACATCCAAGAGGGGCAGAAAAACTTAAACACTGCCCTAGAAACGACAAGTTGTGCGCAATTACAAGCCGTTGCTGATCAATACGAATATATTGAAATTCAAGACTATAATGATTTGCAATATTCGACTCTCATACCCCTATTAAAGGACCTTTTACAAAACCTTGAGGTTAATCAAATAAGTCAAGTTATCAAAAATGAACAAAAATTTCTTATTCATATGATTTGTAATAAAAACGTCATCCCATTGAAGCTGCCACAACGCGAAAAAATCTTTAATAATATTCAAACTAAGCGCGCCTATATTAAAGCAATTAGCTATCTAAACAATGCATTAAAAAATGCCAATGTCAAAATATACTAACCATCAAAAACGCCCTTTGGTCATCACCATGGGCGAGCCTGGTGGCGTTGGCACAGATATATTACTCAAATCCTGGGAAAGTTTAGCAGAAAGCCTGCCCCCCTGTTTTGTTATAGATGACCCAGAACGCCTCGCAGCGGCCTGCCATCACTTAAATTTATCTGTTCCCCTTATCCCTATATCCCATTGGAGTCAGGTGGCATCTGCTCCGGCTAAAAGCCTTTGCGTTCTGCCATTATCACGCAACCTCGCTTATAAGCCTGGGCTGGTTAGTGCAGAAAACGCCTCTGCCGTCATAGAATCCTTAGAGAAGGCCACATCTATGGTCATCTCCCATGAAGCCTCAGGGATTGTTACCCTCCCGATTCAAAAAGACATCCTCTATGAGAATGGCTTCCCCTACCCCGGACACACAGAGTTTCTGGCCGCAAAGGCCCAATGTCCGCGCTCGGTTATGATGCTGGCTATTGACGGGCTGCGCGTGGTCCCCCTGACGATCCATCAATCCTTAAAGTCTGTTTTTCAGTCAATCACCTCTGAAAGAATTATTGAAACGGCCACCATTACCTTGAACGCCCTAAAAGACCAATTTCAGATTAAAAAACCGCGCTTAGTTATTTCTGGACTGAATCCCCATGCGGGGGAGGGCGGTGCCCTTGGCGACGAAGAACTGACCCTGATTAGTCCAGCAATAGCGGCGCTTCAAAAGAGTCATTGGGATGTCCAAGGGCCATTTGCCGCTGACAGTCTGTTTTACCAAGATATCCGTAAAACCTATGATGCAGCTTTGTGTATGTATCATGACCAAGCCTTAATTCCCTTAAAGACAATCGACTTTTTGGGCAGCATTAATATTACGCTTGGACTCCCCTTTATTCGCACATCCCCTGGTCATGGGACTGCCCTACACCTGGCAGGCACGGGATCTGCAGAAATTAAGAGTTTTGTGAACGCCTTAACTCTTGCATGGAAACTCGTATGTCATAGAAGCTCCTAATGCGTGAACATCAAACAGATGGCCTCCCCCCCCTTCGTGAGGTAATTCATCAGCACCAACTGACAGCTAAAAAGTCTCTTGGGCAGAACTTTCTCCTTGATTTAAACCTTACCCGCCGCATTGCACGGACAGCTGGACCCTTAGATAATGCTGTTATCGTTGAAGTTGGCCCAGGCCCAGGAGGCCTGACCCGTGCCTTACTGATGGAGGGGGCGCAAAAGGTCATTGTCATTGAACACGACCCAAGGTTTCTCAACATTCTCCATGACATCTCAGCTGCATACCCGGGAAAGTTAGAAATTATTCACGCCGACGCGATACGCACCAATATCCAAGAAATTATTCCCAAAGAGCCCATTAAAATTGTTTCTAACCTGCCGTACAATATTGGAACCCAGCTCTTATTTAAATGGCTTGCATCACCAGAACGCATTCATAGTTGTACGCTGATGTTTCAAAAAGAAGTCGGTGATCGCCTTATTGCCCAGCCCAATACCAAGGCCTATGGCCAAATCTCTGTTCTGACCCAATGGCAAGCAAAAGCCTGTAAAGCCTTTAGCGTCTCACCAAAGGCGTTTGTGCCCCAACCCCAAATATGGTCATCAATCATTTCCTTAGAGTTTTATCCCCAGCCCCTATATCTTGCAGACCGCGAGAGTTTATATAAAGTGGTAAAAACTGCTTTTTCAAAGCGTCGCAAAATGTTGCGACAGTCTCTAAAGGGACTTGGCCCCCATATAGATATAGAAGCCCTTTTATCCAGCGCCAACATCCAGGCGACTCAACGAGCAGAGGACTTAAGTATCCAAGAATTTTGTACCCTTGCCGAGGTCTATAAAGGAGTTAAATAAGACTTATGTTGGTGCGCCAAAGTCTCAATAAAGTCTGACAAACCCAGTTGCCGCACACGTTTATAGCGCTCCGCGGCGATAATATGGCTAAAAGCCTCGATTAGGGCGTCTAAGTCGTCATTTATCAAAATATAATCATAAAGAAGGTACTGATTTATTTCTTCCATCGCCCGCCGCATTCTTCCATCAATAATATCTTGGCTATCTTGCTGACGGGAGGATAAACGGTTACCAAGCTCTTGAATACTTGGGGGCAGAATAAAGATACTCACCACATCATCTTGCAGTTTTTCTCTCAATTGGCGGTGCCCCTGCCAATCGATGTCCAACAACATGTCATGGCCCAATGCCAAAGTATCTGTAACCAACTTGTGAGGTGTGCCATAAAAGTGATCAAAAACACTTGCCCACTCAACAAACTCATTATTTTTAATCATTTCACGAAACTTAGCATCCGAGACAAAGAAGTAATCCCTGCCCTCTTGCTCCCGAGACCGTGCAGAACGTGACGTTACTGAAACAGAAAACTTCATGTTATCATCCGTGCTCAATATCTGCTTAGACAACGTGCCCTTACCAGCACCAGACGGAGAGGAAATGACAAACATTATTCCACGGCGAAAAACTTTGGTAGGAGATGACGCCTGCACCATAAAGCACCTCTTTTCTAACGAGCCTAGTTTAAGAACTCTCTATATATAAATTATATAATAAGTATAAAGCAATTGAAAACAAGGTTCATTGCCTAAGGTAAACCCTCGTACTTCTCCACTTCGCTACATTACGATTATGCTCACGTAATGTCTTAGCAAACGCATGACCACCAGTCTGGTTAACAACAAAATAGAAGTATTCCGAATCGGCAGGGTTCATGGCGGCTTTAAGTGCTGATCGCCCAGGATTAGTAATCGGCGTTGGAGGTAAACCGTTAATAATGTAAGTATTATATGGTGTGTCTGACTCTAGATCCTTATAGGTTAAAGTCCGACCAAACCTGGCACCCTGCACCAACCCATAAATAACTGTTGGGCACGACTGCAGCCGCATACCTATGGACAACCGATTGTAAGAAACGCTGGCAACAATAGGTTGTTCCTCAACATCACCGGTTTCTTTCTCAATGATAGAGGCCAATATCAGGGCTTCCTCTGGCGTTTTAATCGGTAAGTCAGACGCACGCGCCTTCCAAGCTTCCTTCAAGTAGGTCTGCATATACCCCTGCATTATCCCCACTAACGCTTGACGATCATAGCCGCGGGGAAACCTGTAGGTATCCGGCATCAACGATCCCTCTGGAGGAATAGTCTCAATCACTCCCGAAAGGGCTTCGTGCCTATTAATAAGATCCACCACCTGTAGAGATGCGATGCCCTCTGGAACTGTGAGCGTGTGCTGCACCACCTTACCAAGGTACACAACATCAATAACCTTATCTAACGACATATTCTTAGTAAAAATATACTCACCTGCTTTTAAATAGTAACTATATCGACGTTTATAAACCTCAATCATAAAAATCAATTGAGAATCAATCACTTGGTGATGATCTAATACCTTAGCAATACCACGAACAGTGGAACCGCGCTCAATAAAAACGACCGTATCTTCACCTAAGCTACCTGGCTGGTTCACAAAAAAGTTTAATTTACTCAACAAAATAAAGGTCAATAAAATAACTAAAGAAAACAGCCCATAAGCAACGGACAGACTCCTTATACAACACGTATAAACTTTAGAAAAAAACATGTTGAGGTATATTATTTAAAAGAATTTAGAACGAGATACGGCGTTCTTTAAATTAAGAGAAAGCTGTTAAAAACTAAACTTCTCCTATAACTAAACTTGCATTTGTGCCACCAAATCCAAATGAATTTGATAATATGCGCTTGATCTTCCGCTCTTGCGCCACATTAGGGACAAGGTCAATTCCCGTACAATTCTCAGACACGTTATTGAGGTTCAAGGTCGGAGGAACAATCCCTTTATTAATTGCTAGTATACTAAAAATTGCTTCCACCGCGCCGGCAGCCCCCAACAAATGTCCAATAGATGACTTTGTGGAAGACATACAGAGCCCATCAACCGCCGATCCAAATAATTTCTTAACGGCTTGAAACTCTACCGCATCTCCCAGAGGGGTTGATGTTCCATGGGCGTTAATGTAATCAATATCATCAACGTTAAGACCAGAGTTTTTAAGCGCCATTTGCATGGAACGTAATGCGCCAATCCCTCCCTCATGGGGCGCCGTAATATGATAAGCGTCCCCGCTTAACCCATACCCCAACAGTTCACTATAGATTTTCGCACCACGGGCTTTTGCGTGTTCATATTCTTCCAGAACAACAATACCGGATCCTTCCCCCATGACAAATCCATCGCGCCCCTCACTCCACGGACGTGAGGCACCTTGAGGGTCATCATTGCGCGAAGAAAGCGCACGACATGCATTAAATCCCGCTATACCTAAAGGCATGATCGTCGCTTCCGCACCCCCAGCAACCATCACATCCGCGTCACCAGTGCGAATAATACGCGCTGCTTCACCGATAGCGTGGGCTGAGGTCGAACACGCCGTTACAACGGAACAGTTTGGACCCCGAAAACCATATCTAATTGATAGGTGACCAGAAATAAGATTCACGAGGGAGCCAGGAATAAAAAAAGGACTCACTCGACGTGGCCCGCTTTCAACCAGCTTAACCGAGTTTTCATAAATGACCTCAAGACCCCCAACGCCCGAGCCGACAAAAACACCCGTTCTATCTAAGTCTTCCTCACTTTTTGGTTGCCATCCAGAGTCTTCAATGGCCTGAATACCAGCGGCCATTCCTAAAAGAATAAACCGCGAGGAACGTTTTCGTTCCTTAGGTGAGACCCAATCATCTGGATTAAAGGTACCATTTTGATCCTTGCCCAATACTTCACATGCAAACTGTGTGGTTAATTTGGAAGGATCAAATGAAGTTATTGGACGCGCAGCGCTCTCACTGGAAATCAAACGACGCCAAGAACTATCCAAATCACTTCCAAGCGGAGAAACCATTCCTAAACCAGTTACAACAACTCGACGCATTCACTTACACTCTAACAAATTAAAGATCATTCTATTTCACAATTAGAAACCTTAGAAAAGGTCACTAACTCTTAAAACGGCTATGGTTGACACTATCTGGTCATAAGGCATAGTGCCGCACTTCTTTCACGTACAGTTTACGCTGAAGCTTTTTCAATAAACTCTATCGCATCACTTACTTTTTCGATTTTTTCTGCAATGGCATCTGGAATCTCAACGCCAAACTCTTCTTCAAAAGCAAGAATTAGTTCTACAGTATCTAAGCTATCAGCAGCCAAATCATCTATAAAAGACGCACTCTCTGTGACTTTACTCTCATCAATATTTAAATGGTCAACGACTATCTTTTTTACACGTTCAGCAATATCACTCATGCTCTTAAAATTCCTTAAATTTAATTCAAATACCTATAAAGCGTGCTTCTTGGGTATAAAACCAGAAACAAGCCTTAACTTATGCCCATTATTTAGATACGGACACGCTAACTAAAAAATCTTGATGGTACAATGGTTGAGCACCAAAATCATGGTCAAATGACTTTGCAAATACTTTACCAAAGCCCCCCCCTCAAGATATCATTGCTCTAGTTATATCAAAGAGGGCAACAAGACACTAGTAGAAATATGAGTATCACACAATGATTTTCAATTTATACCATAACCAATCCACCATTTACATGTAGAGTTTGTCCAGTAATGTATGCAGAATCATCGCTCACAAGAAACTTTACAGCTGTTGCAACATCATCAGATGAGCCCATTCTTCCCATGGGAATATTAGTATTGATGCGACTTTTCTGATCCTCAGTTAAATTACTTGTCATTGCTGTATCAATAAATCCTGGAGCGACACAATTTACAGTAATTCCCCGACTTGCAACCTCTTGTGCAAGGGACTTGGTCATTCCCGTCATACCCGCTTTGGCTGCACAATAATTAATCTGGCCGGGATTTCCAGTGGTACCCACAATTGATGTAATATTAATAATACGACCCCACCGTTTTTTCATCATCCCGCGCAAAAGACCCCGTGTTATACGGTAAGCGCTTGTCAAGTTTACCTCAAGCACATCATCCCAATCAGAATCTTTTATACGGACCGCCAAATTATCACGGGTAATTCCCGCATTATTGACCAAGACATCTACATTGAGAGAGTGGCTTCCTAAACCTTTCAGCAAATCATCTACAGAGTCACGCTGAGATAAATCCGCTGGGAGTATGTGTACGCGCTGATTCCCAAGTGTTGCGGCAAACTCCTCTAAAGTCTCTTTTTGACTGCCAGAAATAATGATCTCAGCACCCGCCCCATGGAGACTTCGAGCAATAGCACTACCAATTCCCCTTGAGGCACCTGTGATCAGCGCTGTTCTTCCCTGTAAGTCCGCCATACTTTTACGCTCCTTAAAACCAATGTTACTAAAAATCAACGTATTTTAACAGAAATCTAAACACGTACAACCCCCCATACCCCTAGTTGATATGTTGAAGAATGTGGTCAATCTCTGCAGGCGACTGGGCGTTGAAAGACCTTATTTTAGGGTTGATACGCTTGTTTAAACCCGACAATACCTTTTTAGGGCCTAATTCAATAATATCAACAACGCCTTTGTCAACAAGATATTGCACACCCTCTGACCACCGTACGCAGTGAGGAATTTGCTGAACCAGACCTTTTTTTATGACATCGGGGTCGGTGACAGCCTGGGCGCTCACATTAGATATAATAGGTATTTCAGGAGTATTTATCTGTACCGTCTCTAGGGCACCCGCCACCACATCAGCCGCAGGTTGCATTAAAGGACAATGAAAGGGCGCACTTACAGGAAGCATAACCACACGTTTTCCCTGCTCTTTTGCTTGGGCAGCAGCCTGCTGTACGGCTTCTTTTGCACCTGAAATCACGATCTGTCCAGGGGCATTATCATTGGCAACCACGCAAACCTGACCCGTCTGTTGAGCGCCAAATTGGGCACTCTCCTCAGCCTCTTCTAAACTCACCCCAATCAAAGCTGCCATTGCCCCTTGATCCACAGGAACGGCCTTTTGCATTGCCTCACCCCGTATTCGCAACAACCGCGCGGCGTCCCTAAGGTCAAACGCTCCCACTGCGGTTAAAGACACCCACTCGCCTAGGGAGTGACCCGCGACAAAACTTGCCATAGACGCCAGCTTTTTACCAGATTCCTTCTCTAAAACACGGACAGTTGCCATACCTACCGCCAACAGGGCTGGTTGCACATTGGTTGTCAAACGTAACTGTTCCTCTAAACCTTCAAAGATAATTTTACTTAACTTTTGGGACAAAGCGTCATCGACTTCCTCAAAAACCCTTCGCGCTTCGGAAAAATTCTCCGATAACTCTTGCCCCATACCAACAAATTGACTCCCCTGACCAGGAAACACAAATGCACGCATAATATCTCACACTTTCTTTTAGTTAATTCTCATATGCACCAAACTTAAGTCTGCACACGCCTTAAGTACTCTTGGGCGGGCATAAGCGACTTAATTACTATAGCTAAAAAGAATACTATCCCAAAAGTCAAAAAAAATAATAAAGCTATAAAATTAAATTACACCTCTCCCCCCGTGTCACTTAACTCATTTTATGATGGTGCTCAAGTTTAACAAGTAACGCCTTACAATTAAAATGAAAGAACAGTTGCCTCGAAACGCCCACATGGACGAAACTATTTACGCTTCATATCAAACTCCAATTAAAATATGATTTTTCTTGAACTTTCCCTTGTATGTATTTATATTATCCAGTCTACAAGAAAATAAAATGATAATGTCATTAACAGTTGTAGATAAATTGTTTTTACCCTGCCCACAAATACCGCACCTTAACTTAAAGGTGTATCAAGAGTGGGCTCAGTGCCGACTTAAATTACCAACAGATTTGATCTATTTTTTTTAAGTCATGCCCATTAGCCATAGGGAGTATTATTCTATGTCGTTCTACGAGAACGTATTTATTGTTAGACAGGAAGTCTCTACCACTCAGATAGACACCCTGATTGAAAAACTTACTGATGTTGTAAATAGCTTGGACGGAAAAGTTGTGAACCATGAGTACTGGGGTTCACGTTTGCTTGCTTACCGTATCAACAGGAACCGTAAGGGACACTACGTCATGCTTAACCTTGACTGCCCGCCCAACGCCCTGAAGGAACTTGAACGTAAGCTTCGCCTTGATGAAGATATTATTCGGTTTATGACCATTCGTGTAAAAGGTTTCAGTGACGAGCCATCAATTATGATGCTCCAAAAAAATACCGACAAACCTGAAAAAACACATACACGTAACCGTCGTGACTACCAAGAGCGCCAAGAACAACCATCTGTTGAAGTATAAGGAGATTTACTATGTCCCGTCGTCCTTTCTTGCGTCGTAAAAAAGGGTGCCCGTTCAGCAACCCTAACGCGCCTAAAATTAACTATAAAGATACACAAACACTGCAAAGATTTATCTCTGAACGCGGTAAGATTATTCCAAGCCGTATTACTGCAGTTTCCGCAAAGAAACAAAGAGAACTTTCGCGCGCCATTAAACGTGCACGGAGTTTAGCTTTGCTTCCATATGTTATATCTTAAAACCTTCACGGTTTACCTGATAGGCATATTTAAATAAATATTGAAGTTACATGGGCACATCATCCAATAAAATTATTGTTCTTTCATCTGTTACCGCAGTTTTACTGGCACTTGCGGTACCAGTTGTGCCCATAGCTTTTTTTCTAGCACCCCTGCCGCTCATATTCGTAACACTCCTCACAGCACTCCCCCTTAGGGTTATCTGGTTAATTGCAGCAATCTCCAATATTTCAATGGCGTTTGTCTATGACATTACAGTCATGATTGGATATTTTACATTGTTCACCTTACCCGTGCTTATCCTTAATCAAATTCTGATACAGCCTCACTACATGAGGAATCGCCAGATTTGGAATATTCAATACGTGCTGATGGCGGTATTATCAATTGGACTGATTGGTGTTGGCATATTTATGATCGACCCTCAACTGACTGAAAATATCAAAACAGAATTCACCAATGTTTATAATAAATATATGGCGAATAATGGGTCGACGGCTCAGCAGTCTCCTGAAATTACAGCGGAGATGCTCCTCAATAAGACGCCAGGGATTTTATGCATTATGTGGATTGTCCAGATGATGGTGTGCACAAAGCTGTCCTCGAAAATCGCGTCCATATTTAAACTTAATCATATTTCACTTGGCAATTTTAATAATTTTCGCCTGCCATATTTCTGGGACATTATAACCGCAGTGGTTTTAATAATTACCTATATCCCAGGCTATATCGGCACTATCGCATCCTATGCACTTCCGCCCCTAGGGTTTGGATTCATGCTTATAGGAATTGCAACAACGCGTACCTATTTACGCCAGAAATTTGAGCATATGCATTCAAAAACCAATGCTGTGCTTTTTTACATAACCTTTTTATCGTTGTTCGTCTTACTTTTTAATGTTGCCTCCCTGTTATTTGGATTCCTTGGTCTTGCGGACCATAATTTCAATCTACGGGGAAAGTTACATAAAAAAAGTAATACATAATTTTAATATTTATTCCCAGCAGCAGCGCTGTTGGTTCACATATGGATACCAGTTCCAAAAGGAGAAAAAAATGGAAGTTATATTACTTGAGCGTATTGCAAAATTAGGACAAATAGGGGATACCGTTACTGTTAAAGGCGGATTTGCACGTAACTTCCTTCTCCCGCAGAACAAGGCTCTGCGCGCTACGCCAGCAAATAAAGTCTTTTTTTCCCAACAAAAAACGCAACTTGAAGCAACAAACTTAAAATTAAAAATAGAAGCCGAAGCTGTTAAAGAAAAAATTGTGGGCACACGTCTGGTAATTATCCGTGCGGCATCAGAAAAAGGTCAACTCTATGGTTCTGTTTCCTCTCGTGATATTTCCTTGATGATGACAGAAGAGGGCACCACCATTACTCACTCCCAAGTCTCGATTCCCAATCAAATTAAAACCCTTGGGATTCATGATATTGATATTATTCTGCACCCAGAAGTCACCTCCTTGATAAAAGTCAATGTGGCGCGTTCACAGGACGAAGCAAAACAGCAAGAGGCTGAGGAACAAGAAGAAAACCTCGCAGCTCAGAACATCTCTGAAGCTGAAAAACTCTTATCTGAAATAGAGGTAAGCCCAGAGCAAGTCGCTCCACAAGCTGAACCATCTGCCTAGATCAGACCATACAAGATCAAGTATCATCAAATTATGGGGACTCTTATGACTTATCCCCATAGTTATACACATGTGGATAAACTTTCTGTGGTTTATCCAAAAAAACAGGATATTTATCTTGAGATCAGCCCATATTCCCAAGTACCTTTATGTCTATTAAAAAATATACGCATAAGGGGAACCCATAATGCAACCTGATCCCACGGTAACCGCACTGGACGAGACAACCTATCGAGAATTGCCCAATAATATTGAGGCAGAACAAGCTCTATTAGGCGCTATATTAACTGATAACCGCGCCCTTGAAGCGGTATCTGACTATCTGCGTCCCTCTCAATTTTTTCAGCCAGTTCATCAACGAATTTTTGAAGCCTGTTCCATTTTTATTGACCGTGGTCAAATAGCCAACCCAGTCACGCTCAATACTTACTTCATCCAGGATGAAGCGTTAAAGCATGTGGGCGGGGCAAAGTACCTTGGACACCTTGGCGCCAAAGCCGTGACCCTTTCCCATATTGCCCACTATGGAAAGATTATCTATGACCTGGCCCTTCGACGTCAACTGATCGATATCAGTGACCGTATGCAAAATGAGGCATTTGACTCCCCCTTAAACAGCGCATCCATTGACCAGATAGAAAGAGCAGAGCATCAACTGTTCTCACTCGTAGAGGGTGGGACATCAGAAAAAGGGTTTGTCAGCTTTAAAGAGTCCTTAAATAAATCTTTGGTTTCAATTGAAGAGGCCCAGAAAAATATCAATGGAACCGCAGGGGTTGATTCGGGCTTTATTGGAATCAACAAGATGATGGGTGGGTTCCATCGTTCTGACTTAATTATTCTTGCGGGTCGCCCTGCCATGGGGAAAACAGCCCTTGCGACAAACTTTGCTTTTAATGTGGCGCAACACTTTCGCCGCAAGCATGATGAGACCGGAGAGCCCTTAAAATCAGTAGCCTTTTTCTCCCTTGAGATGTCCGCTGAACAACTTGCCCAAAGAATCTTGTCCGCAGAAGCCGATATTCAAGGCGCAAACCTTCGCCGTGGTGGCTTGAGTAAAGAGGAATTTGAACGTCTGGCCTTTGCTACCCAAAAAATCGAAAGCCTGCCTCTGTTCATTGATGATACGCCCTCAATCACCATATCGGGGGCAAGATCCCGCGCCCGCCGATTAAAACGGCAACATGGCCTCGGACTGGTTATCGTTGACTACGTTCAATTAATGCGTGCCAGTGGCACCAACCGCGTTGAAAATCGCGTACAAGAAATCTCAGAAATAACCCAAGGACTTAAAGCGCTGGCCAAAGAACTTGACGTACCTGTCGTTGCCCTATCCCAGGTAAACCGTGGTGTTGAACAACGAACGGACAAACGGCCGTTAATGTCTGACCTGCGGGAATCAGGCTCAATCGAGCAAGATGCGGATGTGGTCATGTTTGTCTATCGCGATGAATACTACATGCAGCAAGAAAAGCCCCAAATTCACGAAGAAGATAAATACCGAAAGTGGCAAGAAAATATGGGGCGCATTCACAATAAGGCAGAGCTAATTATTGGTAAACAGCGTCATGGGCCTGTGTGCACGATTGACCTTATGTTTATCGCCAGCAGAACCAAGTTTGGTGACTACGCCCCTGATGACTATATGCCGACTCAAACCCATTAAGGGGCGAGGGCTTGGCTTGTAGCCCCTTAAAAAGGGCTACACCCTTAAGGTTGCTTTGAATTTCTGCGCAATCGTGTCAATAATAGTTTTTGAGACGCGCTCAATTTCTTCATCCGTCAAGGTTTTATCAACAGGTTGTAACGCCACACGAACGGCCATGGATTTATGGTCTGCTTCTATTTCCTTGCCCTTATAGATATCAAAAACCATCACATCTGAAATAAGTTTTTTTGCAGTGGCCTTAATCGCCTTCAGCAAATCATCAGCTTTCACATGGTCATGAACAACAAAAGCGAAGTCACGCTCAACAGACTGGAACTGGTGTAAAACCACACTGCTTTTACTGATATTTTTACTCCGAGAAAGTGGTAAATTATCAATAAAGACCTCAAATCCGGCAGCGCTCCCTTTAAGATCCATTTTAGCCATGATACTTGGATGAACCGTTCCAAAGTATGCAATAACATTCTGACCTAAAGAGACAACACCAGATTGAGATGGATGATACCACCCAGGCACATCAGTGGTAATACGGACTTTATTAACGGGAACAAGCAGTTCTGCCAGAAGGGCGATCACATCTGCCTTAACGTCAAAAGCATCCACATCCCTCTGACGCTCTGACCAGTGGAGTGGTGTAGACTTTCCAGCCCGCAAACCCGTGGCAACCTGTGTTTGTGACTGCCCCGTGGTAGAGCGGAAAACCGGCCCCACTTCAAAAAGGGCAACGTCACTAAATCCCCGATTAGCGTTACGCCCTGATGCCGCCAATAAATTAATTAAAATACTTGGGCGCATCACGCTCAAGTCCTGAGAAATCGGGTTTGTGAGCTTTAAGAGCGGATCTGTCCACCCAAATAATTTAGCAGTATCCTCACTGACAAAACTATAGGTAATGCTTTCCAACATCCCACGAGACGCCAACAGTCTACGCGAGAGTGAGCCCCCGCGTCTTTGGGAAAAAGTAACCGCTGGCTTGGCCACAGACCGCAAACGCGGCAGCATAACTTCAGGAATTTTATTCAGAGAAAAAACCCGTAATACCTCTTCCACAAGGTCTTCTTCCCCTTCAACGTCCATGCGCCAGCTTGGCACCTGAACGGTCATGACGCCGTCTTTAAGGGGGGAGACACCAAACCCAAGCCGCTCAAGAATATCTCTCTGAGTCTCTACAGGCACATCATAGCCCCCAAGAGATGCACAGCGAGATGCGCGTAGGTCATATTGACGGTGCCATTTAGGAACTTCACCTGCAATAACCGCCTTAGAGGCACGCCCACCACAAATATCAAGAATCAGACGTGTTGCCATATCTACGCCCTGCATCACACCTTGGGAGTCAACGCCGCGCTCAAATCGGTAGCGGGCATCAGAATTCAAATTATGCCGACGACCTGAATGGGAAATCAATACGGGATCAAATAAGGCCGCTTCAATAAAAACCTCCGTGGTTTCCTCACTCACGCCAGTTGATGCGCCCCCCATTATGCCAGCAAGACCAAGGACGCCGCTCTTGTCTGTAATCACACACTCGCCATCAGCAAGCACGATCTCGCTTCCTTTAACAACGGGTAAAAAAGACTCACCTTCCTTTGAAGCGCGTACCAAAATATGACCGGAAATTTTCTTAGCATCAAACCCATGTAATGGGCGCGCCCGATCATAAGCAACATAATTGGTCACATCGACAACTGCACTAATAGAGCTCAATCCAATGGCTTGTAATTTTTGTTGAAGCCACATAGGGCTCGCACAATTTTTAATACCTGAAATTGTCCGACCAATAAAAACCGAACAGCCTGCCCCGTTATTGGGGTCAATTTCAACCTGAATTGCTGAGTCGCCTTCACACTCTTCATCGGTTAAGCTCGCCCAAGGGTCAGGCTTCAAGGTGCCCAAACCCGCAGCTGATAAATCACGAGCAATACCTCGTACCCCTAAACAATCAGCGCGATTCGGGGTAATCCCAATTTCAATAACAGGATCACCATACCCCATAGCGTGAGCAAAGGATGATCCGGCCGTCAAATCTTCTGGAAGCTCCATAATCCCATCAGATTCATGACCAAGGTTCATCTCTTTGGCAGAGCACAACATTCCACAACTTTCAATGTCACGTATCTTTGCCAGCTTTAAAGGGGATCCAAGGGCAGGAATAACCGCTCCAAGCTGGGCATAACACACATTGATCCCCGCGCGCGCGTTCGGTGCACCACAGACCACACGCACAAGACTGTCTTCCCCAATATCAACATGACACAAATTTAAACGGTTTGCATTCGGATGAGCTTCAGTACGAACCACATGACCAACAACAAAGTTTTTAAAACTCTCCCCATGGTCCACAACTTCTTCAACCTCAAGCCCGATAGAGGTCAACTTGTCACAAATCTCATGAAGAGTAGCGCTAGAGAAATCTAAATGATTCGCAAGCCATGATAAAGAAAATTTCATTAACTTAACCCCCGACCCAAAGAAGGTATACCTAGAGCACTAAATCCATAGTGGCGCAGCCAGCGCACATCACTCTCAAAAAAAGTACGCAGGTCTGCAATACCATACTTAAGCATTGCCAGACGATCCAGGCCTATGCCAAAAGCAAACCCTTGATACTGTTTTGGATCAATATTACATACGCTTAAAACATTACGGTGCACCATACCACACCCTAGAATTTCAAGCCAAGAATCCCCACTGCCGCCAATTGATAACTTGCCATCTTTCCAAGAACACCCAATATCAACCTCAGCCGACGGTTCAGTAAAAGGAAAATAACTCGGGCGCATGCGAATAGAAATATCATCCCTTTCAAAAAAGGTCCGTAGAAACTCTAAGAGGACACCTTTTAAGTGACCCAAATGCACCGCCTCATCAACCACAAGAGCCTCAAGTTGATGGAACATTGGAGTATGAGTTGCATCACTGTCACACCGATATGTGCGACCAGGAGCAATAATGCGTATGGGCGGACGACTTGACAACATGGTCCGAATTTGCACTGGACTGGTATGAGTCCGCAAAACTTGGGGATCCATGCCCTCCTCTAGGGGCGGCAAATAAAATGTATCTTGAGATTGTCGGGCGGGATGATGGGGGACAATATTTAAGGCTGTAAAGTTATGGAAATCATCCTCAATATCATTGCCTTCCGCAACCATAAAATCCATGCTCGCCAAAATTTCGACCACTTCATCTATGACCTGACTGATAGGATGAATTTTGCCACTTGGCTGAAGAGGTGGGTGCAAAGTGACATCCACACCCTCTGACGCTAGACGATTTTGTAACGCCACTTCTTCCAACTGACGCTTGCGCTGATCTACAGCCGTTGAGACCAACGTCTTAAGCTTATTCAGAGATTGGCCCGCACTTTTTTTCTCATCCGCAGAAAGTTCCCCCAAATTTTTCATTAATTGGGTGATGCTTCCTTTTTTTCCTAAACTATTGACACGAATTCTATCAATAGACGTGACATCATGCGCCGCCTCTATGCTATCGAGTATCGAGCGCTCTAAAGCATCAAGACTATCAGACATACATACCTTCCATCAAATTGGATTCCTATGGAGCAGAAACGAAATCCAAAAAGCAAGTCATTAAATATGAATTATTTTTTATGAAATGCAGGACAGGCCTTAAGTCCCCGCCCTACACCACAGATCTATGCAGCAAGTGCTGATTTAGCATTCTCAACAATAGCCTTAAACATTTCTGGCTTATTCACGGCTAAATCTGACAAAATCTTGCGATCTACGCTAATATCAGCCTTTAATAACCCATTAATAAATGATGCATAAGTCATACCATGCTCACGGACAGCCGCATTAATACGCTGAATCCACAACCTGCGGAAAACACGCTTTTTATTTCGGCGATCACGATATGCATACTGCAAACCCTTTTCGACTTTTTCAACTGCAATACGGAAATTGGTGGAACTTCTTCCCCTATATCCTTTGGCGCGAGCAAGAACTTTCTTAGTCCGCGCATGAGTGGTAACACCCCGCTTAACACGTGACACTTCTTAAATACCTCTCAATTAACCGTAGGGTAAAAATTTTTGAACAATTGTAGCATCAGAGGCTGACAAAATTGTTGTTCCACGCAAATTACGAATTTGCTTATTCGTCCGCTTGATCATCCCGTGACGTTTACCCGCCTGTTGACCAAGAACTTTACCAGTTGCAGTAAGTCGAAAACGCTTTTTCACACTGCTTTTTGTTTTCATCTTTGGCATTTTTCCATCCTTAGAATTTGAGGTGTTGTTGTTAAAAAAACAACATGGAAGTATAGCGTTGTGGCATGCCATGAGCCACACACACCTTAAAAGAACTTATATGTTTACACCAAGCCCCAGGCAAAATCAAGTCACTCACCCTCATCAATTGTCAAAATCCATGAAAATTAATATAAAAGTTCGACAATATCCGTCTATTCTACCAATTAAACGACCTTAATTTTTAAGATTTGCAACTTGTTCCATCAGCTCATTGGCGGTGGTAATTAAGCGTTGTAGGGAATAAAAGTACTGCTGATAGGTAATAATATCCATCATTTCATCATTAATACTTTTATTAGAAATCTCTATTTTCCCACTTTGAAATACATGGTTATTACTGTTAACCTCATCATAGACCACATTTCCTGTCTGATCTGTTACCAGAAATGAACTTCCCTGATTAACAGCTAATAATTTAGAAGGATCAGTGACGCTTACAGCAGGTATCTTATATATTTTTCTGATATCCCCCCCAGAATACATAACCTTTACCCACCCTTGAGGGTCTACGAAGACGGACGACTTCTTATCAAGCGCCATGCCATCCTCATTTATATTATGTAATACAAACCCACTGGCCATCTGCTCTATGCCTGTGAAATCAAAGTTATCAATCGTCTGGGGAACAAGTTCGTCCACTCCGGCCTGGGATGCCCCAGTGAAATCAGGGCTCCACACAACTTCCAAAGATGAAAAGTCCTCTAAACTTTGACGTTCAAATACAGCTCCATCAGCGCCCCCAGCAAAATTGGGCGCATACATAAAGGAATCATCTTTAGAGAGGGAGCCATCTGGTTCAAAAACTAACGTCCCAAAGGATATGATACCGCCAGGATGAAAAAGACCGCCCTCCACATCATATTTTGCGTGTGCTTCTGGTGAACTTATGTGCATGTGCCAAGTATTCGTCTCTGACCCCTTTAAAAAAGATATTTTCACATTATGGGAAACGCCTTGCTGATCAACAATGTCGATATATTGAACGTTATCATCCTCGCGTAAAGAAGTATCAACGCGCATTATTAAGTCGCTTGCGGTGATTTCATCTTCTGTTATTGACCCCAAACCTGCTTGAGAGGGGATGTAACGCATCAATTGAAGATCTTGGTTTGTTAATTCCTCTCCCAAAATAACACGCTCTGGATTATCACGTGATCGCAAACTAAAGTCGCCATTGGTATTGTCAAAAGACTCAATCACCCAAAAACCATCATTTTGGCCTGACGTGGTACGAATTTCAAGCATATCATTATCACGCACATAAACACTTTCCAGCCCTGGAATACGTATAGATTTACTATGAGAAATAAATTCAATATTAGAATTTTCTACTTCTGATTTTTTATGGAGCAATAATTTATTATTTCCTTTAATAATATCGACGTTCAACTCTTGAAACCCTGCGGCCATTGCCGGCGCATTAGCAAAACTGACCGTACCGGTCACAGGGTCAAAATCTTCAACCAAATAGCTTCTGTTATTTTGGCTATTATTTGGGTCGTTAATATAAAGATAGTCTCCCTCGTTAATATTGGCATCGATCAACCCTGCGGCAACCATTTGTTTGGTTGCGGGATCAAAACTCACCCCCGTTAATCCTTCAACCATAACCCCTTGAGCCGCTACTTTTGGATTCTCATGGCGGAGGTTAATAGATGCGGGATGCGCTTCATCTTGGAGCTCTTCTTGAACCGTCACACGCCCCAATTGCCTATCATAAGAGACAACCGTGTACTCACCATCATTAAGATCACTCCCCCCAATCGTTAATTTATCACCGGGGAAAATTCCCGCATTAATTAAACTAGTCGATTCAATTGAGTTCTGGGTGGCAGAAAATTGCGGACGCGATATGGCAAGATTTTTAAAGTCAAAAACACGAGAATTTTTATATAAGTCCATGTTGGGTTCAGGCTTTGACCGTGCATCTAAATTAAAGGAAATTTTAACATTTTTCGTCTCCATAAAACTATAAATATGGTCGAGTAAGTCAATGCGTGTCAGCTGATCCCCATTACCCCGACGCCCTTCATAATCCCCTGGCAGACTATCATTCACTTCATCATAGGCCCATCCCAGTAACTCTTGCCCCTGAGAGTTCCTTAAATATCGATTTTCAGTTAGTTCAAAGTCTCCTGCACGGGTCAACAGCCTGCGCTGAACTCCGCCGTTCTCCATAACTAAAAAAAAGCCTTCTCTTAATAAAGAGATATTCTCTGATATATTCGTATCTTCAAAGGTACCAACATTAAATTGTCGACTCTGTACAGCATTCACGCCATAAGAAACCCTTCTATCTGGCTCATGAGTCTGGGTCATCATTGATTGAAACCTGGTATTTAATGCCCGATATCCAATCGATTGAGAATTCGCCATATTTGACGCAATATCTTTCATTTTTCGTGTATTACTTTCTAAACCCATAAAACCAGAATTTAAAAGTGAAAATAGACCGCCTGACATACTTTACTCCCAAGTTAATAATTATTTCAAACTGGTGACAACCGATGCCATTTCGTTTACGGTTTTGAAAAGTGTAGATGTATAAGTATAGGCCTGTTGAGCATACATAACTTGTTTCAACAACTGAGATTCAGAAATATTATTTCGTTCTAGCCTTGAGGCTAAAAGCTTCCCTGCACCCTTCTCACTAGACTCAAAGATACGAGGCTCCCCCGCCTCGGCGGTCGCTTGAAAGGTGTTATGATCTTTTAACTGAAACGCATCCGGGGAATTAAATACAGCGACTGGTATCTTATGGGAATTGATGAACATTGCATTTGACATGCGCTCAACCTTCACAGTAAAAAGGCCATTGTCACTAAATTTACTCTCTAGCCTCCTGCCTATGGGATACCCGTCCACCGCCACCGCCAGTACCCGATTCTTATCTCCAGAAATATGTGTTTTCCCGAAATCAATACTAATGTTCTGGGTCAACTCAGGGATTTGCCTGGACATAAACGGGTCGAAATACTCATTCCATTTAACGGTAATATCTGTAGATTTTGGGCCCACAAGTTGGCCTGCATCATCAAAGTCTACTACGATACTTTCTGCCGCTTCGATCTCTCCTTGACCTTCGGGTGCCGAGAAGCTTAACTTCCACTGGTTATTTCTGGCTGCGACCGGCGTCCAGGTCATATTCACCGACATCACTTCCGAACTATCCCTATTATAAATATTAATGCCTTGGCTAAAGGCTTTACGATTTTCAGCTGCTAATCCGACGTGCGCACTGATCTTATCTGTTGAGATGCCTGCCTGTAGGTCTTCACCTGCGCGCACAGAGACGAGCGTGTTTTTATCTAACTCTTTCCCGTTATAAGGATGCCCCTGCAAGTAATAGCCAGAGGCCACAGAGACAACATACCCTTCACTATTCATCTTAAAGTCACCATCACGGGTATACCGAACATCTCCATTTCCATCCGCCTGGGTATTCATAATATAAAAGCCATCACCACTGATGGCCATTTTCAAGTTAGCATCTGCAGTGAGAATCTTTTCGTCCACCTCCCCATAGGATGTCATATTTCGCGTCATAGATAATTGAGGGGTGGACTCCTGATGGCTGCCATTGGCGCTCTGAATAATGGACGCAAACGTGACTTCCTCTGCGCGATAGCCTGAAGTTTTGATATTCTGCAAGTTATTCGACACTGCCAATAATTTTTTAAGTTGATGGTCATACATGCCATAACTTGAATTTAAAAAACTAAATATACCCATAAAATTCTCTATAATTATCCCTGGAGAATACCGAAATTTTATTCCTTATAAATCTTGATACCCCGTTAGCTTCCAGAAAGCAGGGGGAAGGAAACTTCGATAATATACATGCATATACCATGCCAATAATTGGATTTTTTAAAGATATTTAAGAATTGACCAAGGGCACTCAAGAGTCATAAAGTGATAAACAACTCAATCCGCCCATACCTTGGGTCTTCTCTCCACCTTATGACATTTGAAAGTTATTTCTGTAATGAATAGTGTTAATGACCTTCAGACGCGCCACACTCTTGGGCACGTTCTTGACCAGCTCTTTGCCACCATTATCAGTCGCAAATCAGCAGATCCCGCAACCAGTTACACAGCAGACCTGTTCTCTAAGGGTACTCTGAGGATCGCCCAGAAAGTTGGGGAGGAGGGTTTAGAGACAGCCCTTGCCGCCACCACACAGGATCCAAAAGAAATCATTAATGAGAGTGTAGACCTTCTCTTTCACTTACTCGTCCTCTGGGCGGACCAAGAAATTTCTACGGACGCCATCCTTGATGAAATTGTCCACCGGCAAGGCCTCAGTGGCCTTGATAAAAAGTCGAAAAGTACCGACCCGTCATAGGCCTATGGGGAACGGACGACAATTCCAGCGCTGGCCATATGGGCTTTTACGTCCTGAATTGAATGGTCGCCAAAGTGGAAAATTGAGGCTGCAAGCACCGCGCTTGCGCCGCCTAACTTGACACCATCAACCAAGTCTTGAGGACACCCAACGCCCCCTGATGCAATGATCGGCACCCCGACACTGTCAGCGATGCGGCGGGTAATCCCCAAGTCAAAGCCAGAACGCATACCATCCTTGTTCATGCTGGTGACCAACAACTCGCCTGCCCCCATATCGGTAATCTTCTGAGCCCATGCAACGGCTTCCAGTCCAGTAGCAACCCGACCCCCATGGGTATACACTTCATAATGGTCAGCATCATTTCCAGTTTGCTTCACATCAATCGCCACCACAATACACTGACTCCCAAAGACTTTTGCGGCCTCACCCACTAAAGACGGATTGGTGATAGCCGAAGTATTGATCGAGACTTTATCTGCCCCTGCCTTCAAGAGAGCGTAAATATCATCCAAGCACCGCACCCCGCCCCCAACAACTAACGGCGTAAAGCAGACATCTGCAGTTTTCTTCACCACATTCAACAAAATATTACGATTATCGGAACTTGCGGTAATATCTAAAAGGCATATTTCATCGGCTCCTTGGGCGTCATAGGCGCGGGCGAGCTCCACTGGATCGCCCGTATCTACTAAGTTGACAAAGTTGACGCCCTTAACCACACGACCATCTTTCACGTCAAAACATGGAATAATACGCGTGCTTAACATGGGCGCTTCCATGCTGCACAAGTTTTAATCGCTTCTCTTAAATTGATAGTTCCGTCATAGAGCGCGCGGCCGATAATACTGCCAGATATGCCAGATTCCCTCATCCACAAGTCATAAATATCCTGCATACTGGCAACCCCTCCAGAAGCGATGACAGGAATATGAATACTGCGCGCCAAGCGGGCGGTCTCATCAGCATTTGGTCCCGACATCATACCGTCCCGCTCAATATCGGTGTAAATAAGCGCAGACACCCCTTCATTTTCAAATAATTTTGCCAACTCCAACGCGCTTATGCGCCCAGACTCAACCCATCCAGATACGGCCACATCCCCCTTGCGCGCATCAATGCCAACAGCGATTTTACCTGGAAAAGTGCGGCACGCCTCTTTCACAATATCAGGTTCCCGCACGGCTACTGTCCCCAGAATCACGCGATCAACCCCCCGCGTCAACCAATACTCAATCCCAGATAGGTTCCGAATGCCCCCTCCTAACTGTACTTTTGCTTTTCCCTTTGCGGCAGCAAGTATAAGGGAAATGGCTTCCTGATTCATGGACTGGCCTTCGAACGCCCCATTAAGGTCAACCACATGAATCCACGTGGCGCCACTTTCGATAAACTGCACGGCCTGGTCTTTGGGGCACTGATTAAATATCGTAGATTGTGCCAAGTCTCCCTGCAGCAGCCGGACACAGTTTCCATCTTTAAGATCAATTGCAGGATAAATTTCCATAATTTCGTTATGCTCCTTAAATACACGCAACAACAGTCTTGCCCTATGGTTTCCACTGTAGGAAGTCCGCAAGAAGATTTAAGCCATTTTTCTGACTTTTTTCAGGATGGAACTGCACGCCCACAATTGACTCAAAGGCAACGGCTGCAACAATATCACTCCCATAGGTACAAGATAAAACTTCTGCATCTTGGGAGTTTACAATATGATAGCTGTGAGCAAAGTAAACATAAGCCCCATCTTGGAGTCGCCTCAAGATGGGATGCACCCGCGCGGGGTCACGTCTGTGCACGACATTCCACCCCATATGGGGGACTTTTACGGTCATATCTTGGGTGGATAAAGGCGCAATCTGCCCCTCTATCCACCCAAGACCTTTAGTATCTTTCACCCCAGATTCGCACCCTTTTTGGGCTAGCATCTGCATTCCAACGCAAATACCAAGGAACGGGCGGTGACGCTCTTGCACCTGTCGACTCAAGGTTGGAATCATATCTGGAATCGCAGAAAGACCTGCCATGCAATGCTCAAAAGACCCCACGCCGGGTAAAATAATATAGTCCGCGTTTTCAACTTCATGAACATCATTTGTTAATGAAATTTTACTTGAAATATTATTATCCAGACACGTCCGCTCCACTGCTTTATACACAGAGCGCAGATTACCTGCTCCATAATCAATTATCACCGTATGTATAAAAATAAAACATGCCTCCTTAGTTTCGAGAACGCACACATAAGCATATTCTTAGATTGAATAAGGTTATGCCTATACGCCACTCTTGAGTATACCTTTTGTGCTGGGGATTTCATTATTTTTACGTGCATCAACTTCAATTGCCTGACGCAACGCCCGCGCCAAAGCCTTATAGGACGCCTCAATCATATGATGATTATTGAGGCCATAAATAACCTCCACATGCAGAGTAAGTCCAGCCGTTTGCGCGAAGCCTTTGAACCACTCTTTCACCAGTTCAGTATCAAAACTTCCGACTTTATCCTGGGTTAACTGGACGTTCCAACTGAGGTACGGTCGGTTTGAACAATCGAGCGCCACGCGCACAAGTGTTTCATCCATTGGAATCAGGGCACTGCCATAACGTACGATACCCCTCCGATCCGCTAAAGCATGGGACACCGCACTCCCAAGGACTAAAGCCGAGTCCTCAGTGACATGATGGTCATCAATATGCGTATCTCCAACGGCCACCATATGAATATCAATCAAGCTGTGACGGCTCAATTGTTGTAACATATGATCTAGGAACCCCACGCCAGTATTGATACTATAGTGTCCCTGGCCATCAAGGTTTACATCGACCTTGATATCAGTTTCCGCTGTTTTACGATTGATCTGAGCACGCCGCATAAATTATTTTCCTCAATCTGGGGATTCATATCTATAAATGAATTATATTAATATCATTTTATAGCACTTTCATTTCTTTCTGACTAGCTCTAGTCTTGAATGAAAGAGGCTCTCTGTCTTCTTTTTGCTTTACATAAACTAAGATAATTATTACAAATAACACGTATTATATAAAAGGATTTTACTATGAGCACTTCTCATCATACGTCGTGGCATGGCACTACAATATTATGCGTCCGTCGAGGTTCTGAGGTTGTCATGATCGGTGATGGTCAAGTTTCTTTAGGCCATACAGTTGTCAAAGGCAACGCTTGTAAAGTCCGCACCATAAACGATGGTAAGATTCTTCTTGGATTTGCCGGAGCAACCGCTGATGCCTTTACGCTTTTAGAGCGTTTAGAAGAAAAGCTCGAACGGTACCCCGCACAGCTAGAGCGTGCCGCTGTTGACCTTGCAAAAGACTGGCGAACAGATCGTTACCTTCGCAGATTAGAAGCAATGCTCCTTGTTGCTGACCAAGAAATTATGCTTGTTATCACTGGTAACGGTGACGTATTGTCGCCAGAGCATGACTGCATTACCATTGGATCAGGTGGCAATTATGCGATGGCAGCAGCCCGCGCCCTCCTTGAGACTAGCACCTTGTCACTTGAGGAGATTGCTCGCAAAGCCATGGAGATTACGGCAGATATTTGCGTCTACACAAATTCCAGTATTGTCATAGAAAAACTTCCCAACTAATCTTTATTGGTTTATTATACTTGAGTGTTGGTCATTATATCGCACCCCACCCCACTTAAAATCTATATATTGTGTATTGATAATTTATAACTATTATATATAGTGTATAGATTAGTTATTTTCATATTTTCTATGTAATAGAGATTATCCACAATCACTTTAAAAGTAACAAAAATGAGGGTTTATTTATGTCACTTCTTGAACCGCGTGCAGTTTACAAACCTTTTCGCTATCCGTGGGCATTTGAGGCCTGGAAACTTCAGCAACAAATTCATTGGCTTCCCGAAGAGGTCCCGATGTCTGAAGACGTTATCGACTGGAATAAGAATTTAACACCTGAGGAGAAAAATCTGTTAACTCAAATTTTTCGATTCTTTACCCAATCTGATATCGAAGTGAATAACTGTTACATGCGCCAGTATTCCACTGTTTTTGGTCCGACAGAAGTTTTAATGATGCTGTCTGCATTTTCAAATATCGAAACCATTCATATTGCGGCGTATTCCCACTTGTTGGACACAATTGGAATGCCTGAAACTGAATACTCAGAGTTTCTCGAGTATAAAGAGATGAAAGACAAGTACGACTACATGCAATTATGGGGCGTTGAAACCGACGTAGACATTGCCAAGACTCTGGCTGTATTTGGGGCATTTACGGAGGGGCTCCAGTTATTTGCTAGTTTTGCCATATTGCTGAACTTTCCGCGTTTTAATAAAATGAAAGGCATGGGTCAGATTGTAACGTGGTCTGTGCGGGATGAAACATTGCACACCAATTCTATTATTCGTCTCTTTAAAACCTTTGTGCAAGAGAAACCAGAAATTTGGACAAAAGAATTACAAGACGACCTTTACAATGCCTGTGATACTATTCTGACCCATGAATATGCATTTATCGATCTTTCTTTCAAACAAGGGGATATAGAGGGCTTGACTGCTGAAGAGGTTAAAGCATATGTTCGTTACATTGCAAATCGCCGTCTTAGCCAATTAGGTTTATCCCCTGTTTATAATACCACCACCAATCCACTCCCTTGGTTGGACGATATGCTGAATGCAGTTGAACATACTAACTTTTTTGAGAACCGTGCCACCGAGTATACCCGCGCTGCAACCCAAGGAAAGTGGGAGGAGGCTTTTGACTAAGACCCCTTCCTATTGAGCGCCCTTAAGGGTCTGATAACCTAAGAGTGATAGTGTGAATCTTTATTAAACATTTTAACGTTATTCTGCCCATAACCAAACCGAAAGGGGCAATGATCTTGGGATAACCCCATATCATTGCCCCCTTAAAATATAATCAAATGGCCTTAAAACTCAAACTCTTAGTTCTGGAAAAGCGCCAGCATGTCACGAGAACTGTTATTGGCAATAGACAGAGCCTTGATACCAAACTGCTTCTTGGTTTGAAGCGCGGTAAGTTTTGCAGAATCTACTGCAATATCAGTATCAATCATGGCACCAACAGCTTTTTGCAATTGGTCCATCAACCCTTGGGTAAACTTAGACTGAATTTCCAACTGTTTTGCTGAGGATCCCAGACTTGCTATAACAGCAGTAACAGCTGAAATGGCCTCCACCACAGACTTATTGGCCTTATCAGCATTTTGTGTGACATCAAGATCCTCAATACCAAGACTTTCCGCAGTAATATCAAAGGCAAGAATCTTAACCTGTTCCACTTTGTTAGGGTTAATGTTCGCTAAAACTCCCAAACTCCCTATAGTTGCAGCGGGGTTTTTAGAGCCAGGGCCAACATACTCTTGACCGTCGTCAAATTCTTCCCCCTTAAGTACCCCTCCTTTCTCTTTTACAGCCGTATCCATAGCTGTTTCTAAAGCACCAAAAGCGTTATACAGCGCTTCGTGCTTTACTTCTATACCACCATTATCTTTAATAGAATCCGTTACGCTGTTGAGGGCTAATGCAAGATCTCCAGGAACTGTAAATGTGGCACCGTTTGGAGAAAAAGAGTCCCAATCATCTCCTAACGAACCTTGGGCATACTTAATATGCTTTTTAAGACTATCTACCTCATCCCTCATACTGTCCAGCTGCTTAGACAACTCTTTGTATTGTGCAGGACCTTGGTCAACAGGACCGAACTTTTGTTTAAACTCTTCGAAGCGTTCTTCTGCAGCTTTTAATGATTTTTCACCTTCATCAAGCCATTCTCTGACAGCCATTAAAGAGTCTTTTGTTTCTTGATACTCAGCGGCGTCGATCGCACCTGTGCCGGCGCCGGCTCCTTTATATGCCAACACCCCCACATCAGCTTGCCCGTGTTGTGTTTCTATACCTTCTGCGCCTTTAACAAAACCCGTGCTGTTAGCGTCTATACCTTCCTGATTACTATATTTTTCTTTTATTCCTGCTAACCTGTTAACATCGTCTCGATCCACCGTATACTCAACACGTTTTGTTCCAGTATTATCTATAACTGTTTGCGCGAGGGATCCGACAGTATCAAATCTTTCATACGCTTCCTTTACCCCGTTATAGACGTCTGCAATAAAGCCACGCACAGCCTTCCCATCATCCTGATCCCACTCTGAAGTGTTTTGAAGTGTTCCGTTGGCATCTTCAAAAATATCAAAATCTAAATCTTCTCCAAGTGACCCGGTATAACTAGTGCCAGTCCCGTTATGTCCTAACTGAGCTTGAAGTACCTCTTGTAATTTTTTGAGCTGAGTAATTTTTTCATCACTGAGTAAGATTGACTTATAACCTCTAATTTTTTCTAGATTTTCAGTGTTGTTATTATCATCTTTCAAGTTGTCAAGTTTTTGCTTTATTTCCGTATTTTTTTCCAAAATTTCCGTAATATTTTTATCTGCTAATTCAAAATAATTTTTTATTCTATTCCCAGCGGCCGCGGTGTCGTCGGCATCAACATCACCTGCTGTTTGAGTTAAGCCAAAAATTCTCTCAACATTATTCAAATTATTTGCATTACCATTATTTGTAGTGTTCGTAGCATCAATAACATCTTTTCTTTCTACCCCCCTTACAACATCCATAAGATTCCTCCCACCAGTGGCGGTGTAATCAGTCCCATCTTCATCCGTCTTACCAGCACTTCCGGCTGCAAGACTACTAGCGACAGTATAGGCTATGTCCGTGTCTCTTTGTTCAACAAGTGCTACAAATTCAGCTTTTGACGCCACCAATGCGTCTGTATCTTTCTTAATACCCTCTAAGACAGTCTGGTCTTCTTCTGTTACATGCGTTAACCTTGCATCTTTTTTTACTCTCCCCCCGTCTTGACTAAACGCAGAACGTCTACTACTCCCATCAATAAGGTTGGTACCGTTGTGAGATGCTGAACCAATCAAAACCTTTATCGTGTTCTTAATGTTATCAATATCATCTTGCAAAGTTTGACGGTCACCGTCCGTAACACCAGTCTTTTGGGCATCAATAGTTTTTTCTCGAATTTGAATTAACAAATCCTTTACTTCTTCTGCAGCCTTAGTTGCACTTCCTACGGTTGACATGGAATAATCAATTCCACGTCTCAAAGCACCATAAGCCGCAAAGTCAGAATTCAGCTTTTGAGCAATCACGTAACTTGATGAGTCAATCTTAGCTTCCGTTACACGTTTACCCGTAGAGACACGTATCTGCGTCTGTTGCAAAACATCCTGAGTGTTGCGCAAACTGGCAAGGGCTGCGTTTGCTGCAATGTTGGTATTTATTGACATTACCATTGGTCATACTCCTTCTGAGCGAATAAAATGTCTAAAAAAGTAATAGCTTGTTAGCTACATGTTATTCTTTTGGAACATCCCCTTAATAACCCACACAAAATTATAAACGCCCATGACCATCACAATGCAGACTTGGAGAACCACATCACGACACACTAAAAAAGCGCGTAAAATAGAAAATAAAATATGTGAAAAGTTATAAGGAGTTATCAAGGATGGCATGCGCGATGTTCTATTTAGGCGAAACCCTCCCAACAAAAAGTATACACCTGATACTAAAGCGGACATACCCAACTTTAGAGCAAACAAGTGCTTTATTGGAAAAAATAGAACCACACCATAACTCCCTTCATTCTGAAAGACGTAACAAAATGTTCATTAAATAATTAGGCACTATAAAAATTAGAAACCTAACTACTCATATAAGAATGCCAGATAGTGAACAACAATGCAAGGCAAAGAATAAATATTTTATGTCCCTAACATTCATTTAAGCGGAGGGCACCCTTTATAATAGGGTATGTCCTTTAAGTTTAAGTGACCAATATCGTCTTAGAACGTACTGAGGTTACTCTCCGCAACACCAGAGTTTTGAGTATCAACGGTTTTTCTGTCCAAATTTGAATTAAGTTTAGGCCTTGACTAATTCTACCGCTTTGGGTGCTACGCCTATGATTGATATGGAAAAGTTTATCCATAAATGCTTAAAAAAAGCGCGGGGTTTACGCTATCGCCTACATCACACAGCAACACGCTATGGGAAGAACACGTTTTTTTATAAAATATATAGGAGAGAAATAATAATAAATAATATATCCTCTATTAGAAATATATACCACCCATCAATCAAGAATTTAGTATAAGACGTACACACCATAAAAACACTTGACGTCAACATATAATTCTTCAAAGTTAAGAGAGACCTTTGGTGAAAAATTTTAATATTGAAAGATAGGCTCTTGTACTTTGCGCTTTTAGACAATAATTTCACACCGCATGCCCCGTCCTATCTGTTCCAGAATCCAATAAAATTCATCCTATGCACAGAAACAAAGGACGTTATCCCGACCCTGAAAAAAATAGAAGATGAACAAAAACGGGGAAACTACGCCTGTGGATATATTACATATGAGGCCGCTGGAGCCTATGGCGTTTCTGTAAAACAACAAAAATCTTGTACCACACCTAAGCCCCCCCTCGTATACTTTGGTGTTTTTAAAAATAGAATTACTTTAAATACCTCAGAAACAGAAAAATTTCTGGCAAAACTAGACAACAACAAGGTAGGTTGCCTGGTGAACCTATCCTTAGATACAACATTTAAAGAGTATACCCAGACATTACAAACCATCAAACGTCACCTAAGAGCTGGAAACAGTTATCAAGTCAATTTCACTATGCGATATACAGGATACGTTGGCGGCAATATTAACAACTTGTACTTCCAGTTACGCACGGCACAGCCAGTTGCTTATGGTGCACTCCTGAATTTTCCTCTTGGACGCATCCTCTCACGCTCTCCCGAACTGTTCTTCAATAAAGACGAAGAATGCATCACAGCCACCCCCATGAAAGGCACAAAAAAACGCAATGAACATTACTCAAATGAACAAGAACTTTTAGAAATAAACGCCTTAATACAGGACCCAAAACAACAATCTGAAAATGTCATGATCGTTGACCTTCTGCGTAATGACCTGGGGAAGATTGCACACACGGGAAGCGTTCACGTGGATAAGATGTTGATGGTTGAAAAATATAAAACCATCTACCAAATCATTTCAAAAATCACCTGTAAAGTCGACAAAGATATACCGCTTCATAAACTTATTGACGCATTATTCCCTTGTGGATCAATTACTGGAGCACCCAAACTTAGTACATGCGCCATCATTAAAGATGTTGAAAAAACCCAACGTGGGGTGTATACAGGCGCCATCGGCTATATTACGCCCGAAAACAATATGTGCTTTAGCGTTCCAATCCGTACACTCATCGTTCATGACGATAACCAATTCACATTCGGCGTTGGTGGGGGCATCTTATATGAATCAGACATACGGGAAGAATTTCTCGAATGTAATTATAAGGCACGTTTTCTATTAAACACCTCGCCAAAAATTACCCTGATTGAAGCATTTCTCTGGGATCCTGTGCAAGGATTTCTTAATTATGACCTCCACATGGAGCGCCTCCTGCACTCTGCATCCGCCATGAATTTCACATGCCCCCATACTACAATAGAAGAGCAGGTTAAAAGGGCAGTTGCCAACCACACCCAAAGCCAAAAGGTGCGTATAGAATTAATGAAAGATGGAAATTTTAAAGTTGAAACGTCCCCCCTTACTCCCACGACCTCCGCGCTAAAGTACGTCACATTTTCACCCAAAACCATTGAAAGCCGCGATATTTTATATCAGCATAAAACCTCACAACGCCATATTTTTGATGAAGAACGCGTACGGCTTCAAAATATTCACCCCGTCCACGAAGTGCTCTTTACCAATGATAAAGGACACCTCACCGAAGCGTCATATCACAGCATCTTTCTGCGATTCGGTACACAGTTTCGCACGCCGCCATTAACATCTGGCGTCCTAAATGGCGTTGGACGTGCCCTCTTTATCACCCAGCATCAAGGCCACGTTCAAGAGACTGCAATCCCGAAAAATGACGTTTTTCTAGCTGATGAAATCCTGCTTGTCAGTTCTATAAGGGGCGTGTTCCCCGTTAAAATCCTCCCCCATGCGTAAAAAGACACCGACCCTTATCCTGTTAGATAATCAGGATTCGTTTACATATATTATCTATCAATACTTGTTAATGCTGAACACCCATACGTGCATAATTCCCGCCTCTCAGGCCTGTGCACGGATACCAGAAATTAATGTGAGTGATGGCCTCGTCATATCTCCTGGCCCAGGTTCCCCCTCGCAATCACCTGCTCCAATGGCTGTAATGCAGCACTTCCCCATACACAAACCAATTCTAGGCGTCTGCTTAGGCCACCAAATTATTGGCGCGTATTTTGGCGCTAAAATCATTATGGCGGACCGAGTTATGCACGGTAAAGTCTCTAAGATTCACCACAATAATACGGATATCTTTACAGGTCTGCCCTTATCTTTTGACGTAACAAGATATCATTCCTTGATCCTAGATCCGGACACCCTTCCCTCAGATTTTGAGGTGACAGCCGTCACTAAAGATAGGCATAATCCTCCTGAAATCATGGCTATAGCCCATAAGAAGCGCCCTATTTATGGCGTTCAATTTCATCCAGAAGCTATCCGTACTGAATATGGTATGAGACTCTTAGATGCCTTTGTGCAAAAAGTCCTGCACACCTCTACTGCGCCAACTGACTGATATCTTGCGCGTCAGAGAGAGGATGCTCAAGACGACCCAACATCTCTTTACCACACACCTGATAAAACAGTCCGCGATGCTCTGGCCAATACATGAGTATTTGTTCTGCATAGCTCGACCCTGTTTCATCAACGTGCTCTTGAATTAATGATTTTAGCAGGTTCTCATAATACGCAGACTGCACCCTTTGGATAATAATTGAATCTGGGTTGATTTTGGACTCAAAGGAATTATCAGCGTCATAGACAAACGCCATACCCCCTGTCATCCCCGCGCCAAAGTTCTCTCCCACAGTTCCAAGAATGACCACATTCCCGCCGGTCATATATTCACAGGCATTATCTCCAACGCCCTCAACCACAACCATCACGCCAGAATTACGGACAGCAAAACGCTCACCCGCCCGACCCGAAGCAAATAAACGCCCCGATGTCGCACCATATAAAACTGTATTGCCAATAATCACATTCTCATAGGATACAAGGGAACTAATACGCGACGGACGTACGATAATCGTGCCACCACTCAGACCCTTGCCAACATAGTCATTGGCATCTCCGATAACCTCTAGTTTCACACCTTGAACAGCAAATGCACCCAATGACTGCCCCGCAACACCCCTTAACTTAATATGAATATGATTCGGCTGAAGACCCGACATACCAAATTGACGGGTGATCATAGAACTTAAACGTGACCCAACCGCACGATGGGTATTTTGAACCGTATAGTTTAACTGCATTTTCTCACCGCGATTAAATAAAGGTTCCGCATCTTTAACAATCTGTGCATCCAGGGTATCTGCAACCTCATTGCGCCCCTCCGTTGTGCAGTATGGTTTATGTTCAGCTGACTCAACGCGAACCAAAATTGGGTTCATGTCTAAGTCATCAAGATGTGACGCTCCCCGACTGACCTGACTTAACAAATCTGAACGCCCAATAATATCATTGAAATGCTTCATGCCGATAGACGCAATAATTGTCCGCACCTCCTCAGCAATAAAGGTAAATAAGTTCACAATTTTATCAGCTGTACCCGTAAACTTATCCCGCAGGTCAGGCCTTTGCGTACAAATACCCACCGGACAGGTATTAGAATGACACTGACGCACCATAATACACCCCATGGCAATCAGACTGGCCGTGCCGATCCCAAATTCTTCTGCGCCCAACATGGCCGCAATTACGATGTCTCGACCCGACCTTATGCCCCCATCAACCCTTAAGCTGACGCGATGGCGTAACTTATTTAAGGTCAAAACTTGATTGACCTCAGACAGTCCAAGCTCCCACGGCATGCCCGCATACTTAACCGAGGTTTGCGGAGATGCTCCCGTCCCTCCGCTATATCCCGATACAGAAATAACATCCGCATAGGCTTTGGCCACACCCGCAGCAATGGTTCCAATGCCCGACCGAGAAACTAGCTTAACGCAGACCCGCGCATAGGGATTAATTTGTTTCAAATCATAAATAAGTTGCGCCAAGTCTTCTATCGAATAAATATCATGGTGTGGCGGCGGGGAAATCAATGTGACGCCTTCAGTTGCATGTCTTAACTTCGCAATTTCAACCGTCACTTTAAACCCAGGAAGCTGACCACCCTCCCCAGGTTTTGCCCCTTGAGCGACCTTAATCTCAATTTCCCGCGCTTGATTTAAATACTCCGCCGTAACTCCAAAACGACCAGACGCCACCTGCTTAATCGCTGAGTTCCAATTATCCCCATTAGGCGCAGGTGTAAAGCGTTCTTTCTGCTCCCCCCCTTCCCCTGAACAGGACTTGGAACCAATACGATTCATGGCAACATTTAATGTTCCGTGTGCCTCAGGACTCAAAGCCCCCAAGGACATCCCCGGGGTAATAAAACGCTTACGTATTGCGGTTACGCTCTCCACCTCATCTACATGGGTAGAGTTTTCCACATGTTTGAAGTCGAGCAAATCACGCAGATTAATGGGCGGAAGCTCACGCAACATATCCACATACTTTTTATAATGGGAAAAACTGTCCTTATCACAGGCAAGCTGCAGTTGATGCAAGTTCCTCCCCTCCCACATATGGGTTTCACTGTTACGTCTAAACTTGTAGTAGCCACCGATGGGCAAGATTTTCGTGTCTTCAAAAAAAGCACGAGCGTGCAACTCAACCAGCTTTTTCTGAATCCCCGTTAATCCAATCCCACTTATCCGACTAACGACCCCTGATAGAAACTCATCAACCAACGCCCGACTTAACCCAACCGCCTCAAAGTTATATCCCCCTCGATAGGAGCTGATGACGGAAATCCCCATCTTAGACATAATTTTAAGCAAACCGGCTTCGATAGCACTTTTGTAATTATTGACCAGGTCGCTGAGCGTCGCGCCCCCTGTCAACGACTTCTTGCCGTACCGCGCCACAATCGAATCTTGGGCCAAATAGGCATTAACTGTTGTCGCCCCGCAGCCTATCAATACCGCAAAATGATGGGTATCTATACACTCAGACGTCCGCACATGAAGGGAGGCAAACGTCCTTAATCCTTGCTCAACCAGATACCCGTGGATACCACTCACCGCCAGAATCATCGGGATGAAAATACGCGTCTCGCTGACATTTAAATCACTTAAAATAACGTGGATGGCACCAGCTCGAATGGCGTTGGCCGCTTGGATTCTGATTTCCAACAGGGCGTCCCTGATGCTATTCGGCTGATCTACGATAAATGTACAATCAATCTCAACAAAATCAGAGGGCTGGAGCATATCCTTCATTTGCTTAAATTCTAAATTGGTCAGTACCGGACTATCCAACACCCAAGTATTGGCACTAAGACTCTCCTTATCCAGAACATTGACCAAATTACCAAACCGCGTTTTTAACGACATGACCCGCTCTTCACGAATGGGATCAATTGGAGGATTGGTTACTTGAGAAAAATTCTGACGGAAAAAATGGTGCAGCCCTCGATACTCCGCGCTTAAAACCGCTAAAGGACTATCATCCCCCATGGAGCCAATGGCCTCTTTGCCTGTCTCTGCCATGGGATAGAGGATCATCTCTAACTCTTCAATGGAATACCCTGAAACCAATTGACGGGTGCGAAGCTCAGAATCAGCAAAAACAGCAACTTCATCTTCTTCAGTGGTATCAGATAACCGCCCAATATTACGGACTTTCTCAATGCATTCATGATCAGACAAAATATCCGCTATCAAATTCTTTATTTCACTATTACCAAAGAATTTTTTCGATTCAAGGTCAACGCCAATAATCTCTCCAGGGCCAACACGTCCCTTAAAAACGATATTATCTTCTGGCAGGCGCACCATGCCACTTTCAGACCCCACCACTAAAAGATTATCTTTTGTAATAGAAAAACGCATGGGCCGCAAACCGTTACGATCTAAACCAGCAATCATCCAACGCCCATCTGTGGCACAAAGAGCCGCCGGCCCATCCCAAGGTTCCATAATAGCATTACAAAAATTCAACATGTTACGGTGGGAGTCCAAGGTATTGGTCCCGTCAACCTCTGGAATAAGAATTTGCTTAACGAGCGGGGCAATACGACCAGCGCGTACCATCACCTCAAACACATTATCTAGGGCCGCAGAGTCTGACCCCGCCCGCTGGACAATAGGCTTAATATCTTCGGAAGAATCGCCAAATAACTCTGAAACCATCCTTATTTCATGGGACTTCATCCAGTTAATATTCCCATTTAAGGTATTAATCTCTCCATTGTGCGCCAACATGCGAAAGGGTTGCGCTAACCACCACTGGGGAAAAGTATTGGTCGAATACCGCTGGTGATAAATGGCAAAAGCACTCACAAAACGCTCATCAGATAAATCAGGATAAAAAACTGGTAAATCCTCTGCCAAGAACATCCCCTTGTAAACCACACTCCGGCAACTTAAAGAACAAATATAAAAGTCATTTATATTTTCTGAATAGACCCGCTGCTCAATTCGCCTGCGAATCAAGAAAAGATTACGCTCGAATTTTTCATCAGAATGACCTGCCCTATTAGAAATCATGATTTGCTCGATTTCTGGACGCGTCGCATTAGCCTTTGCCCCCATGCAGGAAATATCAACAGGAACCTGACGCCATCCGTAAATATCATACCCTAATTTGATAATTTCAGACTCAACATTAGTCCGACATACCTCTTGCTGGGCAAAGTCATTCCGAGGTAAGAAAACCATACCGACCGCAATGGAGTCCTCGGTCATAATGTGCCCCGTGCGTTCAATGTGCTCCTTAAAAAAGTTTTGAGGAATTTGGACATGAATCCCTGCGCCATCCCCCGTCTTCCCATCAGCGTCGACCGCCCCACGGTGCCAAATCGCGCTCAAAGCCTCAATACCAGCTTCCACAACACTGCGGCGCGCTTCCCCATCAATGGAGACCACCATCCCGACACCACATGCATCATGCTCTTGAGCGGGGGAGTAAACACCAGCTGATATCAGAATATCCTCCTGAGCTTTACGTTCAGCAAGATAGTCTTTTTCCCATTGGGCGCTCTCATACAAACTTTTTTTCATAACCGATTAATGTCCTTACCACGAAAAATACATACCAAATCATGAGATCCTTCCTAAAACACCTCATAATTTAAAATAGATAGTTGGTTGACGCCCTATGGACGAACAGATTTCTTTTGACGAATATATGCATCTATAGAGCGCGCGGCATCACGACCATCTTTTATGGCCCACACCACTAAAGAAGCCCCGCGAACAATATCCCCAACCCCAAACACCCCCTCAAGGGAACTCATCATCTTATTCCAGTTGATATTAAGAGTCCCCCAACGGGTTAATGGTAAGTCAGGTTGCTGCCAAAGGGTCGAAAGATCCTCAGCGTCAAACCCTAAAGCCTTAATCACCATGTCAGCCGAATGAATCTGATAAGAATCAGGAATAGGTTGAGGAACGCGTCGACCAGTTACATCCACAGCCCCTAAATGCATCTTCACAGAACGTACGCCCGTGACATGATCAACACCGCAAAAACTATCTGGCGCCGTTAACCATACAAATTCTACGCCCTCTTCTTCCGCATTATGAACCTCACGCTGAGATCCTGGCATATTCGCTCTATCACGACGATACAAACACTTTACAGACTTTGCATTCTGCCGAATGGCTGTCCGCACACAGTCCATGGCCGTATCCCCTCCCCCAATCACGACAACATTTTTACCTTGAGCATTCATAGTGCCATCTTTATAGGACTTCACATAGTCCCCCAAAGAATAACGATTGGATACGGTCAAATAATCTAAGGCTGAGACCACTCCTTTTAAATTAGCTCCAGGAAGATCCACCTCACGTGCCTTGTACACCCCGGTTGCAATCAGAACCGCATCATGCTTTTGGCGCAGAGAGTCAAAACTTACATCCTCACCAACATTACAATTTAAATGGAAACGCACACCGCTCGCCTCAAGCAGTTCTGCACGGCGCACAACGATGTCTTTTTCTAACTTAAACCCAGGTATTCCGTATATTAAAAGGCCGCCGACCCGATCATACCGATCATACACATTAACAGTATACCCCTTACGACACAGCATTTCTGCCGCCGCCAATCCCCCAGGACCCGCGCCAATAATTGCCACCGACTCTTCATAGGTGCGCTTAACAGTAAAAGGCTTTACCCACCCTTCAGCCCACGCGGTATCCGTGATATATTTCTCAACAATACCAATGGTAACAGCGCCAAAATCCTTCTCGATAACACACGACCCTTCACACAAACGGTCTTGAGGACAAACACGCCCGCAAATCTCCGGCATATTATTGGTCGCAGAACTTAACTCATAAGCATCTTGTAAACGGCCATCCGCAACCGCCTGCAACCAATCGGGAATATTATTCTCTAGGGGACAGTGAATCTGACAAAAAGGAATTCCACACTGAGAACATCGGCTCGCTTGCTCAGTCGCAATTTGGCTTCTGGACTGATCATAAATCTCTAGAAAATCTTGACACCGCGAAGTAATTTCCCGTTTTGACGGCATTTGACGCTCTAAGGCGGTAAACTTTATCATTTTTCCATTATTAATCAATGTCTTATATCTTTTCTTGTACTAATAACTATTTCTATTACGGGCGCTTAAAAACGCCCAACCCTTAAGTTAAGAAATGACACTACCGCCACAACCCTCAACATTTATTTTAAATAAAATTACTAAATTTTCCTTTAAAAAATATGCTTTCACTACCCTATGACATCACTTTGTTGATTAACAAAAAAGTAAAAGTAATTAATAGTGAATTTACGATTATAACACACAAGCTTACCTAAAATACATAAAAATTTTATTTATTCCAGGTAGAAAAGCTCAATCTACAGAAAGTGCCCAAAACTAGGTATCAAAATGATACTTAATTTCACCTAAGGGTTAAATAAATAAAAGAAGACAATTTCGTCATATAGTTTTTAAATTAAAATAATCTAGACTACACAGAAATTAACATTTAATATTTTATGAAAACTTTATTTTATCTAGGTAGCATTGTATAAAAAAACACTATGAATACGCACATATCAAGTACCCCCCCTTTTAACGATAAATGAGAACTAATTTAATGTTAGAAAATCAAATCGCAGTCCTCTCTATTATTCAAGGCTTAACAGAGTTTCTCCCCATTAGTTCAAGTGGACACCTTGCTTTAGCCCCCTACTTTTTTAATTGGCCTGACCAAGGTCTCATAATAGACGTGGCGATGCATGTTGGTAGCCTTTTTGCGGTGATCGTTTACTTTTACAAGGATACGCTTGATCTCTTTAAAGGCGCCGTTCTGACAATAATGTTTCAAAGAAAACCCCAATCTCGATTATTTACCATTGTCATAGTGGCCTCCATACCCTTGGTGTGTGTGGGTTATTTTGCTTCATACATTGGGTTTATGGATATTATCCGCGCTCCTGAGATCGCCATTTTAGTTATAGGATCCACCACCTTAGGCTTTGGTATTCTTCTCTGGCTTGTTGATAGCTTTAGTATAACAGTCAAACAGATATCTCACTTGACGATTTCTAATGCATTTCTTTTAGGGCTTGCCCAGTGTTTCGCAATCATTCCTGGCACTTCTAGGGCGGGGGTATGCATTTCAGCAGCGCGCTTCCTTGGAATGGAAAGAAAAGAGGCCACCCGCATCAGTATGCTGCTGTCAATCATTGCGATTACGGCAGCAGGCACATTCAAAGCTTATGAATTATTCAACAAAAGTGATAGCTTTATTATATGGCAAGATACAATTTGGTCCATATGCTTAGCCTTTGTAGCATCGTTTATCTCCATATGGTTCCTGATGGAATGGGTGAGAAATAGAACGATGCGCCCATTTGCAATCTATCGTATAATTTTAGGGGGAGGTATTCTAATATGTTATTTTATGTATGATCACCTAAAATTTTTGCTCAACTGAAATTGATATAAACCGAGCTTATGTGTTGCGTGATTTACTATTAGGAATTACGATGTTCGTTTAAATCGAAGTTACATTAATAATAGTGCATAAAATGAATTCACAGAATTTTACCTGAAGATCATACCAACGCATGTATTTATGCACATGATTATTTTATAAAAAAATTATACTTTCATTTTTTATATACACTAATTTAAGCAGACAAGTTACTTACATCTCATGATTAGTTTCAACGACTTTATAACAATTTTAAGAAATCTGGGAAGTGCGCGTTTAGGTATTATTTTTGGTGCCACGACTCTTTTAATAGGGCTGGTCATCTTCTTTTCTCTCTCTGGCACGAAAACATCAATGTCGAGTTTATATTCAAATCTTGGCAAGGGAGACATTGAGAAGATTGCCACTGAATTGGGGGGTATGGGCATTGTTTATGAAGTAAGTCCTGCGGGTACCGCGATCTCTGTTCCAAGCCATAATGTGTTAGAAACACGTATGAAGTTGGCAGAAAGAGGTCTGCCTTCAGCGGATGGTCTTGGCTATGAGATTTTTGATAACGGTGATCAATTGGGCTCAACCAACTTTACCCAAAACATCAACAAAATTCGCGCAATGGAGGGGGAGCTCGCCCGCACAATTCGCTCTTTAGACTTCATCTCCCAAGCTCGGGTGCACTTGGTCCTTCCTCAGCGTGAAATTTTTAGTCGTCGATACCAAGACCCTAGCGCCTCAATTATTCTGAAAACAACGGGGAAGATGTCGAAGGAAGCAATCTCTGCCATCACCCATCTGGTTGCTACCGCAGTGCCCAACCTAAGTTCATCACGCATATCTATCGTTAATGAAAATGGCAAGGTGCTCGCCCGCCCGATTATGAGTTCAGAAGATGTACTCAATAATAAGCAATCACAAAATGAAGAATTTCGTCGCCAGTATGAGCAATTTCAACAACAAAGAATCACCGAAATGCTTGAGCGTATTGTGGGAATTGACAACGTTGAGGTCCGTGTTCAAGTTGAGATGTCTTTTGATGTCTTTACGAAAAAAAATGAGGTTTATGACCCTGATTCGCAAATTTCTCGCTCGACACAAACCGTTGAAGAAACTGAAAAGTATGATAATTTTGAGGAAGATGACGCTGTCACTGTAAATAATGAAATTCCAGACGCCGTCCTTGACCCTGAAAATACTCAACAAGGTACAAGATCCCAGTCCTCAAAGGAACGTAGCGAAACAACGTCCAACTATGAAATATCCCGTAAAACTGAAACATTACAATCTAGTGGCGGTCGCGTAGAGCGTCTCTCAATAGGTGTCCTGCTGAACTACCAAAAGTCTGTAGATGAAAGTGGGGCAACAACGTCCACACAGCGAACAGAAGAACAAATTAACGCAATATCTGACTTGGTGGCCTCCAGTGTCGGCATCAATACGGCACGTGGAGATAAAATCAACATCTCTAATATCGAATTCATCACTGTAGAGGATGCTTTTGCCGAAGAAGAAACAGGTATCTTTAACCTGAGTACAGAAAACCTGCTCGAAATTTCCGAAATGATCGCCTTAAGTCTTGTGGCGATACTGGTGGTGCTTATGGTTCTGCGGCCTCTGGTCTCTCGTATTATTGCTATGGGTGAGGAATCACTGGAAACAGATGAGATAAAGAGTGAACCTCAGTCGGCCCTAGAAACAGGCGCAGGAATCGCGAGTCTGGCAACAGAAAGTGATGGTGAGGTCGATACGCTGATTGATCTTGATAAAGTTCAAGGGCGCGTAAAAGCTTCTTCTGTCAAACGTATTGGAGACATTATCGACAAACACCCAGAAGAAGCCGTCTCAATTTTACGTAATTGGCTCTACAGTAATCAGTCAAATTAAGTTATAATGTATATATAATAAAAGTATTTTAGGATAACTAAACGATTAGACACTTGATAAACAGCAGAGTGTATATCATAGTTATAATATATATAGTTATTTTTATAGAAGGGCTTAATACTTTGAATAGCGTATCCCCCTTAAAAGGCGCTCAAAAGGCAGCAGCCTTGATGCTCGCTTTAAACGACGAACACTCATCGAAACTTTTTTCTATGATGGAAGAAGAAGAGATCAAAGAAATCTCTGTTCAAATGGCGAGTTTAGGGAATATCAATTCGTCTCTTATAGAGTGGCTTTTTGTGGAGTTTGCCAATCAGCTCACGTCTACAGGTTCGTTAACAGGAACGTACCAAACCACCGAAAGGTTGCTGGGTAAAGCACTTCCTGAAGATCAAGTTCTCGCAATCATGGAGGAAATCCGTGGTCCTGCTGGAAGAACCATGTGGGAAAAATTGGCCAATGTTAATGAAACTGTTTTGGCTAATTACTTGCGTAACGAGTATCCACAAACGGTTGCGGTTGTGCTCTCGCAAATTCGACCGGATCATTCAGCTCGGGTAATTTCTGAGCTTCCTGAAGATTTTGCCATGGAAGTTATTACCAGAATGCTTCATATGGAGTCTGTACAAAAGGAAGTACTCCAATCCATTGAAAGCACCCTGCGTGCAGAATTTATGGCTAATCTATCGAAATCATCGCGCAAAGACCCCCATGAAACAATGGCAGAAATCTTTAATGCCTTTGATCGAAGCACAGAAACACGGTTCATGAACTCATTAGAAGAGCAATTCCCTGATTCTTCTGAGAAGATCAAATCACTTATGTTCACCTTTGAAGACCTTAAGAAGATTGATCCAACAAGCATTCAAACATTGTTACGGAACGTTGAAAAAGATCAGCTTGCCCGTGCATTAAAAGGCGCCTCTAACGAGATAAAAGAGCTATTTTTCTCAAATATGTCAGAGCGTGCAGCAAAAATTCTACAAGAGGACATGCAAGTTATGGGGCCTGTCCGCCTTAAGGAAGTTGATGAAGTACAGTTAGTAATAGTTAATATTGCCAAAGACCTCTCGAATCGCGGAGAGATTTTCATTTCAGATGGCAATGCTGACGATGAACTTTTATATTAACTCTTCATAAACTTTAATTTATAATTTTTTAATAAATTATTTATACAATGGACGCATATTATACTTAATATAGATTTAATTTCCTAAATTACTAAAAAGCAGTAATACCATGAATCAAAAGACCGAGGAATTTTCTAAATTTAACCATGGGTTCATTTTTGACGCACAGGGTAATAGTGTTAAAAGTAAGACTAGTGCGCAAGATAAAGCGCAACCAGTAGAAGAAGAAACCATCAGTGAAGATCACTTCTACCAAGGTTTGACCCAAGCTAATTTTGACGGACAGCTTCAGGGGCGGCGTGCAGGATTCGAAGAAGCCTATGCCCTTGGGTGGAAACAAGGTAAAGAAACTGCCCAATCTCAGTTCCAACAACATATCTCAGATGCATGTACAAAGGCCTTAGATGCCATTGTTAAATTCATTAACTCACACCAGAATGAAACCGCCTCACAGCAACAAGAAATAAGAAAAATAGGGGCGTATGTCGCCTTGAATGTTGCGCGGAAACTGGCTCGAAAAGCACTCTCAGAAATGCCAGATCAACATATTATAGATATGGTTGAACATATTATTACCAAAATTAAACCCGAAAAGAAGTTACTCTTGAAGGTTAATCCCAAGATTATTGATACCCTTAAACCATACGCCGACAAGATTGCGGAAAATAATTCTTTCCATGGTACGCTAGAGATTCAAGGGGATGAAGCCATAGACCTCCATGATGCTCATATAACGTGGGCCAACAGCGGGGCAATCTATAATTTGAGCGATATTGAGTCTGAAATAGAAACCCTGGTCAATCAATCTTTCCAGATTGATTCTTCCCCCCTTACAATGCTGGATACAGAGGAGACGCCTGCGCACGCACAAGACTCCATCCGCTCGCACCTAAACTACACGGGGCAAGACGCTATTCCCGCGCCAGAATTGAATATAAAGCCCCCCAAGGAAGTTCCTTTACCTAAGGAATTGCGTAATATAGATATGACACCATTTGATGCTGATAGGTATCCCGTCTTGAGCGCGCCACCAGCAGAGGCACCCCTGGAAGAGCATACTGACCACAAGGAGAACTTAGACCATCAAGACTCCTCGAAACTTAACTACAATAACAAAAAGAATATTGCATCTTTGGTCATTGAGGATATTAACAAGCAACAGTCAAAAACTAAAAAACTAGATTTTCAGAGCATCCAAAATAGCTTTTTTGGAAGTAGCGATAACACATAAAAACATTCGGGAAATATATATTAAATGAGTGAAGACAACATAGATGCAGACTCAACAGCTCCGGAGATTTCACAATCGATCGGCTCACTTGATGAAGTAGAAAGTTTTCGATTTGCCTCAGACTTAGAGGCTGTGTACGATATTCCTGTACAGGTTTCAGCTGTTCTGGGTAAATCACGCATGCAAGTTAGTGAACTTTTACAGCTCAGAAAAGGGGCTGTGGTAGAATTAGATAGAAAAGTTGGCGAAGCAATTGATATATATGTTAATAATCGATTAGTCGCTCGAGGTGAAGTTGTTGTTGTAGAAGAGCGTTTAGGTATCACCATGACGGAGATAGTTAAAACAGATCGTAGCTAATTAGGAAATTGTAAATGGACTTGGCAACTATAATTGGTTTATTTCTAGCACTTATTCTTATATCATGGGCAATTGTAGCAGGAGGATCACCTGGAGCGTTTATTGACTTTCCGTCCATACTCATCGTTGTTCTAGGTACTTTCTTTGTGACAATGATTTCCTTTTCTTTGTCAGAAATATTGTCTGCTCAAGGGCTTTGGCTTAAAGCTATCTTTAACAAAAGCCCCGACGTATCTGAAGCTGCTCATGATATCATTCAATTAGCAGAGCGTGCACGTAAAGAAGGGGTTCTTGCTCTACAGCAATCCCTTACCACCCTTGAAGATATCCCATTTCTTCACAAAGGCCTGCGCTTGGTTGTGGATGGAATTGCCGCTGAAGAAGTTGAAAAGTTTATGAAATCAGATATCGCCTACACGAACAGTCGCCATTTATATATGGCAAATGTTATGCAAAGAGCGTCAGAGGTGGCACCTGCGATGGGATTGATCGGAACCCTCGTTGGTCTTGTGCAAATGTTAGGAAACCTTGATGACCCGTCTGCAGTTGGCCCGTCTATGGCGGTTGCACTCCTCACAACAATGTACGGTGCTATTATGGCAAACGTTATCTTTACCCCAATTTGTAATAAGCTTTTACGGACATCTGATCAAGAATCAATGCTTAATAAAGTTTACATGATTGGGACAATATCTATTGGACGCCAAGAAAACCCTCGCCGCCTTGAAATGATGTTAAATACCGTTTTACCTCCCGCAAAGCGTATTAGTTATTTTGAGGATTGATTGAATCTGATTCTTCCAATAACTTGAATATGTAAATATAATTTAAAAGTGATATAAGAAATGCGTATTTTAATTGTTGGTAAAATGAATGGCCAAGTTGGGCTTGCGAGTCAAATTGCAATCAAACGTGGCGCTAAGGTCTCTATGACCGATGATATAAGTACAGCACACACGCTGCTCTGTTCGGGAACTGGCGGGGATATGGTCCTTATCGATACCGAACTTGATATAGAAACCTTTCTTGCCAATTTAAAATCCCAACATATTACTGTTCCTGTGGTTGCGTGCGGATCAAATATAGACAGCCAGCGTGTCTCCCGACTGATCAAGGCGGGTGCGCGGGAATTTATTCCCTTGCCCCCTGACCCCAAGTTAATTGCAGCCGTGCTCACCGCGGTCACCCAAAATTCTGAGATGATCGCTTATGATCCTAGCATGTTGGCAGTTATTAGTATTGCGGACAAAATTGCCCCAAGCATAGTGAACGTGATGATTACTGGGGAGACTGGCACAGGGAAAGAAATTATTGCCCGCTATTTACATGCAAAAAGCGAGAGAAGACAGCACCCATTTATTGCATTAAACTGCGCGGCGATTCCAGAAAACTTGCTTGAGTCAGAGTTATTCGGCCATGAAAAAGGGGCTTTTACTGGAGCTATCTCCCGTAAAATTGGTAAATTCGAGGCCGCGAATCAGGGCACACTCTTGCTCGATGAAATTTCTGAAATGGATATTCGGCTGCAAGCAAAACTTTTACGGGTTCTTCAAGAAAGAGAAATTGACCGTGTCGGCGGCATTAGCCCTGTGAAAATAGATGTACGTGTTCTTGCGACCTCTAACCGCAACCTCGCAGAAGAAGTGAAAATAGGCAATTTCCGCGAGGACTTAATCTTTCGTCTTAATGTGGTAAATCTCCACCTGCCACGATTGAAAGAGCGCAAGAAGGATATTATCCCCTTCGCCGAACATTTTGCGAAAAAATACTCACACATTAACAACGTGCCCCAATGCATAATTAGCGATGACTCTAGAGAATTATTAACAGAATATTCTTGGCCTGGAAATGTCCGCGAATTAGAAAACATGATACATCGGGCCGTACTTATGTCGTCAACCAACACTATCGAACCTGATGCCCTGCTGATGCCAGACGGATCCCAATTAGGAAAGACGCCCCCTCAAAAGAATCGCGCCCCCTCCCACACCAAAGATGATCAACAAATATTAGATAATATTGCGGTTATCCCCAATATGCTTATTGGTAAAACAGTTGCCCAAGTAGAGCAGGAACTGATTATTGACACCCTTAAGTATTGTTTCGGCAACCGTTCCCATGCTGCAAACATATTAGGCATCTCTATCAATACCCTACGCACCAAACTCAACGACTATGTAAATAAAAATATTGAAATTCCAGCATGCCCTAGTGAATAATAACCGATTAAAAAGTAAAACTTGCTAACTCTTATGACCGACAGTACACCCAATCAAAGCAAACCTCCTTTAGAAATAACTCTGGATCTTCTTAAAAAAATAAGAATCCGAAGTGATGTTGGGGTTGCCATTGGTATATTTGGTATTTTGACGCTGCTTCTCGTGCCTATGCCCAGCTGGCTGCTTGACTTCTTTCTCGCCTTAAGCATTTCATTTTCCATTACAGCCTTAATGACCGTGCTCTTTATTGAGTCGCCTATTGAATTTACCAGTTTCCCAACGGTTCTTCTTATCACCAGTATGTTTAGGTTATCCCTGAATCTCGCCTCCACCCGTATTATTCTCACTGATGGGCATACGGGTCTAGGGGCGGCAGGTGAAGTCATTTACGCCTTTTCCAACTTTATTATGGGTGGAAACTTTGTTATTGGGATTATTGTTTTCTCTATTTTGGTATTGGTGAACTTTACGGTCATCACAAAAGGATCTGGACGTATCGCAGAGGTTGCGGCGCGCTTCTCCTTGGACTCCTTACCTGGAAAACAAATGGCCATTGATGCCGACTTAAGTAGTGGAATTAGTACCGAAGAAGAAGCGCGACAAAGACGTAAAGACTTAGATAAGGAGAGCCAGTTTTTTGGTGCCATGGATGGTGCATCTAAATTTGTGCGGGGTGATGCCGTTGCGGGGCTGGTTATTACGGGTATTAATATTATTGGCGGCATTCTTATTGGTGTCCTTCAGCGGGATCTGAGCTTCTCAGAAGCCGCGAACATATACACGGTTTTAACGATTGGTGACGGTCTGGTATCCCAAATTCCGGCTCTTCTTGTCTCGTCCGCAGCTGGTTTTATGGTAGCGCAATCAGGAATCGGGGAAACAGCAGACCGCGCTTTGGTGCGACAATTTACTAACTACCCCCTTGCTCTTCTGATTGTCTCCTTTGTTACATTCATTATAGGGATTCTTCCAGGAATGCCTTTATTTCCGTTTTTCCTGCTCTCTGCTGCTGTTGGTTCCACGGGAGGGTATATAATCTATAAACAAAAGAAAGCGGTAACCACCGAGGCCGAGTTAAAACAGTTAGAACATGATGAAGATGCTCAAAAAGAAGATAACATTGCCTCTGCTTTAAAAATTGATGATATCCGCGTCGAATTAGGGTACGGGCTCCTCTCCCTTATTTCTGAAAACAGTGAATACCGCCTTACAGACCAGGTGAAGGCCTTGCGGCGCCAATTGGCTTCAGATTTAGGATTTATTTTGCCCTCCATCAGGATTATGGACAATATGCAGCTTCCCTCTTCGAACTATTCAATAAAAATTAAAGAGGTTGAAGCTGGAAGCGGTGAAGTAAGAATCAACAAACTGTTGATCATGGATCCTCAAGGACAGACCATGAACTTGGAAGGCGAAGAGACAGTTGAGCCAACCTTTGGATTACCCGCCCTATGGATTAATCCAGAAATGCGTGAAGAGGCAATGTTCAGAGGGTATACAGTTGTTGACCCAGCAACGATTCTCACAACCCACCTCACAGAAATAATAAAAGATAACTTCAGTGAATTAATGACCTATTCCGCAACTAAGGAATTACTCTATGACCAAGACAAAGAAACTGAAAAATTAATTAATGATATTATTCCTGAGAAGTGCTCCCTCAACGTTGTGCAGCGGGTTCTGCAAAATATGCTTATTGAGCGCGTCTCAATCCGAGATATGTCGACCATTGTTACCGCCATCGGTGAGGCAAGCACCCAGTACAAAAGCGTCATGATGATTACAGAACATGTACGGTCAATGCTGACACGACAAATCTCTGCGTCCAATACCAATGAAAAAGGAGTTCTCAGTCTTGTTGCCCTCTCCCCAAAATGGGAACAGGCGTTCATAGACGCCCTGATTGGTGACAACACTGAAGAAAAAGCCTTGAGCATGGCGCCTAAAAAGCTCCAAGAATTTATTAGTGATGTCCAAAGTAAATTTGAACAACTCGCCAATGAAGGGGAACTCCCCGCCCTTCTCACAAGCCCGCACATACGCCCCTATGTCCGCAACATCGTTGATCGATTTAGGCATCACACGATTGTGTTGTCGCAAAACGAAGTCCACCCACGGGCTAGAATTCTTATGCTTGGTCAAATATGAAAAAAATTCACCCCTAAAAGATCAGTCTGTTCTTATAAAATTCACCCCTATTACTTTCATAAAAGAGTGTGATATACTGAGGGTGCAGGCTAAAAAATTAGCATTTTATTTAGAACCCTTAAATTTAATACCTTAAGGATTAAAATGCCAATGTGAAGGTTTGAAGTTTATTACTCTAATAGGATTTATAGGTGTAAAAAGATATAAGCTCCTCTTAACCTCATACAGTTTTAATAACACCTGTCCATCTATAGAGCTCTTCTGGTCACTATGGACAGTTATGATGAATGAGTTATCGTTATGATTAATTTATCTGCTCTATCACATCTATCACAAATTCTCAGTTCGTTGACCTCCCAACAATTAAACTTAGATTTTGATCAAGCGCGCCTTCAAGTGCCCCTTCAAGCGCCCCTTCAAGCGCCCCTTCAAGCGCCGCTTGATCACGTCCAAACTCCCCCTACCCGTGACATAGTGACGAACCAACAAACACCTGCTCAAATTATCGGATACACCGCCAACAATCGGGCGGTAATAAAAATAATTGATAATTTATTTTCAACCTCCTTTCCCTTATCCCTAGAAAAAGGCGCCCAGCTGTCCTTACAAGTTGACCAGATTACCCAGCACGCTATCAAAGCTCACATCGTCTCAATAGATGGGTCACATGTCCATAAAGATCACCAAACTGTAACCTTGACCCCCTTTAATGCGACCACCGGCAAACCGCCCCCCCTCCTCAACTTGCCCCAACAATATCCAAATATCGCGGCAATGGTGGAGCAGATTATAACGGGACAGCTGTTCCCAACGCCCGCAGCTCAAAACGCGCCTCACGTGCCCATGCTGGTTAAAATAGTTAGTTTCCAGCTCCCAACCCAAGGTCAAGAGCTACTCCCACAAATACCGATACTTCAGAGTGAGGGGGTGCAGACCAATACTATGGTGCAAAATATCCCCCTCCTTGCAAAGGTATTGCAGGCTAACGGGCAGATCATGATTTTAGAGACGCCAATTGGTCACCTCAGGGTTCTCCCTCCCCTAGAACTGATTCCTATCAACACGCTAATAAACCTGCACTTGACCTCTGCCAAGCCACTCTCTTACACTGATAATGCGCGCATGTCCGCTCTTGTCAGCACTTCTCCGCACAAACAGCTCCCCCTGATTGAAAACTCATGGTTTTCAATCGACAATATCTTGGCTGTGCTCAAGAATATCAGGCCAGACTTGCAGCAAAAACTTCATAACAAGTTCCCAAATATGAGACAAAAAAGTCTGGTAAACTTGATCATATTTACAGCAATACTGAAACATGGGCGGATTCAAGACTTGTTAGGAAAAAGTACCTACCTTGCCCTTGAAAAAGAAGGACATAAAAAATTACTAAGTGACCTCAATAATGACTTTATATTTATGAGAAAGCTGACGGCGGAGAACACCTCCTACTGGAATTTGATGCTGTTCCCTTTTTTCACGGGGTACTCCGTAAAAAACATCCAAATGTTTGTCAAAAAACAGAAACCAAAGAAACCTCCCTCTCAGGATCAAGACCCTATAAACTTCCTTATTAACTGCCACCTTACGAGCTTAGGGAAAATACAGTTAGATGGTTATTTTTTAGAGAAAGATAAAGTCCTAGATCTCTCGTTACGCAGTCACAAACCTTTAGATAATAAACTAAAGGCAAATATAAGATATACTTTCAAGAGCAACCTTATGCGTATAAAATGGGAAGGCTCCTTATCTTTTGTGGTCAATACCTCATTCCCCCATGAGCCTATGAAAGAAATTCTCTCGCCAAGTGTTGAAGAGAACGCGTATTACTCTTTACCAAGACACCACACAAAATAATATTCTTAAGATGGCCCTACAATGAAACAACCTGTTGACACTAAAGACACCCTTGATAGTCTCTCTTCCCAAGCCACGCAGTTTTCTGAGAATTTTGAAGTAACCAGAATACGCCGCCAAATCATTAAGGTACGGCCTAACCCTGATATTCAGCTTGACTATATCACAACACTGCGCGCTGAAATGATATTCATGCCCCAAAACACCCCAATAAAAATTATTACGCGCTATATCCCTAATAAATATATTATGCGGCCTGAGTCCATAGAAGACTATACTGCCTTTCTGCAAAAGCAAAGCTGTGAAACCTTAGAAAGTATTGCAATCACCGTTATTAATGATATCAAAAACACCCTCTTAACCAGGTGGTGCCATGTGCTGCTTAAAGGACAATTTATAATCAATGGTACTCCCCAAGAACACAGCGTATTCTCTGTGGACCACGCGCCTGGATGGAAAAATGACAATATTCTCAAATATATTAGCCTTACATAGTTTCTGTAAATAAAGAAAAAAAATAAAATGATATGTATATTTAATAAGTAATTCTTAAAAAAATGCTTAATTATTCGCTTAGAAAATACTATAATTAGTGAGAATAAAAAATTAATAATTATGGAGATTACATCATGAATACTTCTAACAAAATTAATAAAGCGTTAGACACAAGTCACCTGAATGTCGACTTTCCCTATAAGCCTCAATACGGCAATTTCATAAATGGGAAATTCGTTGCACCCGTGGCAGGAAAATATTTTGAAAATACAACACCAATTACTGGCGATGTCATTTGTGAGTGTGCGCGCTCTGATGAAAAAGATATCGAACATGCCCTTGATGCTGCCCACGCCGCGTTCCCTGAGTGGGGGAAAACATCCATTACCCAACGGTCAAATATTCTGCTAAAAATTGCTGATGTAATTGAGCAGAACTTAAAACTTCTTGCGGTTGCTGAAACCCTAGATAATGGTAAACCAATCCGTGAAACAATGGCGGCAGACCTCCCATTGACCGTTGATCATTTCAGATATTTTGCCGGTGTTATTCGGGCTGAAGAAGGCACAGTTGCAGAAATAGATACCAACACTTATGCCTACCACTTTAATGAACCGCTTGGGGTTGTTGGACAAATTATTCCATGGAACTTCCCGCTCCTTATGGCCACATGGAAAATAGCACCAGCCTTAGCAGCAGGCAATTGTGTTGTCCTAAAACCAGCAGAACAGACTCCAGCCTCAATTATGATATTGTTGGAGCTGATAGGCGACCTCCTCCCCCCTGGGGTTCTTAACGTGGTCAATGGTTTTGGGCTGGAAGCAGGAAAACCTCTCGCCTCGTCCAATAGAATTGCGAAAATTTCCTTTACTGGCGAGACGACAACTGGCCGTCTGATTATGCAGTATGCATCTCAGAACATTATTCCTGTAACGCTAGAGCTTGGTGGGAAAAGTCCAAATATTTTCTTTGAAGATGTCCTCACACATGACGATGCCTACTTTGACAAGTGCCTTGAAGGGTTTACCCTCTTTGCCCTTAACCAAGGGGAAGTGTGTACCTGCCCAAGTCGTGCACTTATTCAAGAGAGTATCTATGATCAGTTTATTGAGAGAGCCTTAAAGCGTGTTGCAGCAATTAAACAAGGGAACCCTCTCAACCCTGATACCATGATTGGTGCACAAGCATCGTTAGAGCAAATGGAAAAAATCACTTCTTACCTCGAGCTAGGTCGCCAAGAAGGTGCGACTATTCTTGCTGGAGGCTCTAAAGTGAACCATGGAAATGGGTTGGAAAATGGGAACTACATTGAGCCAACTGTCTTTAAAGGGGCTAACAGTATGCGTATTTTCCAAGAAGAAATTTTTGGGCCCGTAGTCTCTGTCACCACATTTAAAGATGAAAGTGAAGCTCTCGAAATTGCCAACGACACACTTTATGGTTTGGGCGCAGGTGTCTGGACGCGTGATGGATCAAGAGCATTCCGTATGGGACGCGCTATTCAAGCAGGAAGGGTATGGACAAACTGTTTCCACTTATATCCAGCACACGCCGCTTTCGGAGGCTATAAACAGTCTGGTATTGGTCGTGAGACACATAAGATGATGCTGAATCATTATCGCCAAACTAAAAACCTCCTCGTCTCTTACGACCCGAATGCCCTTGGGTTCTTCTAATTGATGGTTAATGGAATAAATCAAGACTTATCTTTTCATATGAAAATCAAATACAATGAGTAATATTCCACAAACACCAAAAGTATCAGCAACAGATGCGGCTTTAATACTTATTCATAAGCTTAAAAGTAAATATCAGGATGACCTGATCTTTCATCAGTCTGGTGGGTGCTGTGATGGCAGTGCACCTATGTGCTTTCTTGCTTCAGATTTCATAATCGGTCAATACGATACTCTGCTGGGTTATCTTGATGATGTGCCGTTCTATATTGGCCAGAGCCAAGGGGAAAAGTGGAGTGGCACTGACCTGATTATTGATGCCATAAAAGGAAATGGAGGAATGTTTAGCCTGGACAATGGAACAGGACAACGGTTTCTTACGCGCTCAACCGTGTGTGAGATACCTAAAAACCCCTCAAAAGAATAACGCAAAAGTTGTCTTAAAATCGTAAAAGGCTTTATGGGAAAACCGCTTTAATGCCTTTTACATATTTCAACCGCCCCCTTACAAAGTAAATTGCTCCTGCAGAAGGCGCTCTTCTAAAGACCTATTCTGATCACAAAGTAAATAAACAGGCTTTTTACGGTCTTCATTGATATCCACCCACTGCACCCTGTGCACCTGAAGATTGTCAGCAAATGCATTCACCGGACGCTTATCACTCTCTAACACTTCTAATCGAATTGTAGACGTGTGATCAATTAAAGCTCCGCGCCACCGACGGGGACGAAAAGCACTAATGGGTGTTAAAGCCAAAATGCCCGCACGTAAGGGTAAAATGGGACCATGGGCACTTAAATTATAGGCCGTGCTCCCCGCAGGAGTTGACACCAAGGTGCCATCACAAATCAATTCCTCCATACGGACACGCCCATCAATAATAACCCTGATTTTACTTGCCTGGTGGGACTGTCTCAATAACGAGACCTCATTCATGGCCAGAAAACTACTGGCCTTCCCTTCTTCCGATTGTATGACCGCTCTAAGAGGGTACAACGTCGCGCATTGGGCAACAGAAATTCGCTCAAACAGATTATCCTCGGCATAATTATTCATTAAAAAACCCACCGACCCTCTGTTCATACCAAACACAGGCAATCCCGTATCTAAGATCATACGAATTGTATACAATAAAAATCCATCGCCCCCCAAAGGAACGATTACATCACAATTATCAATAGATGATTGACCATAACGCCCCACCAACGTCTTGAACGCTTCTTGTGCATCATCTGACGTATGAGATAAAAAACAAATCCTCGTCATTCCCCCCCCCTAGATACCTATTTTATAAAATAATATCAAAAAAACTGCAAAAAATAGCATGATTCTATTATATCGTTTTTATACTTAAAACCACATAAGCATTTAAGAAAATAGAGGAACAATAGCACTTATCCACAAAAAAAGGGGTGGCGCTAAAAACGCCACCCAGTTTCCTCGGGGGGACCCATACAAAGCACGTGAAATAAACTTAATATCCCATCTTGCTCAAATAAATAATTTATAACTTTAACAAATAACTAAATATATTCTAATTCTTTTAGAGATCTTATTCCATACATACTAGGATAAACATTTAATTAAAATCTAATTTATATACAATAAACAATTTTTAAATAAAATACAATTTTTTTTTACTACTAATCCTTGTATATGTAAAATAAACTCATAAAAAAAACTTTAATTTAAATTTAAAGTTGAGTTCTGTTTTTGTTAAAATGATAATTTGCCCTAAAAATAGTGTGGTTTTGTGATTTGTTTAATGAATGCAACAAATTTCTGGAATATTTCTAACAATAGACAAAACTATTCTCATTAAAAAAAACTGATCTTTTTTTTTGTAAATCACCCCTTATAACCGCTATATCAGTCACCCTTATAACGTGTACCTACATGTTTACCCTATCCTAAAGATTCATACTTTTGACATCTCTTAAAAAATTTTTATTTGATTATCATGCTACTTTAGACTATATACTAAAAAGTTAATCTTATTTTATTTTAGCAATAAAACACACCCCGAGCCATATGGCTCCTTAGGTATAATTAAGGACACAACACATCTTAAAGTATTAGGTTAGGTCTTCCCCAAAAATGACGTAAACCCTGTATAATTTCAATAGAACATCCAGTGAATGTTTTATTCAAAATATAAAGACACACCTTCCCGCACCACAAGGAATAGAAAACAACGCCATCAAGCGCCTTTCTCTTGCAATGGTGTTTCAAATTATATGGAAATAAAGTGATTGAATTTAAAAACTTAGGCCTTACGCCTTCATTGGCTAACCACCTTAAAAAAATTGGGTTTCATACCCCCACGCCTATCCAAACTAAGATTATTCCCTTAATTATTGCAGGGCGCGATATAATCGGCACGGCGCAAACAGGTACCGGTAAAACGGCGGCTTTTACCTTACCGCTTTTAAACGCAACCATTGGTACAGACCTGCCCCAGCGCTGTACCACTCACGCCCTGATCCTTACGCCAACCCGAGAGTTGGCAGCCCAAATACTCGAAAGCATCAAAACATGTGGAAAGCACCTGAAGTATAATGCCGCCCTCATCATTGGCGGCGTTCCTCATGTTCCGCAAAAACGCACCCTTGAAAAGGGGCAAGATATCATTGTTGCCACCCCAGGGAGGTTAGAGGAGTATATATCTTCTAACTTTATTGATATGAGCCAAATAAAAACTCTTGTCATAGACGAGGCAGACCAAATGCTCGACATGGGATTTTTTCCAATGATCAGCCGTATTGCCCAAGCATGCCCCAATGATAAACAAGTGGTTTTCTTGTCGGCAACTATGCCAAAAAAAATTCGGGTACTGGCCAAAGAAATGCTTAACAATCCCGTTCATGTTGAGATTGGACGGGAAGCAAAACCGATCGCAACCACTGAACAAAAGGTTATTTTTATCCCTTCTTCACAAAAACGGGACAAAGTCTACGCACTCCTTTCAGATCCTCAAGTAAAAACGGCGATTGTTTTTACGCGCCAAAAACAAAGCGCAGAACAAGAAGCATACCACCTTGCACAAGCAGGTATCTCAACGGGAGTGCTCCATGGTGATAAGCCTCAAAAAGAACGAAACTCCGTAATGAATAACTTCCGTGGGGGAAAGTTTAAAGCCCTTGTCGCTACGGACATTGCTGCACGGGGCCTTGATATCCCCAATGTCTCATTAGTCATCAACTTTGATCTGCCAACACTAGCAGAAATATATGTCCACCGTATCGGACGAACCGGACGTGCTGGCGCTGAGGGGAAAGCCATATCTTTATGCGACCACAAGGAAAAAAACCTTTTAAAAGCGATTGAAGAGACCATTGGCATGAAATTCAACAAGAACGGTAAACCTGAATATAGCAAGTTCTCTGAAGACAGGCGCAACCGGATTTTTAACACCCAACACAAGGCCCATATAAATAAAAAAAACATTGGTAACCACAAGCAGGTAAACAAAAAAAAATACGTGCTTGATAAATAAAATTACTTTTTCACAACATATTAACGCGAAATTTCTATTTTTTTATAGTAAAATAATGGGAATTATGTTCATAATAATGCATCAAATTTATAAAAGCACAGAAATAAACGTAAAAAAAGTAGCGCTTTATCAATTAAAAATCTTTTGCATTGTAACGATACTTAATCATAAAAATTATGTATATAGTTAAATTTCGTTATAAAAAGTGATAATTCTGAATAATATTACACAAAAAGAATATTTTTAGCTTTAATAAAACTAAAAACTCAAGGGAGAACCTATGAAAAAACTTGCTTTAAAACACTACTTAATCGTTGCTCTGACTGGGTTAGCGATGACCTTTGGGTATGCTGGCATGGCACACTCAAAGCAAATTCTAGACTCCATTCACTTTCTAATCCCTGGTGGGACTGGCGGCGGTTGGGATGCTACCGCACGGGGGACTGGGGAAGCTTTAACCAAATCAGGTATCATTGAATCCGCCTCCTATGAAAACTTATCAGGCGGTGGTAGCGGTAAAGCACTGGGGCATCTCATTGAGAATGCTGCCAGTAATTATAATACGCTTATGGTGAACTCTACTCCAATTGTTATCCGCTCTCTTACTGGTATATTCCCCTATAACTTCAGGGACCTTACCCTTGTTTCTGGAACGATTGGCGACTATGCGGCATTAGTTGTCCCTGTTGACTCTGATATTAAAGATGCGCGCGACTTTATTTCTGCGTTCAAAAAAGACCCCTCAGCTCTGGCTGTTGGTGGTGGTTCTGTACCAGGGGGAATGGATCACCTTGTTGCAGCTATTATCTTACAAGATGCGGACGCTAACCCCGCGAAAATGAAGTACATTGCCTATGACGCAGGTGGAAAAGCAATGGCGGCTCTTCTTTCAGGGGAAATAAAAGTACTCGCCACAGGGTTCTCTGAAACCATCAATATGGTTAAATCTGGCATAGTAAGAGTCATTGGTGTCACATCTAAAGAGCGTGTAGATACGTTGCCTGAAGCTAAGACATTTGTTGAACAAGGAATCGACACTTACTTTGTTAACTGGCGTGGGTTCTTTGCCGCACCAGGTCTTCCTAAAGATAAACTTGAAAAGTTCAAAGCTGTAATTGCAGCCATGTACGACACACCCGAATGGGAAGAAGTCAGAGCGCGTAATGGGTGGGTTAAAATTCACACCCCAGGTGATAAGTTTATGACTTTCTTGGAACAACAGGAATTAGTTATAAAAGACCTGATGCTCAAACTAGGGTTCCTCTAGTCCATTCATATTAGACTTAGTCATAAAAGTTAAACAATAAAATCCGCGAGACCACCTAAGCTTTAAAAAATTTTAGGTGGTTAGCGGTGTTTATGAGAAAAAATATGATACTAAATAGAATAATTGCATTAAGTTTTATCTTAATTTTTCTTTTATATGGATATACAGCATTCTTTACAATGGATCAGTTATTACCTCCGGTCTTGAAAGTCAATCCGGTTTGGCCCTCAACTTTTCCAAAGATTTTATCATGTTCCGGTATTTTCATTGCACTCCTTGTCCTCTTAAATGTGGAAAAGTCGTCGGACCACGTCTCTAATGAAATTAATAAGAATAAGCTTAAAGACTATAAATTTGGGCAAGCCGCTCTTTTGATCGGTAACATGATCTTCTATGCCTTAACGCTGCGTACCTTAGGATTTTTATTAGCCACCTTCCTGTTTATTTCCTTCGGAGTGACGGTTCTCGGTGAAAGGCGTTATATCCTTATTGCAGCGGTCTCTTTAATTACGAGTATCAGTATTTGTTATCTTATTAATGTTGTTCTTGATATTTATATGACCCCATATCCTTTATGGATCACGCAACTTTTGGATAAAGGATAAAAATAATGCTTGAAGGTTTCTTGTTAGGGCTCACCACCGCATTCTCTATAAAAAATCTAATAATCGTTGCATGTGGATGTCTTGTTGGAACATTTATTGGTATGCTTCCAGGATTGGGCCCTATGTCGATCATAGCAATAATGATACCAATTGCTGTAACCATAGGAGACCCCTCAACAGCCCTTATTTTACTGGCGGGAGTGTATTATGGAGCGGTATTTGGTGGGTCCACATCCTCAATCTTAATTAACGCTCCTGGTATTGCCTCCACCGTTGCGAGCAGTTTTGATGGCTATCCCCTTGCTCAACAAGGCAAGGCAGGGAAGGCCTTGGCCATAGCAGCGATCTGTTCCTTTGCTGGAGGGACGATTGGGGCGATATTTTTAATCCTTTTTGCACCGCCTTTAGCATCGGTCGCCTTATATTTCCACTCTTCTGAATACTTTGCTTTGATGATCGTTGGACTCTCAGCAGTTGCCACATTTGCAGGGAAAGGACAAATCACCAAAGCCCTCTTAATGACGATTACTGGCCTGGTCATCTCTACCATTGGCGAAGGGGTCTTGTTTAACCTACCCCGCTTTACCATGGGGATTATGGAGTTCCAATCTGGAATTGGTTTTATTACCCTTGCTATGGCGATTTTTGCTGTACCAGAGGCACTGTTTCTGATCCTAGACCCCAGTCGGTCCCAATATAAAAATCAAAACAATAGCCGTCTTGATTTAAAAGTTACCAAAAAAGACATGAAGGAAATCCTTCCTGTTATTAGTCGTCAATCGGTTATGGGGTTCCTCATTGGTATCATGCCTGGGGCAGGGGCAACAATCGCGTCCTTCTTGGGATACGCCGTTGAACGCAGCATCGCCACTAAGGAAGAACAGGTTAAGTTCGGGAAAGGCTCTATTAAAGGTCTCGCGGCGCCTGAAACAGCAAATAACGCCGCTTGTACTGGATCATTCGTACCCCTTCTCACCCTTGGGATACCAGGGTCAGGTACAACAGCGATTCTTCTTGGAGCTCTTCTTGCCCTTAATGTGTCGCCAGGGCCACGTTTAATTCAAGATCAACCCGAAATTTTCTGGTCAGTCATTATTTCAATGTATATTGGGAACTTTATATTACTTATCTTGAATTTACCCCTTATACCCTATATTGCTAAAGTCCTTTTAATTCCACGACAGTTTCTTATCCAATTCATCCTATTCTTTACATTAATGGGTGTTTACATTGGACAGAATAATTCAACAGAACTGTTACTCTTGATTGGCGTAGGTGTTGCGGCAACCCTGCTCAGATTTACCTCATATCCCCTTCCGCCGCTTTTAATTGGGTTTATTCTCGGTCCCATGCTTGAGAATAACTTCTCAAGGGCTCTTCAGCTCTATGGGGATCTGAGTTTTATTTGGGAACGCCCTGCCACGTTTATATTACTTACAACGTCTGTGTTCCTCTTAATTCTTCCGACAATAAGCCCGTACTTAAAATTTAAGAGAAAACAAAACACACAAGCATAATTCAAGGGGACGTTCGTCCCCTTGAAAAAACATTATGTTAATTTCTAAGGCGAAGATACCCTCCTTAAGCTCATACCTAGTATGATCAAAAATATGAGGCATACCCTAGAAAAAAAGGCTCGGGACTTATGACCCCGAACCAAATAATTAAAATCAGTTTTAAACTGAAAGAAGCTGTTTATAAACACAACAGCTCTTTATACGAATTCAAATAAACAAATTCTACTTCTTAAGCGTCAACTAACTGTATGTGTACAGCAGATGTTTTTCCCTTATTGGTAGCAACTTCGTAAGAGACTTTTTGACCATCATCCAACTGATGAAGTCCAGCCTTTTCTAGCGCACTAATATGAACAAATACATCTTTTGAACCATCTTCTGGCTCAATAAAACCATAACCTTTTGTAGTATTAAACCACTTCACTTTCCCATTAGACATTCTGCTTTCCTTTAGCATTTACATTAGTTTTAAAAGAAGTTAATGAAAAAAATTTTACCTGTTAATCTTACCTTGCTTTAATTAAAAATTTTCATTTAAAAAAAATTTTCATTTAAATTACTAACAAGAAAAATGATAAATTCTCATCATACACTTCATAGCAGAAGCTACTATATTACATTTCTACATTCATTAGCAAACTTAATTTGTATGATTTTGAAATATTTTAACATAAAACTACTTAAGTTAACCTTTTGATAGCAATAAAGTAGTAATCAACATTATGCTTACGTAAAACTATTATCCTTCTTAAAGAATAATAAATTTTAAGTTAAAGTAAGCCGTTGAATAAAAAAGAAAATTTTTTTGATTTCTATAATATCGCACTTTTAATGTATATCGCGTGGATAGATAAAATAATTATTTTTAAAATATAAGTTCCTCTATACTCAAAAAACCAAACACAAAATACCTATCCTGCTATAGCTTGCAGTGTATCATGGTAACGCATTTGTTGATTAATTATGTTTTCGCATAAACTTGAAGTAATGAGGAACTCGGCCTTCTTTGACAGCTTTCGCCTCGTAACGAGTTGGATACCAGTCATCTGGTCTTTGCAACCAATCTCTTTTCGACCTGACGTCCTGGGTAAAGTCTGGATGACTTAAACAATGCTCCAAGGACCACTTCAAAAAGACTGGATGGTCTGTCGCCCAGCCAAAAACAGCGCCAGGTTTCATGACACGCGCTAAGATATCAAGCAAGCGCTTATTTATGATCCGACGATCAACATGGCGATTTTTAGGCCATGGATCTTGGAAAAGAGCAAACACACAACTTAAACTCTTGTCAGGGAACCGCTCTAAAAGCACGCGTGCATCATATTGCCACAACCGAATATTCTCAAGCTGCTGTTCATGGATATACCGCACGAGATTAGCAAGTCCATTGAAAAAAGGTTCAGCACCAATAAAACCGATATGAGGCTTCTCTTGCGCGTTTTGCGCTAAGTGCTCACCACCACCAAAACCAATTTCAAACCACAGCTCTTGGGGAGGAGAAGGGAAAAGAGCCTCTAGATCAAGAGCAAGAGGGGTGGAGGGAACTAATAAATTGGGCAAATACGCATCAACAAGGGCTTGCCTCTTTTTACTCAAAAGCTTGCCTTTGCGACGGCCATATAAGCTGCCTACGACTGGAGAGACCCTCTCATGATCACATAAAGCCACCATATACCCTCACCTCATCAATGATTCGTTTATAAAAAATTTACTTTAAGAGCTTAAGCTGGTCAACAAGGTCGAGCTTCTCCCAAGTAAACCCACCTTCTGGACCAGCTGAGCGACCAAAGTGACCATAGGTAGATGTGGGACGATAAATAGGACGGTTAAGCTTTAAATAATTACGGATTCCATAAGGCGTTAGGTTCAAGAGATCTAAAATCGCCTCTTTAACCTTATCACTCTCAACCACATTGTTTTTCATATTAATATAAAACGACAGGGGACTTGACACACCAATAGCATAAGAAAGCTGTATGGTACACGCATCCGCTAACCCAGCTGCAACAATATTTTTGGCAATATAACGACACATATAAGCGGCTGAACGGTCAACCTTGGTTGGATCCTTCCCAGAAAAAGCTCCTCCACCATGAGGGGCCGCGCCGCCATAGGTATCAACAATAATTTTACGACCTGTTAACCCAACGTCACTAACAGGCCCGCCAATCACAAAGCGCCCCGTAGGATTAACATAACAATTCTCAGGACGGGGCATCCATCCTGCCGGCAAGAACTTCTCAATAATTCCGATCACAATTTCACGAATACGCCCCTGAGAGATATCTGGGTGGTGCTGAGTTGATAACACCACAGACTCGGCACGATCGGGTATACCATTCTTATAATGAAGGGTAACTTGAGATTTAGCATCTGGGCCTAAAATATCCCAGTATTTCTCTTTTCTAACTTGATTAAGTTCATAAAGCACCTTATGGGCATAATAAAGTGTTGCAGGAAGAAGAGCAGGTGTTTCATTAACGGCGAACCCAAACATAATACCTTGGTCCCCCGCGCCTTCTTCTTTATTCTCCCCAGCATCAACACCCATAGCAATATCAGGTGACTGGTCATGAACTTTATTAATAATGTTAACAGACTTCCAATTGAAACCTTCTTGTTCATAACCAATGTCTTTAATGACCTCTCTTGCGATGTCTGGTAGGATTTTTTTTAATTTCTCTGGCCCGCGGACTTCACCACCTAGAATAACCGTATCCGTTAATGCCATTGTTTCTAAAGCAACGCGCGCCTCTTGGTCTTCTGATAAATATTTATCAACAATCGCATCAGATATCTGATCACATACTTTATCTGGATGCCCTTCAGAAACGGACTCACTCGTAAATAAAAAATCAAAACTTGACATAATAAACCACCTACTTGTTCACAAAAGAAATCTTTAAGATTTCCTAAATACTAAGCCATCTTAAACTTTAATTTAGATTTCTTTATTATACCATGAATAGATATAATGCAATAAAGTCTACAATTTATCGCTCAATGAACTTTCACCACGGCTTATCGCTTTGATCATATCAAGTATTCTTCGTCTCACATTTGCATTTTCAATAGAATAAAATGCCTGAACCAGAGAAATTGTTATACGGTCTGTTAAAAGGTCAACAGTAATGTCCAAGGGGGCCTGAGGCACATCACTCATTTCATATAAATGTAAATTAAGTTCTGATTCACACTCAGCGGGTATATTCTCAAAAAAGAAGGAAACGGGAATTTTTAAAATTCGACAAAATTGATACAACCGTGATGCACCCATACGGTTAGTACCTCTCTCATACTTTTGAATTTGTTGAAATGTTAACCCGACAGAATTTCCTAGTTTCTGTTGACTAATTCCCAGTATATTTCTTCTCAATCTTAATCTTTGTCCAACATGTACATCAATAGGATCTGGACCATCTCTCATTCTCAACTCCAAGTCTATAATTATATTTTATTAGAAATTTAATAACGTATACCCAAGAACATAACACTACACTCATACATACACTTCCCAATAAATTTAGAATCGAGAAATAATTATTATACGTAAGATATATATTAACCATATGCATATTTACATAATAAAACAAATATAATCTCTTATAATTGTATACATTAGTGATTTTATCAATTCATTTGGATAATTTTTAGTTAAAAAATTGTAAAATTATTATAAATAAGCCTCACCATAGTGAGTAATTAAAACTTATAAGGTGTTTTATTTTATTTTAATGTAAACCCAATTTTGGATAAACATTTCTGTACTACACAAAGAATTGCGCATATAAAAGCAAACAAGGCATACACTTTCAACACAGGCGCATGTTCGACCACTGAGCCTGTATATCATTAAGAGCACTGATGAGGAGAAACCGTCTAGACAACCGTGACCAAAATTATTCTACTAATTCATCACTTGGCATCAAAATACGAATAGAATGAATACACCGAGGGTCTGCACTTAAGACAATCATCCGCAATCCAGAAGGGTGGATAATTTCCTCACCCCGAACTGGCACTCTCCCAGCAAGGTCGAGGAGCACACCCCCAATGGTATTAATATCTTCATCTACATCATCAGACATCAAACCTATATTCGTATAATTTTTCAAGTCCGCCACCTCAAGCCGTGCATCAACGATTAGACTTCCATCTGGTTGAACACTCACTTCTGGCGTTGTTGTTCGATCTCGTACATCCTCAATCTCCCCTACAATCGCTTCGACCAAATCCTCAATAGTTAACAAACCGTCAACCCCACCATACTCATCCACAACCAGCACCAAGTGAATACCATTAGATTGTATCCGTATCAGCAAATCGAGAATAGCAATGTTTGGGGGAACAAAAATAACTTCGCGGACGACTTCTTCAATATTGTGAGCGCCTGAATCGCCCCAAAACCTCATTAAGTCTTTCATGTGCACCATTCCAAAGATATCGTCTAAGGACTCACGATATATGGGCAGTCGGCTAAAGCCGCTTTCTAAAAACTTATTGACTATTTGTTCGATTGTCATGTCCACAGACAGGGCAGCAATATCAGCTCGGGGCACCATAGCATGATGGGCCTCCTTATACTCAAGAGCTGCAAGATTACCAATTATTCGTTGTTTTTCAGGCTGAAGATGCGCAACAGCGTTATCTTTTCCATCCTCGCCATTAAGGAATTTTTTCCCCATCAAATAAGAAATTGTCCGAGGGATAAGCCCTAAATTATTACATTTACTAGCTTGTAGTTCGTTACAAATACGAGAGTTCCCGTAAAATGAGTTTTTCATCTTAGTTAATGAGAAGAATTATTACTAAACACCTTATACCTAATATAAAAGAGATTTACACATGAACGAAATAAGATTAAGTAAATAACTTTATATACTCAAAATACTAAACATACGGATCTTTTATATTAAGTCTGTCTAATATTATCTTCTCCAATCCTTCCATTTTATTTGCACTAATTTCATCAAAATGATCATAGCTGAACAAATGTAACACACCGTGCACTATCAAATGTACCATATGATCACATACTTCTTTATTTTGGTCAAGCGCTTCTAGACAAACTGTCTCATAGGCAAGCACAACATCCCCATAGGAAATTTCTCCATCATCAATAAAGTCATCGGCAAACGTCTCGTACGCAGGAAATGACAAAACATTTGTCGGCGCATCTTTATGCCTGTAGGCTTTATTTAAAGACTGAATGAAGTCGTTATTTGATAAGACTAAAGAAATTTCTCCTGGCATAACTTCCAAAACCTTAGAGACCTCTCCTAAAGTCATATTAATAACCTGATGCAAATCTGGAACTGCGACCAACCAACGGTCTTCTTTAACCAGCGTCAACGCATCTAACACGACCAAGTCCGACTCGCTATCAGCCTTCAATTTCACGTTTTAATACTCGATTTCTGCTCAGAATTATCTCTCTTTTTACCGTACCGCTCATAGGCATCAACAATCTGCCCCACAAGATTATGACGCACAATATCCTTATTTGAAAAACGAATAAACGCGCACGCTTGCAAATCTTGCAGAATATACGTCGCCTCTTTAAGTCCTGAAAGGGTTCCCTTAGGAAGATCCATCTGACTTAAGTCGCCATTAATGACCATTTGCGACCCTTCACCAATACGCGTGAGCAACATCTTCATTTGTGCTGAAGACATGTTTTGCCCTTCATCAACGATAATCATGGCATTGGTTAAAGTACGTCCACGCATAAAAGCAATTGGCGCAATCTCAATTGCTCTCAATTCTATTTTCTTCTCAACCATCTCCACAGACATGTTGTCATATAGGGCATCGTATAACGGTCGCAGGTATGGATCAATCTTCTCCCGCAGGTCACCCGGAAGAAACCCCAGGTTTTCTCCAGCCTCAACGGCGGGCCGACTTAGAATTACCCGATCAATCTTCCCTGTCATTAACCTTTCAACGGCCAAAGCAACGGCCAAATAGGTTTTTCCTGTTCCAGCAGGCCCCAGCCCAAAGGTCAAGTCAAACTTACGCATAGCCTGAATATATGAATTCTGCATAAGATTATAGGGACGAATTTGACGTTTTGGGGTAATAATTTTAACATCATCAGTGTTTTCTACCAGCCCTTTTTTACTTTTCTCTTCTATATCCAAGACCATACTAATTGCTCCACTGACATCACGAGTCTCTAGAGGATGACCTTGTTGTAATCGACTATATAAATCATGAATAACTTTGACAACCAAATCTGCATTTTCTTCAGACTGAACGGCAATGGCGACTTGGTTATAAACAACAGTGATTATCGCCTCGAAAGCATATTCAATTTGCTTAAGAAAACAGTCTGCTTCTCCAAATAATGTGCTCAGTAAATGGTAGTCACTAAAATTAATAACTCTGTTTGCAACGTGTGTCACTTCAGTGTGCCGATATGAAGAAGAGGAAAGTTCTACCACCAGATATTAACCTTAATACTATTACAGCGTGTCATAGAGATTATAACATAACTGAGAATAACTTTTAAGTTAAACTTGCAGACTATCCTCACAAGGATTTCTTAAATTAACATAATTATCCACAATACTGCCCTTCAAACTATACCTATTTAAGTCCGAAATATAAACGGGCACAATCTTACCTAAATTTTGAGCAAGAGAGTCTTCAACATTTACCGCCTGCATATAAGGTGTACGCCCCACAACCTGGCCCTCAAAACGCCCTGGACGCTCAAGCAAGACTGGAAGTGTCTTTTCCAACATCGAAGAATTAAAAGAACTTTGTTGTTCACTTAAAAGAGTCTGCAAGTCTTGTAAACGAAGGTTCGCGACATCCGGATCAACGCGCATGCGTAAGTTTGCCGCCGGCGTCCCTGGACGCGCACTATACTTAAATGAGTACGCTTGAGAATACTGCACACGCCGGACTAAATCCATGGTGTCCTCGAAATCCTCATCTGTTTCCCCTGGAAAACCAACGATAAAATCACCACTCAAGGCCAAATCGGGGCACTTCTCCCGCAGTTTATCTATGATACGAAAGTAATGATCTCGCGTATGCTGCCTATTCATTGCGGCCAACACCTTGTTTGACCCAGACTGTACCGGCAAGTGCAAATATGGCATCATTTCTTTACAGTGACCATGGGCATCAATTAAATCATCCGCCATATCCCGTGGGTGTGATGTCACGTACCGAATACGTTTGAGACCATTAATTTCCGCTAACTCCAGTATCAACCGAGCGAGACTCCATGTCGACCCGTCAATGGCCTCACCATGGTAGGCATTTACATTCTGTCCCAAAAGAGTTATCTCACATACACCTTGAGAGACCAAACAGCGCGCTTCAGAGATTATTTGCGCAACAGGACGACTAAATTCGGCGCCACGGGTATAGGGAACCACACAAAAGGTACAAAACTTGTCGCACCCTTCCTGAACTGTCAAAAACGCAGAACACCCACCATCAGACTTTATATCTGGCAAGTGATCGAATTTATCTTCAACTGGAAAATCAACATTTAAAACATGGCCTGATTTATGGAGCGCTTTGGCAACCATCTCCGGCAGACAGTGATAGGTTTGAGGTCCAAAGACCATATCAACGAAGGGCATTTTGCGCATAATCTCTGCGCCTTGTGCCTGAGCAACGCACCCAGCCACTGCAACCAGCATACGCCCTCCATTATTTCTTTTTTTATCTTGATAGGGACGAATACGCCCAAGCTCAGAAAAAACTTTACACTCGGCATTCTCACGTATATGGCAGGTATTTAAAATAACAAGATCTGCATTTTCAAAACTATCAACCTCTTTATATCCCAAAGGAGACATGATCCCTATCATTCGTTTACTGTCGTAAACATTCATCTGGCATCCATAGGTTTTGACGTATATCCCCTTAGACTCCCCAATATTATTACTCAATATTTGATCTTGTGATCCATACTCATTAGCTAAAAGTTGAGACATTTATTTATTCACTTAATACCACGTAGAAACACTCAAGACGACCTCTGTAAACAATTTACAGTTTATATCTCTACCAACAAAAATTCACCGAAAGAAAATAAACTTATTTTCTATTCTTCTGCTGATTTATTATCGCTGTCAAGAGGGACGCCAAAAAGTTCTAAACGGTAGTCTATCAACTTATACCCACACCTTAGAGCAATTTCCTTTTTCAAACGATCTAACTCTTCATCAGCGAACTCAATAACTTTACCGCTTTTCAGGTCAATTAAGTGATCGTGGTGGCTATCTCGGGCAATCTCGTATCGCGAACGACCATCGCGAAAATCATGGCTTTCCAAAATATTCGCTTCTTTAAATAAACGAATCGTCCGATAAACTGTTGCAATAGAAATATTGTTATCAATTTCTAATGAACGCCGATAAACCGCCTCAACATCAGGATGATCTGTTGATACGGACAAGACATGGGCGACAACGCGCCTTTGGTCCGTCATCTTCATCCCTTTTTCTAAACATTTCTTTTCAATCAACGATAAACCTTCACCCATACTACTCAACCTCACTATATAAAAATATTCTTAATTATTAACAAAAATTTCCATTCCTCAAAAAAACGTCTTAAACCCCATTACTTTTGAGGAAGGGGATAAACAAAATTTAAACAATAGGAAACTTTTAACTATAAACCTTAAAGAAGATACACATTACCATAATAATACGCGCCGTCTGGCTATGACAAATAATATTTTTTTATTTACCATCCTTTTTCACGCCCAGACCAATCTTCTTTGCCAAATCCGACCGACGTGCAGCATAACTCGGCGCCACCATAGGATAGTCTACGGCCAAGCCCCACTTATCACGGTATTCGTCAGGGGTCATATTATAATTAGTTTTTAAATGACGCTTTAGCATTTTTAATTTTTTACCATCTTCCAAACATATAAGATAATCTGGAGTAACTGACCTTTTAACAGAAATAGCGGGGCGTTGCCTAGAGTACCCTACATCTTCGGGAGTTTTAACCAAGCTATTTAATGTTTCATAAACATCTTTTAACAACTGAGGCAAATCTGACATGTTTACTTTATTGTTTGATAAATGCGAGGAAACAACATTCGCTGTTAATGTTAAGAGACCTGCTGCATCAATTTTTTCAGACATAATTTATGTTTCCCAACCTACATCATAATAACTATTAATAAAAAATTAAACTCACTTCTATATCCCAATGACCCCCACGATTAAAACTCATTGCCCCATCACCTTCAAAGCGACTACTTAAAAAAATAAAACAGACCCTAAAAAATCAACGCCCCCACAATATCAACGCCCCCACAATGGGGAGAAATTATATTCAATCTAACTAATGACTCATTAAATATTAGAGTGTAATAAAAAAACGACGAACCTATTTCAAAACCAGCTACACTAATAATATTAAAAGTTCAATAAGTAATTTTATTTTTTAAATAAAAAAACAAAATTACGGTTCACATAAATTATATTTTAAATAAAAAAACTATATTTCAAAGTAAAAAACCCAGTTAAAGTAAAATTAATAAATAAAATCATAAGAAAAAACGTAACTACTTTATGATGTCACACAAAAAAGTCCACAACAACAAAAATCACAATTATGAGGTTTATGGCTCTTTCCACCAATTCTACACTTAAATTTAGATTATTCCTGCTGCAGCTATGTGAAGAAAATAGAGAAAACTTAAATATCCCAAAAATATTTTACACCTCACAAAAAAACTATTCTCAAGGATCCAAAAACCAGATATATAATATAGATCTTGATTTTTTAAGCTGCCAATTGTAAGTATATAAGGCTTAATTGTATTATATAATTTCTTTAGAAAATGGAAAATATTTACTGAAAATACGATGATAGAAGTAAAAAATTTAACAAAAAATTTCGGTTCAATAGTTGCGGTTAATCAGATTAACCTCCAAGTAGAACGCGGGACAGTTTTAGGGTTTCTCGGTCCAAACGGGGCAGGCAAGTCCACAGCTATGAAGATGATAACAGGCTTTATGCGCCCTGATAAAGGGGACATTAGCATCTGCGGTTTTGACATGGCCAAAACGCCCCTAGATGCCAAAAAACATATTGGATATTTGCCTGAGGGTTCTCCTTTGTATGGGGACATGACACCCAGAAAGTTTCTTAAATTTATTGCAGACGTCCGCCATATGTCCAAGGACATATTTGAGGAGAGATTCGCGTATGTAGTTGAAAAAATCGCAATTTCCTCCGTACTCGACCAACGAATTGATACCCTTTCCAAAGGTTTTAAACGGCGTATTGGCTTAGCACAAGCGGTTTTACATGACCCGAAAGTTCTTATTCTTGATGAGCCTACCGATGGACTGGACCCCAATCAAAAGCGTCTTGTTCGTGGCCTAATAAAAAATATCGCTGCTGAAAAATCAATTATTATATCGACACATATTCTCGAAGAAGTTGACGCCTTGTGTACCCGTGCTGTCATCATTAATCGCGGAAACATTGTGATTGATAGCACGCCCCAAAAACTTTTAAGTTTATCTGCACGCGCTGGCGCTGTGGTCATTGAAGTTGAAGGGCCAGAAGAAGTCTCACGGGTGCTTGAAGGTTTACCCTCTGTCAACAAAGTGGAAGCCTCACCTACTCAGGCGCGCACTATAACCGTATATCCCCACGCTCGAGACCATGATCTCTTACCAGTAATCACTGGTATTGCACAAGAGCATAAGTGGCAGATCTATAGTATGTACCTAGAAAAAGGGCGACTTGACGATGTATTCTATGACATGACACAGGGAGAAGTTGCATAATGTCCCCTTTATTTCGCAGTACGCTTACAGTTTGTCGCTATGAGTTTATGGGATATTTTATCACGCCCATAGCTCTTGTTCTTGCTGTCATTTTTTTACTTATTTCTGGGCTATTGACATTCTACGTTGGCAACTTCCTTGAAAGAGATCAAGCCGACTTAAATATATTTTTCAATTTTGTTCCGTGGCTGTTTTTATTTCTCATTCCTGCCATTGGTATGCGACTTTGGTCAGAAGAGCGGCGTTCTGGCTCAATAGAGCTTCTTCTAACGCTGCCGATTCCCCTTGCCGGCGCTGTCCTGGGTAAGTTCTTTGCGGCCTGGCTTCTAATTGGACTTATTCTCGTATTGACATTTCCCCTTTGGATCACAGTTAATTACCTTGGAACGCCAGATAACGGCGTTATTGCTGCTGGATATATTGGCGTTTGGTTGATGGCAGGGGCGTATCTGTCTGTCACGTCATCTCTTTCTGGTATCAGTAAAAATCAAATTATTTCTTTCGTTATATCTATTGCAGTTTGTTTCTTGTTTACCATTAGTGGAACAACCATTGTCCTTAACTTCTTTACCGCATTAGATATGCCGTGGCTTGTAAATGCTGTCTCTAATACCAGTTTCTTAACGCACTTTAATTCCATTTCCAGAGGCGTTCTTGATATTCGGGATATTATATTTTTTGTATCAATAAGCGCTTTATGGTTATTTATTAGCTGCATCATCATTGAACATTATAAAGAAAAGTAGAAGGGATAATAAAGTTTTCGATATGCACAAACCTTTAACAAGTTGGAGCGCCATTTTATTATCGACGATTCTGTTTTTTAGCGTTAATATTATTGCTTACTCCCTGTTCCGTAATACAAATATTGACCTTACGGAAGACAAAATATTTACCGTATCTGAAGGTACGAAATCAATAATTGGGAAACTAGAAGATCCAACGCGACTTGAATTTTTCTTCTCAGAAAATCTTTTAGGCCAAGCGCCGCAATTGCTTAAATATGGGAATCGTATTAAAGACTTGCTGTTGACCTATGAAGCCCTGTCCGAAGGGATGATTGAATTGACAATTATTGACCCAGAGCCTTTTTCCCAAGATGAAGATCGGGCACTAGCATATGGGATTCAAGCTCTTACCCTCAACCAATTAGGGGAAAAAGCATATTTTGGACTTGCGGGCAGCAACTTGACAGGTGGGCGTGATAAGATTCCCTTTTTCCAATTGAACAAAAAGAACTTCCTTGAATACGACCTCACTCGCTTCATTCAAAAGCTGACAGTCAGTGACAAACCAGTTATTGGGATCATGTCTGATTTGGCTTTAAATGGCATCGAGCTCCCCCCACAAATGCAGAAACAAAATATTCCCCCTTGGGAAATTATGAACCAGCTTTCCGCCGCTTTTGAGATGCGTTCGGTCAGTACGGATACCTCTGAAATTGACGGGAGTATTCGTGTGCTCGTTCTGATTCACCCGACAATGCTCTCAGAAAAAACTTTATACGCCATTGATCAATTTGTCATGAACGGTGGGCGCTTAATTGCTTTCGTTGACCCTTATAGTGAGTACCTTGAAGGGTACGGTCAAATTATCGCCATGCAAACGGGAAAGCAGCTGAGTACATCCTCTGACATATCACGACTTTTTGACGCCTACGGTATTATCACCGCAAAGGATGTCTTTGTAGGGGACCTTGATCGGGCCTACCCGCTTGCTGTGAACACAAAAGACCCCAATAAGGCTGGGTACTCCGTTGAGTATTTACCATGGCAAAATATTCGCATGCCGCAGATATCAAAAGATAATGTCGCCGTTGCCACATTAGATAATCTTAATATTGGATCTGCAGGTTTTGTCGATGTCAGCGAGACCTCATCCTTGACCCTAAGTCGCTTGTTCTGGACAACCCCAAACACGAAACTCTTGGCCACATCTCAGCTCCAAGGGCTTGATGACCACACCCTTTTACTTAAGGACTTCCAAGCATCAAATACCGAATATGTGATTGCGGCAAGTTTAAGCGGTCCATTAACCAGCGCCTTCGATGGGCCTCCTCCCGTACTCTCAGAAACGGGTAAGGGCGGCGATACAGCATCACCCCAAATACGCCCGCACAAGGCCCAAAGCACGGAGCCTGCGAATATTGTGGTCGTAGCTGATAGTGACATACTTTATGATTCTTTCTGGGCACAAAAACAAAATATACTCGGATCGACTATTGTAATTCCTTTTGCCAATAACTTTGATTTCCTGATTAACACCATTGAATACATGGTCGGCAGTAATGAGCTTATCGGATTGCGGGGGCGCGGCGTTACCAAACGAACCTTTACAAAAATTGAAAAAATGCGCAGTGATGCTGCACTTCAATTTCAAGCCCAAGAAAATGCAATGGAACAAAAGCTCCAGCAACTTCAAGCGCAATTTGACGCGCTCTTACGTGAAAAAAATGACACAACTAAGATAATTACTGAGCAGCAGCTAGAAATGCAAAATAAAGCCCGTGATGAACTTATCTCCACCAGAATGGCTCTTAGAAAAGTTCAACTCAACTTTAACCGAGACATTAATACCCTTAAGTCTTGGATTAAATTGATTAACATTGCCGCAATTCCTCTGCTCTTATTGTTAGGTACCTGTGGTATCTTCGTCCTTGCGCGTTATCGTGACCGCTCTCGTAAAAAGTCGTTAGTAGCATGAACAAAAAGTCACTTATTTTTCTTACAGGGATCACCTTACTGACCCTAGGATATGCATTTTTTTCTATCGTCAAACCCAATTATTCTTCTACGTCAGCGGCACAAACCGCTGTTATGCCCCAGTTAGCAAAAGAACTCGATACCATTACGCAAGTCATTATCGAGACCGCCGATCAGACAACTGTGATCAGCCGCAATGAACAAAATGACTGGCAGATGGACAGTAAGCATCAATATCCAGTGCAACAATCGGTGATTCGGGAAACCCTTCTCAATTTCGCAAATGCTCAAATTTTGGCACCCATGACCAAGGACCCTCAAAAACTTGGCCTTCTTGGGTTGGGGGATGCCAGCCCTGAGCTTAAAAAAGTAACATTTAAAGGCCTTTCCTCCCCTGATACCCTTTATATTGGTCGTCAAGTAACCTTGAATACACCAAGCAATAACATGCAAGTGTCTGAGTTTTATGTGCGGTACCCAAAGGATTCCCAAGGGTTACATGTAAAAGGGGACCTCTCCCTGCCGAGATCACACATCGACTGGCTTGACTTTGACCATGTTGCCATCCCCAAAGATCAGATAAAATCTGTCATCCTTACACACCAAGATGGCGAAGAAATTAGATTGCGTCAGGCGCCTGATCTTGGCACCGGCTTCACCCTTAAGAATCTTCCTGAGGGACGGAAAGAAAAATATCAATTTGTTGGTAATCAAATTGCGTTTGCCCTTCATGAGGCGACCTTTTTAGATGTCGCGCCCTTTAACCCCTCCCAATCGACACCCATAAGTTCTATTCAATTCCACCTTCTGGACGAATCAACAACAACGGTAAATGTGGTAAAAAAAGATGAGAAATACTGGATTACCCTCCATAAATCTCAGGAATCAACCCAAGATAAAACCTCACCCCAGTGGCTATACTCTGTTACCAGCCTGACATCCTCCAGCCTCACCAAACGCATGGAAGACTTGTTAGAACCACAACCAAAAGATGAGAATTCTGATACCAAATAGGATACACGTATGGAATGGAGTCTAGAGCAGGTTGAGACCTTCAACGCTGGAATAAGTTTCTTAAAACAGCGTCATGATAGTGTTCTGATGCAATTTGGGATTGCCATTCTCATACTCCTTGCCTTCCTTGCTGCACGTAAATTTATCTTAGATATTATTCTTTCTCGGTTTAAAAAGTGGACAGAAAAGACCAAAAATATCAATGATGACCTGATATTTGCCGCCATCAAGGGGCCGGCAGGGCTTATTTTTTACACTTTGGGTGCCTTGACCGCCCTGAGTGTTTTTTCCCTTGAAGGCATGCACCGCGACATCTCTAAGAATATTATTGACTCGACAATTATTTTTAGTTTGTTTTGGTTTGCCTATGGACTCACTGAGCCCCTGTCACTAATTTATAAAAACATTAGTAAAAACAAAAAAATATCCAGCAGCTTTTATGGGTTTATTCTTAAGTCTTTAAAACTTACTATTATAATTTTGGGGACTATCTCTATCCTACAAGAGTGGGGCTATAATGTTATGGGCTTTATTGCTTCGATCGGGCTCGTAGGTATGGTTATCGCCCTAGCAGCAAAGGATACAGTCGCCAACCTATTTGGAACCTTATCTATCATCATGGATGATGTCATGGAAAATGGCGACTGGATTGAAACAGCTCAAGTGGAGGGAACCGTTGAAACTATTGGACTTAGATGTAGTAAAATACGCACCTTTGCCAACGCACTCGTCACTTTGCCCAACTCCCATATCTCGAATAATGCTGTAATTAACTGGTCGCGCATGAACCACCGCCGTATTAAGATGGTCATTGGCCTTGAGTACCAAACCGATAGCGCAACTCTACAGAAAGTTATTGCAGATATTCGGCAGTACCTAAAAGAAAACGATGACATTTGTACCGATGGTGACACCATGTGTCTCATTAACCTTCATCATTTTAATGAAAGCTCTATTGATATATTTTTATACTTCTTTACCTTTACAACGAACTGGCAGAAGTACATGGATATCCGACAAGAATGCCTTTTTAAATTTATGCACATTGTCGAAAGTTATGGGGCCTCATTTGCTTTCCCGAGCCAATCTATATACATACACAGCACGCCAAAAGATTCCCTTGCTTCTCCTGTGTAAAATGAACCAACACTTTTAAGTTAGGAAATTAAAGAAATGTCCCCAATATCCACAGTCTCAAAAAAAAAAGTTCCTCCCCACCCCCAAACTGTCCTTAATCCAGCCATAGGTGTCTTCACTTTATATTATAAAGAGGTGCATCGGTTTTTAAAAGTTTGGACTCAAACTCTATTTGCACCCTTAATAACCGTAGCGCTTTTTATGGTAATATTCTCAGTTTCTACGGGACTGGGAAAGACAGTTGTCGGAACTGTCCCTTTTCCCATTTTCTTAGCTCCTGGGCTTATTATGATGAGCGTGATACAAAACGCTTTTGCCAATTCATCATCAACGCTTATTTTATCAAAAATACAAGGCAGTATTTTTGATATGCTGCTGCCCCCCCTCAAACCACATGAAATTGTTTTAGGGTTAATTTTAGGGGCGGTAACACGGGGTTTACTTATTGGAATAATTCTCTGGGTCTTCATGTGGGCATTTGTTGGTCTTACTCCATCTAACCTCTGGTATATCGCCTCTTTTCTGATTCTGTCTTCATTTTTAGTCGGTTCGGTCGGTGTTTTAGTAGGTATTTGGGCGGAAAAGTTTGATCAAATCGCAGCCTTTACTAATTTTGTTATCACGCCCCTATCTTTTTTATCAGGAACATTTTACAATATTCAACGGCTTTCGGAGCCGTGGAGCATAATTGCTTACTTTAATCCATTTTTTTATATGATTGACGGCTTTAGATATGGCTTTACTCAAGAGTCAGACGCTGATCCTATTTTAGGATTATGCATTCTTTTAGTAATCAATATTTTCTTGTTTCTTTTATGCACCTACCTTATGAAGATTGGCTACAAAACAAAACAGTAACATCTGAGAAAAAAGCACCTACAGTCTTCAAAGAACTGTAGAGTTCTCTTATACCCTACAAAAGACAAGAGGATATGTTCCTTTTCATTTTATATTAGCAAGGTTACAAAATGCCATCCCCATTTTTAATGCCAAATACCGATCCACCTGACTTAACCTTTTCCCATGGTCAAGGGCCGTGGCTCTACACCACAGAAAACGAAGCATACCTTGATTTTGTAAGTGGAATTGCCGTCAACACCCTTGGTCATGCTCATCCGTCTCTCATTGCTGCCCTTGAGAAACAAGCGCGTAAGTTATGGCATATATCAAATAGTTTACGCATTAAAGAAGCTGAAGAACTGGCTCAAAGGCTGACGGAAGTGAGTTTCGCTGACCGTGCCTTCTTTTGTAATTCAGGAGCTGAAGCAATCGAATGCGGCATTAAAGCAGCGCGAAGATATTTCTGGCAAAAAGGTTTCAAAGATAAAAACCGTCTAATTACATTTCATAACGCCTTTCATGGCCGTACCCTTGCCACAATTGCCGCGGCAGGTAACCCTTCATACTTAGCAGGATTTGCGCCCGCATTAGATGGATTTGACAACGTCCCCTTTAATGACATTGAGGCCGTTAAACAAGCGATTACCCCCCATACTGCTGGAATCTTATTAGAGCCTGTGCAAGGTGAGGGGGGCGTTACCATCGCTGAAGAGAGCTTTTTAAAGCAATTACGCGCGCTCTGCAACGAACACGATTTACTCCTCATTTATGATGAGGTTCAATGTGGGATTGCTCGAACAGGTCATTTGTTTACCTATGAGTGGTTTCAGGTTGCCCCAGATATTATCTGTCTTGCTAAGGGTCTTGGTGGGGGCTTTCCTATCGGCGCATGTTTGCTGACCGAAGATGTAGCTCAGTACATGGTACCTGGCACCCACGGGTCAACATTTGGCGGTAATCCGTTAGCCATGTCTGTTGGTCTGACCATGATGGATATTATTTCTCAGCAATGTTTTTTAGCTAATGTGCGAGAAATGGGAGCTTATGCCCTTAATAGATTTAAGGAATTAGCTGATGAGAATCCAGATAAAATAGAAAAAGTTTTGGGGCGCGGTCTTATGTTAGGCGTTCAATTTAAAGAACATATAGTTAATAAAGAAGTTGTAACCGCCGCGCGCGAGGAACGGTTTCTCGTTGTTCGCGCCGGAAATAATGTGGTACGGATACTCCCGCCCCTTAACGTTGACACCACCATAATCGACGAAGGTGTTAATCGCTTAGCTCGCACTATAAGGCATTTCTAGTTCATATAGATGCCGACAATGAGTTCAATAGGAAAAATACGAAATGAATCATTTTCTCAACCTATCTGATATCCCCTCAGAAGAGGTCACTAGAATCCTTGAGGCAGCCCACAAGTTTAAAGGTGACCGACGAGAGCGAAGGTTTAAAGGAAGCCTGGATGCCTCCCCGCTCTTATCTGGCGCGTCCCTCGCAATGATATTTGAACAGCCATCCACACGTACCCACGTATCTTTTCATGTGGCCATCACACAAATGGGCGGTACACCTATTATTATCAACAAGGAGAGTTCTCAACTAGGGCGCGGGGAGGAAGTTTCCGATACTGCCCAAGTCCTCTCCCGATATGTTGATGCGATTATGATGCGTACCCAGGCACATGAGAGAATTGTCAGCTTAGCGGAAAATGCAACAGTTCCTGTTATTAATGGCTTAACCGACTTACACCACCCCTGCCAGATTATAGGCGACCTGCTAACGATTCAAGAAAGATTCCCGCACCTAGATACCCTAAAACTTGCATGGATTGGTGACTACAATAATGTGTGCAACAGCTTCGTTGAAGCCGCAAATATTTTTGGGTTTTCATTTGTAATTGCCCATCCTCCAAGCTATGGGCCCCATCCAGATGCCTTAAACATTATCAATAATTCAGCAAAGATAACATTGACCCACACGGTACAAGAAGCGGCTGAGGATGCAGACGTCCTAATTACCGACACATGGTCCTCCATGTCTGATACGTCATCAACACAAAAACACCAAGACCTTAAACCCTTTCAAGTTAATGATAGCGTCATGGGTCATGCTGCCGATCATGCGATTTTTCTCCACTGCCTGCCCGCCTACCGCGAACTTGAAGTATCATCCTCTGTAATTGATGGTTCTCAATCTGCCGTATGGGATGAAGCAGAAAATCGGATTTATGCTCAAAAAGCTATCCTTGCTTGGTCTCTAGGTGTACTCTAATCTAAGTACAGTTAATTATTGCCCTCAAAAAAATATACTATTAGACCCATGCAAACCTCTGATCATGACATTATTCAGCCTTTTAGCGCAAAATTACTGAATCTCCACGGGTGTATTGTTCACATTGACGACGTGGCCTCCTCCATCTTGGGACGACAAGATTACCCTGACCTGGTTGCCCATATGCTGACGGAGGTTATCGCTGTTACCGTTACCTTGGGAAGCTCTGCCCTCAATAAACAAAAAGGCTCTCTCAGCTTCCAGATTAGTGGGAATGGGCCGATAAAAACATGTATTTCTGACTTTTACAGTAATAATGCCTGTCGCGGCCACTCACAATTTAATGCATCAGATATCAATTTTTTAGCTCGAAAATTAACAGACACGACTCCCCTGACAATGGAAGAAGTCTTTGGAAAAGGATACGTCTTGCTAACCTTGAACTACAGCAAGTCAAGTAATCACTATCAAAGCATTATAAAATTAACGGGCCAAACGATCACGGACTGCTTAACTGAATATTTATGTAAGTCACAACAAATATTGTCCTATATTACCTCGGCCATATACCCCCCCACCGCGGAACATGGATGGCGGGCAAGCGTGCTGCTGATTCAGAGATTCGGCACAAAAGACCCTGACATTACGAACCATGAAGAGGCTTGGTCGACGGCGGTTGACCTTATGAAAAAAGTTACGCCCCAAACCCTTAACTTTCAGAGACCTCCTTCTCAACTGATACATGATCTTTTTCATGAGTATGAATACTCTCTCCACCAGCCGTCTGTGCCAGAGTTTAGCTGTAACTGCACACGGGAAAAAATTATGAAAACCCTGGTCCAATTCTCCCCCAGTGACATTAAAGAAATGGCAACAGATGGCAGAATTGTGGTGACGTGTCAGTTCTGTAATGCCAGTTACATGTTTACATCCGAACAAATCAAATATAGAGTCAAAGAATATAAAGGTATGTCTGATGATGGGGATCTTGACCTCCAACATCCTGCTAACGACCCAACTTAAGCTTAAAATCTTGAGGAGTATCAACAGTGATCCAATGTGTTTATGCGTTTTGCACCTCCCTTATAAAAGCGATTCTCGTTTTTTCACTTCCCATGATATTTTTAGGGCTGGCGCGGACAAATGCACAAGATACAGCATCTTCACAGCCCGCCCAAGAGCCTATTGTGTTAATGGTCAAGACAATCAATATCTCAAACGAGTATGTTCCGCCTCTCACCACTCCCCACATTGAGCACGTGTTCCCCATAGAACCAGCCAACCTTATCCAAAAATGGGTCACTGATAATTTACGCATCATGGGGGGGCTTTATAAGGCGAGAGTCCGTATTCTTGATGCTTCTGTGATCACCAGTCCCATAAAAATAGAGAAAAGCTGGAAAACTATATTTCGCGATTCCCTCTCGCAAAAGTACACAGCCACCTTGAAAACCCGTATAGAAGTATTTAATCCTGAAAACCAAGCGGTTATATCATGGGTTGAAGCTGGGTCTACGACCTCTGTTGCTTTACCTAAAAGCGCCTCAATTAAGGATAGGGAAGCGGCCTATGCCTCCCTTCTTGATACGGCCATGGCCGCCCTAGATCAGGAAATCAGGACACAGGTCCACACATACTTCAAAACCTATATTATCTCTCAGTAAAACAGCGCCCTAGTCATACCAGAAGCGCGCCCGAAAAATAATCAGAACAATAAGAAACTCCATACGGCCCAATAACATTGCAACTATCAAAATCCACTTGGCCGTATCCGAAAGGGATCCAAAATTACCGCTCGGCCCAATGACCGACCCAAGCCCAGGACCCACATTTGAAATCGCCGTTACGGCACCACTTAACGCCGTTATTGCATCCACACCTGTAAGCGCCAGACATATACTTGTTACCGCAAATGCCACAAAAAACACAAACATAAAAACCATAACTGACTCAATAATAGGGTCATCTAGTTTATATCCGTTATAAATAGGGTGCAAAACTTGATGTGGTTGATAAATCCGTTGTGCCTCAATTTTCACAACTGCCCCCAGCACCTGCCAACGAAAAATCTTAACACCACAACTGGTTGACCCAGCACACCCGCCTATAAATGTGGCAAAAAAGAAAAAGGTCACCGCAGCATGGCCCCACGAAGAATAATCCGTCGAGGCGTATCCGGTTCCCGTAACAATTGAGACAATATTAAAAATGGCCAAACGGAAGGCATCTAAAATCGCGATACTACTCCCATTGTTCTTCTGTAAAATCACCATAATTATTGACAATATCAAAACAACAACGAAAAAAGTCCTCACTTGTGGATCGCGCACTAAATATACAGGTCTTCCGCGCACCACTTGAAACAGCATAAGAAACGGGATGGCGCCTATAATCATAAAGACAATGGCCACCCATTCAATGGCTGGGTTTTGGAACCCGCCAATGGAGTTATCGTTTGTCGAGAACCCTGCCGTAGAAACCGTAGTCATGGCATGATTAATGGCATCAAACACGTTCATCCCCATCGCCCGATAAAATACGGCACATAAAATAGACGCGCCAATATATAAAAAGAAAACAACTTTTGATAATTCTACTGCGCGCGGAAGCACTTTATCACTGATTTGGTCGCCCGATTCGCGCCGAAATAACTGCATACCTCCCATGTTCAAATGGGGCAAAAAGGCAATGGCAAAAATAATGACCCCAAAGCCCCCAATCCAGCACAACATTGAGCGCCATAATAAAATACTTGGTAACTGGTGCTGCAAGTTAGAATAAATTGTAGAGCCCGTTGTCGTAAAGCCACTGACAGCCTCAAACACAGAGTCCACCAAACTCATATCCCCTGAGTACCATAAGAAAGGTGTGGCACCGCTTAAGCACACGGCAACCCAACTGAGGGAAGAAAACAACAAGGCTTGACGGTTCGTCAAACCAGCACGACTATTGGTCCACGTAGCCAAGGTAAATACGCCGCCCGTAACAATATTCAGGACGCCACAAATAACAAATATAATCCAATCTTCATTTCCTGCAACCAAGCTAAATAAAGCAACAGGAAACATCATAATGCCAATAAAAGAAATCAGGATCCCAACAAGAAATAAGACGGGGCGTACATCTAAAAACATAAGAAAACAGTAAACCTCTTTTTAGAGAAACATGTTAATGGCTCTTATTGTACCACCGCCCTGACCCTATCATAAGTACAAAAATTAAAGGGCGGTATATTAAAAACGCATCATAAATAATATATGTAAAAACCGCTTTATACCAGCTCAAGATACATGATGCACCCGCTTCCACCCCCCGCGCGGAAGGCCTTCCCTTTAGACGTGCATATAGGTATACATTTGGGAATTTAAGATATGCGAAAGTTCTTGATAAATATTTTTTTATATAAAAAACATTAAAATTTTCATATATTTAAGTATATTAAAGTGTTCTTTATATTTTCGTTATCCAATATAAGAAATAAGTTTTTGTTCACTCTACAACACACGACTCATAAATCAAAAGGATGCGCAATACACTAACATTACCTTAATTTTTACCGGTTCACAGTATGAAACATACACATAATTTTAAAGTTTTAATATATTAAAAAAATTTTCATTGTCCATAAATACTTCGTATACCAAGTAAAAGAACACATGTATATATACAAAAGTGGTATTTTGGGTTAGTATACCTTAATGCAATTGGCGATTCGTACAATATGTATGACATAGCCAATTATTTTTAAAATAAATTTTTTTTAATAAAACCACCTTGGCGTGTGAAGCTAGATAAAAAGATGTAAATATTATGCCACCTAAAAAACCTCTCCCTCTTGATGTTCATATTGGAAGCCGTATCCGTTTCAAAAGAAAAGCTTATAATGTAACTCAACAGAAACTTGCTAAAGAACTCAACATTACATTTCAACAAGTTCAGAAATATGAAAGCGGCACAAACCGTGTAAGTGCAAGTAGGTTATTTCAAATTGCACAAACACTTAATGTACCGATCAAATATTTTTTTGAAGAGTGGGATCCACCTAAAACTCCATAACCGAACACACACACCTTCCAAACTTATTTTATGGGACTAATACGCAAACAAAACGGTTGCATACTATCAATTACCTCCGTAATACATGCCACAAAATAAATACTGAATCAGCATGTACTCCCCTTTGAGTTATAGAAAAAAATAATTTAAAACAGCAAATTTTTAGTAAAAACCCATATACATATTATATTTCCAACATTAGCACCTATATTAAATTGATACACTAATTCTACGCACCATCATTATCCCCCCAGAAGGGTATTTGATAATTATGGACGTATAAATCGTGAACGTTTAAATTTATACAAGAAAACTAATGAATTATATATTAATTAGCTGTAATATAGTATAGAATACGTTATTCAAATTACGCGTCAATAATAAATAAAGGTTATTATTGTATTTCTTTCATTTACCATATTCCACTTTATATTATTGATAAAATTCAATCCAAGAATCAAGTTTAGGGCATAAAATTAAAATAATATGTATACATAATACTTTTTTCACTTTTAATTTAAAAAAAGACTCATTGCATTTTTACAAATGAATCTCAAAAAATCACTCTATTCTTTTTATTGATTTGTCACACACTCTGAGGTTGAAAATGTTTCGCTTTATCTCCCATATTCCTCTAAGAACTTTAATTCCAGCATTAATTGTATCCGTTTCTGTAGTTGCAACGGTCATAACAGCAGCGTCAAACTATATTGTCGCGAAAAACTCTAAAAATGAAGCGACACAGGCTAGGCTTATTGACTCGCTGGAGGAAAGAAAAAGTAAAATTAAATTTTACTTTCAAGAAATTAGAAAAGATCTGATAATTAATGCGAATAGCCCACAAGTTATTGAAATGACACATGCGTTCACCAAAACGTGGGGTGAGCTTCTAGGCGATAAGGAGAAATACCTTAAAAAAGCATACATCACTGACAATCCATTTCCAGTCGGTGAAAAAGAAAAACTTGATTTCGCAGAAGATAATTCCGCGTATTCTGATGCGCACAAACAATATCACCCTTTTATGCGCAACGTCCTTATTAAACGCGGATACTACGATATCTTTTTATTTGATACAAAAGGGAACTTAATCTACTCAGTCTTTAAAGAAGCAGATTATGCTACAAATTTCATTGATGGGGAATATGCTGATAGTGGACTTGGATCTGCTTTAAGAGCTAGCCTTGAAAAAGGATACGATGAAGTCTTTTTTTCGGACTATGCCCCTTACGCGCCAAGCAATAATCAACCTGCGAATTTCTTTTCTGCTCCGGTATTTGATGAAGAGAAAAAGAATGTTATAGGTGTCTTTGCCATCCAAATGCCAATAACAGAAATTGACAAAATTGTCACCAAAAGCACTGGATTGGGTGAAACTGGAGAAATATATCTGGTGGGTAGAGATTACTTAGTACGTAACAACTCACGTTTTTCTGATGACAGCCAAATTTTAGTTAAAAAAATTAAATCCAATCTTATAGACGCAGCCTTTGAACGTAACTCTTACTTTGAAGTAAGCACAGATGACCAAGGACGTGAAATTCTTGCAACAGCTCTTCCCTTTACATTTGAAGGCGAGCTTTGGGCAATCACCAGCAGGATTACTACAAAAGAAGCCAATAAGTCTGTCAACAAACTACGAAACTATTCCATAATCTATATTCTCGTTATTAGTAGTTTTGCCGGGATCATTGGTAAAGTAATTGGAAGTAATATTGCACGTCAACTTTCTGAAGCTGTGGACGTTATGGAGCACTTGGCAAAAGGTAATCTCAATGTCACAATTCCAGAAGCACATGGTCGAAATGCGATTTTTAGAATCTTAAAAGCTCTCAATAACTTCAAAGACAGCGCTTTGGAAGCACGGGATGCCGCAGAAGAACGTGAAACAGAGAATAACAAAAAAATACGCCATGCGGAAAAGATTAATAATGCAATTAAACAATTCCGCACAAAATCTGACGCTGCCCTTAGTTTGGTCATGGATGAAGCACAATCCATGCGGGATGCCGCCAACACAATGTCTCAAGCGATTGAAGAAACCAATCAATTAACTAAAAACGTTGTTGATGCAGCAGAGCAAGCTTCAGAGAACGTAAATACAGTTGCTGGAGCTGCAGAAGAGTTATCTTCTTCAATTCTTGAAATAAGCTCTCAAGTGCAAAAATCTAATGAAGTGGCAAACGATGCTGTGGCTCAAACTAAAAAGAGCGACCAGCTTGTTCAAGGGTTAGCAGAAAGTGCAGATCGGATTGGTGAAGTCGTCACATTAATTAATGATATTGCGACCCAAACCAACTTACTTGCCTTAAACGCGACAATAGAAGCGGCACGGGCTGGTGATGCTGGTAAAGGATTTGCAGTTGTGGCGAACGAGGTAAAATACCTTGCAACCCAAACAGGGAAAGCCACGGATGAAATTAGTGATCAAATCATCAGTATTCAACGGGCGACCCGCGAAACTGTTGAAGCAATGCGCCAAATCACTGATGTCATTGCGGATATCAATAATATTACAGTGACAATTACAGCTTCTGTTGAAGAACAAGGTGCTGCAACCCAAGAAATTGCACACACAACCCAACAAACAGCGGACGGCACATATCGGGTTACTAAAAATATAAATGGTGTGAGCACATCTGTCTCGAAAAGCAGCGCTGAAACTAAAAATGTTATCTCAGCATCTGATGCCCTTCGCTTACAGGCTGAGAACCTTAGAACTGAAATTGATGCTTTCATGTCGGCGATACAAGAGACATCTGAGGCATCGGCAGATCATACGGCGACTCCTCTTGATGAGGCTTAAAAGTCAGTTATGTAGGTATGCGCCAAGATCTCAGTGAACAAGAGATAATTGAGTGATTTTGTATTATTGATGAGTAGTTTTTAGCGGGTTTTTACATTTATTTGTATACCCGCTAAAAATTATGGGATAATGTAGCTTTATAATCGCCTAATTTTATTTTAGGCTATGCTCCATAAATGACATTTACACTTTTTGCTGGCTCCAAACTTATTATAGACTAATAACAAAAGTCTGATTTAAAATAAGGCTTTAGTGCACACATCTTCGCAGATGTAATGATATGTTAAAGTGGACAGCATCATTTAGAAACGATACAAATGCCGATATTAATGTACATATTCCAAATACTTTCACGGGTGGGTCACCTCTTTTTGGGTATCTTCTCCACCACGGGTCGTATTGGTCTTTTTTCTCTACATGCATTATGGCATATCGCCTCTCCGCCTTTTTATGGAAGAAACTTCCTTAAACAATTGATTTTTATTGGGTATTATTCGCTTCCTGTCATTGGAATGACCGCAATTTTTATAGGGAGCGCTCTGGCACTTCAAATTTATATTGGCAGCAGTCGTTTTTCAGCTGAGTCCACTGTTCCTGGTATTGTGGTTCTTGGTCTTACGCGCGAATTGGGCCCCGTTCTTGCAGGGTTAATGCTGGCAGGGCGCGCTGGTGTTGCCATGGCTGCAGAATTATCAAACATGCGGGTAACCGAACAAATAGACGCCCTAATCACCTTGAATACCGATCCGATCAAGTACCTTGTAGCCCCTCGCATCCTTGCAAGTACGCTCGTGTTGCCACTTTTAGTCATTGTGACGGATGTTCTTGGTGTCTTCGGCGGATACATCATTAGCGTGTATAGCCTAGACTTTAACTCAAGCGCGTATTTAAATAATACATATAACTTTATGGAAACCCAAGATATTGTCTCTGGACTGGTCAAGGCGGCGGTTTTTGGATTTCTCATTGCGCTCTTAGGGTGTTACCATGGCTATAATAGCTCTTCTGACCCTGCCATTAGTGTAAGAAGAGCGACCACACACACAATGGTTGCATCATCAATGATTATTCTGATAACAAACTACATTATTACTCAGATATTCTTTTCAACCTAGCGTATCTTGGGAGGCTCAAATAAACCAACAGAATGTAAGACTTGAAGTGACGAACCTATGCAAGTCTTTTGAACAAAATATGATACTTAAAGACGTGTCATTTCGGATTATGCAAGGTGAGAGTGTCGCAATTATTGGACGGTCTGGCACTGGGAAATCTGTGTTGCTTAAATGTATTTTGGGTTTAACATCGCAAGACAGTGGCACCATAAAAATTAACGGTCATAATGTCTCAAAATCGAGAAAAAAAGTCCTGCCAAATATTGGTGTCCTCTTCCAAAACTCAGCACTTTTGAGTGAGCTTCCTGTGTGGGAAAACATTGCCTTTTCGTTGATTCACCAAGATAAAGTCTCGCGACGTGACGCGCAAGAGACGGCGGAAACCCTATTACCCCACGTCGGACTTCCAACGAACGTGAGCACCCAAATGCCCGCAAGGCTTTCTGTGGGTATGCAAAAGCGTGTGGGCTTAGCGCGGGCAATTATCAATAAACCTGATTTTCTCTTTTTCGATGAACCAACATCTGGACTTGACCCAATCTCGGCCAACCTGATTAACAACCTGATTCGGGATCAAGTAAACCAACTTGGTGCAACGTCAATCACCATAACCCATGATATGAATAACATTCATAAAATCACGAATCGCATTATCATGCTCCATGAAGGGAGTATCATCTGGTCAGGATTAACGTCAGAACTCCACAACACAGATAACCCATACGTACAAAAATTTATAACCGCTCATAATGATGACAACAGCTATGGGTTTCAGGGAAAAGAGAGCACCTAGTGGTACGTATTACGAAAACTTTTATTTGCCAATCTTGTGGTGCTGTCACAACGCGCTGGTTAGGTCAATGCTCCAGTTGTCACGAATGGAACAGCATTGAAGAATCCCAAAACACCTACCCTAACACCCCGAAAGGCCTCGGGCGAAAAAATGGCACGGTACTGGTTATGGAAAGCCTCTCGTCAAAGCTGGTCATGCCGCCACGTATCAAAAGTAATATTCAAGAATTTGATCGCGTTCTTGGGGGAGGCGTGGTGCCAGGCTCGTCAATCCTCATTGGGGGGGATCCAGGAATTGGTAAGTCAACACTCCTCTTACAACTCGTCACAACGCTCTCCGAATCAGGGCGGAATTGTGTTTATATTTCAGGGGAAGAGTCAACGAACCAGGTGCGACTTCGCGCTCAGAGACTTGCCCTTACCCATGCGCCCGTCCATCTGCTCAGCGCCACGTCAATACGCGACATTACCTCTACTATTCAGCAACAAATACAAGAAAATAAAGTCCCCGCCCTTGTGATTATTGACTCGATTCAAACCATGTTCATAGACACCATAGAGTCAACACCTGGAACCGTCAGCCAAGTCCGCACCTGTGCCCAAGAACTCACCAGTTTTGCCAAACTCCATGGTATAGCCATTATTCTGGTTGGTCATGTCACCAAGGATGGACAAATTGCTGGCCCGCGGGTTTTAGAGCATATGGTTGACGCGTTACTCTATTTTGAGGGAGATCGAGGGAATCAATTTCGTATTTTAAGATCAGTAAAAAACCGTTTTGGAGCTTCTAATGAAATTGGGGTTTTTGAAATGAATCATTCTGGGCTGGCTGAAGTGACAAATCCATCGGCTCTGTTCTTAGGAACACGGGATAGCACCATCAGTGGCACAGCGGTTTTTGCAGGAATGGAAGGCTCCCGCCCTGTTCTGGTTGAAATTGAGGCTCTGATTGCACCGTCAACCATGGCGAACCCTCGGCGCGCTATTGTTGGGTGGGACGCGTCACGGCTTGCCATGATTATCGCCGTGCTTGAGACCAGGTGCCGTATCTCTGTCAGCGGCATGGAAGTATATTTAAATGTCGCAGGGGGATTGCGAATTCAAGAACCAGCAGCGGACCTAGCCGTAGCAGCCGCCCTTATCTCTTCCCTTACAGATACCCCCCTGCCAAAGAATACGATTTTATTTGGAGAAATTGCCCTTAGCGGTGAAATCAGACCCACAGGACACGCAGACTCTCGATTAAGGGAAGCGCAAAAACTGGGCTTCACCTCCGCCCTACTCCCGAAGGCCTCACAGGTGGAAAATACCCACCTGAGCCTCAAAAGACTGACCACACTCTCAAATTTAATAAAATTTTTTGAAGAATTATCCCCTGAACCTATTTTTTAATACAATCAATATTGTATATTTAACATAATTATGAATGAGTTTTTATTACAAATTAATTGGGTCGACGCTGGTATAGTCCTTATTTTAATAACATCAGGACTATTTGCTTATTTTCGTGGGTTTATACAAGAAGTATTTTCTCTTGGTAGCTGGTTACTTGCCATCTACCTCTCCATTACTCAATTCGAAAAGCTTTTACCTTACGTTCTCAACTACGTGACCACACCAATTCTTGCTTCCATAATTACTGGAACCACGATATTTATTTTAACATTAACCTTGTCTTATTTGATCGGCAGCTGGATTATCACCAAAGTTTTTAAAGATAATCAAAGCCAACTGAATCAGCTTCTTGGTTTCTTTTATGGGGTATTCCGCGGTGGCTTTTTAATTTCCGCTTTATACCTGATTTTTTACCAATACTTAGAAGACACGCCCATGCCAGAAATGGTGCAAAAGGCACGCCTGATCGCACCAACCAGTGAGCTGGCCATTTCTCTTGCTCAAGTTGTAAATGAAATTGCCCCTTCTCATATTAGTATCCCCATACCTCCCCAAATAAAAGATATGGTGATGCCTGAGATCACAGCGGAGCCTCCCCCTCAAGAATCATCCTCCTAAGCACATAATATAAATTTACGCACAACTCTCTCTCTAAACCCAGACACCACGTTCACTGCCCACTCCTTCTAAGGTTATATTATGAACAACTCAGAAACTCATTTGCTTTTAAACGACCAAATTATCCTCATTTCTGGCGCTGGTGGTGATATTGGCGCTTCTGTTGCGATAGCCCTTGCCGCCCACGGAGCACGCCTGATCCTTGTGGATAAAGAGAAAAATAAACTGGAAGAAATATCAGATAAAATCAGCGCTACCGGTAAAACTCCAGCTCTCAGCGACCTTAATTTGATTAATTTTGAAAAAGTAGCAGGGGCTGGAATGGCTCTTTTAGAGCGTTTCGGCCGTCTTGATGGGGTCATTGCCTGTCACGGTATCCGCGCCACCCCCACACCCCTCGGACATATTGCAAAAAAAGAATGGGAAACAGTATTTAACAACAATGTCACCGCCATGTGGCAACTCATACAAATGACCCAACCTTTGCTTAAAAAAACGTCTCTGCCACCAGCGCGCTTCATTGGCCTGACCTGTGCTGCGGCCCACGAAACCACCGCTATGAACGCCTCATATAATGTCGCCAAAGCTGCCAACGAAGCGCTGCTGAAGACTTTCCAGAACGAGCAAAAAAATAAATCTATTCATGTTATACTTGCTGACCCAGGTGAGCTGCTGACGCGCACACGACGTATGAGCTTTCCAAGTCAAAAAACAGGAGATGCCCCTAAGGCCCACGAAATAGCCAGTCACTTTGTGGATCTTATGGCCGCTGATGCTGCAACACTGCCCTTAAGGGCTACCCTCTCATGAGGGGCACATAACATAACCGCAGCAAACCACAACAACTTGATGAATACATAACCAACGAGTAGAATAAATTAGGGAATTACCATAAAAAAACGATCTTAGTTAATGAGCTAAACTTTAGTAAAATTGAAATATACATATTGTACATTGAATTAATGGGGAGAATGTTACATGAAAGATAAAGTAGAGTTTCCTGTCACACAAGAATCTGTGGCAATCACGCATTGCACCAAAGAGCAATATATGGACTTATATCAGGAGTCCATTCAAAGCTCTGAAAAGTTCTGGGCATCACAAATCGATAAAATTGACTGGATTAAAGCCCCAACACGCATCAAGAACACATCTTTTGGAGATGGTATTGATCCAGAAAAAACATGGATTAAGTGGTTTGAGGATGGGCAACTGAACTTCTCATACAATTGTATTGACCGCCACCTGAAGGACAAAGGCGAGCAAGTCGCCCTTATATGGGAAGGCAATGAAGTCTCAGAATCAAAACATATTTCCTATAACGAGCTACATACAGAAACCTGCAAATTTGCCAATACCCTTAAAGCCCATAACATAAAAAAAGGTGATCGTGTCATTTTATACCTATCCATGATCCCAGAGGCGATATTTGCAATGCTCGCCTGCACGCGTATTGGTGCGGTTCACTCTATTGTCTTTGGCGGTTTTTCGCCTAATGCCCTTGCCAACCGTATAACCGATTGTGGCGCAAAGTGCATCATTACAGTTGATGAAGGCTACCGAGGCCTCCAAAAGACGTCCATGAAAGAGAATATCAATAAGGCGCTTGAGATAATTGGCGAACCCAGCACGTGTGATCACGTCATCATGATCACACGCACTGGTGCGCCAGTAAAAATGGTACCTGATCGAGACGTCTTGTATTCAGAAGCGGTCAAGCATGTGGATGCAGACTGTCCCATTGAGCCAATGAATGCGGAGGACCCGCTGTTTATTCTTTATACATCTGGCTCCACAGGACAACCTAAGGGCATTCTTCATACCACCGCGGGATACCTTCTATACGCCTCAATGACATTCAAATATATTTTTGATTATCAAGAGAATGAAACCTTCTGGTGTACGGCGGATATTGGGTGGATTACAGGACACTCCTATACAATTTATGGACCTCTTGCAAATGGAGCGAAAACCCTTATCTTTGAAGGTGTTCCCCACTATCCTGACCCCAGCAGATTTTGGCAAGTCATTGACAAACACCAAGTTAATATTTTTTATACAGCCCCAACGGCAATCCGCATGCTCATGCGCGATGGTGATGGTCACCTAGAGAGCACCAGTCGCAAATCCCTGCGTGTGCTCGGTTCTGTAGGGGAGCCCATCAACCCAGAAGCATGGATGTGGTTCTACAACGTGGTGGGCAAGAAGCGCTGCCAAATTGTTGATACCTGGTGGCAAACAGAAACCGGAGGTATTCTTATCTCTCCTCTCCCAGGTGCGACACGGCTCAAGCCCGGCGCAGCCACAAATCCTTTCTTTGGCATTAATCCTCAGATTTTCGATGCGGATGATAACCCAGCGACCCAAGGACACTTGTGTATACTTGACAGCTGGCCCGGACAAGCACGCACCATCTACAACGACCATAAAAAGTTTGTAGATACATACTTTCAATTACACCCTGGGAAATATTTCACAGGTGATAATGCGCAAATAGATGAAGATGGTGACTATTGGATTACTGGGCGCGTTGACGATATTCTCAACATTGCAGGTCACCGTATTGGCACAGCAGAAATTGAGTCCGCTCTGGTATCACATCCGAAAATCAGCGAAGCTGCAGTCGTCAGTTACAGCCATGACATCAAAGGGCAAGGAATTTATGTATATGCCACCCCCTTAACCGGCGTGACCTGTGACGACACCCTTAGGGCTGAGGTTATAACCCATGTCCGTGCAGAAATCGGCCCCATTGCCACACCAGATACTCTCCAATGGGCACATAATTTGCCCAAGACCCGTTCTGGTAAGATTATGCGCCGTATTCTCCGAAAAATTGCAAATAATGACTTTGAAAACCTGGGAGATGTTAGCACGCTTTCCAACCCCACAAGCATCGAAGAACTCATTGAAGGGCACAAAGCTCTTTCTGCATAACTCTAAACTGCGGACGACAACGCCCTTATAGAGGGGGGAGGATACTTCCTCCCCCCTTATACCTTATATACCCATTTCTGCAACAGCGGGATATACGTAAAGAATGATAACGCGCTCTAAAAAGAAAATAAATAAAAGCAAGACGATTGGGGAAACATCAACCCCTCCAAGATTAGGCAAAAACCTCCGGATAGGACGTAATACCGGCTCTGTTATCCGATAAAAGAAATCTAAAATTAAAACCACTAGCCGACTGCGACTGTTTAATATATTAAACGCGACCAACCAACTTAAAATAGCGGAAATAATAATCAACCAAGTATACAAGCGAAATATAACTAGAATAACTTCTATCAGCGCTAGCATTTAACCTCCACATAAGTCTTTTAAAGTATACTGAACTTAACTTACGCACCAATCACAAGACAACGAGTGCGTATCCTCATTTAATATCAATAAATTATAACGTCTACCATATTAAACCAAAGCACTACAAGCCTTTTGCAAACGACTACACGCTTCTTTTAGAACGTCCAACGAGGTTGCGTAGCTGATCCTAAAAAATGGTTCGCATCCAAAAGCAGCCCCATTAACGACAGCAACCCCAAAATCATCAAGGAGGTAGTTAACCACATCACTGTCATTGGCCAACACTTTTCCAGACGGTGTTTTTTTACCAATGAGTCCCGCGCACGATGGATACACATAAAATGCTCCAGAAGGACGCAAACAGGTCAGCCCTTCTATGCGATTCAGGCTATCGACAACAAAGTTACGCCGCTCCTTAAACGCAACATTTCTCTCTATAAGAAAGTCTTGAGAACTGGTCAACGCTTTTATGGAAGCAGCTTGGGAAATAGAGCAAGGGTTACTCGTGCTTTGACCTTGTATTTTGGCCATTGCCTTTATGAGTACCTCTGGCCCTCCCGCATACCCAATGCGCCACCCTGTCATGGAATAGGCCTTAGAGACCCCATTACAGGTTAAGACCCGATCAAATAAATCAGGCGCAACTTGCGCTAAAGTAAAAAACTTAAAATCATCATATATGATATGTTCATAGATATCATCGGACATTATCAAAACATGGGGATGACGGCGAAGAACTTCTGCAAATGCTTTTAGCTCATTTTCAGTATACATCACCCCTGATGGGTTACCAGGAGCATTAAAAATAACCCATTTGGTTTTGGCCGTAATCGCTCTGTCCAAATCAGAGGGGTCAAGTTTAAAGCCCTTTTTATCATCAGATGCCACAATAACAGGCGTTCCACCACTCAACAGCACCATGTCGGGGTATGAGACCCAATAAGGCGCAGGAATAATAACTTCATCCCCAAGGTTTAATGTCGCCATCAGCGCATTATATAAAACTTGCTTCGCACCATTGCCCACTGAAATTTGATTTTCCGTATACTCTATATTGTTTTCGACCTTAAACTTGTTAACAATTGCATTTTTAAGCTCCGTCACCCCATCAACTTTTGTATACTTGGTCTGACCCTTGTTTATGGCCGCAATAGCCGCCAATTTAATATGATCTGGCGTATCAAAGTCCGGCTCCCCTGCGCCTAGGTCAATAATATTTTTACCCTGAGACTTTAACTCTGAAACTTTTGCTGTCAATGAAACCGTTGGACTCGGCTTCACTCTTGAAAGAGAGCTTGATAAAAAACGCTCCATAAAGGTATTCCTTATACGTTATAAAAAATTTAAAATTAACCGTATCTTAGATCTAATTGTCAAAGTAAATGCTCATCTTAAAAAAACTTACACAAAAGCATTTTAAAAATTCCAGAACCTTGTACAACACTATATAATAATTCAAAAATAAAACAGTCAATACTATATATAATTATGGCTAACTTTTATTAAAAAACTAGATAATATTTTACAGACTGACTCTTAACCTTACCATGTGATAAATCCCTATAAAACTGTTCATACTTCCATAGGACTTATTAGAATGAGCGTTTTACCAATCAAGCACACTATGGTAAAGTACAAAAATTAAAAATTCTACTTATAAAGTTCTAAAGTTTATGCACAAAAAAGATCTAACAGATACACCTATGTTTGGGGTTCCGCGCGCGACTTATCAAAATGCTAATCGCCCAGAAAGCGGCAAGGTATTTCGCCTCACATCTGAATACCGCCCCAGTGGAGACCAACCCCAAGCAATTTCTGGACTCTGTAACGGACTCAATAATAACGAAAAAAATCAGGTGCTTCTTGGAGTGACAGGCTCTGGAAAAACGTACACCATGGCGAACATTATTCATAATTTGCAGCGCCCTGCCTTAATTATGGCCCACAACAAAACCTTAGCTGCACAATTATATTCTGAAATGAAAAGCTTTTTTCCAGAAAATGCTGTGGAATACTTTGTTTCCTATTATGACTACTACCAACCTGAGGCATACGTCCCCCGCAATGATCTCTTCATCGAGAAAGAAGCAACCATCAATGAACAAATTGACCGCATGCGCCACTCTGCAACCCGTTCTCTCTTAGAGCGGGATGATGTGATCATTGTTGCGTCTGTTAGCTGTATTTATGGTATCGGCCCTGTTGAAATGTACGCGGCCATGATCATTGACCTCTCTGTTGGTGAGCACATTAATCAACGGCACCTTATGCAAAAACTCATTGAACTGCAGTATGCCCGTAATGATGCCGCCTTCACGCGCGGAAAGTTTCGTGTCCGTGGTGATACGGTTGAAGTGCATCCCAGCAACTTGGAGAACCACGCGTTACGCTTTAACTTCTTTGGAGATGAAATAGAAGAAATCTGGGAGTTCAACCCACTTACGGGCGAGAAAACCTCCCCCGTGGAGCGCGTCAGAATTTATGCCAATACCCACTATGTTGTGCCGCGCCCGACACTCCACCAAGCGACGAAGAATATTCGCAAAGAACTCACTGAAACCCTTCAGTTATTTAGGGAGAGAGACAAACTGGTCGAAGCGCAACGCCTTGAACAACGCACCACTTTTGACTTAGAAATGATGATGGCAACGGGGACATGTAACGGTATTGAAAACTATTCCAGATGGCTTACAGGACGCGAACCTGATACACCGCCTCCGACACTTTTCGAGTACATTCCATCAAATACAATTTTGTTTATTGATGAAAGCCATGTGACCGTGAAACAAATATCTGCAATGTATAAGGGTGATCGTAGTCGCAAAACCAACCTGTCAGAGTATGGCTTTCGTTTGCCCTCCTGCAAAGACAACCGCCCTCTCAAGTTTGAGGAGTGGGAGGCCATACGCCCCCAAAGTGTTTTTGTCAGCGCAACACCTAGTCAATGGGAACTTGAGCAAACAAACGGCATATTTACAGAACAAGTCATACGCCCAACAGGACTGGTTGACCCTGACGTGGCCATCCACCCCGCAGAAAATCAAGTCGACCACCTTATGGAAGAAGCAAAGAAGGAAATTAAAGATGGTGGTCGCATTCTTGTCACCACTCTTACCAAAAGAATGGCGGAAGATTTAACGGAATACCTCCAAGAACATGGGCTGCAGGTACGCTACTTACACAGCGATATTGATACCTTAGAGCGTGTCGAGATTATACGAGAATTACGCGTGGGCACCTATGACATATTGGTGGGAATCAATTTATTACGTGAGGGACTCGACATTCCTGAGTGTACCCTAGTTGCCATCCTTGATGCCGATAAAGAAGGTTTCTTGCGTTCCACCACATCCCTGATACAAACCATTGGCCGCGCAGCACGAAATGTTAAGGGGCGCGTCATCTGTTATGCAGATACCATAACCAAGTCCCTAACGGCCGCCATTAATGAAATGGATCGACGACGGGAAAAACAAACATTACACAATACCAAGCATAATATTACGCCTCAAACGATCCAAAGCCGAGCCCTTAATCTCATGGGTCAAGAGAAAACAAAAGACACCGCCGGCACATCATCCCCTAGAAAAGAATCCAAAACTTGTATTATAAGCCTTGAAAAAGCCATGATGATCGCCGCAGACAATCTAGAGTTTGAAAAGGCCGCAGATTTACGAGACAAAATCTCACAGATAAGACAAGGCCAATCCTAGAAAGCCTCTTTGAAAAAAAACTATTCAGCGCTCTTGCGTGCAAGATATTCTTTTCGCCGTTTTGTCTTGTTGCACAAAAGATCAAACAACAAATCCCACGTATATAGACCCGTACTGTGGCCATCGTCAAAAATAATACGCACCGCATAGTTCCCGACGGGTACCAGTTCATTGATCGTGATGTTTTCCTTATTTAAGACAGGTTTACCGATTCGACTTCCATGGCCTTTAACTTCGGCACTTGGAGAAAAAACGCGCAGCAGTTCTGCATCAATAACACCAGACTTGCCGTTATCAAACTCCACATATAACTCTTTTTTTTGTCTGCGCCCAATAACACGTACTGGCCATGAGCCTGAACGAGACTTAAAAAAGCCAAACATCCTAATTGAGCTCTCGCGCTTCATCAGGTAAAAGAATAGGAATTCCATCTCGAATAGGATATGCTAATCCCGCTTTCTCAGAAATCAACTCCTGCTTTTGCCCATCAAAACGCAAGACACCTCGCGTTAATGGACACACTAAAAAGTCTAAGAGACCTTCAGGTAGTTTCTGAACTTCAGCCATAATTCCACAACCTTTCTGTAAATTAACTTAAGCATTTATCTCGCAAGAGCTTATCTAAAAGATTACGACTGGCTTATAGATCAAAAAATAGATATAAAGTTTACAAAAATATCGCACAAAATACAATTAAAGAAGCGCACACTTATCCCAGAAAAGTCACGAAAACCTACACGCGAAAAGATGTGACATCACCACCAGGGCCGGCTTGCTGAACTTCCATGACCGCTGTATCTAACAAAAAACATAACACGCGCCCTTGTTCCACTAAATTTTCTGCTTCCAGTAAAGCTTGCTTCTCCATAGAAGAGAACGGAGCGACCATAATCATAGCGCTGACCAAAGCACAATCAGAGGTACTTTTAATTGCCTGCCAATCTGCGTCTATGGACTTAACCTCAAAATAACTCCTTAAAGAATGCTCAAGAGCTTTCCGCGGAAAATCAGTATCATCTAAGGCATAAAAATCCGAACGAAAGCGGGAATAACTCACGAGCGCTGTGCGATAACTGCCAATATTGGGCATCTCGTTTAATATTTTAAACCGGCAGATACCCGTGACAACAATTAACAGGTTTCCATCTCTCGTTTCGCTATAGTCGGTAATGATCCCAGCACAGCCAACACCATGTAATGCGGGACGTTTAGAACTATCTGCATCTTTCCACGGCTGCACAATACCAACAAAGCGATTCCCAGACACAACATCCTTGACCATGTCTTTATGACATGTCTCAAATATATTCAAAGGCAACTCAACGCCCGGCATCAGCACAACGCCTGAGAGGAAACACAAAGGAAGAGTTCGAGGAATATTTGCATAAGAAGAACTAGACGTTTGAGAAGACGATGGTTTAAACACGAATAAAAAAACTCACAACTAAATTAAACAAATAAAACACTCGACAACCGACGGCGCCCACGAACTGTTCGTGTATCCATTACTCCCCACGCATCAAACAGCGTAAGAATTTGCTTCATGACGATCTCATTATTCCAATAACGATCTTTTTTTAATATTTCAAGAAGATAATCAATGGCCTTATTTGACTCCTTATTCATAAAATAAAGCGCCAAATTAAACAATGACTGATAGTCATCAGGGTTATTTTGTATTTTCTCTTGAAGAGTCGGCACGTCTTTTTCATCAATAGCAGCCGCTTGCTCTGCAATTGTTAACAGGGCCTTGACCGAGGTAAACTCTGGCAAACTCTTTGTCTCATCGGCTAAACTTACCCAAACCAGGTGCGCCTGCTCAAGGTTATCCAAGGATAAATACGTCTTGATGAGACCCACAAGAATATCCACATTTTGGGGGTAGGATGTATAGGCTTTTTGGTAAATCTCTAACGCAGCCTCGTAATTACCACCTTCAACCTGATGAGCCGCCTCTTTAATAAAGGCTTCAACCCCCTCCAACTCGTTCCCTAAAGCGACAAAGTTCTGAACCAACTGCGATAATTGTGCCTCTTGCATCAGCCCAACAAAGTGGTGAATGACTTTTTCCTTATAAAAAATAAAAACCGCTGGCAAGGAATGGACACGAAAATGTTGTATCAGCTCTTTGTTCTGAGAAATATTGACTTTGACCATACGCACGGCGCCGTTTGTCGCCCGTACTGCCTTTTCGAGCATAAGGTCTAACGTGGCACAATCCGGATTGGAAGGCGCCCACAAATCAACAATTATAGGCGTTTTATTGCTTGCTTGAATAACATCAGCCTGAAAGGACCTGACATTAGTATTTGTCACAATACCATTTCCTGATTGCTGCCGAGAACTACCTAAAATCATAACTACCCCGAAAAAATAAATCGCATATTTCAAACTTTTTGTTGAAACGTCAAAAATTTACTATTAGGTCAAGTTATATTATAACAGGGTTTTAGTAAAACTTTAAAATCATCTTTATACTCATAAACAATTTCTATATTATTATTTACTTTCTCATAAAAAATCACAATAATTACATTTTGCTATAGACAAGAGCTAGGTGTTTACGGTATTAAAAATCTGTTCTTTAAAAGACAGGTTAACCTAAATTTACTTTACAGACTAAGTAAATTTATGTAGTTAGCAAAATTGTTTTGATGAAAATGCGGGCGTAGCTCAGGGGTAGAGCACAACCTTGCCAAGGTTGGGGCCGTGGGTTCGAATCCCATCGCCCGCTCCATCAAGACAAGGTGCGCACAATACCAGTACCAAGCAGCTAACTTTATCCAGAAGAATACCCCCGTTCTTCTTATAAGGTTCACACTCAATCATATTTATAGTATTAAATTCGGGTTATTTTCCAATTGTCTCTCTTGTCGTATTGATAATTGAATAGACATGCTGTATGATAACAACCATAATACTTTGTATTATTGTTTTAATGAGTTTAAGGCAGTCTTATTTGAAGAGTGGGTGTGGCGTTCCCGCTCTTTTTTGTTATTCGTACGTCAGTTTTCAAGGAAATATAGATTTAGAGAATGGTAGCCCTCGCAGAGAAAATAAACAGTGTCATCACCACGACAGTCCAGAGTATCGGCTTTCGTTCTATCCGTATTCGTGTGATTGACGCCCCTTCTCAAACAATCCAAGTCATGGCAGAGCCTTTAGACGGCTCCCTTATGACCGTTGATCATTGTGCAACTATTAGTGACACCGTTAGCCCTATATTAGATATTGAAGTGCCCGCTGCTGAAAAATATTCTTTAGAAGTGAGCTCGCCTGGGATTGACCGCCCCTTGGTTAGTCGTGAGGACTTTCAAGCCTGGACAAGCCACGAGGTTAAACTCAGCACCCGTAGACCACTTAATGGCCGTCAAAAATTCAGGGGCACGCTCCATGATTTCAATGCTACAGAAGATACGGTCATCCTTGTTTTACCAGACGCCAAAAATAAGCCTCAGGTCGCTATTCCTTTTAGTGAGATTGACAATACGAAACTGATTTTAACTGACAGCCTAATAGAACACTATAAACAAAAATACAAAACTTTGTCCGTATCTGCCGAGGGTGACTCCGAGGTGAAATTATGAATATCTTTATGATTATATGCGGTTTTTTTATGAAACAAAATTTAAGTAATAGGTGAGAATATGGAAAACGGCACATTTAGTCGTCTAGAGCTCATACAAGTTGCTGAGGCTGTCGCCCGAGAGAAGAATATTGACCGTCAAATGGTATTAGATACCATGGCAGAAGCGATTCAACGTGCTGCACGCTCTCAATACGGAGCAGAAAACGAGATTAAAGCAGAAATAAATGTGCAAACTGGTAACATCAATATTTATCGCTGTTTAGAAGTTGTCCAAGAAATTGAAAATAAAAACACCCAGATAAGTCTTGAGGAAGCACAACTGCGTAACCCTGACATTGCCATAGGTGATATTCTCACGGACACCCTGCCACCTGTTGATTTTAGCCGTATCTCTGCGCAATCCGCAAAACAAATTATCGTCCAAAAAGTACGTGATGCCGAACGGAAGAAACAATACAACACCTTCAAAGACCGCGTTCATGAAATGGTAAACGGGCTTGTGAAACGTATTGAACACGGCAACGTCTATGTTGACCTCGGCAGTGCTGAGGCCTACCTGCGACGTGATGAGATTCTTCCCCGTGAGAATTTGCGCAGAGGAGATAGAATTCGCGCGTACCTTATAGATGTGCGTGAAGAACCTCGCGGACCACAAATTCTTCTAAGCCGGACTCACCCCCAATTTATGGCCCTGCTCTTTACCCAAGAAGTGCCAGAGATTTATGATGGGATTATTGAAATTAAAGCTGTTGCCCGTGATCCTGGAAGCCGTGCAAAAATCGCGGTCTATAGTGATGATCAAAGCATTGACCCCGTTGGGGCGTGTGTTGGTATGCGCGGCAGTCGTGTGCAAGCTGTTGTCAATGAGTTGCAAGGGGAGAAAATTGATATTATTCCTTGGACAGAGGATATGGCAACTTTTATTATTAACGCCCTTGCCCCTGCAGAAGTTAGTAAACTGGTGCTCGATGAAGACTCAAGACGTATTGAGGTTATCGTGCCTGATGAAGTCCTCAGTCAAGCCATTGGTCGTCGAGGGCAAAATGTTCGTCTAGCAAGCCAGCTGGTCGGATGGGATATTGATATTATATCCGAATCCGCAGAATCTGAACGTCGACAAAAAGAGTTTGCACAGCGAAGTGAAGTATTTGTCAATATTCTGAACTTAGATGATATCATTGGGCAGCTCCTCGCCGCAGAAGGATATACGGATATTGAAGATGTTGCAGAAGCGGATATTGAGGACTTGGCGCAAATCGACGCCTTTGACGCCGACCTTGCTGAAGAACTACAACAGCGCGCACGTAACTATATTGCCGAAAAGTCTGTAGAGGCGGAAAACGAACGTATCAGCTTAGGGGTAGAGAATGATGTTGTGCAAATAACAAAGTTCTCAGGAAACCTTTTGGTGAAACTCGGTGAAAAAGGAATTAAAACCCTTGATAACCTTGCTGACCTTGCGAGTGATGAACTGGTTGAAATCATCGGACCTGACCTATCAGAAGACGATGCTAACAATATCATTATGCGGGCACGGGCACACTGGTTTGAAAATGACCTTTCGCCATCAGAAAACCAGTCAGAAATAAATTTATGATATAGTATTATGTAACCAACAAAGGGAACAGTCATTGAATAGATCACAGCTCCAAGAAAACCAGACAAGCCCATCACGTTGCTGTATTGCCCGTGGTCAAATGATTCCTAAAGATGAACTTATTCGTTTTGTAGTAAATTCTGATGGTCAAGTTATGCCTGACTTAACCAACAAACTGCCTGGTCGCGGCGTGTATGTCAGCGCAAATCGGGACGCCCTTCTTACCGCCATTAACCGCAAGGCCTTTGCCTACTCCATGAAAGCAAAGGCATACGCAACACCCGCCCTCGTTGAACACACAAGTACACTGCTCCACGGACACCTCCTGAGTCAGCTGGGGTTGGCACGCAAATTTGGAGCCTTGGTTTTGGGGGTTGAGAAAATACAAAAACTCCCTAAAGAAAATCTATCTATTCTAATACAAGCCAGCGATGCTTCTGAGAGCAATCAAAAAAAGTTTGCCACTAAAGCATTGGAACACATCCCTAGAATTAATATATTTAATCGTGAAGAACTCAGCGCAGCCTTAGGGGCTCCCAACGTTGTTTATGCTGCAGTTATTACCTCTAAGAATTTTGGGTCACAATCATTAAGAAAACTCAAAATAACGACAAACTGGATTTCTGGGTTTATTCCCGAAAACAGATCAACGCTTTCACCTTCGGGAAGTACCGACAATAATACTAGTAATGGAAATGGAATAAATGAGCAACCAAACATCACCTTCAGATAAACTCAGTCTTTCAAAAAAGAAACTTGAGCTTAAAAAGTCATCAGATGGCTCTAATTCTAATATTGGTTCGAGCACACGATCAGGACGCAATAAAACCGTGCAGGTTGAAGTGAAGTCCGTCAAGAAGAAGCGTACGGATCCCATTGCTCAAAAAGTGGGCAGCTCAAATGCTGCGCGTCCGCCTGTTAAAAAACCAGCACGACCCGCCCCAACGCGTGAGACCACAAACACCAATCAAGTGGGGCGCCGCAATGTACTCCGCGCCTTAACTGATGAAGAAAAAGCTCACCGTCTTAAGGCTCTTGAGCTTTCTAAAATACGTGAGGAACAAGCCCAGATCCTCATGAAGGAAGAGCAACAAAGAAAAGAACGCGCTGACGAAGAAGAAAAAATCCGGTTAGCAGAGGAAAAAGAGCGCGAGGCCATCGAAGAACAAGCGCGCGCCCAAGAAGCGCTTTCTCGCCCTCCTGTGGCACCGCAAGAAGAGGCAACCGCACCAGAAGCGCCTGCGCCAAACCTTGAAGCGTCCCAACAAAGTCCAGAGACGCGCACGCCAACTAAAGCAAAAACAAAACCCCAAGAGACCGAGAAACCTGCCACTCCACACTCTTTTAAAAAGCAAAAAGAAACCACGACTGCAAGTGAGAGCAATGATCCTCAGTCTGCACGCCTAGGACGACGCACGACTACACCTCAAACCCAGGAAAAATTGCGGACGACTGGCAGACCCACGAACAGTAATCGTCGCGCTTCAAATCGCGTCTCTTTAGATGATGAATTTGGGCAAAAAACGCGCACCCGCTCTATGGCCTCTGTTCGGCGTAAACAGCAAAAAGAAAAACGCCTTGCACAAAATGTTTACCAAGAAAAAGAAAAAGTTATCCGTTACGTCACTGTTCCAGAACTTATTACCGTTCAAGAACTCAGCAACCGTATGGCTGAACGCGGTGCCGATGTTATCAAAGCGCTCATGAAAATGGGGGTCATAGCAACCATCAACCAAACTATTGATGCCGACACCACTGAGTTAATTATCGAAGAGTTTGGACATAAGATAAATCGTGTTTCTGATGCGGACGTTGAAGATATTTTGGTAACTGCTGATGATAAAGAATCAGACCTTGTCGCCCGTGCACCGGTTGTTACAATCATGGGACACGTTGACCATGGAAAAACATCTCTCTTGGATGCAATCCGCAAAACCAATGTTATTAAAACCGAGTCTGGGGGCATTACCCAACATATTGGTGCATATCAAGTCCAGCAAGGGACCAAAGACGCCATTACTTTCCTTGATACGCCAGGTCACGCTGCCTTTACAAACATGCGTGCACGGGGTGCCAAAGTTACGGATATTGTTATCCTTGTTGTTGCTGCCAATGATGGCATCATGCCGCAAACCGTTGAAGCCATTAATCATGCCAAGGCTGCCAATGTTCCTATTATCGTGGCGATAAACAAGATTGACCTGCCAGCAGCAGATGTAGAGCGTGTGCGTACAGACCTCTTACAACATGGTATTTTGGTTGAGGCAATGTCTGGTGAAGTCCAAGACGTTGAAATTTCCGCATTAACGGGACATGGGCTCGACACGCTGCTCGAAGCCATTCAACTTCAAGCAGAGGTTCTCGAACTTAAGTCTAACCCTACTGCCAACTCCGAAGCGGTTATTATTGAAGCAAAACTTGACAAAGGGCGGGGCCCGATGGCAACAGTCCTCATTAAAAGGGGAACCTTAAAAATTGGAGATATTTTTGTTGTTGGTAATACATGGGGTCGCGTTAGGGCTCTTATTAATGACCAAGGCAAACAGATTACATCTGCGGCACCTTCCTATCCTGCTGAGATTCTTGGCCTGCAAGAGAGTCCTGAGGCGGGTGACAGTCTGATAGTTGTTGAGAGTGAATCAAAAGCACGGGAAATTATTGAGTACCGGTCACGGAAACTCAAAGATAAACTAGCCTATCGCGGGGTAGTAACCTTAGATCAAATGTTTGCAAAAACAAAAGCAAATATGACTCAAGAATTACCTATTGTGATTAAAACCGATGTGCAAGGGTCAGCGGAAGCAATTGCAGTCGCCCTTGAAAAGATCGGTAACTCAGAAGTGAAAGTCCGCAACCTGCACTCTGGTGTTGGGGGGATTACTGAGTCAGATATCACCCTTGCTGCCGCGTCAAATGCCCTTATTATTGGTTTTAATGTCCGTGCCAATAGCCAAGCACGAGAACTTGCAAAACACAAAGGTATAGAAATACGTTATTACAGCATAATTTATGATATTATTAACGACATACGAGACGCCCTCAGCGGTATGCTTTCACCAGAAATACATGAAAGTACTCTGGGATATGCCACCGTACAAAAAGTCTTTAATGTAAGTAAGTTAGGGACAATAGCTGGGTGTGTGGTTACAGAAGGTGTCGCTGTCCGTAATATGGGAATCCGTCAATTACGTGATAATATCGTTATCTACCAAGGTAAAATCAAAAACCTTAAGCGCTTTAAAGATGACGTTAAAGAAGTCCAAAAAGGGTACGAGTGTGGGATAACATTTGACCGCCAACAGGATATTAGGGTTGATGATATCATTGAAGTATTCGAACTTAAAGAAACTAAACGTAAGATAGAGGAAACCTAAAACAACACCCAAAGTCTAAGGAAAAAAGATGAGCAATGAGTCACCTGTTTGCTTTATCACGGGAGCGGGTTCAGGGATTGGACGCCACATAGCCCTTGCCCTGGGGGTGAAGGGATATCGTGTCGCCATCTGTGATATTAACCCAGATGCCGCCCAAGAGACCCTCACCTTACTTCATCAACAAAACTCTGGAGAAGGGCTTGTCTGTGGAGCAGACGTCACCAATGAGTCAGACGTCAATGATGCTTTTAAGACGGTGATCCAAAAGTGGGGCAGACTGGATACTCTTGTCTCGAATGCGGGCATACAAATTGTTCACCCCATTGAGGATTTTCCTTACGAAGACTTTAAACGCGTGGTTGATATCCATTTAAATGGAGCATTCTTAACAACAAAAGCCGCGGTAAAGTATATGTATCCGCAAAAATCTGGCCTTTTACTGTATATGGGGTCTGTCCATAGCCATGAGGCCTCCCCCCTGAAATCTGCATATGTTGCCGCAAAACATGGTATCCTTGGACTGGCACGGGTCATGGCTAAGGAAGGCGCCCCCCATGGGGTGCGTACCAATGTTATTTGCCCTGGATTCGTTAAAACACCCTTGGTAGAAAAACAAATTCCCGAGCAAGCACAGGCCCTTGGACTCACAGAAAAAGAGGTAATTGAAAATATCATGCTTAAGGGGACAGTCGACAAACAGTTCACAACTTTAGAAGATGTCGCCAACCTGGCCGTCTTTTTATCAGAGTTTCCCTCAAGCGCCCTCACTGGACAGTCAATTACAGTCAGTCATGGATGGAACATGAACTAGCATTACTCTTAATATGACACACTTTTTTGCTTGGCACCAAGGCGCTCTACATCAAAGACCACTGGCAGAGTCCCAGAGTTTTTAAAGACTAAGTCAAATTTAATCTTAGTGCCGAATATAAAGGGCTTATTTAACCCAAAAAACATAATATGTGTGCCCCCAGGCTTAAGCGTTATACTTTGACCCGCTGGTATTTTAACGCCCTCCTCCAAGAGGTACATTTGCATGACAGAGTTCTTATTCATTTTCATACTATGTATTTCAATACGGTCAGCAAAATCAGCCAATCCTGAAACCAGATACTCTGGCGTATTGCCATTGTTAGTAATCGTTAAATAAGCGCTTCCGAACTGAGCGTTTGGAGGCGTTGCGCGCGTCCACCCATTCTCCACACACACAGAGCCTGTACACGCGGCAAAACTCAGCCCACTTGAGAGAAAAACCCCTAAAAATCCAATACTTAGAAAAAAACGCCTCAATATCAAATAATGTAAAATCACCATAAAACACTCCATCAATCTAAAAAAATATATTCTACGCCATGAGAACATAGCAAAACTCGTAAGAATTATGAGCAACAACACTTTGGGAAAGAAAAATCAATACGACATCGGTTGACGAGAACGAAGAGCAGTTCCCAACGTCCCATCATCTAAATAATCTAACTCACCACCAACGGGAACCCCATGGGCTAAACGACTAATAACCGTCACCTTATCTTTTAATAAAGTAGCAACATAGTGAGCGGTTATTTGGCCATCAACAGTGGCATTTGTGGCAATAATCACTTCATGCACGCCCCCTAAAGAGACCCGAGAGACGAGGTTATCAAGGGTTAAATCCTCTGGCCCCACGCCATCAACCGCAGACAAACACCCTCCTAAAACATGAAAAAGACCATTAAAAATATTAATACGGTCCATAGCCCATAGGTCGCCCACCGTCTCAACAACACAAACAATGCTCGCGTCCCGTTCTGTGTTTTGGCAGTACCCACATGGCACTTGCGTATCAAAGTTCCCGCAAATAGAGCACTGATGTAACGTATCAAGCACCTGATCTATAGCATCTCTAAGGGAAGTTAACGTCTTATCTTTACGTTGAATTAGATACACAGCAAGCCGTCGCGCCGAACGCGGCCCAATGCCAGGCAATCGACTAAAACACTTAATCAGACTGTCTATTTCATGACCAATCACCAGAGCGCAAACCCCTACTTTCCAAATAAATTCGATAAACTATCTGGCGTTAAGCCCGTCATAAGATTCTGGGTCTCCTCCTGAATGCGTTTCGTGAGCTTTTTATGAGCATCACGGTACGCCTCAATGATCAAATCCTCCACAACTTCTTTTTCTTCTTTAGAAAATATGCTGGGATCAATGGTCAAACCATACATTTCATAGGTACCAGTGATCGTGACTTTCACCAACCCGACACCAGAAGAGCCTTCAACCTTAATGTTTTTAATATTTTCCTGACCCTTGAGCATTTCTTCTTGAGAGCCCTGCATATATTTAAAAATATCGTTTATGTTCATAATTTTAACTTTCCCATGCTTATTAATTCCAGATTTAAATTAATAGACAATATCATATAAAGTCATTGATTCATCAAAAACCCATGGTCATCGTCTTCAAGCTCAATATTCTCAGAAGCGTAAGCTTCATTCTCAGCACGCCCCCCCCAAGACAGCTTATTATGGTCAGAGGCTTCTTGTACTAAGTTTAACTGTGCATCTGGAAACTTCTTAAATATATCAACAACCAAAGCATGATTCATGACTTTTTCGCGCAACACCTCTTTAGCGGTAGCCTCTTGCTGATATTTCGTTGCGTCACCCAGCTGGTCACTTACAACCACATTCCAAGTATGTCCTGTCGATTCATGTAACATAGCCCGTAAGTTCTGCACAATTGACTGCTCAGCTTTTTCAGTTAACCCAATCTCAATCCGCCGCTCTGTGCCGTCAAATGCAACAAGGCGTACGCTGTCTTTAAGGTTAAAGGCCAGGCGCAATTCTTTCTTCTGCTCTGCCAACATGATGACATCATCAAAGGACATTAAGACAAGACCTTGCTCGCTATGGTTAACAGCGGCTGCAGGCTGATGTGGGGCACTCTCTTCGAGAGGGGTAGAGTCAAGGGGGGCGGCATCAAACGAGCCTTGAAGCGCCTGCCCCGCAGAACGTGAAGTCTGTTCCTGAGCACTCCCCCCCGCCATATTGTGAACTTTACGGACAATCTCAGCAGGTGAAGGTAACGTGCTGGCATAGGCTAAACGAATAAGCACCATTTCAGCAGCACTGACGGGGCGAGGTGCTTTTCGAACATCTTCAATCCCTTTTAACAAAACCTGCCACGCGCAGGTTAAACTCGGCACATTTAATTTGTGGGCAATCCGCTCTGCACTGGGGAGGTCAAAGTCATCAGACACATTTTTCATGGCCTGAGGCGCCACATGCATACGGGTCAGCAAATGACTATACTCTAAAAGATCCGACAAAATAATAATCGGCTCGGCACCAGACGTACACTGATCGACAAACTCTTCTAAAGCCTCAGCGATTTGCCCCGCCATGACTAAAGTAAACAGGTTTTCGACCCGAGATCGATCCGCAAGACCTAGTGTACTGCGGACGTCGTGGGCTTCAATTGTCATGTCCCCACTAAAGGCAATCACCTGATCAAGCATGCTTAAAGAGTCTCGAACTGACCCCTCAGATGCCCGAACAATAATTTTTAATCCCTCATCAGAAATATTAACTTTTTCTTGTTCACATATGGAGCGTAGGTGCTTTTCCAAGGAAGAGGCCTCAACCCGCCGCAAGTCAAACCGCTGACACCGACTTAGAACGGTGACGGGTATGCGTTGTATTTCAGTTGTTGCAAAGATAAACTTCACATGCTCAGGAGGTTCCTCAAGGGTTTTCAGAAGCGCGTTAAAGGCATTCTTTGATAGCATATGTACTTCATCAATAATGTACACCTTATACCGTCCCAGGACAGGGCGATAGTTAACACTATCAATAATCTCACGAATATCATCCACACCAGTACGGGATGCCGCATCCATTTCCATGACATCCATATGCCGATCTGCAAGAATATCTTCGCAATTCTTACAGACACCACACGGAGAAAGCTTTGCTTCCCCTTGTCCATCGGCGCCAATACAATTTAAAGCGCGGGCAATAATCCGTGCAATTGTCGTTTTTCCAACCCCACGCACGCCAGTAAGAATAAAAGTATGGGCAACTTGACCAGACGCAATAGCGTTAGACAAAATGCGTACAACATGTGCCTGACCAATAATATCAGCAAATTTTCTTGGACGATACCTACGAGAAAGAGCCAAATACGGTTCTTTATGAGCAGAAGGCTCCATATGAGACACCACTTGTGATCTCCGATCCGCAATAATAAAGATTGCCTCTTGTGCGACCTTATGAAGTTAAAAAATAAAGGCAAGCATTAAATGTAAATGCCTTGAGCAGAAGGCTGAACCATGACCCGTAAATATACCTGTTACGACTGCTTCCTTTCGGACCTGATCGGATTGTCCAGAACCCACGTCCACGTCCAACCTTCCATTTGTGACCATGCAACAAATAAACTAAAAATGCAAGATTTTATTCCCAAACGGCGCGCACAAGGCAGGCCAACGCTGCCATTAACACCGAGAGGTTAAAAAATAATTAAAAAAATAACAATAAAAATTATCGTCAAACCTTTTCTAAAACTTGACGACACATTAACTCTCTGGCAACCTTAAGGAAATCATACATACATACATACACAATAAGTAAATGTGTTTTTTTACTAGGAGTAAATGAATTTCTTAATTTGTTACAATTTTGACCTTAATTTTTTGTAAAACTTAAAGTATTTATTGTTTATAGAGCGGGCTTTAATCTCATGACCAAATATGAACTAATTACCATACTTGCAAAGTCTAATCCATATCTTTATAAGAAGGACTTAGAGCGCTTTGTAAATACATTTTTCGAAGAAATCTCAAAAACTTTATCCCAAGGAAACCGAGTGGAACTTCGTGGATTCGCCGCCTTTTCTGTCAAGAAACGTCCCCCACGTATCGGAAGAAACCCACGGACTGGCGATAAGGTTAAAGTACAAGGCAAGAGCGCCGCTTATTTTAAAACTGGCAAGGGTCTCCGCGACCGCCTAAACTCTGTACACCTACAGCAAAATTGAACACTGTGAATATTATACGAGCATTTTTCAAAATTTTATCTTTGTTGTTTATCATAGCTTTTGTGGCCATACTAAGTATAAACAATAATCAATATTTAAATTTAAGTTTTGCTCCCTTGCCTATTGAAATAACAATTCATTTGATTTTTTTTATTTTAATTGTGCTAACCCTAGGAATATTGATTGGTTCCTTAAATTGGTTTATATATAATCTGACGCAAAAGAAAAACTAAATAAAACAATAGTCTATATTTAGACATGAAAGCGTAAAATCGACACAAACAGTCCTAAGGTATACATGTTATTTTGTATTTATCTTGTCGTTTTATTCTTGCTTTGATAAATAAATTTATTAGAGATGTTATATAGATTATAATCTAATGTATGTAAAGCTAAAGAAAAGTTAACCAATGAATACAAATGAAAAACAAATAGATAGTCGCCCCGCTTTGCCCAGATTGTTTGTGGCAATTGATACGCCTCACTTAGATGTTGCTGAGACCCTTGCAAAGGCCTTTCACAAAATAGACGGTGTAGGTCTTAAAGTTGGGATGACGTTTTATTCAACACATGGGCCTCAAGGTGTTCGTCGTGTTGCCCGAGAGCTTCCCCTTTTTCTTGACCTGAAATTTCACGATATACCCAAAACCGTATATGGCTCGGTTAAAGCAGCAACGAGTACAATGATTCCTAAACTGATGACGGTTCATGCTTCAGGGGGGGTTAATATGCTCAACAGTGCGAAGAAAGCCGCAGATGAACACGCCACCCGCCCTCGGGTTGTGGCCGTGACCATCCTGACCAGCCTTGACGCCAACGACCTTAACCTGATCGGCATGCATAATGAACTCACGCAGCAGTCGTTACGATTAGCGAAAATGAGTCAAGATGCGAAACTAGACGGTGTTGTCTGCTCTGGTCACGAAGTTTCAGCGATCCGCGACCTCTTAGGTGACAGTGCAACACTTATTGTTCCAGGTGTTCGCCCTCATCCGATTAACCAAGAAGACCAAAAACGCACTCTTTCTCCAAAAGAAGCGTTTGACCGTGGCGCCACCTCTATTGTCATTGGACGTCCCATCACGTTAAGTGATAACCCAGTACAAGAAGTTGAGAATATCCTCAAGAATACTTAAACAAAAATACATATATATCCTAACGTATCGGGCGCACATACGGATACTAATTTTTAAGGACGACACACTATGGAAGAATCTCAGTCAGGAAAAAGCGGTGGCATTTTTAACATTCAATGGAATACCAACTGGTTAGAACGCCTCCGCCCTAAACTTAAAAGCTGGAACAAGAAAAATAATTATCCAGAAAACCTATGGGAAACATGTCCAAGTTGTAACCAATTGCTCCACCACCAAGAACTTAAAAAAAACTTGCGTATTTGTAGCCATTGCGATCACCACTTGCAACAGCCACCCCATGAGCGCTTCCAATCATTATTTAATAATGGTGAGTATGAAACCCTTCCAGAAGTCGTCCTACAGAACGCAGACCCCCTTAAATTCCGTGATAGCAAAAAATATACCGATCGTCTGAAGGATGCCCGTGCGAAGACCAAGCAAAAAGATGCCATTATCGTTGCCCATGGTAAAATGGGAGGGGACATGAATGTTGTCATCGCCGTACAGAACTTTGCCTTTATGGGCGGAAGCATGGGAGTCGCCGCAGGGGAGAGTATTATTCGCGGTGTAAACTTAGCCATTGAGACAACAGCGCCCTTTATTATCTTCTCTTCCGCAGGGGGAGCAAGAATGCAAGAAGGTATCTTATCCTTAATGCAAATGGCCCGCACCACTGCAGCTATAAACCAATTACGGGATGCAAGGCTCCCCTTTATTTCAGTAATGACAGACCCGACCACCGGCGGTGTTGTCGCAAGTTACGCCATGCTTGGTGATATTAATATTGCGGAACCGAACGCGCGCATTGGTTTTGCTGGTCGCCGCGTTATTGAACAAACAATCCGAGAAACCCTACCTGCAGGATTCCAAAGATCAGAGTTTCTCTTACAACATGGTATGTTAGACATGATTACGCACCGTAAAGAAATGCGGAATATCCTAATTAAAAGCATTGCTATTCTTACCAACCATCCTCCTAACCTTGCGACACAATACTTAGGTCCACCAGCTACAAAGTAACGACGACCACCATCATTTTTATCGGGAGAACCCCACGTTTGTGTCATACCACCAGATACTAGAACGTTTCACAAAGCTGCACACCAAAGGTATTGACTTATCATTAGGGCGTGTTCATCGGCTTTTATCGGCCCTCAATGATCCCCATAAAAAACTACCTCCCACCATTCACATTGCGGGCACGAATGGTAAAGGCTCCACCACCATGCTTTTACGTTCTGCCTTAGAGGCGGCGGGCAAGCGCGTACATGTCTATACCAGTCCCCACCTTATTTCTTTCCGTGAACGCATCCGCGTAGCGGGGCATCTTATCTCAGAAGATATGCTTGAGAGCGTCCTTAAAGAAGTAGAGTCTGCCAATAACGGCGGTGAAACTACTTTTTTTGAAGCAACCACCATCGCAGCGTTTCTGGCGTTCACCGCAACTCCCGCAGATATTCTCTTACTTGAAGTAGGTCTTGGAGGTCGACTAGATGCAACAAATGTCATCGCGAAAACCGATATGTCGGTTATTACTCCCGTATCCATGGATCATGAAACTTTTTTAGGGCATCGCCTAGGGAGTATCGCCTATGAAAAGGCGGGGATTCTTAAGCCCCAGACACCCGCGTGTATCGCCCCGCAGCAACCAGAAGCCAGAGAGGCTATCCACGCCTATGCCCAAAAAATACACTGCCCTTTAATCACCATTGACAAGGAAACAGTTGCCTCAGCACCACCGACCAACCTGAAAGGCGACCACCAGAAAATCAACAGTGCCGTCGCCGCAACCGTATTACGCACCATGAATCTGGTCTCTGAAGACCATATTACTTCTGGATTTATGAAGGTTGACTGGCCTGGAAGGCTACACTATATCTCCTCAGGGAAACTGAAAGAGCGCCTTCCTCCAACCTCTGACCTATGGCTTGATGGTGCCCATAACATTGATGCTGGATCTGCCCTAGTCAGGTTCTTGACCCAAGAAATCAAGCGTACCCCCCAACGGCCACTTGATATAATTATCGGTATGCTCCAAACTAAAAATATCAAGGACTTTTTAAGCCTATTTGTTCCTCTTAACCCAACAGTGTGGTCCGTAGATATCCCCCAAAATCATCAAAGTCTTGACAAGGATGTGCTTCAGGCCCACGCCCATCACCTTGGATTACGCGGGAGAGCCTGTGCTTCACTTGACCATGCACTTGAGACCATCTCCCAAGAGACAACGTCCCCCCTTGTTATTATAACAGGATCTCTCTATTTAGTGGGGCATGCCCTCTGGGCCAATGGGGTGAAAACCCTCACCTAGATTAAACATTAAAACGAAAATGAACGACATCCCCATCTTGGACGATATAGTCTTTCCCCTCTAGGCGTAACTTACCTAAATCACGGGCGCCCCCCTCACCATTGCACGCGATATAGTCATCATAAGTGATCACTTCAGCACGAATAAAACCACGCTCAAAGTCTGTATGAATCGCACCTGCAGCCTGAGGAGCGGTAGCATGGCGATGAACTGTCCACGCACGCGCCTCTTTCTTGCCCGCTGTAAAGAATGTAATTAAGTCTAACAAGTCATATCCAGCACGAATGACCCGATGCAGACTCGACTCTTGCAATCCCATATCTTCTAAAAATACCGCTTTATCTTCTTCATTGTCGATTTGAGATATCTCAGCCTCAATCGCAGCGGATACGATCACGCACGCAGCCCCTTGTTCCTTGGCCATTGCCTCCACAGCATTCGTGTAAGAGTTTTTACTTGTGATGTGCTCTTCCGCAACATTACAACAATATAAAACGGGCTTACTCGATAACAGGTGCAGCATACTAAACGCTTTTCTTTCCTCATCTGTTACCGTCACAGATCGTGCTGGCTTACCTTCTTGCAACACAGCAATAATCCGCTCCATCAAGGCTACCTGCACCCGCGACTCTTTATCACCAGACTGGGCTTTTTTACGCATGGTCTGCACCCGACGCTCTAAACTATCAAGGTCTGCCAACATAAGCTCTGTTTCAATGGTCTCAATATCGGAAAGGGGGTCCACCTTCTGATTGACATGGGTTATGTTATCGTCATCAAAACAACGCACCACATGGACAATTGCATCAACTTCACGAATATTGGCAAGAAACTTATTGCCTAAACCTTCCCCGCGTGACGCACCGCGCACAAGACCTGCAATGTCCACAAACTCTAAGCATGTGGGCACTTCCTGAAGAGAACTGGCAATATGAGAAATTTTCTTTAAACGGTCATCTGCAACAGAAACCATCCCACTATTTGGTTGAATGGTACAAAACGGAAAATTCGCCGCCTCAGCCGCTGCCGTATTTGTTAACGCATTAAAAAGTGTCGACTTACCTACGTTTGGCAGTCCAACAATACCACAATTAAAACCCACTCGGTATTCCCCTAAAAAACATGAAAATTATATAACCCAAGGCATGATGATCCGCGCCCGTCAACAATAAGACATTCCCCAGCTGAAAATCATAAGCACCGCCTATTTCCCAAGGTCTGGCAATCCACGTAATACGCGATTATGATACTCCACCATATTGCCTTCAAGCAAAATTGGTAACTGGACACAAATCTGATAGACGAGCCCCTCTAGCACTTCCTTATCCTTGCTAGAGAAATCACTTAAAACATAATTGGAAACTTGGTCTTTATGACCAGGGTGACCTATCCCTATACGAATTCTTTTATACTCTGTACCAATATGGCTATCAATAGATTTAAGGCCATTATGACCGCCATTCCCGCCACCCATTTTGATACGCACACGTCCGGTCTCTAAATCTAGATCATCGTGGATCACAATAACATTGGATATGGAAAGTTTAAAATAATTGACGAACTGCCCAATTGAGCGCCCCGAATGATTCATATAGGTTTGTGGCTTAAGGAGGGCCACCTTGTAAGTCCCAACCCCGCCCTCATAAACATGGGCATCAAAACGAGAGCGCGCCATTCCCAAATTGAAATGACGCACGAGCTCTTCAATCACAATAAATCCAATATTATGACGGTTATTTTGATATTTCGACCCAGGATTACCCAGCCCCGCAATAACAAACATAAAAATATTCTTCTGCAATAAAAGAAAACTTAACACCCATAAATAAATTTATGCGCTTTGGTCTTCAGACCCTTCTTCAGCTTGCTCTGTAACCCCTCCAGATGGAGCGACAACCGTAGCAATCGTAAAGTCACGGGTAATGACAGGTTTTACGCTTTCAGGCAACGGCACGGCACTAATATGAACAGAGTTTCCTATTTTGACGTTTTGCATATCAACGATAATTGAACGAGGAATATTATCAACATCAACGCTAAATTCAATTTCATACCGCACCACGTTCATAGTGCCGCCGGCTTTAATACCCACACATATATCTTGATTGATAAACTCCACGGGCACATTAATAATCGTCCGCGCGCCTAAAGGCATCCGTAGAAAGTCAATATGTATTGGCCAATAGTCATTTAAAGGATGCATTTGAGCGTCTTTTGGAAAAACCCGTTCGACAACACCCTCAATATCTAAATTAATCAGGTTAGAAAGAAAGTTTCCTCTCTCGATCACACGAACGACATCCTTACGAAAAACGTTTATGGTCTGGGGTACACCGTCCCCCCCATAAATTATGCTTGGAATCATTTCGTCGCGACGTGCGGCACGGGCGGATCCCCGCCCTGTTTTTTCACGCTTTACTCCTGGTAAAGTTTGTATTTCTTTCATAGTACTTTTTCCCTCTGGATCAGCCTCTGGAGGCATGCCAGCCTCAGATCCCAACAAGTTATACGCACATATTTACGTGTAATAATATAAATACATACGCTAGCTCTCCTATAGAGCATTTTTTTCAAGAGCATACCCTAAGGACATGCACCTTGATATGACAGCTTAAACAAAGATACTGCTTACCGACTTGTTTAAGCTAATCCTTTTTAGAACATCAGCAAGTAATGGTGCCACTGACACCCTTCTAATCCGCGATGACACGCGCACCGAATCCCTCGCCGAGATAGAATCCGTAACCACCAATTCTGCAAGACATGACTTCTCAACCCGATCCACAGCATCGCCAGAGAACACGCCATGGGTCACATAAGCAGAGACACTGTCAGCTCCCGCTTCAGATAATGCTTTCGCAGCATTACACAACGTACCCGCAGAGTCCGCAATATCATCAATCAAAATACACTTCTGACCTTTGACATCCCCAATAATATTCATAACTTCAGAGACGCCCTGACGCTCACGCCGTTTATCCACAATCGCGAGACTGGCATGAAGTCTTTTTGCCATACAACGCGCTCGAAACACCCCCCCCACATCTGGGGAGACAATAGTCAAGCGATCATGTTCTAGGTAATTGGTACTTACATCACTGGCAAAAACCGGTTCTGCAAAAATGTTATCCGTCGGGATATCAAAAAAACCTTGAATCTGCCCTGCATGTAAGTCAAGGGTTACCACGCGATCTGCTCCTGATTTCACAATCAAATTAGCGATAAGTTTCGCCGAGATTGGGGAACGTGGTGCCACTTTACGATCCTGACGGGCATACCCAAAATAAGGAATAATAACCGTAACTGTCTTTGCAGACGCCCGGCGCAGGGCATCCAGCATAATCAAGAGTTCCATTATATTGTCATTTACTGGTGCGCTTGTACTTTGAACAACAAAAACATTTTCACCGCGGACATTCTCGAGGATTTCAACATAAATCTCGTTATCCGAAAAACACCGCACTTCTGCAGCGCACAATGGTAAATTTAAATAGCGACCTATGGACTCAGCAAGATTTCTATTACTATTCCCTGAAATAATCTTCATAATGCCCCCCTCGTTTCCGACTTCAAGCATACTTTATCTTCCAAAACCCACCTTGCCTTGTATAAAATTTAAGAGTGAAGAACACTACCAAAATCACAATAAAATGTCCACATCTTATCAAAAACCCTTGTAAATTTAGCTGCCTACCCCTGACCTTTTAGCACAAATAGCAAATTATGGTAATAAAAAATAAAAATTCTTCACTTTAGATTGATCACAAAAAAACACATCCTACTAGGGCAATAAATCAGCCAAATCCCGCGTGAGAGTGTGCGCTATAAGCGCAGAGAGATTTATCCATTTACCATAAACCATGGCTTCTGGCAGCACTTCAGAAAATTTTATGTGACCAAGGCGCTTCTTCTCCGACATTTCGCCAAGGGCATACAGGTAACATGAAAAATTAATGCGGCTGCTCTGGGACACAACACGATTAAAGGTCACCGCGCATTTTAACTCTAACTCGGCCATAAAAGGATTAGGGGTGACTGCAATATCAATGTCATTAAATTGAATACGCAACATTTGATTTACCTTATCATTAATATGCTCAGGCACCCCCTCGATATAAGGTATGTGCAAGAGGAGGGGAGGGGAGGTAATCAAGCCATTAACAACTGTTTGTATTTTTTTCAGCACGTCATGACAGACCATATCCACCATATCAGACGCCTTAGCGCGCCATAGGTCATGGGGGACAGAGTGGTGCGTCTTAAACGCCACAGCCAGCTCACCCGAGGGCTCAAAAAAATACCAAGAAAAGTCTAAGGAAACGTTGATCTTCCCCGTGCGCCGGACACTAACCAAGGTGCCCTCTAAGACTCTCACAAGCCGTTTAGGCGCATGGTCAATGGCAAAAACACTCCGGTTCTGTAGAGCATTAATTAAGGCCGTGGTAAAGGCTAAGCCCTCACTCTTAAATTCAAACCCAGTGACTGGTTTAACATACACTTCCCCCCCCAAGTTTGGCTTGACGAGACCTTCTTGACGCCCTTCCTTATTCACGGTGCCACATGCAGATAAATAAAATAAACTCACTATAATTAATAAAAGTCTTGGTTTCACGCGCCTTACCTCACCGATGCCATTGACATGCCCTCAGGGGCTCCAAACCCTTGGGAGGCTAAAGCAACAACTTTAAACAATCGCCCCATGGCCTCCGCGCTGACCAAGCGATGGTATGCACGAATGATAGTCTCACGCTGGGCATCTCTCTGGGATGCCTTCATAAGTTGGTCAGCGCGGACATCAATACCTAATGCCTTTAAAAAAGCCCCTTGAAATACAGGGCCATATCCCTCAACTTTAGAGGCCAAAGCCGTTCTTATAACGTGGGCAAAGTCAACATGCACAGTAAGGTCCGCTTCTCCAGGACTCTCTAAAACATCCGTGTAGGTGTGGGAGCGTACGGCTTGAAGCGTCTCTCCCGTACCGCTAACCCCATGGCCATAGTCAATAAAAAGTGCCGCCCCCCTATGCATGGCAAGAAGTGTCGCGACCTCTTTAACTACCGCCGTGACTGCTTCTGGAACCTCAAGGAGAACCCCTTCCTCTAGGTCTGCAGCGCTAATGTTGGCTATAAAATCAGAGTCTGTGAGTACGGCCCGTTTTCCCAAAACAAACATCAATTTCCCCGTCTGGGTGTCTAAATCGACACAGCGCTCATACCACTGATTGTTGTGATAGACCAGCTGACGCGCAGGCAACGCATCCAGAAACTCATTGGCAAGGATACAGAGGGGCCCGTCTAACGTGATGGCGGTAAGAGATGGATACCAATGAACGGCGCACCCCGCATCCCCAACTATGGTTTTCTGAGACTCTATCAGCAGGGAACTGACCTCCACCATATGAAGGTGCAGCCCAGAAAACAGGCGGTGCGCTTGGCGCTTAATAACCCGCAACGCGTCTGCCATTAACACGCCCCGCCCTGGACCAAGCTCGACAAGGTGAAACCTCTCTGGCATGCCCAGTCTTTGCCAGACGGTGATCACCCACAACCCTAACAACTCCCCAAACATCTGGCTAATTTCTGGAGCTGTCACAAAGTCACCTTGGGCACCAAAAGGCATACGTGTCTGGTAATACCCCTTGGTTCTGTGAGTTAATGCTGCCTGCATATACTGATCAATCGGGAGGGGGCCGTGCTCAGCGATTAACCTATGAAAAACTGTGGTCATTATCTTGGAAAACAATGAGATAAGGCCAGCTTTTGCTTTGATCGGTACCCCAACCCTATAAGAGTAACGCCCAAAAGAATCATAGGAAGACTTAACATCTGTCCCATGGAGACGCCTCCAAACAAAAACCCTATGTGTTGATCAGGCTCGCGAAAGAGCTCAGCCACAAGACGCATACACCCATAACCTAAACAAAAAATCCCTGCCACATACCCTGGCCCAGGCACCTCACCGTCCGCCTTTTTCGCCTGAAAGCTATGATATTTACGCACAAAGAAAATAAGAAAAAACAAACATACCCCCTCTAAAAACGCCTGATATAGTTGGCTTGGATGGCGCGCCGCCGCATCCACATGCGGGAAAACCATCCCCCACGGCATATCCGTCACACGCCCCCATAACTCCCCATTAATAAAATTTGCAATCCGCCCCAGACCTAAGGTAACCGGCACAATCTGTGCAAGTTGATCAAAGAAAAATAAAAAGGGGAGTTTTTTCTGCCAAAAAAATAGTATACAGGCCACAATGACAGCGATGAACCCGCCATGAAAGGACATGCCGCCTTGCCATAGAAACAGAATCCGCAAAGGGGAATCTAGGTAATAGTCAATGTTATAAAATAAAACGTACCCTAAACGTCCGCCCACTATGACACTAAGAGGGAGAATAAATAACAAGCTTTCAAAATGTTGACGGTTTAGAGGAGCGCCCTTATAAGCAGTAAGTCGGAACATATATCGCGCCGCAATTATAAAACCTAAGAAATAACTCAAACTATACCAACGAACGGCGAAGGGCCCAAGCTGGAAAATAATTGGATCAATCGCGGGAAACTCTATCATAGGTCGTTCCAAAAATTGTTTACAAAACTATCGAATACATCTTAGCAACATATCAAAACAAAGTCTTATCTGCCAAGTCATATCACAAGGTATGGAAAAAATAAAAAGTTTCTCAATAAACACATTTTACTCTTGAAGATATTATTACTAATAATATATGGAAAGAGACTTTAAAGAGCAGGTATGGCATACTAAAATCACCGCTATATCGTCAAAAGGAGAGTTGCTCATGATAGGAAAAAGTAAAATAATCTCTGGATTTGCACGCCTTGCCACGGGCGTTGCTGGTTCAGTATTCAGTATTCAAGAAGAGCTCAAAGCTCACCTACAGTCTCGACGAGAAGAGACAATCAATAAAATGGGGTTTGTGACAAATGATGATGTGGAGTCTATCCGAAAACAAGCTGAGGAAGTCGGCGCAGAAAATAAAGTCCTGAAAGAAAGACTTGATACATTAGAGTCCTCTTTAAAAACCCAGCAAGACTTTCCTTCGCCGACCGAGAGTCCAAGAAAATAAACCCACTTTAGTACCGCTTCCCTCCACATAGGATATCGACACGCATGAGATATGCTTCACTTACTCCACTTTTAGTTATTGGCTGTGGTAAGATGGCAACCGCCATTCTTAACGGGTTAAGCTTGGACGGCTTTCCTCTTACGAAAGTACATATCGTAAACCCAAGCCCCCGTAACCAAATCGCCTCGTGGGGCTGTCATCTCTATACCCATCCCCAAAAGCTTCCAGAAGACTTTCAGCCCAAAGTTGTTGTTTTAGCTGTAAAACCACAAATTATCCGCCACGTCCTCCCTGCCTACGACCGCTTTATTAGCCCAGAGACATTGGTCATCAGTGTGATCGCAGGAAAAAGTTTTGCATTTTTGGAAAATCTATTACCAAAACACACAAAAGTAATCCGCACCATGCCTAACTTACCCGCGACCATCAGACAAGGGGTTACGCCTATCATTGGGAATAAGGACACCACGAAAGAGGAAGTGCGTAACGCGGCAACCCTTATGGAGGCCGTGGGCAAAGTGGTGTGGCTTGACAGTGAAAATCAACTTAATGCAGCGAGCGCCATCTCGGGAAGTGGCCCTGCATATCTCTTTCACCTGATTGAAGCCATGACCGCAGCTGGCACGTCCCATGGCTTGCCTGTAAAAATTGCCACGGAACTTGCTCACGGCACCGTATGCGGGGCAAGCAGTCTGGCATCACACAGTCATGATGATGCGCAAACCCTGCGCCAAAGCGTCAGCAGCAAAGGCGGTATCACCCTAGCAGCCCTCCAAGTTCTTATGCGTGAAGATACTGGACTGACCTCCCTCATAACTGAGGCCGTAGGGGCAAATATTTCTCGGTCTGAAGACCTAGAACGGGAAGACTAAATCCTATATACTTTTATGTGACCATACGTTACATACTCATAAAACAGTATCAATGTTAAAATTGCGCTCTTACGATATAAAGCCCCATGAATAAAAATATAGAATTGACGACTACTGCATTAATGGATCTGGCTGACGCGAACCAGTGGAGAACCATCACTCTGCTCGATATCGCCACGCAGAGCATGCTGGAAACTTCTGATATTCTTCAATTTACGCATAATAAGATGCAGATTTTATCCTTGTATTTTGACAAAATTGACCAGATCGCCCTAAGTAACCTTGATCACAGCAATGAGACGGCCAAGGAGTATATCTTTGATTTTATTCTGTGTCATATTGAGGCCTTATCCCCACGCAAAAACGCCCTCAAAAATATTTCTAAGGCAATGATCAGCGACCCCATCGAATCAATAAAAATGCTCGCTATGATCCGCCGCTCCCTCAAGTTAATGTTTGAGAGCGCAGGCTTCTCCATATCAGGTATCAAAGGCAATCTCGCCCTGAACAGCGTTAAAGTCCTTTATCTACGCGCCTTACAGGTATGGTTGTGTCAAAGCAATGATGATCTCTCAAGCACCATGGCTGAGATCGACAAGCGCATCAGACAAACAGAATTTATATTTGATTGGCTCGACCAGCTCAAGCAAAAAGCCCCCCTCTATCAAAAGGAGGGAGGTACTTAACAGCACCCTTCGGTTAACGTCTTAATACTTCACAACACGGGCTTTAGTATTACGATACGCCAAGTAACAAAGTATTGTCATGACAGATAAAAACATAACAACCGTTACGCCTAACTTCTTACGCTCTTCTAGCTCAGGCTCTGCTGCCCATATTAAAAAGTTGACGACATCAATGGACATCTGCTCTGGAGTTGCCTCAGTATTATCTTGATACTCAACCAACCCTTCACTTAATTGTGCGGACATAGCGATTACATTTCCTGGGTAATAGGCATTGTAATACCCGCCGTCAGGCACGACAAAGTCAGCAGGAGGTTTGTTATACCCGGTCAGCAGACTGTAGATATAATTTGCCCCATCGCCCCGCGCCTTTACCATTAAACTTAAGTCTGGCGGCGCCTTACCGCCATTGGCGGCAGCGGCAGCATTATCATTTTCATACGGACCTGGAAACAAGTCGAACGGCTTCCCTGGACGTTCAAACATATCCCCCGCACTATCTGGTCCATCTTTAATTTGGTACTCAGCAGCTAAGGCTTTCACCTCCTGTTGAGAGAACCCAATGGCTTCCAGAGTACGAAAAGCGACATACTTTAAGCCGTGACAAGAGGAACAGACCTCACGGTATACCTGCAAACCACGCTGGGCGGATGCATAATCAAACTGTCCAAAAGGACCTTTCGTGCTCCAATCATATTCACGTAACTTCACGGAAGATCCCGCTGCGAAAGCATGTCCCACACCTAAAGTATAAGATACGCCAAGCACTATGAATAAAAATAATTTAAAGCCTCGCACAGTTCGCATAATGAATAAATCCTTAAAACTATTACGACACAGCAGAGATATTTTCACGCTTCCCAAGAACCCCCTGAGAAATACTCTTGGGTAAATTATCAGCAACACGCTCTGTGCTACTTACCCAGGGTAGGAAAATTAAGAAATGTGCAAAATAATAAAATGTTGCGACCCGACCAACCGTTAGCCACGTAATGAACTCGATGCCAAAAGGGTGATCAGAAGGAGAGTTGGCTCCAACGAGTCCAAGCAAGAAGCAATTAAAAAAGAAAACCCAAAAAAACTGACGATAAACAGGTCGGAAATTACAGGATCTTACTTTGGAACGGTCTAACCAAGGAACAAAAACCAAGATTACAATTGAAGCAACCATTGCAATCACACCCAATAACTTATCAGGAATCGACCTTAAAATGGCATAAAAAGTTAAAAAGTACCATTCAGGGACAATATGTGCCGGCGTGACCAAGGGGTTAGCAGGAATATAGTTATCTGCGTGGCCCAAATAGTTAGGTGCAAAAAAGACAAAAATTGCATAAAACACCCCAACAAACCCGAAACCTGCAAAATCTTTCCACGTATACAGAGGGTGGAAGGACACAGTATCTTGAGGTGACTTAACATCAATTCCTAAGGGGTTATTAGACTTTGCCGTATGCAAAGCAACTAAGTGTAAGAACACTAAAGCTAAAATGACAAAAGGCATAACATAATGAAGGGCAAAGAAACGGTTTAAAGTTGGGTTATCAACCGAAAACCCTCCCCACAGCCAGTGGACGAGAGACTGTCCGACCCAAGGAACTGCCGACACCATGTTGGTAATAACTGTCGCTCCCCAGAATGACATTTGCCCCCACGGCAAAACATATCCCATGAATGCAGTCAAGGTCATCAACAACAAGATAATGACACCAATAATCCACAAAAGCTCACGAGGATACTTATAAGAGCCATAATATAATCCCCGGAAAATATGAATAAAGACGACAATAAAAAAGAAACTCGCGCCATTCATATGCATATAGCGGATAAGCCACCCACTATTCACATTCCGCATTATGTGTTCAATAGATGAAAAAGCAAGGTCAGCATGGGGCGTATAATGCATAACCAGCACAATGCCTGTGACGATTTGAATAATCAAAAATACACTCGCCAACGAACCAAAGCCCCACCACCAGTTAAGGTTTTTGGGCACGGGGTATTCATATAACGTGTGATGCATTATAGAGAACAACGGTAGGCGTTGATCTATCCATCCTATAACTGGGTTCGAAAACTTATGAGAATCTCCGCTCATTGTCTTTACTCTCTTATTTAACCAATTAACAACGTGTTACTATCTATAAAATCATATTTTGGTATTACCAAGTTCGTAGGCGCAGGCCCTTTACGAATTCTTCCAGAAATATCATAATGCGATCCATGACATGGGCAGTACCAGCCCCCATAGTCACCTTCACTATCCACGGGGATGCACCCTAAATGCGTACACGAACCAATCATTACCAACCACTCAGACTTCTTTACACGCTCAGAGTCTAATTGCGGATCTGGCATTGATTTGGCATCATCATCTATGGCGTGTGCAATTTCTTGCTCTGTTCGGTGACGAATAAAAACAGGCTTACCGCGCCAGCTAACACGAACCGTCTGCCCGACATTAATACCGGACAAATCTACCTCTACAGTAGAAAGAGCAAGAACACTTGAAGATGGATTCATTTGATTAATAAAAGGCCACGCCATACCTACAACGCCAACCCCCACAAAAGAAGCAGCAGCAATATTAATAAAGTCTCGCCGACCTTCTGTCTCTTCCGCAGAATCCTTGTCTTCATTTTCAATCATCAATGCACCCCTATAAATCAACTTATTACACAACAATAAAACCATGCGTAGCGTACAATCACATTTAAAGAATGTGTTTTAAATTCTCAAAAGCAAAAGTAGGATACTTTTAAGATATAATCCAGCTAAACACGTCATCGCAAGTAATTTATATATCCATCAACTACATATTATACAAGCATCAAAACAATATATACAGCAATAAATTTAGTGATACGCATTGCATATCTCCTAACCAAGACAAATTTGATTTGAAAAAAAATTATTTATTACGACTATGCAAGTTTATACTAAAAAAACCCAATAAATACTAGACATTTAAAGCTATATACCCTAATCACAATCATATATAAAATATTTATCCATAAATGACGTGTTATGTACATAATGCAGACGATTATACACGCAAGCAAAGTTTTCAGGCGTTAAGAGCTTATTTTATACGAAATAACATATGAGGATATTACAATATATAATCAAAATGACATAAATCTTTCACCAAACCTACTATACCTAGTTATATGACGAATGATTTATTATACAGATAAAAACAATAAGTTAGGTAAAGTTTTTTTATATTTTGTTACATGGTAAAAATAAATATGAAGTTTCTATGTCTATAGCTCTTTTATTTTTAAAGAACAAACAACATATTAACTCTTATCAGAAGAAAACAAAACATACACTCTCTTACAAACTAACTGTTCTATCAAAAAATTTAACACTATCCCTCTCCGTACCCCTATGGGAGCCAAGGAGCCTTATCAAGCATGCCAAATTTACAAGCTATGACACCAGTAAAAGAAGACCAGGTTGAGTATCAAAATACTGTACAGGTGTGGCATCGGTCACTACGTGACCAAATTTGTACTGAACTTGAACGCCTTGAAGATATTTACGCTGGCCCTCATTGTGATGAAATGCCTCCGGGGCGTTTTGTTTATAAAGACTGGAGCAGATCTGGTGGTGGGGGAGGTCAGTCCGCCCTCATGAAAGGGCGCGTTTTCGAAAAAGTTGGCGTGAATATATCCACGGTTTGGGGACAGCTATCTCCTCAGTTTAAAAAAGAGGTTAAAGGCGCTGCTGATGATCCACGATTTTGGGCAACTGGCATCTCTTTGGTCGCCCACCCTCGGAATCCTCTCGTGCCAGCCATTCATATGAACACGCGTTATATTATTACTACCGAGCATTGGTTTGGCGGCGTGATGGACTTAAATCCAGCGATACCCTTTGAACAAGACACCAACGACTTTCATGCCATACTGCGTGAAAAGTGCGACAAGCATGACCCAAGCTATTATCCGCGGTTTAAACAATGGTGTGATGAGTATTTTTATATTAAACACCGCAAACGGATCAGAGGCGTTGGGGGAATTTTTTATGACCACCTCAATACGAGTTGGGAAGACAACTTTGCGTTCAGCCAAGATATTGGTAACACATTTAATAAAATCTATCCTGATTTAGTTTCGCGTCACATTGATTCGCCATGGACAGATGATCAACGGGAAACCCTTCTTCGATACCGCGGCAACTATGCTGAGTTTAATCTTATTTATGATCGCGGCACGCGCTTTGGCCTGATGACCGATGGTAATACGGATTCCATCTTAATGTCTCTCCCGCCAGAGGCAAAGTGGCCTTAATATCCTCCCCTTAATTTAGCACGTGCTATCATCTGCATGTTTGAGTCTGATAAAGTCTTCTAAAAGCTCTGTCTGGGTTAAGGAAAAGGTGCTTTGGATCCAAATAGCCTCTAATTTCTTAAGATAGCGCCCGACCAATGGTCCTTGCGGGAGCCCCTCACGAATTAAATCATGCCCCACCAGGGGAAATAGTGGTTTAACCCATTTTTGGACTGCCTGTAATTTTTCTTGGGTAAGACTCTGGCTTAAAACCAACCAATCTAAACATAAGGCCGTCCCATATCGATAAAGCGCTTCGTGCATCAAAACAGGTTCCCCCTCAAGAATCTGATGAAGCCTCGCAATATGCCGAGAGTAGGTATTGCTCAATCGCAGACGCCCATACCCAATAGATTTTCCTAATAACGCGGCCAATCGTCGGCGCGGACAAGGCTCCAAGCCAAAGGTACGCTCTATTTTAATAACCGCCCCTAAACCCTTTAAAGCAACGCCCTTTGGTAAAATCTGCTCGAGTGCACCGATACTATGGGCAGAAGTTAGGGCGGCCATAGGGTTTTGAACACCCAGGATTTTGAGCACTTCATCAGTGATACGTTCCCGAGATAGCTGGCTTAACCCCTCAATATTACGCGCACATGCCGCCACCCCTTGAGGATCTGCCTCTTGAAGGCCAAACCGCGCCATGAATCTAAAAAATCGCAAAATTCGCAAATAATCTTCGCGTATACGCACATCTGCATCACCAATAAAGATCACTTGCAGAGGGACAAGGTGGCGAGCGCCGCCAACAGGATCGAAAATGTGACCTGTCTCATCTAAATAAAGGGCATTGATAGTGAAGTCGCGCCGTTTTGCATCTTCGGCCCACTCCCTGGTAAACTCTACAACTGCACGCCGACCGTCCGTATCAACATCTCGGCGCAACGTGGTCACTTCTACAGACTGACCATAGGAGAGAACGGTAACCGTACCGTGACCTTTCCCCGTATGTACCCCCTTAAGTCCCGCCCGATGCACAAGGCCTAAAACCTGGTCTGGTAATGCGGGGGTCACCGCATCAATGTCATGGACGGAGGCCTCAAGCAAAGTATCTCGGACACACCCGCCAACAAAACATAGTGGGATATTCGCCTGTTTGAATACGCGAATAACAGCCTGAACAGAAATACTCTGCATCCATTCAGGGATAACAATTTTGCGTTCAGAAACAAGAGGTTTCATGTCACACATCAAATAAATTATTGCCCAGAGCTCTCGCTCAAAACCTGTCCTTGAATCAAGGTGCCATTGTCCATATATGGAGGAATGTACGTGCCGTCACTGGCGCTTCCTTGCAAGATAACCCGCAACAAAACCATGGCAATAACTACAAAAACAACACCTGAAACCGAAAGTTGCAACCAAGGCCCATTCCGTAAATCTATTTCTTTGTTACCAAACACCAGTTGCCATAAAAAATACGCCGCAAAAGGAATAAAAAAAGGAAGCAGCCGAATAAGAAGTATAGTCATTAAAAGCCTAACTTTTCGTGGATAAACACCATTATTACCTCATGAATCATATACACGCGCAGAATATTTCTTCTACACTTTAAAGTGCACTTGTGCACATTAGTCAAAAGACAAATAGCCTGCTCACCCATACCCTTTTAATTATAAAGGATATGGAAATATACTCAACACCATTTGTGATCCAGACTTTACTAATTGGTCTCTTGAGAGAGCACATTTAAAATACCGTCTTGTCACTAATTAGTCAGTTTGATATAGATAAAAGGTGAAGGTAAAATATTTTAAGGATCTCATCATGTCAACGTCACATATTACCCTTACCCCCCAAGTTCTCGATTACGTCCAAACTTTTGGTTCTGGAATGGATCCTTTATTGCAGGAACTAATTGAAGAAACCCAAAAATTACAACAAGCAAGGATGCAACTTGCCCCCCAACAAGGCAATCTCTTAAAGATGTTCGCCCATATTACCCAAGCAAAACGCATAATTGAAGTGGGCACATTCACAGGGTATAGCAGTATCTGCCTGGCGCGGGGATTGCTCGATGATGGTCAATTAATATGCCTCGACACCTCAGAAGAGTGGACACGTATTGCCAAAAAATATTGGGAACGGGCTAATCTATCCTCAAAAATTACCCTTATTCTTGGCTCTGGCGAAGAGTCTTTTAAAAATATCCTGGACCATGGTCACCAAGACCAATCATGGGTTAATACGGTTGATATTGTCTTTGTAGATGCCAACAAGTCCTCCTATGACACCTATTATGAATACGCTCTTGAAGCCTTAAGACCTGATGGAGTTGCTATTTTTGATAACGTGTTATGGGGCGGTGATGTTGCAAACGCCGACACCTCTGATCCAATCTCAATTGCCATCCACAAACTTAACGTTAAAATCAGCAAGGACCCGCGGGTCTCCTGCTCCATAATTCCCCTTGGTGATGGGCTGATGGTCGCAAGAAAGAAACCTATCTCAGCAGCTATATGATAGCGTCAATCTATTTTTAAGGCCTTAATAAACGCATCTTGCGGAATCTCAACCTTTCCAAACTGACGCATTTTCTTTTTACCTGCCTTTTGCTTATTGAGGAGTTTTTGTTTTCGACTCACATCTCCTCCATAGCACTTGGCCAGAACATCTTTACGCATAGCCCGAATAGTTTCGCGCGCAATAACCCTGCCGCCTATGGCAGCCTGAATGGGAATCTGAAACATATGCCGCGGGATTAAGTCTTTAAGACGCTCACATAAGGCGCGTCCCCGTATTTCGGCCTGGCTTTTGTGGACAATAATACTCAAAGCATCAACGGGATCTCCGTTCACCAGAATGGACATCTTCACCAAATCAGACTGTAGGTACTTATCTATAGTATAATCAAAACTGGCATATCCCCGCGTTACCGACTTTAACCGATCATAAAAATTAAATACCACCTCATTAAGGGGCAGCTGATAAATAACCATGGCCAAATTATTAGTATAACTCAAGTCCTTCTGAATCCCGCGCTTTTCTTCACACACCTTAAGAACAGCCCCTAAATACTCATCAGGCACCATAATCGTTGCCATAATCCACGGCTCTTCAATGTACTCGATTAAAGCTGGGTCGGGCATGTCCGCTGGATTATGAAGATCCGTGAGCTGATTCTGAGTTGTATACACCTTGTAAACAACGCTTGGGGCTGTAATAATCAGATTAAGGTTAAACTCACGCTCAAGGCGCTCAGTTATAATCTCTAAATGTAGCATGCCTAAAAAGCCGCAATGGAACCCGAACCCTAATGCCGCTGACGACTTGGCTTCAAAATTAAAACTGGCATCATTCAAGCGCAACTTACCAAGGGAAGTCCGCAAGTCATCAAAATCAGCCGCATCCACTGGAAATAACCCACACCAAACAACAGGTACAGAAGGCGCAAACCCTGCAAGAGGCTTGGACGCGCCATTTTTTACTGAGGTAATGGTATCCCCAACGTTCGTGTCGGCCACTTCTTTGATTGCAGCCGTAATAAAGCCAATTTCACCAGGATATAGCGCGTCTACCATTGTCACTTTAGGCGAATGGAACCCAACCCGTTCCACGGTGTACAGCGTTCCATTGGACATAAACTTTATTTTATCTCCCTTAGCCAAACGCCCATTATACACCCGAACCAGAACCACAACCCCCAAATAGGCATTATACCAAGAGTCAACAAGCAGCGCTTCTAGTGGCTTTGTGGCGTCCCCTTTAGGGGGCGGAATTTTATGAATAATTTGCTCAAGCACCTGATCAACGCCAACCCCTGTTTTTGCCGAGATCATACACGCTTCAGACGTATCAATTCCGACCACATCCTCTATTTGTTGCCTGATACGTTCCGGTTCAGCAGCGGGCAAGTCGACCTTATTCAGAATGGGAAAAATCTCATTATTAGCATCAATGGCCTTGTACACATTTGCAAGAGTTTGCGCCTCAACTCCCTGGGATGCATCAACCACCAATAAAGACCCCTCACACGCGGCCAAAGAACGGCTGACCTCATAGGAAAAGTCCACATGCCCTGGAGTGTCCATCAAATTAAGCATATACACTTCCCCATCTTGGGCCCGATAAGACAGTCGAACTGTTTGCGCCTTAATCGTTATCCCCCGCTCCCTCTCAATATCCATACTATCAAGAATTTGCTCTTTCATTTCGCGGTCATCAAGACCACCACAAATCTGGATTAGTCGGTCTGCGAGCGTGGACTTCCCATGATCAATATGGGCGATGATGGAAAAATTACGTATTTTGGAAATATCATTCATAAACTATGATCAAAAAAACTGTATAATTAGTTGTAAAAAATAAATCACTTATAGTGTGACTCTGTGCGTACCCTTTAACCCATGACATGGTCAATAATAAAAATAGGAATTACATATAAATATTTCACCCAAAAGACAAGAAGAGCATCCCCCTCATGTCACTTGGCAGCTTGCATGCCCACCCGTTGTAAACTCATCCCATTATGTCGAAGCCATATTTTTGCTTGGGATGTCTCAGGAAATAATTGAGCACATAAGCCCCAAAATTGACCATCATGACACCGTTCTTTCAAATGCGCAATCTCATGGGCAACAACATAATCAAGAATGAATGGAGGCGCCATAATCAAACGCCAATTCAATGAAATGTTCCCTTGAGAAGAACACGAACCCCAGCGCGAACGCATATCCCGCACATATAGCCGTTTAAAACGTATAGCATCAGGATGCAGAGCATATAACGATTTTAAAAAACGTTCAATGGCATTCTCAAAATCTAATCGCGCCTCGACCCTAAAGTAATCATATACGCGCCGCTCAAAAAACCTAGGATCACAGCTTAAGGAGACCAAATTCCCGCCCACCTTAACAGCTTCCTTCATGTTCTGCGGATTCTCTAAAGTAACAGGATGGCCCCGTAAAAACACGCTCCGCCCCACGGCAAAAGGAATCGCCTCTGGCACAATTGCACGTGTTTTTGCGATCCACGGGCGGTACTCTTGCACAAACCTAACAATCTTATTTAAGGATATGCCCACCACAGGCGCGCTTAAACGCAAGTGGCCCGTAATCGCATCAACGGTGATTCTTATGCTCTTGGACCTACGGGACAGGCAAAGCTTAACATGACACCCAGCCACTTTATTAAGGTGCTCTTGCCACTCTTTGTGACTATATGCGCTTTTAAAACCTGAAACGACTGACCGACTCATCCTCAGCCTAAATGCAATACATTATCCAATTGCCTCATTTATGTATCTTCAGGAACCTTGACATTAAACTTTTCAATGAAAGATCGAATAACAGGAAAAATATCCTGACGAAACTTGGACCCATTAAAAAGACCATAATGACCGACCTTAGGGTGTAAATAGTAAAACTTCTTGTCTTCAGGTAAATTGGGCGTAATATCAAGGGCTGCTTTTGTCTGCCCAATGCCTGAGATATCATCTCTGCCCCCTTCAATACAAAGGATCGGCACATCTGTTATTTTATCTGGATGCACAGGCCGCCCATGACTGACGAGCTCCCCTTTAGGGAGGAGATACTTTTGAAAAACAATATCAACTGTTTGAAGATAGAACTCCGCCGTTAAGTCCGCAGTTGATCGATACTCTTCATAAAACACTCTCTTCTTATCTGCGCTATCTTCATCGCCAATAACCAAACTGTCAAACATTTCTTTGTAGGCTATCCAGTGGTGATCAAGATTCATGGTCATAAAACCTGCCAACTGGAGAAACCCAGGATACACAAAGCGACCTGCCCCAGGATAAGAGTGGGGCACCTTAACAATTAAAAACTTACGCATGTGCTCAAGAGTGTAATTCTCGGCAAATTGATTAACGCGGGTGGCATTCCTACGCGGATCGATTGGTCCCCCAATAAGCGTCATGGAGCGGGGGAGAAAAGGCACTTTATTTGCAGATAAAATTGAGACCGCAGCCATGACGGGAACCGCCGGTTGACACACAGCAATCACGTGGACATTCGGGCCGAGCAGCTGAATAAAATCAATCATATAGGTGATGTATTCATCAAAATCAAAAACCTCATTCGTCAGAGGCACCATGCACGCACTGAACCAATCCGTGATATAGACTTGATGCTCAGGCAACATGGCCTCCACCGTCCCGCGGAGCAGGGTCGAATAGTGAGAACTCATAGGTGCAACGATTAAAACTTTGGGATGCTTATGGTTATCTGGAAAGTCCCGATCAAAATACACCAAATTCGCAAAACTTCTTTTTAGGACAACTTTTTCAGTTACCGCAACTTGTTTCCCATCAATAGTGGTGGAATGCAGATTAAAAGCAGGTTTTCCATACCTTCGTGTGACATGTTCAAAAATATCAAGAGAAGCAACTAAACTTTTAGCCGCTTGTGTTTGCGATACAAGACTTAATGGGCTATTAAATGCATTTCTTGTTACATCCGCTGCAGCCCGTAACGGCTCCATCGCAGCACATGCTGACTCATAAAAATGGTAAAGCATTCACAAACCTTCAAAATAATTTTATAATTTTACGTAAGTTTTAAAGAAAAAAATTAAATAAACCTTAAAAATTTTAATTCCATGAAACTTAAATGACACTGTTTATACGATACAATAGTTTACAAAAACGGCATAATGCAAAGTTATTAATCTAAATAGACCTTTAATTTTAATTAATTAGAAGCCTGTTTAATATTTAATACCTAATAATGAGATAAAAAACTTAAAGTACCCTCTATCTATTATAAGAATTTATATCTTACTTTAGCAACAGTAAAATATTGCAATACTTGAAAGCATTGCGTAAGAAATATATTTACTTACTTTACACCACGTTAACGGCATATATTAATGATAGTACAGATAGGCATTGCTGCTTTTGGATTGCTTCTAGGCTTACTTCCCTTTTTACAGACATTTCCCCTAAGTCCAGCAAGGCTCATAGACCGCCACATATCCTTCCTCTATAAACCATTAAAAGATAATCCCAAGGGGACCGTTTATAAGAGTTTACTAAGGTGCATAGGGGCAGCGATCCTCTGGGGAGGAATTGGGGTCGCCATCTTATTCTTGCCAAAAGACATCAGTTTCGTGGTGCAAAGCATAATTCTTGGCAGCATATGTAACCTAACCGCCACCCCCATACGCATTTTAAAAGCCTCTAAGTTGATGCATAAAAAACAACCCGCATTAGCGTACGAAACTTTAGCGCCCATTTCGCCAGATGTTTTTTGGTGCACGCCTCCAATCTCCCCTCACAAACTTTACCGCCGAGCAACGGAAACCCTTATTGCATGGTTCTCCAAGCGTATTGTTGGGGGCATCATGTTTTACCTACTTATGGGCATGCCTGGCATGCTTGTCTATGCAACAATTCTTGCTGTAAGTGATAATATCGATCGAAATAGATATGCGCTGAAAACGGTAATTGGACCGATTATTCTGACAACCCTAACCAGCTATGCAGCAAGTTATTTATCCATGTATATTTTATGGTTAGGGTCTGCTGTTACTCCTGGTGCACGATTTAAAAAGAGCTCTCGCGGGCTTGCAATGGGCATGGGGGTGGCGCGCCCTCAAAAACGCTATCATTTAAGACACCTCGAACTTGAACCCCCGCTCCACGTTGTCTGTCATGCTTTTAATATCCAGCTTATGGGGCCGAGCGACACCCTCCCCTATAACGGCATTATCGATACATGGCTGGGGCCAGATGACGGACGTATTGATGCAACACATGGGAACTTATTGCGCATCTCTTGGTTAGTCTTCTGTTGTATTTTGCTAATATTAAGTGGACTCATCGTCAGTTACCTTCCCCAGCATGTTACTCTTTAAAAAGTGCAGAAAATACGCTCCTGCTCACCTTAAAATTATTAAACCGCCTAAGAAAATAAAGCGTAAGCTTAACAATCTTCTTTATTCAAGGACATAAATTGTATAAATTACAATTAGATTTTATTAAATTTTATTAGATTTAAAAAGGCTTCCACAGTGATAAGCAATCTTTTACCCGTTTTCACCAGTCGATACAGACTTATTATGTATTTTACATTTATGATCATGGCCATTTCATGTGGAGTGAGTTCTCATGTTCGCGCTGAAGAAATCAATAAGGCTGCCTTGGATGACAATAGTGCCGTAATCTTTACCTATCATCGGTTTGGCGAAAACAGATTTCCCACAACCAATACAACGCTCAGTCAGTTTCGCGTCCATCTGGACATTCTGAAAAACAATAATTACACTGTATTATCTTTAGACAAAATTATCGACGCCTATGAGCAAGGCACCACACTGCCGAATCGAGTTGTGGCGCTTACCGTTGACGACGCTTACCGCTCTTTCTATGAAAATGCATGGCCGTTGCTCCAAGAATACGGGTTTCCAGTTACAATCTTTGTCTCGACAGATCCGGTTGATCGGGCGTCAAAATCCTCCCAATCATCCAATTATATGACGTGGGATATGCTACGTGACCTCCACAACAATGGCGCACTGATATCAAATCATACGGCGAGTCACCTCCATATGATTACGGCATCTAAAGAGACCAATATTAAAGAAATCGAAAAAAGTCAGCAACGCTTTCAAGATGAGCTCGGCTTTAAACCAGATATATTTGCCTACCCCTATGGTGAATATAATTTAGCAGCACGCCAAATTATTGTAGATATGGGGTTTAGGGCTGCATTTGGCCAGCATTCTGGTGTCTCTCATGGGGGCGCAGACATCTTCACCTTGCCGCGGTTTGCAATAAATGAACAATACGGCGATGCAAAGTCATTTACCTTACGCGCCAATGCACTTGCCTTTCCTATGGCTGACATGATTCCCCTTGACCCGTATATTTCGCCTGAGAACAACCCTCCAGCCTTTGGCTTTACCATTGATAAGCTGATAAGAAACCCAAAAAACACGACTTGTTATCGCAGCAAACAACTTGAAATCACCTGGCTTGGGTCGCACCGAGCAGAGATTCGGTTTGAAACACCCTTTAATAAGGGACGAACCCGCATTAATTGCACTCTCCTAAGTGAAGGAGGGCGGTGGCGCTGGTTTAGTGCGATATTTTATGTTCCCCACTAACCACACACGACAATAACAGCACATACTAATGTACGTACACCCTGAGGTTGAGCAATGACACAAATTTGGGTACCTTCACAAAAAAGACAAACAGACTCAAACATAACTCACTTTACCCGTTGGTTTGCTAAATATTCGGGTGAGGATTTTAAAACCTACGATGATCTATGGCAGTATTCTGTTGATAAAAGGGAAACGTTTTGGACCAGCCTTCTTGAGTATTCTCAGGTCATCTCTGAAGGAGAGACTGCCCCCGCGTCTATCCATAGGGACAAAATGCCAGGGGCACGCTTTTTTCCAAATTTACGCCTTAACTTTGCGGAAAACCTGTTAAAGCGTCGTGATGATAAAATCGCCCTCGACTTTTACAATGAGAACCTCCTCCACAAACGTATCACCTACGCTGACCTCAACAAAAAAGTGGCGCGGCTACAAAAGTTTCTAATAAATCAAGGTGTCAAGCCAGGTGATCGCGTTGCGGGCTATCTGCCCAATATTCCAGAGACGGTCATCGCCATGCTCGCCACCACAAGTTTAGGGGCAGTCTGGGCCAGCGCCTCCCCTGATTTTGGTATACAGGGCATTACTGACCGCTTCACCCAGCTGAGACCCAAAGTTCTTTTTGCAACTGATGGATACTTTTATGGGGGACAACGTTATGACATTCGGGATAAAGTCAAAAGCGTTTTGCAGCATTTACCAGACACCCACGTGACTGTTATCGTGCCCTACCTAACACCTGACCTGACAATAAGTGACTTTGAAAGCCCCACCGTCTTATGGGATGACGCCTTAAACGTCACGGCTGAAGCCATCCCGACGTTTACCCGCCTCCCCTTTAATGATCCCTTGTACGTTCTGTTCAGCAGCGGCACCACTGGAAAACCCAAGTGCATTACCCATGGTATTGGGGGCACGCTTCTGCAACACCTTAAAGAGTTGACGCTTCATAGCGACCTCAAACCAGAGGACAATTTTTTTTATTTTACAACCTGCGGCTGGATGATGTGGAACTGGCTGGTATCAGGTTTGGCCCAAGGCGCCACTCTGGTTTTGTATGATGGCAGCCCAGCGCACCCCCATACTGGCGCCCTGTTTGACTTAATTGATAGGGCAGAGATTAGCCTCTTTGGCACATCTGCAAAATATATAGCCACCTTAGAAAAAGCACAAATCAGCCCCATAAAAACCCACAAGCTTGCCCGCTTAAGAACTATTTTCTCAACTGGATCGCCTCTACTCGCTGATAGTTTTAATTATATCTATACCCACGTTAAACCAGACATCTGCTTAAGCTCAATTTCTGGCGGTACTGATATCATAAGCTGTTTCGCGTTAGGTAACCCGACACTTCCAGTACACTTGGGGGAGATTCAGTGCTTTGGACTTGGCATGAATATACAGATATTAGATCATAATGGACGCGCCGTACCCAAAGGAGAGAAAGGGGAACTGGTTTGCTCTTCACCCTTTCCAAGTATGCCAATTGGTCTTTGGGGCGACAGTGACGGCTCAAAATACTTTAAATCCTATTTCAACAAGTACCCAAATACCTGGCACCATAGTGACTTTGCATCCCGTGAAGAAACTGGAGGTCTTACCATATATGGCCGCAGCGATACCACCCTCAATTCTGGCGGTATTCGCATCGGAACCGCCGAAATTTACCGTCAAGTGGAAGGAATGCCCTTTATCAAAGAAAGTGTGGTCGTTAGTCAACCGTGGGAAAGTGATACGCGTATCATCCTCTTTGTGTCTCTAAAAGACACCAACGCCCATCTTACGAAAGAACAAATTAAAACCATCAAGACCCATATCCGTACCCACGCGTCCCCCCACCATGTGCCGGCAAAGATTATTGCCGTGAGTGATATTCCCCGCACCCTCTCAGGGAAAACCTCAGAAATGGCGGTACGCAACACGATCCTAGGTCTGGATGTGGACAATACCTCAGCCTTGATGAATCCAGAGTCCTTGGCTCTTTATAGGGACATTCCAGAATTACAGTCTTAAACAGACCTAAGCATTTAAAGGAATTATGATAGGTGCCCGTCATTTTTTCTTAATAAAATATAATAGGCACCCGCACCGCCGTGCTTTTGCTGTGCCGTGTGAAAGGCAAGAACATGAGAAGAAAGCTGAGGCGAATTAACCCATTGGGGCAAGGACTCTCGTAAAGCCCCTTTACGACCGTTGGCCATATAGGTCTCTCCGTTTTCATGGAACGACCGTTTGCCTTTACCCGTTATCACCAAAAGACAGCGATATCCGCGCTTACGACTCCCCACAATTGTCCGCCTAAATATAAGCTCTGCTTCATGAGAGTGCATACCATGTAAATCAACTACCAAATCAATATGCATTTTACCTCGGCGAAAACGCTCAAAGGTTTTACGGTCAACATCACGGCCTGAATTAACGTCTAAAGCGCGTTTGTTTGGTGAAGGGTGATGATTATAAGTGTAGTACGAAGCATCACCCAATCCCTCGTCGCGAACGGTAAACGTAGGTTCTGGGCGAACGGTAAGCGGAGGTTTTGGGCCATCAGACAAAACGAAGCTATCAGGGGCAACATTTGATTTTAGTGCCTTAACATCTTTCATCACATGATAAAATAATGATATTTCAGTGTCTGTTAATTTACGCATATTCCCTAGAACCCGTCAGCACCATAAGGTTTAAAAACCCAGTCTGTCTCTTCGTACACCTTAAACGCCCACAAACTTAATGGGCTTCGTCCCAATTATGACCCACTCCAACATCAACATCAAGCGGTACTGAGATATGAGCCGCATTAAACATGATATCTCGTATAACTTTTTTTGATGCCTCAACTTCACTCTCAGGAACTTCAAACACCAACTCGTCATGCACTTGCAGGATCATTTTAGCTTTCAGGTGCGCCTGCGCCAATGCGTCTGGCATGCGGATCATCGCTCTTTTAATAATATCTGCAGCCGTCCCTTGAATCCTCCCATTAATTGCTGCACGTTCTGTGAACGCGCGGGTTGCGCCGTTGCGATCGTTAATTGCGGGGAGGTGAATCTTACGACCAAAAATAGTCTCTACATACCCGTTATTGCGACAAAACTCCTTGGTATGCTCCATATAGTCTAGGATACCCGGATATTGATCAAAATAGGAATTAATATATAGCTTCGCTTCCCGTACAGGTATGCCCAACTGTTCCGAAAGCCCATACGAACTTTGCCCATAGATAATACCAAAATTAATGGCTTTGGCGTTGCGGCGCGTCTGAGCATCCACGTGCTCAACAGGAATACTAAATATTTGACTTGCCGTTAAGCTATGAATATCCGCCCCTTCATCAAAGGCCTTCTTCAATACGTGGATATCTGCAATAGAGGCAAGTATTCGTAACTCAATTTGACTATAGTCAGCAGACATTAAGAGACACCCTGCTGGTGCACAGAATGCTTGACGAATTTTACGGCCTTCTGGAAGGCGAATCGGGATATTTTGTAAGTTTGGCTCTGAAGAGCTTAATCTGCCTGTTTGGGCAATTGCCATACCAAAAGATGTGTGAACTCTGCCCGTATGGGGGTTTATTTTGTTTTGTAACCCATCTGTATACGTGGTTTTCATTTTCGTTAAGCTGCGCCACTCGAGCACTTTAGCGGGCAACGGATGGTCTTGTAACAACTTCTCAAGGGTCCCGACATCAGTTTTATACGCTCCAGACTTATTCTTTTTACCATTTTTAATCTTCAACTTCTCAAAAAGGATCACGCCTAATTGCTTGGGGGAGCCAATTGTGAACGTCTCCCCTGCAAGGTCGAAAATTTCCTGCTCTAGCTTATGGGATTGTTGCGAGAAGGAGCGACCAAGACTGGCCAATATCATCGGCTGAAGACTGACTCCCGCCTGCTCCATTTGGGCAATGACCCCGATTAAAGGACGCTCAAGGGTTTCGTATACACTTACCATCCGCGCATCTACCAGTTGCCTCTTAAAAATCTGCCATAGCCGCAAGGTAATATCCGCATCCTCCCCAGCATAGGCGCACGCTTGATCTAAAGGTACACGATCAAAAGTCACCTGCTTGCTTCCCTTACCCGCAACATCGGAAAACTCTATGGGCGTTATTCCTAAGAATTTCTCTGCAAGGACGCTCATGCCATGGGTATGGGAGCCAGCATTCAGCACGTAGCTTAAAAGCATGGTATCATCAACTGGAGTCACCGCAATCCCAAGCCGCGCGAGTATCGTAATATCATATTTTATATTTTGTCCGATTTTCATAACGGCAGGAGACTCTAACAACGGTTTTAAGATTGTAAGTACCTGATCTAAAGGTAAAATCTGGTGAGACGCCTGCTGTTGTACTAATAATAAACCGCCCTCATCAGGGGTATACTTCACAGGAATATAACAAGCATGGCCAGGCTCAACGCATAAGGAAATACCCACAAGATCTACAGCCATAACGTCTAGCCCTGTCGTCTCTGTATCAATGGCCACATGACCTGCAAGGGTTGCGGTACGGACCCATGCCTCAAGGGCATCCACCGTTGTCACCAGCTCATAGTTCTTCTGAGAGCTGACGGATGCGGCGCTCGCACCCTGGTCATCTGTGGTCACCTCTGAGGCGGCTTTACGGACCAAAGACTTAAAACTCTGTTCCTGAAAAAACGCCTGCAACTTTGAATAGTCAACCGCACGTACCGCAAGGTCATCTAATGCCAATGGTACATTTACATCTCGACGCAAACGCACCAGTTCGCGACTAACATACGCCATATCCTTATTGTCGATAAGACTCTGACGCCTCTTAGGCTGCTTCACCTGATCTAGCTTAGAAAATAATGTCTCAAAGTCTCCAAACTCTGTAACGAGCTGTGCCGCAGTTTTAATCCCAATTCCCATAACACCTGGGATATTATCCACACTATCTCCGCATAAGGCCTGGACATCGACAACCAATTCGGGCGCAACACCAAATTTTTCCAGAACCCCATCTCGATCAATTGTCTTGTTCTTCATGGGGTCCCACATCACAACCTTATCATCGACCAACTGCATAAAGTCCTTATCTGAACTGACGATCACCACATTTCCTCCAAGGGCTTTTACCTGTTCTGCATAGGTGGCAATAATGTCATCTGCTTCATAGTCCTCCATCTCAATCCGCGGCATATTAAATGCATCCGTTGCCTCACGCACAAGGGAGAACTGGGGGATAAGGTCTTCAGGTGGCGGAGGGCGGTGCGCCTTATACTCTGTATAAATCTGATTACGAAAAGACTGCCGCGCCGTATCAAACACCACCGCCATATGAGAGAATTGCCCAAAGGTCCATGAGGCATCAAGCAACAACTTGTACAGCATCGAACTAAACCCAAAGACAGCGTTTACCGGAGTGCCATCTTGACGTTTTAACGGCGGGATTGCGTAGTAAGCGCGAAAAATAAAGCCTGAACCATCAATGAGGATCAATCGAGGTGCGTCTGAGGATGAAGAATCTGCCATAGTCGTTATAGATAAACTTTTTTGAAAAATATTGAAAAATTGGCGCAAAGTATGACAAAGAACAGCGATTTCCTGATCTCTATACCGTCATATAAAGCCCTAGTGACCGTGTGAAGGGGCGCGCTTTCCTTCATCGGATAAAAGAAATCGGCGGCCACAATAAGGACAGCTAATACTATGATTATCACCCATGTTTAAATAATTTAGTGGGTGACCTAATGCCCCACCATCACACTCAACAACGGGACTATCAACAACAATTTCCTCAAACGAAACCATGGATAATGCTCCTAAAAATTATTTTAATGACAAAAATTAAAGAATCAAATTGTATATAATTAATGTATACTGTCCACATATTGGATATGCTATTAAATTATAGCAACATAAAATATTTTTTATAAACGAACTTAACTTAGAAAATGATAAAGAATGTTAACTCAAAATAATAGTGACGATGCTGCCATTAGTATTAAAAATATTTCAAAAACTTATGTCCATAAGGGCAAAAAAGTTCAAGCTCTTAAACCCCTAAACCTCAATATTCCAAAGGGCTCAATCTTTGGTATTCTTGGTCAAAATGGTGCTGGAAAGTCTACCCTAATAAATATAATTTCTGGACTGGTCAATGAGGATAGCGGCGATATAAAAATTTGGGGGCATTGTAGTAAAAAAGAAAAAAGGAAAGCGCGCCAAAAAATTGGTGTTGTTACACAAGAGTTAACAATTGATCCGTTTTTTTCGCCCCAAGAAGCATTAGAACATCACGCAGGCCTCTATGGTGTTCCCAAAGCCGCCCGTCAAACAAAGGAAATACTCACAGCATTGCACCTGTATGACAAACGTATGGCCTATGCGCGCACCCTCTCTGGTGGAATGAAACGACGTTTAATGGTTGCCAAAGCGCTCGTGCACCGCCCGCCAGTGTTAATTTTGGACGAGCCTACCGTGGGAATGGATGTCACCATCCGTCAGATCCTGTGGGCATACATTCGAGAATTAAATGAGCAAGGAACAACGATTATTCTAACGACCCACTATTTGCATGAAGCAGAAGCCCTATGCAACCTTATCGCGATCATGGATGGCGGGGAGATCATTGCTTGTGCCAGCCCGGAAGAGCTCAAACAACAACATGATAAGAAAAGATTACATATTACCTTTTCATCTGAAATTCCTCAAGATTTTCTGTCTGACGTTCCCAATATAGAAACCCTAAGAAAAAATCATAACAGTTTGATGATATCGTATACCCCTTTAGAAGAAAAAACGGAAGAAATCTTCAAAGCGATCACAGTTGCAAACCTTAGCATCCAAAATATTGAAACGGATCAAGCTAATCTAGAGGATGTGTTTTTACATAGGATTAAATAATCCTAAACTGTTAAATTGAACCGACTTTCAGTGCGTTGTTGGGTTGTCAATGTGTATGCGCTTACGGCATCAACCCGAAACCTTTGGGAAGAAGACTCTTGGTTATTACGACCATACTCAACGCCCATACCTTGATAGTTCAGGTTTTCTTGAGCGAGGTCGCTTTTTGCAAGAACACCTATGGATCCCAATCTAGGATCTGCCGTGGGCCCCGCATCTATAGAGAACTTTTTAAACGAAGACGTCGCCGAATTTAAGGCCTTTGCGTCATTCATACTATTTTTTACAACAGGCTCGTCACTCGTAATTCTTAAATCTGTCCCTGAAGCTATGGAGCTATCATCAGGCGCCACCTCGCCTTGGATATCTAAGAGATAGGGGATGGTCTCCCCCTTACTCGCGACACCCTCCTCAGAAAGTCTTAAGGGTGTTTGGTTTAACGATACCCCACTCCTCTCAAAACCACTATTCTTTATAGCTTCACCCTGAACAGAGTTCTGAGAAGGCGCGGCTTCAATGGACTGGGCAGAAAGAGCTAAATTACCCTCTGTATAAATTTTTAAACCATAATTTCGTAACCCAACCCCTTCTTTGCCAAAAGCAGAGCTAAAAGCTGAGGCAGTATTACTTTGAAGCTGAACCAAAACCTCCGGCGTGAGGTTAACACGTTGTGAATCCTTAACACCAATATTAAAAGCACGACGTTCTTTTTGAGAAGGTAAAGAGGCTTCTGGCTGAGATTCAGGCGATCTCGTCACAGACGTATCACTTGTTAAATAGTTAGACCCCGCTCCTCTAACAGAGCCTTGTGGGTTAACTTTAAGCAAGATACTATCGTTATCTAACTTTACGGGCTTTGACGCCCCCTTAAAACAAGAGACCTGACCATAACTAAAAGCTGTATTAATAGAATTCATTAGTCTAATTCCAAATATCATTGACCTTAGTAAATATAATACTACAATGTTACACCAATTTAGATGATTTTAAAAATTATTTTTTTAAATTTCTTTTTAAAGATTGCTTTTCTCTGATAAGCTCCCTAGTGTCTCTTTGTTTTAGAGTATATCGTTAATCAGTTTGCACCTAAGAGACGTCCAACATTAAAATATCCTCTTTTAGGTTTACGGACCCGTAGCTCAGTTGGATAGAGCGCTGCCCTCCGAAGGCAGAGGTCGCAGGTTCAAATCCTGCCGGGCCCGCCATCAACATCTTAATTTTGGGCCACCCCTTCTTTTTATATCTGCCCTAGCTCAAACCTATGGCCAAGACTCTCGACCACCAAAACTTGGGTATTGTCTGGTTCTCTGGCGACTTGGTGCGCCGCATCCACAAGTTCATAAAACACAGAGCGACTTAACCGCCCCCATAAATTATGACGTATATGCAAATAGGGGTTCGGCGCATCGGTTTGATGATCTACCACCACCTTGAGGGCGTGATCAGCTCCAGCAACCACCACATCTCCCACGTTGGTCTCAAAAACTAACCCCCATTGTTGGCGATCTTCAACGGTTATGGAAGACTTTTCCATATAATGCACAACAAAAGGGGCATCATCTACAATAATACCGATCTTTTCATGGGGCGTCTTAAGAAAATACTCATCCCCTTCCCGAGATAATACCCGAGAAAAAAGCTTAACCATTTCAAGGCGATGGATAGGGCTCCCCATATAAAACCATTGGCCATCTTGGGCAATACGCATATCAATATGACCACAGAACGGTGGGTTCCATTTATCTAGGTCAGGAAGCTTATCACAAGACTTTAAAATATTTTCTAACGCACGGCTCATGGGAGTCTCACCACAATAACTCAATAGTAATTTAAGATAACGCCTGGCTTAGGAAGAAAGAGACCTAAACACGCCACCGACCAGCTTCCACTTGCTAATAAATATTTGAAGCCTTGCGAGAAGATCCATCCTCAGTATCAGCAGGAACCATATGAGAATGCAAAACGGGTTGAACCAATCCAGATACACCCGAGAATGCACCACTGACGAGCTCTTTTGCAAGAAACTGTTTTTGGTGTACCGGCCCGGGCAGACGCAAGTTCCACGCAAACTCCGCAACGAAACCAAACCGACCATAATACTCTGGATCTCCAACTAAAATAACGCGCTCATATCCCAATTCCCGCGCCCTAGTTAACCCCTCATTCATGAGGGCAACACCGGCACCACATCCGCGCACGCCAGGATCAACAGCCAAAGGACCAAGCAACAACGTAAAGTGATAAGATTCTTTTTCTGGATTATAAATAACAACAGGCCAAAAACGCAAAGAGCCTCTCAGCTCCCCGACATACTCGGCAACAAAACACAAACTTCTTAAAGGCAAAACGCCTTCCCTTAAACGATAAACTGTTTTGCGATACCGATCTGGTCCAAAAGATAACTGTAACAGCTTTAATATGCTCTCTGCATCACCAGATGCTTCTGCCCGCAACTCTATCATTATTCACACTCCAACCAGTACTCATTTATTTTGTTTTGTATCTATGGCATATAACCCTTATCAGATACGTTCAAAACCTAATCTAAAGATATTTTTTTATATTTTACTTTACGACTTCTCTCATTTATTTATTTTATCAAAAAAACAAAAAAATTCAGTGTTTTTATTAAAATATAAAATCTTAAAACCATCATAGTTAATAAAATATAGTCTGACTATTTCGCCCACGATACCAACTGAGTCAAACAATTAATTATGTACTAAAGGTTAGGTAAAAAACACGCTGCCCCCGCGCCAAAAAAATCTAGATGACAACGGTTTTTGGTTTTTTTTCTAAGAAAGACTGGCGTCTATCCAGTTTTTCAGTTCAGTTTTCGGCGCGCCGCCAATCTTGGTTGACACCACTTTACCCTCTTGCAAAAGAACTAATGTGGGCAAACTTTGAATGCTATAATTTGTCATGGTTTTAAGGTTCTCTTCTACATTAATCTTAACCACTTTTACTTTTTCACCCAAAGTATCAGCAAGCTCATCTAAAATAGGTGCCAGAGCTCGACACGGCCCACACCATTCAGCCCAAAAGTCCACCAAAACTGGAACTTTAGAGGCTAAAACCTCTGAGCTAAAGGTCTCATCAGTTACACTTAAACTTGGCATAATTTTATCCACCCTTAAACTTATTAAAAAAAACATTCTCTGTAATATGGGGGTGACGGGACAATTAGTCAATAATCATAATATGAGGACCGTCAGTCCAAAGAAACGCACAGCGTAAAATTTTTTGCGTATATACTTTTGCGAGCGCTTCACGATAAATAGCCATTTGCCGTAGGTATTCCCGCGGAACCTGTTCTAAAGTGTCTGGGGCGGGGCGATTTGTCTTATAATCTATAATCCAAACTTGGCGATCTGTCACAACCAAACGATCAATAACCCCAGATAAAACATGGGTGCCCAGCATGCCCACAATAGGCACCTCAGCACGACTTTGCCCACTAAAAATATCCGCAAATCTCGCATCATCAAGTATATTAAATACCGTGGTTGTTATTTCTTCAACCTGTGCGGAGGATAAATTAAAAGCTGGCGTCAACAAGAACTTCTCTGTCACGGGTCGTCGTGAGGACGCAGGCGCCTCTGGTAGGAATTCAAACAACTTATGGATCAGGCGCCCCCTTAAGTACGGGTCCTGATTTGCATCTGTAACCACAGGTGAACGAATAACCACATCATCGTCATTTAACTTTGATGGAAACAGCGGTCGGCTTGGCGTTGGCTCAGGTGGCGGAAGATCTCGCATCCACGGGGGCAGACCTGAGCTCTCCTGCGCAAAATACGGGTGCTGGCGCGCTTTCTGCGCCTCCCCATCATCACAATAGGCAATCCCAGGACCAAATGGTGTCGAGAGACTCTGGGTATTAGGCATCCCCTCTAACGCACATTTAACGGAAGAGTACCAACAGGTATCAGAAACCTCATTTTGTTTCTTATTTAAGGCCCCACATACAATCAAGTGTTGCTCAGCGCGCGTTAATGCTACATAGAGTAAACGGTTATATTCTGCATACTCAGAATCTGTAATGTGATTTTTTGCTTCCACAATAAAATCAGGACAAAAAGACGTGGCGCCGCGCCAAACTGGAAGATCATCCTGCCAGACAATAGGTTTCCTATTTTTCGGAACTGACGTGGTATCAGGCAAAAAGACAACAGGTGCTTCAAGCCCCTTGGCGCCGTGGACAGTCATAACCCTGACTTCATTCTTGGTCTGCTCTAGGTCTCTTTTAACCTCTGTATCCCGCGCCATAAACCAGTGGATAAACCCCTGCATTGAAGGGGGATTTTCCAACTCATATGTCAGAGCAAGGGAAAGAAACTCATTCAAAACATCTTCCACCTGAGTGCCCATACGGGCAATAAACATAGCCCGACCCCCATGGGCATTAAGCAAATAGGAAAACAATTCAAAAGGCGTAAAAAAATCAACTTTGCTTAATAAGTCCCCCAACAAGGCACTGGCATTTTTCTGCCACGACTCATCCGCACGTTCATCAGCCACAGCCGCCCATAGGGTGCGCTTTCCACGATCATATGCCACCTGAAAAAGCTGATCTTCCGTCCAGCCAACAACAGGACTCTTCAGGACCGCCGCCAAACTCAGATCATCCGCAGTTAAGAGCAAAAACTTAGATAATGCCAACAGGTCTTGAACTAAAATTTGCTCTCCTAACCGCAGCCGATCTTGTCCTGAGACAGGAACATTATGGTTTTTAAGGGCACGTATCATTGCCTCAAAAAACGCATTGCGGCGTCGAACAAGGATCATTATATCACCCGCCGCACGGGTTCCCGCCGCGAGCCAACCTGCAATTGTTTTGGCAATCTTATCTGCCAGTTTCACCCCACTATCGGTATAGGCGCGCACCTGAACTGGCGGTACCCACGCTACAGCTGACGATTCTGAGACAGAATCAGATAGGGGCCAGAGGTCAACTTGACCCCGCAATTGTGACTGAAATGCCGTATGCCGGACAGGTGCATGGGGTAACCTGACCCCAGACGCACTAAGGCGCCCTTCAGCGAAGACAGCATCGACCACGGATAAAACCGCTGGAGCTGAGCGGAAGGATTGAAATAAGGGAACAACCGACATGGGACGCTGCACATCTTCATAGCGCTGTTGAAACCAGACACGCATGGACTCAAACATCTCAGAATTTGCACCTTGGAAACTAAAAATAGACTGCTTCACGTCGCCAACCACAAATAACGTACGGTCATTAGGGGCGCCTTGACCAAGCCCCCGATAGAACTCATCCGTAAGAGCGGAGATAATTTCCCATTGTTCGCGGCTGGTATCCTGCGCCTCATCCACCAAGAGGTGGTCAAGGCCACCATCAAGTTTAAACAAAACCCATGGCGCCATAGCCGGTGTACGTGTGAGCAAGTCATGCACCACCGAAATCAAGTCACTATAATCTAATAACGAGCTCTGTTTTTTTAAAACTGTATAGGCCTCAATTAAAACCGACCCATAAAGCAGCAATGCCCGCGAGAGCCTAAAGACCTTCAAAGCCGCGTATTTTTTTTGAATCTCGATAACTTTGTGGGCCTCATCGGTTAATACTTCCACAATATCAGGAAAGTCAGCCTTCGCCCGCTTGGTTGCCAGTTGGCTTCTTATTTTCACAGGGGACGTGCTGGTAAGAAATGCTGTTGTATACTCTTCGAAAAGGGCGACTCTGTCTTCTTTGCTCTCAAGAAAGGGCTCTATGCTCTGCGCTCTTTTCTGGTCTGAGATACTCCCTGAAGCTTTAAGAGCCTCAACAGCGCCCCTGACTTTCGTATTTCCAAGGTCAGAAATATGCGCCTGTAGTATTGTCTCTCGTGTAGCATCCATAGAAAGAGAGAGCTTATCAGCCACATGGGCAATTGCATGATCGCGCCCGCCCACAGCGTCCATCCCTTTACTAAACCTGGTGCGCTCAGCCATAATAATTTGCATAACGCTGAGGAGTTGTGACTCCCCTAACACGTCTGCCAATTCATGAAAAGCACGCACGATATGGTCCGGCATACTGCCATCGTTAACCCGACGCATAAAAATATGCCCAACATCATCAAAAAGCTCTGCCTGCCGCCTCTCATCAACAACGCTTGCACCTGGGCTAATATCACACTCAACGGGAAATCTGGTTAATATGGTCTGACAAAAGCTATGAATGGTTAAAACCTTCAGCCCCCCTGGGCAATCAAGCACCCCCGCAAATAACCCGCGGGCAAGGATAGTATCTTCTAATGTGGGCTCACGATCAAGTAAATCCCTAAGCACAGCCACCAAGTCTTCATGGGCGCTTACTGCCCACCGTGCAAGGGTTGTATGAATACGATTCGCCATCTGCGCTGCAGCAATTTTGGTAAACGTCAAACACAAAATACGATAGGGCTTTGCGCCATGAAGCAACAACCGTAACACCCGATTTGTCAAAACAAAGGTTTTTCCACTGCCTGCCGACGCACCTACCCAGATAGATTGGCACGGATCAATGGCAGACTTTTGTTCTTGGGTCAGAAAACTCATGACTCATTACCCATATTGGTGCGCCATTCTGCAATACGTGCCAAATGAACAAAATCAGGGTCTGCCTTGCCTTTTAAGGCATCAGGGTGACTAAGAAAGGGGGTCTCTTCTCGTCCAAATTCAGCAAAAACACCGCGCACTCCCTCCTCCGCCGCTTCTATTAACGCCTCATGGTTTTTAAGGATTTTTATTTTATCTGGACTATCGCTCTTGCCAGCAATGGAAATATATACTAGGTGCGCAACATCCTTAAAGTCTCCAAAAACACCATGACGCAGCATCACGCCTTCAAGGGGCAATTGTGGCTCAAGACCTAGAGTAACGGCATCTTCCCGTGGGACAACGCCAGTTTTATAGTCCATAATAATGGCGCCCCCATCTTTTGTGCGGTCAATACGGTCGGGCTTGGCCTTAATAATAACCTCCCCATAGGGCATTTGGAAAGGCATTTCGGCCATTTTCTCAATCCACGCGGGGGCGGCTTTGTGACGGCGCTCCTCCTCAGCAGAGATAAACCATTCTGCGGCTCGGCAAAACCTCGGCCACCAAAACGCCCAGATCGTATCACGGTTCCACTCACTCTTTAATACCTCTTGCCCAATCTCTAATAGTCTTTTGTAGCGCATCTCTGGCGGGATGCCTTCATACTCTTGGACAAATTTCTCTAGGGCCTCATGAATGAAGGAACCGCGCTCCCCAAAACCTAAAGGCTCATCAACTGGTGCAAGGGCAGAGAGTTTTAAAACCTTACGGGCATATAAGGCGTAGGGGTCACGCATTAACAGACCGACTTGCGTAATAGAGAACACGCGCGGTCGCGCACATAACGGCGGCCGAGGAGCCGGACAGCTCATGCTCTGTTTTGGCAAATGGGTATCTAAGGCCTGTGCCCATGAGAGCAGGCGCTGGCTCTGGGTATTCTCTAATGTTAAATGGCTCGACTGTAATACAGCAGAAAGGCGCAATAACCACCGACTTGGTACACTCGGCGCGCCACTTTCCTTCTTTGAACGGGTTATAATCACATTTTGATAGGAGGCTAATTGAACAAAGTCATGGGCGGCCGCACCAATTTTATAGTCAAAGGAGGGCAGGCCAAAGTCCTCACGCATGGGGCGACTCATCCACGGGTCAGCCCCTGAATCTGGCGGCCAAACCCCCTCATTCAACCCACTCAGAATCACTACATCACCCTGCATACCTCGCGCCTCAATCAGCCCCAAAATAGCAATACGCGGATGCAAACCAAAATTTTCTCTGACCACCACATTAACCATTAAAGACTCAAGAATCACCGGATACTGATAGCCAGAAATATGACCAAAACTATGGGCGTTATTGGTCACATCAATTATAAAGTCAGCAGCGACCTTCCCCGCCTCTTTGGTCCAAATGGTCTTGGCCCCAGTTTCGGTATCCGTTGCCGCGAGCGCCTCGCAGAACGCCCCATGAGCTTGTATTAAAACACTTAAAGAAACATCCTTTTGTTTGATCAACCCAGCAAAAGGGTGCGCCAGCTTGAATAAGCGCTCGACTAACTGTCGGCGGTCATCACGTATATCCGTAATGACCGAACGAATATACGTGAGCATCCCTTGGGCGCCCCCTTGAATCCTGGGGCCACGCAAAATTGTTTTCTCGAAAGCTCTTAAGGCTTTAAGATATCGTACCCGTTCCCACCCTAAACTGACAAAAGGGTGCTTTAGACAGGCTAAAAGCGCAATTGGCGCCCAATCTTGGGATACCATTTGTGCAGAAAGACGCAAAAATGCCCCATGGACAATGGCACTGAGTGGCGTTCCCGCAGAATCATCAACCACAATATTCCATCGCATGAGCTCACCCCGTACACGCTTTATCAGTTTACGGTCTGGGGTGACCACCATTACCGTTTGCCCTTCTTTTTCAATGGCTTGACGAATCGCAAGAGCAATAATCAGCGCCTCTTCCCGTTCCGTCTCAGCTTCAATCAATGACATGCCTTGTACCACATGCCCTGACAAGGGGTGTGTGTTTAGCGCAACCCATTCAGAAGAATTCGCAGAAGGACGCATAACTTCTGACCACAACCCTTCCCGAAGGGGTGCAGACGGCTGGGTCCACTCTTGAATAGATGTCCGCTCTATTTTAAGTGCCTGGAGCAACCGTGCAATTTCAGCTTGAGGATGGCTTGCCGCGCGCGTTTTAGAGATTTCTTGCCACTGTTGATCTGAGAGGCTCTTATCAAAACCAGGCAGCACAATTGCACCCTGAGGTAAGCTTAAAATCACGTGTAATAAATTCACAACTGATGCCCGTCCTGCCATGATCCCTGCGGCAATCACGGGCGTAGAACATGGGTGCTCTTGCCATAAACAGGCTTGTTTTTTTAATAAAGCATTTGAATACTCAATGGGATCAAGCAGGCCTTTCTCTTGCTTAATCTTTGGCCATACGTCAATCACGATGGACAGAAACTTAAGAATATCTGTCCAGTGCTGGGCGTACTCTCCCATAACCAGCTGATGCAAATTTCCCGCATCTAAATCCTCCGCCTGCATGGCGTCTAAAAACGCGGCAAGATAGCGTGCAAGCCGAATGGACTCCGCCTCATCAAATGCCTGACTCTTGGGACGCGGAAACGACCTAATCAACCGCGAAAGAATGAGAAGGCGCTCCATGGAGGCAATGGGAGGTGAGATATAGGTGTCATCTTGCGCCTCAACCGACCAGCCCTGCAGCATTAATCCATGTTCGTCCACATCCCCAATTGATCGCAATCTAGGTAAAATGGCCACATCCCCATCTGTAGCCCGTAAGAACGCATCTCGGAGGGTTTTAAGGGCCCGCCTGGTGGGCAACAGGATCGTCACTTCACTTATATCAAGGATTTGATCAACATAACGATCAAGAACACCCCGCACCACCGCGTCTGCGAATGGTTCCCCTGCAGGAATATTGAATATATTAGGTTTGCTCATAATATATAATAACTACATTAATGATATTTTATTAAATAATTCGGTTCTCTTGGCAAACCTTGCTTTAGGAAAAGCAAGTTTTATTGACCGCCCCTCATTTTCTTGTACCAATTTAATCCACACTGTCCGCTCTGGCGGCAGAACTGACGCCACGCGGTCGGGCCACTCAATAAGACACACATATGTCTCTAACGCCTCATCAAGCCCTAATTCAAAAACCTCGGTCTCATCCATAATCCTATAGGCATCCATATGCCATAGGGGAATTTTCCCATGGTCATAACTTTGAACTAACGTAAAAGTTGGACTTGGCACCTCTTCATCTGCTGATGTCAAAGCGCAAATAAAACCGCGCGCCAAGGTTGATTTACCCGCGCCAAGGTCACCCACAAGGGCAAAAACATCACCAACCTCGGCATTTTCCGCTAAAATATGACTGAGATTTGTCGTCTCTTGTGCATCTGAAAGAAAAAAATTATTGATGATAAATTTATTCACGACATTTTTTCCTATATTTATTTTTAAGTATTCGCGGCCATAAAAATTAAATACCATCTGTTTTTACTCTTAAAGAGCTATTACTCTATGAGAAATTATTATATAAACTCTTCTCTTTACATTAAAGAAAATATTTATTGTAATTCTTATTCAAACTTTACGACATTAATTTATACTAATTTTAAATACCACCCATAAGGAGCATTAAATGTCAACCAAACAACACTCTACTGATATTGCAATTATTGGGGCTGGTCCAGTGGGTTTGTTCTCAATTTTTGAAGCAGGTATGCTTAAAATATCCTGTCATGTTATTGATACTTTACAAGATATTGGTGGACAATGTATTGCTCTTTATCCAGAAAAACCAATCTATGATATCCCAGGACACCCAAAAATTGACGCATGGGAATTAATTAGAGGACTTGAAAAACAAGCTCAGCCCTTCAATCCAACCTATCACTTAAACCAGCAAGTGACAGGCTTTACACAATTAGAAGATAAATCTTTTCTCCTGACAACCTCCCTTGGGACTCAAATTAATGCCAAGGCTGTTATTGTTGCTGCAGGCTGTGGCGCCTTCGGACCGAACCGTCCCCCTTTGAAAGATATAGAACACTATGAGGAGCTAGGCCCGGGTCAAGGGGTACACTATATGGTCACGAAAAAAGCCGATTTTAAAGATAAGCATGTTGTTATTGCGGGCGGAGGCGACTCGGCAATTGACTGGGCATTATCATTAGCGGAAATTACTGCAAGCTTGAAACTCGTCCATCGCAGGGGCAAGTTCCGAGCCGCACCAGAGAATATTCACAAACTAAACCAAATGCACGAAGAAGGCCGTATTGAACTGGTCGTCCCCTATCAGCTTAAAGCCCTAGAAGGGCGAGATGGTGTATTATCAGGCGTGACTGTTGCATCTTTAGACAACCAAGAACGCACCCTTCAGGCTGACGCCCTCTTACCTTTTTATGGACTTTCCATGAACCTTGGCCCCATCACACAGTGGGGGCTCAATCTCAGTAAAAATAATATTACTGTTGATCAAGCCACGCAGCAAACCTCAATAGAAGGTGTATATGCGATTGGGGATATTTGTACCTACCCCCATAAACTTAAACTCATTCTTCAAGGATTCTCTGAGGCCGCTGTGGCCGCCCACAACATATACCCCATTATCCATCCAGAGACCGCATTTCACTTTGAGTACTCAACTTCTAAGGGAGTGCCCGCATAAGAATCAAGATGGGTAAAGTAAATACCCTATAAACCTTGAAGGACGAACCCCCCAGAGGTTGACATAGTGGGGGCAGTGCTATGATGAGGCATAACTAAAAAATTAAACTTAGTAACGGGCGTTGTCTCATAAAATATACACGAGGATAAGACACTGTTAGATTAAGAAGGTTTCTTGAAAGACATTACCTTACTCAACAATCTCTTCTCTCATGAGATATCCACGCCCCCACACTGTATCAATATAGCTGGGGCCACCAGTCATATAACTAATTTTTTTACGGAGTTTACAAATAAACACATCGATAATTTTTGCCTCAGGCTCATCATCACTTTCGTACAAGTAATTTATAAATTGTAGTTTGGAAACAGTGGCACCCCGACGCATGGCCAATAATTCTAACAAACTATACTCTTTATTTGTTAGACTAATGGATTGGCCACCAACACGTGCCATTTTATCATTAATATCAATTTCTAACTTACCAACTTTAACTATTGATTGTGCGCGGCCTTGGGATCGCCTCACAATTGTATGTATCCGCGCAAGCAATTCTCTTTTATCAAATGGTTTCGTCAAATAGTCATCAGCACCGATACGTAGGCCTTCAACTTTTCTTAGTGTATCGCCCATACTAGAGAGAATCAGCACTGGAATAGTGACATTCTGATTTCTTAAACGCTTAAGCAAATCAACTCCATCTTCATCTGGCAACATAAGATCAAGTATAATAAAATCATATGGCGTAGACGTTGCTTGCATATAACCTTCATGAGCTGTTGTTGCTACCACTGACGTAATTTGCTCGGCCCCTAAAATCATTTGAACACTATCAGCAGTAGGTTTATCATCTTCGATTAATAGGACTTTCATTGATTTTCAATCTTCTTTACTATTGTTGCAAATTTTAACTATTCTATTTTATAATATTGCCATAAATATTAATAAATGTCACGCATAACTGAGTAACTATATGGGTATTTTTTTAACACAATTAAACAACATTATGCCATATAAAATATATGGTCATATCTCTACAATACAAGGCCTTCTCATAGAAGCTAAAGGAATTGAGAGTGTTTCGACTATTGGCAGCAATGTTACCATTTATGATCGAAACAATTTATCTTCTATCCTAGGGGAAGTCGTTGGTTTTAAAGATACGCGAACTCTAATTATGCCATATGGTGATTTAAATGGTATTGGTACAGGTTGTCGCGTAATAGTCAACTCCTTAAATCAGTTTATTTATCCTTCTCATAATTGGTTAGGCCGAATAATAGACGGAACTGGAGAAGCTATTGATGGGAAGGGTCCTTTAGCTCCTGGTGATATGGCGTGTAAATTAAAATCCGCACCACCTCCAGTCCATACGCGCCAAAAAATAAAAGATAAAATTGACCTTGGTGTACGCGCAATTAATACGTTTACCACTGTGTGCAATGGTCAAAGATTAGGCATTTTTTCTGGCTCGGGTGTGGGGAAGTCAATCCTCTTAACCATGCTGGCACGTTTTGCATATACCGATATAAACGTCATTGGATTAATTGGGGAGCGAGGACGGGAGGTCAAAGAATTTATTGATCAATTGGGGCCACAAGAATTGGCAAAAACGGTCATTGTTGTTGCCACTGGCGATGAACCTGCCCTTAAGAGGCGACAAGCAACATATTTAACGCTCACCATTGCGGAATATTTCAGAAGAAAGGGCCAGAATGTTTTATGTCTTATTGATAGCATAACCCGTTTTGCCATGGCGCAACGGGAAATTGGACTGAACACGGGTGAGCCGCCAACGACCAAAGGGTACACGCCTACGGTTTTCTCTGAACTCCCCCGACTGTTAGAGCGTGCGGGACCTGGAGACCAAGGAGAAGGCAGTATTACAGGCCTTTTTACCGTTCTCGTGGAAGGAGATGATCATAATGAACCAATATCTGATGCCGTTCGAGGTATTTTAGATGGCCATATTGTGTTAGAACGTAAAATTGCTGAACGTGGACGCTATCCCGCTATTAATATCTTACGGAGCATCTCTCGTACAATGCCCGACTGCAATACGCCAAGCGAAAATGCAATTATTAAAAAGGCGTACCAATTGATGGCAATTTACGATGATATTGCGGAACTGGTTCGTATTGGCGCCTATCGTCATGGCACCGACCCCGCCATAGATGAAGCCATAAAATATAACGAACTTTTAGAAAACTTTCTGCGCCAAGACCCTCATGAGAAAGCCCCACTGGAAACATGCTATAAAGAATTGGCAAATATTCTTGGTATGACCCAGTAGATCCTATCAACACTTAGAGTTTTATTATGAAAAGCCTCAGCACTCTTATCCGTATTTTAAAGCTTAGCCTTAATGAAGAAAGAAAAGAAATAAATACGTTTTTAGACCAAAAAAATAATATTATAAACCGTCAAAAAGCCCTTGAAGACCAAATTAAAGAAGAAGAAAAAGAGGCCTATAAAAATATTCAACTAAATTTGACTTTTTTTAATTATAAAAAGGCAGCCCTGAAACAACAGGAATCTCTTAAACAAGAAGGTGAAAAAATATCCTTAGAAATAGAGAAAATTCAACAAAGCATAGAAAATAAATTTAAAGAAATTAAGCAATACGAATTAATTCAAGAAAAAAAACAGCAAGAAGAAGCCGAAGAAGAAAAAAGAAAAGAAAATAGCATTCTTGACGAAATCGCTTTACGTAAAGGTATTAACAAAAATTCCAATTAAGCATCAACAAAGAAGTGGGGCTGATATGTTGTCTTTTTCACAGGTGGCTGAAAGAGATGCTGATTTAAGGGTTCCAAGTTTACTTTATTTTCATCCACATGCTCGTGAACATCACCATAGATTGATTGCAGATGAAAATCAGATTCCTTGCTTTTATGGGTGCATAAACAAAATTGTTGAATTTCAAACGCGCCTATATAAAAGCTCCGATGCTTTCTGATAAAATTAGCAATATCTTGATAAGGAACGTTTTTAAGAGATGACAAACTTATATACGGGATAAATTTACGTGCATCTTCCCTCATTCCAATCTGCTCAAGTAGGCTATTAATATGCTCCCTTAGAGAGTATAACTCTCTGTCTGCTTTCACGGTTACATACAGCATATTCGATTTTGTGAGCACCTTGAAAAAGTTGATCCCAGTTATTTTGATATTAAAGGATGAAAAAGTTACATCCTTTAAAGCATGCTTCACTTGGATAAAGTCTCTTTCTGTGACATGCTCAAGAGTTCTTAAAATGAGGTAAAACTTCTGAGGGAGACTATCTTCCCTTGAAATTTCAGAAGCGAGAGCTTGCAATTGATTATTCACATTTGTTGGTAAATCTAATACAACGGACAAGCGTTTCATTACATAATGCTCCATCATTTTATAGTAACTGAGTACAAGTATAAACCTACATGTTGATGTATACAATTAAATTAATAAAAAAAAAATATATTATACGCACATATTCCAAAAGTTTATTTCTAACCGTGTCGCTTGAACAAAAATTTTCTGTAATTTTTCCCAATGGGGTGTCTCTTCAGGACGGGGGCCCAACCTTTCACGTATGGATTTATCCAATAATTTCCCAAAGCGATGGCAGGACTCTTGATAAACATTATCGCTGTAATTTTTAATCCACGAATGATAAATATTCTCTTGATCTATAGATACCTTTGCAAAATTATGACCAACCTGTCCATACCCTAATGGGCACGGCACTAACGCGCATATCAAATCTAAAAAGTCACCGTTAAGACCAACATCAAGAACATAACGGGTGTATGCGATGTTTGGCAACTCTTCCGCTGCTGCAAATAATTCTTCTTCAGTAATGCCATAGGATGCACAAAACTTAATATGAAACTCTAATTCATAATTAATAAGTAAATTCATAAGGTTTGCCGCATATTTCATCTCTTCAAGGGTCCCAGCTTTAACCACAGCTAACGCCCATGCTCGTGAGAAATTTATTAAAAATAAATAGTCTTGTTGTAAATAAAACTTGAATGACTTTAAAGGCAATGACCCTTGTTGGACATCGCGGACAAATTTATGATCAATATATTGATTCCAGTAAGGTTCAGCATTCTCGCAAAGCTTTGTAAAAAAATGTCCGTACATTCTTATTCTCCTAAGGTTTATTCACAAAGAATATCTGTGAATCTAGATATTCATAATCAATTTATGAGTGTTATAATCCACAGTAAATAAATGCCCCTCTTTTAAATCAAAGTACCATCCACATAATTTGATCTGCTCATTTTCAATTTTTTGTTTAATCCATGGATACGTATGTAAATTTTGCAATGAATTATTTATGTTTTCTATTTCACAGTATCTATATTTTTCTTCTGGAGCGGCATGGGAGCCAAGGGCTGCACAGGTTGATAAACGGACTGGCTCTAATATTTTTAACCACCTGTGTATATTCGGCAGGGTTTCAGCTGTATCGGGACTATTATCCATTAAAGCTTTAATGCCTCCACAGCTTGAATGCCCCAATACGATAATATTTTCAATCTTTAAATTTAAGACCGCATATTCAAGAGCAGCGATGGTCCCTTGGTGCTCATGGACAGAATCATGACCGAAGGGAGGAATAATATTCGCAATATTTCGAACAATAAAAGCATCTCCTAAATTCGCCTGAGTAAGAAACACGGGGTCTACGCGGCTATCACAACACGCAATGATCATTGCCCCAGGTCGTTGAGAATAGGAGATATTTTTATAAAATTCTTGATGAGCTGTATAAATGGTCGTAAAAAAACTTTTATAACCTGAATATAATTTTTTGACTATATCCTGCATTAATTTAACTATATCTCACACTAAATTTCTATATAAAAAAAACCTAATGATAAAAAGGTGATTCGTCAATAATTTTTAGAGATTCTATTAATTATAATGGTTTAACCACCACCATAATCACAATAATTATCATCAGAATTGTTGGTATTTCATTGATAATTTTATAGGTTTTAGCCTGATATTGGCGCTCATCATTTTCAAAGTTTTTATAAAATACATAAAACATCAAATGCATGCCCGTTAGCAATATGACCATCAAAAGTTTTATATGAAACCATCCGCTCATCATATAATAGCTTATATTTCCTGATCCAAGAAAGAGCCATAAACCAAAAAACCAAGAAACAATCATTGCTGGAGTCATAATATAATAAAGTAACCGGCGCTCCATTACTTTAAATGTTTCTGACATCTCTGAGTGAATTGTTGAAGATGAATGATAAACAAAAAGACGCGGTAAGTATAACATTCCAACCATCCAGCTTATAACTGAAATAATATGTAAAGCTTTAATCCATAAAAACATATAATATTTATTTATAAAAATATTTTAGATAACAGTATTAGGACATGGACACTTATTATACTCAGGATTGCAAAACCTTTTTCCATTATAACTTGATATTGAAGAGTCAGTCTTATCTAAACGATAAACTTCGTTTTCCAAACTTTCAATAAAAGAAGGATTGGTACCAATTACTGGAACAACCGTATAATCTGGTACATTAAATTCTTCAGCTAAACATTTATATTCATCTTGTAGTTCAACAATTGTTTCCGAATGGTCAGATACAAATGAAATTGGACATACAATAAGCGCATACTTATCTTTACCTGCACGAATGATCTCATCATCCGTGTAAGGCTCTGTCCATTTTAATAAACCTACCCTTGATTGAAAAGTAACAATCATATCCAAATTTGGATCATCAAATTTTAGTCTAATTTGAGTCTCAATTTTTGCAGCTGTTGATTCAATTTGGTAACGATACGGATCCCCTTTTTTTATTGTAACTTCTGGTAAACCATGGGCACTAAAGAGAATTCTTATGGGATAATTTGTTCTTTTCTTAATATTTTCCAATGATTGACAAATATTATCCACATGAGCGCTAATAAAATTATCTTCTACGGGATAACAACAACTTGTATATGTAGGTGTTGTTAATTGAGCTTTAATCGCTTCTCTTTCCCATTGTTCAACACTACTTTTAGTTGTAGCTGTGGAGTATTGAGGATAAAGAGGTAGTAAAAAGATTTTATCTGGATTCCATTCTTTAACGTTACGAATCACATCAACCGCAAACGGATGCCAATAACGCATAGCAATGAAAGTTTTATAGACGGTATCTGTCGTATTGTCATTTAATTTTTTTTCCAAAGAAATCGCTTGTTCTTCTGTATTAACAAGTATTGGAGATTTCCCGCCCATTTTACTATAGATTTCTTTTGCCTTGTTCTCACGGCAACTTGAGATAAATTTTGCGAGAAAATATCTAAAAGGTTGAGGTAAAGAAATTATATTATAATCATTGAAAAGATTAAATAAAAACGGTTTAACAGACTCTAACTTATCTGGCCCGCCTAAATTAAAAACAATAACTGCAATCTTTTTTTCCATACATTTACTTTTGTAACTTACTAATAAGATTTAATTTGATCAATTAAATTATATACATTTTGTAGAGGCGTGTCTGGAAGAATGCCATGTCCAAGATTAAAAATAAATAATTTTTTAGACATTAAATCTAAAATTCTCTTTGTTTCTGATTGAAGAACTTTACCGCCATTAACAAGAGCATTTGGATCTAAATTCCCTTGAATACATATTTTTGATTGTAAATTTGAATGTGCCCATTCTAAAGGTAAATAATGATCAATAGAAAGAGCATTTACATTAATTTGATCTATATAATTTTTATATAGCACCCCAATTCCTTTTGGAAAAGCTATAATTGGGGCATTTGCATGTTGGGCACGAACTTTATCAATAATTTTTTTGGTTGGATCAATACACCATCTTTGAAATTGAGATTCTGTTAATATATGAGCCCAACTATCAAATATTTGAACTGCATCCACTCCATAATCTAATTGTTTAATTAAATATTCAGCTGATGCATCGATCAATAAGTCGATGAGTAATTGAAAGCTGTCTGGATCTTTATAAATCCATTTTTTTACAAGACTATGATTTTTACTGGTACCGCCTTCTATCATATATGTTGCAACTGTCCAAGGTGCACCACAAAAACCTAATAAGGTTGTCGAATCATCAAGAGCATGATGTAAATTTTTAGCAGTTTGATAAATTGGATTTAGGGTCTCATCCAAAGCTGATAAATTTAATTTTTTTATATCTTCAATACTTTTAATTGGTTCTAGAACAGGTCCTTTGTTTTCTTCAAATGTAACATTTTGCCCTAATGCATGGGGGATGACTAAAATATCTGAAAATAATATTGCACCATCAAATTTGAATCTTTGTATGGGTTGTAAGGTAATTTCAGTCGCTAAGTCTGGTGTATAGCACAAATCTAAAAATGAGTTAACATTTTTTCTTATTTTTCTATATTCCGGCAAATACCTTCCAGCCTGCCTCATTAACCATATGGGAGGTGAGGAACTAACAAGGTTACCTTTTAAAACAGATAATAACTTTTTATTTGATGTTTTTTTATTGATCATAACGCGTCTACTATTAAATATATTCTATAATAGAATTATATGTAGTTGTAGTATATAAAAAGGATTATGGGGAAAACTTTTTATATACTTTTTATCCTCAGAATAAAAATCAGAATTTCAAATTTTTAAAAGAAGAAAAAATTTAAATAAATTCTGTAACCTTTTAATTTTATTCATAATTTTAGCTTCATTATTTTTCCCATGCGATTTTTATACATATAATTAAACTTTTTTTCAACAAGGTGTGGAAAAAAAAATTTATGTGCAAATTAACCTTAATATGTTTCAATGTTTTATTAATAATTCAGAGATTTTGAAATTTTACTGTTAGTTAACATTTAATCAATGGGTTATCTACACGGTAATCCACAAGGTTATACATTCATTTATTTAACTTTTTATAAGAAAGAAAGCTACTTTTTGAACGATTTAGAAAAAAAAACCGTAAAATCTATCCATATTCATTTAATTTCAGATTCCGTGGGTGAGACTTTAAAGTCTGTCGTGAAAGCTGCTTTAGCTCAATTTGAATATCTAGAAGCAAATATTAATGAAGTATTTATGGTACGATCAGATGTGCAGATTAATAATGTCATCGAATCAATTAAAGAAAATTTTGGTATTGTCTTTTACACATTAGTCGACGTTTCCTTACGGGAAAAATTAGAAGATACCTGTAAAAAGTTAAATATACCTTACATTTCCATTCTTGATCCCGTTTTAAATACAATCAGTCAATATACTGGACATAAAATATCCCATCTGCCTGGCGGTCAATATGTATTAGATTATTCATATTTTCAAAGAATTGAAGCTTTAAACTATGCGTTATTACATGATGATGGGCAGATTACATCTAATATCTATAATGCTGATATTATTCTGGTTGGCGTGAGTCGAACGTCAAAGACACCAACGTGTATTTATCTGGCAAATAGAGGTTATAAAGCGGCAAATATTCCTCTAGTTTTGAATTTACCTGTTCCAGAAATTTTATTAAAAATTAATAAACCCCTGATTGTGGGGTTAACAAATTCTGTTGATCGATTGATTGAAGTGCGAAGTAATCGAATTTTATATATTAATAAAAGAAAAAATAATTATTGTAATATCGACTATGTCGAGAATGAACTTAAAGATTCAATTAGTTTCTTTCGCAAAATGAGCTGGCCGATTATTAATGTATCAAGTCGTTCCGTTGAAGAAACGGCTGCAGCAATAATTAATTTGTATAACAAAAAAAAGAAAAAATAAATACTTTTTGTAAATATGTCTATGATCCACTCTTTCAATACAATAAAAGAAAATAATAAAAAAATTATACTTGCATCAAAAAGCAGTATTCGATCAAAGATACTTGAGCAGTCAGGACTTATATTTGATATATGCCCAGCAGATATTGATGAGAGCATGATTAAAGAGTCTTTAAAAGCGGAAGGTGTCAGCGCAACTGATCAAGCTATTATTTTAGCAAAATTTAAAGCAGAAAAAGTATCTATGAGATATTGCGATAATCAAACTTTTGTTATTGGCGTTGATCAAATTTGTTTATTTAAGGATCAAGTTTTAAGTAAATCACAAAACGTTTCTGAAGCAAAACAAGTTCTGCAGCAGCTTTCTGGTCAGCAGCACCGTTTAATTACAGGTATGGTTGTTGCGGTGAATGGAAATGAAATATGGAGTCACCATGCAACGGCTGAGATGACAATGCGTCATTTAACCGATAATTTTATTGATAGATATCTTGAAGTTATCGGCCCTGATATTTTATCATCAGTTGGAAATTATCATATTGAAGGGATAGGAATACAAATGTTTGCTAAAATTGTAGGGGATTGGTCGACAATTCAAGGCTTAAGTATTGTGCCATTAATTAACTTTCTTCGTGAACACAATATAGTTCTCTCTTAAAAATTTGATTATGATAGACGGCAAAACAAAATTAGTTGGGGTTATGGGGTGTCCTATTCATCACTCTTTAAGTCCACAAATCCATAATTATTGGTTTAATCAATTAGCGCTGAATGGTGTATATCTGCCTTTACCTGTTGTTCCGGAAAAGTTTGACTCTGTCCTAAAAGCGTTGCCTGATATGGGGTTTGTTGGCGCGAATATTACTCTTCCATTTAAAGAGGTTGCGTTTCAAAGTGTGCACGACGTTGATATATTTGCCCAACAAACAGGGTCTGTTAATGCTATTGATGTATTAGAGGATGGTCGTTTATTTGGTTTTAATACGGATGCCTATGGTTTTATTGAGAATATTAGGTCAAAAATACCACAAAAGCAGACGATGGATAATACCGCCCTTGTTCTTGGTGCCGGGGGGGCGAGTCGTGCGGTAATCGTGGCATTATCTCATAATAGAGTTAATAAAATTCTGATTGCTAATCGCAGCCCAAGCCGCGCGGACCGTCTTGCTGCTGATTTTCATGATATTTTGCCATCTTCAATAGAGGTTATCCCGTGGGAGTCAAAAGAGGATGCATTGAAAAATGTGGACATTTTGGTTAATACAACCAGTTTGGGTATGCAAGGACAGCCTCCGTTAGGGATAGACCTGTCCGCCCTCCCCATCCACGCTTTAGTAACTGATATTGTATATACGCCATTAGATACGGATTTATTGTTGCAAGCACAAAAAAATGGTAATCCCATTGTTGATGGTATTGGTATGTTATTTTATCAGGCGCAATTATCCTTTGAAAGATGGTTTGGCATCAAACCCCCAGTAGATCAAAATTTACGTAATTTTATCTTTAAGTTTTTAGGTATAGTAGCTTAATATATCAGGTAAGATTTTATATTATAGGGGATAATATGACATGCTTATAGTTGGCTTGACGGGTTCTATTGCTATGGGCAAATCTGTGACATCACAGATGTTTAAAAGGCTGGGCGTCCCGATTATTGATGCGGATCGTATTGTTCATGAATTATACTCTGGCGTTGTGGTTCCACAAATTCAGAGGATTTTCCCCCAAGCGGTGTGTGATGGTGTGGTGAATCGTCAAATTCTCTCTCGCTATTTACTGCAAAACCCAGATAATATTAAGATACTTGAATCTATCATTCACCCGTATTTGATTAAAGCTGCAAATCAGCGTTTAAAAAAGGCACAAAGTGCACGAAAAAGCTATGTAATTATAGACGTACCCTTATTATTTGAGTCTAATATTTATAATATGTGTGATTTTGTTGTGACGGTCACGTGTTCACCTCTGTTGCAACGGATGCGCGTTATGCAACGGCCGCATATGACAAAAGAAAAGTTTGATTTTATTCGTGCCAGACAACTAAAAGACTTTTTTAAATGTCTTTTATCAGACTATACCATTTATTCTGGTTCGGGAATGCGCACTGCTTTTTCTCGCGTTATGTTCATAGATCGTTATATTCGTAAAGTTTGTAATAAAAAGGGACGCTGGAAGCCTGGCGGACTTTATCCTCGTCCTCACAATGGATATAAATTATTTTGTTTGCGTCAGGATAAGAAAGGAAAGTAACATTATGCGTGAGGTTGTTTTAGATACGGAAACAACTGGATTAAATGTAAAGACTGGAGACAGACTCGTTGAAATTGGGTGTGTCGAGATCGTTAACTTACTGCGGACCAAAAATACATTTTGGGCGTATATTAATCCTGAACGTGATGTTCCTGCTGAAGCGGTTAAGATTCATGGTCTTACAAATGAATTTTTGAAGGACAAAGCCCTTTTTGCCCAGGTAATGGATCAGTTTTTAGAATTTATAGGTGACGCTCCGCTGGTTATTCATAATGCGAGTTTTGATATGTCATTTATTAATTACCAGCTTGGCCTTGAGGGGCGCCCACCAATTGCCAATACGCGCATTATTGATACGTTAGCGATTGCACGGAAGACCTTTCCTAATGCGCCGGCAAGTTTGGATGCTTTGTGTAAAAGGTTTCAAATTGACAATTCCTCTCGTCAGCTTCATGGCGCCTTGCTCGATGCTGAGTTGTTGTCGGATGTGTATTTAGAATTAAGGGGGGGACGTCAAACGACCCTTGAACTTAAAGATCAAGACGTTGACTATGACCTAGGGAATATCGGTGATGGCCCACATATGGCGGTTGCTGGGGCGGCAAAACCAGCGCGTAAATTTTTACCATCAGATCAAGAGCAAAAGGCCCATGCGGCTTTTATTACGCAAATCAATGATCCTGTTTGGTTACGGCAGCGCTCAAAAGGCTGAAACCTTGAGGAGCAGGCGCTGTTTTCGGGTTTTTCAAATAGTTTTGGGCGCCCTATTAAAATATGACTAAGGCAGAAATTAAGTATCCATTATGTCTTAAGACTAATTAATTTTTGGATTGTATATATATTATATTTAACCGTTAAGAATATCTTAGATTATGAATAAATCGACGTCGCTTACCCCACCCCCCTCTTCTTCTTTAGATACTCAGGAGCATATCGACCGGGCAGGTTCCCCTATGATGAAACAGTTTTGGGAAATTAAGCAGGCGTATCCCGATTGTTTATTATTTTTTCGAATGGGTGATTTTTACGAATTATTTTTTGACGATGCGGTGACTGCAGCGGGGTGCTTGGATATTGTATTGACCAAGCGAGGACGACATTTAGATCAAGATATTCCCATGTGTGGCGTGCCTTTCCATGCCTATGAGGCGTATTTACAAAAATTAATTCGAGAAGGGCATCGTGTTGCTATTTGTGAACAAATAGAAGACGTGGCTGAAGCTAAAAAACGCGCAGGTCGGCCGTTGGTAAAACGTGGGGTCGTGCGTTTGGTAACGCCAGGCACACTTACAGAAGACAGCTTGTTAGAGGGGCGCTCTTCTAATTACCTGTTAGCACTTTTTCGGGCACGCGGCGAGTTAGGCTTGGCATGGGCAGATATTTCAACGGGTTATTTTAATGTAACCAGTGCACCGGTGGGGGCACTCTCGGCACAATTGGCACGTCTTGACCCCAGTGAAATTCTTATTCCAGATGCGTTGTTTAGCGATGAGGACTTTACAAAAATATGTGCTGAATTTGGCAATCGGCTGCATCCGCGTCCTAGACGTGTCTATGATCCAAAATCAGGAAATAACCAGCTGAAGGAATTATTTGGCGTTGCCACTATTGATGTTTTTGGCAGATTCTCTTCAACTGAACTGGCGGCAGTCTCGGCTCTTTTAGAATATATTTCTTTAACGCAGGTTAAAACACGTGTTTGTTTGCAGCCCCCAAAGCGTGAAGAATCCAATTCCAAAATGGTTATTGATGGGGCCACGCGACGGTCTTTAGAGTTGACCCGCTGCCAGAATGGTGAGAAATCGGGGAGTTTACTCAGCGCGATTCAAGAAACTGTTACCAATTGTGGCGCACGTTTGCTGGAGGATTACATTCGATCACCGTTAATTTGTGTCAAAGATATTATTGCGCGGCAAGAGGTGGTTGAATTCTTTTTTAATACCCATGATTTACGCCATAGTGTGCGCGCGTTATTACGTAAAACTCCTGATATGGAGCGGGCTTTAACGCGTTTGTCCCTAAACCGTGGCGGACCGCGGGACCTGGCAGCGATTCGAGATGCCCTCGGGCAGGTTACCCAGATAAAGCAAGAGCTGCTGCCATATATAGCGTCATGTCCTCAATTATTGGAGGGTATTTTTAACGACTTTGGGAGTTTTGCCAGTTTTGAGCAAACTCTGACCGCAGCCTTATCTGACAATTTGCCTCTATTGACCCGCGATGGAGACTTTATCCGCCCTCGTTTTCATGCGGGGCTTGATGAGTTAAGAACCCTAAGAAACGAGAGTCGACGATTTATTGCGCAGCTGGAGGCTAAATATCGAAATGAAACAAGTATTAATAACTTAAAAATCAAACATAACAACATACTAGGTTATTTTGTTGAAGTAACACTTACACATAGCGATCGCCTGATGGATAATAATCTTTTTATTCATCGTCAAACCATGGTCAACCAGGGGCGTTTCTCGACGATAGAGTTGAATGACATTGCGCAAAAAATTAATAATGCGGCCCACCAGTCTGTCGCTCTGGAGTTAGAAATATTTAATGACTTGTTGGGGCAAATACAAACCATGAAAACGGAACTGGCATTGGTGGCCGCAGCCTTAGCGCGCCTTGATGTTGCCAGCTCTTTAGGAGAATTGGCCGTTAAGCATAAATATTGTCGCCCTATTGTGGATGAGAGTACGGCCTTTAAGATTGTAGGCGGGCGGCACCCAGTTATTGAAAAAGGGGGGTCGAGTTTTATCTCTAATGATTGCGTGTTAGAGGAAAGTCGTAAAATCTGGTTACTAACGGGACCAAATATGGCTGGAAAGTCAACATTCTTAAGGCAAAATGCTTTAATAACAATTTTGGCGCATATTGGGAGTTTTGTCCCTGCGGAGTCGGCATATATTGGCGTTGTTGATAAAATATTTAGTCGGGTTGGCGCTTCTGACGATTTGGTGCGCGGGCGCTCAACATTTATGATGGAAATGGTGGAGACGGCGACGATTCTTAATCAGGCGCGTAAACGGTCTTTGGTTATTCTTGATGAGGTGGGGCGCGGCACATCGACATTTGATGGTGTTAGTATTGCATGGGCAACTTTAGAGTATTTGCATAATCATATTCAGTGTCGCGGTCTGTTTGCCACCCACTATCATGAGTTAACGGCTTTAAGTGCCCAATTGCACCATGTTGCGTGCTATACTTTGGCCGTGCGCGAATGGGAAGAAAAAATCATTTTCTTATATAATGTGATTGCCGGCTCTGCTGACCGCAGTTATGGTATTCATGTTGCGCGTCTGGCTGGTGTTCCTGAGAAAGTACTCCACCGTGCCCAGAAGATTCTTGATTTATTTGAGCAAGATAAGGCGGGTAATATATCAACGAAACTTATGAGCGATCTGCCGTTATTTAAGGGCATTGAAGAGGAAAACACAAACGTCCCTTCAATAACCAGTCCTCCTGCTCAGGAGGATACGCGCCACCCAGTTTTAGAAAGGCTTGAGGCGTTAAATATTGACGCTCTTTCTCCCCGTGATGCCATTGACGTATTGTATGAGCTGAAAGAACACCTGGAATAATCTAAGAGTTAATACGCATATATATGCCCAGAAATACTTTTGAACGTATTTTAATTTCGGTTTGGAAAATTAAGGTCTGGTGCCGACGATGTGATTTGAACACACGACCTACTGATTACGAATCAGTTGCTCTACCCCTGAGCTACGTCGGCCTAGATTTGTATCAAACAATATATAAGGCGCGCAAAAAAACAAGTCTGTTCTTGAGAAACCTTTAGACGTCTCTTTTACTCACAAATTTAATATTATTGAGTCAAGACTTGGAGTGATTTTTAGGTAATTCTATTTTTCCGCATAATATTATTATAAATGTCATAAAATTGACATTTATTCAATATACACTTGCCAGTATATTAATTTTTAATTGGATTAAATCCTCTGGAGTAGTTTAATGAAAGAAATATCGTTATCAAAATGCTTTTTAGTATTTTTGACACTAAGTATCTCAACTTTCGCTCAAGCGCGGGATACTGTTCGTATGGCAGGATCTTCAACGGTTTTTCCATTTGCTGCAAAAGTAGCTGAAGTTTTTGGACAAACATCCTCTTTTAATGCGCCCATTTATGAGAGCACCGGTACGGGTGGTGGCATGAAGCGCATATGTGTTGCCGACGGGGTATATGATATTGCAGGTGCGTCCCGCAGAATTAAAGACTCTGAACTTGAGCAATGCATAAAAGCTGGAATTGAACTTATTGAGCTTGAAATTGGTATTGATGGTCTCTCCATCGCCAACAGCCGCCAGGGACCACAAATGTCGTTGACAAATGAGCAGGTGTTCTTGGCTCTGGCAAGTGAAGTCCCGTACAAAGGGAAAATTGTGCCGAATCCCTACAAAAAATGGTCGGACATTGATAAGAGCTTACCAAATATTGACATTTTAGTTTATGGTCCACCAAGCACATCAGGGACCCGTGACTCTTTAGTTTCTTTAATTATGCAGCCAGGCGCGAAAAAACTAAATGTTGATAAGAGCTTAGGTAAGATTCTGCGTGAAGATGGTTTTTTCCAAGAAATGGGAGAGAACGACAACCTTATTGTCAAGAAACTCATTAATAATCCATCGGCATTGGGTGTCTTTGGCTTTTTGTTTCTAGAAGAAAACTTGGATGTTATTCAGGGTGTTCACTTAGATGGCAAAAAGCCAACATTTGAGAACATTATGAATCGTAAATATCCAGCATGGCGGCCCTTGTTCCTGTATGTTAAAAAGGGACACATTGGCATAATACCAGGCCTAGTAGAATATGCTGAGGAAGTGTTTTCTGATAAAGCATCTGGGGAAGATGGATATTTGGTAGATATGGGCTTGATTCCATTTTCTTCAGCTGATCGCACGAAGCAAAAAGAGAAGCTCGACAACTTAGTCGTTTATAAGAAATAATTTTCTTTTTCCATTTTTTTGTTATAAATATTTTTCTATAATAAAAAAGGTGTTTGATACTTACACCTTTTTTATTATGAAATCTTCTTGTACCTCATAAGTTAATTTAATGATAATATCGTTCTTAGTTTTTTTGATCTTCCTCATGTGTTTCAGTGGATACGCATTTGGTCGTCAACGGACCCGATTGTCTAATAAAGGACGTTTTGATTCTTTTTCCCATTGTTGTGGGATGTATGTCGCTGTATGGATTGGGTTAAGCGCTTTCGGGGTGTTGTTGGTCTGGTTGCTGCTTGAGCCTTTTGTCTTTAAAGCTTTTTTTATTAATACTATTTTGATGGATGTCGTAACCGACCGGAGTATTTTAAATATTACGTATGGGCTGGTTATGGATAAAGCGAGGGGTGGCGCAGCCTTTGTTGTCGACGCCTCTAATGAGTTAAGTGGCCTGATTGATATCTATCGCGAGTTAATATTTAAAGTTCATTTTGTGAGGAATGGACTCGTTTTGGTCGTTGGATGTGTTTCTGGCCTCTGGGTGTACTTTAGTTTATCTTCCCACATACCTGTACAAAAGCGGCTCGACAGAATCATTTATGGTATTTTGGCCTTGTGCGCAACCATTGTCATATTTATCACCATAGGTATTGTGCTCTCCCTCTTTTTTGATGCGGCACGTTTTTTCTCTTTTGTGAATATTGGAGATTTTTTGTTTGGGCTGACTTGGTCACCCCAGCGAATGTCAGTTCCCTTAGAAGATGGGAGCGTTGATGCGTCGGCTTTTGGAGCCATTCCGCTTTTTTGGGGAACGATCTTTATCAGTTTTATTGCCATGGTTATTGCAGTTCCCATAGGTTTGTTTTCTGCCATTTATATGGTGGAGTATGCTTCAAGTTCTGTGCGGACTGTTGTTAAGCCGACCCTTGAGATTTTGGCGGGTATCCCCACGGTTGTATATGGGTATTTTGCGGCCATTGTTGTCGCGCCACATATAAAAAGTTGGAGTCTTTGGGAGTTGCTTAATGTGGGGGTCTCGTCTGAGAGCGCCTTGGCGGCAGGACTGGTCATGGGCATCATGATTATTCCTTTTGTCAGTTCTCTTTCGGATGACATTATTAATGTTGTGCCACAGTCACTGCGGGATGGCTCTTTAAGCCTTGGTGCCACAAAATCTGAGACAATTAAAAAAGTTGTCATTCCTGTTGCTTTTCCAGGTATTATGGGGGCGGTAATTTTGGCAATGTCGCGGGCAGTAGGGGAAGTTATGATCGTGATGATGGCCGCAGGCTTGCGGGGCAATTTAACTGCTAATCCTTTAGATTCGGTGACAACGGTGACGGTACAAATCGTGAAGTTGCTCACAGGAGATCAAATATTTGATAGTCCAAAAACCCTTTCTGCGTTTGCTTTGGGTCTAACGTTATTTGTTGTTACGTTAATATTTAATGTTATTGCACTGCGTATTGTTCATAAGTATCGAGAGCAATATGATTAATGTAGATAGAACACAAAGCCATGACATGCGGGAACTTGAGCGCTTAAATCTTAAACGTCGTCATCGTTTGGAGAAAAGGTTTAAGCTATACGGGCTGACTGCAATTACGATTGCCATAACGATTTTATGTATATTAATTTTTACCGTTGTTAAAAATAGTCTGCCCGCGTTTTGGGAAACACGTATTAAGCTAACCATTGATTTTGATCCTAAGATTGTTAATCCCCAAGGGATCAATTTGTTGGACCTAAGTGCGTCTCCCAAGAGTAAGGACGATAAGGAGAATTACGCGCGGGAGCAGGCAAGAAATAACGCAATTGCTCAGTTTAAAAAAGTAAATTACAAGAAACTATATACCCAAGCCTTGGGTCTGCTGTTTCCAGAGGAGTCTAAATCTCGGTCTCGCCGCAAGGTTCTATACTCCATCTTAAGTCCTGCAAATCAGTATATGCTAATGAATATGGTGATTGACAACCCACGTATCATCGGCAAGACTCAAGATGTATGGTTAATGGTGCATACGGATGTTGATTCTTATAATAAGGGATTGATTGACGGGAGTGTTAGTGCGGATCAGCGGAAGATTAGTGATGATCGCATTCGTTTTGTTGAGGAGCTGCGGGAGCAAGGCCTAGTCCGAAAGCAGTTTTCGACGCAGTTCTTTACCAATGGGGCTAGCATGCTGCCTGAGACAGCTGGAATCATGGGAGCGCTCTTGGGGTCATTTTGGACACTGCTCATTACCTTAATTGTCAGCCTGCCCATAGGGGTGTTCTGTGCGGTATATTTGGAAGAATTTGCCCCAAAAAATAAGTTTACTTATTTTATCGAGGTTAATGTCAATAATTTAGCAGCGATTCCTTCAATTGTTTTTGGTCTTTTAGGGCTGATTATCTTTATTAATATTCTTGATATGTCGCGCTCGACTCCTCTTGTTGGGGGTCTGACTTTAGCAATGATGTCATTGCCAACCATCATAATTGCAACACGGGCTGCCCTTAAAGGGGTACCAGCAAGCATTAGAAATGCGGCATTCGCGTTGGGCGCAACACCAATGCAGGCAATGTTTCATCATACATTACCATTAGCATTACCAGGGATTTTAACGGGCTCTATTGTGAGTATGGCGCAGGCATTGGGTGAAACCGCGCCGTTATTAATGATTGGTATGGTAGCGTTTGTCCAAGGTCTCCCCGGCAGCCCCTTAGAACCAGCATCAACGTTGCCGGTTCAAGTCTTCCTATGGTCAGATAGTCCAGAGCGGGCATTTGCGTATAAGACTTCAGCTGCTATTATGATTCTGCTTTTATTTTTGATTCTTATGAATTTTTTAGCTGTTTATTTAAGAAGGAAGTATGAGTGTAAATGGTAATACTTGATCCAGATCAAAATTCTTCTTTGGAAGAAGTAAGAAAAAATGCGACTCCACGATTTATCGTGCGTGACCTAAATTTGTTTTATGGTGAGAAGCAGGCTCTCTGTAATATTAATATTGATATCGTGAACTATCATGTAACGGCACTCATTGGGCCTTCAGGGTGCGGTAAATCAAGTTTTCTGCGGAGTTTAAACCGTATGAATGATACTATAGACTCATGTCATATGACGGGGAGTATCTTATTGGATGATCAAGATATTTATTCGCCAGAGCTTGATGTTGTTCAGTTGCGCCGCAATGTGGGTATGGTTTTTCAAAAACCAAATCCGTTTCCTAAGTCTATTTATGATAATGTTGCTTATGGCCCTCGTATTCACGGTTTTGTCAGAAATAAGGCGGGGTTAGATGATATTGTGGAGCAAAGCCTTATAAGCGCTGGTTTGTGGTCTGAAGTTAAAGATAGGTTGTCTGATTCAGGGCGCGAGTTGTCAGGGGGTCAACAACAGCGGTTGTGTATTGCGCGCGCCATTGCTACGGATCCTGAGATACTGCTTATGGATGAGCCGTGTTCATCCCTTGATCCGGTTGCAACCGCGCGGGTGGAAGAGTTGATTATTGAGTTTAGAGAAAAATTTACTATTATTATTGTTACCCACTCGATGCAGCAGGCGTTGCGGGTAAGTGAATATACCGCTTTTTTCCATATGGGAAATTTGGTTGAGTTTGGGTCAACAGAGCAAATTTTTTCTAAACCTAAAGAAGAAAAAACCGAAGGATATATTTCAGGCAGGTTTGGATAATAAGATAGTTTAAGGTGTTTTTTTTAGATTTGAAAAGTTGATAGTGAGCTATGCATTCTTTATACTCTGATAGAGATTTTCGTTTGTTGAGTAAGTCAATTACTCAGATGGGCGCATTAGTTGAAAATCAAGTCATAATGTCTTTGAGGGGCTTCTTGCATAATGATAGCAAGATGACTGTTGAAGTTGTTACGAATGACCGTCAAGTTGATGGGTATGATGATTCAATTAACGCCTTAGTTATGCGTATCCTCGAACGGCACCAGAGCGTTGCATATGCCCTGCGAGAGGCTGTGACCGCGTTAAAAATCGTTGCAGCTTTAGAGCGTATTGGGGATTTGGCTAAAAATATTGCCCGTCGAGGGATGGAGCTTGATGTTGCTGGTCTTGTCATTGATACGTCTGGGCTTGTGCGGATGGGAGCGCTGGTACAGGCGATGGTTAAAGATGTGCTTGATGCTTACCTTGACCGTGATATTGATCGCGCCCTTGCTGTATGGAAGAGAGACTCTGAGGTAGATAGTTTACACAAGAGTTTGTTTCGTGAGCTTCTTACTTATATGATGGAAGATCCTCGATTGATTTCACAGTGCATAACCCTGTTGTTTGTGTTTAAGAATCTAGAGCGGATTGGTGATCACACAACAAATATTGCAGAGAATATTTATTATTTAGTTCAGGGTGAAAAGATACAAGATCAACGTTTGGCGAGTCCTTACGATATCCATGGAGATATAAGTGAATAACTGAGGGTAAACCACGATAATAAAAGCGATTTTTTTATGTGAGTTTTACTTATATTATGATAGAGATTTTAATTGATGAATAGTCAAAAACACTTAGGCACTATATTAGTTGTTGAGGACGAGCCGTCAATTGCTGATATCTTACAGTATAATTTAGAAGCCAGCGGTTTCAATGTGACTGTTGCCTACAATGGCGCAGATGCAATCTCTATGGTGAGCACAGTCTCTCCAGATATTATTCTTCTTGATATCATGGTCTCTTTAGTGTCGGGTTTGGATGTGTGTCACTATGTGCGGGGTAATAAGGAAACTCGGAATATTCCTATTATTATCATTTCCGCTTGTGGGTCTAAAGAAGATCGTATGAAAGGGCTCAATGCGGGCGCCGATGATTATATTGTCAAGCCCTTCTCCCCCTCAGAGGTGGTCGCGCGTGTGCACGCAGTTTTAAGGAGATCCAATCAGCATAGTTCCAGGGAGCGCCTTATTTTTGGGGATGTTACCTTAGATGTCACCACGCACCGCGTCACCCGAAATTATTTAGATATTCGTTTAAGTCCTATTGAGTTTCGTTTATTAAAATTTTTTATGTCTGCCCCCGAGAAAGTTTTTAGTCGAGAACAATTGTTAAACGAGGTATGGGGGCGCGATGTCTTTGTGGAACCGAGAACTGTTGACGTACATGTTCGCCGCTTGCGTAAGTCATTAAATCAAAATAATAAGCCAGATATTATTCGGACGGTCCGTTCTGCAGGTTATGCCTTAGATAATAACAATACGTGACCGAATAAGGTCTTAATTCTAGGACAGTTTCCTGAGGCCAAAATATTAAAAGTTGATTATTGGTGACCTATTAATGTAGAATGTATCATATCTATTATGGTAATTAGATATGGTAGTTTTGATAAGAGGAATATAATGAAAGCTCGAAGTTATTCTTATGCTCAGTCAGGCGGTGCAGCCCTTGACCTTGGCCTCCGCCGTTATATGTTGGGCGTGTTTAATTATATGGGGTCCGGTTTAGTTCTTAGTGGCGTATTGGCGCTTTTTACTTTTAGTAATCAATGGGCGTTACAGTTGGCGTTTGAAACACCTTTAAGGTATGTTGTTCAATTCGGCCCCCTTGTTATGATACTCGGTTTAATGTTTGGTGGAGTTCAGCGGTTGAGCGTCTCTGCTACTCAGGTTTTCTACTGGGTATTTGTCAGTCTCATGGGAATTAGTCTAAGTTATTGGGGACTGGTTTACTCTGGTCAATCAATTGCGCGTGCTTTTTTCATAGCTGCTGCCGCTTTTGGTGCAATGAGTTTGTATGGTTACACAACAAAGCGTGATTTGACCAAGATGAATTCATTTCTTTTTATGGGGATGATTGGGTTATTGCTCGCTATCGTCGTCAACGTGTTCTTGGCGTCTAATTTATTACAGTTTGTTATCTCTGCTGCGGGTGTGCTTATTTTCACTGTACTGACTGCCTTTCAAGTTCAGAGTCAAAAGAGTGTTTACTATGGCATGGCTGGTAATGAGGCCGGCTTGCATAAACAAGCAGTTTTTGGTGCCCTAGATTTGTACCTTAGCTTTATTAATATGTTTCAATTCTTGCTTTATCTTATTGGTGAGCGCGAATAGGTCGCCTTCCACAGTATCTGCATCGAGCTTTAGTTAGGGTTAGCTTTGTCTAGCTCTAACTTTTTTTAGTGATCTATAGGGAAAGCTTGCGGATAATATCTGCAAACTCGCTTAAATAGACGCTTCCCGCCACCGTTCTTTGGATGAGCACTGATCTTGAGTCTTCTTGATCACGTTTTTTTCGAACCAGTTGTAGTCGATTTAATTTGTTGAGTGCCCGCGTAATAGCGGGTTTTTTGACGTTAAGGCTCTTTGACAGACCCCGCACCGTATGTGGAGGGGGCGTCATGTAAACGGTTAATAAGATAGCCATTTGGCGTGTGGTGAGGTCAGGATGATCGCTCTGTACGTTTTTCACGAGTGTTAGGCGCCAGATTTCAAGCGCTTTTTGGGTTGATAGTGTCTCTTCCATAGTTTCCCCTGCTGTAAAAATCCATATCTATTATGACGTGTCCTTAGATGAGGTGCATGATATTGAAGGTGTGTGTCTTTCCTTTGGGATATTTATTTTTGATAACGATTAATTAGAAACTTGAGTAAAGCGCGGACAGCGAGAATCTCTCCTCCTTCTGGTCGTCCAGGCTTTGAGGTCTCGTTCCATCCATAGGTGTCTATGTGAATCCATTTGGTTTTTGGCATGATAAAATCATATAAGAATAAAGCGGCAATAATCGCGCCCGCATGGCTGCTTTGGGAGACATTTTTTATATCAGATTCATAGCTATCGATCAGCTTTCGATAGTTTTTCCAGAGGGGCATTTGCCATAATGGGTCATGTTCTTTAAAGGATATTTCTTGTAGTTCTGAGGCGATATCGTCGTCATTGGTAAAAAATGGAGGAATATCAGGCCCCAAGGCTACCCGTGCTGCTCCCGTTAGCGTTGCCATATCAATAATAAGATCTGGGTTATCCTCGTTTGCATATGTGAGGGCATCACACAAGACAAGGCGGCCTTCTGCATCGGTATGACCCACCGATACTGTTTTGCCTTTGCGGGTTTCAAGAATATCCCCTTGACGATAGCTGTTGCTTGAGATGCTGTTTTCAACAGCGGGGATTAAAATCCTCAAATTGATGTTGAGGTTAAGGTTCATAATAATTTGGCCTAAAGAGAGTACAGCCGCCGCCCCGCCCATATCTTTGCGCATTTTTAACATGGATGCAGCTGGTTTTATGTTAAGCCCTCCTGAATCAAAACAGACGCCTTTACCGACAAGGGTCACCTTGGGCCCCTCCCCCCACGTGAGGTCAATAAGGCGGGGCTCAATGTCTGATGCTCTCCCAACCGCATGAATTGCAGGAAAGTTATTATCTAGCAGGGCATCCCCGACAGTGACATTAATATGCGCCTTGTTGGTCGCGGCTATTTCTCGCGCTTTATTTTCTAAGTGCAGCGACTGCATTTTGTTTGTGGGCGTATTAATCAAAGTGCGTCCCATAAAAATAGCATCTGCTACTGAATGAACATAGTTCATATCCGCATGACGGGGAAAGACCAGCTGGGCCTTTTTCTTGGGAATAGTTTTAAAGCTATTAAATTGATATTGTCCAAGAGCCCATCCTAGGGCTAAAGCGGAGGCACGTTCAGTGCTGCTCTCTTCTTCTTCAAGTTGGTAGGCTCCAGGAGGGAGGTCGGTCAGGGAGGAAAGAGTCCACACGTCAGGTGTTTCACTATTAATAACTAACACAACCAAGGCAATGCGACCATCGGGACTGGGGACAATAAGATGAGACTCTGGATGTCCTTTATAGTCAGTTGTTTCTACCCATTTTTGGGTATATTCCGTTTGTCTGGCGATCCATTTTTTCCAGTCCTTCTCCACAACCAGGTCAATGGGGCAAGGGTTGTGTGCTTTAGGAACAAAATTATAAGCAGAGTCACTCATTTATATGTCTTTCTTTTTTAGAGGTATACTGGGTTTATGATAAAAACTTTTATGGACTGAAGAGTTAAGTTTAATTGAGCCCCATATCTTGATAGTATTTCAACGCACCATCATGGAGAGGTATCACTGTATTATTGATCGCTTGTTGAGGAGTAAATGCGTTCGGCATGTTGTGTGCGTTTTGAAGGAGCTTTTGATTGCTTTCACTCCAAATAGTTTGTGCAATATTATAAATTATATTTGGATTAAGCTCTTCTTTGGCCAGTAATAAAGTTCCGGTAGATATGGTTTGAATTTCTTTAATATCTGTATATGTGTTTTCTGGAATAACAGTCGATTCAATTCCAGGGTGAGTTTTTATGCTATTGGCGCGGGCGTCTTCTGAAAAAGGTAATATGTTTATTGGTATTTGTTGGGACAAAAATTTTATTAAAATTGAGGGCACGCTGCAAGATAGAAACATACCGTCAATTTTTTTACTTATCATTTCTTCCGTGCCCTGATCAAAAGAAATATATTGAGGCTGTAATTCAGTCTCTAATATGTCATACCCTCTCAGGATAGACCGCGCAAGGATAAGGGTTTCGCTTTGTGGCATGCCAATAGCGATGCGTTTACCTATTATATCTGAGAAGGTCTTAATTGATGAGTCTTTACGGGTTATAAAATAAAGAGAACTTGGGAAGAGGTATCCAATGGCCCGCAACTTTTTGAACGGTTTTTGAGCGGTAAAGGCCTCAGTTCCATAAAATGCCCAGGAGGCAATATCTGATTGGGCGAGAGCCAAATCTGTGTCACCATCTTTTAGATATTTTATGTTGGCGATAGATCCTCGACTATTGCGGACTAGCAAAACCAAGCCTGAAACTCCACAGTCGATGCCTTTGTCACAGATATAGCTGCTATTTTTTTGCGGATTACTTAAAATAAAAGAAATAGTTTTACCTACAGCATAGTATGACCCAGAAATAGGCCCTGTGCTCATTCTTAAAATAGTATCGTTTATGGGCCCTGGTTGTTGTAGATTGCGTCTTGTTATTGCTCTCTCTTTATCAGAAGCTTGGGACTGTCCATACGCGCCTGTCCAACTAACCATTGTTATAAAAGGACACAAAATAAAATACAGTGTAAAATATTTTTTTAATAGTATCATCTTTTGCTTACCTTCAAGACTTTAAACCACAAAATTTATATTACTTCTTTTTATATTTAAATTGTGAAGATATTTATACTTTTATAGAGTCTTCTAGAAAATTATTAAAATAATAATAATTATACTTCTGTTACTACATTGTATATAATTTAACCTGTTGATTAGATCTTATGGAATTATAAACAATGCTAAAAGTTAAATTTTGGGGAACAGGGGGGTCTTTACCGAAGTCTCAAGACCATTTTTCAACACGCAGGCAAATTATTAATGTGGTACAAGAGGCGCTTAAACATAACTTAGGAAGCTCTCTAAGTGAAGTAGAGTCGTTTGTTGATTCTTTACCCTTTCATCAACACGGGTCCTATGGAGGGGCAACATCGTGCGTACAGTTGGTGGTTGATTTCCCAGAATATTTCATTTTTGATCTTGGTTCCGGGTTGTGGGATTTTAGTAATGAATGCATTTCGTCCCATGGGGATGAATCGCCACAGACATATAATTTGTTTTTATCTCATCTGCATTATGACCATATCATGGGGTTTCCATTTTTCTCTCCCGCATTCAATTCTAGCAATACAATCCGTTTTATAGGGTGTCACAAACAATTGGAGTCTGCTTTTTACAAGTATTACGCCGCTCCCTATTTCCCTATATCCTTTGAGGATTTAAAGGCAAAAGTTGAGTTTGTTGTTCTTGATCTTGGGCAAGAATATGATATCTCGGGCTTAAAAGTGGCGCCTTTTAAGCATTACCATTTTGGTGATAGTTATGGATATCGCGTGACTGTAGATAACAAAACATTTGTTTACTCAACAGATTCAGAGCTATTTATTAATGATGTGGATCATATTTATGATGTGGTCTCCCAGTTTAAAGATGCAAATTTAGTTGTTTTTGACTCTATGTATAGGTTAAAGGAGTTGGTGGCGAGTAAAAAAGGCTGGGGGCATTCTTCAAGCCTCATGGGTGTTGATTTATGTTTGGCAGCAAATGTGGAAAAATTATATTTATTTCATCATGATCCAGTCAATACTAACCAAGAATTGGATGAAGTTCTGGAGGTAACCAGAACCTATGAAAATCATACTCGAGGCGACCGCCAAAAATTAGATATTTTTATGTCCTATGATGGTTTAGAGGTTCCCCTATGAAGGGGGTACGGGTGTGTTGATGGCCATAAGATGTTAATTTTGCGTTACGATGCTTAAAGATGACGTCTTGTGGGGGTAGTTTTTTTATAAGTTAAGGTATGTGATGATTGTTTAAGAATAAGATTTTTTTGAGCATCCTAATTATGGTTATGCTCCCCATAGTAATAACCTTTTCAGGCTTGGCTATTCTTTCCTATTTACCTGTCCCCTTGGCGGTTGGGGGAGCTTTGTTGATTGGTGGGGTCGTTACCGGTGTTTTATATAGCCACCTTAATGATGTTATCGCTTTTTTCGTGTATCTGGATAAATATCAACGGGTTCCTAATCTAGCGGTACCCGCATTGACCTCCCCCCTTGTAAGTACGGCTCTGTATAATGTGCTTGAGCAATTAAAGGTAAAGATGGTCGATCAGCGCCCATCACCGGCGTTGCAGCAAGATTTGGTTGAGGGGTTTATTAATACAATTTCTTTTCCTATATTTATTTTAAATAAAGACTTGGGAATCCTGTTTGAGAATGAAGTGGCGGATGCCCTATTTGGGCATCAGGAGCCTGGGACGAATTTTGCTCAGATTATTAGGTCTCCTAAAGTTCTTGACGCCATAGATGATGCTTTTGTTAAGGGGGTGCGCTCTTCCCACAAGTATCATCAGCAGACTGGAGTTGAGGTGGTAGTTAATGTTCATGTCGCCCCCTTTCTAGTTTGTGGTTGTTTAAAAGACGATATTATTCATGAGTATCCGTCTGTCATTATTATGGTTGAAAATATTACCGATCATTATCGTGCTGAGAAAATGCGCGTTGACTTTATTGCGAATGTCAGTCATGAAATCAAGACTCCGCTGACGGCGTTACGTGGGGTGGTTGAGACAATTACTGGTTCCGCGCACCATGACGAAGTGGCGAAAGAGCGGTTTATGCGCATTATTGGCCAGCAGGTCGGGCGCTTAAATGCCCTTGTGGGTGATCTGCTTTCTTTGAGTTTAATTGAGCTGACGGAACATACCCCCCCTACTGATCCGGTGTCCATTTATGATGTCACTCAGAATGTTTGTAGTGCCTTGGAATGGCGTGCCGATGCGCGGAACAATAGGTTTAATATTGAGATGGACGCGTCGCTTCCAATGGTTTTGGGTAAAGAGAGCGAAATTGAACGCCTTCTAAGCAACTTAATTGAAAATGCCATCAAATATGGTTATGCCGATAGTGTAATTCATATCCGCTCGTATTTACACACGCGACCACGGCAATTGCCAGGGTGGATGGGCGGTAAGGGGCCAGCCTTAGCCGTTGCGGTCATTGATCAGGGTACAGGTTTTCCTGACGTACATCGGATCAGGTTGACGGAGAGGTTTTATCGTATTGATGCGGCGCGTTCAAGCAAGATTGAGGGAACGGGTCTTGGGCTCGCGATTATTAAACATATCGTTCAGCACCACCGAGGCGCCCTCGTTATTGAGTCTGTGGTTGGTAAAGGAAGCACTTTTACCGTGTATTTTCCCGTTTATGGGAATGAAACTTCCGAGTAAAGATAATTTTAGGCAATTATGAGGGTAACCAAGGACACGTTGTTGCATGTATGGCGTGAAAATTGCATGTACTTCTTATAGGCATTTTTCTATGATTTTGAGGTTTTAGGTGTATAAACTTAATATGAGTAAAAAAAAGTACGCGCTTTGTTGGATTTTCAGTCTTTTTCTGGGAGGGTGTGAAGTGGCAAACCTTAATGAACCGTTCACCTATTTCTCATCTAATGATTTTTATACGGATTGTACCGGGGGATTTGGGAGTTTAGGACGTTGCCCCGATGAAGAGGACATGGCTCTTATTGTGGATCAGGATTTATTCTGTGAGCAAAGCTTAAGTGATGTAACTTGTTACAGTGCCGATCCGCGCCCAAACCGTATTATGACCCAGAATGCCGTTTCTCCTTTGGTGGGGGAGAGGGCGCGCTATGTTCCATTGCCGATATATATTTTCCAGCCTGCTAAAGACAATAAACCTCGAATATCTTTATTTGGTCCGATGCCCGTTTATAAAAAAATTATTCCTATTAACAGCCCTCCACCCTCCAAACCATAAAGTTATGAGGTATAAGCACGTTATTGAACCTGGTCACCATAATGACGTTACCGATATTGCGGGCGTTCGGGTGGGCCATGCAACCGATCATGAGCGGTTAACAGGTGTCACTGTTATTGAGTTGCCTGAGGGAGCTGTTGTTTCTGGCGACGTGCGTGGCGGCGCTCCTGGCACGCGTGAGACAGACTTATTGGATCCTAGCTGTATGGTTGAAACTGCCCATGCTTTTGTTTTCAGCGGGGGCTCTGTGTATGGGTTGGCGGCTGCAGATGGCGTGGTGCAGGCTTTAGCTGACAAGGGGCGCGGATTCAGCTTGGTTCCTAATCTTTTTCTGCCTATTGTGCCTGCGGCAATTATTTTTGATTTTCTGGTCGGCGATTATACAAGTCTTGGCATCGCTGATTATACCCGTTTGGGGGCGCAAGCTTATGGCATGTGTTCCCTAGAGCAGATAGTTTTAGGTTCTGTGGGCGCTGGTCGGGGCGCCACTTCTGGTGTGGGGCCGGGAGGTGTCGGGTCGGCGTCTGCGCGTATTCTTGAGGGGCCATTAAGCGGGGTAATGGTAGCGGCTCTGGTTGTAGTGAATTCTGCGGGCTCGGTTGTTCTGCCTGATAATAAAATGTACGCGGCTCCTTTTCTTTTGCCGGAAGATGGTGTTGATACCCAGGCGGTCGGTGTCGGTCAAGTTCATGACAGCGGGATTGCTAAATTAGATAAACTAATGGGCAATACCACCCTTGGGGTGGTGCTCACGACGGCGCGTTTGTTAAAGTCGGAATTAAAGAGAGTTTCGATTATGGCCCATGATGGGCTCGCGCGGGGAATTCGTCACCTGCACACCCCTTTTGATGGCGATGTGGTTTTTGCGGGAGCAACGGGCACTGACGCCATAGAGACTGATCAACGGGCATATGCTGTCGCGCGTATCGGCGCTGTGGCAGCCGATTGTCTAACCCGTGCCGTGGCGCGCGCAATACCTTCATAAGGTATCTGCGCCAGACTTTAAATAAAAGGGGTGTTTAAATATAAAGAGGGGGCGTGAAGCGCTCCCTCCCAGTAGAATATATTATTTATTCCACAAAAACCTGTACTTCATGAACGGTCTTTTTCAAGTCCGTTGTGCTTGAGATAGAGATCAGCTCAGCAGGTATACCGATATCAACCATAGATTTAAATACTTTGTTTGTATACCGTTGACCCTGTTGAGAGGCGAGCGCAATATCAGGGGCGCTCCCACCACCAGGTGCAACCGATATCAAGTGAAAATGGGCGTTCTGCTGGGTTTCTAACGCATTAGCCAGTGCCGTATATAATCCTTGTTCATAGGAAAGGTCAGCGATGTCAAACTTGATGGTCACAAGGGGGCGGTTTTTCTTGACTTTCGTTTTTTCAGGATCTTGAAAGGGTTTGCTGTTAGAAGCTGTCATGTAGCGATTTGCTAGGCTGGTGCCGTATAACTCACCATTAGTGATGGCAAGGGAAAGGGTTTGCAGGTTACTCTGTTCATTGGCGATATATGACGTTTGGCGCCTAATGTCACTTCTAAGTTCGTTGAGAAGTCTTTCTATAACCACAACAGTTTTATTGATTTCATCCTGAAGGATAGAAATTTGTTTATGGTCTTCATCCATTGCACCTTGGAGGTTTTTAGCAGAGCGCGCTTTTTCAAGGAGGAATTGTGACATAGCAGAGTCCGCAGCAACTTCATTTCCAAGTTTTTGCAAGTATCCAACCTCTGAGGCAACACGCTCGAGGTAGGCTTGGGTACTGTTCCAACGATTAATAAGGATCGGGTTCCCTGGTGTGGTTCCTGTTTGGAGGCGCGACTCAATAAAGGCAATCGTTGAATGGTAACTATTGGCAATTTTAATAACACGCTTCCTAAACGCTTGTAACAACTCATTTCTTTTAGAAGCAACCGCTTGCAGTTCCATGAGTCCTTCACGCAATTGTTTAACTTGTTCACCAACAAATGTTCCTGTTGGTTGTCCTTGCGTTATTTTAGGGAGAATAAAATTAGTTTTTCCTAAGAATAAGGTTTCACTTTTATTTGTCTCAACAAAATCATTTTCTTTTTGATAATTATTGGCGTCTATTTTGGTTTCATTAGCCAGAGGTGTATCTACACTTGTTTTCTCTAAAGGCAGACTTGACTGGAGTTTATTGCTAGCGCACCCACTCATAAATAGAGCTGTAAGAATTAAGAAAAACGTGTAACGTTTTATTGATGTTTTAATGTTAAAAAAAATTAAGCTCATTTTTTTGTCAAATCCCGTATTTACTTTAAATATTCTTAATAATTAAGAATGTTTGTATTACGAATGCCATGAAGGCATTTTCCTAAAGTGCAGTTAACCAAGCTTTAATGTTCCATCCACATACAACCCTTTAAAAAAATAGTATTAACATACTAAACAATCACTTTGATACTAACAAGAAAGAAATATATTTTAAATGCTTAAAATGTAAATAAAGTCTAAATCTAGGGTTTATTTAACGAGACGGGGTGATATAACATCAGTGTTCTTGGGGTGCTAATAGTCATGCGTTTGTTTTCTCATAATCTTTTTTGAGATTTTAAAATTATAGCTTGATTATAGGAACTAAGTTTAGTAGATTTTGCTTCCATCGTTTTTGTGGGCATTATCTAAGGATTTTTGGGATCAACCATAATCTTTACTACTTTTTAATGTGCGCCGGTAGCTCAGCTGGATAGAGCATCAGACTACGAATCTGAGGGTCAGGAGTTCGAATCTTCTCCGGCGCGCCATAATTTTTCCCAATCCATATCCACTCCCCTCCAAAGCTGACTCCTTCCCGTTGAAGAGAGTATTAGCGCGTTTCCCTTTAATTTCCTAGCGGGACAATTTTTACATATTATTTTGCGTCTTATTAAGGGGTTTGCGGGGCTATGATGCGCGCTTTTTCCACGTGATAATGTGTCTTAATGTCTTGAAAAATATATATATAAAGTGTATTTCTTGACATGCGTATACTATATATGCTAATTCTTTGAAAAAAATAAGATGAAAAACTTTAATGAAAGTTGTTGTCTATTGTCGCATTTTTTGTTTAAAATGAGGGGCGATATTTAGTTATGATTTATATCTATTTTTAATATAGGCTATGTGATTTCTTAACAAGTTATTAAAATATAAAGGTGTGTAATGGCAAGTGTGGCTTACGATATAAACGAGCGTCGAGTGACGATAGATCCTTCCAAAGATAGTTTGTTGACAGATTTTGGTAAAACGACTCTTGAGGATCGATATTTGCTTGTTGGGGAGTCAAATCAAGAACTTTTTGCACGTGTTGCAGACTTTTACTGTGATGACGCAGCCCATGCCCAGCGCATGTATGATTATATAAGTAATCTGTGGTTTATGCCCTCAACGCCTATCCTCTCCAATGGCGGCACTTCACGAGGGTTGTCGATTAGTTGTTATTTAAACGAGGCCCATGACAGTCTGTCGGGTATTGTTGACTTGTGGAATGAAAATGTCTGGTTAGCGGCCCGTGGTGGCGGCATTGGCAGTTATTGGGGTAACCTGCGGGGTATCGGTGAAAAGGTTGGCATGAATGGAAGGACGTCTGGAGTGGTGCCTTTTATTCGCGTGCAAGACTCATTAACACTTGCTATTTCTCAAGGATCCTTGCGGCGTGGATCCTCGGCGGTTTACCTTCAAGTGAGTCATCCTGAAATCGAAGAGTTCGTTGAGTTGCGGCGCCCCACGGGCGGAGATCCTAATCGTAAGGCGCTTAATCTGCATCATGGTGTGGTGATTACAGATAAATTCATGCGTGCCGTACAAAGTGATGAAAAATGGGAGTTGATCAGCCCCCATTGTGGTTCCGTCATGCGCGTGGTGAGTGCCCGTGAATTGTGGGTGCGTATCCTTTTAGCTCGGGTTGAAAATGGGGAGCCCTACATTATCTACATTGATCATGTGAATAATAATTTACCGGAACATCAGAAATTGGCTGGATTATCCGTTAAGATGTCAAACTTGTGTTCAGAAATTACGTTGCCTACGGGCCTCGACCACCACGGACAGGAGCGGACGGCTGTATGTTGCCTTTCATCGTTGAATTTAGAGTACTTTGATCAGTGGTGTGATAATCCTCTTATAATTGAAGATTGTATGAGATTTTTAGATAATGTGTTGGCCCACTACATCAACACTGCGCCAGAATCAATGGCGCGGGCAAAATACGCTGCCATGCGTGAACGGTCTGTTGGTCTGGGCGTCATGGGCTTTCACAGTTTCTTACAATCAAAAATGATCAACTTCGAGAGTGTGACGGCAAAAAGTTGGAACAAAAAAATGTTTTCGCACATTAAGAAAGGGGTCGATCAGGCGAGTTATAAACTTGCGGTCGAGCGCGGCCCTTGCCCTGATGCGGCAGAGTGCGGCATTATGGAGCGCTTTTCCAATAAAACTGCTGTTGCACCAACGGCGAGTATTTCCATTATTTGTGGTAATGCCAGCCCTGGTATTGAACCATTTGCTGCGAATTCATTCACACAAAAGACACTATCTGGATCGTTTAATGTCCGAAACAAATATTTAAAGCGTTTGTTGCAGGAAAAAAATATGGATACGGATGAAGTGTGGTCCTTGATTACCGTCTCCTATGGATCGGTGCAAGACCTTGACTTTTTAAGTGATTATGAGAAGTCTGTCTTTAAAACAGCTTTTGAAATTGACCAGCGGTGGTTAATTGATTTTGCAGCAGATCGTACGCCTATGATTTGTCAGTCACAATCCTTAAATATTTTCTTGCCCGCAAATGTCCACAAAAGAGACTTACACAAACTGCACTTTATGGCGTGGGAAAAAGGGGTGAAGTCCTTATATTACTGTCGTTCTAAATCCATGCAGCGGGCAGACGTTGTCTCGAGCTTTTCAAGCAAACTTCTAAGCTCTGGGGATGACAATGATATTTCACGTTCATCGGTTCTAAAAAACGAGGGGAGCGACTCTTCAAGTACAGACTATGAGGAGTGTTTGTCCTGTCAGTAAAAGAGCTTTGTTTTTAAAGTGTTACGTTCAAGGGGGGGGGGGGCTATATATTGATAATGATGCGCCCCCGATGCGTGCCTTCCATGAGGTTCTCTGCTGCTTTTTTCGCGTCCACCAAAGGTAGAGACGTGGTGATTTTTGAGAGCATTTCCGTATCGAGGTCTTGGGCAAGTCTCCTCCACGCCTCTTGACGTTGAGCCATAGGGCACATGACGGAGTCAATGCCGATTAAACTGACTCCGCGAATTATAAAGGGCATGACGGTGGCAGTTGGTAAGGCCATATCTTGTGCCATTCCGCACGCGGCAACGGTACCTTTGTAGCTGGTTTGACTTAGGGCATTGACGAGGGACTTCCCTCCAATTGTGTCGATAACACCTGCCCACATCTCTTTTCCTAAGACTTTCCCCCCTGTTAACAAGATGTCTCGGTGCATAACTTCATGGGCGCCGAGACTTTTGAAAAAGTCTGCGTCCTCTGCTTTTCCAGTTGATGCACAGACCTTATAGCCCAGACGGGAAAGGATAGAGACTGCGATGGTTCCCACACCTCCCGATGCGCCGGTAACAAGGATATATCCGTCACCTGGAGTGATGCCATTATTTTCTAAGGCAAGGACGCACAGCATAGCAGTGTAACCAGCGGTTCCAATGGCCATGACGTCGTGTGAAGAAAAAGCCTCAGGGCGTTTCATTACCCATTTCGCGTGCATTTTGCACTGTTCTGCGAGCCCGCCCCAGTGGGTTTCCCCAATTCCCCAGCCGTTGACAAAGACATCATCGCCCTTTTCAAACTGAGGTGAGGATGAGTGCCGCACTCTTCCCGCAAGGTCGACTCCAGGAATCATAGGCCATTTGCGCACAACTGGTGCGCTGCCAGTAAATGCGAGGGCATCTTTATAGTTAATTGAACTGTGTTCTATATCAATTGTAACGTCACCATGAATCAGCTCTGATGCCAGAATATCAGTGAATTCAACCCGAGAGGTATCATCCATTTTGCTAATAAGCCACCCTTTAAAAGTTGTCAAGATCCGTACCCCCCCCTGTTTAAAATTGATTCATTTATATCTAAAAAGATAATATACTTTTAATAAAATATAAATATTTTTTAAGGTTTTAGTGTTGCTTAATGCTAAAGAATTAATAGAATACTAAAATATAAAGAAATACAAGCATTTGGAGTATATTATGGTTGTACGAATCTGTACAACTGCCTTACAGGGAATTAAGGTTGTTAATGTTAATGTTGAAATTCAACTTTCCAGTGGCCTTCCTGCTTTTATAATTGTTGGTCTTCCTAATAAAACTGTTGCTGAGAGTAGAGAACGGGTGCGTGCAGCACTGGTCTCCATAGGCCTATCTTTGCCCGCTAAGCGGATTATTGTGAATTTGGCCCCTGCAGATATTTTGAAAGAAGGCAGTCATTACGACTTACCAATTGCATTAGGTCTTATGGCGGCCATGGGCGTAATAGATCCTCTGGATTTAGGGAGTGTTATTGCTTTAGGGGAGCTTTCCCTTGATGGCAGGATATCTGCTGTCCCTGGTGTTCTTCCGGCGGCGTTGCATGCAAATTCTATGACTAAGACCTTGTTCTGTCCTGCTGCAAACGGTCGTGAGGCCGCGTGGGCGGGGGAAGAATTAAACATTATTGCCTGTGATTCTATTCTTGATATTATGGGATATTTAAAGGGAGAACTGCCCCTATCGCGTCCAGCCATCGAGGTGGTACATGAGACGAATGGGCGCGCGTCCCCCCAGTTAGACATGAGGGATATTAAAGGTCAAGAAGTTGCAAAAAGAGCTATGGAGGTTGCAGCAGCAGGCGCCCATAACTTGTTAATGATTGGCCCTCCAGGCTCTGGTAAGTCGATGTTAGCGGCGCGGTTACCTAGTTTGTTGCCCGTTTTAGATAGTGCTGAGGCGCTTGATGTATCTTTGATTAAGAGTGTTGTCGGTGATTTTAGTGATGGTCAAATTGCCTTTGACCGACCTTTTCGGGCGCCCCATCATTCCTGTAGTATGGCGGCCTTGGTTGGCGGTGGAACGCGCGCACGTCCGGGGGAGATTTCTTTGGCCCATCGTGGGGTTTTATTTCTTGATGAGTTACCTGAATTTAGTCGCCAGGCTTTAGATGCCCTAAGGGCGCCTTTAGAAACGGGATATGTGGTCGTTGCCCGTGCTAATCACCATGTTACCTATCCCAGTCAGATTCAATTAATAGCCGCCATGAACCCGTGTAAGTGTGGGAGCCTTGAAGATGGGAGGTTTGGGTGTAAAAAACCAGGATGTGCCAAGAACTATCGCGCCCGAGTTTCAGGCCCTATTATGGATCGTATTGATATTCATATTGAAGTGCCTGCGTTGTCGGCGGCAGATTTAATTGGGAGTTCGTCTGCAGAAACAACTGAAACCGTCGCGCAAAGGGTTTTGCGGGCACGCCAATTCCAAAGGGCGCGGTACGGAAGTGAAGGTCCACGGGTCAATTCACAAGTTGATGGGGAAGCGTTAACCCAAGCCTGCCATTTAAATGGGGGTGCAAAAAGCATTTTAAGCAAGGCAACGGATAAAATGAAACTTTCTGCCAGGGGGTATCACAGGGTGTTACGGGTTGCCCGTACAATAGCAGACTTGGAGTGCTCTGACTCAATTCATGAATCCCACATTTCAGAGGCGGTAAGCTATCGTCAAATCAGCAGTGTGTGGTAACATATTAAGTAGTTCGTGTATCTTATTGTTTTCTAATTATAATGTGTAGAGATATTCAAGTCGTTCACGAGGAAGATTTAATTCTCAGGGTCGTGGTTTGAGATCATTGTTCCCATGCCTTGAGGGGTAAAAATTTCCAGAAGGATTACGTGAGAAATTTTACCATTTACGATGGTCACGCTTTTCGTGCCCGTGTTCACGGCTTTGATACACGTTTCAATTTTTGGAATCATACCCCCAGAGATAATGTTTCCATTTTTAAGATCATCAAGGTCATTGGAGTAAATATGACTGATAAGATTACCTTCCTTGTCCAAGACACCAGGCACATCGGTTAACATGATTAACTTTTCAGCTTTTACGGCGCTTGCAATGGCGCCAGCTATGGTATCAGCGTTGATATTATAGGTTTGGCCACTCTCATCTATTCCCACGGGTGCAATGACGGGGATAAAATCGGAGGAGGAGAGGGAATTTAACAATTTTGTATTGATTTTCTTAGGATTAGCCACAAACCCCAAGTCAATATTACTCTCAGGGTCGCGCTTGGAGTAGTTGAGCTTTTCAACAGTAATAAAGTTACCATCCTTGCCACTGATCCCAATGGCATTCCCCCCTTGCTTATTGATACTCGTTACAATGGACTTATTGATTGACCCACTTAAGACCATCTCGACAATATCCACGGTTTCAGCATCCGTGACTCTTAAGCCATCGACAAAGCTGGTTTTAATGTTTAAACGCGAGAGCATGGACTGTATTTGTGGTCCTCCACCATGAACCACAACGGGATTTATGCCCACTTGTTTAAGGAGCACAATATCTTTGGCAAAGGATGCAGTGATTTTCTCGTCACCCATTGCATGGCCACCATACTTGATAACGAATGTTTTACCAGAGAACTGGCGTAAATAAGGCAATGCTTGAGAAATAATCTCTGCCATTGTTTTCCAGCGCTTTCGGATATTGGTATTTTTATCGTATATTTTCATAATCTATGGGACTTTTAAATAAACTATAAACTGGCTTTATCAGATAGATGTCTATCTGCGCCATTTTTCTATATGAGCTTAGCGATTGACGTGCGGAGGGTTTCAATACCATTTCCGCGTTTTGATGACGTACTTAAAATATGCGGATGGGCGGCAGCGTGACGCCTAAGTATATCGTGCATAGTTTCTATGCTTTGGTCTTGTTTCTTTTTCTGGTCGGTTTTTGTCAGGACTATTTGATAACTCACCGCTAAAGAGTCAAGGTAGGTAAACATTTCTTCATCAATTTTCTTAATACCGTGGCGACTATCAATAAGCATCATCACCCTTTTGAGGTGCTGTCTGGTGCTTAAGTAGTGATGAATAAGGCGGTTCCAGTCTTTAATATTTTCCTTGGGGGCTTGGGCATACCCATACCCAGGCAGGTCAACCAGACACAGGCTATCGCCTAAGTTAAAAAAATTAATTTGCTGGGTGCGCCCAGGCGTATTTGATGTGCGGGCTAAGGTTTTTCGATTGGTAAGCGCATTAATTAGGGAGGACTTGCCCACATTAGATCGGCCAAGAAACGCCACATCATTAACCTGAGTTTCAGGGATTTGCCCAGAAGATGCCGCTGAGAGCATAAAGTCGCATGATCCTAGGAAAAGACGTCTTCCAGTCTCTATCTCTTCTGGGTGATATGTTTCTTGTGAATTATCCATAAACTCTGAGGGCAATCAAGCTCTCTCCTTATCTGTTGCTTTATTAAATTGAGCGATCTTTTTTCATAATTAACCATTGTTGAAGAATAGAAAGCACATTATTTGCTGTCCAGTATATGACCAGTCCTGCGGGGAATGTTGCAAGGAGCAGAGTAAACATAAAGGGTATAAGTTGCAAAATTTTCTTTTGCGTTGGATCAATAGGTTGCGGATTCAACTTTTGTTGTAACCACATGGTGAATCCCATAAAGATTGGCAGAACACCTAACATAAGAAAACTAGGAATATAGGGCTCTGGGTTCCATGGCAAAAGCCCAAACAGGTTCCAGATTGTCGTAGGGTCAGCGGTACTTAAGTCTTCAATCCATAAATAGAAAGGTGCATGCCGCATTTCTATGGTGACATATAACACCTTATAAAGGGCAAAAAATACCGGAATTTGTAGAAGAATCGGCAGACACCCCGCCATAGGATTTATTTTTTCTTTTTTGTATAAAGCCATCATTTCACGGCTAAGGGCGGTACGGTCTTCACTATATTTTTCTCGTAATTCTAGCATTTGGGGCTGCAGCTTGCGCATTCTTGACATGGACTTATAGCTGGTATTAGCCAAAGGAAAGAATGCTAACTTGACAGTTAACGTCACAAGAATAATCGCAATACCGAAGTTGCCTGTAAGTTGATAGAGATAGTGAAGTATTTCAAAAAGTGGTTTAGTGATCCAGTAAAACCATCCAAAATAAACCGCACGATCAAGGTGTATAATCTGATAGTTTTCAGCGTATTTGTCTAAGACCTTCACTTCTTTTGCGCCGACAAAAAGCAGACTCTCTGTAGAGGAGGTTCCGTTGGCCTCAACCTTGATGCCTTCATTGTAAATATAGTTTACTTGATAGCGATCGGTGGTGTCGTTGAGCTGATATTGGGAGTTTCCAACAAATGAGCGTTGCTGATCAGGTATAAGAGCAGCTAACCAGTACTTATCGGTAATCCCTGTCCACCCACCTACGGTAGGCTGTGACGTGTTTCTTTTCTCTTCCTGTAGGTCTTTATATTTGATTTCTTTGAGTGTCTCATTGAAAACACTAATAATGCCTTCATGGAGGAATAAAAATTTATCCGTTTTAGGAGTCCCCTCCCGATTAATTAACCCCCAGGGAAAGAGCGTAACAGTTCTGCTGGTTGAGTTGGTCACTGACTGCTGTACATTGATAATGTAGTTGTCGTCAACATTAATAACCTTTTTAAAGAGCAGACCTTCTCCATTATCCCACGTTAAGGTAAGAGGCGCATCTGGCCGCAGGGTCATCCCGTCCGCTTGCCACAAGCTTTCTTTATTCGGAACTTTTATTTCGTCTCTCCCAGAGGATGACCAACCGAATTCAGCATAGTATGCATCGGACGCTCCACTTGGGGCGAATAAAGTGACATTTTCTGCATCAGGTTCTTTCGACGTTTTGTGATCCGTGATGATAATGTCATCAAACTTTGCCCCAAGCAATTGGACCGACCCTGTCAGACGTGGCGCATCAATGATAATACGTTCAGATTGTAAGAGTATCTCCGAGCGTGAGAGTTTTTGGTTGGTGGGGGTGAATCCTGGAATGGCGGCACCCTCCATCCCATTGACCGATGGTGTCAGCTCTTGGGATTGTGACGTGGTCGCCTGTTGCTTATTGGGCGCAGGCGGCATAAAGAATGCTTGCCATCCAATTAACACGATAAGAGAGAGGGCAATGGCAAGGATTAAGTTACGTTGTTCACTCATGCGGGTAATACTTATTTTGAGGGTGGAGGAGAAGTTTTTTGTTCAGACGGAGCGGACGCTTCAGGTACAGGGTCATATCCAAACCCTCCCCAAGGGTGGCATCGTAAAATCCGTAACAATATTAGCCATATGCCTTTAAAGGGACCATGGGTTTTGAGAGATTCAACAGCATAGTAGGAACATGTCGGATAATAACGGCATGCCGGCATCAGAAGCGGTGATATGCAAATTTGGTAACAACGGACTGCTAACATAAGAATTTTCGTTAGAATAGTCATTTTTAGGCAACCTAATAGTCTTAATTTGCCCTTACGTTTAATTTATGTAAGGCAAAGCGCAAGTCTGAGCATAATCTGTCAAATGGTCTTAAAAGCGTTTGTTGACGCCCGATAAGCACATAATCTAAAGAGGTGTCTGCTTCTTTTTCAAGTATTGTGTGAGCTAACGAGCGCAACCGACGTTTTATGCGGTTGCGTTGTACGGCCCCGCCTACTTTTTTGCTCGCAGTAAACCCAACGCGAAGGTTTTCAGTGGTATCTACCCTTTGAGAAACCTGCAAAATTAACCCATCAGCAATCCAAGCTTTTCTTGAGCTCGCGACTCGTAAGAAGTCAGATCGGTGTTTCAGGTAATTTAATCGTTGTTTTCTGTGTGTTTTAAGCAAATAGCAAACCCGAAAAAAATACTTTATGAAAAGTTTTTTTAAAAAATATACCTTAGGCTGAAAGTCGTTTGCGTCCACGTGCACGACGGCGCGCAAGGATGTTGCGTCCGCTGACAGTAGACATACGAGAGCGGAAACCATGACGGCGTTTCCGTACGAGATTACTAGGTTGATACGTGCGCTTCACGTTAATTCTCCAATATTATATGAGGTGGATTCTTGCAGTCCTTATGACTCTTCAAGTAATCCAAATTGTCAGTATGTTGTGCTTAGGACCTGAAAAACACATCAACTATCATGAAAGATTTAGTATCGACATATTCTTGCTTGTCCAAGTTTAAGCTTTCTCACACCAATTAAAAAAACATTGATGCTCATAGAGCCAAACTTTTTTCTAATTTAAAAACATCAACAAGTCAAGAGAGAACACAGGAACCCACGTTTTTATCCCCTCAGGAAGAGGATACCCCCCTTCCCTTATATCAGGTTTTATATCAATAAAAGTCGTTAAATAGCAGAGTATCCTTTGGCTTTATCAATAAATTGCGGGATTTTATCAAAGTTAATGTAGCGGTAAATTTCTTTACGTTTCTCGTGTAACGATTTCATATGCTCATGATACTCTTCCACGCTTGGCAGTCTCCCTAACAGGGCAGCAATAGCAGACAACTCTGCGGAGGCAAGATAAATGTACGTGTCTGGACCCAGTCGGTTTGGGAAGTTTCGCGTTGAGGTCGAGACCCCCGTTGACCCCTTCCGCATTTGTGCTTGGTTCCCCATACACAAACTACACCCAGGCATTTCCATACGGGCACCCGTTTTCCCAAATATGCTATAGTACCCTTCTTCGGTCAGAATAGCTTGATCCATTTTTGTTGGCGGCGAGATCCAAAGACGAGATGGTATATCAGTCTGCCCCGATAAAATGTTACAAGCAGCTCTGAAGTGTCCAATGTTGGTCATGCATGATCCAATAAAAACTTCATCAATTTTATGGCCAGCAACTTCGGATAACGGCTTGATGTCATCGGGGTCGTTTGGACATGCTAAAAGTGGTTCCGTAATCTGATTCATGTCAATTTCTATGACTTCTGTGTACTCAGCATCTTCATCTCGTTCTAAAAGAACAGGATTGGCAATCCATTTCTCCATTGCTTCGATGCGACGTTTTAAAGCTTCAACATCCTTGTATCCTTCGGCAATCATCCACTTCATCATTGTAATATTCGAGGTCATATATTCAATAATGGTTGGGGCGTTCAGCTTGATTGTACACCCACCTGCGGATCGTTCTGCAGAAGCGTCAGATAATTCAAAAGCTTGTTCAACTTTAAGGTCGGGCAACCCTTCAATCTCGAGAATTCGGCCAGAGAAAATATTTTTCTTATTTTTCTTGGCAAGTGTCAAAAGCCCCTGTTTAAGTGCTTGGTAAGGAATTGCATTGACCATGTCCCGCAGAGTGATTCCAGGTTGCATTTCACCCGTGAACTTAACCAGAACCGATTCAGGCATGTCCAAGGGCATAACTCCCGTTGCGGCAGCGAACGCCACGAGCCCAGACCCTGCAGGGAAAGAAATACCAATGGGGAATCTGGTGTGTGAGTCTCCCCCCGTCCCTACGGTGTCAGGAGTCAGGAGCCGGTTAAGCCAACTGTGAATAATACCATCACCAACCCGCAGGGCAACGCCGCCACGGGTTTCAATAAAATTCGGAAGGGTTTTGTGGGTGGTCACATCAACAGGCTTAGGATAGGCCGCGGTGTGACAAAAGGATTGAAGAACCAAGTCAGCTGAAAATCCGATACAGGCCAAGTCTTTGAGTTCATCACGGGTCATTGGGCCCGTGGTATCTTGGGAGCCAACAGTTGTCATTTTAGGCTCGCAATAGGTGTTCGGTAGCACGCCCTGTCCTTCTGGAAGTCCGCACGCACGGCCCACCATTTTTTGGGCGAGAGTAAGGCCTTGTTCCGAGCTGACAGGTTTAACAGGCAGCCTAAATTCTTGTGAGGGAGGTAAGTCAAGAGCCTCCCGCGCGCGCGATGTCAAACTACGTCCGATAATCAAAGGAATACGACCGCCAGCACGCACTTCATCGAAAATAACGTCTGACTTTAAGGTGAATGAAGAAATAACTTTGCCGTCTTTCAACGCCACACCTTCATAGGGGCGGAGTTCAATTTCATCGCCCATGTGCATTTCTGAGACATCAAGCTCTATGGGTAAAGCGCCAGAGTCTTCCATAGTATTATAGAAAATCGGAGCAATCTTATTTCCAAGGCAGATACCACCTGATCTTTTATTCGGAATATAGGGAATATCCTTGCCTATCCACCATAAAACTGAATTTGTTGCCGACTTACGAGACGAGCCTGTCCCGACAACATCCCCAACATAGGCAATAAGGTTACCCTTTTTAGCAAGGTCTTGAATAAACTGTATGGGGCCCCGTGCGCCCACCTCTTCTGGGACAATACCATCCCGTGGGTACTTCAGCATACTCAGGGCGTGTAGGGGTATATCTGGACGAGACCACGCATCAGGTGCAGGCGAGAGGTCGTCAGTATTGGTCTCACCGGTTACTTTAAAAACGGTTATTAAAATACTCTCAGGCACTTTCGGCAGAGAGGTAAACCATTCAGCTTGAGCCCAAGATTTCATAATATCTTGCGCAAAGGCATTCCCAGCCTCAGCCTTCTTTTTGATATCAAAGAAATAGTCAAATATCAACAGGGTCTTTTTCAGGCCTTCTGCAGCAATAGCGCCAAGTTTTTCGTGGTCGAGCAGCTCAATTAAGGGTTCAATGTTAAACCCACCAACCATAGTGCCCAAAAGGTGTGTAGCATGCTCAGGACTTATGAGAGCGCATTTATTCTTGCCACTTGTTAAGTCAAAGAGAAATCCAGACTTAATGCGTGCCGCGTCATCTACACCCGCCGGGACACAATACGTAAGAAGGTCAAGAAGTTCTTGCCCATTTTCTCCACTAGGGTTTAATATTAACTCAGTTAAGTCCAAGACTTGTTGCGCGGTAAGGGGTAATGGTGTGATTCCTAATGTTTTTCGTTCAGCTACGTGGGCTTGATATTCTTGCAGCATATTATTCTATACTCCGTGTTTGAGTCTTAAGTTTTCTTCTCTTATTTATTTTTTATAAGATAAACCAAGTTATTATTAACTTTAATTAAATTAAAATATTATTTTTTACCAACCAATTTAACCCTTTATCATTAGAACTGATAAAGAGTTATTGATAATTTATAAAATAATTCTTTATCGTCAAGAGTTTAAACGCTGACCCCTGTTCGAGGGTGTCCTAGGCAAACAGTGCTTTCAGTCTCCCCTTTTCTCTTGCTTTTTAAACCTCTAATCCCAAAAGAAGACGGGCGACTTTAGGATCGCCGCTTCCTCTTGTTGCGTGGTGGGTAAAAAATGTTTTCAAGTAGACGTTATTTTCTACAATTTTCATCCCTAAATGACGCGCAAACTGAATAAAAGGTTGACGCGTGTTAAATAAGCGTGTGAGGCCGTCCGTGATTCCCATGAGAGCCAAAGCATCTATTCTGCGCTCTTGATCATATTTTTTTAGGATGCTTGGGGTGCCAATGTCCAATCCTAAGCGACGGTTTTCAATAATAATTTGCGAAAGAATCGCCGCGTCACGCAACCCTAAGTTTAGTCCCTGCCCCGCAATAGGATGCATAGCATGGGCAGCATCGCCTACCAGAGCGAGTCTCTTACTATAATACCTTTTAGCATGGCTTAATGCTAGAGGAAAAGACCATTTATGTTTTTGGGGATAGAGTTTTCCAAGGTATGTGCCGACCCGATGGTTTAACTCAACGGCAAATTGCTGGTCATTCAAGGCGAGAATTTTTTTAGCTATACGAGGTTCTTCGCACCAAACAACCCCGCTTTGATGTCTGCCA